>NZ_JAUMKG010000003.1:0-601721 GCF_030519385.1 Micromonospora sp. C28ISP2-4 | reverse complement strand
ACAACCGTGGAACCCCGACCGGGGCATTTCGTCCGCTCACCCGCCGCTCTCGCGCCGGGCACTTTTACTACGTTACCCGGTGGTTTCTGCCGTGTCAAACCGGTGTTTTCCGGTTTGTCGTGCATCACCCTTTTACCGGGCACCCCGATTCAATCGGCTTCCGCCGGTCGTTCCGAGGATTTCGGCAGGACGGCCGGCCGTCGCGGTCACCCGCGTGCTCGCCCGTTTCCCTACCGGCTGGCAACCATACCCGGTCGGTTCCGCCTCACCAAATCCGCCTCCCGGCAGACTCGGGGCACCGCCCGGTCCACGTCCCGATGGAGTCAACCATCCGGACCTGGTGGTCATTCCCGCGCCCGGCCTTCAGGATTTTCGCCCTGTTTCGTCCGTTCCGCGCTGGCAGAGAAAAAGTTACGCGCCCAGCGGAGTGATCGTCAAATCCGCTGGGCGCGTCCCGCGTCACACAGTCGACAGGCGACTATCCGCGCAGCTCGACGCCGGCGAACGAGCGCTTCCCCCGGCGCAGCACGAGGTAGCGGCCGTGCAGCAGGTCGTCCGCCGAGACGGTGGCGTCCACCTCGGAGATCCGGGTGTTGTTGACGTACGCGCCGCCCTCCGCGATCACCCGCCGCGCCTCCTTCATGCTCGGCACGAGGCCCGACTCCTTGAGCAGGCCGGCCACGTCCGGTAGTTCGTCGAGGTGCACCAGGCCGGCCTCGGTCAGCGCGGCGCGCAGCGTCTCCGGAGCCAGCTCGTCGAGCGAGCCGCGCCCGAACAACGCCTGACTCGCGGCCACCGCCTGGGCCATCTCCCGCTCGCCGTGCACGAGCGTGGTCAGCTCCTCGGCCAGTGCCCGCTGGGCCAGGCGCGCCTGCGGGCGTTCCGCAGTGGCCTTCTCCAGCTCCTCCAGCTCCTCGCGCGATCGGAAGCTGAAGTAGCGCAGGTAGCGGCTGACGTCCCGGTCGTCGGCGTTGACCCAGAACTGGTAGAACGCGTACGGGCTGGTCATCTGCGGGTCGAGCCAGATCGAGCCACCCTCGGTCTTGCCGAACTTGGTGCCGTCGGCCTTCGTGACGAGCGGCGTGACGAACGCCTGGACCGGCCCGGCCCCGCGGCGGCGGACGTAGTCGACCCCGGCGGTGATGTTGCCCCACTGGTCGGAGCCGCCGTACTGGAGCTGGCAGCCGTGCCGGCGGTGCAGCTCGAAGAAGTCGTTGGCCTGCAGGAGCTGGTAGCTGAACTCGGTGAAGCTGATACCCGTCTCCAGCCGCGCCTTGACCACCTCGCGGGCGAGCATCTTGTTCACCGGGAAGTGCTTGCCGACGTCACGGAGGAACTCGACCACCGACATCTCGCCGGTCCAGTCCAGGTTGTTCACCAGTTGCGCCGCGTTCTCCCCGGAGTACGTGACGAACGGCGAGAGCTGCTCGCGGATGCGCTCAACCCAGCCGGCGACGACCTCGGGTGAGTTGAGCGTGCGCTCGGCGCTCTCCTTCGGGTCGCCGATCTGCCCGGTGGCGCCACCGACGAGCAGCAGCGGACGGTGCCCGGCGAGCTGGAGCCGCCGCGCGGTGAGGACCTGCATGAGGTGGCCGACGTGCAGGCTCGGGGCGGTCGGGTCGAAGCCCACATAGAACGTGGCCGGCCCGGCGTCGAGCAGCGGGCGCAGCTCGTCGAGGCCGGTCGAGTCCTGGATCAGGCCCCGCCACAGCATGTCTTCGGTCAGGGAGTCCCGCCCCTGCGGGAGGTTGCTGTCGGTCACGGTCACCGATTCTCCCCCATTGCCGGGCCCGGCCCGTACCGGGTTTGCCGACGTGGCGGCGACTAGGCTGGCGGCGCCCGTCGAACGCGAGGAGGAACCGCGGTGGACATGCCGAACCTGACCGGTGGCTTCGTGGCCCTGCTGGGCCTGACGTTCGACGAGGTCAGCGGTGACCGGGTGGTGATCCGCTGGAAGGTGCGCCCGGAGCTGCACCAGCCGTACGGAATCCAGCACGGCGGCGTCTACTGCTCGGTGGTGGAGACGGCTGCCAGCATCGGCGGCGCGCTCTGGCTGGGCGACAAGGGCAACGTCGTCGGGGTGTCGAACCAGACCGACTTCCTGCGCGCGGTGCGTGACGGCGAGCTGACAGCCGTCGGCACGCCCGTGCACCGGGGCCGCAGCCAGCAGCTCTGGCTCGTGGAGATCACCGACGCGGACGGCCGGCTGGTGGCCCGGGGTCAGGTGCGGCTGCAGAACCTCACCGCCGCCTGACGTATTCGCCCGAAACCGGGCGCTGACGCCGATATCGTCGCCTCGGTGAGATCGTCCGCTCCCGACCCGACGTGAGGAAGTTGTTCGCCGCCACGCTCGGCGTGCTGTCGGCCGTCGGCGGGTTCGTCGACATCGGTGACCTGGTGGCGGCCAGTCAGGCCGGCGCGCTGTTCGGCATGGCTCACACCTGGGTGCTGCTGGCCGGGGTGGTCGGCATCTGCGCGTACGCGGAAATGGCCGGCCGGATCGCGGCGGTGAGCGGACGGGCGGTGTTCGACCTGGTCCGGGAGCGGCTCGGGCCGCGTGTGGCGCTGCTCAACCTGGTCGCGTCGTGGCTGGTCACAGTGGTCACGCTCGCCGCGGAGCTGGGCGGCGTCGCGCTGGCGTTGCAGCTGGCGACCCGGGTGAGCCACCTGTTCTGGGTTCCGTTCGCCGCGCTGGCGGTCTGGCTGGTGCTGTGGCGGCTGCGGTTCGAGCTGATGGAGCGGATCTTCGGCCTGGCCGGGCTGGCGCTGCTGGTGTTCGCGGTCGCGCTGGTGGCGCTGCCCACCGACTGGCGGGAACTCGGGCAGGGCGTGTGGCAGATCGGCGCGGCCGGGCACGGCTGGCCGCTGTACTGGTTCGTGGCGGTGGCGCTGTTCGCCTCGACCGTGAGCCCGTACGAGGTGTTCTTCTTCTCCTCCGGCGGCGTCGAGGAGCGGTGGAGCGAGGCGGACCTGGCGCGTGCCCGCTCGAACGTGCTGATCGGCTTTCCGGTGGGCGGCTTCCTGGCGTTGTCGCTGATCGCCGTCGCGACGGTGGCCCATCACCCGTCCGGGGCGTCGTTGAGCACGCTGGACGAGGTGGCGCAGCCGGTGGCGACCGCGCTCGGTGGCGCCGGCCTGGCCGCCGCGGTGCTGGCGTTCTTCGCGGTGACGTTCGGCGCGGCGCTGGAGACCGGGCTGTCGGCGGCGTACGCGGCGGCGCAGTACTTCGGGTGGCAGTGGGGCAAACGGGTCCGGCCCCGGGAGGCGGCCCGGTTCCACAGCGTGCTGCTCGTCGGGCTGCTGCTCGGTGTGGTGATGCTGATGACGACCGTCGACCCGGTGCGGCTGACCGAGTACATGCTGGTGCTGAGCGCGGTGGTGCTGCCGCTGACGTACCTGCCGATCCTGGTGGTCGCCAACGACCGCGGGTATCTCGGCGACCGGGTCAACGGGCGGTGGACGAACCTGCTCGGCGCGGTGTTCCTGCTGCTCATCGTCGCGGCCTCGGTGGCGGCGGTCCCACTGGCGATCATGACGGGGATGGGGCGATGAGGATCCAGCTCGCCAAGCGGCTGCTCGACCGGCAGATCGTCGACGTGGACGGGCGGCTGGTCGGGCGCGTCGACGACATCGCGTTCGCCGTCGACGACGAGGGCTACCCGTACGTGGACTGCCTGCTCACCGGGCAGGGCGCGCTCGGGGCGCGGATCGGCGGCCGGGCCGGGCGGCTGCTGGTGGCGGTCGCGGACCGGTTCACCGACGACCCGCCGGTGCCGCCGTTGCGCGTACCGCTGTCTGAGGTCGCCCGCGTGGACAGCGCGGTGCGGCTGCGCTGCCCGGCGGCGGACCTGCCGCCGTCGCCGGTGGAGGCGTGGCTGCGCCGGCACCTGATCGAGCGGATCCCGGGGTCCGGCCGTGCGAGCGGGTGAGCTGCTCGGCCGCACCGCGTACGACCTGCACGGGCGGCGGCTGGGCCGGGTGGTGGACGTGGTGGTGCGCGGCGGATGGCCGCCGGACCGGTTGCGGATCACCGACGTGATCGTCGCCGGGCACTGGTGGACCCGGGTGATCAGCCGGCTGATCGGCCCCGAGCTGCACCCCTCCGGGCCCTGGCTGCTGCGGGTGATCGCCCGGCTGGTCGGGCGGAGCACCCGTCAGCTGCCCGCCGACGCGGTGCAGCTGCTCCCGCCGGTGCCCGGTTTCCCGTTCGGCCCGCCGGCCGGGCGCCGGTGAGCCGAGCCCCGCTGAGCCGGGCGCCGGTGAGCCGAGCGCCGGGCGCCGGGCGCCGGTCAGCGGCGCGCGTCGTCCAGCTCGGGGGCGTCGGCCGGTTCGGCCGCGTCGTCGGTGGTGTCGTCGTCCGGGGAGTCGTCGTTGCGGCCGCGGCGGCGGACGTGCACCTCGGTGATCGCCCGCTGGTCGACGTCGGCCACCGACAGCTCCCAGCCGTCCACGGTGACCTGCTCCCCCGCCACCGTCGGGATGTGCCCGAGGCAGATCAGCACCAGCCCGGCGACAGTGGTGTAGTCGCCCGCGGGCCGGTTCGGCAGCTCCACGCCGAGGTCGGTCAGGTCGTGGACCGGGAACGTGCCGGGCAGCACCAGCGTGCCGTCGGCCTCGGTGCGCACGGCGCGCAGGTCCCGGTCGGTCTCGTCGTAGATCTCCCCGACGATCTCCTCCAGGATGTCCTCCAGCGTCACGATCCCGTCGACCGCGCCGCGCTCGTCGACCACGAGCGCGATGTGCTGGCGTTCGGCCTTGAACTGGCGCAGCGCGTCGACCACCGGCAGCGAATCGGGCAGCAGCATCGGCGGGCGGGCGATCTCGTCGACCGGCCGGTCGTCGGAGACGCCGACCAGGTCCCGCAGGTGGATGACGCCCACCGCCTCGTCCAGGCCGCCGTGGCGCACCACCGGCGCCCGGGAGTGGCCGGTCGCCGCCAGCACGAGCCGGGCGGCCTCCGCCGTGGTGCCGCTGTCGAGCGTGAAGACCTGCAACCGGGGTACGAGCACAGCCCGCAACTGCCGGTCGGCGATCTCCACCGCACCGGCGATGATCGTGCGTTGTTCCTTGGTGAAGCCGTGGTTGCCGGCCACGATGTCGCGCAGCTCGTCCGGGCCGATCTCGTCCGGCTCGGCCTTCGGGTCCAGGCCGAACAGGCGTACCACCAGGTCGGTGGTGGCGCCCAGCAGCCAGACGGCGGGCCGGGTGATGCTGGACAGCACGTCCAGCGGGCGGGCCACCAGCAGCGCCCACCGCTCGGCCGACTGCATGGCGATCCGCTTCGGGGCCAGCTCACCGAAGACCAGCGTGACGAACGTGAGCACCAGCGTGACAGCGACGATGGCAACGGTCTCGGCGGCGTTGCCGAAGACGCTCAGCAGCGGCACGAGCGGCTTGGCCAGGGACACCGCGGCGGCGGCGGAGGCGAGGAACCCGGCGAGCGTGATGCCGATCTGGATGGTGGCCAGGAACCGGTTCGGGTCCTTCGCGAGGCGGGCGAGTGTGCGTCCGCCCCGGCCGCTGCGCTCCAGCCGCTGCACCTGGCTGTCCCGCAGGGACACCAGTGCCATCTCGCTGCCGGCGAACGCCGCGTTGAGGATCACCAGCACACCGACCAGGGCAAGCTGGCTCCAGTAGCTCTGCACGACCGGTTATCTCCCTCGACCCGATCCGGGTCGGCCGATGGCCGACTCGCCGGCCGGCAGATCCGGTCGGCGTGGCCCTCTGTTGCCCCGCGGGGCCGCCGCCGAATCATGGCCGGCCCCGGCGCCGCCCGCCGGTGCCGGGTTCAGGCCGGTACGGGCAGGTCGAGCACGTACGCGCCGCCCTCGGGGCGGAACCCGAGCCGGTGGTAGTAGGGCGCGACCATGCCGGGCGGGCTGACCACCCGGCGGAAACCCCGGTCGGTGAACAGCCGGCTGCGCCGGTAGACGAACTCCCCGGGCGTGAAGTCCCGGAACGGCGGGGTCACGTAGTCCAGGTCGATCTGGGCCACCCCGCCCGGTTCGGCGTGCGAGAGCATCACGCCGACCACCTCGTCGGCGCGTACCACCAGGAAGGCCGAGCGGTCCTCGGCGGCCGGGTCCCAGTGGAAGCCGGGGTTGAACCGGGCGATGTCGGCGGCGTGCACGCGCAGCGTGTGCGCCAGGAACGCGTCGCCGGTGCCCACCTCCACCACCTGGTAGGTCTGCTCGTCGTGCCGGGTGGCCAGCAGCTTGCGCAGGTACCAGACGTTGATCACGGCGAGCACGACGTTCAGCCCGACCATCGGCCAGACCTGCACGGCGGTGTTGTAGCCGATCAGGATGAGGCAGCCGACCAGGTTGAGCGCGCGCAGCCGCAGGATCCGGGTCTGCAGCAGGGACCAGACCAGCAGCGCGGAGCCGGCCCAGCCGACGAGTTCCAGCCAGTTCACCCGGGGAGACTAGCGGTCTGCCTGGTCAGACCCCTCGGCGGGCAGCTCCAGCACGTACTCCTCGACCTCGGTGCCGCGCGACGGGGCGTACCCGGAGTCCTCGCCGACCACGACGAAGCCGCACTTGCGCAGCACCGCGAGCGAGGCGGCGTTGTCCTTGGCGGCGCGGGCGTGCAGCGGCCGGTGCGGCACCTCGCGCAGCAGCGCGCGCAGCGCGGCGGTGGCGTGGCCGCGCCCCCAGTGCGCCGCGTCGATCCAGTAGCTGACCTCGGTCTGCTCGCCGACCGGGAACGCCGCCACCCGCCCGACCAGCCGGCCGTCGACGACGACGGCGCGGTTCACGATCCGCTCGTCGGCACGGATGCGCGCCCAGTGCGCGTCGAACGCGGCCCGGTCGGACGGGTCCTTCGGGCCGAACGCGGCCATCCAGTTCGCCTGCGGGTCCTGCTCGTGGGCGAAGAAGGCGGGCAGGTCGTCGTCGCGCACCGGGCGGAGCAGCACCTCGTTGGTCACGGCCGGAACCATACGTGGCCCCACCGACACGGTCGGGACCTCCGGCCCGGTGTGTGTCCCGTCCGGCCCTGCCGCGCCGCCGGCCGGCCCGGCTACCAAGGAGGTGGAACGACTCAGCCGAGGAGGCCGGACCATGTCGAAGTACGTCTACGACTTCATCGAGGGTGATCGCAGCCGGGCCGATCTGCTCGGCGGCAAGGGCGCGAACCTCGCCGAGATGACCCGGCTCGGGTTGCCGGTGCCGCCCGGGTTCACCGTCAGCACCGACGCGTGCCGGGCGTACCTGGCCACCGGGGCGCCGCCGGCCGGGCTGTACGAGGAGATCAACGCGCATCTGCGGGAGGTGGAGGCGCGGCTGGACCGGTGGCTGGGCGACCCGCGTGACCCGCTGCTGCTGGCGGTGCGCTCCGGCGGGCGGTACTCGATGCCGGGGATGATGGAGACGATCCTCGACATCGGGCTCAACGACACCACTGTGGCGGGGCTGGCGGTCCGCACCGGCGACGAGCGGTTCGCCTGGGACTCGTACCGGCGGCTGATCCAGATGTTCGGCCGGACCGTGCACGGCATTCCGGGCGACGAGTTCGAGCACGAGCTGGCCGCGCTGCGGGCCACCGCCGGGCCCGGCGGGCCGGACGCCGGGCAGCTGCGCGACCTGGTCGACACGTACAAGAAGATCTTCGCCCGGCACGTCGGGCACGACTTCCCGCAGGCCCCGCACGAGCAGCTGTTCCTGGCCGTGCGCGCGGTGTTCGAGTCCTGGCACTCGGAACGGGCCCGGATCTACCGGCGGCAGGAACGCATCCCGGACGACCTGGGCACCGCCGTCAACGTGATGGCGATGGTGTTCGGCAACCTCGGCCCCGACTCCGGCACCGGTGTGGCGTTCACCCGCGACCCGGCCACCGGCGCCCCCGGCGTGTACGGCGACTACCTGACCGACGCGCAGGGCGAGGACGTGGTGGCGGGCATCCGCAACACGGTGCCGCTGACCGCGCTGGCGCGGCTGGACCCGGCGAGCTTCCACCGGCTGCGGGAGATCATGGCGACGCTGGAACGGCACTACCGCGACCTGTGCGACGTCGAGTTCACCATCGAGCGCGGCCGGCTGTGGATGCTCCAGACGCGGGTCGGCAAGCGCACCGCGGCGGCCGCGTTCGTGATCGCCGCGCAGCTGGCGGAGGAGGGCCTGATCACTGCCGACGAGGCGCTGACCCGGGTCACCGGGGCGCAGCTCGCCCAGCTGATGTTCCCGGCCTTCGACGCCGCCGGCGCGCCCGAGCCGCTCGCGGTCGGCGTCGGCGCCTCGCCCGGCGCGGCGGTCGGGCGGGTGGTGTTCGACTCCGCCGCCGCGGCGGCGGCCGACGGACCGGTGATCCTGGTCCGGCCGGAGACCAACCCGGACGACCTGCCCGGCATGATCGCCGCGGCCGGGGTGCTGACCTCGCGCGGCGGGAAGACCTCGCACGCCGCTGTGGTGGCCCGGGGCATGGGCCGGACCTGCGTGTGCGGGGCCGAGGCGCTGCGCATCGACGTCGAGCGCGGCGAGTTCACCGTCGGCGAGCAGGTGGTGCGCGCCGGCGAGGTGATCTCGATCGACGGCACCAGCGGGCAGATCTGGCTCGGCGAGGTGCCGGTGCAGCCGTCGCCGGTGGCCCGGTACCTGACCGGTGAGCTGCGGCCCGAGGCCGACCCGCTGGTCGCCGCCGTGCACCGGCTGCTCGGGCACGCCGACGCGGTGCGCACGCTCGGCGTCCGCGCCAACGCGGACACCCCGGACGACGCCCGGCGGGCCCGTGAACTCGGCGCCGCCGGGATCGGGCTGTGCCGCACCGAGCACATGTTCCTCGGCGAGCGCCGGGAACTGGTCGAGCGGCTTATCCTGGCCGACGGCCCGGCCGAGGTGGGCGCGGCGCTGGACGAGCTGCTGCCGTTGCAGCGGGCCGACTTCCTCGGGCTGCTCACCGCGATGGACGGGCTGCCGGTCACCGTCCGGCTGCTCGACCCGCCGCTGCACGAGTTCCTGCCTCCGCTGGCCGAGCTGACCGCCCGGGTGGCGGGCGCGCAGGCGCGCGGCGAGGAACCGGGCCACGACGGTGTGCTGCTGGCGGCGGTGCGCCGGATGCACGAGACGAACCCGATGCTGGGGCTGCGCGGCGTTCGGCTCGGGCTGGTGGTGCCGGGCCTGTTCGCGATGCAGGTGCGGGCGCTGGCCGAGGCGGCCGCGCAGCGGGTCCGGGCCGGCGGTGACCCGCGCCCGGAGATCATGGTGCCGCTGGTCGGTGACGTGCGGGAACTCGCGGCGGTGGCGGACGAGGCACGGCGGGTGCTGGCCGAGGTGCCGGACGCGCCGCAGATCCCGGTCGGCACGATGATCGAGACTCCCCGGGCGGCGCTGACCGCCGGGGAGATCGCCGCCGAGGCGCACTTCTTCTCCTTCGGCACCAACGACCTGACGCAGATGACCTGGGCGTTCTCCCGGGACGACGTGGAGGGCGCGTTCTTCTCCACGTACCTGGAACGGGGGATCTTCCCGGTGTCGCCGTTCGAGAGCATCGACGCCACCGGCGTGGGCCGGCTGGTCCGCCTCGCCGTCGCCGAGGGACGGGCGGCCCGGCCGGACCTGACCGTCGGGGTCTGCGGCGAGCACGGCGGCGACCCGGAATCGATCGGGTTCTTCGCCGCGGCCGGGCTCGACTACGTCTCCTGCTCGCCGTACCGGGTGCCGGTGGCGCGGCTGGCCGCCGGCCGGGCCGCTGTCGAGTCCCGCACCGAGAAGTCCGACTCCCGCTAGGAGGGCAGCGCCATGACCGCCATCCTCAACCCGACCGGACCGGCTGTCACGCCGGTCCCCCGGCCCGCGCCGCCGCAGGCCGCGACGCCCGCCCCCGCCCCGGCCGGCCCGGTCGGCCCGGTGCTGGAGCTGCCCGGGGACGCCGCGCTGGTGCCGGTGACCCGCGACGGCCGCCCGGTGGGCGTGTTCGTCGCGGCCGGCGGCCGGGTCCGCTACCGGCGCGTGGTCGAACCCGACCAGCTCGTCGCCGCCGCCACCGGCGCGTTCGCGGTGGCCGCGCTCACCGCCGCCGTGGCGGTGTGGTCGCGGCGCCGGCCGCCGTCGGTCGGCACCGTCACCATGGGGCCGGGCGGATGGGTCAGCCTGCGCGGCGTGCCGGCGCCGCGGCTGCGCCCGGACCACAGGCCGTGGTGGGCGCGCCTGCTGCGCCTGGTCGTCGACCGCTGACCACCCCCGGGTACGGCCGCCGGTACGGCACCGGCGGCCGTACCGCCGTTCCCCCGCCCGCCCGGGAGGGGGCCGTTGGTCCCGGGTCACCGCGGTCCTGCGCCCCTGCCCGGCAGCGCCCGGACGGACGACGCTGAGGGGGAGAACGAGACCGAGGGAGGCCCCCGATGCGCGCCAGTGTCGTCACCGCGTTCGACCGTCCGATGGAGATCACCGAGCGTCCGGTGCCGGAGGTCGGCCCGGGCGAGATCCTGGTCCGCATCGAAGCCAGCGGACTCTGCCACACCGACATCCACGCCGCCCGCGGCGAGTGGCCGGTGAAGCCCACCCCGCCGTTCGTCCCCGGTCACGAGGGCGTCGGCCTGGTCGAGAAGGTCGGCCCCGGCGTCACCGAGCACGCCGTCGGCGACCGGGTCGCGCTGCCCTGGCTCGGCTGGGCCTGCGGCACCTGCTCGTACTGCGTGACCGGCTGGGAGACGCTGTGCGAGGCGCAGCGCAACACCGGCTACGGCATCGACGGCGCGCACGCCGAGTACGCGGTCGCCGCCGCCCGCTACGCGGTCCGCGTGCCCGACGGCGTGGACCCGTTCGAGGCCGCGCCGCTGACCTGCGCGGGCGTCACCACGTACAAGGCCGTCAAGGTCGCCGGGGTACGACCGGGCGAGCGGGTGGCGATCTTCGGCATCGGCGGCCTGGGCCACCTCGCGCAGCAGTACGCGCAGATCTTCGGCGCCGAGACGGTAGCTGTGGACGTGACCGCCGAGAAGCTGGAACTGGCCACCTCGCTGGGCGCGGCGCACACCGTCGACGCCGCCACCACCGACCCGGTCGAGCGGATCACCGCGCTGGGCGGCGTGGACGTGGCGATCGTGCTCGCCGCGAGCCCCCGGGTGATCGAGCAGGCCCACCGCTCGCTGCGCCGCGGCGGCCGGCTGGTGCTGGTGTCGCTGCCCGCCGACAACGCGGTCACCCTGCCCGTCTTCGAGACGGTGCTCAAGGGCATCACGGTGCTCGGCTCGATCGTCGGCACCCGCGCCGACCTGGCCGAGGTCTTCGCGCTGCACGCCGCCGGCCGCACCCGGGTCGTCTACGAGACCCGCAAGCTCGACGAGATCAACGACGCGGTGGACGACGTCCTCGCCGGCCGGGTCGCCGCCCGGCTCGTGCTCCAGCCCTGACCCCCGCCCCCGGTCCCCGCGACCCGTGGGGACCGGGCCACCGCCGACGCCCGGAGAGGGACCGACATGACCGCCACCGAACCCCTGGCCCCCTGGCGCGGATTCCACGCCGGAGCATGGCAGGAGACGATCGACGTGGCCGACTTCGTCCGCCACAACCACGAGCCGTACACCGGGGACGCGTCGTTCCTCGCCGGGCCGACGCCGCGCACGCTCGCCGTGTGGGACCGGCTGCGGGAGATGTTCGGCGAGGAGCGGCGGCGCGGCGTGTACGACGTCGACGCGGCCACCCCGTCGGCCATCACCTCGCACGCCCCGGGCTACATCGACCGGGAGCGGGAACTGATCGTCGGTTTGCAGACCGACGCGCCGCTGCGGCGGGCGATCATGCCGGCCGGCGGGCTGCGGATGGTGGAGACCGCGCTGCGGGCGTACGGGCGCGAACCGGACCCGCGGGTGCACGAGATCTTCACCCGGTACCGCCGCACCCACAACGACGCGGTCTTCGACGCGTACCCGGCGAGTGTGCTGGCGGCGCGGCGGTCGCACGTCATCACCGGGCTGCCCGACGCGTACGGGCGCGGGCGGATCATCGGCGACTACCGCCGGGTGGCGCTGTACGGCGTGGACCGGCTGGTCGTCCAGCGCCGCGCGCTCAAGGCGGCGCTGGACGACCGGCGCAGCACCGACGACGTGATCCGCGACCGGGAGGAACTGGCCGAGCAGATCCGCGCGCTCGGTGAGCTGAAGGAGATGGCCGCCTCGTACGGCTTCGACATCTCCCGCCCGGCCGCGACCGGCGCGCAGGCGATCCAGTGGCTCTACTTCGCCTACCTGGCCGCCACCAAGGAGCAGAACGGCGCCGCGATGTCGCTGGGCCGCACCGCCGGGTTCGTCGACGCGTACCTGCGGCGGGACATCGCCGAGGGGCGGCTGGACGAGAGCGGCGCGCAGGAGCTGATCGACGACTTCGTGATCAAGCTGCGGATCATCCGCTTCCTGCGCACCCCCGAGTACGACCAGCTGTTCTCCGGCGACCCGACCTGGGTCACCGAGTCGCTCGGCGGCATGGGCGCGGACGGACGGCCGCTGGTCACCCGCACCGCGTTCCGCTACCTGCAGACGCTCTACAACCTCGGCCCGGCGCCGGAGCCGAACCTCACTGTGCTCTGGTCGCCCCGCCTGCCGGAGGGGTTCAAGCGGTTCTGCGCCCAGGTGTCGCTGGACACCAGCGCCATCCAGTACGAGAACGACGAGCTGATCCGCCCGGCGTACGACGACGACACCGCGATCGCCTGCTGCGTGTCGGCCATGCGGGTCGGCCGGGACATGCAGTTCTTCGGCGCCCGGGCGAACCTCGCGAAGGCGCTGCTGTACGCGATCAACGGCGGCCGGGACGAGCTGACCGGCACGCAGGTGGCCCCGCCGGCCGCGCCGGTCGGCGGCGAGACGCTCGACTACGACGAGGTGCTGGCCGCGTACGACCGGACACTGGACTGGCTCGCCGAGACGTACGTGGACGCGCTGAACGTGATCCACCACCAGCACGACAGGTACGCGTACGAGCGGCTGGAGATGGCACTGCACGACCATCCGGTGCGCCGATTCATGGCCACCGGCATCGCCGGGCTGTCGGTCGCGGTGGACAGCCTGTCGGCCATCCGGTACGGCCGGGTGAAGGTGCTGCGCGACGAGTCCGGGCTGGCCGTCGACTACGCGGTCGAGGGCGAGTTCCCCACGTACGGCAACGACGACGACCGGGCCGACGAGATCGCGGTGTGGCTGGTCGAGACGTTCGCGGAGAAGCTGCGCCGGCAGCGCACGTACCGCGACGCGGAGCTGACCATGTCGGTGCTGACCATCACCTCGAACGTGGTGTACGGCAAGCACACCGGCAACACGCCGGACGGGCGGCGCGCCGGTGAGCCGTTCGCGCCGGGGGCGAACCCGATGAACGGGCGGGACACCCACGGCCTGGTCGCGTCGGCGCTGTCGGTGGCGAAGCTGCCGTACGACGCGGCCCGTGACGGCATCTCGCTGACCGGCACCGTCACGCCGGACGGCCTGGGTCACACCCGCGACGAGCGGATCGCGAACCTGGCCGGGGTGCTCGACGGCTACGCCGACGCGGGCGGGTTCCACCTCAACGTCAACGTGCTGGACCGGGCCACGCTGCTGGACGCGATGGCGCACCCGGAGCGGTACCCGCAGCTCACCGTCCGGGTCTCCGGGTACGCGGTGAACTTCGTCCGGCTCACGCCGGAGCAGCAGCGCGACGTGGTGTCGCGGACCTTCCACGGGTCGCTGTGAACGGCCGCCCGCCCGCGCCGCCGGAGGTGACTCCGGCGGCGCCGGGTGCCGTCACCGGCGCTGTGCACTCGTGGGACACGTCGGTCGGGGTGGACGGGCCGGGCACCCGGTTCGTGGTCTTCCTGGCCGGCTGCCCGCTGCGCTGCCGCTACTGCCACAGCCCGGACACCTGGTACGGCCGCAGCGGCCGGCGTCGCACGGTGGACGAGATGGTCGCGCTCGCCACCCGCTACCGGCGGTTCATCCAGGTCGCGGGCGGCGGCGTCACGGTGAGCGGTGGGGAGCCGCTGCTGCAACCGGCGTTCACCGGCGAGCTGCTGCGCCGCTGCCACGACCTCGGCCTGCACACCGCGCTGGACACCTCCGGCTTCCTCGGCGTCCGCGCCGACGACGCGCTTCTGGACGCCACCGACCTGGTGCTGCTCGACGTGAAGGCGGGCAACCCGCAGACGTACCGGCGGGTCACCGGCACCGGCCGGCTCGCGCCGACGCTGCGATTCGCGCAGCGGCTGGCCGACCGGGGTACGCCGATGTGGATCCGGTACGTGCTCGTGCCCGGGCTGACCGACGCGGTCGACGAGGTGGAGCGGGTGGCCGACGTCGCCGCCGGCCTGGCGACGGTGCAGCGCGTCGAGGTGCTGCCGTTCCACCGGCTCGGCGCGCACAAGTACGCCGAGCTGGGGCTGACCTTTCCGCTGGCGGACACCGAGCCGCCGGACGCCGCACTGCTGACCCGGGTACGCGGGCAGTTCGCCGCCCGCGGCCTCACCGTCACCTGAGCGGCGTGCCCCACGACGCACTACGATCGGCGCATGTCTCGTCTTCGCCCGGCTTCCCGTGTCCGCGCCCTGGTCGCCACTGGCGCGCAGGCCACCGGGGCGCGGGCCGTCGGCGCCCAGGCGACCGGCGCGGGCGCGACCGGCGCGCGAGCGTTGGGCGCGACGGCCGTCGGCGCGCTGGCCTTCGGCGCGTTCGCGCTCGGCGCCGTGGCGGTGGGCTCGCTCGTGGTCGGCCGGCTCGCCGTGCGCCGCGCGGTGATCCGCGAGCTGCGCATCGGCCGGCTCGAGGTGGACGAGCTGGTCGTCCGCGACCGCTGAGCCCTAGCTGGCCGCCGCCGTCGGGTAGCCGTAGAGGTCGAGCAGCCGCACCCGGGACGCCTGGAGCCGGTCCACCACCACGCTCATGAACCGGGTGGTGAGCTGGCGGCCGAGCGTGTCGTCGGACTCCATCAGCCGGCGTACCCCGTCGGCGTCGAGTTCCAGGGCGGTGCTGCGCTGGGTGGCGACCGCGCCGAACTGCCAGCGGTACGGCGGGAACAGCCAGGACCAGCCGAGCACCCCGCCCGGCCCGATCGTCTCGATGCCCACGTCACCGCGGCCCGGCACCGGGAAGTCGAGCGCCACCTGACCGCCGCGGACCAGCCAGAACCGGTCGGCCGGCTGGCCGGAGCGGAACAGCCGGTGCCCGGGGTGCCAGACCACCGGGCGGGCGTAACCGGTGAGCCGGGGCAGCCACTCGTCGGGCAGCCCGGCCAGGAACGGATGGACGCGGAGCATCTCCAGCGGGGTCATCGTGCCTCCAGGATCGACAGGAGGGAGCACTGAGTTCCATTTCACCGCGCCGTCGCCCCGGCCGGTAGGGGCCGATGGTCCCGGCCCGGCCGGGCGGATCGACTCTGCCCAGGTGAGGGCCGTCGGCGCAGGCTGAGGGGGAACCGAAGGAGGACGTGATGACCGACAGAACCGGTGCCCCCGTCGTGGTGGGTGTGGACGGCTCCCCGTCCGCGCTGGACGCGGTACGGCTGGCCGCGCGCGAGGCGGTGCTGCGGCACCGGCCGCTGCGAGTGGTGAACGCGTTCCTGTGGCCGCTGGTCGGCACGCCGCTGGGCATGGTCGCCCCGGTGCTGCCCGACATCGAACTGCGGCAGGAGGCCGAGAAGCTGGTCGAGGAGGCGGTGGACGAGGCCCGCAAGGTCGACGCGGACCTGGCGGTGACCGGGGCCGTGGTCGACGGCGGCCCGGTCGCGGTGCTGCTGCGGGAGAGCCGCGACGCCGCGCTGGTCGTGCTGGGTCACCGAGGGCTGGGCGGCTTCGCCGAACTGCTGGTCGGCTCCGCCGCGGTGCAGCTCTCCGCCCGCGCGGACTGCCCGGTGCTCGTGGCCCGCGGTGAGGCCCGCGCCGACGGCCCTGTGGTGGTCGGCGTGGACGGCTCGGCGCTGTCCGACGAGGCGGTCGGCTTCGCGTTCGCCGAAGCCGCGGCGCGCGGCGCCGAACTGGTCGTGGTGCACACCTGGCTCTACCCGCAGCCGGTGAGCTACCGGGAGGCGTTCGGCGACGTCGTGCCGCTGGCGTACGACCCGCGGGAGCTGCGTGCCGACGAGCAGCGGGTGCTGGCCGAGGCGGTCGCCGGATGGGCCGAGCGCTACCCGGAGGCCACGGTGCGGCCGAAGCTGGTCGCCGCCGCCACCCCGGCCCGGGTGCTCGTCGAGGAGTCCGTCGGCGCGCAGCTGACGGTGGTCGGCGCGCACGGTCGCGGTAGCCTCGGTGCGCTGCTGCTCGGCTCGGTCAGCCACGCCGTGCTGCACCACTGCCACAGCCCGCTCGCCGTCGTCCGGCACCAGGGGAACCGCGCCCGCTGAGCCGGTTCCCCGGCCCGGGCGGGGCCGGTACCGCCACAATGGCCTGAGCCGACCGGAGGGAAAGCACCAGATGAACCGACCCGTCGTGGCGGGGGTGGACGGCTCGCCGTCCAGCCTGGCCGCCGCCGACCTGGCCGCTGCGACCGCCGTCGCCCGTTCCCGGCCGCTGCTGCTGGTGCACGGCTATCTGCACCCACTGGGCTACGGCGTGCCGCTCAACCCGTACGACCTGGGGGTGCCGGCGCCCACCGCGGAGTCGGAGAAGATGCTGGAGTCGGTCGCCGCCGACCTGGCCGAGCGGCACCCGGGCCTGCGGGTGCAGGTGCGCCAGGTCGCCGGCGGTCCGGGCGCGACGATGGTCGAGGAGTCCCGCCGCGCCGAACTGGTCGTGGTGGGCAGCCGGGGCGTGGGCGGTTTCGCCGGCCTGCTGCTCGGCTCGGTCAGCGGGCAGCTCGCGCAGCACGGGCACTGCCCGGTGCTGATCGTCCGGCCCGAGGAGCAGCCGATCCCGGTGGAGGGTCCGGTGCTGGTCGGCGTGGACGGGTCCGACTCGGCCGCGTACGCGATCGAGCTGGCAGCGGACGAGGCCGAGCGGCGCGACGCGGAGCTGGTGCTGATGCACGTCCGATCGCCGGAACGCGGCGCGGTGGCGCCGCAGGTCGCGGCGGAGGCGTCCACCGCCGAGCGGGCCGAGGCGGCCGGGCTGCTGGCCGAGGCCGCGGGCCGGGTCCGGGCGGCGCACCCGGGGCTGCGGGTGACGGAGCGGTCGGTGACCGCCGCCTCGCCGGAGACCGCGCTGCGGGAGGCCAGCGGCGAGGCGTCGCTCGTGGTGGTCGGCTCCCGGGGCCGGGGCGGCTTCGCCGGGCTGCTGCTCGGCTCGGTCAGCCAGGCGATGGTGCAGCACTCCCACTGCCCGGTGCTCGTCGCCCACCGGCCCGAGCCGGCCGGCGACTGAGACACCGCTGATCACCGCCGCCCCGGCCTTGCTCAGGCCGGGGCGTGGCCTGCTCAGGACGGGTCTCGGCCCGCGAGCAGGTCGGCGAAGTCGGTGGTGAGCGCGAACGGGTCGGCCGGGCCGGTCGCGGGCGGACGGCGGTCCACCTGCTCGGCCAGCTCGGCCCCGGCCCGGCGGATCCGGGACCGCAGCGCGCTGTCGCCGTCGTCACCGGCCCAGTCCTCGGGCGCGGCGAACACCGCGGTGGGCAGCGTCGCCGCCCGCAGGTACGTGAACATCGGCCGGACCGCGTGCTCCAGCGCGAGCGAGTGCCGGGCGGTGCCGCCGGTCGCCCCGAGCAGCACCGGCTTGCCGGCCAGCGCGTCCCGGTCGACCACGTCGAAGAACGACTTGAACAGCCCGTTGTATGACGCGTTGAAGATCGGCGTCACCGCGATCAGCCCGTCGGCGGCCGCCACGGCGTCGAGCGTGCGCCGCAGCGCGGCCGGTGCGAAGCCGGTGAGCAGGTGGTTCACCACGTCGTGGGCGTGCTCGCGCAGCTCCACCACGCGCAGCTCCGCAGCGGCGCCGCGGCCGGCCAGCTCGTCGCGGGCGGCCGCGGCGAGCTGGTCGGCGAGCAGGCGGGTGGACGACGGCTGGCCGAGACCGGCCGACACGACAGCGAGGGTACGGCTGGTCATCGCTGCTCCCCGGCGGCCGGGGCGGCGTCGCGGGCGGCCAGCAGGCTCGCGTGGGTGGGCGCCTCGGGCACGTGCGCGGGACGCAGCGAGTCGAACTCCTTGCGCAGCACCGGGACCACCTCCTCGCCCAGCAGGTCGAGCTGCTCCAGCACCGTCTTCAGCGGCAGCCCGGCGTGGTCCATCAGGAACAGCTGCCGCTGGTAGTCGCCGACGTACTCGCGGAAGCCCAGCGTGCGGTCGATGACCTGCTGCGGGCTGCCCACTGTCAGCGGCGTCTCCCGGGTGAACTCCTCCAGCGACGGACCGTGCCCGTAGACCGGGGCGTTGTCGAAGTAGGGACGGAACTCGCGTACCGCGTCCTGGGAGTTGCGGCGCATGAAGACCTGCCCGCCGAGGCCGACGACGGCCTGGTCCGGGGAGCCGTGGCCGTAGTGGGCGAACCGCTCCCGGTAGAGGCCGACCATCCGCTGGGTGTGCTCCTTGGGCCAGAAGATGTGGTTGGCGAAGAAGCCGTCGCCGTAGTACGCGGCCTGCTCGGCGATCTCCGGGCTGCGGATCGAGCCGTGCCAGACGAACGGCGGTACGCCGTCGAGCGGGCGCGGGGTCGACGTGAACGACTGCAGCGGCGTACGGAACCGGCCCTTCCAGTCGACCGCGTCCTCCCGCCACAGCCGGTGCAGCAGGTCGTAGTTCTCGATGGCCAGCGGGATGCCGTTGCGGATGTCCTGCCCGAACCACGGGTAGACCGGGCCGGTGTTGCCGCGGCCCATCATCAGGTCCACCCGGCCGTCGGCCAGGTGCTGGAGCATCGCGTAGTCCTCGGCGATCTTCACCGGGTCGTTCGTGGTGATCAGGGTGGTCGAGGTCGACAGCAGCAGCCGTTCGGTGCGCGCGGCGATCCAGCCGAGCATGGTGGTCGGCGAGGACGGCACGAACGGCGGGTTGTGGTGCTCGCCGGTGGCGAAGACGTCGAGGCCGACCTCTTCGGCCTTGAGCGCGATGGCGGTCATGGCCTTGATCCGCTCACGCTCGGACGGCAGCCGCCCGTTCGTGGGGTCGACGGTGACGTCACCGACGGTGAAGACTCCGAACTGCATGACCAGCTCCTCGCGTGGGGTCCGGACCGGTCGGCCCGGGATCGCTCCTCACGACATATTTGACGAGTCAACTATTCCGGTGGCCGCCCGCCCCGGCGTGGCCCGGATCACGCGCTCTCCACCGACTACCCTTGCCGCGATGACGTACCCCTGGCTCGACGCACCGGCCGCGCAGGTAGCGGACACCGCCCGGACACTGCTCGGCTGGACCGTGTCGGCCGGCGGCGTCACGATCCGGCTCACCGAGGTCGAGGCGTACGCGGGCACCGGCGAGGACCCGGCGTCGCACGCCCACCGCGGGCCGACGCCGCGCAACAGGGTGATGTTCGGGCCCGCCGGGCACGTGTACGTGTACTTCGTGTTCGGCATGCACTGGTGCGCGAACATCGTCTGCGGTCGCGACGGCGAGGCGGCGGCGGTGCTGCTGCGCGCGGGCGAGGTGGTCGACGGCGTCGAGATCGCCCGCGAGCGCCGGCCGCGCGCCGCCGACCGGGAGCTGGCCCGCGGACCGGCGCGGCTGGTCACCGCGCTCGGGCTCGGGCGGGAGGCGAACGGCACCTCGGCCGTCGACGGCAGCGGTCCGTTGCTGCTGACGCCACCGGCGAGCCCGGTCGACCCGGCGCGGATCGTCGCCGGGCCGCGCGTCGGGGTCGCCGCCGCGCACGATCTGCCGTGGCGGTTCTGGCTGGCGGACGAGCGCAGCGTCAGCGTCTACCGGCGGCACGTCCCACGCCGCCGGCCCGGCCCGACCGCCTCGATGCGGAACTCACCGGCCTGAATCGGCCGTTCCGGGCAACCCGGAACATCCTGCAGCGCGTCTGAAGTGCATGAAGCGCCGCCTTCTCACCACGCCCTGAGCGCACGACCTCTTGCACGAATGGCTTTCAACAGGGTGTTGACAACATGCCATTCTTAGGTGTGGGATGGACGGCATGGTCACCGTGGACAACGACCCGTTCACCGCTCCGGATGCTGCCCAGGCCCGGGCCCACCGCAACTACGCGGCGCTGCTGCGGATCGCCGAGCGGCACGCCGGCACCAACTCCCGCCGCAGGCGTTATGCCCACCCCGACGTGCCCGACGCCTACGAGGCGGCCACGCTGGTGATGGCGCTCGCCGGTGGCGCCGAGCTGGACGAGGGTGAGGAGCCCGTCGACCAGGCCGACCTGATGGCCGCGCTGACGCTGATCCCGCACGTGCGGGCCGAGGTGGACGCGCTGGAGGCCGGCCTGTTGCAGGTGGCCCGCGGCCGGGGCATGACCTGGCAGGCGATCGCCTTCGGGCTGGGGCTGGGCAGCGCCCAGGCGGCCCGGCAGCGCTACGAGCGGCTCACCGTCCGCACCGGCACCGGCGACTGATTCAGCACACCGGCGGCCGGGCGACGCGGGCTGTCACAGCGGCGGGCGAGACTGTGCCGGACGACGGCACGGGAGGACGCGATGACGCGCGAGGAGATGCTGGCCTACTGCCTGGCCAAGCCGGGAGCCTGGCTCGACCGGCCGTGGGAGGGCGACGAGGTGGTGAAGGTGGGCAGCCGCATCTTCGCGTTCCTCGGCTCCCCGGAAGGTGAGGCGCGGCTCGGGGTGAAGTGCGGGCCATCCCGGGAGGTGGCCGACGAGTGGCTGCACCGGTTCCCCGACGACGCGCGCCCCTCCCCCTACATCGGCCGGTCGGGCTGGAACACGCTGCGGCTCTCCGGCGGCATCCCGGACGACGAGCTGATCGAGGCGGTCGACGGTTCGTACGACGCGGTGGTGGCCAAGCTCCCCAAACGCGAGCGCCCCACAAGCTGACCGGGAACGCGTCCGGCGGTCCGGGGCAGGCGGACGCCTGCCCCGGATCAGCCGCAGGTCAGCGGGGGACGACCCGCTCGGCGGCCCACTCCCGCCAGCCGGTCAGCTTGTCCGCCGCGGCGGCGAGTTGGTCGGCGACCGGGCCGGGGCCGGTGGAGCCGGGCGTGATGCGGGCGGCCAGCGCCGAGCGCACCGACAGCACGTCGCGCACCGACGGGTCCAGGTGCTCGCTCACCGCGGCCAGGTCGGCGTCGGACACCTCGTCCAGTGCGCAGTCGCGGGCCGCGCAGAGCGCCACCAGCTTGCCGGTGATCTCGTGCGCGTCGCGGAACGGCACGTTGCGCCGGACCAGCCAGTCGGCGACCTCGGTGGCCAGCGAGAAGCCCGACGGCGCGCTGGCCACGAGCCGGTCCACCCGGACCGTCATCGTGGAGATCATCCCGGCCAGCGCGGGCAGCAGCAGCTCCAGCGTGTCGACCGCGTCGAACGCCGGCTCCTTGTCCTCCTGCATGTCCCGGTCGTACGTCATGGGCAGGCCCTTGAGCATGGTCAGCACGCTCATCAGGCCGCCCACCAGCCGGCCGGACTTGCCCCGGGCCAGCTCGGCGATGTCCGCGTTCTTCTTCTGCGGCATGATCGACGAGCCGGTGGCGAAGGCGTCGTCCAGCTCGACCCAGCCGAACTCCTGCGACGTCCAGAGCACCACCTCCTCGCCGAGGCGGGACAGGTGCACGCCGATCATGGCGGTGACGAACAGGAACTCGGCCACGAAGTCGCGGTCCGCGACCGCGTCCATGGAGTTGGCGAACGAGGTGCGGAAACCCAGCTCCTTGGCGACCGCCACCGGGTCCAGCGGCAGCCCCGAGCCGGCCAGCGCACCCGCGCCGAGCGGGCTGATCGCGGTCCGCTCGTCCCAGTCGCGCATCCGTTCCAGGTCGCGCAGCAGCGGCTGCACGTGGGCCAGCAGCCAGTGCCCGAACGTCACCGGCTGGGCGTGCTGCAGGTGGGTCATGCCCGGCGCGGCGGTGTCCACGTGCCGCTCCGCCTGCTCCACCAGGGCCTCGGCCAGCTCGACCAGCCGGGCCGCCACGCCGCGGGCGTGGTCACGCAGGTAGAGCCGCAGGTCGGTGGCGACCTGGTCGTTGCGGGACCGGCCGGCGCGCAGCTTGCCGCCGAGGCTGCCGAGACGTTCCAGCAGGCCGCGCTCCAGCGCGGTGTGCACGTCCTCGTCGTCCACTGTCGGCCGGAACGCGCCGGAGGCGCACGCCGCCTCCAGGTCGTCCAGCGCGGCCAGCATCCGGCCCAGTTCGTCCGGGTCGAGCAGGCCGGCGCCGGCGAGGACCCGGGCGTGCGCGCGGGAACCGGCGATGTCGTACGGGGCGAGGCGCCAGTCGAACTGGACGCTCACCGACAGCCGCGCGAGCGCCTCGGCGGGACCGCCGGCGAACCGGCCACCCCAGAGGCTCGTCCGGTTGGCGGGGGCGCTGTTCTCGGTCAGGCTCTTGTCGTCCACCCCACCCATTGTGGTGCCCCCCATCAGGCCCCTCCCATCCGGGCGTCCCGTTGCGCGGCCATCTTGCTGGGCAGTCCCCACAGTTGTACGAATCCCTTCGCCAGCGACTGGTCGAACGTGTCGCCGGTGTCGTAGGTGGCGAGGCCGAAGTCGTAGAGGCTCGCCTCGGAACGCCGGCCGGTCACCACGGCCCGGCCGCCGTGCAGGCGCAGCCGTACCTCGCCGGTGACGTGCCGTTGGGCGTCGTCGATGAACGCGTCCAGCGACCGCTTCAGCGGCGAGAACCAGAGCCCGTCGTAGACGAGTTCGCCCCAGCGCTGGTCGACGCCGCGCTTGAACCGGGCCAGGTCCCGCTCGACTGTCACCGCCTCCAGTTCCTGGTGGGCGGTGATCAGGGCGAGCGCGCCGGGCGCCTCGTACACCTCGCGGCTCTTGATGCCGACCAGCCGGTCCTCGACCATGTCGAGCCGGCCCACGCCGTGCGCCCCGGCCCGCCGGTTCAGCTCCCGGATCGCCTGGTACGGGGTGACCGTCTCGCCGTCGATGGCGACCGGGACGCCACCGTCGAACGTGATCACCACGTCGTCCGGGTCGCGTTCCAGGGCCGGGTCCTCGGTGTACGCGTAGAGGTCCTCGACCGGGGCGTTCCAGATGTCCTCCAGGAAACCGGTCTCCACGGCCCGGCCCCACAGGTTCTGGTCGATCGAGTACGGCGACTTCGCCGACACGTCGATCGGCAGCCCCTTCTCCTCGGCGAACGCGATCGCCTTGTCCCGGGTCCAGGCGAAGTCGCGGGCCGGGGCGACGACCTTCAGGTCGGGCGCGAGCGCGGCCAGGCCGACCTCGAACCGGACCTGGTCGTTGCCCTTGCCGGTGCAGCCGTGCGACACGATCGTGCCGCCGTGGGCGCGCGCCGCCGCGACCAGGTGCTTGACGATCAGCGGCCGGGACAGCGCGGACACCAGCGGATAGCGGTCCATGTAGAGGGCGTTGGCCCGGATCGCCGGCAGGCAGTAGTCGGCGGCGAACTCGTCGCGGGCGTCGACCACCTCGGACTCGACGGCGCCGCAGTCGAGCGCGCGCTGCCGGATCACGGCCATGTCCTCGCCGCCCTGGCCGACGTCGACGGCGACCGCGATGACCTCCGCGCCGGTCCGCTCGGCCAGGTACGGGATGGCGACCGAGGTGTCCAGGCCCCCGGAGTACGCCAGTACGACCCGCTCGGTCACGACGTGCCCCCTTCGAACGTGTCGTCGCGGCGGGCCCAGGCGGCGAGCCGCTCGCCCAGCGCGGCGCCGCCGTCGGCCTCACGGGCCACGACGAGGATGGTGTCGTCGCCGGCGATGGTGCCGACGATCTCGGACAGGCCCGCCCGGTCCAGCGCGCTGGCCAGGTACTGGGCGGCGCCCGGCGGGGTGCGCAGCACCGCGATGTTGCCGCTGGAGTCGACGCCGTTGAGCAGCTCACGCAGCAGCCGGACCAGCCGGGCCGGCGCGCCCTCGGCGTCGCGCAGCGGCCGGTGCCCGTCCTCCGGGATCAGGTAGACGCCCCGCCCGTCGCCGCCCCGCGCGGTCACCGCCCCCAGTTCCTTCAGGTCCCGCGACAGCGTGGCCTGGGTGACCTGGATGCCGTCCCCGGCGAGCAGGTCGGCCAGCTCGGTCTGCGAGTGGATGGGGGTGTCGCGGATCAGCTCGACGATGCGGGCGTGCCGCGCGGCGCGGGTCAGCGGAGCGGTCATGCGGATTCCTCCAGGAGAAACGTCAGCAGCGCCTTCTGGGCGTGCAGCCGATTCTCCGCCTGGTCGAACACCGCGCTGTGCGGGCCGTCGAGCGCCTCGTCGGTGATCTCCTCGCCCCGGTGGGCGGGCAGGCAGTGCAGCACGATCACGTCGGCGTCGGCGTGGCCGAGCAGCTCCGCGTTGACCTGGTACGGCAGGAACGGGGTGATCCGGTCCAGCCCGTCGTCCTCCTGCCCCATCGACGTCCAGGTGTCGGTGGCGATCACGTGCGCGCCGCGTACCGCCTCGGCCGGGTCGGTGAGCACCTGGACCGACCCGCCGGTGGTGGCGGCGATCTTCTCGGCGCGGGCCACGATCTCCGGGTCCGGCTGGAACCCGGACGGGCCGGCGATCCGCACGTGCATCCCGGCGGTCGCCCCGGCCAGCAGGTACGAGTGGGCCATGTTGTTCGCCGCGTCGCCCACGTACGTGAGGATCCGCCCGGCGGTGCCGCCGAAGCGTTCCCGCACGGTGAGCAGGTCGGCCAGCATCTGGCAGGGGTGGTACGTATCGGTGAGCGCGTTGACGACGGGCACCGTGGCGTGCTCGGCGACCTCGGCGATCCGGTCGTCGCCGTGGGTGCGCAGCACGATCGCGGCGACGTAGCGGGACAACACGCGGCCGGCGTCGGCCAGCGTCTCGCCCCGGCCGAAGTGGGTGACCTGGGTGTCCACCACGAGCGGGTGCCCGCCCAGCTCGGCGATGCCCACGTCGAACGAGATCCGGGTGCGCAGGCTCTGCTTGTCGAACAGCACCGCCACCGACTTCGGCCCGGCCAGCGGCTGGTGGCCGTACCTGTCGGTCTTCATCCGGGCGGCGAGGTCGAGCACGGCGGCCTGCTCGGCGGGCGTGAGGTCGTCGTCGCGCAGGAAGTGGCGGATCATGCGGGAGCCTCCGTCGGAGTCGTAGCGGCGGTGTCGGCGGTCGCGGCGATGCCGGCCGGCGCCGCGGCGTCGGTGGAAGTGGCCGGCGCGGCGGCGGACAGCGCGGCCGGCAGCGCGGCGAGGAACGCGTCCGCCTGGGCAGCGGTGAGGATCAGCGGCGGGGCGAGCCGGACCACGTCCGGCTGCACCGGGTTGACCAGGAAGCCCACCTCCCGCAGCGCGGCCGCGGTCGCGGCCGAGACCGGCTGGTCGAGCACGATGCCGAGCAGCAGGCCGGCGCCGCGCACCTCGCGGACCAGCGGGTGCCCGAGCGCCTCGACGCCGCGCCGCAACCGCTCGCCGACGCGCTTGACGTGGTCGAGCAGGCCCTCGTGCGCGATCGTGGAGACGACAGCGAGCGCGGCGGCGCAACTGATCGGGTTGCCGCCGAACGTGGTGCCGTGCGAGCCCGGGGTGAGCAGCTCAGCGGCCCGCCCGAAGGCCAGGCAGGCGCCCAGCGGCAGCCCGCCGCCGAGGCCCTTGGCCAGCGTGATCACGTCCGGCTCGACGCCCTCGGCCTGGTGGGCGAACCAGTGGCCGGTCCGGCCGATGCCGGTCTGCACCTCGTCGAGCACCAGCAGCGCGCCGTGCGCGGCGGTGATCCGCCGGGCCGCGGCCAGGTAGCCGGGCGGCGGGACGACCACGCCGTTCTCGCCCTGGATCGGCTCGATGATCAGCATGGCGGTGTCGTCGGTGACCGCCCCGGCCAGCGCGTCGGCGTCGCCGAACGGCACGTGTGTCACATCGCCGGGCAGCGGGCGGAACGGGTCGGCCTTGGCAGGCTGGCCGGTCAGCGCCAGCGCGCCCATGGTGCGTCCGTGGAAGCCGCCGTGGGTGGCGACCACGTGCCGGCGGCCGGTGAGCCGGGACAGCTTGAACGCGGCCTCGTTGGCCTCCGCGCCGGAGTTGGCGAAGAACACCCGGCCCGGACGGCCGGCCAGCGCCAGCAGCAGCTCGGCCAGTGCCACCGGCGGCTCGGCGACGAACAGGTTGGACACGTGCCCGAGCGTCGCGACCTGCTTGCTGACCGCCGCCACCACAGCCGGGTGGGCGTGGCCGAGCGCGTTGACGGCGATGCCGCCGAGCAGGTCGACGTACTCCCGGCCGGTCTCGTCGACCACGACGGCGCCGGAGCCGGAGACGAGCGCCAGTGGCGGCGTGCCGTAGTTGTCCATCATGGTGGCGTTCCACCGCTGCACGAGCGTGCTCATGACTCGATCACCATCGTTCCGAAGCCCTCCGACGTGAACACTTCCAGCAGCGTGGAGTGGGCGACCCGGCCGTCGACGACGTGCGCGGCCGGCACTCCCCCGCGCACGGCCCGTAGGCAGGCCTCCATTTTCGGGACCATGCCCGACTCCAGGGACGGCAGCAGCTTCGCCAGATCGTCCGCGGTGATCTCGCTGACCAGGCTGGACGTGTCCGGCCAGTCGGCGTACAGGCCGGGCACGTCGGTCAGCACGACCAGCTTGCGGGCGTCCAGCGCCACGGCGAGCGCGGCGGCGGCGGTGTCCGCGTTGAGGTTGTGCAGCACCCCGTCGGCGTCCGGCGCGACAGTCGAGATGACCGGGATCCGGCCCGCCTCGATCAGGTCGGTGACCGCCGAGACGTTCACCGACTCCACGTCGCCCACCTGGCCCACGTCCACCGGCTCCCCGTCCACGTACGCGGGACGGCGCACCGCAGTGAACAGGCCGGCGTCCTCACCGGAGAGGCCGACCGCGTACGGGCCGTGCGCGTTGATCAGCCCGACCAGTTCCCGGCCGACCTGACCGACGAGGACCATCCGGACCACGTCCATCGCCTCCGGCGTGGTGACCCGCAGGCCGCCCCGGAACTCGCTGGCGATGCCCAGGCGGCCGAGCATGGCGGAGATCTGCGGCCCGCCGCCGTGCACCACGACCGGCTTCAGGCCCGCGTAGCGTAGGAACACCATGTCGGCGGCGAACGCACGCTGGAGTTCCGGGTCGATCATGGCGTTGCCGCCGTACTTGACCACGACCGTGGCGCCGGAGAAACGGGCCAGCCAGGGCAGCGCCTCGATCAGCGTGGCGGCCTTGGCCTGGGCCCGGGTGAGGTCAGCGGAGAGGTTCATGTGGAGTAGGCCGAGTTCTCGTGGACGTACGCGTGCGACAGGTCGTTGGTCCAGATGGTGGCGGCGTCAGCGCCGGCGTGCAGGTCGATCCGGACGGTGACGCCACGGCCGGTGAGGTCCACCTTGGCGCGGTCCTCGGCGGCGGCGCCGCCCCGGCACACCCAGACGCCGTTGACCGCGACGTCCACGCCGTCCGGCTCGAACACGGCGGCTGTGGTGCCGACCGCGGCGAGGATCCGGCCCCAGTTCGGGTCGTTGCCGAACAGCGCGGTCTTCACCAGGTTGTTGCGGGCCACAGTGCGGCCCACCTCGACCGCGTCGTCCTCGCTCGCCGCGCCCACCACCTCGATCGCGACCTCCTTGGTCGCGCCCTCGGCATCGGCCAGGAGCTGCTGGGCCAGGTCGTGGCAGGCGGCGGTGACCGCGGCGGTCAGCTCGGCCTCGGTCGGCTCGATGCCGGAGGCCCCGCTGGCCAGCAGCAGCACCGTGTCATTGGTGGACATGCAGCCGTCGGAGTCGATCCGGTCGAACGTGATTCGGGTGGCGGCGCGCAGCGCGGCGTCCAGGACGTCCGGCCCGGCCACCGCGTCGGTGGTGAGCACGCAGAGCATGGTGGCCATGGCCGGTGCGAGCATGCCGGCACCCTTTGCCATGCCGCCGACGGTCCAGCCCGTACCCCGCGCCACTGTCGTCTTGGGCCGGGTGTCGGTGGTCATGATCGCCTCAGCCGCAGCCGGGCCGCCGTCGCGGGAGAGGCCGCGCACCGCCTCGCGTACGCCGGGAAGCAGTTTGTCCATCGGCAGCCGCTCGCCGATCAGGCCGGTCGAGCAGACGGCGACCTCGCCGGCGCCGACGATGAGCCGCGCGTTCGCCGCGGTGATCGCGGCGGCGGTGTGCTCGGCGGTGGCGTGGGTGTCCTGGAATCCGGCCGGGCCGGTGCAGGCGTTCGCGCCGCCGGAGTTGAGCACCACGGCGCGCACGACGCCGCCGTGCACGACCTGCTGGCTCCACAGCACCGGCGCGGCCTTGACCCGGTTGGCGGTGAAGACACCCGCCACACCGGCGTCCGGGCCGTCGTTGATCACGAGGGCGACGTCGGCGGCGCCGGAGGACTTCAGCCCGGCCGCGACACCTGCGGCGCGGAACCCACGGGGGACGGTGACGCTCACGGGGCCACTCCAAACACGGACAGACCGGTGGTCTCCGGGAGACCCACCATCAGGTTGGCGTTCTGCACGGCCTGACCGGCCGCGCCCTTGCCGAGGTTGTCGATAGCGCTGACCACGATCACCCGCCCCGAGTCGACGTCCACGGTCGCCTGGAGGTGGCAGGAGTTCGAGCCGGCGGTGGCCGCGGTGTGCGGCCACGCTCCCTCGGGCAGCACGTGCACGAACGGCGCGTCGGCGTACGCGGCGGTCAGCACCGCGCGCGGGTCGGCGTCGCCGGTGGGCACGGCGGTGACTGTGGCCAGGATGCCCCGGGGCATCGGCGCGAGCACCGGGGTGAAGGAGAGGCCGGTCGCGCCGGTGGCCTGCTTGATCTCCGGCACGTGCTGGTGCGCGCCCACCTTGTAGGGCGACAGGTCTCCCATCACCTCGCTGCCGAGCAGGTGGGCCTTGGCGGCCCGGCCCGCGCCGGAGGTGCCGGAGGCGGCGACCACCACCACGTCGTCGGGGCGTACCGCACCGGCGGCGATCAGCGGGGCGAGCGCCAGCGTGGTCGCCACCGCGTAGCAGCCGGTGCTGGCGACCCGCGTCGCGGCGGCGATCTCGGTACGCTGGCCGGGCAGCTCGGGCAGCCCGTAGGTCCAGGCGCCGGCGTGCTCCCCGCCGTAGTAGCGGGCCCAGGCGCCGGCGTCGCGCAGCCGGTGGTCCGCGCCGAGGTCGACCACCTTCACCGAATCGGGCAGCGCCGCGGCGAGCGCCGCGGACTGCCCGTGCGGCAGGGCCAGGAAGACCAGGTCCGCGTCGGCCAGGGTCGCCGGTTCGGTTGCGGCGAAGACCAGGTCGAGGCCGGCGAGGTGCGGGTGTACGGCGGTGACCGGCTGACCGGCCTGGCTGTGCGCGGTGGCGGCGATCAGCTCGAACTCGGGGTGACCGGCGAGCAGGCGCAGCAGTTCGCCCCCGGCGTAACCACTCGCCCCGGCCACAGCAACCCGAATGCCCATACCCACCTCCGCATGACTATGCAGAGAAGAGTACCGGTCGGGGCAGCGCCGCCGCAAGGTCATACGGCGCGTTGCATAGGCATGAGATGACGTTCACCCCGTTGCCCGCGCGGGCGGGCGTGTTAAAAGGGGCCCCCTCCTCTACCGGAGGCGTTAAGAGGGGGCCCCTCCTTTCATGCGCCGCGCAGGGTGGCGCCGAAGCGCTCGGCGGCTACCGCTACCGCCGCGTCGCGCGCGGCCACCGCCTCCTCGCCCGCGAGGGTCCGGTCCGGGGCGCGGAACGTCAGCTTGTACGCCAGCGACTTGCGTCCCTCGCCGAGCTGCTCGGAGGTGTAGACGTCGAACAGCCGGACGTCCTCCAGCAACGCGCCCGCACCCTCGACCAGCGCCGCCCGCACGTCGGCGGCCGGCACCGAGTCGTCCACCACCAGCGCCACGTCGATCAGGGCCGGCGGGAACGTGGAGATGGTCGGGCCGGCCGCCAGCGGGGCGGCGGGCAGCGCGTCCAGGTCCAGTTCCATGGCGCTGGTACGCCGGGGCAGCTCCAGCGCGGCCAGCACGGCCGGGTGCAGCTCACCGGCGTGGCCGACGACCACGTCGTCCACCACCAGTTCGGCGCAGCGGCCCGGGTGCCAGGGCGCCCGCTCCCCGGCCCGTACCGTCACCCGGTCGGCGGGGATCCCGGCGGCGTCGAGCACCGCCCGGCCCGCCTCGACCGCGTCCGCCCAGCCGGCCGTGCGGCCCGCGCCCCACCAGCCGGCCGGTTCGATCTCGCCGGTGAGCGCCACCGCGACGTGCCGGGGCTGGGCGGGCACCACCGCGTCGGCGGCGGCGAACTCCTCGTCGGTGGGCCGCCGGTCCACGCCCATCGCGGGCGGGGCGCCCGCTCCGGGACGCGGGTGGAAGACGGTGCCGATCTCGTAGATCGCCACGTCCCGCTGACCCCGGCCGACGTTGCGCTTGACGATGCCGAGCAGCGGGCCGAGCAGCGTGGTGCGCAGCAGTGGCTCCTCCTCCGACAGCGGGTTCGCCAGCCGTACCGCGGGGCGCCGCGGGTCGTCGGCGGGCAGGCCGAGCTGGTCGACCAGTTCCGGCGCGACGAACGGCTGCGCCAGCACCTCGACGTAGCCGCGCTCGGCGAGCGAGCGGGCGACGGCGCGGCGGCGCTGCTGCTGCCAGGTCAGGCCCCGGCCGGGCGGCGCGGTGGGCAGCACCGACGGCACGCGGTCGTAGCCGTCGAGGCGTACCACCTCCTCCACCAGGTCGGCCGGGTCGGTCAGGTCGGGCCGCCAGCTCGGCGGCGTCACGGTCAGCACCTCGCCACCGGCGGCCGTTCCGACAGTGCCCGGGTCCTCGGCGAGCCGGTCGGTGCCGCGCGTGACGGTGCAGCCGACCTGCTCCAGCAGCTCCACCACGCGGTCCGGCGAGTAGGTCACGCCGACCCGCCGCGACGGCAGGTCCACCGGCAGCGTCACCGGCGTACGCGGCGCGACGTGGTCGATGTCCAGCACCTCCTCGCCGGCGGTGCCGCCCGCCAGGTCGGTGAGCAGCCGGACCGCCTTCTCCAGCGCGACCAGCGGCAGCGCCGGGTCCACGCCCCGCTCCCACCGCTTCGCGGCCTCGCTGAACAGCTTGTGCCGCCGCGCGGTACGGCCGACCGTGGCCGGATCCCAGTGCGCCGCCTCGAACAGCACGTTCGTGGTGGAGGCGAGCACCTCGCTGGTCTCGCCGCCCATCACCGCGGCGAGCGAGATCGGGACGCCGGCGTCCTCGCCTGCGAGGGCGTTGGGCAGCCCAGCGTCGCAGATCACCAGGTCCTCGGCGGACAGCGTGCGGTTCACCCCGTCCAGCGTGGTCAGCTTCTCCCCCGCCTCGGCGCGGCGCACCACGAGCGTCCCGGCGATCCGGTCCGCGTCGAAGGCGTGCATCGGCTGGCCGAGTTCGAGCATCAGGTAGTTGGTGATGTCGACCGGCAGCGAGATGCTGCGTACGCCGGCCACTGTGAGCCGCTGCCGCATCCAGCCGGGCGTCTCGACTGTCGGGTCGACGCCGCGCACCATCCGCGCCGCGAACCGGTCGCAGCCGACAGTGTCGCGGACGTCCACCGGATACGCCGGCTCGGCTGTCGCGCCGGGCGCGGGCGCGTCGGCCGGGTCGCGGAACGGCACGCCGAGCGCGTGCGACAGCTCCCGGGCGATGCCGCGCACGCTCAGCGCGTACCCCCGGTCCGGGGTGATCTCCATCTCGACCACGACGTCGTCCAGGCCCACGACGGGCCGGGCGTCGTCGCCGGGCTGGGCCTTGACGTCCTCGGGCAGCACGACGATGCCCGAGTGGTCGTCGCCGAGCCCCAGCTCCTGCGCGGAGCAGATCATGCCGTGGGAGTTGCGCCCGTACGTCTTGCGCGCGCCGATCGCGAACCCGCCGGGCAGCACGCCGCCGGGGAGGATCACCACGACCTTGTCGCCCACGGCGAAGTTGCGCGCCCCGCAGACGATCTCCTGCGGCTCGCCGGTGCCGTTCGCGGCGCCGACGTCCACCCGGCAGAAGCGGATCGGCTTCTTGAAGCCGGTCAGCTCCTCGATCTCCAGGACCTCGCCGACTACCAGCGGGCCGGTGACCGACTCGCGCAGGTCCACGACGGACTCGACCTCGATGCCGAGGTCGACCAGCGCCTGCTCCAGGTCGCCGGTGGGCAGGTCGGCCGGCAGGTCCACGTACTCCCGCAGCCAACTGACAGAGACTCGCATGACTGTTAAACCACCGTTCCCGTAGCTCAGGCGCCGAACGCGCGGGTGAACCGCACGTCGCCCTCGGCCATGTCCCGCATGTCACTGACGCCGTGCCGGACCATCACGGTCCGGTCGATGCCCATGCCGAACGCGAATCCGGAGTAGACCTCCGGGTCGATGCCGCAGGCGCGCAGCACCCGCGGGTTGACCATGCCGCAGCCGCCCCACTCGACCCACTGCGGTCCGTCCCGGTGCTCCGGGAACCAGACGTCGAACTCCGCCGACGGCTCGGTGAACGGGAAGTAGTGCGGCCGCCAGCGCGTCTTCGCGCCCTCGCCGAACATGGCCCGCGCGAAGTGGTCGAGCGTGCCGCGCAGGTGCGCCATGGTGATGCCCTTGTCCACCACGAGGCCCTCGACCTGGTGGAAGACCGGGGCGTGGGTGGCGTCCAGCTCGTCGGTGCGGTAGACCCGGCCGGGCACCACCACGTAGATCGGCGGCTTGCGGCTGAGCATGGTGCGCGCCTGCACCGGCGACGTGTGGGTCCGGAGAACGAGGCCACTGCCTTCGGGTGCGATGTGGAACGTGTCCATCAGGCCGCGCGCCGGGTGGTCGGCCGGGATGTTCAGCGCGTCGAAGTTGGTCCACTCCAGCTCGACCTCGGGACCCTCGGCCACCTCGTAGCCCATGCCGATGAACAGGTCGCTGATCTGCTCCATCAGCACGCTCAGCGGGTGGCGGGCGCCGCGCGGCCGGCGGTCGTACGGCAGGGTCACGTCGACCCGCTCCTCGACCAGCACCCGCGCGGCCCGTTCCCGGTCCAGGATCTCCTGCCGGGCGGCGTACGCGGACTCGATCGCCCGGCGGGCCTCGTTGACCCGTTTGCCGGCGTCCGCCTTGGCGGCGGGCGGCAGCGCGCCGATCTCCCGGCGGGCCAGCGACACCGGGGACCGGTCACCGAGGTGCGCGGGGCGCAGCGCGGTGAGCGCGTCCGGGTCGGTGGCGTCGGCGAACGCCTTCTCGGCGTCGGCCACTGCTCCGGCCAGGGCGTCCGGGTCGAGCAGGGCGACCTGCTTCGGGTCGTACGGATCGTTGCGGTAGCTCATGGTGAACGGGCACTCCCTCACGGCGGCGCCGACCCTCGCGGGTGGCTAGGCGAGTCTACGGACGCGCGGCTTCGCCGCAGCCCGCCGGTGGGGAGTCGTGCAGGGGGAAGGTCAGGCCCGCCGCCCGCCGACACCGGCGGGCTGGCTAAACGAACGCCGTGGCGCGTTCATGACGAGGCGGACTCCCCTGCTGTGTCGTGCGTGGCCCTGGGGGCACGCTGTGCTCTGGCGGAAGAATACAGGCAGACGGCAGCCGCCGCAGCCAGGTTCAGGCTCTCCGCGCGCCCGTGCAGCGGCACCCGGACCCGGGCGTCGGCCGCGCCGGTCAGCTCCTCGGGCAGGCCGTGCGCCTCCGAGCCGAACAGCCACGCGGTAGGTGTGGCCAGCCGGCCCGCGTCGGCGAGGTCGTCCAGGTCGCTGTCGCCGTACCCGGTGGTGGCGAGGATCTCCAGGCCGGCGGCCCGCAGCGCCTCGACGGCCGCGAGCGGGTCGGCGGCGCGCACCACGTCGACGTGGAAGAGGCTGCCGGCGGAGGCCCGCACGCACTTGCCGTTGTAGGGGTCGACCGCCTCGCCCGCGAAGACCACGGCGCCCGCGCCCGCCGCGTCGGCGGTGCGCAGCACGGTGCCGGCGTTGCCCGGGTCGCGGATCCCGGCGAGCACCGCTACCAGTCGCGGTCCGCGCGCCAGCGCCTGCTCCAGGGGTACGTCGAGGTGCCGGCACACCGCCACCAGGCCCTGCGGCGCGACGGTCTCGGCCAGCGCCGCGAGCGCGTCGTCGGTCACCTCGGAGACCGGCACGTCGGCCCGGGCCGCGGCGGCCGCGAGGTCGGCGTACCTGTCGAGCGCCGCCGGGGTGCCGAACAGCTCGACCACGGTGCCGGCGCGGGCGAGCGCCTCCCGGACCGCCTGCGGCCCCTCGGCCAGGAACCGGCCGGCCTGGTCGCGGTCGCGGCGGCGCTGCAACCGGCGGGCCGCCACGACCCTCGGGGTACGCGGGGTGAACGGTCCGGGAACGGCGTCGAGGCGCCTCCCCTGCGACTGTGACTGCATGGGAGACGCCTCGATCTGCCGTACGGGGTGGGTCAGGCGGCCTGAGCCGCGGCGCCACCGGTGCCCTCGGCCGCCACGGCGGCGCGGGCCAGCTCGACGATCGCCGCGAACGCGGCGGCGTCGTTGACGGCCATGTCGGCCAGGATCTTCCGGTCGACCTCGATGCCGGCCAGGCGCAGGCCCTGGATCAGCCGGTTGTAGGTCAGGCCGTTGGCCCGGGCGCCGGCGTTGATCCGCTGGATCCAGAGCTGCCGGAAGTCGCCCTTGCGGTCGCGACGGTCCCGGTAGGAGTACTGCATCGAGTGCAGCACCTGCTCCTTGGCCTTGCGGTACAGCCGGGAGCGCTGACCGCGGTAGCCGCTCGCGGTCTCCAGCAGGGTACGACGCTTCTTCTGGGCGTTCACAGCCCGCTTGACGCGTGCCATCTCAACTCCTTCTTCGGTTCAGGTGGCGCGCGTCAGCGGCCGAGCAGCTTCTTGATGCGCTTGGTGTCGGCCTTGGCCAGCTCGACGGTGCCGGTCAGCCGACGGGTCTGGGTGCTGGGCTTCTTCTCCAGGTTGTGGCGAAGGCCGGCCTGCTGGGCAACGATCTTGCCCTTGCCGGTCACCTTGACCCGCTTGCCCATACCCGTGTGGCTCTTCATCTTCGGCATTGGAACGTCTTCTCCCCTGTTACTGGCCGCTGGTCTCAGCGGTCACGCCGGTCTCACCGGCTGCTGCGGTCTCGCCGGCCGCCGGGGTCTCGTCGGTCGCCGGGGCGCCCGAATCCTCCGCGGTCCGGTCGCGCGGTCCACCGCGGGACGCCGTGGCGGCGACCGCGGAGGCCTTGACGGCCCGGTGCGGAGCGAGAACCATGATCATGTTTCGGCCGTCCTGCTTCGGCGCGGCCTCGACGTATCCCAGTTCCGTGATCTCGGACTCGAGCCGGCGCAGGAGCCGGTAACCCAGCTCCGGGCGGCTCTGCTCCCGGCCGCGGAACATGATCGTCACCTTGACCTTGTCGCCGGCCTTGAGGAACCGCACCACGTGACCCTTCTTGGTCTCGTAGTCGTGCGGATCGATCTTCGGCCGGAGCTTCATCTCCTTGATGACGGTCTGCTGCTGGTTACGCCGCGCTTCGCGCGCCTTCAGTGCGCTCTCGTACTTGAACTTGCCGAAGTCCATGAGCTTGCACACCGGCGGGCGCGCCATCGGCGCAACCTCGACCAGGTCCAGGTCGACGTCCGCGGCCAGCTGCAGGGCGCGCTCCAGCGGGACGATGCCCACCTGTTCACCCTCAGGACCGACCAGTCGGACCTCACGTGCCCGGATCTGCTCGTTCACGCGTGGTTCGACGCTGATGGGGCCTCCTCGAGTCGAGTCTTCTACGGTGCCGACTCCGTGGGCCCCCGGGTGGGAGCCGACCCGGAAAGCAGAAGGCCCCGGCGTATGCCAGGGCCCACTCGACCGGTCGGCACGATCACAGGATCGCGCATCCGGCGTCGGGACGTGCCCGAAACCGGGGACCGGACCCGGCCACCGTGGCGGCGACTCGGGTGGGAGCGGGCGCTCCGCTTCTCGACCGCCCGCGCGTCAGGGACGGGGGCAGTCTGGTCGACTCCGCAACACTACACCCTCGGCCCAGGCCCGCCCAAACCGGGCTCGCTGGTCAGCGGGGTGCCGACTGGCCGGCGGACAGCGCCGCCAGGTGCGCCTGGTGCAGGCGGCGCAGCGCGCGGACCCCCTCGACGGCGCTCTCCTTGTCGGCGGCCTGCAGCGCGACCATCGGCAGCAGGTCGTCGTCGTGCAGCTCCAGGCTGGCCCACGGTGCGCCCCTGTCGAACCGGACACCGCGGACGACCTCCCACGGCAGCTCGTACGAGCTGAACACGTTGCGCACCCGTACGCCCCTGGCGTCGGCGACCACGCGGGGGCGGGTGAACAGCAGGAAGCCGAGCGCGCCGAAGACGCCCAGGCCGATCATGGCGAACTGGTCGCCGCGCTGGAACGTGCCGTAGCCGTTGCCGGTGTCGCCGGTCAGCGACGTCGCGACGAGGCTGAACACCACGATCAGCGTGACGGCCGAGGCCCAGCAGACGACCCGGACGCGGCGGGGTCGCACGGTCACCACGGAATCGCTCACCCGACCAGTCTGCCATCCGGTTCGCGCGCGCCTTCGGCCGCCACACGGTCCGGGCCGCGCCGGCGCAGCCCGGTGACCACCACGGCGAGCAGCGTGAGCAGGGCGCCGGCCAGCACCGGCAGCCGGACACCGGGGCCGCCGGGCAGCACCAGGTCCAGCAGCAGCGCACCGCCGAGCTGCCCGGCCACCAGCGCCAGACCGGTCCGCAGCACCCCGGCGGCGCGTACCCCGACCAGCAGTGAGAGCACGATGCCGACGCCGAGCAGGCCACCGACGTAGAGCCACCACTGGGTGGGCCAGCGGGGCTGGCTCGCGAGCGCTCCGGTGAGCGCGGCGACCGCGCCGATCACCACGGTGCTCACGGCGAAGTTGACGGCGAGGCCGGCGGCCGGGCCGACCGAGGCGGCGACCCGGCCGTTGAGCGCGGACTGCCCGGCGACCGCCAGCCCGCCCAGGACGCAGAGCAGCACCAGCCCGACCGCCAGGTCACCGATCGGACGGCCGAGCTGGGCGAGGGCGACAGCGCCGACGCCGAGCACGGCCCCGCCGACCCGGGGCACCGTGAGCGGCATCCGCCCGGTGGCGGCCAGCCCGGCCCGGTCCACCGCGAGGCCGCCGAGGCTGCCGCCGGCCACCTGGGCGATAGTGAACACCGCCACCCCGAGCACCGGCACCACCACCGGCGCGACCAGCACGATCACCGCGCCGCCCACCCCGCCGAGGTACGTCCACCAGGGCAGCCCGGAGCGGCGCAGCGCGGCCAGCCCGGCGCGCATCGACGGCAGCGCCACGATCCCGGCCAGCACCAGCAGGCAGCCGCCGAGGTTGTTGACCACCGCGCCGAGGACCGGGGCGCCGGTCCGCTCCCCCATCTCGGCGTTGACCACGCCCTGGGCGGCCGAGGCCACGCCGCCCAGGACGACAACGGCCAACGCGGCCGGGAGCGGCAGCGGTCTCACAGCCGGCAGGCGTGGATGTTGGTGACCAGGATCGCGCGGGCGCCCAGCTCGTACAGCTCGTCCATGATCCGGTGGACGTCGTCGCGGAGCACCATGGCCTGCACCGCGACCCAGCCCTCCCGGTGCAGCGGCGAGACGGTGGGCGACTCGATGCCGGGGGTCAGCGAGCTGGCCCGGTCGAGCAGGCCGGCCGGCACGTCGTAGGCGAGCATCACGTAGCGCCGGGCCACCAGGACGCCGTGCAGCCGGCGCTGCAGCTGCTCCTGCTGGGCGCCTCCGGGCGCGCCGGCGCGGCGGACCAGGACCGCCGAGGAGCGCAGCAGCGGCTCGCCGAAGACCACCAGGCCGGCCTGGCGCAGCGTCGCGCCGGTCTCCACCACGTCGGCGACCACGTCGGCCACGCCGAGGCGGATGGCGTTCTCCACCGCGCCGTCCAGCCGGATCACGTCGGCCTTGACACCCAGCTCGGCCAGGTGCCGCTCGACCAGACCGGGGTACGCGGTGGCGATGCGGTGCCCGCCGAGCTGCTGGACGGAGGCGACGTCGTCGGGCCGGGCGGCGAACCGGAACGTGGCCCGCCCGAAGTTGAGGTCGACGATCTCCTCGGCCGGCGCGCCGGAGTCGATCAGCAGGTCGCGGCCGGTGATGCCGACGTCCAGGTCACCGGAGCCGACGTAGGTGGCGATGTCCTTGGGGCGCAGGTAGAAGAACTCGATGTCGTTGACCTCGTCCCGGCAGACCAGGTCCTTCGGGTCGGTGCGCTGGCGGTAGCCCGCCTCGCGCAGCATCCCGGCGGCCGACTCGGCCAGGGCGCCCTTGTTGGGTACTGCGACACGCAGCATGGGAGTGCTCCTTCGTTCGATCGGATGATCAGCGGGGAGGGCACTCACAGATGTCGGTAGACGTCCTTCAGTTCCAGGCCGGTGGCGAGCATCAGCACCTGCGCCTGGTAGAGCAGCTGGGAGATCTCCTCGGCGGCCCGCTCCGGGCCCTCGTGCTCGGCGGCCATCCACGACTCGGCCGCCTCCTCGACGACCTTCTTGCCGATGAAGTGCACGCCCTTGGCGAGCGCCTCGACCGTGCCCGAGCCCGGGGTGCCGGCGGCGGCCTTGGCCTGCAGCTCGGCGAACAACTCCTCGAACGTCTTCACGGAAGGCGATTCTTCCAGCCGCTCCTGGTGACGGGCCGGGTGGGTCAGGCGAAGCCGACCCGGTGGGCGGACTGGGCGTCGAGGGCGCGGACGGCCAGCGCGGCGTCCAGCGCGGCAACCGTCGCCGACCAGCCCTTGTCCTCGGCCGAACCGGGCAGCCCGGCCCGGTCGCGGGCCTGCTCGATCGTGTCGACGGTGAGGACCCCGTGCGCCACCGGCTTGCCCTCGTCCAGCGCCACCCGGGTCAGCCCCTCCGTGACCGCCTTGCAGACGTAGTCGAAGTGCGCGGTCGCGCCGCGGACCACCACGCCGAGCGCGACGACCACGTCGAAGCGGCGGGCCATCGCCTGGGCCACCACCGGCAGCTCCACCGAGCCGGCCACCCGGGCCACCACGGCCCGCGCCCCGCACGCCTGCGCGGCGGCCACCGCCCGCTCGGTCATGTGGTCGGTCAGGTCGCCGTGCCACCGGGCGGCTACCACGCCGACCGTCATCCCGGCGGCGTCCACCGCGGTCACGCCCGGCTCACCGAAACCCGCCATCGCCCTACGCTCCGATCTCGTCACCGGCGACCGGGCGGCCCATCGGCGCCTCGGTCACCTCGTCCAGTCCGTCCAGCAGGTGACCCATCCGGTCCCGCTTGGTGCGCAGGTAGCGCACGTTCTCCGGGTTGGACCGCACGGGCAGCCCCTCCCGGCCGGTCACGGTGAGGCCGTACCCCTCCAGGCCGGCCCGCTTGGCCGGGTTGTTCGTCAGCAGCCGCATCGTCCGGACGCCGAGGTCGTAGAGGATCTGCGCGCCGGTGCCGTAGTCGCGGGCGTCGGCCGGCAGCCCCAGGTCGAGGTTCGCGTCCACGGTGTCGCGGCCCTGGTCCTGGAGCTGGTACGCCTGCAGCTTGTGCAGCAGGCCGATGCCCCGGCCCTCGTGCCCGCGCACGTAGAGGACAACGCCGCGTCCCTCCGCGGCGACCCGGGCCAGCGCGGCCTGCAACTGCGGCCCGCAGTCGCAGCGCAGCGAGCCGAACACGTCGCCGGTGAGGCACTCGGAGTGCACCCGCACCAGCACGTCCCGCCCGTCGCCGAGGTCGCCCATGACCAGCGCGACGTGCTCGGCCGGGTCGTGCTCGGCGCGGTAGCCGAGTGCCCGGAACACGCCGTACGGGGTGGGCATCCGCGCCTCGGCGGCCAGCTCGACCTGCTTCTCGGTACGCCGCCGGTAGGCGATCAGGTCCGCGATGGTGACCAGGGTCAGGCCGTGCTCGGCGCAGAACTTCTCCAGGTCCGGCAGGCGCATCATGGTGCCGTCGTCGTTGACCAGCTCGCAGAGCACCCCGGCCGGGCGCAGTCCGGCCAGCCGGGTCAGGTCCACCGCCGCCTCGGTGTGCCCGGGGCGGCGCAGCACCCCGCCGGCGCGGGCGCGCAGCGGCACCACGTGACCGGGCCGGGCCAGGTCGGTCGGGCCGGTCGCGGCGTCGGCGAGCAGCCGGATGGTGTGCGACCGGTCGGCGGCCGAGATGCCGGTGCTGACACCCTCCCGGGCGTCCACTGTCACCGTGTACGCGGTGCCGCGCCGGTCCTGGTTGGTGTGGTGCATCGGCGGCAGGTCCAGCCGGTCGCACTCGTCCTCGGTCAGCGGCACGCAGATGTAGCCGGAGGTGTAGCGGACCATGAACGCGACCAGCTCCGGCGTGGCCAGCTCGGCCGCGAAGATCAGGTCGCCCTCGTTCTCGCGGTCCTCGTCGTCGACCACTACCACCGGGCGCCCGGCGGCGATGTCCGCCACCGCCTGCTCGATCGAACCGAACGTGCTCATGCCACGGCCTCCGAGTACGTCGCCGGGATCGGGGCGGGCGCGGTCGCGACGGCCCGGGAGGTGCGCCACCAGCTGTACAGGCCGGCCGCGCAGAACGCGCCGTAGACCAGGTACATGGCGGCCGACGGGTAGAAGCCGCCGCGCAGCAGCAACGGAACGCCCACCGCGTCGACGGCGATCCAGATCAGCCAGAACTCCACCCAGCCGCGGGCCATGCCGTACGTGGCGAGCAGGCTGCCGACCAGGATCCAGGCATCAGGCAGCGGCCCCCACGACCCGAGCGCGGCGAGCGCCGGGTACGCGGCGGCGGTGCCGACGGCGGCTGCGACGAGCAGGCCGAGCCGCTCGCGCCAGGTGGCCCAGCGCGGCACCACGGCCGGCTCGTCCCCGGCACCGGCGCGCCGGTTGCGCGACCAGCGCCACCAGCCGTACACGCTGACGGCGAAGAAGAAGACCTGCCGGCCGGCCTGGCCGTAGAGGTCGTGCGCCTGCGGGGTGACGAACACGCCGCCGAGGAACACGGTGAGCAGCAGCGCGTTGCCGATCATGCCGACCGGCCAGGCCCAGACCACCCGGCGCAGCCCGAGCAGCGCCGAGGCGAGCCCGAAGACGTTGCCGACGATCTCCCGGCCCAGCACCGGCGAGCCGGCCACGTGCACCTGGGCGTCGAGCAGCCAGCCGAGCGGGCCCATCACCGCGCACCCCCCGCGCTCCGGTCGCCGAGCAGCCGCTCGACGTACTTGGCCAGCACGTCCACCTCCAGGTTGACCGGGTCGCCGATCCGCTTCGTGCCGAGCACGGTGAGCTTCAGCGTGGTCGGGATCAGCCCGACGGAGAACCAGTCGTCGCCGACCTCCGCCACGGTCAGCGACACGCCGTCGACGGTGATCGAGCCCTTCTCCACCACGTACCGGGCCAGCCCGTCCGGCAGCCGGAACCGCACCGTCTCCCACTGCGCCGCGGGCTCCCGGGCGACGATCTCGCCGACGCCGTCGACGTGGCCCTGCACCAGGTGCCCGCCGAGGCGGCTGTTGAGCGCGGCGGCCCGTTCCAGGTTGACCGGGTCGCCGGGGCGCAGCGCGCCGAGCGCGGTGCGGCGCAGCGTCTCGCCCATCACGTCGGCGGTGAACACGCCGCCGTCGACGTCGACCACCGTCAGACATACGCCGTTGACCGCGATCGAGTCGCCGTGCCGGGCGTCCGAGGTGACGAGCGGGCCGCGGATGGCGACCAGCGCGGAGTCGTCGCCGGTCTCGGTGCTCCGGACGATCTCGCCCAGTTCCTCGACGATGCCGGTGAACATGTCAGCCCTCCCTCTTCCGGGGCAGCGCGGTGATCCGCAGGTCGGGACCGACCCGCGTAACGTCGGTGATCTCCAGTTCGATGGCGTCGGCGATGGTGCTCACGCCGGCGCCGAGCAGCGCGGTCGGGCCGGCGCCGAGCAGCTTCGGCGCGACGTACCCGACGATCTTGTCGACCAGGCCGGCGGCGAGGAACGCGCCGGCCAGCGTCGGCCCGCCCTCCAGCAGCGCGGCCCGCACGCCGCGGTGGTGCAGCTCCGCGAGCAGCGCGGGCAGGTCGACCCGGCCGTCCGGGCCCGCGCCGACCTCCGCGGCGGTGGCGACCCACGTGCGGGCGGCGCCGTCGCGGACCCGGGCGTCGGCCGGGGTACGCCCCGAGCTGTCCACCACCACCCGCAGCGGCTGCCGGATGGCCAGCGTGCCGTCGCGCAGGTTGCGGGCGGTCAGCCGGGGGTCGTCGGTGAGCACGGTACCCACCCCGGCGAGCACCGCGTCGACGGTGCCGCGCAGCGCGTGCACGTCGATCCGGGCCGCCTCCGAGGTGATCCACATGCTGGTGCCGTCCGCCGCTGCGGAACGCCCGTCGAGCGTGGCCGCGTACTTCCAGATCACGTACGGCCAGCCGCGGCGCATCGAGGTGAGCCAGGCCACGTTGCCGGCCTCGGCCTCCTGCGCGCGTACCCCGAGAGCGACCTGGACCCCGGCGGCGCGCAGCGTGGCCGCGCCGCCCGAGGCGACCGGGTTGGGGTCGGGCACCGCGATCACCACGCGGGACACCCCGGCGGCGATGAGCGCGTGGCTGCACGGGCCGGTGCGGCCGGTGTGGTCGCAGGGCTCCAGGGTGACCACGGCGGTGCCGCCGCGGGCGCGCGTGCCGGCCTGTGCCAGCGCGACGATCTCCGCGTGCGGGCCGCCGGCGTACGCGTGGAAGCCCTCGCCGACTACCTCGCCGTCGGTGTCGAGCAGTACGCAGCCGACCACCGGGTTGGGGCTCGTGGCGCCGAGGCCGCGCGCGGCCAGTTCGATGGCACGACGCATCGCCTCGTCGACGGAGACGCTCGCCATGGCCGCCTGTCCTCCCGCTCGCCGGTCACGCGCGGGCGGTTCGGGAGCGGCGGCACGAAAGCCGCGGACACGCGGCGGCGGAGATCCCGGGGACGGCGACGCCGACCCCGGGGAGCCCACGCGGCGGCTGAGGGTGCTCAGCGGCCGGCAGGGGCCTCCCCCGTTCCGCGCGCTGTCTCCCATCCGGACTTTCTGGGGGCGGACGAGCCGCACCCCAACCGTCGGCCCCGGATTCTCACCAGGTCCACCGTCCGGCCGAAGCCGTCCGGGTCGCGGGCTTACCACGGTCGGACCGTGGATCACCGCCGGTTCGGAATTTCACCGAGCCCCGCCAGCGCGTGGTGGGTATACGGGAAGTCTTACACGTTCCGCCCGGGCGCGCGCCACAGAGGCGAGCTACCTCACAGGACCGCCTCAGGTGACGCCGCGCCGGCGGTCCACCGCCACGTACGAGCCGGGCTGGCTCTTGGCCACCGTCTTCATCTCCGAGGCCACCGCGATCGCCTCCAGCGGGTCGGTGAACCGCTTGCCGGAATCGGACAGCGACACGCCGATGGAGAGCGTGACGAGCGCGGCGCGGCGGATGTTGCCGCGCCGGTCCTTCAGCTCGACGAAGCCGCGTTCCCGGTCGGTCGGGTCGTAGAGCGCGTCCGCGGCCTTCTCGAAGTCGACGACGGCCCGGCTGGTCAGCGGCCGGACCTGACCGGGGGTGCAGACGATGACGAAGTCGTCGCCGCCGACGTGGCCGAGGAACGCCGGCGGCAGCCCGATCGACACCACCGCCCGGTGCAGGCTTCGGGCCAGTGCCGAGATGAACTCGTCGCCGCGCACGAAGCCGTACCGGTCGTTGACGCTCTTGAACCGGTCGATGTCGATGTAGCCGACGGCGTAGTCGACGCCGTTGCGTACCCGGTCACTGATCTCCCGCCGGATCCGGCTGTTGCCGGGCAGCCCGGTCAGCGGCGAGACCTCCCGGAACTCCTTGTTGCGCCGCAACGTGGAGTTGACCCGGGCCACCAGTTCCAGCGTGTCGAACGGCTTGACCAGGTAGTCGTCCGCGCCGACGCTGAGCCCATTGACCTTGTCCTGGGTCATCCCCTTGGCGGTGAGCATGATCACCGGCAGGGCCGATGTCATCGGGTCGGCGCGCAGCCGCCGGGTCAGTTCCAGCCCGTCGATGCGCGGCATCATCAGGTCGACCACCGCGAGGTCGGGCCGCTGCCGCTCGATGATCTCCAGCGCCTCCTGGCCGTCGGCGGCGTGCAGCACCTCGAAGCCGTGCAGGCGCAGGTTGAACTCGACGAAGCGGGCGATGTCCTCGTCGTCGTCGACGACGAGGATCACGTCGGGTCGCTCGCCGGCCGGGTCCATCTCAGGCCCCGGTCATCGCGCGTTCCGCCAGGCCCCGCAGGCGGCGTACCGCCTCCGCGGGATCGTCGGCGCCGTAGACGGCGGTGCCCGCGACGAACGCGTCGGCGCCGGCCGCGGCGGCCTGCTCGATGGTGTCCGCGGCGATGCCGCCGTCGACCTCGATGCGCAGCTCCAGGTGCCCGCTGTCGACGTGCCGGCGGGCCGCGCGCACCTTGTCCAGCAGCTGCGGCAGGAAACGCTGGCCGCCGAAGCCGGCCTTGATCGTCATGATCAGCAGCGTGTCGAAGCTCGGCAGCAGTTCCAGGTACGGCTCGATCGGGGTGTCCCGGTCGATCGCCAGCCCCGCCTTCGCCCCGGCCGAGCGCAGGTCCTTCGCCAGCGCCACCGGGTCGTCGCACGCCTCGGCGTGGAACGTGACGTTGTACGCCCCGGCGTCGGCGTACCCGGGCGCCCAGCGCCGCGGGTCGGTGATCATCAGGTGCACGTCGAACGGGATCCCGGTGACGGCGCGCAGGCTCTGCACCACCGGCAACCCGATGGTCAGGTTGGGCACGAAGTGGTTGTCCATGACGTCGACGTGCAGCCAGTCGGCGGCGGACTCCACGGCACGGACCTCGTCGGCGAGGCGGGCGAAATCGGCGGCCAGGATGCTCGGCGCGACGATCGGCGGCGGTACGGTCACCGGGCCAGTGTACGAACGCGGTGATCCGGAGGTCGCGGCACGCCTCCCGGAGTGACAGGTGGTGATGCCCCATTCACCCGTTGTGCACCGTCCGGCCGTCCGGAAAGAAAATCGGCACGAATAGTCGCCGGTGACTAGCCGATCGATTGAAAGATGACGAAACTCCTACAGGGACGGTCACGTATGCTGCACGCCCGGGCGCGGGGGACGCCGTCGGGCCTGTGGCGACCGGCTGTCATCTCTCCCGGAAGGGGCGGACGATGCGACGGTGGCTCCACGTGCTCGCGCTGGCCGGCGCCGCGACTGTGGTGCTCGCGGGATGCGTGCAGGCGCACCGGGCCGACGGCGACCTGATCGACGACTGGGGGGCGCTGCCGGTGCCGCAGTTGTTCGTCCCGGCGACCGAGGCGTGCCTGCCCCGCCTGAACACTGTGGTGGCCGCCGCCACGTACGAGACGGTGAACTGCGCGGGCAGCCACCTGGCCGAGACCGTGCACGTCGGCCGGTTCAGCGGGCCGGCGGCGCAGGGCGTACGCCCGGAACCGGGCTCACCGGCGCTGCGGACCGCCCGCGCCGAGTGCGACCAGCGGGCCCGCGAGATGATCGGCGGGGACTGGCACGCCGCCCGGCTGACCCTGAACATCGCGCTGCCCACCGTCACCGCCTGGACGTCCGGCGCCCGCTGGTTCCGCTGCGACCTGGCCGAGACCGACAGCATCGACAACACCCGCCCGGTCAACCGGGTCGGCAGCCTGCGGGGCGCGCTCGTCGGCGACAACCCGCTGGTACACAGGTGCTTCGACCCGAAGCTGATCGGCCAGAACCTCAACTACATGGCCCCGGTGCTGTGCACCGAACCGCACCGGGCCGAGTTCGTCGGCGTGTACGAGGAACGCGACATGAGCTGGGCGGAGTTCACCCGGGGCGCGCCCGCCACGCACCGGCGCTGCATGACGCTCATCGCCGCGTTCGCCGAGGTGCCGGACAACGCCGAGCTGCCGTACCGGGCCGGGTCCATCTTCTATCCGCCGTCGCAGCGGGAGTGGGAGGAGGGCGACCGGGGCGTGCGCTGTTTCCTGTGGAGTGACGACCGCAAGCTGAACCGCTCGGTGCGCGGCGCCGGGCCCGAGGGACTCCCGGTCACCTGAGCGGCTGCCGTATGCTGCACCGCCGAGGCGTACCGGTCGGCCGGGCGGCGCCGGATGCGCGGGGGAGGTCGGTCGGGATGCGGCGATGGCGGACGGCAGTCACCGTGGGCGCGGCGCTGGCGCTGGCGCTCGGCGGCTGTGCCGCGCCCGCCCGAGTGGACCGCGACCTGATCGACGACTGGCCCGCGTTCGCCGCGCCTGTCGGTTTCGTGCCGAAGTCCGGCGCCTGCCACCCCACAGTCGCCGACGTCGGCTACCTCAGCGGCTACCAGCCGGTCGACTGCGCGACCCCGCACCGCACCGAGACGCTGCACGTGGGCACGATGACCGGCGCGGAGGCGGAGCGTTCCGCGCCGCCGCGTACCGGCTCGGCCGGGATGCGCGCCGCGCACGCCGACTGCGCCCGGCAGGTCACCCGGGCCGTCGGCGCGGACTGGCGCGGCGGGCGGCTGCGCCTGGCGGTGGTCTTCCCCTCGGCGCTCGCGTGGTCCGGCGGGGCCCGCTGGTACCGCTGCGACGTCGCCGAGATCACCGATCTGGACGAGGGCGCCGTGGCCCAGCGCACCGGCAGCCTGCGGGGCGCGTTGAAGCCCGGCTCGAAGCTGGCGCTCGGCTGCTTCAACCCGAAGCTGAGCAAGGACGAGGTGCAGTCGATGCGGCCGGTGGCCTGCACCTCGCGGCACCACGCCGAGTTCGTCGGCGTCTACCAGGCGCCGGACATCAGCTACGCCGAGTTCGAGCGCACGCCGCTGCGCACGCACAAGGCGTGCCGCGGCCTGATCGCCAGGTACGCGAAGCTGCCGAACGACGGCAACATGCAGTACCGGGCCGGCACCATCATCTACCACCCGTTCGAGGAGCAGTGGCGTGACGGCGACCGGGGCGTGCAGTGCTTCCTGTGGGTGTCCGAGCGTTCGCTGACCCGGTCGGTCAAGGGCGCGGGCGCGAAGGCGCTGCCGATCACCTGAGACCCGGGCGGGGCGGGCCGGCGCCCACCCCGCCCGGGACCGCTCAGCCGACCTGCAGCGTCACGTCGTCCACGACGAAGCTGGTCTGCAACGAGGAGTCCTCGACCCCGGTCCACTTCAGCGTGACCGTCTGGCCGGCGTACGAGGCCAGGTTGAAGGTGCGCTGGGTGTAGCCGGTGGCCTTGTTCAGGTTCGAGTACGTGGCCAGCGTGGTCGAACCGACCTGCACGGTGAGCTTGTCGTACGCGGTCGAGCTGGTCGTCTCGGCCGTGTCGATGTGCAGCCAGAACGAGAACGTGTAGCTGCTGCACCCGGCCGGCAGCGTGACCGACTGGGACAGCGTCTCGGTCCGCGAGGAGCCGTACCCGTTCATCCACGCCTTGTACGACCCGGTGCGGGCCGCCTGCCGGGAGTCGTTGGTGATGACGCCGGAGCTGGCCGTCCACGGCGTGGTGCCGGACTCGAAGCTGCTGTTGCCGATGAGCTGGCCGCCGGTGCAGCCGCCGCTGCCGCCGGTCACGGTGATCGTGTAGCTGGCGGTGCGGGTGGCCGAGCCGGTGCCGGTCACGGTGAGCGTGAACGTGCCGGTGGTGGCCGTCGACGAGGCGGTGACCGTCATGGTGGCCGAGCCGCCCGAGGTGACCGACGACGGGCTGAAGCTCACCGAGACGCCGCTCGGGGCGCCGCTGGCGGACAGCGCCACGGTCTGCGCGCTGCCGGCGGTGGTGGCGGTGCTGACGGTGGCGGTGGTGGAGCCGCCCCGGGCGACGCTGCCGGCCGTGGGGCTCACCGAGACGGAGAAGTCGTTGGACGGGGTGCCGCCGCCGACCGCGAGCTGCCAGATCGCGTACGCGACGCCGTCCGCGGCCCGGTTGAGGATGGTCGTGTTGATGTTGCTGGTGTTGTCGCAGGAGCGGTGGTAGCACCCGTCGTACGCCGCGCCCGCGGTGCCGCCCCACTTGCTGGCCTGCGCCGAGCTCTTGGTGTAGCTGGCGCCGGCCGCGTAGCCGGAGGTCTGGATGCCGGCGTTGGCGAACGAGTAGTCGTCCGAGCGGCCCTGCCCCTCGGTGTTCTCCTCCGGCGAGATGCCGAACGAGTCCCAGTACGCCTTCAGCGGCGCGGCGGTGGCCGAGGTGATCCGGTTGATGAAGTAGCCGCCGTTGGGCGAGCCCACCATGTCGAAGTTGTAGTAGCCCTTGATGTAGCCGCGCTGGGTGGAGCTGAGCTGGTTGACGTAGTGCTTGGAGCCCTGGAGGCCCTGCTCCTCGCCGTTCCACCAGGCGAACCGGACGCGCTTGGTCATGGTCGGGTTCTGCGCGGCCAGCACCAGCGCGTTCTCCAGCAGCACCGACGAGCCGGAGGCGTTGTCGTTGATGCCGGGGCCGGCGGCGACGCCGTCCAGGTGCGCGCCGAACATGACGACCTGGTCGGAGGGGCCCTGCGGCCACTCGGCGATCAGGTTGTTGCCCGGGTAGGTGCAGGTGGAGCAGTTCTGCTCGGTGACCGTGTAGCCGGCGGCCTGGAGCTTGCCCTTGACGTAGTTGACCGACGCCGTGTAGCCGGCCGAGCCGGAGCGCCGGTTGCCGCCGTTGCTGGTGGCGATGGAGTTGAACTGGGTGAGGTGGGCCTGGATGTTGCTCAGGGAGACGTCCGGCGCGGCGAGCGCGGCGACGGCCGGGGCGGGGGCGGGGGCCGGAGCGGGCGCGGCGGAGGCGGTGCCGGCCAGGCTCGCCGTCGTCAGGGTGGCGACGAGGGCGAGCGCGAGGCTCGTGGTCGGCGTTCTGCGTCTCATGGAGACTCCTCGTGGGGGTTCGGCGGGCGGGGGTGCCGGGACCGGTGATCGGAACAGTTACATGTATCGATCGCACAGTCAACGGGCTGTCACATCCCACCGACCCCCTCCCCCCACCGGGATGCCGCACACGCTCCATCCCTCCCCATTTCGGCGCATGACGATCAAGGAGTTCGTGTCCGGGCACGGCGGCCCCGGGACGCGAACTCCTTGATCGACTGCGGAGAGAGTGGGTCAGACCCGGCGCAGGACCGCCAGGAACATGGCGTCGGTGCCGTGGCGGTGCGGCCAGAGTTGCACCGTGGGACCGTCACCCAGCCCCGGCATGCCGGCCGGCAGCAGCGGCCGCGCGTCGACGAAGTCGACGCCGAAACCGCACCGCCGGGCCGCCTCGGTCACCGTCACGTGCGTCTCCACCACGTGCGGCGAGCACGTCACGTACGCGACCAGGCCACCCGGCCGGACCGCCCGCAACGCCGCGGTGAGCAGTTCCCGCTGCAACCGGGTCAGCGGCGGCAGATCCGACGGCTGGCGGCGCCACCGCGACTCCGGGCGGCGGCGCAGCGCGCCCAACCCGGTGCACGGCGCGTCCACGAGCACCCGGTCGAAGTGCTCCTCCGGCAGCTTCGGGTCGCTGCCCACGCTGCGCCCGTCGGTGTTCAGCACCGTCACCGGCAACCCACGGGTGGCCTGTTCGACCAGCCGCGCCCGGTGCTCGGCCACCTCGACCGCTGTCAGCCGGGCACCACGGATCGCGGCGAGCGCGCCGAGCAGGCCGGACTTGCCGCCCGGGCCGGCGCACAGGTCCAGCCACCGGCCGTCCGGCCCGTCCAGCGGTGCGGCCGCCAGCGCGTCCGCCACCAGCTGGGAACCCTCGTCCTGCACGTGCGCGCGGCCGTCGGCCACCGCCGGCAGGTCACCCGGCGCGCCGCCGGGCAGGTAGACCGCGTACGGCGAGAACGCGCCGGGCGCGCCGCCCACCTCGTCGGCGAGCGCCACCGGATCCGCCAGACCGGGCCTGGCGCACAGGTGCACCGGCGGGCGCTCGTTGTCCTCGATGAGCAGCCGGGTCGTCTCCCCCATGTCGCCGCCGAGCGCCTCGGCGAACGACCGCACGATCCACTGCGGATGGCTGTACGCGAGCGCGAGGTGCCCGATCGGGTCGGTCTCCTCGGCCGGGGCGATCTTCGCCACCCAGGCGTCGGCGTCCCGGCTGGTGATCTCCCGCAGCACCGCGTTGGCGAACCCGGTGGCGCCCGGCCCCACCGACCGGACCAGGTCCACGGTGGACGACACAGCGGCGTGCGCGGGCACCCGGGTGTGCAGGATCTGGTACGCCCCGAGCCGCAGCGCGTCGCGCACCGGCGGGTCGATGCGCTGCACGTCCCGCCCGGCCGCGTCGGTGACGATCGCGTCGAGTGTGCCGGTGTGCCGCAGCGTGCCGTAGGTCAGCTCGGTGGCGAACGCGGCGTCCCGGCCGGTCAGCCCGGCCTCGCGCAGCATCGCCGGGAGCACCAGGTTGGCGTACGCGTCGTCGCGGTGCACCGCCGCGATCGCCTCGTACGCGATCTGCCGGGGCAGGTCGACGGCCGGACGGGCCGGACGCCCGCCCCGCCGGTCCCCACCGAACCGGTCCCCGCCTCGCCGGTCACCGCGCTCACGGTCACCGCGCTCACGGTCACCGCGCTCACGGTCACCGCGCTCACGGTCACCGCCGAACCGGTCGCCGGCACGCCGGTCCGCGGCGGGCCGGTCGGCACGCTGCCGGTCGCCGCGCTCACGGTCGCCGAAACGGTCGCCGCCCCGACGCTCGCCACCGGGCCGGTCGCCGTGCTCGCGCGCGTACCCCCGGGCACGCTCGCCCTCGACGGGCCGGTCCGGGCGCTGCGGCCCCGTCACGCGAACACCTCGCCGGCGGTGACCCGGGCGCCGCGCGCCCAGTCGCCGGCGGGCATGGCCTTCTTGCCGGCGGCGCGCACCTCGCCGAGGCGCACCGGCGTGGTGGCGGTGCCGACGAGCACGCCGGACTTCTCCACGTGCAGCTCCCCCGGCTTCAGCTCCGGGCCGTCGGCCAGCGGCGTCACCGGGCCGAGCTTGACCCGGTCGTCGCGGAACGTGGTCCACGGGCCGGGCGCGGGCGTGCAGGCGCGGATGCGCCGGTCCACCGCGAACGCGGGGTCGCCCCAGCGGACCCGGGCGTCCTCCACCGTCAGCTTCGGGGCGAGCGAAACCCCGTCGGCGGGCTGCGGGACGGCCCGGGCGGTGCCGGCGCCGATCGCGTCGAGCACCGCGACCAGCAGCCCGGCACCGGAGTGCGCGAGCCGCTCCAGCAGGTCACCGGAGGTGTCGGCGGGACGGATCTCGTCGGTGACGGTGCCGTAGACCGGGCCGGTGTCCAGCCCCTCCTCCAGCTCGAAGACGCTGGCCCCGGTCAGCTCGTCGCCGTGCAGCACGGCGTGCTGCACCGGTGCGGCGCCGCGCCAGGCGGGCAGCAGCGAGAAGTGCAGGTTGATCCAGCCGTGCCGGGGGATCTCCAGCGCCACCGGCGGCACCAGCGCGCCGTAGGCGACCACCGGTACGCAGTCCGGCGCCAGCTCGCGCAGCCGGTCGAGGAACTCCGGCTCGCGCGGGCGGGCCGGGGTGAGCACCTCGACGCCGTGCGCGTCGGCCCACGCGCCGACCGGCGAGCGGACCAGTCCCCGCCCCCGCCCGGCCGGGGCGTCGGGGCGGGTGACCACGGCGAGCAGCTCGTGCCCGGAGGCGGCGATCGCGTCCAGGGCCGGTACGGCGACAGCCGGCGTGCCGGCGAAGACCAGGCGCATCCGGGTCACCGCCCCAGGCCGAACGGGTTGCCGGCGGCGTGCGGGCTGAGCTTGACGGTGGGCGGCGCGGCCTGGTCGTACCACTCGGCCTGGCGGATCGCCTTCATGGCCTCCTTGCGACCGGCCGGGTCGAGCCGGTCGACGAAGAGGACGCCGTCGAGGTGGTCGGTCTCGTGCTGCACGCAGCGGGCCATCAGGCCGGTGCCGACGATCTGCAACGGGTCGCCGTAGCCGTTGAAGCCCTTGGCGATCACGTTCTGCCGACGCTTGGTGTCGAAGTAGAGCCCGGGGATGGACAGGCAGCCCTCCGGGCCGTCCTGTTCCTCCTCGTCGGGGAACTCCAGCACCGGGTTGACCAGGTGACCGAGGACGTCGTCGACGTCGAAGGTGAACACCCGCAGGCCCACCCCGAGCTGCGGCGCGGCCAGGCCGGCGCCGCTCTGCTCGCGCATCGTGTCGGTCAGGTCGGCGATCAGCTTGCGCAGCTCGGCGTCGAAGTCGACGACCGGGTCGGCCGGCGTGCGCAGCACCGGATCGCCGAACAGACGGATGGGCTGGACGGTCACTCGGCGTGGCTCCTTGTCTGGGTCGAACGATGCCCGTCCAGTCTACGGAGTCGGCCCGGCCGCCCCGGGTGGCGTACCGGGAACGGTGACCGGGGACGCTTCGCGCCCCACGCTCACCGGCAGCGTGGCGTGGCCACGCAGGGTGAGCCGGGCCCGCCGCTCGGGCCGCCCCGCCACTGCCAGCCCGGGCAGCCGGCGCAGCAGCAGCGGGAACGCCACCTGCGCCTCCAGCCGGGCCAGCGCCGCGCCGAGGCAGTAGTGCGGCCCGGCGCCGAAGGACAGCGGATGGACCTGCGCCCGCCACGGGTCGAAGCGGGCCGGCTCCGGATAGCGGCGCGGATCGCGGTTGGCCGCGCCGAGCATCACGATCACCCAGCTCTCCGGCGGCAGGTCGACGTCGCCGTGCCGGGACGGCGCGGTGCTCATCCGCGAGGTGAGCTGCACGGGCGAGTCGTAGCGCAGCAGCTCGTCGACGTAGGCGGGCGCGAGGTCGGGCCGCTCGCGCAGCGCCGCCGCGGCGCGCGGATGCTCCAGCAGCGCCACCAGGCCGTTGCCGAGCAGGTTGGTGGTGGTCTCGAAACCGGCCACCAGCAGCACGATCAGGTTGGCCAGCAGTTCGTCGCCGGAGAGCCGGTCGCCGCCGTCGTGGGCCTGGACGAGCGCGGTGGTGAGGTCGTCGGCCGGGGCCCGGCGGCGGGCCGCCACCAGCTCGGTGAAGTAGCTCCGCAGCTCGGCCGCGCCCCGGTCGGCCACCGCCAGCTCGTCGGCGGTGATCTCCGGTTCGAGCACGCCGGTCAGGTCGGTGGCCCAGCGCCGGAACAGCGGCCGGTCCGCCGCCGGCACGCCGAGCAGCGCGCAGATCACGCCGACCGGCAGGGGGTACGCGAACGCGGCCATGAAGTCGACCGGCCCGTCGGCGGCGAGCATCGCGTCGACGAGTTCGTCGGCCTGCGCCTGCACCACGTCGCGCATGGCGGCGATCCGGCGCGGGGTGAAGGCGCCCGCGGCCAGCCGCCGCATCCGGCTGTGGTCGGGCGGGTTGGTGCGCAGCATCGACCGGGAGATCGACAGCACCGCCGGGCTCTCCCGCCAGCCGGGCATGAACTGGTCGCGCAACGCGTCGTCCATCACACCGAACCGGGCGTCGCGCAGGATCGCGTCGGCCTCCGCGTAGCCGGTCACCACGTAGAAGACCGGCCCGGCCTGGACCACCGGGCCGTGCGCGCGCAGCCGCTCGTACGTCGGATAGGGGTCGAGACGACCCTCGGGGGACATCAGCAGCGCGAGCGCGTCGGTCGGATCCACGATTCCGCCTCCCCAGGCATCGGAGGCCTTCATCATGCTCCGGCGCGCCGGATCGGGTGAACCCGTGACGGCGAGGTGGCGGTATCGCGCGCGGTCAGGCGCCGGCGCCCGGCTCCCCGGCGAGCACCGGGCCGCCGCCGAGCAGCGCGTGCTCCGGCAGCGGCAGCGTGATGCCGTGCGCGTCCTCCCAGTCGTGGATCAGCCCCGGGCGCGCCTGCGCGGTGAAGAAGTCGACAGCGCTGATGCCGCCGACCACCGGCTCCTCCACCTCGGCGACCAGCCGGGCCGGGACCATCGGCAGCCCGGCGCGCACCGCCGCGCTGAGCCGCCGGTGCCCGTCCACCACGAAGAAGTACTCGCCGGTGTAGCCGATGCTCAGCGGCTCCGGCTCGCCGACGCTGCCGGCCGCCTCGGCGGCGGCCTCGGAGTCCCAGAGGCCGCGTAGCGTCGACACGTCCTCGGTGGGGTACACCCGGGTCGGGTCGAGCAGCAGCAACGGCTGGCCGGCGCGCAGCACGTCCGCCCCCAGGCGGCCCTCGTAGACGTCGATGACGTGCGCGATGACCTGCTCCGGGTCGGCCCGCGTGGTGTCGCAGACCAGGTCGTAGTTGCGCAGGCGGGCCTTGTCGACGCCGTACCGGACGATGAACCGGCTGCGCTCGCTCTCGCTGCGCTCACGCAGCTTGGCCCGCGCCTCCTCCAGCGAGGTGTAGCTCTCGGCCGGGCCGGACGGGCGGGCCAGCACCCGCCGGGCCGCCTCGGTCGGCTCGGTGATCATGTGCACCTTGAGCGCGTCGGTGAAGAAGTGCCAGGCCAGGCGGGAGTCCATGACCAGGGACTCGCCGGAGGCGGCGATGTCGCGCTGGAGCTGGTCGACGTAGCCGTCGACGGCCTGGTCCAGCTCGGCGTGCAGGTTGAGCTGGAGGGCGGTCATCTGCCGCTCCTGGGCCATCTGGCGGTAGAGGTCGCCGACGCTGACCCGGCGCAGCCCGAGCCGCTTGGCGATCTCGACCGAGACGGTGCTCTTGCCACTGCCGAGGTCACCGTTGAAGACGATCGACTGACGAACGGTCACGACTGGTCCACCCCTGCTCACCGGCTGACTGACGACATCGAGTGTCGGCCCGACGTGCTCTGGCACCCGCCGCGCCGCGTCCCGCGCGGGAAACCGCGCGGCTGGGCATGACGGGCGATGCTATCACCGCCCGCTACCCGATTGCCGGACCAGGTGTGCGGCAAACCCCAGCTCACGACCGTGCGCGAGGGTGCGCGTGCGCACCGTCACGCGGGTCGCGTCCGATCAGAACAGCGTGAGCGGGTCGACCTGGAGCCGTACCGGGTCGGCCGCCTTGCGGGCGCTGCGCCGCCCGGCGGCGGCGTGCAGCGCCTCGGCCATCGCGGCGGCCCGGGACCGGGGCACGCGCACCAGCATCCGCTCCCGGCCCTCGTCGGCCGGCACCGGGCCGAGCACCTCGGCGTCGCCCGGCAGCCGGGCGCCGGCGAACAGGTCGGCCACCGCCTCGGCCGCGCCGGTGACGCTCGCCATCCGCACCGCCGGTGGGAAGCCCAGCTCCCGCCGCTCGGCCAGTTCCCGGGCGGCGAACCAGGCGGAGTCCCAGCGCAGCAGCGCCTGCACGGGCGCGAGCGCGCCGTCGGCGACCACCACGACCCGGCCGCCGGCCGTGCCGGGCCGGGCCAGGGCGGCGGCGGCCATCCACCGCCGCAGCGCCTCCTCGCCGGCCCGCAGGTCGGCCCGGGTCAGCAGCGCCCACGAGTCGAGCAGCAGCACCGCGCCGTAGCCGCCCTCGGCGACCGGCTCGGCGCCCGGGGTGGCGATCACCAGCCCGGCCCCGGCCGGCACCGTCGCCAGCACGTCCTCCCGGCCGGACGTCCGCACCGGCACGCCCGGGAACGCCCGGCCCAGCTCCTCGGCGGTCCGCCGGGCGCCGGTCACCGACGCGCGCAGCCGCCGCCCGCCGCACTCCGGGCAGGCGTACGCGGCGGCCACCCGCCCGCACCAGCGACAGGCGGGCGTGCCCTGCGCCGACGGCAGCGCGAGCGGCCCGGCGCAGTGCGGACAGCGGGCCGGGGCGCGGCAGTCGGCGCAGGCCACCGACGGCACGTACCCCCGGCGCGGCACCTGCACCAGCACCGGCAGGTCCGCGCGCAGCGCGTCCCGGGCGGTGGTCCAGGCCAGGCTCGGCAGCCGCGCCGAGGCCGCGCCGGGATCGCGGGCCAGTTGCGGATCGTCGCCGGTGGGCGCCATGGCCGGGGTACGCGCACGCACCACCGCCCGGTCGGCCACCACCTCGCGCGCCCAGCCGGTCTCCACCAGCAACTGCGCCTCGGCGGTCCGGGCGTACCCGCCGACAAGGGCGGCGATGTCGCCGAGCTGGGCCCGGGTGAGCAGCACGTCCCGGGCGTGCGGATAGGGCGCGCGCGGTTCGGCGTGCAGGTCGTCACCGTCGTCCCAGATCGCCACCAGGCCGAGCCGCCGCACCGGGGCGAACATCGCCGCCCGGGTGCCGATGACCACGTTCGCCTCGCCCGTCCGGGCGGTGAGGAAGGCCCGGTAGCGGCGGGCCGGGCCGTCGGCGGCGGTGAGCCGGACGTGCCGTCCCGCGCCGAGCACGGCGGTCAGGGCGGCGTCGAGGCGGTCCAGGTCACGGGCGTCGGCCACCACGACCACGGCCCCCCGGCCGCCGGCCACCGTGGCGGCGACCGCGTCGGCGTACCGGTCGGCCCAGTCCTCCCCCGGCAGCGCCGACCAGACCGCGCGGGCGGGCTTGCCGTCGGTGAGCGCGCGCAGCAGCGCCGGCCCGGCCGGGTAGTCCCGCCAGCCGCGCGGGTCCACCTCCGCCCGGCCGCCCGCGTCGGCGGTGTTGCCGGCGGGCGCGGTGTCGCCGACGAGGGCGCTGCCGCCGGCGGGTTCGCTGCCGCCGGCGGGCGCGGGCGCGTCGGTGGGCGACGCGTCCGCCGCCGTGACGGCCTTCTCGGCGCGGGCGTGCCGGGGCGGCACCGCCAGCCGGAGCACGTCGGCGAGACTGCCGGCGTACCGGTCCGCGACCGCCCGGGCCAGCCGGGCCACCTCCGGCGAGAGCACCGGCACCGGGGACACGACCTTCTCCAGGTACGCCAGCTTCGGGTGCTCGGACGACTCGGCGCGCTCCAGCAGCCAGCCGTCGACGAGCTGCCCGGCGAACCGCACCTTCACGCGTACCCCCGGCCGGGCGTCGGCGTCGAGCGCCTCCGGCACCAGGTAGTCGAACGGGCGGTCGAGGTGGGGCAGCGGCACGTCCACGCAGACGCGCGCGACCGGCGACCCCTGCGCGGGTCGCCGGTCGCGGCGCGTGGTGGCGGTCAGGCTCCCGCGGCCGACTTGAGGTCGGCGGCCCGGTCGGTGCCCTCCCAGGTCAGCTCCGGCAGCTCCCGGCCGAAGTGGCCGTACGCGGCGGTCTGCTGGTAGATCGGGCGCAGCAGGTGCAGGTCCCGGATGATGGCGGCCGGACGCAGGTCGAACACCTCGGCCACGGCCTTCTCGATCGAGGCGACCGGCACGGTCTCGGTGCCGAACGTCTCGATGAACAGGCTCACCGGGTGCGCCTTGCCGATCGCGTACGCGACCTGCGCCTCGCACCGCTCGGCCAGCCCGGCGGCGACCACGTTCTTGGCCACCCAGCGCATCGCGTACGCGGCCGACCGGTCGACCTTCGACGGGTCCTTGCCGGAGAACGCGCCGCCGCCGTGCCGGGCGTACCCGCCGTACGTGTCCACGATGATCTTCCGGCCGGTCAGGCCGGCGTCACCCATCGGGCCGCCGATCTCGAACCGCCCGGTCGGGTTGACCAGCAGCCGGTAGCCCTCGGTCTCCAGGCCGAGGCCCTCCAGCTCCGGCGCGATGACGTGGTCCCGGATGTCCGGGGTGAGCAGCGACTCCAGCGAGATGTCCGCCGCGTGCTGGCTGGACACGACGACGGTGTCGAGCCGGACCGGGCGCAGCCCGTCGTACTCGATGGTGACCTGGGTCTTGCCGTCCGGCCGCAGGTACGGGATCGTGCCGTCCTTGCGGACCGCGGCGAGCCGGCGGGCCAGCCGGTGCGCCAGCGCGATCGGCAGCGGCATCAGCTCGGGCGTCTCGGAGCAGGCGAAGCCGAACATCATGCCCTGGTCACCGGCGCCCTGCGCGTCCAGCGCGCTCTCCGACCCACCGGTACGCAGCTCGAAGGCGTTGTCGACACCCTGGGCGATGTCCGGCGACTGGGCGCCGATGGACACGCTGACGCCGCAGGAGGCGCCGTCGAAGCCCTTCTTCGACGAGTCGTAGCCGATGCCGAGGATGGTCTCCCGGACGATGGTCGGGATGTCGGCGTACGCCTTGGTGGTCACCTCGCCGGCCACGTGCACCTGACCGGTGGTGATCAACGTCTCCACCGCGACCCGGCTGTGCGGGTCCTGGGCGAGCAGCGCGTCGAGAATGCCGTCACTGATCTGGTCGGCGATCTTGTCCGGGTGGCCCTCCGTGACCGATTCGGACGTGAAGAGACGTGTCACGGCACTCCTAAGCATGTGAAGACTTTTAAAGGTCGCTCGGCGGCAGTTTAGTCATCATCGTTCCGCCGCGACCCGGTGAACGCGGGTCGACCAACCGTCAGGAACGCGACGGCAACCGCTGACAGACGAGGTCCCAGACGGCGTCGGCCAGGGCCTCCTTGGGTTGCTCGGGCAACCGGTGCACGGCGCCGTCGGCGCCGATCACGGTGGCCGCGTTTGTGTCGGCGCCGAAGACCTTGTCCACGCCGACCTCGTTGACGACGATCATGTCGGCCCCCTTGCGGGCCAGCTTGGCCCGGCCGTTGGTCTCCGCGTCGTCGGTCTCGGCGGCGAAGATCACCAGCACCTGCCCGGGACGACGGACGCGCCCCAGCTCGGCGGCGATGTCCGGGTTGGTGACCAGCTCGATGGTGGGTGCGACCCCGTCGTCGGACTTCTTGATCTTCCCGGTGGCGTAGCTGGCCGGCCGGAAGTCGGCGGGCGCGGCGGCCATCACCACGGCGTCCGCGTCGGCGGCCGCCGCGAGCGTGGCGGAGCGCAGCTCCTCGGTGGTGCCCACCCGGACCAGGTCCGCCCCGGCCGGGTCGGGCAGCGCCACGTTGGCCGCGACGAGCGTGACCCGGGCGCCCCGGGCCACGGCGGCGCGGGCGAACGCGTACCCCTGCTTGCCGGACGACCGGTTGCCCAGGAACCGGACCGGGTCCAGCGGCTCGCGGGTGCCCCCGGCGGTGACCACCACGTGCCGGCCGGCCAGGTCGGCCTCGGCCTCGACGCCGCGGGCGAGCGCCCGGCGGGCCACCGCGAAGATCTCGGCCGGGTCGGGCAGCCGGCCCTTGCCGGTGTCCCGCCCGGTGAGCCGGCCCACAGCGGGCTCGATCACCCGGACGCCCCGCGAGCGCAGCGTGGCCACGTTGGCGACTGTGGCCGGGTGCTCCCACATCTCCGTGTGCATCGCCGGGGCCATCAGCACCGGGCAGCGCGCGGTCAGCAGCGTGTTGGTGAGCAGGTCGTCGGCGAGGCCGTGGGCGGCCTTGGCGAGCAGGTCGGCGGTGGCCGGTGCGACCACGACCAGGTCGGCGTGCTGCCCGAGCCGCACGTGCGGCACCTCGTGCACGTCGGACCAGACGTCGTCGGCAACCGGCCGGCCGGACAGGGCCGCCCAGGTCGGCGCCCCGACGAAGCGGAGCGCCGAGGCGGTCGGCACCACCCGGACCCGGTGACCCGACTCGGTGAAGAGCCGGAGCAGCTCACACGCCTTGTAGGCGGCGATGCCGCCGCCGACCCCGAGGACGATCTCGGCGGGCATCGGCGCGGGCGCGGTTACGGCTGGTCGGTCGGCTCGGCGGTGAGCAGGCCCGCGTTGATCTCGCGCATGGCGATGGAGAGCGGCTTCTCCTGCGGGGTGGTCTCCACCAGCGGGCCGACGTACTCCAGGAGGCCCTCACCGAGCTGGCTGTAGTAGGCGTTGACCTGACGGGCGCGCTTGGCGGCGAAGATGACCAGCGCGTACTTCGAGGTGGTCTTCTCGAGCAGCTCGTCGATCGGCGGGTTGGTGATGCCCTCGGGGTTGGTGGCGATGGATCCCACGAATTAAACCTCTGCGTCTCGTGCGCCGCCCGCGGGCGGTCGGGCCGGAGCCAGGAAGGACGAACCGAGCAATCCTACCAGCTCGGCCGCGGCGCGCTCGGTGTGGTCGTGTGCCACGGCGTGGGCGAAGACCGCCGCCACGTCCGGGTCGGCCCGGTACGCCGGCGGCGCGAGCAGCACCAGCCGGGCGCCGGGCGCCGCCGCCCGCACCGCCAGCGCGCCGGCCAGGTCCAGCGGCAGCAGCACCGGCCGTCCCTCGGCGAGCCGCGCCCGCACCCCGGCCCGGGGCACGCCCCGGCGGTACGGCCCGATCCGGCACCACTCCAGCAGCTCCCCGGCGGCGATCAGCCGGTCGAAGGCGGGCGCGTCGAGGAAGACGCGGTCCACGCCGTCACGCTCGTCCGGACGGGGTGGGCGGGTGGTGGCGACCACCGGCACCCAGACAGACGCAAGGCGCGCCCGGACCGCCTCGACGACACTGTTCCGGCCGGCCCCGGAGGGACCGGACAGGACAGTGAGCCGAGCTGCCGAGCGCGCCTCGTCATCCGTGCTCACCGCTTGTTTCTACACGGCGGACCGTTCAGTTGGCGGCGAACTCTCCGAGCAGAGCCTTGCGCTGCTGCTCGCCGAGGCCGCGCAGGCGACGGCTGTCCGCGATCTTGAGCTTCTCCATGATCTGGGTGGCCCGGATCTTGCCGATGCCCGGCATCGCCTGGAGCACGGCCGAAACCTTCAGCTTGCCCACGACGTCGTCGGACTCGGCCCGCTCGAGGACGGTGGCGAGGGTGGTCTTGCCCTGCTTGAGCTGCTCCTTCAGCTCAGCGCGGGCCTTGCGGATCTCCGCAGCCTTCTCCAGCGCGGCAGCGCGCTGCTCGGGGGTCAGTGACGGGAGCGGCACCAGTTCTCCTCAGGTCCCTAGTACGGCGGGCTGAGCGCCCCACCGCATCTGTGAAACGTGGTGTCGCTGGCAACCAAAGGGGTCCGTGGTTCCCAGCGCGGGGAAAACTAGCGGTCAACGGAGATTTCGGCAACGTGGACGCGCGATGATCAACCCAAAGTGACCGAGCCGTCAGTCAGTCCGCCGCGCCCAGGGCGGCCCGGCAGTCGGCCAGCACCCGCTCGGTGGCGGCGCGCAGGCCGGCCGGGTCCGGGCCCGCGCCGAGCACCTCCCGGGAGTACGAGGGAAGCACCGACGGAAGCGCGGCGCCGAACACGGTACGCAACCCGGCGGGCGTTCCGCCCTGCGCGCCCAGCCCCGGCGCGAGCAGCGGACCGTTTACCGAGTCCAGATCGTGACCCGTCTCACCAACCGTCGCGCCGACCACCAGACCGAAGCTGCCGAGCGGCTCCGCACCCCGGTTGAGCTGGGAAATCTCGTCGATAACGGTCTGCGCGACGGTGCGCCCGTCGGCACCCACGGCGCGCTGGACGGAGGCACCCTCCGGGTTGGAGGTGAGCGCCAGGACGAAGACCCCGCCACCGTGCTCGGCGGCGGTGGAGAACATCGGGGCGAGCGAACCCACTCCCAGGTAGGGGCTCGCGGTGACCGCATCGACATACAGAGGGCTGGATGGATCGAGGTACGCCGAGGCGTACGCGGCGACCGTCGATCCGATGTCGCCGCGCTTGACGTCAAGCAGAGTGAGCGCTCCCAAATCTCGCAACTGTCGGATAGTTGACTCAAGCACACCCACGCCCCGGGCGCCGAAGCGCTCGAAGAACGCCGACTGCGGCTTGACCACGGCGACCCGGTCACCGATCGCCTCCACCACAGTGCGGCAGAACCGCTCCAGGCCCGCCACGTCGTCGGACAGGCCCCAGGCGGTCAGCAACCCGGGGTGCGGGTCGATCCCCACGCAGAGCGGCCCTCGTTCCGCCACGGCCCGGTGCAGACGGGCGCCGAACGTCTCCATCGCGTCTCTCCCTCTCCCGGCGGCTCCGGGCCGCCTGGCGTGTGCGGCGACGGGCCTCCCGTCGCGCCCTGTCGAACCCGGCCGGGCTCAGCCGGCCTTGACCGCCGCGGCCACCCCGGCGGCGATCCGCGCCACGTCCGCGGCGTCGCAGACGTACGGCGGCATCGTGTAGACGAGATCCCGGAACGGGCGCAGCCACACCCCCTCGGCCACCGCGGCGGCGGTCGCCCGCGGCAGGTCCACCTCGTGGTCGAGCTGCACCACGCCGATCGCGCCGAGCACGCGTACGTCGGCCACGCCGGGCGCGTCCCGCAACGGCGCCAGGCCGGCGCGCAGGCCCTCGGCGATGCCCGCCACCCGTCCCGCCCAGTCCTCGGCCCGCAGCAGGTCCAGGGAGGCGTTGGCGACGGCGCAGGCGAGCGGGTTGCCCATGAACGTCGGCCCGTGCGCCAGCACCCCGTCGGCTGAGATGGCCCGCGCCACCTCGGGGGTGCACAGCGCCGCGGCGAGCGTCAGGTACCCGCCGGTGAGCGCCTTGCCGACGCAGAGCACGTCCGGGGTGACGCCGGCGTGCTCGGCGGCGAACATCCGGCCGGTGCGGCCGAAGCCGGTGGCGATCTCGTCGAAGACCAGCAGGATGCCGTGCCTGCGGGTCACCTCGCGCAGCACGCGCAGGTAGTGCGGGTGGTGGAACCGCATCCCGCCGGCGCCCTGGACCACCGGCTCCACGATCACCGCGGCCAGCTCGTCGGCGTGCCGCTCCACCGCCGCCACCAGCGCCGCCTCGTACGCCGGGTCCGGCGCGGCGTCGAAGCCGGGCGGCGGCACCGGCGCGAACACCTGCCGGGGCAGCACGTCGCCCCAGAGGTGGTGCATGCCGCCCTCCGGGTCGCAGACGCTCATCGGGTGGAACGTGTCGCCGTGGTAGCCGCCCCGCCAGGTGCCCAGCCGGCGGCGCTGCGGGCGTCCCAGCGCCCGCTGGTACTGCAGGCACATCTTCACCGCGACCTCGACGCTGACCGAGCCGGAGTCGGCCAGGAAGACGTGTTCCAGGCCGTCCGGGGTCAGCTCGACGAGCGTGCGCGCCAGGCGTACCGCGGGTTCGTGGGTGAGCCCGCCGAACATCACGTGGCTCATCCGCCCGAGCTGGTCGGTCACCGCGGCGTCGAGCACCGGGTGCCGGTAGCCGTGGATCGCCGCCCACCACGACGACATGCCGTCGACCAGCTCCCGCCCGTCGGCGAGCCGCAGCCGCACCCCTTCGGCGCTGTCGACGACGTACGGCGCGCTCGCGGCCGGCATGGCGGTGTACGGATGCCACACGTGCCGCCGGTCGGCCTCCAGGATCTCCTCGGGCGTCACGTCTCCTCCTTCACCCCCGCTCCCCTCCCCCTCTCCCCCGCGATCTTGCAGTTGCCGCCCCGGCCGCGCCCGGAATGAGGCGGTGTGCCGGGGCCGGAAGTGCAAGATCGCGGGGGTGGAGGGGTGGGGTCAGGGTCGGGTGGTGCGGGTTATGGCTCTCGTGAGGGCGGGGCCCCGGTAGATGAAGCCGGTGTAGAGCTGGAGCAGTGCGGCGCCGGCGTCGAACATGCGGGTGGCGTCGTCGGGGTGCAGGATGCCGCCCACGCCGATCACCGGCAGCCGTCCCCCGGTCTCCCGGTGCACGAAGGCGACCACGTCCCGGGCCCGGGCGGTCAACGGCCGGCCAGACAGCCCGCCGGCCTCGGCGGCGCGCTCCCGGTCGGCCGGGGCGAGCCCGTCCCGGGCGAGCGTGGTGTTGGTGGCGATGACCCCGGCCGCGCCCCGGTCGAGGCACACCTCCAGCAGCTCGGCCACGGCCGGCTCGGTCAGGTCCGGGGCGATCTTCACCAGCACCGGCTTCTCCCCCACCAGCGCGGCGAGCAACGCGTCCAGATGGGAGCGGTCCTGAAGCGACCGCAGTCCGGGAGTGTTCGGTGAGGACACGTTCACCGCGAAGTAGTCGCCGTGCTCCTTGAGCGCCCGGTAGGAGGCGAGGTAGTCCTCGACCGCCTCGTCCAGCGGGGTCACCTTGGACTTGCCGAGCGAGATGCCCAGCGGCACGCCGAGCGGGCGCGGCAACGCGGCCAGCCGGTCCGCGAGCGCCGCCGCGCCCGCGTTGTTGAAGCCCATCCGGTTGATCACCGCTTCGCTGTCGCGCAGCCGGAACAGCCGGGGCCGGGGGTTGCCCGGCTGGGCGTGCGCGGTCACGGTGCCGACCTCGACGAAGCCGAAGCCCAGCGCCGGCCAGGCCGGCAACGCGAGTCCGTTCTTGTCCATGCCGGCCGCCAGCCCGACCGGGTTGGGGAAGCGCACCCCGAACACCGTGCGCGGCGCCGACCGGAAGTACGCCGCACGCAGCGCCGCGAGCACCGCCGGCTGCCGGGACACCGCGGCGAGCCGCTCCAGCGTCCACTCGTGCGCCCCCTCCGCGTCCCCGCCCGCGAGCGAGAACAGCCGGGGCCGCACCACCTTCTCGAAGATCACGCCCCGGCCCTCCGCCCGGTCCGGCCGATCTCCCCGTTGATCATGAGGTTGGCGGCGATGTGGATCTCCATATCCGCCGCCAACCTCATGATCGGCGCGGTCGGGCGCGCTGTCACTCGCCCGCCCGGAGGGCGGCGTGGAGGTCCTGCAGCGGGCGGACCTTCAGGTCGCCGTTGATGCGGGCCTCGATGCCCATGACGGCCGCCGCCGCGCCGGGGACCGTGGTGACGCACGGGATGTCGGCGCTCACCGCCGCGCTGCGGATCTCGTACCCGTCGGAACGGGCGCTCGCCCCCGAGCCCTGCGGCGTGTTCACCACCAGCGCCACGTCGCCGCCGAGGATCAGCGACACCGCGTCCGCGCCCTCACCCGACTCGTAGTGCTTGCGGATCTGCTCGCAGGCGATGCCGTGCCGGCGCAGCACCTCGGCCGTGCCGGTGGTGGCCACGATCTCGAAGCCCAGGTCGGCCAGGCGCTTGATCGGGAAGATCATGCCGCGCTTGTCCCGGTTGGCGACCGAGACGAAGATCTTCCCGGCGGTCGGCAGCGACCCGTACGCGGCGGCCTGCGACTTGGCGAACGCCTGACCGAAGCCGGTGTCGATGCCCATCACCTCGCCGGTGGACTTCATCTCCGGGCCGAGCAGCACGTCGATGCCCTTGCCGGACGGGGTGCGGAACCGCTTGAACGGCAGCACCGCCTCCTTGACCGCGATCGGCGCGTCGGCCGGCATGGTGCCGCCGTCGCCGGTGGGCGGCAGCATCCCCTCCGCACGCAGCTGCGCGATGGTGGCGCCGAGCGCGATCCGGGCCGCCGCCTTGGCCAGCGGCACCGCTGTGGCCTTCGAGACGAACGGCACGGTACGGGAGGCGCGCGGGTTGGCCTCCAGCACGTAGAGCATGTCGCCCTGCAACGCGTACTGGACGTTGAGCAGGCCGCGCACCCCGACGCCGCGGGCGATCTGCTCGGTGTAGTGCCGCACCTGGGCCAGGTGCGAGCCGGCCAGGGTGATCGGCGGCAGCGCGCAGGACGAGTCGCCGGAGTGGATGCCGGCCTCCTCGATGTGCTCCATCACGCCGCCCAGGTAGACGTCGCCGTCGGCGTCCACGAGCGCGTCCACGTCGATCTCGATGGCGTCGTCCAGGAACCGGTCCACCAGCACCGGGCGGTCCGGCGAGATGGCGGTGGCCCGGCCGATGTAGTCGCGCAGCGTGGCGTCGTCGTAGACGATCTCCATGCCGCGCCCGCCGAGCACGTACGAGGGGCGGACCAGCACCGGGTACCCGATCTCGTCGGCGATCGCCTTCGCCTCGTCGTACGAGGTGGCCATGCCGTGCGCGGGCGCGCGCAGCCCGGCCCGGGCCAGCACCGCGCCGAACGCGCCGCGCTCCTCGGCCAGGTGGATCGACTCCGGCGAGGTGCCCACGATCGGCACGCCGGCGTTCTTGAGCCGCTGCGCCAGGCCGAGCGGGGTCTGCCCGCCGAGCTGCACGACCACCCCGATGACGCCGGGGCCGCCCGCCTCCTTGCCGGAGGTGTCCTCGGCGTGCCAGACCTCCAGCACGTCCTCGAACGTCAGCGGCTCGAAGTAGAGCCGGTCGGCGGTGTCGTAGTCGGTGGAGACGGTCTCCGGGTTGCAGTTGACCATCACGGTCTCATAGTCCACGTCCCGGAGAGCCTGGACCGCGTGCACGCACGAGTAGTCGAACTCGATGCCCTGCCCGATCCGGTTCGGTCCCGAGCCCAGGATGAGCACCTTCGGCCGGGCCGAGGGCGCCACCTCGGTCTCCGAGTCGTACGTCGAGTAGTGGTACGGCGTGGTCGCCTCGAACTCGGCCGCGCAGGTGTCCACCGTCTTGTAGACCGGCCGGACGCCGAGCCGGTGCCGCAGCGTGCGGACGCCGTCCTCGGCGGCCAGCTCGGGACGCAGCGCGGCGAGCTGCCGGTCGGACAGGCCGGCCCGCTTGGCCCGGCGCAGCAGGCCGGCGTCGAGCACCGGCGCGTCCACGATCTCGGCGCGCAGCTCGACCAGCGAGGCGATCTGGTCCAGGAACCACGGGTCCATCCCGCCGGACGCCTCGGACACCTCGGCGATCGACGCGCCGAGGCGCAACGCCCGCTCGACCGTGTAGAGCCGGCCGTCGTGCGGGGTGCGCAGCGCCGCGAGGGTGTTCTCCCGGGTCGCGCCCTCGGGATCGGGGACGGTCCAGAAGCCAGATGACTTGGTTTCCATCGAGCGCATCGCCTTGTTCAGCGCCTCGGTGAAGTTGCGGCCCAGGCTCATCGCCTCGCCCACCGACTTCATGGTGGTGGTCAGCTCCGGGTCGGCGCCGGGGAACTTCTCGAACGCGAACCGGGGGATCTTCACCACCACGTAGTCGAGCGACGGCTCGAACGCCGCAGGCGTCTTCAGCGTGATGTCGTTCGGGATCTCGTCGAGCGTGTAACCGATGGCGAGCTTCGCGGCGATCTTCGCGATCGGGAAGCCGGTGGCCTTCGACGCCAGCGCCGAGGAACGCGACACGCGCGGGTTCATCTCGATCACGACGATCCGGCCGTCGGCCGGGTTCACCGCGAACTGGATGTTGCAGCCGCCGGTGTCCACACCGACCTCGCGCAGCACCGCGATGCCGAGGTCACGCAGCCGCTGGTACTCCCGGTCGGTGAGCGTCATCGACGGCGCGACTGTGACGCTGTCGCCGGTGTGCACGCCCATCGGGTCGACGTTCTCGATCGAGCAGACCACCACCACGTTGTCGTGGCGGTCGCGCATCAGTTCGAGCTCGTACTCCTTCCAGCCGAGCACGCTCTCCTCGATGAGCACCTCGTGCACCGGGCTGGCCGCCAGGCCCGAACCGGCGATGCGCTCCAGGTCCTCGTCGGTGTGCGCCATGCCGGAGCCCAGGCCGCCCATGGTGAACGACGGCCGGATGACCACCGGCAGGCCCAGCTCGGCGACCGTCTCGCGGACCTCGTCCATCGAGTGGCAGACCCGCGACCGCGGCACCAGCGCGGACGGATCCTCCAGGCCCAGCCGTACGCCGGCCTTCGCGACGATCTCCTTGAACAGCTGCCGGTCCTCGCCCCGGTTGATCGCCTCGATGTTGGCGCCGATCAGCTCGACGCCGTACTTCTCCAGCACGCCCGCCTCGTGCAGGGCGACAGCGGTGTTCAGCGCCGTCTGCCCGCCGAGCGTCGGCAGCAGCGCGTCGGGGCGCTCCTTGGCGATGACCAGCTCGACGAACTCCGGGGTGATCGGCTCGACGTACGTGGCGTCGGCGAACTCCGGGTCCGTCATGATCGTCGCCGGGTTGGAGTTGACCAGGCTGACCCGGATCCCCTCGCTGCGCAGCACCCGGCAGGCCTGGGTGCCGGAGTAGTCGAACTCGCAGGCCTGTCCGATCACGATCGGCCCGGAGCCGATCACCAGGACGTGCTTGAGGTCGGTCCGCTTAGGCATTCGTGCGCCCCTCGATCAGCTCTGCGAAACGGTCGAAGAGGTAGTCCGCGTCGTGCGGGCCGGCCGCCGCCTCCGGGTGGTACTGGACGGTGAAGGCGGGCACGTCCACGGCCCGCAGCCCCTCGACCACGTTGTCGTTGAGGCAGACGTGTGACACCTGGACGCCGCCGAACTCGGTCTGGATCACCTGGTCCGGCACCACGGCGCCGTCCCCGGCGCCCGGCACCTGCACGGCGAAGCCGTGGTTGTGGCTGGTCACCTCGACCTTGCCGGTCGCCCGGTCGAGCACCGGCTGGTTGATGCCGCGGTGGCCGTACCCGAGCTTGTAGGTGCCGAAGCCGAGCGCGCGGCCGAGGATCTGGCTGCCGAAGCAGATGCCGAACAGCGGGATCCGCCGGGTCAGCACCTCCCGGGCCAGCGCCACCGGGCCGTCGGCGGTCGCCGGGTCGCCCGGGCCGGGCGAGAAGAAGACCGCGTCCGCGCCGGTGGCGAGCAGGTCCTCGATCGTCGACCCGGCGGGCAGCACGTGGGTGGTCACGCCGCGGGCGGCGAGCCGCCGCGGCACGTTGCGCTTGATGCCCAGGTCCACAGCGGCCACCGTGAACCGGTGCTCGCCCTGCGCCTCGACCACGTACGGCTTGGCGGTGGTCACCTCGTCGGACAGGTTCGCGCCGACCATCTGCGGCGAACGGCGCACCCGCTCCAGCAGGGCGGCCGGGTCGTCCTCGACGCTGGAGATGCCGACTCGCATCGCGCCGCGCTCGCGCAGGTGCCGGGTCAGCGCCCGGGTGTCCACCCCGCTGATGCCGACGACGCCCTCGGCGGCGAGCCGGTCCTCCAGGCCGCCGCCGGCCCGCCAGTTGGAGCTGATCCGGGCCGGGTCGCGCACCACGTACCCGGCCACCCAGATCCGGTCGGACTCGTCGTCCTCGCCGTTGACGCCGGTGTTGCCGATGTGCGGCGCGGTCTGCACCACCACCTGCCGGTGGTACGAGGGGTCGGTGAGCGTCTCCTGGTAGCCGGTCATGCCGGTGTTGAAGACCGCTTCGCCGAAGGTCTCCCCGACGCTGCCGTACGCCTCGCCGTGGAACGTGCGCCCGTCCTCCAGGACGAGGATCGCCGATCTACGCTTCACCATTTATTTGACAGCCTTTCCGTCCAGGACCGTCGGCTCGCCGCGCAGGAAGGTCGCCACGATGCGACCCGGCAGCGTCATGCGGGCGTACGGGGTGTTGCGACTGCGACTGGCCAGCTCCGCCGGTTCGATGACGCGGCGGGCGGCGGGGTCGACCAGGGTCAGGTTGGCCGGTACGCCGGGTGCCGGGTCGAGGCCGTGCCCGGCGAGCCCGGCGATCCGGGCCGGGGTGCGGGACATCCGCTCGGCGATCAGGTCCCAGCGAGGGCCGAACACGTCGAGCGCGATCGACAGCGCCGTCTCCAGGCCGAGCATGCCCGGCCGGGCGTACGCCCACTCGCACTCCTTGTCCTCCACGGCGTGCGGCGCGTGGTCGGTGGCGATGACGTCGATCACGCCCTCGGCCAGCGCCTCCCGCAGCGCGGCGATGTCGGCGGCGGTACGCAGCGGCGGGTTGACCTTGAAGACCGGGTCGTAGCTCTCCGCTTTCTCGTCGGTCAGCAGCAGGTGGTGCGGCGTCACCTCGGCGGTGACCCGTACCCCGCGCGCCTTCGCCTGGCGCAGCACCTCGACGCTGCCGGCGGTGGAGACGTGGCAGACGTGCAGGCGGCTGCCGACGTGCTCGGCCAGCAGCACGTCCCGGGCGATGATGGCCTCCTCGGCGACGGCCGGCCAGCCGGTCAGGCCGAGGCGGGTGGACACCTCGCCCTCGTGCATCTGCGCGCCCTCGGTCAGCCGGGGCTCCTCGGCGTGCTGGGCGATCACGCCGTCGAACGCCTTGACGTACTCCAGCGCCCGGCGCATCAGCCGCGGGTCCGACACGCAATGCCCGTCGTCGGAGAAGATCCGCACCCCGGCGGCCGAGTCGGCCATCGCGCCCAGCTCGGCCAGGCGCTCGCCGGCCAGCCCGACAGTGACCGCGCCGATCGGCTGCACGTCGACCAGGCCGGCCTCCTTGCCGAGGCGCCAGACCTGCTCCACCACGCCCGCGGTGTCCGCGACCGGGGAGGTGTTCGCCATCGCGCACACCGCCGTGTAGCCGCCGAGTGCCGCCGCCCGGGAACCGGACTCGACGGTCTCGGCGTCCTCCCGGCCGGGCTCGCGCAGGTGGGTGTGCAGGTCCACCAGGCCGGGCAGCGCGACCAGGCCGGTCGCGTCGACGACTGTGGCGTCGCCCGCGGCGAGCCCACGGCCCGTCCCGGCCACCACGCCGTCGCGGATGAGCAGGTCGGTCGGCTCGCCGCCGACGATGCTGACGCCTGTGATGAGGTACGCGGTCACCGGTTGTTCCCTCCGAGCAGCAGGTAGAGCACGGCCATCCGCACGGAGACCCCGTTGGCGACCTGTTCGACGATGGTGGAGCGGGGCGAGTCGGCCACCTCGGGCGTGATCTCCATGCCCCGGTTCATCGGGCCGGGGTGCATGACGATCGCGTGCTCGGGCAGCCGGCGCATCCGCGGCCCGTCGAGCCCGTAGCGGCGGGCGTACTCGCGGGCCGACGGGAAGTAGGAGTCACCCATCCGCTCGCGCTGCACCCGCAGCATCATCACCACGTCCACATCTGGGAGAACGGCGTCGAGGTCGTAACAGACGTCGGTGCCGGGCGCCAGGGCGGCGGCGATGTCGACCGGGATGAGCGTGGGCGGGCCGACCAGCGTGACCTTCGCGCCGAGCGTGGACAGCAGCAGCACGTTGGAGCGGGCCACCCGGGAGTGCAGCACGTCGCCGACGATCGCCACGTGCAGGCCGTCGAGCCGGCCCAGCCGGGACCGCATCGTGTACGCGTCGAGCAGCGCCTGGGTGGGGTGCTCGTGGGTGCCGTCACCGGCGTTGACGACCGAACCGTCCACCCACTCGGCGAGCCGGTGCGGTGCGCCGGAGGCGGGGTGCCGGACGACGACCGCGTCCGCGCCCATCGCCTGGAGCGTGAGCGCGGTGTCCTTCAGGCTCTCCCCCTTGGCCACGCTGGAGCCCTTGGCGGAGAAGTTGATCACGTCGGCGCTGAGCCGCTTGGCGGCCGCCTCGAACGAGATCCGGGTGCGGGTGGAGTCCTCGTAGAAGAGGTTGACCACTGTGCGCCCGCGCAGCGCGGGCAGCTTCTTGACCTCGCGACCGGCCACCGTCGCCATCTCCGCGGCGGTGTCCAGGACCAGGGTGGCGGTGGCGGCGTCCAGGTCGGCGCCGGAGAGCAGGTGCCGGATCATGAGAGGGATCCTCCGTACAGCCGTACCTCGTCGGCGCCGTCGGTCTCGGCGAGGGTGACCTTGACGTTCTCGGCCAGCGCGGTGGGGATGTTCTTGCCGACGTAGTCGGCGCGGATCGGCAGCTGGCGGTGGCCGCGGTCGACAAGGACCGCGAGCTGCACGGACGCCGGCCGGCCCACGTCGCTGAGCGCGTCCAGCGCGGCCCGCACGGTGCGGCCGGAGAACAGCACGTCGTCGACGAGGATCACCCGTTTGCCGTCGATCCCACCGGTGGGCAGGTCGGTCGGGCCGACCGCGCGGGTGGCGTGCCGGCGCAGGTCGTCGCGGTAGAGCGTGATGTCGAGCACCCCGACCGGGACCGTGACGTCCTCGAAGGTGCTGATCCGGGCCGCGAGGCGGTGGGCCAGCGGCACACCCCGGGTGGGGATGCCCAGCAGCACCGTGTCGGCGGCACCCTGGGTCTTCTCCAGGATCTGGTGGGCGATGCGGTCGACCACCCGCGACACGTCCGCTGCGGCGAGGATCACCTTCACCGAGGGTTGTCGCGGCGGCGACGAGTGGGCAGCCGGTGGGTAGGCCACGGCGGACCTCCTTCCCCGCCTCACGGGACGGGTCGTTAAAGGACGTCTGGTCGGCTCCGGCTGGCCCGCGCGGGGCCCGGGCCGGGGCTTCACGCCACGTTACCAGCGGTCACCGGGCCGCTCGCCGCCGGTCCTGACCTGCTGGTCAGCCCGGAGAAATGGGGACAAGCCACACGTGGGTGCCGGAGCCCGTGGACGGCAACACTTGACCACATGTCGCAATCCCCGTACCGTCACGCTCCGTAGCGATAGCTCGGGGAACCCGAACAGCACTGGGAGTGTCCGAATGCCCTCTGAATACGCCAAGTCGCTGGGCGCCCGCCTGCGCTCCATCCGCCAGCAGCAGGGCCTGTCCCTGCAGGGGGTGGAGGAGAAGTCGAACGGGCGGTGGAAGGCCGTGGTGGTCGGCTCGTACGAGCGCGGCGACCGCGCCGTCACCGTGTCCCGCCTGGCGGAGCTGGCCGACTTCTACCGCGTTCCCGTCTCGGAGCTGCTGCCCGACGGCAGCGGGGTGCGTCACGAGCCCACCAGCAAGATCGTCCTGGACCTGGAGCGGCTCTACGACGAGGCCTCCGAGGACCTCGCGTACGTGGCCCGCTACGCGCGCGCCATCCAGCAGCAGCGCGGCGACTACAACGGCCGGGTGCTCTCGATCCGCGCCGACGACCTGCGCGCCCTCGCGATCGTCTACGACGCCTCGCCGTCGGGCCTGATCGAGCGGCTGACCGAGCACGGCGTGCTGGTCGCCGACCCGCGGGCGTTCTTCGCGTCCTGACACCCCGTACGACGAGAAGGGCCCGTGCCACAGCCGGCACGGGCCCTTCGTCGTTGTGTGCTGCACGTCAGCGCGTGGCGTACTCCGCGATCCGGCCGAGGATGCCGTTGAGGAAGCGGGGCGAGTCGTCGGTCGACATCTGCCGGGCCAGCTCCACGGCCTCGCTGATCGCCACCGCGTCGTCGATCTCGTCGACGTAGAGCAGCTCGTACACGGCGATCCGGGCCAGGTTGCGGTCGACCACCGGCATGCGCTCCAGCGTCCACCCCTCGGCGTAGCTGGCGATGATCTCGTCGATCCGGTCGAGATGCGCCGCCACGCCCTCGACCAGCCCGACCGCGTAGCCGAGGTGGTCGGGGCGCGGCTGCTCGATCCGTTCCAGGTAACCGGCGAGCACCTCGACCGGCGGGCGGTCCCGCAGGTCCGCCTCGAAGAGCACGTCCAGCGCCCGCTTGCGCGCCTTACGGCGCGCCGGCATCTGCTGCTTGGGGCCCTCGGCCATCAGGCTCGGCCGAGGTAACGGCCGTCGCGGGTGTCGACCTTGATCTTCTCACCGGTGGTGATGAACAGCGGCACCTGCACGGTCGCGCCGGTCTCGACGGTGGCCGGCTTGTTGCCGCCGGTCGACCGGTCGCCCTGCAGGCCCGGCTCGGTGTAGGTGACCTCGAGCACGACCGAGGTCGGCAGCTCGATGTACAGCGGCACGCTCTCGTGGGTGGCGACCGTCGCCTCGGCCTCGGGGAGGAGGTAGTTGGCGGCCTCGCCGACCGTGCCGCCGGGGACGGTGATCTGGTCGAACGTCTCCAGATCCATGAAGACGTAGTCCTCGCCGTCGGCGTAGAGGTATTGCATGGTGCGCTTGTCGACGGTCGCGGTCTCGACCTTGGTGCCCGCGTTGAAGGTCTTGTCGACCACCTTGCCGGACAGCACGTTCTTCAGCGTGGTGCGCACGAAGGCACCACCCTTACCGGGCTTGACGTGCTGGAACTCGACGACGGCCCACAGCTCGCCGTCCAGGTTGAGTACCAGGCCGTTCTTCAGGTCGTTGGTGGTGGCCATTTCCTGCCTTGATCATCAATTGGCGGACAGACCGTCCAAGTCTACTCGCTCTGTCGAATCGGACTCGCACGAAGGAACCTGCGGCTCACGCTCCGGCGGCGAGCCGGGCGGCCAGGTGGTGCAGCGCCAGCCGGTAGCCGTCCACGCCCAGACCGCAGATCACCCCGGTGGCAACCGCGGAGACCACCGAGTGGTGCCGGAACTCCTCCCGGGCGTGGATGTTGGAGATGTGCACCTCGACCAGCGGGCCGCGCAGCATCGCGCAGGCGTCCCGCACCGCGATCGAGTAGTGCGACCAGGCGGCCGGGTTGAGCACCACTGCCGCCGCCTCGTCGGCCGCCTCGTGCAGCCACGCGAGCATCTCGTGCTCGGCGTCGGTCTGCCGGACCACCACGTCCAGGCCCAGCTCCCGGCCGTGCCGCTCGCAGTCGGTCACGAGCTGGGCGTAGCTGGTCACCCCGTACACGTCGACCTGACGGGTGCCGAGCCGGCCCAGGTTCGGCCCGTTCAGCACGTACACCCTCACGAGCTGATCTCCGCGTACGCGGCGGCGAGCAGGTCGTCCGGCGGCGCCTCCAGGATCGCCGGGCGGGCGAGCCCGTCGAGCACCACGAACCGCAGCCGGCTGCCCCGGGCCTTCTTGTCCACCCGCATCGCGGCCAGCAGCTCCGGCCAGGCGTCGGCCCGGTAGCCGGTGGGCAGGCCGAGCGCGGTCAGCACCCGGCGGTGCCGCTCCGCGTCGGCCGCGTCGAGCCGGCCGGCGAGCCGGGCCAGCGTGGCGGCGTACACCAGGCCGACCGCCACCGCGTGACCGTGCCGCCAGCGGTAGCCCTCCACCTTCTCGATCGCGTGCGCCAGGGTGTGCCCGTAGTTGAGCACCTCGCGTACCCCGGACTCGCGCAGATCCCCGGCGACCACGTCGGCCTTCACGCGGACCGCGCGTTCGACCAGTTCCCGCAGCACCGGCCCGGCCGGGTCCAGCGCGGCGGCCGGGTCCCGCTCGACCAGGTCGAGGATGACCGGGTCGGCGATGAACCCGCACTTGACCACCTCGGCCATCCCGGCGGCCAGGTCGGCCGGGGGCAGGCTGTCCAGCGTCGCCAGGTCGGCCAGCACGCCGGCCGGCGGGTGGAACGCGCCGACCAGGTTCTTGCCGGCGGCCGTGTTGATGCCGGTCTTGCCGCCCACGGCGGCGTCGACCATGCCGAGCAGCGACGTGGCGACCGGCACCCAGCGCACGCCGCGCAGCCAGGTGGCCGCGACGAAACCGGCCAGGTCGGTGACCGCGCCGCCGCCCACCCCGACCACCGCGTCGGTACGGGTGAACCCGGCGTCGCCCAGCCGGTCCCAGCAGGCCGCCGCCACGTCGACGTGCTTGCCCGCCTCGGCGTCGGGCACCTCGATCAGCAGCGGTGTCACGCCGCCCTCGCGGACACTGTCGGCGAGCCGGTCGGCGAGCGCCTTGAGCGGCGGCGCGTGCAGGAAGGCCACCCGCTCGGCGCCGGGCAGCAGCCGGGGCGGCGGGTCCAGCAGGTCACGTCCCACGAGCACGTCGTACGGCCGCTCGCCGCCGACCGGGATCCGGGTCACCTCGTCCATCGCGGGCAGCCTAGTGCAGCGCGCCGCCCCTCCGGGGCGGTTGTCCACTGGCTGGGTGTTTGCCCGGCCGCTACGGGGGTACGGCGGCCGGAATGAGCGAGACGACGGCACACGCGACCCGACCGGAATCCACGACGAGCATCCGGCTGCCCGCCACGATCCTCGGCGTCGGGCTCGGCGGCTTCGTCGACGGCATCGTGCTGCACCAGGTGCTCCAGTGGCACCACCTGCTCAGCAGCACCGGCAGCGACCGGATCGGCGTCCGGGAGTACCCGGTGGACACCGTGCCCGGGTTGCAGATGAACACGCTCTGGGACGGCCTGTTCCACGTGGTCACCTGGGTGGCGGTGCTGACCGGGCTGGCCCTGCTCTACTCCCGGGTCACCGGCTCCCGGGGCCGGCTGTGGCGCTCGCCGATGCTGTGGGGCTGGGCGCTGATCGGCTGGGGCCTGTTCAACCTGGTGGAGGGCATCATCGACCACCACCTGCTCGGCATCCACCACGTCCGCAGCGGCCCGAACCAGCTCTGGTGGGACCTCGGCTTCCTGGCCCTCGGCGTGGTGCTGATCGCTGTCGGCTGGGCGATCCAGCGCCGCGCCCTCGCCGTGGACCTCTGCGCGCCGGAGCGCCGGTGATCCTGGCGCACGCCGGGCACGCCGGCGGCGGCTTCCCGGCCACCGCGCTGATCCCGGTGGCGCTGTTCTGGGCGTACCTGGCCGCCGCGCTGCGGCTGCGCGACCCCGGCGGGCCGGGCTGGCCGCACGCCCGCACGGCGAGCTTCGGGCTGGGCGCGCTGCTGCTGACGGCCGGGCTGCTGTGGCCGGCCGGTGACTTCGTCGGGCACATGTGGCAGCACCTGCTGATCGGCATGCTGGCGCCGCTGGCGCTGGTGCTCGGCGCCCCGGTCACGTTGCTGCTGCGCACGCTGGACCGGCGTACCGGCCGGAGCCTGGTCCACCTGCTGCGGCATCCGGTCGCGCGGGTCCTCGGCCACCCGGTGACCGGCCTGCTGCTCACCGCGGGCGGGCTCTGGCTGCTCTACCTCACCCCGCTGTACCGGGCCACCCTGGACAGCCCGGTCCTGCACACGCTGGTGAACGTGCACTTCCTGCTCAGCGGATGTCTGTTCGCCTGGTCGATCGCCGGGCCGGACCCGGGCCCGCACCGCCCGCGCGTACCGGTGCGGCTGGTGGTGATCGGGTTCGGGGTGGCCGCGCACGCCACCATCGCCCAGCTGCTCTACGCCGGGCTGTTCGTGGACGTGCCCGCCACCGCCGCCGAGCTGCGGGCCGGCGCCACGCTCATGTACTACCTGGGTGACCTGGCCGAGATCGCGCTGGCGCTGGCGCTGCTCGCCACCTGGCGACCGGAGCGGAGCCCTCGCCGCCGGGCGCGGAGCCCTCGCCGCCGGGCCGGACGCCGGACGGCCGGGACCGCTGCGGCCAACGCCTGACCGTCCACCCTTGCGCCGGCACGCCTTCTCACTCGCCCATGGCGTTCCACCCACCGACGTCATGCACGCCGACTGGAACACCACGGGTGCCACAACGCCCTGGAGACACCCACACCGTTCCACCCACCGACGTCATGCACACCGACTGGAACGCCATGAGTGTCACAACCCTTGGGAGACACCCACCGCGTTCCACCGAGGGAGCCGGGAGCCGGGCGCAGCGAGCGGGCGGGTCAGGGCTTGAGCAGCGCGGCGATCTCCGCGGCCAGCTCCTGCGGCGTACGCCCGTCGGTGACCACGGTCGCGGTCGCCACCTCGGCGTAGAGCGGTCGGCGCTGATCCATCAGGTGCTTGAGCGTGGCGCGCGGGTTCAGCGCGAGCAGCGGCCGGCCGGCGCCCAGACCGACCCGCTTGAGCGCGTCGGGCAGCTCCACCGACAGGTGCACCACCGTGTGGCCGATCAACGCGGCCCGGTTCTCCTCGGCCAGGACCGCGCCGCCGCCGAGCGCGAGCACGCCCGCGTGCGACGCGAGCGCCGCCGCCACGGCAGCCCGTTCGAGGGTACGGAAGTGCTCCTCCCCCTCGTCCACGAAGATCTCCGGGATCGGCTTGCCGGCGAGGTTCTCGATGTCGGCGTCGGTGTCCCGGAAGCCGACGCCGAGCGCCTCGGCGAGCGCCGTGCCGACTGTGGTCTTGCCGGAGCCCGGCGCCCCGACCAGCACGCAGACCGGCCGGGTGCTCATCGTTGCCGCCTTTCGTTCGCGACTGCGGGACTCCGCTGCGCTGCGTTCCTCGCGCTCACCGGACGACCAGGCTGTCGAGGTAACCGTTCAGGTTGCGGCGCATCTCGGCTACCGAGTCGCCGCCGAACTTCTCCACCGCCGCCTCGGCCAGCACCAGCGCGACCATCGCCTCGGCCACCACGGCCGCCGCCGGGACCGCGCACACGTCCGAGCGCTGGTTGATCGCGGTGGCCGGCTCACCGGTGGTCACGTCGATGGTCGCGAGGGCCCGGTTCAGCGACGAGATCGGCTTCATCGCCGCCTTCACCCGCAGCGGCTCACCGGTGGTGATGCCGCCCTCCAGGCCACCGGCCCGGTCGGTGATGCGCCGCACGCCGGTGGCGGTGGGCACGATCTCGTCGTGCGCCTCCGAGCCGCGGGAGCGGGCCTGCTGCCAGCCGTCGCCGATCTCCACGCCCTTGATCGCCTGGATCGACATGAGCGCGGTGGCGAGCCGCGCGTCGAGCTTGCGGTCCCACTGCACGTGGCTGCCCAGGCCCGGCGGCACCCCGTACGCGAGCACCTCGACCACGCCGCCGAGCGTGTCGGCGGCCTTCTTCGCGGCGTCGACCTCGGCGACCATCCGGGCGCTGGCCTCGGCGTCGAGGCAGCGCAGCGGGTCGGCGTCGATGCGCGCGGCGTCCTCCGGCGTGGGCCGCAGGCCCGGCTTGACCGCCACCGGGCCCAGCTCGACCACGTGCGAGACGATCTCGACGCCGAGCGCCTGGCGCACCAGCGCCTTGGCGACGGTGCCCACAGCGACCCGGGCGGCGGTCTCCCGGGCGCTGGCGCGCTCCAGGATCGGCCGGGCGTCGGTGTGCCCGTACTTCTGCATGCCGGCCAGGTCGGCGTGACCCGGGCGGGGACGGGTCAGCGGCGCGTTGCGGGCCTGGCTCGCCAGCTCCTCCGGGTCGACCGGGTCGGCGGCCATCACGGTGCGCCACTTGGGCCACTCGGAGTTGCCGACCCGGATCGCCACCGGGCTGCCCAGCGTCACGCCGTGCCGGAGCCCGCCGATGATCTCGACCTCGTCCTGCTCGAACGACATCCGGGCACCTCGGCCGTAGCCGAGCCGGCGCCGGGCCAGCTCGCCGGAGATCTCCCCGGTGGTCACCTCGATGCCGGCGGGTACGCCCTCCAGCATCGCGACGAGGGCGGGTCCGTGCGATTCACCTGCAGTCAGCCAGCGCAACACGACGGTCAGTGTGTCACGCCCGGTGGTCACCGGCGTACGCCGCCCGCCGCGTCCCGCCCACCGGACAGGGCCACCTCCGGCGCGCTGGTCTGCCGCCCGGCGGGTGAGGTGTTAACAGGGGGCCCTTCCTCTACCGGAGGCGTTAAGAAGGGGCCCTTCCTTACACCGGCAGCGCGGCGCGCATCGCGGCGCGTGGGGCGGCGACGCCGGTGAACTGCTCGAACTGGCCGAACGCCTGGGCCAGCAGCAGGTCCAGCCCGGAGACCACCCGGCACCCGGCGGCCAGCGCCGCCGCCGCGAGCGGGGTGGGCCACGGGTCGTAGACCACGTCGAAGAAGACGGACTCGGGCCGCCAGTCGAAGTTGTCGGCGAGCGGGTCGGCGACGCCCTTCGGCACCGTGGAGATCACCAGGTCGGCGCGGGCGTGCGCGGGCGCGCCGTCCCACTCGGCGCCGGCGAGCGGCACGCCGGCCACCGCCGCCACCGGGCGCAGCTCGTCGACCGCCTCCGGGCGGCGGGCCACCACAGTCACCTCGGCCGCCCCGATCCGGGCCGCCGCCGCGATGGCGGCCCGGGCGGTGCCGCCCGCGCCGAGCACTGTGACCACCGCCCCGGCCACGCAGCCGGCGCCGGTGAGCACCTCGACCATGCCGGTGACGTCGGTGTTGTCCGCGTACCAGGTGCCGTCGGGCCGGCGTACCAACGTGTTGGCGGCGCCGACCGCGGCGGCGACCGGCGAGACCTCGTCGGCCAGCGCGAGCGCCGCCTCCTTGCCCGGCATGGTCACCGACAGCCCGGCCCACTCGGGGCCGAGGCCCGCGACCAGGCCGGGCAGCTCGTCGGCGCCGGCTTCGATCCGGGTGTACGACCAGCCGGTCAGGCCGGCCGCCGCGTACCCGGCGGTGTGGATCACCGGGGAGAGCGAGTGGGCGATCGGCTTGCCGACCACCGCGGCGCGGCGGGGAGCCGAAATATGCACTGCCTCTGTCCCCCGGGTGACGTCGTGCCTAGAGAACGCCGTTCTCCTTGGCCTTCTCGATGTTGCGCTCATGCTCGGCGTTCGTCGTCGCGAAGGCCGAGTGTCCCTGCTTGTCGATGGCGACGAAGAAGAGCCACTTTTCGTTCGGCGGGTTCAGCGCCCCCTCCAGAGCCTGCTTCCCCGGGTTGTTGATGGGAGTCGGGGGCAGGCCCGGGTGGGCATGGGTGCTGTAGGGGTTCTTCTCGTCGTACAGCTCCGCTCTGCTCATGTCCTTCGACGCCTTCGTCGGCTTGCCGGTCAGCTCCCAGTAGTAGTTGACCGACACGTCGAACTGCAGACAGTTGCAGGGGAAGTTGCCGCCGTAGACCCGGTTGTAGGCGACGCGCGCGATCTTGCCGAGGTCGTCCTTGTTGCCGGCCTCGGCCTGCGCGAGCGAGGCGACGACCAACGCCTCGTACGGGGTGATGCCGCCGCGATCCTTCTGCACCTTCTCCGCGTACTGCATGCCGGAGGTGACGGTGAGGAAGTTGTCCACCATCAGCTTGAGCACCGTCTCGGCGGTGGCCTTCGGCGGGATCTCGTAGGTGTCGGGGAACAGGAATCCCTCGATCGACGGCTTGACCTTCTTGCCGTCGGAGCGCTTGAACCACCAGTCCGGGACGCCGAGCGCCTCCGGGTCCTTCGCCGCGGCCTCGAAGTCCTTGACCGGGATGTCGGTCTTCTCGGACAGCCGCTTGTAGACCGTCTTCGCGGTGAGGCCCTCGGGAATGGTGATCCCGTTGACGATCTTGTTCTTGAGGTCCAGCAGGGCCACGACCGCCGCGTCACCGCTCATCTGCTTGCGCAGCTTGTACGTGCCGGGCTGGATGTTCTTGCTGCGCGAGTTCTCCTCGGCGGCCTCGATGAACGCCTTGGTGCTCTTCACCACGTCGGCGGCGACGAGCGCGTCGGCCATGTCGGCGATCAGCGCGCCCTGCTTGATCTCCACGGTCACCTCACCGGTGCCGGAGCCGTCGTAGTCGGGGGTGACGAAGTAGTTCTGGACCCGGTCGAAGCCGTAGAACGCGCCGCCGCCGATGCCGCCCAGCAGGATCAGCGCGAGTGCGAGGGCGAGAAGGGTCTTGCCCCGGCCGCCGCCGGACTTGCCCTGGCGCCGGCGCACCGCGCCGCGCCGGTGCCGGCCCTTCTCCCCCCTGTCCGGCTCGTCGAACCCCAGATCAAGATCGTCGATCATTGCGTCCGCCTCCGCTGTGCGTCCAGCCAGCTCTGCAGAATCTCCACCGCGGCAGCCTGGTCGACCACCGCTCGTTGGCGCTTTCCCCGGACGCCCCGTTCGGCCAGCCTACGACTCGCGACGACGGTAGACATCCTCTCGTCCGTCAGCGTCACCGGAATCGGCCTCATTACATCAGCCAATCGGCTGGCATATGCTGATACGTTCACCGCCGCGGGGCCGTGTTTTCCGGCGAGGTTGACCGGCAGCCCGACCACGATCCCCACTGCCTCGTGCTCGGCGGCGAGCCGGACCAGCTCCGCCATGTCGGCGGGCACCGCGTCCGGTTCGGCGGTCAGATCGCGGGCCAGCGTCACCAGGGGCGTGGCGAGGATGCCGTGCGGATCACAGCGGGCCACCCCCACCCGGACCTGGCCGACGTCGACACCCAGCCGGACGCCACGGGACAGCTCGGTCACGACCGGACACCTCCCCGCCGGTACGGGCCAGGGCGGACCGGGTGGTCCGCCCTGGCGTCGATCGGTGCGCTCATGCCGTGCCGACCGGGCATGCCCTCACGGCCCTCGCTCCGCTCGGTGCGTTCGCTCATGCCGTGCCGACCGGGCATGCCCTCACGGCCCTCGCTCCGCTCGGTGCGTTCGCTCATGCCGTGCCGACCGGGCATGCCCTCACGGCCCTCGCTCCGCTCGGTGCGTTCGCTCATGCCGCGTCGGCGACCGCCCGCTCGACGGTGACCAGCAGGTTCGGCGCCTCCGTCGCGGGCAGCCCGCCGCCCTGGGCCAGGTCGTCGCTGCCGCCGCCCCGGCCGGAGAACGCGGCCTTGACCAGGTCCTTCGCGCTCAGGTTCCGCCCCCGGGCGGCCTGGTTGACGGCCACCACGAGCGACGCCTTGCCGTTTGCGCGGGCGGCCACCGCGACCACCGCCGGGCGGGCCGCGTCGATCCGGCCCCGGATCTCCTGGGCGAGCGTCCGCACGTCGTTCGCCGCCGCGCCCTCCGGCGCCTCGGTGCCGACGTACGCGACACCCCGCACGTCCTTCGCCTGCGCCGCCAGGGCACCGGCCCCGCCGAGCACGAGCTGGGCGCGCAGCTTCTCCAGCTCCTTCTCCGCGTCGCGCAGCTGGGTGACCGTCTGCTCCACCCGGTCGGCGACCTGCTCCCCCGGCACCCGGAACAGCTCGGCCAGCCGGGACACCAGCAGGTGCTCGCGGGCCAGGAAGCCGAACGCGTCCATGCCGACGAGCGCCTCGATCCGGCGTACCCCGGAACCCACAGACGCCTCGGAGAGGATCTTCACCAGGCCGAGCTGGGCGGAACGGGCCACGTGCGTACCGCCGCACAGCTCACGGGCGTAGTCGCCGACCTCGACGACCCGGACCCGCTCGCCGTACTTCTCGCCGAACAGGGCCATCGCCCCGATCCGGCGGGCCTCCTCCTGGCTGGTGACGAACGCGTGCACCTCCAGGTCGGCCAGCAGCACCTCGTTGACCTGCTGCTCGACGTCGTGCAGCACGCTCGGCGCCACACCCGTCGGGGTGTTGAAGTCGAACCGCAGCCGGCCCGGCGCGTTCAGCGAACCCGCCTGCGTCGCCGACTCGCCGAGGAAGTTGCGCATCGTCTGGTGCACCAGGTGCGTCGCGGTGTGCGAGCGGGAGATCGCCCGGCGGCGGGACACGTCGATCTCGGCGTACCCGGTCTCGCCGGAACGCACCTCGCCGCGCACCACCTTGGCCCGGTGCACGATCAGGCCGGGCACCGGCTGCTGCACGTCGAAGACCTCGACCTGGCCGCCGCCGACGGTGATGAGCCCCTGGTCGGGCTGCTGCCCGCCGCCCTCGGCGTAGAACGGGGTGGTGTCGAGCACCAGCTCGATCGTGTCCCCCTCGACCGCCGCGGAGATCGCGGCGCCGCCGGACAGCAGCGCGCGCACCCGGGACTCACGGCTCAGCTCGGTGTAGCCGGTGAACTCCACCGGCCCGCCGCCGTCGAGCACCGACCGGTACGCCGACACGTCGGTGTGCCCGGTCTTGCGCGCCTGCGCGTCGGCCTTGGCCCGGCTGCGCTGGTCGGCCATCAGCCGGCGGAAGCCCTCCGCGTCGACCTGCAGGCCCTGCTCGGCGGCGATCTCCAGGGTCAGGTCGATCGGGAAGCCGTACGTGTCGTGCAGCTGGAACGCCTTGTCACCGGAGAGCGCCGCCCTACCGGCCGACTTGGTCTCGGCGATGGCGGTGTCCAGGATCGTGGTGCCGGCGCGCAGCGTGGCCAGGAACGCGTCCTCCTCGGCGTACGCGTACTGGGAGATCCGGCCGAAGTCCTCGGCCAGCTCCGGGTACGACGGCGCCATGCAGTCGCGGGCCACCGGCAGCAGCTCCGGCAGCGCCCGGTCCTGGTAGCCCAGCAGCCGCACCGCCCGGATAGCCCGGCGCATGATCCGCCGCAGCACGTATCCCCGGCCCTCGTTCGACGGGGTCACGCCGTCGCCGATGAGCATCAGCGAGGTGCGCACGTGGTCGGCGATCACCCGAAGCCGTACGTCGTCCGGGTGCGACTCGTTCGCCGCGTGACCGGAGTGCGCGCCGTAGCGCTTGCCGGTCAGCTCGGCGGCCCGGTCCAGGATCGGCTTGACCTCGTCGATCTCGTAGAGGTTGTCCACGCCCTGCAGCAGCGAGGCCATCCGCTCCAGGCCCATGCCGGTGTCGATGTTCTTCGCCGGCAGGTCGCCGAGGATCGGGAAGTCCTCCTTGCCGACACCCGGACCGCGCTCGAACTGCATGAAGACGAGGTTCCAGAACTCCAGGTAGCGGTCCTCGTCGACCTCCGGGCCACCCTCCCGGCCGTAGGCCGGGCCGCGGTCGTAGTACAGCTCGGAGCACGGGCCGCACGGGCCGGGAATGCCCATCGACCAGAAGTTGTCGGCCTTGCCGCGGCGCACGATCCGCTCGGCCGGCACGCCGGTGGCGCGCCAGATGTCGTACGCCTCGTCGTCGTCCAGGTAGACGGTCGCCCAGATCCGCTCCGGGTCCAGCCCGAAGCCGCCCGCCTCGACCGGCTTGGTGGCCAGGTCCCAGGCGAGCGGGATCGCACCGGACTTGAAGTAGTCGCCGAAGGAGAAGTTGCCGTTCATCTGGAAGAACGTGCCGTGCCGGCTGGTCTTGCCGACCTCGTCGATGTCCGGCGTCCGGATGCACTTCTGCACGCTCGTCGCCCGCGCGTACGGCGGGGTCTGCTGGCCCAGGAAGTAGGGCACGAACTGCACCATGCCCGCGTTGATGAACAGCAGGTTCGGGTCGCTGATGGCGGGCAGCGGAGCGGACGGCACCACGGTGTGCCCGTTCGCCTCGAAGTGGGCGAGGAACCGCCGCTTGATCTCCGCCGTCTTCATCGCTGGTGGTCCTCCGGGAAAATCTCTCGGTCACCGATGCGCGGGTCCTCCCGCAGCTCGGCGAACTGGTCGTCGTACACCTCGCCGCGGGCGAAGGCCTCGTGGATCTCCTGCTCACGCTCGGCCATGCCGACCCGGACGTCGTCCACGAACGCCCGTAGCGACTCGACCAGACCGCCGGCGGACTCGGACAGCCCGCTGGCGATGCCGGCCGGGGTGTACGCCTGCGCGGTCCGGGTGGCCTTGCGCACCACCAGGACGCCCACGGCCACCCCGATGCCCAGCCAGAACAACCGCCTCATGCTCTCATCCTCCCGCGTACGCCGGCCGGGGTCAGCGGTTGCCGCGCTTGGCGGCCCGGCGCTGCTGCTTGATCGTGTCGCGCACCTCGCGCTCGGTCTCGGCGTGCCGGCGGGCGGAGGCCGCGCGGCGCAGGCCGTAGCCGAACGCGGTCACCTTGACCAGCGGGTTCGCGGCGGCGGCCGAGACCACGGTGGCCAGGTTCGCCACGTTCGCAGTGACGTTCTGCGCATGGGTCGTCATGGTGTCCACCTTGGCGAGCTGGAGGTTCACCCCGTCCAGCGAGGTCTGCACCTGCTCCAGCGCCACGTTGACGTTCTTCACCGTGGTGTTCACGTCACCGAGCAGCGGCGCGGTGCGCTCGTTCACGTCGGTGATCATGCGGGTCGTCGCGTCCACGGTGTGCCGCAGCCGCAGGATCGGCACCGCCAGCACGAGCACCAGCATCAGGAACGCGCCGGCCGCGATCAGCGCAGCGATCTCTCCACCACTCACGCGAAAGTCCTCCTCAAGCAGTGTCCCGGGACCCGACGCCCCGGAACGCGCGACCGTACCTACCCCATTCGCGCCACGCCGACCCGGTCACCGGGCGCGGACGGGCGTGCCAGCCCCAGACCCTACCGTCCGTGATGAAAGTCGGCTCACGACGGTGAGGGGGTCGCCTCGCCCAGCGGGTCGTCGGTCAGGGTCGGGTACGGATCCTCACCGGTGAGTGACGGATCGGTGGTCGGTGTCGGTCCGGTGCGCTCGTCGTCGATCGCGTTGCGCACCTTCACCGACACCAACGAGCCGGTGCACTCCGCCGCTGCGGGCGTGGCCGGTGCGGTCGGCGCGGGCGCCCCGTCGATCGGCGGAGGCGTGCAGGTGCGGTCGCGTACCCACAGGTCGAGCGTCAGTTCGTCCCGGCGCCAGCAGGTGTAGCTACCAGGGACCTTCTCGTCCGGGCAGCGGTCCACCTTCCAGCGCCGCCATCCGTCCCCGGCCAGCGCCTTCTCGTAGACCGCGACGGTCTCCTTCCACCCCTGCTCCGACTCGACGGAACGTTCACGCAGGCGGCAGTCCTGAAGGCACCAGCGGCTGCCGCTGACGTTGTCGACCGTGTTGCTCTGCGCCCAGGCGGGCACGGCGAGCGCGTCGAGGGTGTCGAAGACCGGGTCGCGGCTGAGCGTCCGCATCCCGAAGTAGAGCGGCACCGCACCGAGCAGCACGAGGCTGACCAGGGCGAGGATGCCCAGTCGCAGCCGGCTGCGCTCGCGCATCTGCCGGCGCAACTCGGACCGGGCGCCGCGCAGGCCACCGGCCTCCGCGCCGCTGTCGTCCCGTCCGGGGCCGCCGGGCCGTGGCGCGCCGCCCGCTGCGGGCCGTGGCCCCGCGGGCTCCCCCGGGGGTACGACCACAGCCGCCCGCGCCGTCGCCGGTGCCGCCGCGTTGCCCGGGCCGGTCCGGTCCGGCTCCGGTCCGGGAGGCGTCGCCCGGCCGGTGGTCCGCTCGTCCGGCGCGACCGGACGGGCCACACCGGCTGCCGCGCGGGCGGTCACCGGTGCGGCCGGGGCACCCGCTGGGATCCCGCCCGTACGCTCCGCATCGCCCCGCGGACCGGGACCGGTCGGACCGGCCGGAGCACCACCGGGGCGGCCGCCACCCGCGGGAATCCCGCCGGTGCGATCGAGGTCGCCGCGCGGACCGGGGCCGGCCGGGGCGGGAGCGGGCGCGACACCCGGGCGGGCCGCGCCTCGGGCCGGGCCGGGCCGGCCGCGCGACGGGTCGGACGGCTGAGGCCGGGCCGGGGGCACGACCGGGCCGGGCTGGTCGGGTCGGACCGCCGGTTCGGCGCGCGCCGGCACATCGGGGCCGGGCTGTCCGGGGCGCGCGGCCGGCGTACCCGGCTCGGGACGCACCGGCGGAACCGCGACGCCGGCCCGGCCGGCTGGACCACCGGGACGGCCGGGTGGCTGGTCGGCCGGAGGGCCGGCCGGGCGGCGGGCGACCGGCATGGCCGGGTCGGTGTGCGGCGTGCGACCGGCCTGCCGCAGCCAGTCGGCGGGACGGTCGGGCCGCTGCGACCGCGGCTCACCGGTGTCGTCACGGGCGGCCCGGCGACCGGGCGCCTCGGTGCCGGCGCCGGGACCGGCCGACTCGTCCGGCGCGGCCGGGCGGCCGCCGGCTGGGTCGGGCGCGGCCCGGCGACCGCCGGGTACGTCGGGTGCGACCCGGCGACCGTCGGGTGCGGCACCGCGGCCGGCGGGCGTGCCGCGGCGGCCGGCGGGCGGGGTCGGGCCGGTCGCCGGACCGCCGGACACGGGCGCGCCCGGCAGGTCCGGCGCGTTTCCGCTGCGCGGGACGACCGGGGGACGGTCCGGGGCGGCCCGGCGGCCGGCGCCCGGCGCGGGCACGGCTGCGGATTCGCCACCGGGCGCGGACACGTGGTGCCCGCCGGTGGGCTCGTCGTGCCGGGCGCGTCGCCCGCCGCCGGAGACCGGGGCGGCGTCCGGAACGGCCCGTCCGGCCGGCCCGCCGGGCACGACACCTTCCGGCGCGGCGCGACGGCCCGCACCGGAGACGGGACGGGTACCGGGTGGACCGTCGTCGGCACGGGCCCGGCGGCCCGCACCGGAGACCGGCTGGGTGCCGGGTGCCACGTCATCGGGACGGGCCCGGCGGCCCGCACCGGAGACCGGCTGCGTGCCGGGTGCCACGTCATCGGGCCGCGCGCGGCGTACTCCACCGGGGACCGGCTGGACGGCGCCGGTGTCCTCGGCGCGGGCCCGGCGGGCGCCACCGGAGACGGGCTGGATGCCGGCGGTGTCGTCCGGGCGGGCCCGGCGGCCGCCGGACGGCGGCGGGATCGTCGGATCGGCCTGCTGCGGAACCTCGGGTCCGGATCCGTGCCGGCCGCGGGGCGTCGGCGGAACGCGGGTGTCGCCGTCGGCAGGCGGCCGGCCCGGATCGGTGGATGCCCGGCCGGGGGTCGGCGGAGCGGGCGGGACGCGGGTGCCGGCGACGGGCGGCTGCTGGCCGGTGGGTCCGTCCACGCGGCGGCGGTACGGCGCGTCGGCCGGACGGGGCGCCTCGGGCACGCCGGGCCAAGGACCGTCGACGGGGCGGCGCTGTGCGCCGGTTTCGGGGCCGCCGGGCCAGGGACCGTCGCCGGCCCGGCGCGGGGCACCGGTCTCGGGACCGCCCGGGCGCACCGGTGGCGCGGCCGGACCGGGCGTGCCGGGGCGGCGCATGACCGGCGGACGCGGACCGGGCCGGCCACCACCGGGCGGCGTCTCCGGGCCGGGACGACCACCGCCGGAGGGCGCGTCCACGGCCGGCGGACGGACCCCCGGCGGCATGTCCCCGGCCGGACGCCCGGGAGCCGGAGGCATGTCCACGCCGGGCCGGCCGGACGGCGGGGCGGCGTCCACGCGGGACCGTCCGGCTGGCGGAGACGTGTCCACGCCCGGTCGACCGGGAGCCGGGGGCAGGTCGGTACCGGGGCGTCCGGTGACCGGTCCGCCGGGACGTCCGGCGGCCGGAGGCGCAGCCGGGCCGGGGCGGCCGGTCACGGGCGGCATCGCCGGGTCGGTGCGGCCGGCCGGAGCGGGCCCGCCCGGATGGGGCCGGCCGGGAGCCTGCGGCGCGGCGGCGGCCGGCGGAACGGCCCGACCGGGAGCCTGCGGCGCGCCAGCCGGGGGCGGAACGGCCCGACCGGGAGCCTGCGGCGTGCCAGCCGGGGGCGGAACGGCCCGGCCGGGAGCCTGGGGCGCGCCTGCCTGCGGAGTGCCGGGCCGGCCGGCGGGCGGAGGCGGCGGAACCGGCTGACCGGTCGACGGCGGCTGGGCGCCCGGCGCCGGGGGCCGCGGAGCCGGTCGCCCGGCGGGCGGCACGCCGGGGCCGGGACCGGGCGGCACGGCGGGGCCCGGACCGGGCGCGGCGGCCGGGCGGGGTGGCCGGGCCGGCTCGCCGTCCGGCCAGGACGGGTCGGGGCCGGGACGCGGCGCGGGGCCGCCCCCGTCGGGTCCGAGTTCACCGCCCTGCTGCTTGGCGGTACGCAGGTCGTCGATCCAGCCGAGTTCCTCGCCGACGACAGTCGGGTCCAGCTCGGGCTCGGCCCGGCCGCGTCCCCACCGGCGGCCCTTGGCCCGCGGGTCGCGCCGCTCGTCGGGGCCGTCCGCCGGCCGCTCCGGACCACGCGCCATCACTACTGACCCCCCTCGGCGGCGTCGCTGCCGCCCTCACTCGCCCCGCTGGCCTGCTCGCCGCCCCCCACCCGGGCCCCGTTCGCGGCGGCCGGGGCGCCGGCCTCCGCCCGGGTCGCCGGAGCCGGCAGCCCGCGCACGATCCGGCGCAGCAGCGGCAGCCGGGTGGCCACCGCCCGCTCCGCGCCGTGCCCGCTGGGCTGGTAGTAGTCGGTTCCGACGAGGTCGTCCGGAGCGTACTGCTGGGTGACCACCCCCCGGTGGTCGTCGTGCGGGTAGCGGTAGCCGGCCCCGTGGCCGAGGCCCCGCGCGCCGGAGTAGTGGGCGTCGCGCAGCCCGCGCGGCACCGCGCCGCCACGACCCGCGCGTACGTCGGCGACGGCGGCGCCGATCGCTGTGGTGGCCGAGTTCGACTTCGGCGCGGTGGCCAGGTGGATGACCGCCTGGGCCAGGTTGAGCTGTGCCTCCGGCAGGCCCACGTACTCGACCGCGTGGGCGGCGGCGGTGGCCACTGTCAGCGCGGTGGGATCGGCCATGCCGACGTCCTCACTCGCGAAGATCACCAGCCGGCGGGCGATGAACCGGGCGTCCTCCCCGGCCACCAGCATCCGGGCCAGCCAGTGCAGTGCCGCGTCCACGTCCGAGCCGCGCATGCTCTTGATGAACGCGCTGGTCACGTCGTAGTGGGCGTCGCCGTCCCGGTCGTAGCGCACCGCCGCCACGTCGACCGCCTGCTCCGCCACGGCCAGGTCGATCCGGCCGGTGCCCAGCGCGGTAGCGGTGGCCGCCGCCGCCTCCAGCGCGGTCAGCGCCTTGCGCACGTCGCCCCCGGCGAGCCGGACCAGGTGGTCCTCCGCCTCCTCGGCCAGGACCAGCGCCCCGCCGAGCCCGCGCTCGTCGGCCACCGCGCGGCGCAGCAGCCCGCGTACGTCGTCGTCGTCAAGGGCCTGGAGGGTGAGCAGCACGCAGCGCGACAGCAGAGGCGAGATGACCGAGAAGTACGGGTTCTCCGTGGTGGCCGCCAGCAGCGTGACCGTACGGTCCTCGACGGCGGCGAGAAGCGAGTCCTGCTGGGTCTTGCTGAACCGGTGCACCTCGTCGATGAACAGCACCGTGGGCGGGCCGCCGGACCGGCGTTGCCGCCGCGCGGTGTCGATCACGGCGCGCACGTCCTTCACGCCCGCGGTGAGCGCGGACATCGCCACGAACCGCCGGTCGGTGGCCCGGGCCACGAGGTGGGCGATGGTGGTCTTGCCGCTGCCCGGTGGACCCCAGAGGATCACCGACATCGGCGCCGCGCCCTCGACCAGCTGACGCAGCGGCGCTCCCGGCGCGAGCAGGTGCTCCTGCCCGACCAGCTCGTCGATGCCCGCCGGCCGCATCCGCACCGGCAGGGGCGAGTCCGCCCGGGCGTCGGTGAAGCCGTCGGCGCCGCCCGAGCCCGCGGGTGCGCCGGCCGGCTCGCCGAGGGTGAAGAGGGCGTCCGATTCCATCACGAGAACAGTACCGGGCCGGGCCGACGACGCCGGAATCGCGCCGCCGCCCCGGCCCGGGTGGTCTTTTCCGGTCAGCCGCGACCCGGTCGCCGGCCCCGGTACCACCGGCCGCCACCGCCGCCGCGCGGGCCGGAGCCGACGCCGGCCAGGTAGAGCGAGAGCAGCAGGAAGCCGATGAGCATGAGGGTCGTGGTGCTGAACAGATCGGGTGCGCCGAGGTCGGTGTTCATGAAGTCGAGCAGCAGCGCGAAACCGAACACGATGGCCGCGAGAATGGCGAGCATGTCGTTCCTCCGGTGGGGGTTCCCAGCAGGTCGGCGACGGATGTACCCAATCGGTCTGTTCGTCAATCTCCACCGTGGAACAGGCGGTGCCCGGCCTCCGGTACACGCCGGGGGTGCTCGTAGGCTGGCGTGATGATCACGGTCGACGAGGAGCTGACCGGGCCGGAGGCACTGCTCGCCGCGACGGGCAACCACCCGTACGCCCGGCACGCGCTCCGGCGCGACCAGCCCGCGCGGGGATGGCGGCACGGCGGCGCGGTCGGGTGGCTGCTCCCGCCGGGCGAGTGGTCGGCCGGCGGCGCGGTCGGCGCTCCCGGCCCGGCGCTCGACGTCTTCGCCGCCCGGCGGGCGGACGGGACGCTGCCGGCCGGCCGGTCGATCAACCTGCCCCGGGCGGATCCGGACGAGGTGTCCGCGCGGCTGCCGGTGGCCGGGCTGACCGAGTGGGACTTCCTCTGGACCACCGGGCCGCCGCCGCACCAGCCGGAGCAGGACCGGGTGGTACGCCTCACCGCGGCCGACCGTCCCGCGCTGGCCGCGCTGATCGAGGAGGCGTTCCCGAGCACCACCTCACGGCCGGGCGACCCGGGCGTCGTCGACTGGTACGGCATCCGCGACGGTGACCGCCTGCTCGCCTGCGGCGCCGATCGCAGCCGGGGCGACGTCGGCTTCCTGGCCGGGTTGACGGTCGCGCCCGGGCATCGCGGCCGAGGGCTGGGCGCGGCGCTGACCGCCGGGATGACGTGTGCCCTGTTCGGCAGGTACGACGCGGTGGCGCTGGGTGTCTACCCGGACAACGTGGGCGCGATCCGGCTCTACCGCCGGCTCGGCTTCACCGCCACCGAACGCCGCACGTCGATCCGGCTCGCCTGACGCAGCGTCCCCACGCCGAGATCTTGGTACGGAACGGCCCCCGTCGGGGCGCTCGCGTACCAAGATCTCGTCCGTTCCGGGCGGACGGCCGGGGTCAGTCGCGGCCGGCAGGGGCCGGTGCGGCTGCCGCTGCGGCGTCGAGGGACGGGCCGGCCGGCTCGGGCGCCAGACCGGAGTGGCCGGGACCGGCCGTCGCCTCCGGCTCCACGGCGACGTCCGGCGGGGTACGGCGGGCGGCGCGCCAGGCCGGCAGGTAGAGCGGCGCGGCCACGGCGAGCATCACGGCGCCGACGATCATGGCGACGCTGACGCTCGTGGCGTCGGCCAGCGCGGTCAGCGTGACCGCGCCGAGCGCGCCGGCCGGCTGGGCGGCCATCGAGTTCAGCGAGAGCACGCTGGTCCGGTACGGGCCGTCGACCTGCCGGTGCAGCAGCCCCATGTGCAGCGGGTTCGACGCGCCGTGCACGGCGTAGCAGGCCAGGTAGGCGATGAGGATGCCGACCGGTCCGGCCAGCAGCCCCATGCCGACCACTGTGACGCCCTGCAGGACTCGCATCAGCGCGGCGGCCGGGGCGGCGCCGAGGCGGCGCAGCAGGAACGGGGTGAGGGCGGCGCCGGCCGCGTTCGCCAGCCAGGCCGCCGTGCTGGCGGGCCCGAGCAGCGCCGCCGCCCGGTCCGGGTCGCCGAGCACCTCGGAGAGGCGTACCGGCAGCAGCGACTCGAACGTGACCATACCGAAGCCCCAGAACAGCTCGACGGCGACCAGGGCCAGCAGCACCCGATTGCGGCGCAGCAGGCCGACGGCCTGCCCGACCATCCGGGGCGCGTCGACCACCGAGGCGCGCAGCGCCGCCGGGCCGGACGCGGGCCGCCGTTCCGCCATGAGCGACAGCAGCGCCACGATGGAGACGGCCTGGAGCACGGCGGCGACGATCACCGGCAGCGCGAGGGCGCTGACCGGGCCGACCGGGCCGAGCGCGACCAGCCCGCCGCTGAGCAGCGCGCCCGCGCCGATGGCGACACCGGCCACGGTGCCCGCCCAGCCGAGGCCGCGCTCGTACTCGGCGTTCGGGTCGGCGGCCAGCGTGGCGTCGACGTACCAGGATTCCAGCGGGCCGCTGTCGAGCGCCCGGTAGATCCCCTGCAACGCCCAGACCAGGAAGAACATCCAGAACGAGTCGGCCACCGCCATGAGCGCCAGCGAGCCCAGGCCGATGGCCCAGGCGAGCAGCAACACGGGCTTGCGGCCGAGCGCGTCGGCGAAGCCGCCGGTGGGCAGTTCCAGCGCCAGCACCACCAGGCCCTGCGCGGTGGCGACCAGGCCGATCTGGGAGAGCGTGAGCCCGCGCTCCTGCATCAGCAGGATCATCACCGGCATGAGCAGGCCGCTCGGCAGCCAGCGCAGGCCGTAGAGCGTGAGGTAGCGGGACCGGATCTGGCGTACGGACAGCGTGGTCACGGCTTCTCCTCGGCAGGCGGCGGGGTGGACCGCGGGTAGGCCGCGTCCATCGGCAGGGCGGCGAGGTAGAACTGCACCGTCTCGGCGTCGGGGTCGTCGGGGTCGGTGGCGTCGCGGTGCCGCTCGAAGACCGCGAAGAGCTCCTCCTGGATCGCCTTGAGGCGGTCGACCGGAATCCGCATGAAGAAGTCGCCCATGCCGAAGCCGTCGCGCCAGTCCGCCGACCACCGGTGCCGCTGGGCGAACCAGCGTTCGGCGTGCTGGGCGAAGAAGCGGACGTAGTCCGCCTCGATCCACTCGATGGCCGCCCGCGCGTCGGGGTCGTCGTCGAAGTCGCTGGACTCCCAGTTGGTGACGTCGTGCGCGGCCCGCCAGTAGCGCTGGCGGCCGGTGCCGAGGCTCGGGTCCTCCACCACGAGGCCCACCTCGGCGAGTTGGCGCAGGTGGTAACTGGTCGCGCCGCTGTTGGTGCCGAGCGCCTCGGCGAGGGCGGTGGCGGTGGCCGGGCCGCCCACGCGCAGCGCCCCGACCAGCCGCATGCGCAGCGGTTGGGCCAGGGCACGGACCTGGCGGTGGTCGATGCGGACGGTGCGCTCGTTCTTCTCCTCCATAGGACGCACAATATCTGTGCACACTTTCCATGCACAATAGGCTTGCAAAGAATCTGTGCAACTAGCCGTACAGCTCGGTGATCCCCCGCAGGCGGGTCCGCAGCAGCCCCGCGGCGCGGGCGGAGTCCAGCACCACCTCACCCGGGCGGTGCTGCCCGGCGGAGGCGATCGTGGTGGTGCGCAGCGCACCCGCGTCCACCCCGTCGTGCCGGGCCACCAGCACGCCCAGCTCGGCGCGGCTCACCGCCTCCGGCCCGGCCACGTTGAGCAGCCCGGCGTAGTCGCCCGGCACCAGCTCCAGCACCGCGGCGGCGAGGTCGGTGACGTGCACCGGGCAGCGCAGCTCGTCGGTGAACAACGTGGCCCGCCCGGCCAGCGCGTCCCGGCAGAGCTGGATCTGCCTGCTGCCCTCCCCCACGATCAGCGACGTCCGCACCACCGCCGCGCCCGGGTCCACCGCCCGCACGGCCGTCTCCGCCGCCGCCTTCGCCGCGCCGTACGGGTGCAGCGGCGTGGGCACGTCCTCGTCCGCGTACGGCGTGGGCCGCCCGGCGTGCAGCGCGTCGCTGGACAGGTGCACCAGCCGGGCGCCCACCTCGGCGGCGGCTACCGCGATGTGGGCCGCCCCGTCCGCCGTGACCGCCCAGTCGTCGTACCGGTAGGGGGTGGCGACGACCGCGTCGGGGCGTACCCGAATCAGCAGCTCGCGTACGGCGGCGCGGTCGGTGACGTCGAGCCGGTGCGTCGCGACGCCCGGCACCGCGACGGCGGCGGAGTGGTACGTGCCGGTCACCCGGTGCCCGGCGGCGACCGCCTGCCGGCACACCTCGGCGCCGAGGAAGCCGCTGGCTCCCACCACGAGCAGGTGCATCAGTCCCCCTGAAGATCGGAAAGGCCCGCGTCATCATGACGCGGGCCTTTCCGGCAGGCGAGGATCAGGTGGGGTCGGCCACCGGGGCGGCCGGGCCGGCGGTGCCGGCGTGCGGGCCGGCCGGCGCCTTCGGCTTGGCGTCGATGCCGGCCTCGGCGCGCTGCTGCCCGGTGATCGGGGTGGGCGCACCGGTCAGCGGGTCGAACCCGCCCCGCGTCTTCGGGAACGCGATCACCTCACGGATCGAGTCCGCGCCGGCCAGCAGCATGCAGACCCGGTCCCAGCCGAACGCGATGCCGCCGTGCGGCGGGGCGCCGTACTTGAACGCCTCCAGCAGGAAGCCGAACTTGTCCTGCGCCTCGTCGGCGGTGATGCCGAGCAGGTCGAACACCCGCTGCTGCACGTCGCCCCGGTGGATACGGATCGAGCCGCCGCCGATCTCGTTGCCGTTGCAGACGATGTCGTACGCGTAGGCGAGCGCCCGGTCCGGCGCGGACTCGAACCGGTCCACCCAGTCGGCGTTCGGCGAGGTGAACGGGTGGTGCACGGCGGTCCAGCCGCCCGCTCCGCCGTTCTCCTGGTCGGAGGTCCGCTCGAACATCGGCGCGTCGACCACCCAGCAGAACGCCCAGGCGCTCTCGTCGATCAGCTTCGCCCGCTTGGCGATTTCGATCCGGGCCGCGCCGAGCAGCTCCTGCGCCTCGCGGGTGTTCGTGCTCGCGGCGAAGAAGATCGCGTCGCCGGGCTTCGCGCCGACCGCGTCGGCCAGGCCGGACAGGTGCGCCTCGGACAGGTTCTTCGCCACCGGGCCGCGCGGCTCGCCGGTCTCGGCGTCCAGCACCACGTACGCCAGGCCGCGCGCGCCGCGCGCCTTGGCCCAGTCCTGCCAGCCGTCCAGCTCCTTGCGGGTCTGCGACGCGCCGCCGGGCATGACCACCGCGCCGACGTAGCCGCCCGCGTCGATCGCGCCGGCGAACACCCGGAACTCGGTGCCGCGCAGGTAGTCGGTCAGCTCGGTCAGCTCCACGCCGTAGCGCAGGTCCGGCTTGTCCGAGCCGTACCGGGACATGGCGTCGTGCCAGGTGATGCGCGGGATCGGCCGGGCGATCTCGTAGCCGGCGAGGTCCTTCCACAGCGCCGAGACGATCGCCTCGCCCAGATCGATCACGTCGTCCTCGGTGACGAACGACATCTCGATGTCGAGCTGGGTGAACTCGGGCTGCCGGTCGGCGCGGAAGTCCTCGTCGCGGTAGCAGCGGGCGATCTGGTAGTACCGCTCCATGCCGCCGACCATGAGCAGCTGCTTGAACAGCTGCGGCGACTGCGGCAGCGCGTACCAGCTACCGGGCTGCAGGCGCACCGGCACCAGGAAGTCGCGGGCGCCCTCCGGGGTGGAGCGGGTCAGCGTCGGCGTCTCGATCTCCAGGAAGTCCCGCTCGTGCAGCACGCCGCGGGCGATCTGGTTGGCCCGCGAGCGCAGCCGCATCGCCTTGGCCGGGCCGCCCCGGCGCAGGTCCAGGTAGCGGTACTTGAGCCGGATGTCGTCGCCGGCCTCGATCTGGTCGTCCACCGGCAGCGGCAGCGGCGCGGCCTCGGAGAGCACCTCCAGCTCGGACGCGGTCACCTCGATCTCGCCGGTGGGCAGGTCCGGGTTCTCGTTGCCCTCCGGGCGGCGGGTCACCTCGCCGGTGACCTTGACGCAGAACTCGTTGCGCAGCGCGTGCGCGTCCTCCTCGCGGAAGACCACCTGCACCACGCCGGAGGCGTCACGCAGGTCGACGAAGATGACACCGCCGTGGTCGCGCCGGCGGGCCACCCACCCGGCGAGCGTCACCGTCGAGCCGGCGTCCGCGGCGCGCAGGCTTCCGGCATTGTGGGTACGGATCACGGCTGGCGTCTCCTCAATCTGGTCCACTCACTGCTCCCCCGCATTCTGTCAGGGCGGGCGGGCCCGCTCCCCGGCACCCGTCGAGCCGGGCCGCCGCGGGGCGTGACCAAAGCGCGGTGCGGGCCGGGTCCGGCGGTTCACCGTGGCCGGGTGCGTGCCGTACCGAGCTGGGCCGTGGCCACCGCGGCCGCCGCGCCCGCACTGCTGGTGGCGGGCTGGACGGTGGCCGGCGCCCGCGGGTGGCAGCGCTCGCGGTGACGCTCTGGCCGCTTGTCGCGGTGCTGTCCGCGCGGCGGGCCCACCGGCACTGGACGGTCCGGCCGTCGGACCCGCCCCGGCCGGGCGGCCCGCCGATCGGTCCGGGCCGCCTCGGAGCAGGCGCCTGACCGGGTACGCGGAACGGGCCGCCGGTCGCCCGGCGGCCCGTTCGTGGAGTACGCGGATCAGAAGACGCTCACGCCGTAGCGGCTGAGCGCCTCGGTGACCGGCTGGAAGTAGGTAGTGCCGCCGGAGGAGCAGTTGCCGCTGCCGCCGGAGGTGAGGCCCAGCGCGGTGGTGCCGCTGAACAGCGAGCCACCGCTGTCGCCCGGCTCGGCGCAGACGTTGGTGCGGATGAGGCCGGAGACGCTGCCCTCGGCGTAGTTCACGGTCGCGTTGAGCGCGGTCACGCTGCCGCTGCGCAGGCCGGTGGTGCTGCCGGAACGGCGGACGGACTGGCCGACGTACGCGTTGCCGGCCGAGGTGATGTCCTGGAAGCTGCCGTTGTACAGCGAGACGTTGCCGGCCGCGTTGGCCGAGTTGCTGTGCCGGACGATGCCGTAGTCGTTGCCCGGGAAGCTGGTGCCGGTCCGGGTGCCGAGCACGGTGGTGCGGCTGGAGTTGGAGTACCAGGTCGAGCCGATGTTGGTGCAGTGGCCGGCGGTGAGGAAGTAGTACGTCGAGCCGCTGCGCACGTTGAAGCCGAGCGAGCAACGGCCGCCGCTGGCGTAGATCGCCTGGCCGCCGGAGATCCGGGTGCTCAGCACGCCGGCCTCGGCCTCGATGCGGATCGCGCCGTTGTGCCGGGCGGCGGCGGCCTTGACCCGCTCCAGCTTGGCGCCGGTGACGGTGCTGTCGACGGAGACGACGACCTGGTTCGTGGCCGGGTCGGTCCACCAGGCGGTGCCGGGGATCTTGGCGGAGCGCTCCAGCTCGCCGGCGGCGGCGTTGAGCTTGTCCGCTCCGCGGGCCACGATCTTCGGGATGGCGCCGGCGGCGCGCACCTGGCGGGCGGTCGCGGTGTCGGTCACCGTGACGACCATCTTGCCGCTGGCGTCGGCGTACGTGCCGGCCGCGCGGGCGCCGAGCTTCTCGACGAGGGTGGCGGCGGCGTCCGGCGAGAGGGCCGTGGGGGCGGCCTGCGCGGGGGCGCCGAGCAGCGAGCCGGTGACCAGGGTGCCGGCGACGGCGACTGCGGCGGCGCGGCGGAGCGTGGACCTCGTGGGTCGCATGTAACAACCTCCGAATGGGGGTGAACGGGCGCTGTCATGGGGGCGCGCCCGAGGACAACCCGGGCGACCTGGGGAAACCGCCCGGGTGCCCAAAGTATTCACACATTTAAGATCGTAAGCAAGACATGACTTTGCCCGGATTCGCACCGGCACCCGATGTAACGCGGGAGCAACAACATCGACATCATCTGTCAGACCGACTCAGGGTGTGCGGCGGCGGGCGCCCGGGCCCGGGCGGGGCAGCACGTCGCGCGCCTCGGTGATCTCGTGCCCCTCGGCGCAGCGCAACGCGACCCGGACCTCGGCGCCGCAGTCACGGTGCGCCACGCTCAGCGGGGAGCCCTCCGGGCCGGCCAGGTAGCGGTCGCCCCAGCCGAGCACCGCGACGAGCACCGGCCACAGGTCCAGCCCCATCTCGGTGAGCCGGTACTCGTGCCGCGGCCGGCTGCCCGGCTCACGGTACGGCTCCCGGCGCAGCACGCCGCGCTCGACGAGCATGGCGAGCCGGTTGGTCAGCACCTGGCGCGGGATGCCGGTGCGGACCCGCATGTCGTCGAACCGGCGTACGCCGTTGAAGACCTCGCGCAGCACGACGAGGGTCCAGCGCTCGCCGAGGATCTCCATGGCGCGCGCGATGGTGCAGTTCTCCACCGACCAGTCCAGTGCCGCGGGTCTCATGCCGACAGGCTAGGTCTGATTGACAGACTCAGCAACGCGCTGCGAGGCTGAGTCCATGACACAGACGCAGGAGCGCACCCGCACGTTCACCTGGTCCGACCCGGCGGCCGGCGCCGCGCACCTGGGCCGGCGCAGCGGCCTGGAACTGATGCAGGCGATGATCGCCGGCGAGCTGGCCGCGCCGCCGATCATGCACCTCGTCGACATGTCCCGGATGGAGGCCGAGGAGGGGCGCGTGGCTGTCGAACTGCTGCCGCAGGAGTTCCACTACAACCCGCTCGGCACCGTGCACGGCGGCGTCATCTCCACCCTGCTGGACACGGCCGCGGCGTGCGCCGTGCACACCACGTTGCCGGCCGGCGTCGGCTACACGTCGCTCGACCTCAACGTGAAGTTCCTGCGCCCGGTCACCGTCGACACCGGACTGCTGCGGTGCGAAGGCACCGTGCTCCAGCGGGGCCGCCGTACCGCCCTGGCCGAGGCCCGCCTCACGGACCCCGCCAACCGCCTGGTAGCCCACGCCACCTCAACCTGCCTCATCTTCCCCCTCCCCTGACCCCCTCCCCTCCCTCCCCGACCTCCGTCCCTCTCGACCCGGCGATCTTGCAGTTGCGGCCCTCGCTATGCCGTTTTCGCGGCATTTGCGAGGGCCGAAAGTGCAAGATCGCGGGAGCGGGGGGCGGGGAGCGGGGAGCGGGGACGGGGGCGGGAGGAGTCAGCGGGTTGCGGCTACGCGGGCGGCTCGGGCGGCTCGGCGCTCCTCGAAGCGGGACGCCTGGGTCTCCAGGGTGTCCAGGTGGGCGGCGATCTGCTCGCGGGCGGCTTCGCCGTCGGCGTTCAGGCCGGTCACGTCGAACAGGTTCCACTGCCGCAGCACCGGCATCACCACGTCGTCGCGGTGCTGGCGCAGGTCGTAGATGCCGGCCAGCGCGATCGCCACCGACTTGCGGGCGAAGCCGTCGATGCCCACGCCGGGCATCTGGAAGTCGGCAAGCACGTCGGCGACGGCGCGCATGGCCTGCGACGGCGCCAACTCGAACGCCGCGCCGAGCAGGTTGCGGTAGAAGACCATGTGCAGGTTCTCGTCGGCGGCCACCCGGGCCAGCAGCGCCTCGCACGCGGGGTCACCGGTGGCCCGACCGGTGTTGCGGTGCGAGATGCGGGTCGCGAGCTCCTGGAACGACACGTACGCCAGCGAGTGCAGCATCTCCTGGTCGTGCACGTTCTGGTAGCCCGCCGACATGTGCACCATGCGGGCCCGCTCCAGCGCCACCGGGTCCACCGCCCGGGTCACTGTGAGGTAGTCGCGGATCGCGGTGCCGTGCCGCCCCTCCTCGGCGGTCCACCGGTGCACCCAGGTGCCCCACGCGCCGTCGCGGCCGAACAGGGTGGCGATCTCGTGGTGGTACGACGGCAGGTTGTCCTCGGTGAGCAGGTTGACGATCAGCGCGGTACGGGCCACCTCGGGCAGCGTCGAGTCCTCCGGCGACCACGCCTCGCCACCCAGCGGACCGTCGAAGGTGCGGCCCTCGCTCCACGGCACGTACTCGTGCGGGAACCACTCCTTGGCCAGCGACAGGTGGCGGTCGAGGTTCTTCTCGACCACCGGCTCGAGTTCGGTGAGCAGAGCGGTCTGGCTGAGCACGGTCACGACGTTCTCCCTACGGTGGCGTAACTTACGCCACCGTAGGTCGAAACGTCTTCAGACGCCAGTGCCCGCCGGGCCGACCAGCGGCTTCAGGTCCGCCCGGGGCGGCGTCCACTCCCCCGCAGCGGCGGGCACCTGCTCGCCGGAACGGATGTCCTTGACCTCGTCGCCGTCCGCGCCGGGGAACCAGACGTACGGGATGCCGCGCCGCTCGGCGTACCGGATCTGCTTGCCGAACTTGGCCGCCGACGGGGACACCTCGGTGGGCACACCGCGCGACCGCAGCGCCGCCGCGACCGCGTCGCTGGCCGCCCGGTCCTCCTCGGCGGTGACCGCCACCAGCACGCAGGTCGGCACCGAACGGGACACCGACAGCGCCTCCCCGCCGAACAGCAGGCCGAGCAGCCGGGTCACGCCGATCGAGATGCCCACCCCGGGGAACCGCACGTTGCCCGAGCTGGCCAGATTGTCGTACCGGCCGCCGGAGCAGATCGAGCCGAACCGCTCGTAGCCGATCATCTGCGTCTCGTAGACCGTACCCGTGTAGTAGTCCAGGCCCCGCGCGATGCGCAGGTCGGCCACGCAGAGGCCGGGCGCGTGCGCGGCCGCGGTCTCCACCACGGCGGTCAACTCCGCGACGCCCTCGTCCAGCAGCGGGTCGCTCACCCCGAGGCCGCGCACCGCGTCGGCGAACGAGGCGTCCGGCGCGGAGATCTCGGCCAGCGACAGCACTGCCTTGGCCTGCGCCTCGCTCGCCCCGGCGGTGCTCGCCAGCAGCTCCGTCACCCCGGCCGGGCCGATCTTGTCCAGCTTGTCGACGGCGCGCAGCGCCGCCTCCGCGTCGGTCAGCCCGATGCCCCGGTAGAAGCCCTCGCAGATCTTGCGGTTGTTGACCTGGATGCGCACCGGCGGGATCGGCAGCGACCGCAGCGCGTCGCCGATGACCAGCGGCATCTCAGCCTCGTAGTGGGCCGGCAGCGTGTCCCGGTCGACGATGTCGATGTCGGCCTGGAGGAACTCCCGGTAGCGGCCCTCCTGCGGGCGCTCACCCCGCCACACCTTCTGGATCTGGTAGCGGCGGAACGGGAACTGGAGCTTGCCGGCGTTCTCCAGCACGTAGCGGGCGAACGGCACGGTCAGGTCGAAGTGCAGGCCGAGCGCGTCGTCACCGGCCGGGCCGTCGGTGTCGGCCTGCAACCGGCGCAGCAGGTAGACCTCCTTGGACGTCTCCCCCTTGCGCAGGAGCTGGTCCAGCGGCTCGACCGAGCGGGTCTCCAGCGGCGCGAAGCCGTACAGCTCGAACGTGGCGCGGATCCGGTCGAGCACGAACTGCTCGATCATCCGCTGCGCCGGCGTCCACTCGGGGAAGCCGGAGATGGGCGTGGGCTTGCTCATGGCGTACTCCTCGATCCCGCGCGGTGCGCGGGCGAACGTCGTGGGCCGCGGCGGTCAGAGGCCGCGGGTGGGCGCGGCCGGGCGCGCGCCGCCGGTGCCCGCCACCTCGACGAGGTACGGGTTGGTCGCGCGCTCGCGGCCGATGGTGGTCGCGGGGCCGTGGCCGGGCAGGACGACCGTGTCGTCGGCCAGCGGGAGCACCTTGTCCCGCAGGCTGGTCAGCATCCGGGGCATGCTGCCGCCCGGCAGGTCGGTGCGGCCGATCGAGCCGGCGAACAGCACGTCACCGGAGAGGCAGATCTGCTCCGCCTCCCAGGGCGAGCCGGCGCCGGGCAACCGGAACAGCACCGACCCGCCGGTATGGCCGGGGGCGTGGTCGACGGTGATCTCCAACCCGGCCAGCGACAGCGTCGCGCCGTCGGTCAGCTCGGCCACGTCGTCCGGCTCGGCGTACGGCAGCCGGCCGCCGAACAGCTGGGTCAGGTCCATCGACAGCGCCTTGCTCGGGTCGGCCAGCAGCTCCCGGTCGTCCGGGTGGACGTAGGCGGGGATGCCCCGCGCGCCGCAGACCGGGGCGACGGAGAAGGTGTGGTCCAGGTGGCCGTGGGTGAGCAGCACAGCGGCCGGGTGCAGGCGGTGCTCGGCGAGCACGGCGTCGAGCCGGTCGAGCACCCCGATGCCGGGGTCGACCACCACGCACTGCTCCCCCGGCCCGGTCGCCACCACATAGCAGTTGGTGCCGAAGGCGTCCGCGGGAAAGCCGGCCACGAGCACGTCGCTCCCCTTTCCGTCCGGTCGTCGTCCTCCTGCAGCCTAGTCGTAGCGGCCAGCGGGTTCCGTCCGCCACCGGCCCACCCACCCCGGCCCGGACGGAACCGGCGGGACCTCGTACACCACATTCACAGTCGGTACCCGTACACTCTGGCGGGCGTGTGGCGTGGCGCACCCCGATCGGAACGGCGGACGGCGCCCGGCGCCGGCGGCGATCAGGCAGAGGAAGGGGAGCGCGCGTGGCTTCCAGCAGGGACCGGCAGCGCAAACTGGCGCGCGCCAAGCTCGACCGGCAGCTCGCCCGGCGGGCGGCGGTCGCGAAGCGCCGCCGGCAGATCCGGGCCGGTGTGGGTGCCGCGGTGGTGCTCGTGCTGATCGTGGCCGGCTCCGCCTGGGCACTCGGCGCGTTCGACTCCGAGCCGGAGAAGAAGGCCGCCGAGGACGTCTGCCTGTGGACCGCGGAGGACGGCGCCGTCAACACCAACCTCAAGGACGTCGGCCAGCCGCCCACCACGGGCCTGCCGACCTCGGGCACCCGCCCGATGACGATCACCACCAACCAGGGTGGGCCGATCACCGTCGAGCTGGACCAGACCGACGCGCCGTGCGGCGCGGCGAGCCTGAGTTACCTGGCCGGCCGGTCGTTCTTCGACAACACCACCTGCCACGAGATCACCGCCGAGGGCGCGCTGCGCTGCGGTGACCCGACCGGCACCGGGCTCGGCGGCCCGACCTACTCGTTCTACGACGAGAACGTCCCGGCCGCGCCGGAGCCCAGCCCGTCGGCCTCGCCGGCGCCCGGCCAGCCGGCGACGTACCCGAAGGGCACGGTCGCCATGATCGGCAACCCGCCCGGCAGCAACAGCAGCCAGTTCCTGATCTTCTTCAAGGACGCCAGCCCGGCCAAGCCGGCCTACTCGGTGGTCGGCAAGGTCACCGGCGGGCTCGACGTGGTGGAGAAGATCGGCGCCATGCCGACGGTGGACAATGGCAACGGCGCCAAGGTCAAGCCGAAGACGCAGGTGCTGGTCCAGAGCGTCACAGTCGGCGAGCCCGGCGCGGCGCCGGCCGAAAGCCCCGCGCCCTCGCCCAGCGCCAGCGCGGGCTGACCCGACGAACCGATCCGGCGGCCCGCCGCCGGTGACCCACACGTGACCCGGCGGCGCGCGCGCCGACCCCATACGCAGCAGGTGAGGAGTGACCGTGACGTCCACCAGAGACCGCCAGCGCGCGGCGGCGCGGGCCAAGCTCGAGCGGGAGATGGCGGAACGGGCCGGCCGGGCCCGCAAGCGCCGGCAGACCCAGGCGATCGTCGGGGCCGCGGCGGTGCTGGTGCTCGTCGTGGCCGGCACGGTCTGGCTCGTCGCCGCGCTCGGCGACGACGACGAGAAGCAGGGCGGCACCGCCGCCGGGGCCGGCGCCGTCCAGTGCGCGTACACGGAGGTGCCCAAGGAGGGCCGTCCGGCGCAGATCAAGGACGTCGGCCTCCCGCCGGCCCAGCAGTCCGGCAAGGGCACCCAGACGATGACCATCGACACCAACCTGGGCCCGATCACCGCCAAGATCGACCGCGCCAAGGTGCCCTGCACCGCCGGCAGCTTCACGCACCTGGCGAGCAAGGGCTTCTTCGACAACACCAAGTGCCACCGGCTGGTCACCGAGGGCATCAAGGTGCTCCAGTGCGGCGACCCGAGCGCCACCGGCAAGGGCTGGCGGGACACCGACGGCACCGGCGGCCCGTCGTACAACCTGGCCGAGGAGAACCTGCCCACCGACAAGCGCCCGCCGTACCCGGAGGGTGTCATCGCGATGGCCAACTCCGGCCAGCCGGGCAGCACCGGCAGCCAGTTCTTCATCGTGTACGGCGACTCGCCGCTCGACCCGAACTACACCGTGCTGGGCACCATCACCGGTGGCATGGACGTGGTGAAGCAGGTCGCCGCGGCCGGTGACGACGGCGCGTTCGCCAAGCAGGCCGGCGGTGGTCACCCGAAGAAGGAGATCACCATGACCAAGGTGACGATGAGCCCGGTCGAGGGCGGCTGACCGCACCCGCACGACGACGAAGCGCCCGCCGGCTGATCGCAGCCGGCGGGCGCTTTCGCCTACGCCTGTGGCTCAGGCCCCCGAGGTGACCCGGTACGCGTCGAACACGCCGTCGACCTTCCGCACGGCGGCCAGCAGGTGGCCGAGGTGCTTCGGGTCGGCCATCTCGAAGCTGAACCGGCTCACCGCCACCCGGTCGCGGGTGGTGGTGACGGTCGCGGAGAGGATGTTCACCCGCTCCTCGGACAGCACTCGCGTCACGTCGGCGAGCAGCTTGTGCCGGTCCAGCGCCTCGACCTGGATGGCGACCAGGAACGTGGAGGCGGACGTGAGCTTCCAGCTCACCTCGACCACCCGCTCGGGCTGGGCGCGCAGGTCCTCGGCGTTGGCGCAGTCGTCCCGGTGCACGCTGACCCCGCCGGAGCGGGTGACGAACCCGAACACCGAGTCCGGCGGTACGGGCGTGCAGCAGCGGGCCAGCTTGATCCAGACGTCGCTGACACCGCGGACCACGACGCCCGGGTCGGCGCTGCTCTGCCGGCTGCGCGGCGGCCGGGTGGCGACGGCGGTCTCGGCGATGTCCTCCGCCGCGCCCTCCTCGCCGCCGTAGGAGGCCATCAGCTTCTGCACGACCGACTGCGCGGAGACCTGGCTGTCGCCGACCGCCGCGTAGAGCGAGGCCACGTCGGCCAGGTGCAGGTCCCGGGCGATCGCCATGAGCGCGTCCGAGGTGAGCATCCGCTGCAACGGCATGCCCTGCTTGCGCATCGCCTTGACGATCGCGTCCTTGCCGGCCTCGATCGCCTCCTCGCGCCGCTCCTTGTTGAAGTACTGGCGGATCTTCGTACGCGCGCGCGGGCTCTTGACGAAGCCCAGCCAGTCCTGCGTGGGGCCGGCGGTGTCGGACTTCGACGTGAAGATCTCGATCACGTCGCCGTTGGACAGCGTCGACTCCAGCGGCACCAGCTTGCCGTTGACCCGCGCCCCGATGCACTTGTGCCCGACCTCGGTGTGCACCGCGTACGCGAAGTCCACAGGCGTCGACCCGGTCGGCAGCGGGATGACGTCACCCTTCGGGGTGAAGACGTACACCTCCTGGCTGGACAGGTCGAACCGCAGCGCGTCCAGGAACTCGCTCGGGTCGGCCGCCTCGCGCTGCCAGTCCAGCAGCTGCCGCAGCCAGGTCATCTCGTCGATGTGCGCCGGCGGGCCCACCACCGGGGTGCCCTTGTGCTCCTTGTACTTCCAGTGCGCGGCGATGCCGAACTCGGCGGTGCGGTGCATCGCGTACGTGCGGATCTGCATTTCCACCGGCTTGCCGGTGGGCCCGATGACAGTCGTGTGCAACGACTGGTACATGTTGAACTTGGGCATGGCGATGTAGTCCTTGAACCGGCCCGGGACCGGCTGCCAGTTGGCGTGAATGACGCCCAGCGCCGCGTAGCAGTCCCGAACCGTGTCGACCAGGATCCGCACGCCGACCAGGTCGTAGATGTCGTTGAAGTCGCGCCCCCGCACGATCATCTTCTGGTAGATCGAGTAGAGGTGCTTCGGCCGCCCGGTCGTCTCCGCCTTGATCTTGGCGGCCTTCAGGTCGGTGGAGACCTTCTGGGTCACCTGGCGCAGCAGCGCCTCGCGCTGCGGCTGGTGCTCCCCGATCAGCCGGTTGATCTCCTCGAACCGCTTCGGGAACAGCGTGCCGAAGGCGAGATCCTCCAGCTCCCACTTGATCGTGTTCATACCGAGGCGGTGCGCCAGCGGGGCCAGGATCTCCAGCGTCTCCTTGGCCTTCTGCTCCTGCTTGGGGCGGGGCAGGAAGGTCAGGGTCCGCATGTTGTGCAGCCGGTCGGCCAGCTTGATCACCAGGACCCGCGGGTCCTTCGCCATCGCGACCACCATCTTGCGGATGGTCTCGGCCTTCGCCGCGTCGCCGAGCTTGACCTTGTCGAGCTTGGTGACGCCGTCGACGAGCAGCGCGACCTCACCGCCGAAGTCGGCGCGCATCTGGTCGAGCGTGTATTCCGTGTCCTCGATGGTGTCGTGCAGCAGCGCCGCGACCAGCGTGGTGGTGTCCATGCCCAGGTTCGCCAGGATGGTCGCCACTGCCAGCGGGTGCGTGATGTAGGGGTCGCCGGACTTGCGGTACTGCCCCGAGTGCCACCGCGCGGCCGTGTCGAAGGCGCGCTGCAGCAGCCGCGCGTCGGCCTTGGGGTGGTTCTCCCGGTGCGTAGCGATCAGCGGCTCCAGCACCTCGCTGACCTGCGAGGTCTGCCAGGGCGCGTTGAACCGGGCCAGCCGGGCGCGCACCCGCCGGCCGGTGGGTGCGTTGGAGAGCGCGAAACCGCTGCCGGGCGTGGACTCGGTGGAACCCTCGGTCGGGAACGGCACCACGACCGCCCCGCCGTCAGCCGGCGCGTCGGATGCGCCGCCGGTGGCGCCGGTCGCCCGGGCCGGCGGGTTGCCGCTGCGCTCGGTCACCGAGCCGTCCGCGTCGCCTGTCGGGTGCACCGTGCCCTCCACCGGAGGGACGACATCGTGGGACACCGGCCTCCTCACCGCTCGCCGGGATGCGCCGGCCGTCCGGCCGACGTCTGGTTCAACCGGCCCGGGGGCCGGTGTTGTTCCACGCGGTCGCCGGGGCCGGGCCCCGGCGCCTTCGCCGCCCCGGAGATCTCGGCCGGGTCGGGCAAAGGGCAATGCTACCCGTACGCAGGGTACGCCACCGCTCCCCCGGACGGTCCGCGCCGACCGGCCCGACGGGCCGGCCTGGTCAAACGGTCAACAGGGCATGCACCGGGCGCTGCGCCAGCCGCTTACGGCCTTCGAGGAAGCCCAGCTCCAGCAGCACGGTGAACCCGGCCACCGTCCCGCCGGCCCGTTCCACCAGGTCGAGCGTGGCCTCGGCGGTCCCGCCGGTGGCGAGCACGTCGTCGAGCACCAGCACCCGGTGGCCCGCGGTGAAGGCGTCCTGATGCACCTCCAGCGTCGCCTCGCCGTATTCGAGCGCGTAGGAGGCCGAGTGGGTGGCGCGGGGCAGCTTGCCGGCCTTGCGCACCGGCACCACGCCGACGCCGGTGGCGTACGCGACCGCCGCCGCCAGCACGAACCCGCGCGCCTCGATGCCGGCGACCGTGTCGAACGAGTCCCGCCCGTGGTACGCGATGATGCCGTCGATGACCGCCCGGAACGCCTCACCGTCGGCGAACAGCGGCATCAGGTCCTTGAACACGACACCCGGCTTGGGGAAGTCCGGCACGTCCAGCAACCGGCTGGCGACGAGCTGGGCGACCTCCGGGCCGCTGTCTCCGCGTACCCCTGCGGTGTGGGTCTCCGTCACGGTGCGTCCCATGTCCTCTCGAAACGACGACGGCGTCCGTCATGCCGTGACATCAGCATGACGGACGCCGTCGGACCGATTCCGTCCGGCCCTACGGTCAGCGGCGCTTGCCGCCGGGCCGGTTGCCGCCGCCCCCGGCGGGGCGGCCACCGCGGGCGCCGCTGGGGCGCTTGCCGGCGGGCCGGGCGCCCACCTTCGGTGCGGCGCCGGCCAGCGCGGCCGCCTCCGGGTCGATCGGCGCGTCGGCGGCCGGCGCGGCGGTACGCGGGCCCTTCGGCGTGATCTCGCCCCGGGCGAGCGCGGCCCGGCGGGACAGCACCCGCTTGTTGTGCGCGCTGATCCGCGGGTCCATGTTCTTCAGCAGCACCAGCAGCGGCGTGGCCAGCAGGATCGAGGTCAGGAACGCCACCGCCATACCGACGAACAGCACCAGGCCGAGGTCCTTCAGCGTGCCCGCGCCGAGCAGGCCGGCGCCGATGAAGAGCAGGCCGCCGACCGGCAGCAGCGCCACCACCGAGGTGTTCAGCGACCGCATGAGGCTCTGGTTGAGCGCCAGGTTCGACGCCTCGCCGTAGGTCATGTTGTTGTTCGCGGTGATGCCGCGGGTGTTCTCCTGCACCTTGTCGAAGACCACCACCACGTCGTAGAGCGCGAAGCCCAGGATCGTGAGGAAGCCGATGATCGTCGACGGGGTGACCTCGAAGCCGACGAGCGAGTAGATGCCCGCGGTGAGGACCAGGTTGGTCAGCAGCGAGACGATGGCGGCGACCGCCATCCGCCACTCGAAGCGCAGCACCAGGTAGATCGACACCACCGCGATGAAGATCACCAGACCGAGGAAGGCGCGCGAGGTGACCTGGCTGCCCCACGCCTCGGAGACCTGGCTGCCGCTGATCTGGTCGGCCTGGATGCCGAACTCCTGCGCCATCGCGGTCTTGGCCGCGTTGGCCTGCTCGGCGGAGAGCTGGCCGGTGCGCATCTCGTAGAACTCGCCGCTGGTGCCGCCGACCTTCTGCGCGCTGACCACCTCGACGCCCGGCGCCTCGTCGGCCAGCACCTCGTCGACGGTCCGCTCGGCCTGGTCCAGCGTGCCGACGCTGGCCGGCACCTGGAACGAGTTGCCGCCCGCGAACTCGATGCCCAGCTTGAAGCCGCTGATCGCGAAACTCAGCACGGCGATCAGCATGAGCACGCCTGCTACGCCGAACCACAGCTTGCGCCGCCCGACGATGTTGAGATCCGCCTCACCCCGGTAGAGCCGGGCGGCCAGACCGCTCTTAGCCATCTCAGGCCTCCTTCACACGCGGGTTGCGGGCGGTGCCCGGCTCGGCCGAACGGGCCGGCAGTGCCCGGCCCAGACCGCTGACCCGCGGCGACAGGAACGCCCGGGTACGGGCGAACATCGTCATGATCGGGTGGCGGAAGAGGAACACGACGACCAGGTCGAGCACGGTCGCCAGGCCGAGCGCGAAGGCGAAGCCCTTCACCGCGCCGACGGACACGATGTAGAGCACCACTGCCGACATCAGCGTGATGGCGTTCGCCGAGATGATCGTCCGGCGGGCCCGGATCCAGGCGCGCGGCACCGCGCTGCGTGGACTGCGGCCCTCCCGGATCTCGTCCTTCAGTCGTTCGAAGTAGATGACGAACGAGTCCGCCGCGACGCCCAGTGAGACGATCATGCCGGCGATGCCGGCGAGCGTGAGCGTGAAGCCGATCGACCGGCCGAGCACCACCAGCGCACCGAAGACCAGCAGCGCGGAGAGCACCAGGCTCAGGAAGATGACCGAGCCGAGCAGCCGGTAGTAGAAGAACGAGTAGATGATGACCAGCAGCATGCCGATGCCGGCCGCCAGCAGACCCGCCTTGAGGTGGCTGTCGCCGAGCGTCGCGGTGACGTTCTGCTGCTCCTGCGGCTCGAACGTCACCGGCAGCGCGCCGTAGCGCAGCTGGCTGGCGAGAGCGTTCGCGGCCTTGTTGTCGAAGCTGCCGGTGATCTGCGAGTCACCGGTCAGCACGCCCTGGATCTCCGGGGACGAGACGATCTCGTTGTCCAGCACCACGGCGACGCGGCACTTGCCGTCCTGGCCGAGCGCGGTCTGGTCGCAGGCCTGGCCCTCGTTGTTGAACGCCTCGCGGGTCAGCGCGGTCCACTTCTCCTGGCCGCTGCCGGTGAAGTTGAGGCTGACCACCCAGGAGCTGGTCTGGTCGAGCTGGGCGGAGGCGTTCTTGACGTCGGTGCCCAGCACCTTGGCCACGTCCAGCAGGTACTTCGCGCCGGACTCGCAGGCGACCGCCTTCTGCTTCTCGTCCTTGATCGAGGCGGCGGGCCGCTTGTCGAGCTGGGCGCAGGTGATGGTCGGGACGTTGAACTGCATCTCCACCGGCAGGACCGCGACCTCCTGCGGGGAGAGCGTGCCGAACGGCTTGAGCTTGTCCGCCAGCGACGGGTCGGTGGTCAGGTCCGCCGGGGCCTGCAGGCCCGAGGCGGCGGCCCAGGCGGCCGCGCCGACCTTCTGCTCGACGGCCTTGCGCTGCTGCTCGATGCTCTGCGGCACCGGCTCGGCACTGGCGCTCGGGCTCGGCGCGGCGGCGCTCGGGCTCGTGCTCGGCGCGGCGGCGCTCGGCGTCGCCGACGGGGACGCCGGGGCCATGCCGCCCTGCCCGCCGGCGCTCGGCGACCCGCTCACCTTGGGGCTCGCGCTCGCCTTCGGCGACGCGCTGCCCGACGGGGTGGCGGCTCCGGACGGGGTGGCGCTCGGCGTCGGCGCGGGCGCGGCCGCGGCGCCGCTGCCGTCGGTGGCCTTGAGCACCTTGCGGAAGCGCAGCTCGGCGGCCTCACCGACGTCGGTCAGGTCGCGGTTCTGGCCGGGCAGGGAGATGACGATGTTGCGGTTGCCCTCGGTGACCACCTCGGCCTCGGCCACGCCGTACGCGTTGACCCGGCTCTCGATGATCTGGCGGGCCTCCTCGAGGTTGTCGGCGGTCGGGGGCTTGCCGTCCACCGTGTTGGTGGCCTCGAGCGTCAGCCGGGTGCCGCCGACGAGGTCCAGGCCGAGCCGCGGCTCCAACCGGTCCTTCCAGCCGCCGCTGGCGCCGCCCGAGAAGAACACCAATAGATAGAGGACGACGAAGATGAGCCCGAGCACGGCGAGCTGCCGTCCGGGCCGCATCTGTCCCTGAGGTGGTGCCACGGCTGTCCTGTCTCCCTGTACGGTCGCGCCGCTTCCACGGCGGCGACAACTGTCGGGCCGGGGGTGTCCGCCCGACTGCTCCGGCGGGTCGGCACCGGAGGACGGCACGCCGGCTGGAGCGCGGCGCGGGGGCGCCGCACGGCCCGGCCGGATGCCGGCGCCGCGCGCCGACCCCAACTATCCACTTGTACGGATGAATCCGCTGCCCCTTCCGGGGCGTGGGTCACTCCTTGACCGGCTCGGCTTCCTCGGTGATCGTCTCGGCCGCCGGCGCCTCGGAGCGCTTGATCACCCGCGCGACGGCGGGACGGGCGTACCGGGTCTGCACTCCCGGGGCGACCTCGAGCAGGACCGTCTCGTCCTCGACCGCGGTGACCGTGCCGTGCAGGCCGCCGATGGTGACCACCTCGTCGCCCGGGGCGAGTGCGGCCTGCATCTGCTCGGCCTCGCGGCGGCGCTTCTGCTGCGGACGGATCATCATGAAGTACATGACGACGAAAAGCAGAGCGATCATGAGGATCGGCGTCAGACTGCCGGCTCCCCCGCCACTCGCTGCTGCGTAAAGCACGGTGTAGACCTTCCGGTTGGCCTCCACCCCGGCGCCGGAGGGCGCCGCAGCGGAAGCGGATTCTCACGTCCTGTACAAACCGCGGCGAAGTCTAGTCCCTGCTCCTGAGAAGACCGAATGCGGCACAGATCACGAACGGATCACGGCTGGTCGGTCTGCACCGAGAACAGATCGGGCCCCGGAGGGGCATCCGTACCAAATGTACCATTCGGGGGCGTACGGCCCAGATGGCGCCAGGCGGCCTCGGTGGCCACCCGCCCGCGCGGCGTACGGGCCAGCAGCCCGGCCCGGACCAGGAACGGCTCGCAGACCTCCTCGACCGTGTCCGGCTGCTCCCCCACCGCAACGGCGAGCGTGGACAGGCCCACCGGGCCGCCCCGGAACGAGTCGACCAGCGCGGTCAGCACCGCCCGGTCGAGCCGGTCCAGGCCCAGCGCGTCCACGTCGTAGACGGTCAGCGCGGCCCGTGCCGTCTCCAGCGTGACCACGCCGTCGGCACGCACCTCGGCGTAGTCGCGGACCCGGCGCAGCAGCCGGTTCGCGATACGCGGGGTGCCCCGGGACCGGCCGGCGACCTCCGCCGCGCCGTCCGCGGTGATCGGCACCCCCAGGATCCGGGCCGACCGGTGCAGCAGCGTCTCCAGGTCGGCCGGCGCGTAGAAGTCGAGGTGCGCGACGAAGCCGAACCGGTCGCGCATCGGGCCGGTCAGCAGACCGGACCGGGTGGTGGCGCCGACGAGCGTGAACGGCTCCACGTCGAGCGGGATCGCGGTGGCGCCCGGCCCCTTGCCGACCACCACGTCGACCCGGAAGTCCTCCATGGCGCTGTAGAGCAGCTCCTCGGCCGGCTTGGCGATCCGGTGGATCTCGTCGATGAACAGCACGTCGCCCTCGGCGAGGCTGGTCAGGATCGCGGCCAGGTCGCCGGAACGCTCGATGGCCGGGCCGCTGGTCACCCGGATCCCGGTGCCCAGCTCGGCGGCGACGATGTTGGCCAGGGTCGTCTTCCCGAGGCCTGGCGGACCCGACAGCAGGATGTGGTCCGGCGGGGAGCCGCGCCGCATCGCGCCCTGCAACAGCAGGTCGAGCTGGTCGCGGACGCGGTGCTGGGCGATGAACTCGTCGAGCCGCTTCGGGCGGACGCTCGCCTCGGCGTCCCGCTCGGCGTCGTCCACGTACGCCGAGACCAGGTTCTCCCCGTTCATCGGGTCCGGCCCAGGAGGCGGATGGCCTGCTTGAGCAGCACCGGCACCGGCGGGGTCTCGCCGTCGACGGTCTCTGCCACCGCGGCCACCGCCTGCTCGGCCTGGGCCGCCGTCCAGCCGAGCCCGACGAGCGCCTGACGGACCTGCTCCGGCCAGGCCCCGGCGGTCACCCCGGCCGCGCCGTCGACGCCCACCGGCACCGGGCCGACCCGGTCGCGCAGCTCCAGCACCAGCCGCTCGGCGCCCTTCTTGCCGATGCCCGGCACCCGGGTCAGCGCGGCGGTGTCGGCGTTGGCGATGGCCTTGCGGACCGCGTCCGGCGTGTGCACGGCGAGCACCGCCTGGGCCAGCCGGGGACCGACCCCGCTGGCGGTCTGAAGCAGCTCGAACAGCTGCTTGGCGTCGTCGTCGGCGAAGCCGTAGAGGGTGAGTGAGTCCTCCCGGACCACCAGGCTGGTGGCGAGCCGGGCGGGCTGGCCCACGCGCAGGTCGGCGAGCGTGCCGGGGGCGCACTGCACCGCCAGGCCGATGCCGCCCACCTCCACCACCGCGTGATCCGGGCCGGTGGCGGTCACCGTGCCGCGTACGCTCGCGATCATCGCGTCCCTCCTCGTCGGGCCCGTTGCGCGGCCGCGGCCAGCTTGGACCGGGTGCCGCCGCGCCACACGTGGCAGATGGCCAGCGCCAGGGCGTCGGCGGCGTCGGCCGGTTTCGGCGGCTCGGGCAGCCGCAGCAGCCGGGTGACCATGGTGGTCATCTGCTTCTTGTCGGCCTGGCCGGAGCCGGTCACCGCGGCCTTCACCTCGCTCGGCGTGTACGTCGTCACCGGCAGCCCCGCCCGTGCCCCGGCGAGCACCGCGACGCCGCTGGCCTGCGCGGTGCCCATCACGGTGCGGACGTTGTGCTGGCTGAACACGCGCTCCACGGCGACCGCGTCCGGCCGGTGCTCGGCGACCAGGCCGGTGAGCGAGCGGTCCAGGTGCAGCAGGCGCAGCGCGAGGTCGTCCTCCGGGTCGGTGTAGACCACGTAGTAGGCCACGAGCGTGCAGGGGCGGCCCGGCACGCCCTCGACCACGCCGACCCCGCACCGGGTCAGGCCCGGGTCGACGCCCAGCACGCGCACGCCGCCTCCTCCCCGAGCCGCCAGCAGTACGTGTGTTCGACACACCCTACTGGTGCGCGCCGACACCGGGGCGGGCGGACACGCCGGGCGCGGACGGTGACGCGGCGCACCACACACGCGGGCCGTGGAGTATGTGTCGCCGCCCCATGTGCCAGGGGGCACCCGGCTCGTACGTTCATGCGCCATGACGGCAGAACCCGTGGCGGTCCCCCACGTCGTACACGTCGACCTGACCGGTCGCACCGCGCTGGTCACGGGTGGTGGCGGCGGCATCGGACGGGCCTGTGCCCTGCGCCTGGCGGCGGCCGGCGCGACGGTCGTGGTGCTGGACCGCGACGTGGCGGCGGCCGAGGCGGTGGCGGCCGAGGCCGGCGGCCGGGCGGTGGGGATCGACCTGGCCGACCCGGCGGCGGTGGACCGGCTCGACGTCGACGCCGACATCGTGGTCAACAACGCCGGCCTGCAACACGTCGCGCCGGTGCAGGACTTCCCGGTCGAGCGCTTCGAGTACATCCAGCGGGTGATGGTGGAGGCCCCGTTCCTGCTGATCCGCCGCGCGCTGCCCCGGATGTACGCGAACGGCTGGGGCCGGATCGTGAACATCTCCTCGGTGCACGGGCTGCGCGCCTCGCCGTTCAAGTCGGCGTACGTCTCGGCCAAGCACGCGCTGGAGGGCCTGTCCAAGGTGGTCGCGCTGGAGGGTGCCGCGCACGGTGTCACGGCCAACTGCATCAACCCGGCGTACGTGCGCACCGCGCTGGTGGAGAGCCAGATCGCCGACCAGGCGGCCACCCACGGCATCGGCGAGGACGAGGTGGTCGAGAAGATCATGCTGGCCCGGGCGGCGATCAAGCGGCTGATCGAGCCGGCGGAGGTGGCGGAACTGGTGGCGTACCTGTGCTCCCCGCCCGCCGCGTTCCTCACCGGCACCTCGATCGCCCTCGACGGGGGCTGGACGGCGAACTAGTGGCCCCCCGCACAATGTCGGTCATGTCGTCGCCGGTCGAGTTCCTGGAGCTGCTGGCGCGCGAGGCCGCCGCGGTCGAGTTCGAGGGCCCGCTGGTGGCCGCGCGCGCCGCCGGCCTGCCCGCCGAACGGCTTGCCGAGCTGGAGCAGGCGAAGGTGGTGGCGCTGCGGGTACGGGCGCTGCTGGCCCGCCGACGCCGCCGGGAGACCGAGCTGTCCGGCCTGTACGACACCGCGAGCGACCTGGCCGGGCTGCGCGACCTGGACGACGTGCTGCGCGCGATCGTGCACCGGGCGCGCATCCTGCTCGGCACCGACGTGGCGTACATGACGCTGAACGACGACGAGCGCGGCGACACGTACATGCGGGTCACCGACGGCTCGATCTCGGCCCGGTTCCAGCGGCTGCGGCTGGAGCTGGGCGACGGGCTCGGCGGGCTGGTCGCGCAGACCGGCACCCCGTACGTCACCTCGAACTACCAGGAGGACGAGCGGTTCCGGCACACCGGGGAGATCGACGGCGGGGTGGGCGAGGAGGGCCTGGTGGCCATCCTCGGTGTGCCGCTGCGGCTCGGGTCCAGCGTGATCGGCGTGCTGTACGCGGCGAACCGCTCGGCCCGGCCGTTCGCCCGCGAGGAGGTGTCGCTGCTGGTGTCGCTGGCGGCGCACGCGGCGGTGGCGATCGACACCGCGCGGCTGCTGGCCGAGACCCGGGCGGCGCTGGCGGAGCTGTCGGCGGCGAACAGCACCATCCGGGCGCACAGCAGCTCGGTGGAGCGCGCCGCCGCGGCGCACGACCGGATGACCGCGCTGGTGGTGCGTGGCGGCGGGATGGAGGACGTGGCGGCGGCGGTCACCGAGGTGCTCGGCGGCGCGCTGCTGGCGCTGGACGCCGAGGGCCGGCGGCTGGCCCGGGTCGGTGAGATCGAGGAGCCGGACCGGGCCGACATCGTGGAGGCGGTGGCCGCGTCGCGTACCGAGGGGCGCAGCGTGCGCCGGGGCCCGCTCTGGTACGCGGCGGTGGTGGCCGGCGCGGAGAACCTGGGCGCGCTGGTGCTGCGCCCGGACGACGAGCTGGTCGACGCCGACCAGCGCATCCTGGAGCGCGCCGCGCTGGTGACCGCGTTGCTGCTGCTGTTCCGCCGGACCGTGGCCGAGGCGGAGGGGCGGGTGCGCGGTGAACTGCTGGACGACCTGATCGCCCGGCCGCTGCGTGACGCCGACGCGCTGCGGGCGCGGGCCCGCCGGATCGGGGTGGACCTGGACGCGCCGCATGTGCTGGTGGCGGTCGGCGACGACGCGTTCGCCGAGACCGGCTCGGCCCGGCAGCGGGTGCTGTCCTGGGCCACCACGTACGCCTCGACCCGGGGTGGACTGGCGGCGGCGCGCGACGGGCGGGTGGTGCTGATGCTGCCCGGTCACGACGCCGGTGGTGCGGCCCGCGCGGTGGCCCGGGATCTGTCCCGGGTGACCGGCCGGCCGGTGACCGCCGGGGCGAGCGGGCCGTCGACCGGTCCGGCGTCGCTGGCCGTCACGTTCGCCGAGGCGGAGCGGTGCCTGTCCGCGCTCGGCGCGCTGGGCCGGGCCGGGCAGGGGGCGAGCACCGCCGAGCTGGGGTTCGTCGGGTTGCTGCTGGGCGCGGTCGGCGACGCCGGGGACCGGGACGTGGCCCGGTTCCTCGCCACCACTGTGGGGCCGGTGCTGGACTACGACGCCCGGCGGGGCACCGCGCTGGTGAAGACGCTGGAGGCGTACTTCGGCGTGGGCGGCAGCCTGGCGCGCGCCGCCGAACAGCTGCACGTGCACGTCAACACGGTCACCCAGCGGCTGGAGCGGGTCGGGAACCTGCTCGGCGCGGACTGGCAGCGGCCGGAGCGGGCGCTGGAGGTGCAGCTCGCGCTGCGCCTGCACCGGCTGCGCACGCCCGCCCGCTGAGCGGCGCGCGGCGGGCCGGCCGGAGACGCCGTCCGGCCGGGAACCGCCGGCCGGGGCGCGGGTCAGCGGACTCGCAGGCCGTCCAGGACGGTGTCCACGATCCGCTCGGGCAGCAGCCGCTCGTCACGCTCCGGGTGCCAGCGCAGCATCCGCTGGGTGAGCATCGGCGCGGTGAGCAGCGACATGGTCACCTCGACGTCGAGGTCGGCGCGCAGCTCGCCCTGCTCGATCCCGCGGCGCAGCACCTCGCGCAGCGCCGCGCGCCGGGGCTCGACGATCGCCTCGTACGCCTGCCGGTGGGCCGAGCTGCGGTTCACCTCGGGCACCAGGCAGGGCATGATCTTGCGGACCCGGGGGTCGGTGTGCTGGCCCACGGCGCCGACGAGCAGCACCAGGTCGTCGCGGACGGAGCGCCCGGCCGTGCGGGGCGCGGGCCCCTTGAGCGTGCGCAACGCGTCCAGCAGCAACGCGTCCTTGCCCGGCCAGCGGCGGTAGATGGTGGCCTTGCCGACGCCGGCGCGGGCCGCGATCGCCTCGATGGACAGCGACTCTATGGTGCTGCCCTCGGCCAGCAGGTCGAGGGTGGCGTCGACGATCGCCTCGTCCGCGCGGGTGCTCCGCGGTCGCCCGGGCGACCGCGGAGCATCCGCCGTGGAAGTCATGTCAGACATTGTCCACGAACCTACGCGGTACCGGCCAACTCCCGGTCGGTGACCGGCGCCGCGTCGGGGGCGACGACCGGCCGGCCCGGCATCCAGCGCAGCACGATCACGATGCCGAGCGCGGCCACCACCGCGGAGGCGCCCGCCGCCCAGTGCATGGCCGAGACGAACGAGTCGTTCGCCGCGTCGATCAGCCGCGGCGCGTCGGGGCCGAGCCGGCTGGCGACCGCGTACGCCCCGGAGACCGACTCGCGGGCCGCGTCGCGCACCGGGGCGGGCAGGGCCGCCACCGCCGGGCCGACCTGGTCGCGGTAGACGGCGGAGAGCACCGAGCCGAGCACCGCCACGCCGAGCGCGCCGGCCACCTGGCGCACGGTGTTGCTGACTGCGGAACCGACGCCGGCCTTCTCCCGGGGCAGCGCGGACATGATCGACTCGGTGGCCGGCGGCATGATGTTGGCCATCCCGGCGCCCTGGAGGAAACCGAGCGCCGAGAAGATCCAGATCGGGGTGTCCGCGTCGATGAAGACGAACGCGGCGAGCGCCACAGTGGTGAGCAGCAGCCCGACGGCGGCGACCGCCCGGCCGCCGTAGCGGCGGACCATCGCCGCGCTGCGCGGCGCGAAGATGAGCTGGGCCGCGGCGAACGGCAGGAACAGCAGGCCGCTCTCCAGCGGGCTGTAGCCGCGGACGAGCTGGAGGTAGAACGCGCCGAAGAACATCACGCCCATGGCGGCGAAGAAGACCAGCCCGACCAGGGCCACCGGGGCGGCGAAGCGGGGCACCCGGAACAGCCGTACGTCCAGTGACGGGTGGTCGCTGCGCAGCTCGTGGGCGACGAACCAGCCGAGCACCGCGAGACCGCCGAGCACCGCGACCCACACCTGCGGGCGGCCGAAGCCGTGCTCGCCGCCGTCGATGATGCCGTAGGTGAGCGCGACCAGGCCGACCACCGAGAGCAGCACGCCGAGCAGGTCGACCCGGCCGGGCTTCGGGTCGCGTGACTCGGGGACCAGGGCCGCGACGAGCACCACGCCGAGCGCCACCACGGGCACGTTGATCAGGAAGACCGAGCCCCACCAGAAGTGCTCCAGCAGCGCGCCGCCGAGCACCGGGCCGATCGCCACCGCGAGGCCGACCGCGCCGGCCCAGACGCCGATCGCCTTGGCGCGCTCGCGCGGGTCGAAGACGTTGGAGATGATCGAGAGTGTCACCGGCATGATGGCCGCGCCGCCGACGCCCATCAGCGCGCGGGCCGCGATGAGCTGGCCCGGGTCCTGCGCGTACGCGGACAGCAGCGAGGACAGGCCGAACAGCGCCAGCCCGAGGATCAGGAAGCGGCGGCGGCCGAGCCGGTCACCGAGCACGCCGAAGGTGAACAGCAGCCCGGCGAAGACGAGCGTGTAGGAGTTGATCGCCCACTCCAGCTCGCCCTGGGTGGCGCCGAGGCCGTGCACCGGGTCGGCCAGGGTGCGCAGCGCGACGTTGAGGATGGTGTTGTCGAGGACGACCACGAGGAGGCTGATCACCAGCACCCCGAGGATCGCCCACCTCCTCGGGTGTCCGGTGTTCTCGTGCGGTTCCACTGCCGTTCTCCCCCCGGTTCACCCGCGTTCGAAATACGATACGGGCCAGACTCGTAACGCTGCCGAGCGTAGGTGAGCCTGTTTCGATACGGAACGGGTTCGTATCGGATGTGTCTCAGGTCACGCGGGTGGGCCGGCCGCCAGCGCCAGCCGCAGCAGCGCGTCCCGTACCGGCAGCAGCCGCCGCACGCCGGACAGCCGCCCGGCCCACCGCGCGCCGGCCGCGATCCGCTGCGTGGGCCGCCGGCGTCGCCCGTCGTACGCGCGCAGCGCGGCCGGCACGTCCCCGGCGTCGCGTACGCAGTCGGCGAGCGTGACCGCGTCGATCAGCGCCTGGCAGGCGCCCTGCCCGAGGTCCGGGGTCATCGCGTGCGCGGCGTCGCCGAGCAGCGCCGTCCGGCCGGACACGTACGACGGCAGCGGCGTCAGGTCGCGGATCTCGTGCCGCAGGATCCCCTCCGGGGTGAGCGCGTCGAGCACCTCCGGCACCGGCGAATGCCAGTCGCCGAAGAGGCGGCGCAGCTCGGCCCGGTCGTCCGGCGGCGCCGGGTGCCCCTCGGGCAGCCGCACCGCGGCGTACCAGTTGGTGCGGCCCGGCCCGGCCGGGGTCAGCCCGAACTTGCGCCCCCGCCCCCAGGTCTCGCCACCCTCGGCCAGGTCCATGTCGACCACGCCGCGCCAGGCCACCGCGCCCGCGTAGCGCAGCGGGTACCGCTGCCCGTACATCGCCGCGCGCACCACGCTGTTGATCCCGTCCGCGCCGACCACCAGGTCGTACGCGTCGAGCAGCGACACCGGGTCGGTCACCGGTGCGCCGAGGCGCAGCACCGGGCCGGGCAGCGCGCCGGCCAGGACGGCGAGCAGCACCGGCCGGGTGACCAGGTGCACCGGCTCGCCGTGCCGGCGTTCCAGCCGCTCGACGTCGACGGTGGCGATCCGGCTGCCGTCGGGACGCCGGATCGAGCCGCCGGCCTGACGGCTGCCCCGGCGGCGCACCTCGTCGCCGACGCCGAGGGCGTCCAGGGCGCGCATCGCGGCGGGCCAGATGCCGAGCCCGGTGCCGCTGTGCGGCAACGCGGCCGACCGCTCCAGGACCGTCACCTCCCAGCCCGCCGCACGCAGGCCGATGCCCGCCGCGAGCCCGCCGATGCCGCCCCCGACCACGACCGCGCGTCCGCCCATGCGGTCACCGTACTACAGATGTAGTCGGCTGCACTACGGCTGTAGTCTGACCGGGTGACCGATCGCCGGCAGCTCCTGCTCGACGCCGCCATCCGGGTGCTCGGCACCGGAGGGCCGCGGCAGCTCACCCACCGGGCCGTGGACGCGGAGGCGGGCCTGCCCGAAGGCTCGGCGTCCAACCGGTTCCGCACCCGGGAGGCGCTGGTCACCGGCGTCTTCGACCGGCTGGTCGAGGTGGAGACGGCGGCCTGGCAACGGCTCGCCGCGGACCTGCCGCCGGGCGACGTCGCCGCCTTCGCCGCCGTGGTCGGCCGGCTGATCCGGGAGTTCACCGACCAGCAGCGGGTGGTCACCCTGGCCCGGTACGCGCTGTTCGTCGAGGCGGCCGTGCGGCCCGACCTGCGCCCGGCGATCGAGGCCGCCCGGGCACGGCTGGCCGGCTGGGGCGAGCCGCTGCTCGCCACGCTCGGCTCGGCCGATCCGCCCGCCCACTTCCGGATGCTGCTGGCGCTCGTCGACGGGCTGCTGAGCAACCAGCTCGCCTCCCCCGATGACGGCTTCGACCCGGAGTCGGCCGTCGCCACGCTGCTGCGCGGTTGCCGCGCCGGCTGACCGGGTGCCAGGCTGCGGCGTCAGGCGCGGGCCGATCAGGTGACTGGCGTCCGGCGCTCGCCGATCAGGCGCCCGGGGGTCAGGCGCTGCCGCCGGCCAGGCAGGCCAGCGTCGCCTCGCCGAGCGTGGCGAGCCGCTGCGGCACGGCCGACGAGGGCGGGAACGGCTCGATCCACCCCGGACCGGCCGCGAGCACGCGTACCCCGGGCAGGTCCCGCCGCAGACGGACCAGGCGGTACGCGCGGCCGGTCAGCGGCGTCTGCGACCAGACCACCACGACCCGCGGGCGGACCCGGGCCACGGCGCTGGCCAGCGCGGACCAGGGCAGCGCCGGGCCGAGGTGCAGCGCGCCCCGGCCACGTTCGCGCAGCGCCGCGGCGAGGGCGTGCAGCCCGAGGCAGTGCGTCTCGTGCTCGGCGCCGGCGAGCAGCACGCCCTGGGCGGGAAGCGGCCGGGACGGCTCACGGCCGAACACGTCCAGGCCGACGCGTACCCCCTCGGAGAGGGCGTGCTCGACGGCGATCTCGGCGGCGCTGTCGCCGCGCAGCGTGCCCAGCAGCGGCAGGCAGACCTGTTCCCAGGCGGGCACCACCCCGGCCTCGGCGGCCAGGTCGAGCACCAGCCCGGCGACCCGGTTGTCGTCCAGGTCCTCGGCGGCGGCGGTCAGCCGTTTGCGGGCCGTCTCGGCGGCCCAGGCCGGCATGTTCTCGGTCAGCAACGGACGTACCCCCGGGTAGCTCTCCTACCCAGGGGTTCGTCCGCACGGCCCGATCCGGATGCGCCACCGGCGAATCCGGCCCGAGCCGGATCAGTCCGGGAAGGTGACCACCCAGCGGGCGCCCTCGCCGCGGGCCAGCCGCTGCAGCGCGGCGGGCGCCTCGGCCAGCGGCACCGTGCCGCTCACCAGCGGCCCCAGGTCCAGGTCACCGGCGGCGAGCGCCTCGGCCAGCTCCGGCACCTCCCGGTCCGGGTCGGTCGAGCCGTACACCGAGGAGCGCAGCGTGCGCGCGGAGTGGAAGATGTCCAGCGCGGAGAGGCTGAGCATGTCGTCCTTGCCGCCCATGCCGACCACGGTGACCGCTCCCCCGCGCCGCGTCGCCCGCCAGGCGGCGCGGATGGTGGCGGACCGGCCGACGCACTCGAACGCGTGGTCCACGCCGCGTCCCTCGGTGCGGACCCGGATCTCCTTGCCCAGCCGGTCGTCCGAGCGCAGGAAGTCGGTGGCGCCCGCGGCGAGCGCCAGGTCCCGCTTGGCCTCCACCACGTCCACGGCGAGGATGGGCGACGCGCCGGCCCGCCGCGCGGCGGTCAGCACGGCCAGGCCCACCCCGCCGAGCCCGATCACCGCCACCGACTCGCCGGGTGCGACCCGCGCGGTGTTGCGGACCGCGCCGACGCCGGTGAGCACCGCGCAGCCCAGCACCGCGGCCTGCTCCGGCGGCAGTCCGGCCGGCACCGGCACGGCGGCGTGCTGCGGCACCACCACCTCCTCGGCGAGCGCGCCGAGCCCGAGCGTGACCTGAAGCGGCTCACCGGCGGCCGTCTCGCCCCGGGGTGTCGACGGGTTGGGGTTGGCGGCGCAGAGCCACGGTTCGCCGTGCCGGCAGTGCCAGCACTCCCGGCAGGCCGGCGCCCAGTTGAGCACCACGGGTGTGCCGACCGCGAGCGTCGTGCCGGGCCCGGCCTCGGCCACCACGCCCGTGGCCTCGTGCCCCAGCACCAGCGGGTACGCGGGCGCCAGCGTGCCGTCCACCATGGCCAGGTCGGAGTGGCAGATGCCGGCGGCGCGGATGCGTACCCGCAGCTCACCCGGGCCGGGCGCGGGCAGCCGTACGTCCTCGACCGCCGGTGTCTCGCCCCGGCCGCGCACCACGAGCGCCCTCATCGCTGGATCGCCTTCACCTCGGTGAACTCCTCCACGCCGTACGCGCCCAGCTCCCGGCCGAGGCCGGACTGCTTGTAGCCGCCGAACGGGGCGAGCGGGTTGAACGCGCCGCCGTTGACGTCCACCTGGCCGGTACGCATCCGCCGCGCCACTGCCAGCGCCGCCTCCTCGTCGGCCGACCAGACCGCGCCGGCCAGCCCGTACCGGGAGTTGTTGGCGATGGCGACCGCCTCGTCGGTGTCGGCGAACGGGATCACCGCGAGCACCGGCCCGAACACCTCCTCCTGGGCGAGCGCGCTGTCCGGGTGCACGTCGGCGAAGACGGTGGGCGCCACGAAGTGCCCCTGCGGCGGCAGTGGCGCGTCCGGGCCACCGGCGACGAGCCGGGCGCCGTCGGCGAGCGCCCGGTCGACGTGGTCGCGTACCCGCTGGGCCTGCGCGGCGGAGGCCAGCGGGCCGAGCCGGGTGGCCGGGTCGAACGGGTCTCCGAGCCGGTAGCCGGCCACCGCCGCCGCGACCAGGTCCAGCGCCTCGGCGTAGCGGTCGCGGTGCACCAGCATCCGGGTCCAGGCGGTGCAGGTCTGCCCGGAGTTCAGCAGCGCGTTGCCCACGCCGACCTTGACCGCGGTGGGCAGGTCGGCGTCGGCCAGGACGACGTTCGCCGACTTGCCGCCGAGTTCCAGCGACACCCGGGCGATCCGCTCGGCGGCCAGGTGGGCGATGCGCCGGCCGGTGGCGGTGGAGCCGGTGAACGAGACCAGGTCGACGTCGGGGTGCGCGGCGAGCGCCTCGCCGACCACCGGGCCGGTCCCGGGCACCAGGTTCACCACGCCGGGCGGCAGGCCGGCGTCGGTGATCGCGTCGAACAGCAGGTACGCGGTCAGCGGCGTCAGCTCGCTCGGCTTCAGCACCACTGTGCACCCGGCGGCGAGCGCGGGCGCGACCTTGGCGACCACCTGGTGCAGCGGGTAGTTCCACGGGGTGATCGCCCCGACCACGCCGACCGGCTCCCGGACCACGAGCGAGTTGCCGACCGTGTGCTCGGCGGCCGGGCGGGCGGCCAGGTCGACCATGGTCCGCAGCACTGTCAGCGGCAGGCCGGCCTGGACGCGCGTGGCGAGCTTGAGCGGGGTACCCAGCTCGGTCGCCACCGTGCGGGCGATCTCGTCGGCGCGGGCGGCGAGCGCGGCGTGCAGCCGGTCCAGGTGCGCGGCCCGCTGCCCGGGGGCGGTGGCGGCCCAGCCGGGGAACGCGGCGCGGGCGGCGGCGACCGCGCGGTCCACGTCGGCCGGTGTGCCGGCGGGCACCTCGCCGACGATGCTCCCGGTGGCCGGGTTCTCGACCGGGATGGTGTCGCCCGACGACGGGTCGACCCAGTCACCGGCGACGTGCAGGTGGCGGCGCGTCAGCAGGGCGGGAGGGGCGGCGGCGAGATCCATGGCGTCCTTCGGGGGCGGTGGAAACTAGCGGTGGGAGTTTCGACGCTACTCCGGACCGCCGACCCGTTCCAGCGGGGCGACGGTGGCCGCGTACTCGGCGGCCAGCCCGTGCAGCAGCGCGTCCAGGCCGAGCGCGAACGCCCCCTCGTCCACGCTGCGCTGGTGGCCGGCGAGGCGGTGGGCCTGGTTGAGGTGCGGGTGCGCGGCGTAGAGCGAGGGGTCCTCGACGAAGCCGCGGGCGAACGAGCCGAGCGCGGACCCGGCCACGAAGTAGCGCATCGCGGCGCCGATGTGGGTGGCCCGCGCGGGCGGCCAGCCGGCCCGGACCAGTGAGCCGTAGACCGCGTCGGCCATGGCGAGCGCAGCGGGACGGCGGCCCGGCCCCTGCGCCAGGTACGGCACGATGTTCGGGTGCGCGGCCAGCGCGGCCCGGTACGAGCGCGCCCAGCGGCCGAGCGCGTCGAGCCAGTCGTACTTCTCGAAGACGCCGATGTCGACAGTCGCCGCGACGCCGTCGGCCACCGCGTCGAGGATCTCCTCCTTGGTGGCGAAGTGGTTGTAGAGCGAGGGGCCGCGGACGCCCAGCGCGGCGGCGAGCCGACGGGTCGAGAGCGCGTCCAGCCCGTCGGCGTCGATCAGCGCCAGCGCGGTCTCGACGATCCGGTCGCGGGTGAGCAGGGCCTGTCGGGGTCGGGGCACCTGGTCATCATCCTCCTTTCGACATCGGGTCTGGACGCGGGAAAACTTCCAGCGCTAGTTTATAGGCAGTCGACCTGAGGGGGCACCGTGGACTTCGCACTGTCCGACGAGGAACGCGCGATCCGGGACACCGTTCGCACGTTCGTCACCCGGGAGGTGATGCCGCTGGAGGCGGAGGTGCTGCGCCGCGAGCGCGCCCACCAGCCCGGCCTGGACCGCTCCGAGCTGCGCGAACTCCAGCTCAAGGCGAAGAAGTTCGGCTTCTGGGGGCTGGCCACGCCCGAGGAGTACGGCGGCATGGCCCTGCCCGCGGTGATGCAGTCGCTGATCTGGACCGAGCTGGGCCGCAGCTTCGTGCCGTTCCGCTTCGGCGGCGAGGCCGACAACATCCTGTTCCACGCCACCGAGGAGCAGAAGCGCGAGTTCCTGATCCCCACCATCGAGGGCGAACGGATCTCCTGCTTCGCCATCACCGAGCCCGGCGCGGGCTCCGACGCGGCGAACATCAAGCTGCGCGCCCGCCGCGACGGCGACGACTGGGTCCTCGACGGCGAGAAGACGTTCATCACCAACGGCAACGACGCCGACTTCGCCATCGTGGTCGCGGTGACCGACCCGGAGAAGGGCGCCCGCCGCGGCGGCGCGACCGCGTTCCTGGTGGACCGCGCGATGGGCTGGCGGTCCGAGTTCATCCAGACCATGGGCGAGGGCGGCCCGGCCTCGCTGATCTTCGACGGCGTACGGGTGCCGCACCGCAACATCCTCGGCGAGATCGGGCAGGGCTTCACGCTCGGCATGGAGTGGATCGGCAAGGGCCGCTACACCATTCCGTCGCACGCCGTCGGCATCGCCGAACGAGTCCTCCAGATGGCGATCGACCACGCCAACACGCGCGAGACGTTCGGCGCGCCGATCGGCACCAACCAGGCCATCCAGTGGATGATCGCCGACTCGGAGACCGAGCTGGAGGCGGCCCGCTGGCTGATCCTGCGCTCGGCCTGGACGGTCGACCAGGGCCTCGACCCCCGGCACGCCTCCTCGATGGGCAAGCTCTACGGCGCCGGCATGGTCAACCGCGTGGTGGACCGGGTGCTCCAGATCCACGGCGGCATGGGCTACACCCGTGAGCTGCCGATCGAACGCTGGTACCGGCAGGTCCGGCTGTACCGGATCTTCGAGGGCACCGACGAGATGCAGCGGCTGATCATCTCCCGCGACCTGCTCCGCGGGTACACGAAGATCGGCGGCCACCTGGCCTGACGCGTTGTGTCTCGACTCTGACTCTGCGCAACCGGCTACGGGCGCCAGGTGTGTCCCCGGCAAAGGCACCACCAGCCGGAGGAGATGCACATGCGTACTCGAATCACGGCCGTCGCGCTCACGACGGCCGCCGCCATGCTCGGAGTCCTCGCGGTCTCGGCCGCACCGGCCTCGGCGAGCGTGAGTCAGGGGTACATCACGGGTTCCGGCGACTGGCGGGACGACTGGGGCGACGAGGGCCCGATCTCGGCGTCGACACGCTCGTACAGCAACGTCGTCGCCATGTGGCAGATGATCCTGTGGGCGGACGGCTACCTCACCTACTCCGACGTCGGCTGCCGGTTCGGGCCGCAGACCACGGCGGCCACGAAGCGGTGGCAGAACGCCCGGGGCCTCGTCGCCGACGGCGTCGTCGGGGCCAAGACGCTGTCCCGGGCGGCCACCCGGCTCGTCGTCTGGGAGGGCGAGGGCTGGTACGCCTACGACGGAACCACCGACTACTTCCAGCTCGGTCGCCGGACCGACGGCAGGTGGGACATGACCCTCGGCCCGGACCGCGGATGGGAACTGCTCTCCTACACGTCCGCGACCTTCGACGTCTGCTGAGCGATTCGCAACGGCCGGCGCGCGCTGGCGCGCCGGCCGTTCTCCGGCTGCGCTCCGGATCGTTCCGGCCGCGCTCGGGCATACTCCCCGGCCGTTCCCCGGTTGCTCCCCGGTTGCGGGGTCAGCCGGTCAGCGCCTCGACCGCCCGGTCCACGTCCGCCTCGGTCGTGTAGAGGTGGAACGAGGCGCGGACCCGGCCGGCCCGTACCGCCGCGCGCACCCCCGCCCGGGCCAGCCGCTCCTGCGCGTCCGGCACGTCCACCGTGACGATCGCGCTGTCGCCGGGCGGCCGGCCCAGCCCGGCCAGGAACCGGTTGGCCAGCCCCACGTCGTACGCGCGCACCGCCTCCGGCTCCAGGTCGGCGAGCAGTTCCAGCGCCGGAGCCGCCCCGGCGTAGCTCATCCAGGCCGGGGAGATGTCGAAACGCCGGGCGTCGTCGGCCAGGCGTAGCGGCAGTCCGTAGTAGGAGGCGTGCGGGTCGCTTCCGGCGTACCACCCGGCCGCGTCCGGGCGCACCCGCTCGCGCAGCGCCGGGGCGAGGTAGGCGAAGGCCGAGCCCCGGGGCGCCATCAGCCACTTGTACGCCGCCACCACCACCGCGTCGGCCCGGTCCGCCGCGAACGGCAGCCACCCGCACGCCTGCGTCGCGTCGGCCACCACGAACGCGCCGTGCGCCCGGGCCGCCGCGACGATCTCGTCGTACGGAGTCACAGTGCCGTCGGCGGACTGCACCACGCTGAACGCCACCAGGTCCGTGTCGGCGTCGATCGCGTCGACCAGGCCGGCCAGCGGCACGGTGCGTACCCGCACGCCGCGCTCCTGCTGGACCAGCCACGGGAACAGGATCGAGGTGAACTCGGTCTCGGGCACCACCACGGTCGCGCCCGCCGGCAGCCCGGCCGCGATCGGCGCGACGAGTTGCGACGCGCTGGCGCCGACACTCACGTCGGGGACGTCCACACCGGTCAGGCGGGCGAAGGCGGCCCGGGAGCGGTCCACCGACTCCTCCCACACCTCGAACGACACCCGCCCGGTCCGCCAGTCGGCGAGCACCCGCTGCACGGCGTCCCACACCGGCTCCGGCGGCAGTCCATAGGTGGCCGTGTTCAACCAGCCCGCCTCGGGCTGCCACAACTTCTGCGCCTGCTCCAGCTCCATGGCCCGACGCTAGCCACCCCCTCCCCACCCCGACACCGCCAATCCCACCCCCGTGGCCCCCCGCGGCCATGGAGCGGGGCGGACGCGCGGGGTGGGGTGGGGTGGGCGTCAGGTGGGTGGGGGGAGGTCGGTCAGCGCTTCGGCGATCTCCCGCCGCACCCTCGGCAGGGGCCAGGTGGCCAGGTCGCGCAGGGAGTGGTGGTGGCGCAGGCGTCGTACCGCGGTCAGGCCGACCAGGTAGCCGCAGCGCTTGGGCAGGCCGCCGGCCAGCGGAGAGTCCCGCATCAGGAAGTACGGCGCGTGGTGCTCGGCGTCGGTGGCGTCGAGGTCGGCGCGCACCCGGCGCAGGATCTCCGGCCACCGGCGGCGGCACTCGTCGAGCCACTGCCGGTGGCCGGGACGGCCGAACCAGAGGTACGCCTCGTCCGGCCGTCCGGCGTCGAGTTCCGCGGTGACCTGCGTGGCGAGCCCTTCGGTGAACAGCGCGTTCGCCACCCCGTACTCGGGCCAGTCGCGGATCGCGGCGCGGCGGTCGTGCACCACGTGCGCGGCCTCGTGCCGCACCAGCAGGTCGAGGTCCTCCGGCGGCCCGAGCTGTTCCACGGCGAGGAAGAGCGCGTATCTGCCGTTCAGCTCGCCGGCCCAGCCGTTGGCCTGGTTCAGCCCGATCAGCACCACGCACTCGACCGGCCCACCGTCGCCGGACCAGCCCAGTGCAGCGGCCACCGCCGCGACACCGCCGGGCAGTGACGCGCGTACCGTCTCGGCTCGTGCCGCCAGGTCGGCGGCGCGGTCGCGAAGGCCGTCCAGGACGGTGGCCACGCCGGCGGCGTCGGACCAGTCGCCGTCGCGGCGCAGCGCCCGCGCCACGTCCGGGTGTCCGGCCAGGTAACGGGAGACCGGCAGCTCCGGCGCGCCGTGGCCGGCGCAGGCGAGGAAGTCGGGCACCAGATCGCGGACGCGCAGCAGGTCGGTGGGCGGCATCCGCACGATGCTGCCCGGCCGTGGCGCGCCGGGCAAGACCGCGACGGTACGGGGCCGGTCCAGAAACCTGAAGGAAGTCTTCATCAAATAGGCCGTCGATGCAAGGTATCGACATAGACAAACGTCACGCTATAGGGTGCGGCGAACCGGCGACGTGAGCACGGTCGCCCCCCTGTAGCGGACGAGGAGTGCCTGTGACGATTCGGAGACCCTCGCGTCGGATGAGCCACCTGCTCGGCGGCGCCCTGATCCTCATGATCGGCCTGACCGGCCAGCCGGCCCAGGCCGCGCCACAGCACGGCGCGCAACCGCTCGCCGCCGCCTTCGACCGGGCCGCCGCCGGCTCCGACGTGCCGCGCGACCTGCTCGCCGCGCTCGGGTACGCCGAGACCCGCCTGGACGGTCACGGCGGCGAGCCCAGCGCCTCCGGCGGATACGGCGTGATGCACCTGACCAGCAACCCGAAGGTGCGCACGCTCGACGAGGCCGCGCGCCGGACCCGGCTGGACCGCGCCGAACTGCGTACCCGGGACGCGGCGAACGTGGCCGGCGCGGCGGCGGTTCTGCGCTCCTACGCCGACGAGGCCGGGTTGACCGCGGCGCAGCGCGACGACGTCAACCAGTGGTACGGCCCGATCGCCCGCTACGGCGGCTCGGCGGACGCGGCCACCGCCCGGCTGTACGCCGACTCCGTGTACGACCTGCTCGCCCGGGGCTTCATCGCGACCACGGCCGGCGGCGAGGTCAGCGTGGACGGCCGCCCGGTCGCGCCCCAGCGGGGGCGGTACGCCGACGTGGCGCCGCTGGGCACCGGCGACTTCGGCACCCTGAGCACCGACTACGGCCCGGCGGCCTGGGTGCCGGCCAACTCGTCCAACTACACGGTCTCCAGCCGCGAGTCGGCGTACCCGATCAACTACATCGTCATCCACACCATGCAGGGCAGCTACGCCGGCTCGATCAGCTGGTTCCAGAACGCCGCCGCCGGCACCAGCGCGCACTACCTGCTCCGCTCCTCCGACGGCGCGGTGACGCAGATGGTGCGGGACAAGGACATCGCCTGGCACGCCGGCAACTGGACCTACAACACCCAGTCGATCGGCATCGAGCACGAGGGGTACGTCGACAACGCCTCCTGGTACACCGACGCGATGTACCGGTCGTCGGCGGCGCTGACCCGGTACCTGTGCGACAAGTACGGCATCCCGAAGACCCGCACCAACATCATCGGGCACAACCAGGTGCCGGGCGCGACGCACACCGACCCGGGTTCGAACTGGAACTGGACCTACTACATGCAGCTCGTCACCGGCGGCACCACGCCCCCGCCGACCGCCTGGTCGACCATCGTGGACAACACCACCGCCGGCCGGTTCACCGCGAGCGCCAACTGGAGCACCTCGACGTACTCGGCGCAGCGCTACGGCGCCGACTACCGGTACGCCAACCCCGTCGCGGCCAGCGACACCGCCTGGTACAAGGTGAACATCCCGGCGACAGCCACCTACCGGGTGGAGGTCTGGTATCCGGCAGTGGCCGGCTACAACACGTCCACGCCGTACATCGTCGCGACGACGAGCGGCAACCAGACGGTCTCGGTGAACCAGACGGCGAACGGCGGTGCGTGGCGCTCGCTGGGCACCTTCACCCTGGCCGCCGGGGACGCCAACAAGGTGGGTGTCAGCCGGTGGTCCGGCAGCACCGGGTACGTGATCGCCGACGCCATCCGCGTCACCCGCGTCTAGCTCGCTGAGCCGGAGGCGCTCGGCCCGGTCAGCTCACGTTGGCCGGGCCGAGCACGCTCTTCAGGTCACCCATCAGCGCGGTGGTCGGCGCGACCCGGAACGGGCCGAGGCGCAGCGTGGTGACCTTGCCGCCGTTGAGCAGCTTGACGTGCACCTCGGTGTCGCCGGGGTGCAGCACGAGCGTCTCCTTGAGCCGTTCCACCAGCGGCGGCGTGCAGCGGTGCACCGGGATGGTCAGCGTGACCGGCTTGTTGGCCGGGTTGCTGGTGACGTCCGGCATGGACATGTCCATCGCCATGATGCGCGGCGTGTCGTCGCGCCGGTCGACCCGGCCCTTGACCACCACGATGGCGTCCTCGGCGATGTACTGCCCGATCACCTCGTACGTGTTCGGGAAGAACAGCGTCTCCACGCCGCCGGCGAGGTCTTCGAGCGTCGCCGACGCCCACGCCCGGCCCTGCTTGGTGACCCGGCGCTGCACGCCGGAGAGGATGCCGGCCAGCGTGACCACCGCGCCGTCGGGCACTGTGCCCTCCTCGGACAGCGCGGCGATCGTGGTGTCGGCGGCGGCCCCGAGCACGTGTTCCAGGCCGAACAGCGGGTGGTCGGAGACGTACAGGCCGAGCATCTCGCGCTCGAACGCGAGCTTGTCGCGCTTGTCCCACTCCCCCTCGCCGATGACCGGCATGACCGTGGTGGTGCCGCCGGTCTCCGCCTCGCCGAAGCCGGCGCCGAACAGGTCGTACTGGCCGACCGCCTCCTTGCGCTTGACGTCGGCGTACGCGTCGATGGCGTCGGCGTGCACGGCGAGCAGGCCCTTGCGCGGGTGCTTGAGCGAGTCGAACGCCCCGGCCTTGATCAGCGATTCGATGGTCTTCTTGTTGCAGACCACCGCGTCGACCTTGGACAGGAAGTCGTAGAAGTCGGCGTAGTCGCCCTTCTCCTCCCGGCACCGCATGATCGAGGCGACCACGTTCGCGCCGACGTTGCGCACCGCGCCGAGACCGAAGCGGATCTCCTTGCCGACCGGCGTGAACGGCCCGGCCGAGGTGTTCACGTCCGGCGGGAGCACCTGGATGCGCATGCGGCGGCACTCGGACAGGTACATGGCCATCTTGTCCTTGTCGTCACCGACGGAGGTGAGCAAGGCGGCCATGTACTCGGCCGGGTAGTGCGCCTTGAGGTACGCGGTCCAGTAGGAGACCAGGCCGTACGCGGCGGAGTGCGCCTTGTTGAACGCGTAGCCGGCGAACGGCACCAGCACGTCCCACACGGCCTGGATGGCCTCGTCGGAGTAGCCGCGCTCGCGGCAGCCGTCCCGGAACGGGATGAACTCCTTGTCGAGGATCTCCTTCTTCTTCTTGCCCATCGCCCGGCGCAGCAGGTCGGCCTGGCCGAGCGTGTAGCCGGCGAGGATCTGCGCGGCGCGCTGCACCTGCTCCTGGTAGACGATCAGGCCGTAGGTGGGCGCGAGGATCTCGCGCAGCGGCTCCTCCAGCTCCGGGTGGATCGGGGTGATCTCCTGGAGCCCGTTCTTGCGCAGCGCGTAGTTGGTGTGCGAGTCCACGCCCATCGGGCCGGGCCGGTAGAGCGCCAGGACGGCGGAGATGTCCTCGAAGTTGTCCGGCTTCATCAGCCGCAGCAGCGAGCGCATCGGCCCGCCGTCGAGCTGGAACACACCGAGCGTGTCACCGCGGGCCAGCAGCTCGTACGCCTGCTTGTCGTCCAGCGGCAGGCCGAGCAGGTCCAGCTCCCGGCCGTGGTTGAGCTGGATGTTCTTCACCGCGTCGTCGATGATCGTCAGGTTGCGCAGGCCGAGGAAGTCCATCTTCAGCAGCCCGAGCGACTCGCAGGTCGGGTAGTCGAACTGCGTGATGATGACGCCGTCGGAGTCGCGCCGCATCAGCGGGATGTGCTCGATGATCGGCTCGGCGGACATGATGACGCCGGCGGCGTGCACACCGGTCTGCCGGATCAGGCCCTCGATGCCCTTGGCGGTCTCGATGACCTTCTTGACGTCCGGGTCGGACTCGTAGAGGCCGCGGATCTCGCCCGCCTCGGCGTAGCGGGGGTGCTTCGGGTCGAAGATGCCGGACAGCGGGATGTCCTTGCCCATCACCGCCGGGGGCATGGCCTTGGTGATCCGGTCGCCGACCGCGTACGGGTAGCCGAGCACCCGGGCCGAGTCCTTGATCGCGGCCTTCGCCTTGATCGTGCCGAACGTGGCGATCTGCGCGACCTTGTCCTCGCCCCACTTGTCGGTCACGTACTTGATGACCTCACCGCGCCGGCGCTCGTCGAAGTCGATGTCGACATCCGGCATGGAGACGCGCTCGGGGTTGAGGAACCGCTCGAAGATCAGGCCGTGCGGGATCGGGTCGAGGTCGGTGATGCCCAGCGCGTACGCCACGAGCGAGCCGGCCGCCGAACCACGCCCGGGGCCGACCGCGATGCCCTGGCTCTTGGCCCACTGGATGAAGTCGGCGACCACGAGGAAGTACGACGGGAAGCCCATCTGGATGATGACGCCCAGTTCGTACTCGGCCTGGACGACGTGGCCCTCGGGGATGCCGTCGGGGAACCGGCGCTTGAGCCCGGCGAACGTCTCCTTGCGGAACCAGGACTCCTCGGTCTCGCCCTCGGGGATCGGGAACCGCGGCATCAGGTTGTGGAACGTGAACATGCCCGCCGGGTCGACCTTCTCGGCCACCAGCAGCGTGTTGCGGCAGCCCTGCTGCCACAGCTCGGAGGAGTCGACGGCGCGCATCTGGTCGGCGGACTTGACGAAGTAGCCGCCGCCCTCGAAGCGGAACCGGTTCGGGTCGGCGACGTTGCTGCCGGTCTGCACGCAGAGCAGCACGTCGTGCGCCTCGGCCTGCGCCTCGTGGGTGTAGTGCGAGTCGTTGGTGACCACCGGCGGGATGTCGAGCTTGCGGGCGATCTCGGTGAGCCCCTCGCGGACCCGGCGCTCGATGTCGAGGCCGTGGTCCATGATCTCCAGGAAGTAGTTGTCCTTGCCGAAGATGTCCTGGTACGCGGCGGCGACCTTGAGCGCCTCGTCGAACTGGCCCAGCCGCAGCCGGGTCTGCACCGCGCCGGACGGGCAGCCGGTGGTGGCCATGATGCCCTCGGCGTGCTCGGCGATCAGCTCCATGTCCATCCGGGGCCACTTCACGTAGTGGCCCTCCATGGAGGCGCGCGAGTTGAGCTTGAACAGGTTGTGCAGGCCGTCGCGGTTCTTCGCCCACATGGTCATGTGGGTGATCGCGCCGTTGCCGGAGACGTCGTCGCTCTTCTGCTCGGGGCGGCCCCACTTGACCCGCGCCTTGTGGAAGCGCGACTCCGGCGCGACGTACGCCTCGACGCCGAGGATGGGCTTCACCCCGGCGTCCATGGCCTGCTTGTAGAAGTCGTTCGCGCCGTGCATGTTGCCGTGGTCGGTGATCGCCACCGCCGGCATGCCGAGCCGCGCCGCCTCGGCGAAGAGGTCCTTGAGCCGGGCCGCCCCGTCGAGCATCGAGTACTCGGTGTGTACGTGCAGATGCGCGAACGAATCGCCCATGCGTGGCGCCCCCCGGGTTGTGGATCAAGCTGCGTCGGAGTCGACCGACCCACCCTACCGAGGTGATCGTGCGGGCTCCACCGTCCGCGCCGAGGGTGGTCCGGGTCTCTCCGAGTGGCCGGTGTGCGGCACGCGGTGTTCTTCGCTGTTGCAATAGTGTGTGGCACACACTATCGTGTTGAGCATGGTCAGCGACGAGGTCCTCCGGACCCATCTCCAGGAGCTACGACGCGGCACTGTCGTGGTGGCCAGCCTGGTCGCCCTGCGCCGCCCCGACTACGGATACGCACTGCTGCAACGGCTGGCCGCGCACGGCTTCGCGGTCGACGCCAACACGCTCTACCCGCTGCTGCGCCGGCTGGAGGACCAGGGCCTGCTGACCAGCGAGTGGAACACCGAGGAGAGCCGGCCGCGCAAGTTCTACCGGACCAGCGACGACGGCCAGGACGTCCTGAACCGCCTGCTCGACGACATGACCGCGGTGCGGTCGTCCGTCACCGAACTGATCGAAGGAGCGGAACGATGAGTTCCCTGACCGACCGTTACGTCGCCGCCACCATGCGTTCCGTGCCCGCGCAGCGCCGCCTGGAACTCGCCGAGGAGCTGCGCGGCTCCATCGCCGACATGATCGACGACCGGACCTCCGGCGGACAGGACCACGCCTCCGCCGAGCGCGAGGTGCTCACCGAGCTGGGCAACCCCGAGCAGCTCGCGGCCCGTTACAGCGACCGCACGCTGCAGCTCATCGGCCCGCGCTACTACCTGATGTGGTGGCGGTTGCTGCGGCTGCTGCTCACCTGGATCCCGGCGATCGTCGGCGTGCTCGCCGGCGTCACGAAGGCGCTCGTCGACGGCGAGCCGGGCGCGGCGATCGGGGCGGCCGTCGTCGCCGCGATGCAGACGGCGGTGCAGATCGCGTTCTGGGTCACGCTGGTGTTCGCCGTGCTGGAACGCACCCGGACCCCGCTCGGCCTGCCCGAGTGGACCGTCGACCAGCTCCCCGAGGAGACCCGGGAGCGGCAGATCAGCCACTCCGACAGCATCGCCTCGGTGGTGTTCCTGCTCGCCACCGTCGGTGGCCTGATCGGTCAGCACTTCCAGCGCTGGACCACCGACGACGGTTCCCGGATGGCGGTGCTCGACCCGGCTCTCTGGAGCTTCTGGCTGCCGGCCCTGATCGTGGTGCTGCTGGCCACCGTCGGCCTGGAGATCGCGAAGTACCGGTCCGGGCGGTGGACCTGGCCGCTGGTGGCGGTCAACGCGGTGCTCGGCGTGGCCTTCGCCGCCCCGGTGCTCTGGCTGCTCGCCACCGACCGGCTGCTCAACCCGGAGCTGGTCGAGCGGTTCGCCTGGCTGCGCGAGGGCGGCACGGACCAGGTCGCCCGGGTGGCCGCCGCGGTGGTCGTGCTCGTCACGATCTGGGACGTGGCCGACAGCGCGGTCAAGGCCGCCCGCGCCGCCCGCTGACGCACGGCTCCGGTCCGGCGGCCGAGAGGCCGCCGGACCGGCTCCCCTTCCCGCCCCGGTGCCGTCGGCGCCGGGGCGGGACGCCGTCGGCTGCCCGACTCAGCCGGGGTGGCACCGCCTCCCGGGGCATAGCCTGGTGGCAGGACCACCGGCGAGCACTGGGACGCCCTGATGCCCCTCCCCGACGGCACGGACGAGCTGGCCCGGTCGGCGGCACGCGGCGACCGCGAGGCCCTCGACGCCCTGCTGGCCGCCGTACGGCCGGAGGTGCTGCGGCAGTGCGCCCGGCTGCTGCCCCACCGGCAGGACGCCGAGGAGGCCTGCCAGGACGCTCTGCTCGCGCTCGCCCATGGGATCACCGGGTTCGAGGGCCGCTCGTCGTTCGACACCTGGCTCTACCGGGTCACCGCCAACCGGGCCCGCTCCACCTACCGCACGTTGCGGCGACGGTGGCAGCGGGAGGCCGGCGGCGTCCCGCTGCCGGACCGGCCCGACCCGCGCCGGACCAGCGTGGTCGCCGGCACCCGGCTCGACCTGCTCGACGCGCTCGACGCGGTCCCGCCGGACCTCGCCGAGGCGGTGACCCTGCGCGACGTGCTCGGGCTGAGCTACCGGGAGATCGCCGGCCTGCTCGACGTGCCGGAGGGGACCGTGAAGTCCCGCATCCACGAGGCCCGCCGGCAGCTCCGGGCGCGGCTGTCCGATGCGTGACCCGGCCCGCCGCCGGCGCCGCCTCGCGGTCGTCGCCCTCGTCGCCCTCGCCGGGGCGCCCGCCTGCGCCGACCGCCCGGTCTCGCCGCTGCCGGTACGGCCGGCGGTGACCAGCGCCGTCGCCGTCGCGCCACCCACCGCCGCGACCTCGCCCGGCCCCACCCCGGCTCCGCGGGGCGCGAGCACCCCGGTCCCGGCACCGTCGAGGGCCGCGCCGACGAGCCCGGGTACGCGGTCACGACCGCCGGTCGTGCCCCCGGCCACCCGGCCCACCCCGTCGGTACGCACCACGGCCCCGGCCGCGTGCTTCGGCCCGGTCCGCTACGACCTGGTGCTCGCCGAGACCGAGCTGGCACTGCTGAAGTCCCTCTGCTTCGCCGCCGGCGGGATCCTGCGCATCACGGGGATCGGGCCGGGTGAGGTCACAGTGGACCGCGAGGACCTGGTCTCGCGCAGCTACGAGGCCGGTGTGGTGGACATCCGGTTCGTGCGCACCGGCACGGTGGTGGTCACCGTCCCGCAGGACGGCCGCGCGTACCCGATCACCGTGGTGGTGGTCTGACCGCGCCGCCTACCCGGCCCGCACCCCGGCGAGCACGCGGTCGACGAAGTCCGCGCCCACGTCCGGCGGCGGCACGAGCTGGACGTAGAGCAGACCGGCCCGGCCGGTGGCCGGCGCGGCCGCCTCGACGATCACCGGGCGGCCGGTGGGGCAGGTGTACGCGACCACCGTCCACTCCACGCCCCCCGGCCGACTGCGACGCGGCGCAGCCGCGGCGCAGTCCCCGTGGGCCCGTCCGGCGAGGAAGGCCGCCGGCCCGGCCCGGCCCTCCGCACCGGTGGAGAGGCCGACGAACGCGCCGGGCAGCGCCGGGTCGGCCGCCCAGTTCCCCGGGTCCGGGGAGATCACCAGCGCCGGTTCGAGGTCGCCGTCGTCGCCGTACCGTCCCGCCCAGCCGGTCCCCTCGGCCCGCCAGCCGGCCGGCAGGACCACTGTCAGCGGCCCGCTGCGGCCCACCGCACCGGCCGGGGCGGGGCGGACCGCGTCCGCCGCACACGTGGCGGCGACGGCGAGCGCCACCGCGACCGCCGCCACGGCGGAAACCAGGCGTGGCCGGGATGCGCGCCGCGCGTCGTCACCCGTGGGCACGCCTGCCACCGCGCGCCGCAGCGCCTGCCGGAACGCGTCCGCGTCCGGGTAGCGATCGGCGGGGCGCACGGCGGTGGCGGTCCGCAGCACCGTGTCCACCGCAGCGGGCACCCCGGCACGCAGCCGCGAGCCGGCCGTCCGGCCGTCGGCCGCACCGCCCGGCGGACGTTCCCGGCCGAGCAGCCGCAGCCCGAGGCGGCCCAGCCCGAACACGTCGGCGCGGGTGTCGACCACGGCGAGCGGATCGTCCTGCTCGGGTGCCATGTAGCCGGGCGTGCCGGCCCGCGCGGTCAGCCCGGAGGCGGAGGCGAGCGCCTTGGCCAGCCCGAGGTCGGCGACGAGCACCCGGTCGCCGCCGGGCGCCGAGTGGAACAGGACGTTGCTCGGCGTGAGGTCACGGTGCACCACCCGGTGCCGGTGCAGCACCGCCACTCCCGCCGCGATCTCGTCGAGCACCGTCAGCGCCCGTCCCACCGGCAGCGGACCGCGGGCCAGGCGGTCCCGCAGGCTGCCGCCGTCCGCCCAGGCCAGCACGGCGTACGGGCGGCCGTCGGGCAACTCACCCACGGCGTGCACCCGGACCAGACGGTGGTCGTCCAGCCGCCGCAGCAGCCGCGCCTCGTCGAGGAACCGTTCCCGCACCCGCAGGTCGTGGCTCCAGTTCTCGGCCAGGACCTTGACCGCCACCCGGTCGGCCAGGGCCGGGTCGTACGCGAGCCAGACCGTGGCGAAGGACCCCGTCCCGAGCAGACGCTCCACCCGGTACGCCCCGATCCGCGCCGGCGTGATCATCCGCATCACCTCCGGGACCGCCACCACGGCCGCCGTCACGTCGACGGTAGACGATCCACCGAACCGAACCGGGCCGGCCGGAGACCAACAGGACAGGAGAACCCGACCGAAGGAGATCCACCATGAACCGTCTCCCGTCCACCATCCTCGCCGGTCTGCTGGCGCTGGCCGGAACCGTCCCGGTCACCGCCGGCGCGCCGGCCGCCGCCGCCGCGCCCGCGCACCCGGCGACCGCCGGCCACAGCGACGACACGCCGGCCCGCGTCCGGTCGACCGTCGCGGAGAACGAGGTGCTCAGCGTCCGTGGCGCCGGGCCGTACCGGATCGGCGTCCGGCTGGACCGGCTCGTCGCGGCCGGGCTGATCGACTGGACCGCGCCGGGCTGTCCCGGAATCGTGCACGCCGGCGTCACCGGTTCCTGGGCGGGGGCGATCATGCTGACCTTCCGGGACGGCCGGCTCGTCTCGGTGGGTACGGCCACCGCCCCGCCGCGCTCCCCGGCCGGCGGGTCGGTCGGGATGTCCTTCGCCGAACTGGAGCGCATCTACGGGCCGCGCGGCAGCATGATCCGCAACGACGCGGGTGACGCCGAGGCGTACCTGGTCCGGTTCGGGTCGCGGGTCGAGCTGTTCAGCGACCACCCGATCCGGCCCGGGGTCGGCTTCTACTCCGCCGGTCTGGCGTCGTACGTCGAGCGGTCGTTCCGGCTGGGCTGCTGCTGCTGAGGGTTGGCGGGCCCGGCCGTCGCGCCGGGCCCGCCTCCGCCGTCGCTCAGGCCGCCGCCCGCCACTCGCGGGCCAGCAGCGCGTAGACCACCTCGTCGGCCCACTCCCCCTTGACGAACTCGTTCTCCCGCAGGTGCGCCTCCCGGCGCATGCCCAGCCGCTCCAGCACCCGGGCCGAGGCGGTGTTGCGGGCGTCCAGCCGGCCGACGATCCGGTGCAGCCCCAGCCCCTCGAATCCGACGCGCAGCATCTCCCGGGCCGCCTCGGTGACGTACCCCCGGCCGGTGTGCGCCGGGTGCGCCACGTACCCGATCTCGCCCTGCCGGTGCTCGCCGCTGGTCCAGCTCAGCAGCACGTCGCCGACGAACTCGCCGGTGTCCGCCAGCGTCACCGCCAGGTTGAGCACGTCGCCGGGAGCGCGCAGCGCGGTCCGCCGGACCAGCCGGTCGATCGCCGCGCGGGCGGCGTCGTCGTCGTACGGCTCGTGGTAGAGGAACCGGGTGACCTCCGGGCGGCCCCGGTAGTCCCGGAGCACCGCCAGGTCACCGGCGGTGAAGGCGCGCAGCAGCAGCCGCTCGGTGCGTATCGGCAGATCGGGTACGAACACCCCGGCAGGCTACGTCGTGGCTGTCGTCCGGCCCACCCGATTACGCCCCGGGCACCACGGCGGCCCGGCCGGTGGCATGGTCGTACGGTGAGCACCCCACCCACCACCGCCTGGCGCCGGCCGGCTCCCACGGCCGCGCAGTACCGCGCCGACCTCTGGGTCGGGCTCGCGGTCACCGTGCTGGCCCTGTTCGAGCTGACCCTGGCGTACAGCACCGGGGCCTTCCTGCTCGGGCCGCCGCCGAGCGTGGCCGAGCAGGTCTGGTGGACCGTCGCGGTGACCGCCCCGCTGGCCGTGCGGCGGCGGTGGCCCGCCACCGTCGCGGTGATCGTCGCCGTCGCCTTCGTCGCCGGGCAGGCGCGGGCCGTCCCGCTGGCGCAGCTCCCGTCGGGCGCGCTGTTCGCCGCCCTGTTCACGCTCGGCGCGTGGGGCACCGACCGGCGGCTGGCCGCGCGGCTGCGGGCGGGGATCATCGTGGCGATGTTCGGCTGGCTCGCGCTGTCCCTCGCGCTGCGGGCCGACCAGATCTCCGCGGCCTCCTTCGCCGACGCCGCCGGCCCGGTGCCGCCGGTGCTCGCCGCCGTGGTCAACGGCGTGCTCTACAACGTGCTGTTCTTCGGGTTCGCCTACTACTCGGGGCAGACCGCCTGGGTGGCCGCGCGCCGCCGGTACGAACTGCGGGAGCAGGCCGAGCAACTGCGCCGCTCGCAGGTCGAGGCGCGCGAGCGCGCGGTGATGGGCGAGCGGGTCCGCATCGCCCGCGAGCTGCACGACGTGGTCGCCCACCACGTGTCGGTGATGGGCGTGCAGGCCGCCGCGTGCCGGCGCGTGTTCGACCGGGACCGGGACAAGGCGCGGACCGCCCTGGCCGCGATCGAGGAGACGGCCCGCACGTCGGTCGACGAGCTGCGCCGGATGCTCGGGGTGCTGCGCGACCCGGACGCCGCGGCCGGCGCGGCCGCCGCCCCGGAGGACACCGCCGGCATCGACCAGGTCGCCGCGCTCGTCGACCGGGCCCGGGACACCGGGCTGCGGGCCGAACTCGGGGTGTACGGGGAACCGGCGCCGCTGCCCCGCTCGGTGTCGCAGGCGGCGTACCGGATCGTGCAGGAGGCGGTGACGAACGTGGTCAAGCACGCCCACGCCACCACGCTGGACGTGCGAATCCGCTATCTGGCGAGGGAACTGGAGATCGACGTGAGCGACGACGGACAGGGCGGCGTACCGGCGGCCGGGGCCGGGCTGGGCCTGATCGGCATGCGGGAGCGGGTCGCCGCGCACGGCGGTGAGGTGGAGGCCGGGCCGCGTCCCGGCGGCGGGTTCCGGGTCCGGGCCCGCATGCCGCTGCCGGTCGAGGCCGCCGGGCGGGCCGCGTGAGCGCGCCGGTGCGGGTGCTGCTCGTCGACGACCAGCACCTGGTCCGGACCGGTTTCCGGGTGATCCTGGAGGTCGAGGACGACATCGAGGTGGTCGGCGAGGCCGCCGACGGGCAGCGCGCCGTGTCGATGGCGTCCGCGCTGCGGCCGGACGTGGTGCTGATGGACGTGGAGATGCCGGTCCTCGACGGGCTGGAGGCCACCCGCCGGATCACCGGCGACGCGACGCCGGGCGGCCCGGCGGTGCTCATCCTCACCACGTTCGACAGGGACGACTACCTGTTCGCCGCGCTGCGCGCCGGGGCGAGCGGCTTCCTGCTCAAGAACGGCACGCCGGAGGACCTGATCGAGGCGGTCCGGGTGGTGGCGCGCGGCGAGGGACTCATCGCGCCGGCGCTCACCCGGCGGGTGATCTCCACGTTCGCCCGGCCCGGCGCGGCACCGCCGGACCCCCGCCACGACGCGGCGACGGCGGATCTGACCCCGCGTGAGCGGGAGGTGCTGGAGCTGGTCGCGAGCGGTGCGAGCAACGCCGAGATCGCGGACGCCCTGCGCGTCGGCGAGGCGACGGTGAAGACCCACGTCAGCCGCGTGCTGGCCAAGCTCGGGCTGCGCGACCGGGTGCAGGCGGTGGTGTTCGCGTACGAGCACGGGGTGGTGCGACCCGGCGGATGACGCCCGTCCGCCGTGCGACGGACCCCGTGATCGCTCCGTGGTGGGACGACGGGGGTGAGGACCGGCCGTAGCGTCGGGATCATGACCAGCGTGCTCCGCCTCGACGGCGTCGACCGCAGCTTCGGCGGCCGTCAGGTGCTCAAAGACGTCTCCTTCGACGTGACCGCCGGGCGCATGACCGGATTCGTCGGCGGCAACGGCGCCGGCAAGACCACCACCATGCGGATCATCCTCGGCGTGCTCGCCCCGGACGCGGGCCAGGTGACGTGGCGGGGGCAGCCGCTCAGCCGCGAGGCCCGGGCCCGGTTCGGCTACATGCCCGAGGAACGCGGCCTCTACCCGAAGATGACGCCCCGCGAGCAGGTGGTCCACCTCGGCCGCCTGTACGGGCTGGACGCCGCCGGGGCACGCCGGCGTACCGACGCGCTGCTGGAGCGGGTCGGTCTCGGCGAGCGGGCCGACGACCTGCTGGAGACGCTGTCGCTCGGCAACCAGCAGCGCGCGCAGATCGCCGCCGCGCTGGTGCACGACCCGGAGGTGCTGATCCTGGACGAGCCGTTCTCCGGGCTCGATCCGCTCGCCGTCGACATGGTGGTCGCCGTGCTGCGGGAACGCGCCGCCGCCGGCGCGCCGGTGTTGTTCTCCAGCCACCAGCTCGACGTGGTGGAGCGGCTCTGCGACGACCTGGTGCTCATCGCGGGCGGCACGATCCGGGCCGCCGGCGCCCGCGAGGAGCTGCGCGCCGCGTACACGCTGCCCCGGTTCTCGCTCGTGGTCGACGGCGACGCCGGCTGGCTGCGGGACCAGCCCGGCGTGCGGCTGGTCGACCTCGACGGCGCGCGCGCCGTGTTCGAGGTGGACCCGCCCGCCGACGACCAGTCGGTGCTGCGCGCGGCGCTGGCCCGCGGTTCGGTGCGCGCCTTCGGCCCGGTCACCCCGTCCCTCGCCGAGATCTTCCGAGAGGTCAACCAGTGAACACGTTCCAGGCCGCCCGGTTGGTCGCCGCCCGCGAGATCAAGGTCAAGGTCCGCGACAAGACGTTCCTCTACAGCACGCTGATCTTCCTGCTGCTCGCCGTCGTCGCCACAGTGGTGCCGGCGATGCTGAGCAGCGGCCCGTCCACAGTGGCGGTGACCGCCGCCGGCGCCGCACCGCTGCGCGCGGCCGGGCTGGACGTCATGCTGGTCGCCGACGACGGTGCCGCCGAGCAGGCGGTACGCGACGGCGACGCGGACGCCGCGGTGGTGACCGGTCCGGTCGTGGTCGCCGACGAGCGGGCCCCGGACGACGTGGTCTCCGCGCTCAGCGCGGCACCGCAGGTGAAGCTGCTGGACCCGGACGCGGTGGACCCGCTCGTCGCCTACCTGGTGCCGTTCGCGTTCGCGTTCGTCTTCTTCTTCATGTCGCAGACGTTCGGGTTGCAGATCGCGCAGAGCGTCACCGAGGAGAAGCAGACCCGGATCGTGGAGATCCTGGTCGCCGCCGTGCCGGCCCGGGCGCTGCTGGCCGGCAAGATCCTCGCCGCGGGCGCGCTGGCGCTGGGGCAGATCACCCTGATCGCGGCCGCCGCGCTGATCGGGATGCGCCTGACCGGCGGCGGTGACCTGCTGGGCCTGATCGCGCCGGCGGTCGGCTGGTTCGTGCCGTTCTTCCTGTGCGGCTTCCTGCTGCTCGCGGCGATGTGGGCGGCCGCCGGGGCGCTGGTGAACCGGCAGGAGGACATCGCCGGGGCGTCCACGCCGGTGCAGCTCGCGGTGATGGCGCCGTTCTTCGCCGTGGTGTTCCTCAACGACAACGCCGCCGCGATGCGGATCCTGTCGTACCTGCCGATCTCCTCGCCCACCGCGATGCCGGTGCGGCTGTTCACCGGCGACGCGGCGACGTGGGAGCCGTTCGTGTCGCTGGCGCTGCTGCTGCTCGCGGCGGCCGGGTTCCTGCTGGCCGGGGCGCGCGTCTACGAGGGCTCGCTGCTGCGCACCAACGGGCGGACCTCGGTGCGGGCGGCGTGGCGGCAGCGCGAGCCGATCGGCTGACCGGGCGATACGCCGAGCGCCGGCCACCCCGTAGCGGGGTGCCGGCGCTCGGCGCGTTCGGGCCGGGGTCAGCCGACGGCGGCCATCACCTCGTCGGAGACGTCGAAGTTGGCGTAGACGTTCTGCACGTCGTCGCAGTCCTCCAGGACGTCGATCAGCTTGAAGATCTTGCGCGCGCCCTCCTCGTCCAGCGGCACGTTCACGCTGGGGATGAGGGAGGACTCGGCCGATTCGTACTCGATGCCGGCGTCCTGCAGCGCGGTGCGGACCGCGATCAGGTCACCCGGCTCGGAGACCACCTCGTACGCCTCACCGAGGTCGTTGACCTCCTCGGCGCCGGCGTCGAGCACCGCCATCATCACGTCGTCCTCGGTCGTGCCGCCCTTGGGGACGATCACCACGCCCTTGCGGGAGAACATGTACGACACCGAGCCCGCGTCGGCCAGCGAGCCGCCGTTGCGGGTCAGCGCGGTACGCACCTCGGTGGCGGCACGGTTGCGGTTGTCGGTGAGGCACTCGATCAGCATCGCCACGCCGTTCGGGCCGTAACCCTCGTACATGATCGTCTGCCAGTCGGCGCCGCCGGCCTCCAGGCCGGAGCCGCGCTTGACCGCGCGGTCGATGTTGTCGTTCGGGACCGAGTTCTTCTTCGCCTTCTGGATGGCGTCGTAGAGAGTCGGGTTGCCGGCCGGGTCGCCGCCGCCGGTACGGGCCGCCACCTCGACGTTCTTGATCAGCTTGGCGAACATCTTGCCGCGCTTGGCGTCGATGACCGCCTTCTTGTGCTTGGTCGTCGCCCACTTTGAGTGGCCGGACATCTGTTACCTCCGTTGCTACCCGCCGTCTGCATCGACCGCACCGCACACGCCCCGCTCCCCAGGCGGCGCACGTCGAGGTGCCGTGATCTTCGCTGGGAGCCGCGGCGGGCTGATGGCCCTGCCGAATCTCCGCAATCCTACCGGCGGGAGCCGGGGCACTGTCACGCGCCGCACGGCAGCGGCCCGTCCCGGCCCACCCGAACCGGCACAACCGGGGACGGACCGGCCGCTCAGGCGACGGCCCGGACCAGCTCCACGAAGTGGCGGTGCAGCCGCAGGTCGCCGGTCAGCTCGGGGTGGAACGACGTGGCCAGCAGGTTGCCCTGCCGCACCGCGACGATCCGGTCCGCGGCCGGACCCTCGGTCACCCGGCCGAGCACCTCCACGTCCGGGCCGACGCGCTCCACCCAGGGCGCCCTGATGAACACCGCGTGGAACGGGCCGCCGTCGACGCCGCTGAGCGCCACCGGCGCCTCGAACGAGTCGACCTGGCGGCCGAACGCGTTGCGCCGCACCGTCATGTCGACGCCGACGAAACCGCGCTGGTCGGGGCGGCCGTCCAGCACCTCGGCCGCCAGCATGATCAGGCCGGCGCAGGAGCCGTAGACCGGCATGCCGGCGGCGATCCGCTTGTCGATCGGCTTGCGCATCTCGAAGATGTCCACCAGCTTGCTGATCGTGGTCGACTCGCCGCCGGGCACCACCAGGCCGTCGACCGCGTCCAGCTCGCCCGGCCGCCGCACCGGCCGGGCGTCGGCGCCCGCACCGGCCAGCGCGGCGACGTGCTCGCGTACGTCGCCCTGGAGGGCGAGCACGCCGATCACCGGTACGGCCACGCCCGGCTCACCAGCCGCGCTCGGCCAGGCGGTGCGGCTGGGGGATCTCGTCGACGTTGATGCCGACCATCGCCTCGCCGAGGCCGCGGGAGACCTTGGCGAGCACGTCCGGGTCGTCGTGGAACGTGGTCGCCTTGACGATCGCGGCGGCCCGCTGCGCCGGGTTGCCGGACTTGAAGATGCCCGAGCCGACGAAGACGCCCTCCGCGCCGAGCTGCATCATCATGGCCGCGTCCGCAGGGGTCGCGATGCCGCCGGCGGTGAACAGCACGACCGGCAGCTTGCCGGCCTCGGCGACCTCCTTGACCAGCTCGTACGGGGCCTGCAGCTCCTTGGCGGCGACGTACAGCTCGTCGTCGGGCAGCGACTGGAGCCGGCGGATCTCCTGCCGGATCCTGCGCATGTGCGTGGTGGCGTTGGAGACGTCCCCGGTGCCCGCCTCGCCCTTCGAGCGGATCATCGCGGCGCCCTCGGTGATCCGGCGCAGCGCCTCGCCCAGGTTCGTCGCCCCGCACACGAACGGGACGGTGAACGCCCACTTGTCGATGTGGTTGGCGTAGTCGGCCGGGGTCAGCACCTCGGACTCGTCGACGTAGTCGACGCCGAGCGCCTGGAGGATCTGCGCCTCGACGAAGTGACCGATCCGGGCCTTGGCCATCACCGGGATCGAGACGGCCTGGATGATGCCGTCGATCATGTCCGGGTCGCTCATCCGGGACACGCCGCCCTGCGCGCGGATGTCGGCCGGCACGCGCTCCAGGGCCATCACGGCGACCGCGCCGGCGTCCTCGGCGATCTTCGCCTGCTCCGGGGTGACCACGTCCATGATCACACCGCCCTTGAGCATCTCGGCCATGCCGCGCTTGACGCGGGCGGTGCCGACGGCGGTGGCGGTGGTCGGGGCTGCGGATTCAGACACGGGACATCGCTCCTCGGCGTGCTCGGGAGGTGACTGCGCAGGAATGCTACGACCGGCGCGGCGCCGTTCCGAGCGCCAATCGAACCCCCGGTGGCCTGCCGTGTGGCCCCCGTCACGGCCGGTGCGTCAGCCGGTGGTCACGTCCGCGTGCGAGGTCAGCGTGGGGTCGTCGATGTCGAAGTAGCGCGGCCACTCCCGCCCGCGCCCCATCCGGAACAGCCGCACCACCGGACGCCCCCGGGCCGAACGGGCGTCCCGGACCAGGTCGGTGTGCACCTGCCGGGCCAGCGCCAGCCGCCGGCTGGCCGCGATCACCGCCGCGCACGCCGGGTCGTCCGGGTCCAGCCGCACCCCGCGCAACTGCCGGGTCAGGTCGTTCTCGGCCGCCTCACGCTCCTCCGGCACGGCGTCCAGCGCGATCCGGGCGGCGGCGTACAGCTCCACGCCGTACCGCTGCTCGGCCAGGACCGCGGCGGCGGCCGCGCGGCGCAGCAGGTGCGCGTCGAGCGCGCGGGCCGCCGAGTCCGCGCGGACCTGCAGCCGCTGCACGCGGCCGGAGGTCCAGATCAGGTACGCCGAGACCAGCCCGAGCACCGCGACCGCGCCCACCACCCACCACATGCCCGGCATCGTAGTGCTGCTCCTCATCCCGGCCGGCCGGCGCGGTGCACCGGTCGACGCGCTCGTCACAGCGGCCGCAGCGGCCACAGCGGTCAGCCCAGACCCGCCCACTCCTGGTCCATGACCCGGCCGTCGGTGGCCTCGATCGCGGCTGCGTATACCTCCAGAACGCGGCGGGCAACCACGGGCCAGTCGAAATTCGCCACCACCTGGTCGCCGCAGGCGGTCAGCCCGGCGCGGCGGCCGTCGTCGTCGAGCAGTTCGGACAGCGCGGCGGCCAGCGCGGCCGCGTCACCGGTCGGGAACAGCCGGCCGGCCCGCCCGCCGTCGAGCACCCGGCGGAACGCGTCCAGGTCGCTGGCGACCACGGTGGTGCCGGCGGCCAGCGCCTCGGTGAGGATCATCCCGAAGGACTCCCCTCCGGTGTTCGGCGCGACGTACAGGTGCGCGCTGCGCAGCATGCGCGCCTTGTCCGCCTCGGAGACCAGGCCGAGGAACGTGACCCGGTCGCGCAGGCCGGCCGGGAACCGCCCGTACAGCTCGTCGGCGTCACCCGGGCCGGCGACCAGCAGCCGCAGCCCGGGGCGGTGCGGCGCCAGCGCGACGAACGCGTCCCGCAGGATCGGGAAACCCTTGCGCGGCTCGGTGAAGCGGCCCAGGAACCCCAGCGTGCCGCCGGTGCCCGGGGCGCACTCCCCCGGCCAGCCCGGCAGCGGCGGCACCCCGGCGAACTTCGCCACCGCCACCCCGTTGGGGATCTCCACCGCGCCGCCGTCCATGTGCTCGACCTGCACCTTGCGGGCCAGCGCGCTGACCGCGATCCGGGCGGTGATCCGCTCCAGCACGATCTGGAGCACGCCCTGCGCGGCGGACAGCACCCGGGAGCGGGTCATCGCGGTGTGGAAGGTCGCCACCACCGGGCCGCGGGCGCAGAGCACCGCCAGCATCGACAGGCTCGGCGTGAGCGGCTCGTGCACGTGCAGCACGTCGAAGTCGCCCCGGGTGATCCAGCGGCGCACCCGGGCGGTGGAGACCGGGCCGAACGCGATCCGGGCCACCGACCCGTTGTACGGCAGCGGCACCGCCCGCCCGGCCGACACCACGTACGGCGGCAGCGCCGAGTCCTCGTCGGCGGGCGCCAGCACACTCACCTCGTGGCCGAGCCCGAGCAGCGCCTCGGCCAGGTCCATGACGTGGTTCTGCACGCCGCCCGGCACGTCGAACGAGTAAGGGCACACGATGCCGATACGCACTGCGTCCCCCTAGACCGTCCCGGTGGTGGCCGGTGGTTGCGCCGACGTGGGCGTACCGTCCCGGCCCTGGTCCAGCCACATCCGCTGCAACATGTGCCAGTCTTGCGGATGCCGGGCGATACCCGCCGCCAGACCGTCGGCAATCCGCTGCGTCACCGCGCGCACCCGGGCGTCCAGCGGGGCGCTGTCCGGATCCGGCAGCGGCAGCGGGCCCTCGATCGAGGCGCACGCGGCGTCCGGTTCGTACCACATCGAGGCCACGTAGAGCGGGGCGCCGGTGCGGATGGCCAGCAGCGCCGGCCCGGCCGGCATCCGGGTCCGGCCGCCGAAGAAGTCGACCTCCACGCCCCGGGCGGACAGGTCCCGGTCGGCGAGCAGGGGCACCACGTAACCGGCGCGCAGCCGGTCCACCAGCACGTCGAACGCGGGACGCGGACCGCCGGTATTGGGCAGGATCTCCATGCCCAGCCCTTCCCGGAACCCGACGAACCGCTCGTAGACGCCGTCCGGCAGCCGCTCCGCCACAGTGGTCATCGGCCAGCCGGTGGCCGCCACCCAGGCGCCCGCGGCGTCCCAGTTGCCGGCGTGCGGCAGCGCCACCACGGCGCCCCGCCCGGCCGCCACGTCGGCGGCGAGCAGTTCCTGCCCGTCGAGGCGGAACCCGGCGAGGATGTCCGTGCGGCTCAGGCCGGGCAGCCGGAACGCCTCCATCCAGTACCGGGCGTACGAGCGCAGCCCGTCGCGCACCAGCGCGTCCAGTTCCGCGTCCGGCATCTCCGGGCCGACCACCCGGCGCAGGTTGGCGCGCAGCCGGCGCGTACCCCCGCCGTCCTTGCGGTGGGCGCGGTCGGCGCCCATCCGGAAGGCCGCCGCCGCGACGGGCCGGGGCAGCGCCCGGACCAGGCGCCAGCCCGCGACGAAGCCCGCCTCGGTCAGGTTCACTCGGCGCCGACCCGCTGGGCCTGGCGGTACACGTGGGCCATCCGCTGCCCCACCGTGAAGATCGAGACCGCGGCGAGCAGCCAGAGCGCGATCTCCAGCGCGGGACGGACGCCCAGGCCGGTGAGCAGGCCGCCGACGCCGACGATGAGCAGCCGCTCGGTGCGCTCGGCGATGCCCACGTTGCAGGTCATGCCGAGGCCCTCGGCGCGGGCCTTGACGTAGGAGACCAGCCCGCCCGCGGCCAGGCAGATCAGCGCCGCCGCGACGCCCGAGTAGTCGTGCTCGGTGGCCAGCCAGTACGCGACAGCGCCGAACACCGCGCTGTCGGCGACCCGGTCCATGCTCGAGTCGAGGAACGCCCCGAACCGGGTGGACCCGCCGCTCATCCGCGCCATCGTGCCGTCGAGCAGGTCGGTGAGGGCGAAGACCGTGACGATCAGCGCGCCGGCGACCAGATGGCCGCGCGCGCCGAAACCGAGCGCGCCCACGAGCACGCCGACGGTGCCGGTCACGGTGACCGCATTGGGGGACACGCCCGCACGCAGCAGCGCGCGGGCGATCGGCTCCACGACGCGGGTCATGCCCGCGCGGGCCGTCACTTGGAAGATCTTCGCCATGGCGGTCCCACGATAACGGCCCGCAACCGCCAGGGACACAGCCGGGCGTACGACCCGCCCGGCGGCCCTTGTGCGGGCACCCGTGCGGGTGTGAGATCGAGCCAGGAGGTGAGCCAGTTCACCGGATCACCGGTCCGCGTTCCCGTGCAGCAGGAGATCACCGGAAGATATCGCCGCGGCGCCCGTCCCGGGTCCGCTCCCCCGTCGCCCGCGGCGGTCGCCACCACCACCGGTTGAGGGAGGTGCGCCGCGATGGCGCAGAAGAACGAGAAGGGTGTCACCGGCGGCGCGCCGGTGGTGACCGAGCCCGGCAGGGTCCGCAACGTGGTGCTCGTCGGGCACTCGGGGGCCGGCAAGACGACGCTCGTCGAGGCGTTGCTGGCCGCCAGTGGCACGATCGGCCGGGCCGGCGCCGTCACCGAGGGCACCACCGTCTGCGACCACGACCCCGCCGCCGTACGCCAGCAGCGCTCGGTGAGCCTGGCCTGCGCCCCGCTGATGCACCGCGACGTCAAGGTCAATCTGCTGGACACCCCGGGGTACGGCGACTTCGTCGGCGAGCTGCGCGCCGGGCTGCGCGCCGCCGACGCGGCCCTGTTCGTGGTCTCCGCGGTCGACGGGATGGACGCCGCCACCGCCGCCCTCTGGGAGGAGTGCGCCGCCGTCGACATGCCCCGGGCGGTGGCCGTCTCCCGGCTGGACCACCCGCGCGCCGACTTCGACGAGGCGGTGGCGCTGTGCCAGCGCGTCTTCGGCGACAACGTGCTCCCGCTCTACCTGCCCATGCTCGGCGACGACGGCGAGTCGGTCGCCGGCCTGATGGGGCTGATCACCCGCCGGGTGTACGACTACTCCGCCGGGCTGCCGGCAGAGGTGCGCGAGCCGGACCCGCAGCACCTGCCGGCCATCCAGGAGTCCCGCGACGAGCTGATCGAGGGGATCATCGCGGAGAGCGAGGACGAGACCCTGATGGACCGCTACCTCGGCGGTGAGGAGATCGACCCCGAGGTGCTGATCACCGACCTGGAGACGGCTGTCGCCCGCGGCCACTTCTACCCCGTGGTGCCGGTCTGCGCGGAGACCGGCGTCGGCCTGGACGCGCTGCTCGACGGTCTGGTCGCGGCGTTCCCGTCGCCGCTGGAGCACGACCTGCCCGCGGTGACAGGCGTGGACGGCTCGCCCCGCCCGCCGCTGACCTGCGACCCGGACGGCCCGCTCGTCGCCGAGGTGGTCAAGACGACAGTCGACCGCCACGTCGGGCGGGTCTCGCTGGTGCGCGTCTTCTCCGGCACACTCCGCCCCGACCAGGTGATCCACGTGTCCGGCCACGGCATGGCCGAGCGCGGCCACCCCGACCACGACGCCGACGAGCGGGTCGGCCACGTCTACAGCCCGCTCGGCGCGACGCTGCGCGAGGTGCCCGCCTGCGTCGCCGGTGACCTGTGCGCGATCACCAAGTCGGGCAGCGCGGAGACCGGCGACACCATCTCGGCGAAGGACGACCCGCTGCTGATCGCGCCCTGGGAGATGCCGGAGCCGCTGCTGCCGGTGGCGATCGTGGCGCGCAGCCGGGCCGACGAGGACGCGCTGGCCCGCAACCTGTCCCGGCTGGTCGCCGGCGACCCCACGCTGCGCCTGGAACGCAACGCGGAGACCCACCAGCTCGTGCTCTGGTGCATGGGCGAGGCGCACGCCGACGTGGTGCTCGACCGGCTGCGCGGCGGCGGCGTCGAGCTGGACACCGAGCCGGTCCGGGTGCCGCTGCGCGAGACGTTCACCGCCGCCGCCCGCGGGCGCGGGCGGCACGTCAAGCAGTCCGGCGGCCACGGCCAGTACGCGGTCTGCGACATCGAGGTGGAGCCGCTGCCCCGGGGTGCCGGCTTCGAGTTCGTCGACCGCGTGGTCGGCGGCGCCGTCCCGCACAACTACATCCCGTCGGTGGAGAAGGGCGTCAAGGCGCAGATGGAGCGCGGCCTGGTCGCCGGCTACCCCGTGGTGGACCTGCGGGTCACGCTCGTCGACGGCAAGGCGCACAGCGTCGACTCCTCCGACGCCGCGTTCCAGACCGCGGGCGCGCTGGCGCTGCGCGACGCCGCGGAGAAGGGCCAGCCGGCGCTGCTGGAGCCGGTCGACGAGATCACCGTACGGGTGCCGGACGCCTCGGTCGGCGCGGTGATGGGCGACCTGTCCGGGCGGCGCGGCCGGGTGCTCGGCACCGAGCCGGACCCGGAGGCCGAGGGCCGCACGCTGGTCCGCGCCGAGGTGCCCGCGACCGAGTTGCTGCGGTACGCGGTCGAGCTGCGCTCGATGACGGCCGGCACTGGGACGTTCCGCCGCGAGTTCGCCCGCCACGAGCCCATGCCCGCCCACCTGGCCGACCAGGCCCGCAAGGAATCCACAACCCGCTGACCACTCTCCCCCCGGCCCCGCGCCGCCCCGCCCCCGCCCCCGCCCCCGCCCCGCGATCGTGCACTTGCGGCCCCCGCTAATGGGGGCATTCCCGACAAAGTAAGGGCGGTAAGTGCAAGATCAGCGCCGACGAGGGCGGGCTCGACCACCGCGCCGGGGCCAGCGCCAGGTCGCGTCGGGGTTGGGACGCGCAGATCTTGGTAGGAAGTGGCCCCTATAGGGGCGCTTTCGTACCAAGATCTGCGGTGGTTTCGGGAGCTGGGAGGCGGGTTTCGGTGTGTGGGAGCGATCGCTCGGCGCGCGGGATGGGCTCGATGAGCCCGATCAACCGGCGAGCCCGATCAACCCGGCGAGCCCGATCAGCGCGGCGAGCTCGATCAGCGCGGCGAGCTCGATCAGCCGGGCGGACTCGATCGGCTAGGCAAGCGCGGGGGCCGGGGAGGGCGGGTCGGTTCGGCGGCTCGGTGGGTGGGTGGCGAGGTGGTGCGGTCAGGGGCGGACGGCGGGGACCGGGGGCATCGGCCAGTGGGGGCGGTCGGCGTCCCGGAGGGCGGCCCGGCGTACCGCCGCCAGCTGCCGCTCCACCTCGGCGAAGTGGTCCGCGGCGAGCGGGCCCCAGGCGAGCGCGGCCGCATTCTCCTCGACCTGCGCGACGGTACGGGCGCCGGGGATCGGCACGGCCCGGTCGCTGCGCGCCCAGATCCACCCGATCGCCCCCTGCGCCAGGGTGCGCCCGTCGGCGGTCAGCGCGTCGCGCACGGCGGCGACCCGCCGCAGCCACTCCGGGGCGGGCCGGCCGCTGCGGAACCACTCCAGCCAGGTCGGCCCGAGTCCGCGTACGTCGTCGCGGGGCAGCGTGGACTCCGGCGTGTACTTGCCGGTGAGCAGACCCATCCCGAGCGGCCCCCGGGCCAGGCTGGCCAGGTCGTGTTTGTCGCAGGCGTCGAGCATGGCAGGGGCGTCCCGGAGCACCGACAGCGCGTGCTGCACGGCGGCGGCGCCACGGGCGACCTGGGCGAAGGCGGCGGCCCGGTCGGCCCGGTCGGTGCTCCACCCGTACGCCCGGATCAGGCCGGAGTCGACCAGCTCGTCGAGCGTGCCGACGAGCGCCTCGGCCCGGGGCAGCGGCAGGTCGCCGAGGTGCAGTTGGTAGAGGTCGATGCGGTCGGTGCCCAGCCGGCGCAGCGAGTCGGTCACCGCCCGGCGCAGGTAGTGCGGGGAGGCGTTCTCACCGGTGGCCTGGCGGGCGCACTCGTCGAACGTGTAGCCGAACTTCGTGGCGATGACCGCCTCGTCGCGCCGGCCCGCGAGCGCCCGCCCGAGCACCCGCTCGCCGTGCCCGGCGCCGTACGTGTCGGCGGTGTCGAACAGGGTGACGCCGAGGTCGAGCGCGCGGCGGACGGCGCGTACCGACTCGTCGTCGTCGACCCGGCCCCAGCCCAGCGGCCGGGCGCCCTCGGCCCACGGGCCGCCGATCGCCCAGCACCCCATGCCGAGGGCGCTCACCTCGATGCCGCTGCACCCCAACTGTCGCGTGTCGACTGCCACCGCCGCATCCTGTCACCTTCCCGGCGTCGGCGGGCCGGATCGTCATCCCGCCGTCCGACAACGATCACCGCGCGTGACGGCGGCAGACCTGCCAGGACGCCGGCCCGCGGCCCGGGAGCGATCCCGCCGCCCAGCACGACCGCCTCCAGGGCCAGGACGGCGGTGATCGTCAGCGCGCGTACGCCAGCAGCACCGGCTCGTCCTGGCCCGGCCAGGTGCCGGCGAGCCCGCCCGCCGCCGGAACGTCCGCCGGGACGGGCCGCCGGACCACCGCCAGCTCGACGTCCCCCACCCGCACCACCGTCACGCCGCCGTCATCCGGACCGGCCGGAGCCGGTCCAGCCGACACCGGACCAGCCGGCTCCAGAGCGGGCGACACCGGAGCGGCCGACGCCGGCGACACCGGAGGGGCCGGGACCGGGCGGCCGGTACGGCTCCCCGTCAGCGTCATGCTCGCCGGACGCACCTCGCGCTTCCCGTCGACCTCGAAGTACTCCTCGGCCTGCCCGGCGTCGGCGAGCGCGGCGGCGGCCAGCAGCGGCGGGTACACCGGGTCGCCGCAGGCGTCGTACACCCAGCGGCGGCCGAGCACCGAGTGCTCGACGAGGCCCACGAAGAAGTCGTCCGCTCCGGCCAGCGGCGCGCCCCGGTAGGTCAGCGGCACCTGGAGCACCGGGCCGTCACCGGCGCGCACGAGCAGCGTCTCGACGCCGACCTCGCCGGCCGGGTCGTCGAACCGGTACGCCGCGACGCGGGTGACCTCCGCGCCCGCCTCGCCGGCGAACCAGGACCGGCCGGGCAGCCAGGGTACGAGCAGCTCCAGTTTCGAGGGGCGCAGTTCCGCGCGGTGCAGGAGGGCCATGCGCAAGATCGTACTGTCGGAACGGGCCGCCGTCAGGCCGCCGCCCACGCCTTGGCGAGCAGCTCCCGGGTGTCGGCGAGCAGTTGCGGCAGCACCTTCGTCCGGCCGATCACCGGCATGAAGTTGGCGTCGCCACCCCAGCGCGGCACCACGTGCTGGTGCAGGTGCGCGGCGATGCCCGCGCCCGCCACGCCGCCCTGGTTCATGCCCAGGTTGAAGCCGTGCGCGCTGGAGACGTGCCGGACCACCCGCATGGCGGCCTTGGTGAAAGCGGCCAGCTCGACCGTCTCCGGCTCGTCCAGCTCGGTGTAGTCGGCCACGTGCCGGTAGGGGCAGACCAGCAGGTGGCCGGGGTTGTACGGGTAGAGGTTCAGCACCGCGAAGACGTGCTCACCGCGGGCCACCACCAGGCTCTCCTCCGCCGGCAGCCCGGGCGCCAGGCAGAACGGGCAGCCGGCCGGCTTCTCGTACCCGCCCTCGGGCCGGTCCTCGCCGGAGATGTAGGTCATCCGGTGCGGCGTCCAGAGCCGGTCCAGCCCGTCCGCCAGACCGTTGTCGCCGCCGTACCCGGTGTCCCGCTCCGCCCCTGTCACACAGGCGATCCTACGATCCGGGCCGGACCGCCGCCGAACCGCGCCGCCGCCCGGGCGGCGCGGCTCGGCGGACCGCCTACTCGGCGGCGGTGGCGGTGGGGCCGGCGTTGGTGCGCGACTCCACCACCTCGCGGACGTGCGCCACCGCCTCGTCGATCGGTACGCCGTTGCGCTGCGAGCCGTCCCGGTAGCGGAACGAGACGGTGCCGGCGGCCACGTCGTCGTCACCGGCGATCACCATGAACGGGATCTTCTGCTGCTGCGCGTTGCGGATCTTCTTCTGCATCCGGTCGTCGCCCAGGTCGACCTCGGCCCGGATGCCGTGCCGGCGCAGCGTCGCGGCGAAGTCGACCAGGTAGTCGCCGTGCTCGTCGCGGATCGGGATGCCGACCACCTGCACCGGCGCCAGCCAGGCCGGGAACGCGCCCGCGTAGTGCTCGGTGAGCACGCCGATGAACCGCTCGATCGACCCGAACTTGGCGCAGTGGATCATCACCGGCTGCTGCCGGGTGCCGTCGGCCGCCTGGTACTCCAGCCCGAAGCCCTTGGGCTGGTTGAAGTCGTACTGGATGGTCGACATCTGCCAGGTGCGGCCGATCGCGTCCTTGGCCTGCACCGAGATCTTCGGGCCGTAGAACGCCGCGCCGCCCGGGTCCGGCACCAGATCCAGCCCGGTCTCCAGCGCGCACTGCTCCAGGACGGCGGTGGCCGTCGCCCAGTCGTCGTCGGAGCCGACGAACTTGTCCGGCCGGGAGTCGTCGCGGGTCGACAGCTCCAGGTAGAAGTCGTCGATGCCGAAGTCGCGCAGCAGGCTGAGCACGAAGCCGAGCAGGTGCTTGATCTCGGCCGGCGCCTGCTCCTTCGTGCAGTAGGAGTGCGAGTCGTCCTGGGTGAAGCCGCGCACCCGGGTCAGGCCGTGGATCACGCCCGACTTCTCGTACCGGTAGACCGACCCGAACTCGAACAGCCGCAGCGGGAGCTGCCGGTAGGACCGCCCGCGCGACCGGTAGATCAGGTTGTGCATCGGGCAGTTCATGGCCTTGAGGTAGTAGTCGCTGCCCTCCATCTCCATGGGCGGGAACATCGTGTCCTTGTAGTAGGGCAGGTGTCCCGAGGTGTGGAAGAGACCTTCCTTGGAGATGTGCGGCGTGCCGACGTAGTCGAAGCCCTCCTCGATGTGGCGCGCCCGGACGTAGTCCTCCATCACCCGCTTGAGCACGCCGCCCTTGGGGTGGAAGACGGGCAGGCCGGACCCGATCTCATCGGGGAAGCTGAACAGGTCGAGGTCCGCGCCGAGCTTGCGGTGGTCGCGGCGGGCGGCCTCCTCCAGCAGCTTCAGGTACGCCTTCAGCTCGTCGCGGGTCGGCCACGCGGTGCCGTACACGCGCTGGAGCTGCGGGTTCTTCTCCGACCCGCGCCAGTACGCGGCGGCCGAGCGCATCAGCTTGAACGCGCCGATCAGCCGGGTGTTCGGCAGGTGCGGGCCACGGCACAGGTCCGACCAGCAGACCTTGTCCTCGTTCGCGGCGAGGTTGTCGTAGATGGTCAGCTCGCCGCCTCCCACCTCCATCACCTCGGAGGAGTCCAGCCCCTCCCCCTTGACGTCGATCAGCTCCAGCTTGAACGGCTCGGCGGCCAGCTCGGCCCGGGCCTCGTCCAGGTCGGCGAACCGGCGGCGGCGGAACCGCTGGCCGGACTTCACGATCTCCTGCATGCGCTTCTCGAGCTTGGCCAGGTCGTCCGGCTGGAACGGCTTGTCCACGCCGAAGTCGTAGTAGAAGCCGTTCTCGATCGGCGGGCCGATGCCGAGCTTCGCGTCCGGGAAGACGTCCTGCACCGCCTGGGCCAGCACGTGGGCGGTGGAGTGACGCAGCACGTTCAGCCCGTCCGGGCTGTCCAGGGTGACCGGCTCGACAGCCACGTCCTCGGCCGGGCGCCAGTCCAGGTCGCGGAGCTGGCCCTGCGGATCGCGGACCACCACGATCGCCTTCGGCCCGCTCGCCGGCAGGCCGGCCGCGGCCACCGCGTCGGCCGCCGTGGTCCCGGCGGCGACGACGACGGGGTCGGCCACGACGGGGGTACGGGGTGCGGACACGGTGACTCCTGTCGTCGACGGTACGGAAGGGCCGGTGACCGGCCCCTGCGATGCTATCGGTCGCCCCGACCCATACCGCCGCCGACGCCGGTGCCCGCCTTCGGCGAGTTCCGTGCCGGGTTGAACCTTTTCGCCCCGCCGCCCGAACTACCAGGTGGGGCCGGAGCCGGTGCCGACCCCAGTCGAGAAGGACGGTGACGACCATGAGGATGACCCGTCAGGGCCGGTGGGCGGCTGCGTTGCTGACGGCCGTACTCGCCGGGGCGGTGGGATGGCCGGGCGCGGCGAGCGCGGCCGGGGTGACAGTCACGACCTCGCCCGCCCAGGTACGCCAGGGCGACGCGATCGAACTCGCGGTGCTGGTGCCGGCGGACAAGCCCGGTACGCGGACCACCCGGATCGAGCTGACCATGCCCGCTGACGCCCCGATCGGCGAGGTGTACCCGCTGTCGGTGCCGGACTGGGCGCCGACCATCACCACCCGCACGCTCGACCAGCCCGTCCCCGGCATGCACGCGGCCGAACTGAACCAGGTGACCCACTCGGTGAGCTGGCTGCGGATGCCCGGCACCGGCACCGGGCCGGCCCGGCTGCCACTGGGCATGGGACCGATGCCCGCCACCGACCGGCTCATGTTCACGGTGGTGCAGACGTACGACGACGGCACTGTGGTCCGGTGGGCGGACCCGGCGGGTGGCACGCATCCCGCGCCGACGGTCGAGCTGCTGCCGCCGCTGCCCGGCACCGTGACGCACGACGGCGGCGCCGGTACGAACGGCGGCGCGCACGGCGGTCACGGCGCGGCGGGCGGCCCTGGGGCTGCCGACGGCGCGCAGGGCGGTGCGGCACCGGCGGCCGGCGCGGCCGACGACGGGCCGAGCGCGGATCTGCTGCTCGGCGGCGGCCTGCTCGCCGGGCTGGCCGGCGGCGCGGCGATCGGCTGGCTGCTCAGCCGCCGCCGGCGCGACACCATGACCCTGCCGCCCGACAGCGAGAGCCCTTCCGACCCCACCGCGCCCCCTGGCGCCCCCGCGACCCCCGACAGCACGCCCCCCGACACCGCGACCTCCGAGGCCAGCGAGCCCGTCACCGCAGGCACCGCCTCCACGCGCCCCTGACCGCCACCTACCCGCCCGCCAAGCGGGAACACCCATCCACGATGCGAGACCGCAGTAGATCTTGGTACGAAACGGCCCTCCTGGGGGCCATTTCGTACCAAGATCTCGGACTCCTCCGACGGCGGAGCGCGGGCACGGGCGGGGGTGGTCAGGCGGGGGCGGTGAGCCAGCCGGGCAGCGGCTCGCGGGCGGTCAGCCAGCCCTCCGGCACGCCGCCCGGCGCGCCGACCCCGGTGTACGCGGCCACGATCCCGCCCACGATGGCGGCTGTGGTGTCCACGTCGCCGCCCGCCTCGACGCAGGTCCGGATCGCGGCGGGGTAGTCGTGCAGCAGCGTGGCGGCGACCCAGAGGGTGAACGGGACGGTGTCCTGCGCGGTGACCCGGGAGCCGTTGCCGAGCGTGTCGGCCGCCGCGGCGGCGGGGCGACCGAGCAGCGCGGTGGCCCGGCGTACTCCGCGGTGCACCTCACCGCCCGGGTCGAGCGCCGCGGCGACGGCGGTGAGCAGCCGGGCCGGGTCGGGCCGGCCGCCGTCGAGGCGCGCCCGGGCGGCGAGCGAGGCGGCCACCGCGACAGCCACCGCACCGGCGACGCCCTCCGGGTGGGCGTGGGTCACCTCGGCGGAGGCGCGGGCCTGCTCGGCGGCGCGCCGGGTGGAGTCGGCGTGCCAGGCGCCCAGCGGCGCGACACGCATGGCGGCGCCGTTGCCGCAGGAGCCCTGCCCGTCGAACGCGGACGCGGCGGCCACCGGCCACGGCGTGCCCGTGCGGATCAGCCGCAGCACAGTCACCGCGCCCGGCCCGTACCCCCGGTACGGCTCGCAGCGCTGCGCGAACGCCAGCGCCAGCCGGTCCCGGTCGATGCGGCCCGCGGCGGCCAGCTCGGCCACCACCGAGCAGGCCATCTCGGTGTCGTCGGTCCACTCCCACGGCGGCGCGGGCAGCCGCCCGGCGGCGAGGTCGTCCGGGTGCCGGCCGGGAACGAAGAACTGGGAACCGAGGGCGTCGCCCACCGACAGGCCGGCCAGCGCGTCGCGGGCGAGCGTGAGGCGGGTGTCGGGGAAGAGCGTGAACGTCATCGCCGTCCCAGCTTGCCCGGTTGGCCGGACCGCCGCAACGCGACCGGCTTGCCACGCCGAGTACGGTGCTGACGTGGCAACCGTCCTGCTGGTCGAAGACGACCACGTCGTGCGCGGCGCCATGCTGCGGTCGCTGACCGACCGGGGGCACGCGGTGCACGCGGTCGGCACCGCGCTGGACGCGCTGCGCCGGGTCGCCGCGGAGACACCCGATCTGGTGGTGCTCGATCTCGGCCTGCCCGACCTGGACGGCTCGGACGCGCTGCGCATGCTGCGCGGCATCACCGACGTGCCGATCATCATCGCCACCGCCCGTGACGACGAGCAGTCGGTGGTACGGCTGCTGCGCGCCGGTGCGGACGACTACATGGTCAAGCCGTTCACCGGGGCGCACCTGGACGCCCGGATCACCACCGTGCTGCGCCGGGCCGGGCGGGCCAGCCGTACCGCCGCGCCGGCCGTGCACACGGTCGGCGGCCTGCGCGTCGACGTCGGCGAGCGCAGCGCGGTGCTGGACGGGGAGGCGCTGGCCCTGACCCGCAAGGAATTCGACCTGCTGGCGTATCTCGCCGCGCGTCCCGGCCGGGTAGTGTCCCGGCGGGAACTCTTGGAGGAGGTATGGCGGCAGCCATCGGTCGGCGAGGACCAGACCATCGACGTTCACCTGTACTGGCTCCGCCGCAAAATGGGCGAGTCCGCGGCGAAGCCGCGCTACCTGCGCACCGTGCGGGGGGTCGGCTTCCGGCTGGTGGCGCCGGACTGAGGCTCACGCTCGCCGGGCTCACCGCCGGCCTGTGCGGCCTGATCGCGCTCGCCTTCCTCGTCCCGCTCGGGCTCACCCTCGCCGACCGGACCCGGGAGGCGGAGCTGGCCGACGCGGCCCGCCGGGCCGCGCTGGTGACCGGCGCGCTCGCGGTCAGCACCGACACCGCGACCATCGAGCGGGCGGTGGCCGCCGCGGCCGGCGACGATCCGGCCAAGCGTCCGGTCGTGCACGGCGTCGGCGCGGACGAGTCGGCCGGCCGCGCGAACCCGCGGGTGCTCGCCGACGCCGCCGCGCAGCGGCGTTCGGTGGTGACCGAGGTGGACGGCGGGGTGCTGCGGCTGGACCCGGTGGTGCTCGGTGACCGGGTCGCCGTGGTGGAGGTCTTCGTCCCCGACGAGGTGCTCGACTCCGGCGGCGGCGGGCGGTGGCTGCTGCTGCTCGCGATCGGCCTGGCGCTGGTCGGCGCGGCGGTGGCTGTGGTCGACCGGGTGGCGGCCCGGGCCGTGGACGCCACCGGCGACCTGGTCAAGGCGGCGCTCGCGGTGGGCGACGGCGAACTGGGGGTACGGGTCGAGCCGACCGGCCCGCGCGAGCTGGCCGAGGCCGGGCACGCGTTCAACCGGATGACGGAACGGCTGGTGGCGCTGCGCGCCGACGAGCACGAACTGGTCGCCGACCTGTCGCACCGGCTGCGTACGCCGCTGACCGCGCTGCGGCTGGACGCCGAGGCGCTGGAGTCCGACGACACGAGCATCGGCACGTTCAGCGAGGCGGAGCTGGACCGGCGGCGCGGCATCCGGCGTATCCGGCAGGCGATCGTCACGCTGGAGGGCGAGGTCGACCAGCTCATCAAGACGACCCGCAAGGCGGTCGCCCAGGAGACCGCGCCGGCGTCGTGCGACGTGAGCGAGGTGGTCCGGGACCGGATGGTCTTCTGGTCGGCGCTGGCCGGGGACCAGAACCGGCCGCACCGGGTGGTCGGGGCGCAGTTGCGGATCCCGGCGCCGGTGCCCCGCGCCGAGCTGGCCGCCGCGCTCGACGCGGTGATCGGCAACGTGTTCCGGTACACGCCGCAGGGCACCGCGTTCGAGGTGGCGGTGAGCCGCCGGGACGGCTGGGTGGCGATCCGCATCGACGACGCCGGGCCGGGCATCGCCGACCCGGACCGGGCGTTGCGCCGGGGCGAGAGCGACAAGGGCTCCACCGGGCTCGGGCTGGACATCGCCAAGCGGGTCGCGTTGCAGGCGAACGGTTCGGTGAGCATCGACCGGGCCCGGCTCGGCGGGGCGAGCGTGGTGATGCTGCTGGCCGACCCGGACGCGGCGCCCCGTCCGGTGAACCGGTTCGGGCTGGTCGGGCGGATGGCCCGGGAGGCACGCGAGCCGCGTCCCGGGCGGCGCTGGCCGCGCCCGCGCTGACCCGTGGCTGTGTACCGGCGCAAGTTCTCCTTAAAGGTGGTTTAACGACTGCCGGAAAACCGGCGTGAACTGTCAGGATCGCTGACAGAACCCATCAGTTCCGTCGGCCGGGACGCCCCGTAAGACCTTCCGGCCGACGGATCATGCGCGCGGCGGGAGTCCGGTCCCCCCACACCTCGCTCCCGTCGCGCGCGCTCTCCCCCGTCGATCCCGGGCGCGAGGTGACCGTCATGCCACCGGCCGTCAGTCGTCTGCTCCGCTGGGCCGCCGTCATCGGCCTGGGCATCGCGCTCACGCTCGCGGTCTGGCAGGACCCGGTGCTCGCGCACGGTCCCGCCCGGCCCTCGCCCGTCGCTCCCGGCCCCGCCGCCGCGCTCACCGCGCTGGCGCTGACCGGGATGCTGCTGACCGCGCGGCGTCGGCCGCCCCGGGTGTCCCGGCGGCCGGTGCCGGTACGGCCGCTCAGCGTGCCGCGCTCGCCAGGTACGCGTCGATCTCGGCGGTGATCCGGGCCTGCTCGGCCGGTGCGAGGAACGCCGCCGCGACCGCGTCGCGGGCCAGCGCGGCCACCCCGTCGGGGCCGAGTCGCAGCAGCCGGGCGGCCACCGCGTACTCGTCGTTGAGCGTGGTGCCGAACATCGGCGGGTCGTCGGAGTTGATGCTCACCGGCACGCCGGCCTCGACCAGCCGGGGCAGCGGGTGCGCGTCCAGGCTCGGCACGGCCCGCGTGCGCACGTTTGACGTCGGGGAGATCTCCAGCGGGATGCGCCGCTCGGCGAGGTGGCTCAGCAGCGCCGGGTCCTGTGCGGCGGAGATGCCGTGGCCGATCCGCTCGGCGCCCAGCTCGCGCAGCGCGTCCCAGATGGTCTCCGGGCCGGTGGTCTCGCCGGCGTGCGGCACCGAGCGCAGCCCGGCCGCCCGGGCCTGGTCGAACCACGGCTTGAACTGCGGCCGGGGCACCCCGATCTCGGGGCCGCCGAGGCCGAAGCTGATCAGCCCGTCGGGGCGTTCGTCGAGCGCGATCCGCAGCGTCTGCTCGGCGGCGGGCAGCCCGGCCTCGCCGGGGATGTCGAAGCACCAGCGCAGCGAGATGCCGAAGTCGGCCTCGGCGCGCTTGCGGGCGTCCTCGATCGCCTCGCAGAACGCCGGCGCCGGGATGCCGCGGTTGACGTGCGAGTACGGCGTGACGGTCAGCTCGGCGTAGCGGACCTGCTGGCGGGCCAGTTCCCGGGCGACCTCGTGGGTGAGCAGCCAGACGTCGTCGGCGTCGCGGATCAGGTCCACGACGCTGAGGTAGACCTCGATGAAGTGGGCGAAGTCGCGGAACGCGAAGTAGTCGGCGAGCGCCTCCGGGTCGGCCGGGACGGGGCTGCGCCCCTCGTGCCGGGCGGCCAGCTCGGCGACGATCCGGGGCGAGGCCGAGCCGACGTGGTGCACGTGCAGCTCCACCTTTGGCAGTCCGGCGATGAAGGTGGGCAGGTCGGTCACGAGTTCTCCTCTGCGCGGGCGCCGGTGCGGGCCACCATGAAGATCCGGCGGAACGGGAAGTACACCTGACCCTGCCGCACCGGGTACGCCTGCGCGAGCCGTACCCCCAGCTCGGCGCGGAAGGCGGCCCAGCCGGCGGCGTCCAGCGCGGCGCGGACCGGGCGCAGCGCGGTGCCCTCCATCCAGGCCAGCACCGGGTGGTCGGCGCCGGCGGCGGGCAGCAGATGCACGTACGTAGTCTCCCAGGCGTCGACCGCGCAGCCCGCATCGGTCAGCAGCGTGGCGTAGCCAACCGGCTCGTCGACGGGCGCCTCGCGCAGCTTTCCGGCGAGCGCGTCGCGCCACCTGTCCCCCGCGGCGACGGAGCGCAGCAGCCGGTGCGACGGCGCGTCGAAGTTGCCGGGCACCTGGAACGCCATCCACGCGCCAGCCGGCAGCGCGTGTGCCCAGCGGCGGAGCAGGTCGCGGTGTTCCGGCACCCACTGGAGCACGGCGTTGCCGACCAGCACGTCCACGTCGGGCTCCGGCCGCCAGTCGCGGACGTCGCCGACCGCGTACGTGACCGGACCGCCCTCGGCGGCCGCCCGGTCGATCATCTCCGGGGAGGAGTCGAGGCCGGTGACCCGGCTGCCGGGCCAGCGTCCGGCGAGCGTGGCGGTGAGGGTGCCGGGGCCGCAGCCGAGGTCGACCACGGCGCGCGGGTGCTCCGCGCCGACGCGGGCCAGCAGCTCGTGGAACGGCCGGGAGCGCTCGTCGCCGTAGCGCAGGTAGGTGCGCGGATCCCACATGACAGCCTCCAAACCGTACGTACGTCTTGTTAGACCGTACGGCCCGGCGCGCGCACCCGCAAGCCGCTCACTAGGCTCGACCGGGTGGAACAGCGCAGCTTCGACCGGCTCGGCCGGCATGTCGGCATCATCGGACTCGGCGCGTGGCAGCTCGGCGCGGACTGGGGCGAGGTCAGCGAGGACGACGCGCTCGCCGTGCTCGCCGCCGCCGTCGACGCGGGCGTCACCTTCCTGGACACCGCCGACGTGTACGGCGACGGCCGCAGCGAGGCCCTGATCGGCCGGTTCCTGCGCTCCCGCCCCGGGCACGGGCTCACCGTGGCGACCAAGATGGGCCGCCGGGTGGAGCAGACGCCGGAGGCGTACACGCTGGACAACTTCCGGGCCTGGACCGACCGGTCCCGGGCCAACCTCGGCGTCGACACGCTCGACCTGGTGCAGCTGCACTGCCCGCCCACCGCCGTCTTCGCCGACGACCGGGTCTTCGACGCCCTCGACACGCTCGTCGACGAGGGCCGCGTGGCCGGGTACGGCGTCAGCGTGGAGACCTGCGACCAGGCGCTCACCGCCATCGCCCGGCCCGGCGTGGCCAGCGTGCAGATCATCCTCAACGCGGTCCGGCACAAGCCGCTGGAGCAGGTGCTGCCCGCCGCCGCTGCCGCCGGGGTCGGAATCATCGCCCGGGTGCCGCTGGCGAGCGGCCTGCTCTCCGGGCGGTACGACGAGAACACCACGTTCCCGGCGAACGACCACCGCACGTTCAACCGGCACGGCGAGTCGTTCGACGTGGGCGAGACGTTCTCCGGCGTCGACTACGACAGCGGTCTGGCCGCGGTGCGCCGGCTCGCGCCGCTGGTCGGCGACGACCGCACGATGGCGCAGTTCGCCCTGCGGTGGGTCCTCGACCAGCCCGGCGTGACTGTGGTGATCCCCGGCGCCCGCTCCCCCGAGCAGGCACGGCGCAACGCCGAGGCGGCCGGGCAGCCGGCACTGACCGAGGTGGAGCTGGCCGCGGTGCGGGCCACCTACGACGAGCTGATCCGCCCGCAGGTGCACGACCGGTGGTGAGCCGGCCGGCCGGCGCGGCGTCGCGGCCGGGAGTCAGCGGCGGCGGGCATGCTGGAGCGCGACTGTCGTCGTCGGAGGGGGAACGATGAGGGGTTGGTTCCGGCTCACCCTGGGGCTGCTCGCCGTGGTGCTCGGTGCGCTGTGGACGGTGCTCGGCCTCGGGTACGTCGAGGGCAGCGTCATGAGCGACCAGCGGATCTGGGCGCTTGTCGGTCCGGTGCTCGTCCTGTTCGGACTGGCCGGGCTCTGGTGGGGCATGCGGGCGCGGCGGCGCTGAGGCGCCCGGCACGATGAAGCCCCGCCTCCCGTGCGGGATGCGGGGCTTCCGGCACCGGCCGGCGCGGCCGGTGCGGTGCGACTCAGATGGGGCGGACCTGCTCGGCCTGCGGACCCTTCTGACCCTGAGCGATCTCGAACTCCACCCGCTGGTTCTCCTCCAGCGTGCGGTAGCCGCTGGTCTGGATGGCCGAGAAGTGGACGAACACGTCAGCACCCCCGCCGTCGACGGTGATGAAGCCGAAGCCCTTGTCAGCGTTGAACCACTTCACGGTTCCCTGCGCCATGTGTATCTCCTTCTAAAACTGGCGGCCGAGCACGCCGTGCGGCCGATTGGCCGTTTTCGAGCAGCGGCGCCTGAGGCGGCCCCCATTGCAGGAGACTTCTCTCAACCCACGCGTCTCTCAACAGCGTGAGACAGCAAACCACGTACGCAAAAACTTCGCACAGCCTAGCGGACGAATTTCTCCGACATGTGACCTGAAGGTCTTGCGGACGGCGCTGCGCGGCCGTGCCGGAGCCATGCGAAAGGCCCCTTTCCCGCGCTCGGGAAAGGGGCCTTTCCGGCCTTTTTCGTCAGTCCGGCCAGCGACCGGTCAACCGGCGTACGCCCACCGCTCCGCCTCTGTCGACGGCGGCCCGCACCACCGCGAAGATGGCACCCTGCAGGGCCGCGGCGGCCAGCACCTCGCCCCAGCGGCGCTCCTCGTCGGTGGCACTCGGCGCCTCGCCGTCGCCCGCCGTCACCTTCCACACCTGGCGGAAGATCGCCCCGGCGACAGCACCGGCGGCCAGGCCGAGCAGCACCCCCACCGGTCGGTACGCCGCCTTGCCGATCTTCCCGCTCACCTGCGCCTCCCTCGGACGATCACCAGCACCACCGCGGTCACCAAGGCGCCGGCCGCGACCGCCGCCCACGGCAACGGGTTGCGCCCGACCGCCTCACCCTTCTCGTACGCCTGCGCCCGGACCAGCCGGGCCCGCTCCGCCGCCCGCCCGCGCACCCGGGCCGCGGTCAGCGACGCCTGCTCACGCATCCGCGCCTTGGCCGCCTCGGCGGAGTGCCGCACCAGCGCCTTCGGATCGGCCCTGGCCGCGAGCAGCTCCATCGTCTCACCGAGCTCCACCCGGGTCCGGCGGATCTCCTCCCGGAGCGCCGCCACGTCCCCGGTCCCGTTACCGGTCATGCCCGCCTCCCGTCCTTCACCGCGGCGGTGACCGTGTCGACGTCCGCCCGAACGCTGCGGACCGCCGCCTGGGGCACCGGCGGGACGGCACGGCTGACCTGCTTCTTGCCCACCAGCGCCAGGATCCCGGCGAGCAGGAACAGCGCCACCGCCACGATCAGGGCGGCCAGCCACGCCGGCATGACAAGCGCCAGCAGCAGGATCACGGTGGCGACCAGGGCGCCGGCGCCGTAGAGCGCCATCACCCCGCCGCCGCCGAACAGACCGATCCCGATCCCGGCGTGCTTGCCCTTCTGGGTCAGCTCCGCACGGGCCAGGGCCAGCTCGTCCCGCACCAGGCGGGTGACCTGCTCGGTGGCGCGCTGCACCAGTTCGGCGGTGGACGGCTCGCTCCCGGTCCGCGACGTGCTGCGACTCGCGACGTCAGCCATGCTGTCCTCCTTTCGTCATCACCGCGCTGTATGCCCGGAGTCGCCGCCCGTCAATCCTGCGCGGAGCGGCCGGTCCGCCCGGCCGCGCGCCCCCGAGATCCGGTGCCGGGCACCGGATCCGGGGCGTGCGCACCACGTCCCCCGCAACCGCCCGGCCAAACCCGTCCGGCCGGAAAGCCGCCCGTACGCGCCGAACCCCCGGCACCGTGGGCGGCCGGGGGCTCCGATCGGGGTACGGGGTCAGCGACGCGCCTCCGCGTGCTCCTCCCGGCCCACGAACACCTCGCTGCGGGCCTCCCCGTCGTCGCTGCCGCCGAAGACACGCGCGTCGTCGGGCGCCTCGGTGTCGGCCGGGCGGCGTACCGGGCGGCGCGGCTGCATCGCCTGCCAGGGCAGCGGGCCGGTGGTGTCGCCGACCTCGGCGCGCAGCCGGGGCAGGGCGGTCGGGCGCTGGTCGCGTACCCAGGTCACCAGGTGCTCGCGGACCAGGCACCGCAGGTCCCACAGGCTGCCCGCGTCGGCGGCGCTGACCAGCGCGCGGACCTTGACCATGCCGCCGGTCGCGTCGGTCACCTGGAGCACGCAGACCCGGCCGTCCCACAGCTCGGTGCCTTCACACAGCCGCCGCAGCTCCTCCCGCATCGCCTGCACCGGGACGGCCCAGTCCAGCTCGAACTCGGCGGTGCCGAGCACCGCCGCCTCGGTGCGGGTCCAGTTCTGGAACGGCCGGCTGGTGAAGTACGAGGTGGGCAGGATGAGTCGCCGGTCGTCCCAGATCTGCACCACCACGTAGCTGAGCGTCAGCTCCTCGATCCGGCCCCACTCCCCCTCGACCACCACCACGTCGTCCAGGCGTACCGCGTCGCTGAACGCGAGCTGGAGACCGGCGAAGACGTTGCCGAGCAGGCTCTGCGCCGCCAGCGCGGCGACCGCGGCGATCACACCGGCGGAGGTCAGCACACCGGCGCCGACGCCGCGTACGGCCGGGAACGTCATCAGCATCACGCCGACCGTGAGGATCACGATCACCGCGATGGTGAGCCGGCGCAGCAGCACCACCTGCGTACGCACCCGGCGGGCGTGCCTGTTGTTCGGCACGTCGACCCGGAACCGGGCCAGCGCGGTGTCCTCCGCCACCACCAGCAGCGAGGCCACCAGCCAGGCCGTGGCGGCGATAGTCGCCAGCACCAGCGTGTGCAGGACGAACTGCCGCCACGGGCTGCCGACCGCGTACGCGGTGGTGAACCGGACCGCGAACTGCACCGCGGCCACCGTGACGGCGACCTGGAACGCGCGGTGCGCGTGCTCGGTCAGCTCGGTCATCAGCTGCGAGCGGCGGCCGAGGCGGCGGGTGACCCGGTGCACCACCTGGGCCAGCACCAACGCGATCGCCGCCGCGGCGAGCGCGGCGGCGATGGTCACGACGTAACTCTGCACGAACTCTCTCTCCCTCCGACGGGCGCGAATCGGGCAAAGGCCCAATGGTGCCCGGCGGCCCGGGTATCGACCAGGATCAGACCTTGCGGTACCGGGACTGGAAGAAGCAGTAGACACCGAAGGCGGCGATGCCCAGCGCCATGAGCGCCAGCAGCCACGGGCCGTACGACTGGTCGCGCAGCGTCCGCAGCGCGGCGTCCAGGCCACGCGCCTTCTCCGGGTCGTAGTTGACGGCCGCGGCCACGACCAGCACGCCGGCGATGGCGAACACGGCGCCGCGGGAGGCGTACCCGGCCATGCCGAGGCGACGGGTCAGCTGGCGGGTCTTCGGGCTCATCTCGCCGGTCTTGAGGTTGCGCTCGAACTTCTTCTTCAGGCCGTAGATCACCATGCCGATGCCGAGCGCGGCGAGGGCCACGCCGGCCAGTCCGACCAGCCACCGGCCGCCGTCGGAGGCCATCAGCTTCTCGGAGAGCTGCTGCTGCTGGTCGGAGGCGTTGGAGCTGGCGTCCTGGAAGACCTTGATCGCGGTCCAGCCGAGCCAGACGAAGACGACGACCCGGAACACCGAGGCGATCCGTTCGAACAGTCGTTCCTTGCCGGTCTTGGACACGTGGCCGGAGATCGCCTCGAAGGCCTGCCAGATCGCCATGGCGAACAGGCCGACCGCCACCGCGATCAGGAGGAACTTCCCGAGCGGCTGTTCACCGAGGGTGCGCAGCGCGCCGTTCTGGTTTCCCTCCTCGCCCGATTTACCGAAGGCGATCTGCAGCGCCAGCCAGGCGAAGAGGAGGTGCACCACCCCGTATCCGATGAATCCGGCACGGGTCAACAGTTCGAGCCACCGGCTGTTTCGAGCCTGGGCGGCGGTGGCTCCGGCGTTCCGGGTGAGAGACATGAGCCCTCAATCTCCCGGCGGGCGATTTTCCAAACGTCGCCGCCCGCCGGGACGGCCGAAACGGATCAGCCGGCGAGGTCGCGGGCGACCCGCAGCACCACCTGCTGTTCGGTGACGCTGTCCAGGCTGACCTGGAAGCCGGCGACCTCGGTTGCCTGCTGGCCCACTGTGAGCGAGAGCTGCTCCCCGGCGACCTCGACCGTGACCTGGTCGCCCTCGGCGCCGACCAGCTTCGCCTCGACGCCGAGGATCCGGGCGCTGGCCTCCACGCCGCGGTCGAAGGTGATCGTGCAGGCGTCGAGGCCGCAGTCGGTCTCGGCGCCTTCGGAGCTGCATCCGGCGAGCAGCGCGGCGCCGAGGGCGAGGCCGGCGAGCAGACCGGCGGCACGTCGGGCGGGGGCGGAGGTGGCGCGTCGCATCGTCACCCGCCCAAGGATAGGCGGCCCGTTCCACAGCGCCGGCGCCCGCGGGCGCGGGGCGGCACGCCGGGCTGCGCGCTAGGGTGCCGGAATGGCTTTCGACGTCGCCCGGGTCCGGGCCGCCTACCCTGCCCTGGGCGAGGGATTCGCCCACTTCGACGGCGCCGGGGGCACCCAGACCGCCGCCGCTGTCGTCGAGGCGGTCGCCGCGGCGATGCGCGCCGCCACGGGCAACCGCAGCGCCGCCTTCCTGCCCGGCCGCCGGGCGCTGGATCTGGTCGCCGGGGCGCGGGCCGCGGTCGCCGACCTGCTCGGCGCGCAGCCGTCGGGCGTGGTGCTCGGGCCGAGCGCGACAGCTCTCACGTACACACTGGCCCGGACGCTCGGCGCCGGCTGGCGCCCGGGCGACGAGGTGGTGGTGTCCCGGCTGGACCACGACGCGAACGTCCGCCCGTGGGTGCAGGCCGCGCAGGCGTCCGGCGCCACCGTGCGGTGGGCCGAGTTCGACCCGGCGACCGGTGAGCTGCCCGCCGGTCAGTACGCCGACCTGGTCGGCGAGCGCACCCGGCTGGTCGCGGTGACCGCCGGCAGCAACGCGATCGGCACCGTGCCGGACGTGGCCGCGATCGCCAAGACCGCGCACGCCGCCGGCGCGCTGGTGTGCGTGGACGGCGTGCACTCGGTGCCGCACGGCCCGACCGACCTGGCCTCGCTCGGCGCGGACTTCCTGGTCACCAGCGCGTACAAGTGGTCCGGTCCGCACCTGGCGGCGATGGTCGCCGACCCGGCGCGCTGGGAGGCGCTGCGCCCGGCGAAGCTGCTCCCCTCCGCCGACGGGGTCCCGGACCGCTTCGAGTACGGCACGCCGAGCTTCCCGCTGCTGGCCGGCGTGACCGCCGCGGTGGACCACCTGGCCGGCCTGGATCCGGCCGCGACCGGCGACCGCCGGGAGCGGGTACGCGCCGGTCTGGCCGCCGCCCAGGCGCACGAGGAGGCGGTCTTCGACCGGCTGCTCGCCGGACTGGCCGACCGCCCGTTCGTGACCGTGTACGGCTCACCGGCCCGGCGCTGCCCGACTGTGTCGTTCCGGGTGGCCGGCCTGACCCCGGCGCAGACCGCGGCGGCGCTCGGCGAGGCGGGCCTGTGCCTGTCCCACGGCGACTACTACGCCTACGAGTACTTCGAGGGCATGGGACTGCGGGGCAGCGGCGGCGCCGTGCGGGCGAGCGTCTACCACTACAACACAGCAGACGAGGTGGACCGGCTGCTGGCCGAACTGGACCGGCTGGCCGGGCCCGGAGGGAGAATGATCCGGTGAGCTTTCTGGTCGAGGAGAACACCGCCGAGCGCCGTTTCGAGATCCTGGTGGACGACGCGCTGGCCGGGTTCGCCGCGTACACGCCCCGGGGCGAGACGCTCGTCTTCACCCACACCGAGGTCGACGACCGGTTCCAGGGTCAGGGCGTGGGCGCGGCGCTGGTCCGGGGCGCGCTGGACCAGGTCCGCGCCCGGGGCGGCCGGGTGGTCGCGCAGTGCCCGTTCGTGGCCTCCTTCATCGAGCGCCACCCGGAGTACGCCGACCTGGTGGCCGACAAGCCGTGAGGCCCGGCCCGGCCGGGGGACCTCCCCACCCGGCCGGGCCGGGAGTCAGCGCGCCCCGGTCAGCACCTCGGCGGCGGCTCGCGCCGCTGCGGCGGTGGCGCCGTGGGTGGCCAGGTGCACCGCGCCGGTGACCAGCTCGGGCACGCCCAGCTCGACCACCACCGCGTCGGGGCGGGCGGCGAGTGCCCGGCGTACCGCGTCCCGCATCCAGTCGTGGCGGTGCAGGTCGCGCACCACGAGCACCAGCGGCCGGCCGGCCGGCGTCGCGCCCGGCTCGGCCGGTACGGCGTCGGCGGCGTAGCGGGCGGTGGTGGTGCCGGGCGCCAGGTGGGCCAGCGGCGCGGCGATGCCCCACGGCGTCTCCTCGCCGATGGCGATGTTGCGCGGCGGCGCGAACTCCACCACGTGTGCCGGACCGGCGAGCGGCAGCAGCCCGGCGTCGCCGGTGACCCGTACCGCCCGGCGGGCTGCTGCCAGCCCGATCGGTGAGCCGTCGGCGGAAGGCGGGCCGGCGACCCGGCGGGCGCGGGCGGCGACGCTCCACGCGGCGAGCTGACCGACCCGCTTCGCCGCCTCGGCGAGCCGTTCCTCGGGCAGCTCCCCGCTGATCACCGCCGCCACGATCGCGTCGCGCAGCTCGCGGGCGTCCGCCTCGGTGGCCCGTTCCCCGCCCACGCAGATCGCGTCGGCACCGGCGACCAGCGCGCGTACGGCGGCACCGGTGAAGCCGTACCGGTCGGCCACCGCGCGCATCTCCACCGCGTCGGTGACCACCACGCCGCCGAAGCCCATCTCCTCGCGCAGCAGGCCGCCGAGCACGCGCGGGCTGAGCGTGGCGGGCAGCTCCGGGTCGAGCGCGGGCACCAGCAGGTGACCGGTCATCACCGCCTGCGCCCCGGCCGCCACGGCGGCGCGGAACGGGGCCAGCTCGACCGCGTCGAGGCGGGCCCGGTCACCGCCGATCCGGGGCAGGTCGTGGTGCGAGTCGACCCGGGTGTCGCCGTGTCCGGGGAAGTGCTTGGCGCAGGCGGCGACGCCGCCGGACTGCAGGCCGCGTACCCAGGCGGCGGTGTGCCGGGCGACCAGGTCCGGATCCGCGCCGAACGAGCGCACCCCGATGACCGGGTTGGCCGGGTTGGAGTTGACGTCGGCGTCCGGCGCGTAGTCCAGCGTCACGCCGACCGCTGCCAGTTCGGCGCCGAGATCGCGGGCGACCTCCTCGGTCAGGGCCGGGTCGTCGACCGCGCCGAGCGCGTAGTTGCCGGGACGGGAGCTGCCCCGGGCGGACTCGATCCGGGTGACGTCACCGGCTTCCTCGTCGATCGCCACGATGACGTCGGGCCGCTCGGCGCGCAGGTTCGCGGTGAGCGCGGCGACCTGCTCGTGGTCGACGACGTTGCGGGCAAACAGGACGACCGAGCCGAGGCCCTCGCCGAGCCAGCGGCACACCCACGGCGGCGGTGTGGTGCCGACGAACCCCGGTTGCAGGACGGCGGCGGCGAGCGCCGCCAGGTCTCCGGTCGATCCCACGGTCCGCTCACTCATGTGCTGTCGTACCCCCGTCTCCCCCACGGACCCGCCGCGGCCGGCGGGTGCTGCCATGGTCACACCGCGCAGCTAAATAGTCAACAATCCTTACTGTTAGCCGCTGGCGTCCCGCGACGGCCCGTGGGAGAGTTCCCACATGTCCGCTCTGCCGCTCGCCGACGCCACCAGCGCCGCCGACATCCCCGGCGTACGCCTGCTCGGCCTCGTGGTCGGCGGCCTGTTCCTGCTGATCGCGATCCGGGCCATGTTCCGGCGCTGATCCCGCGCCGCCCGAGGTTGGAGCCGACTTCCGGGGGTAGGGCTTGCCCTGTCCGGACACGACGGAGCCGTCCGGTCACCGGCGGACCCGCCGGTCACGGCGGAGAGGGCACACCATGAAGATCGGCTACTTCCTGTCCAGCGAGGAGTACACCCCGGCGGAGCTGCTGGCCCAGGCGCGCGGCGCCGAGCAGGCCGGCTTCGAGGCACTGTGGATCTCCGACCACTACCACCCGTGGGTCGACGCCCAGGGCCAGAGCCCGTTCGTCTGGTCCACCATCGGCGCGCTCAGCCAGGTCTGCCGGCTACCGGTGACCACGGCTGTCACCTGCCCGACCATGCGCATCCACCCGGCTGTCATCGCGCAGGCGGCGGCGACCAGCGCGGTGCTGCACGAGGGGCGGTTCGTGCTCGGCGTGGGCACCGGCGAGGCGCTCAACGAGCACATCCTCGGCGACGCCTGGCCGCAGACCGACGTACGGCTGGAGATGGATGAGGCGGTCGAGGTGATCCGCGAGCTGTGGCGCGGCGAGTTCGTCAACCACCACGGCAAGCACTACACGGTCGAGCACGCCCGCATCTACACCCGGCCCGACACGCCCCCGCCGATCTACGTCTCCGGGTTCGGCCCGAAGTCGATCGAGCTGGCCGGCCGGATCGGCGACGGTTACGTCAGCACCATGCCGGACGCCGACATGGTGCGCCGGTTCCGCGAGTCCGGCGGCGGCGACAAGCCGTGCCAGGGCGGCTTCAAGGCGGCGTACGCCGACACCGCCGACGAGGGCGCGCGAATCGCGTACGAGCGCTGGCCGAACGCGGGCGTGCCGGGCGAGCTGTCCCAGGTGCTCCCCTCCCCCCGCCACTTCGAGCAGGCCGCCGAGCTGGTCCGGCCCGAGCAGGTGCGGGAGGCGTTCGTCTGCGGCCGGGACGCCGACGCCCACCTGGACATGATCGGCAAGTACGCCGAGGCCGGCTTCGACGAGGTCTACGTGGCGAACACCGGCCCGCACTGGCAGGGCCTGTTCGACCTGTACCAGCGCGAAGTCCTGCCCCGGCTGCGGTGACGGGGGCGACGGTTTCGCGCGGGATCGCCGCGGGTAGCTGAGGCGCTTGATGAAACTGACCACGCACTCCTCCAGCCTGCGCCGGGCGGCGCGGAACCTGTTCGGCTGGACCGCGCTGCGGCCCAACCAGCTCGCCGCCATGCGCGCCGTGATGAAGCGCCGCGACGCCCTGGTGGTGCTGCCCACCGGCGCCGGCAAGTCGGCGATCTACCAGATCCCGGCCAGCCTGATCCCGGGCCCGACGGTGGTGATCTCCCCGCTGCTCGCGTTGCAGCAGGACCAGATCGCCGCGCTCAACGAACGGCAGCGTCCGGAGCTGCGCGCGGTGCGGATCAGCTCGGACGAGAGCGCCGCCCAGCAGGCCGAGGCGATCGAGGACATCCGCGCCGGGCGGGCGGAGTTCCTGTTCATCACGCCGGAGGCGCTGACCAACCCGGACCGGCTCGCCGAGGTCCGCGAGCTGAAGCCGGCGCTGGTTGCGATCGACGAGGCCCACTGCATCTCCGCCTGGGGCCACGACTTCCGGCCGGACTACCTGGCGCTCGGTCACCTGATCGACGGCCTGGGCCGGCCGCCCGTGGTGGCGCTCACCGCGACCGCCTCCCCGCCGGTACGCGACGACATCATCGCCCGGCTGCGGCTGCGCGAGCCGGAGGTGGTGGTCTCCGGGCTGGACCGGCCCAACCTCTTCCTGGAGGTGGCCCACTGCCCGACCGACGACTACCGGTGGCGGCGGCTGATCGCGCTGCTGCGCGACGACGAGCGGCCCGGCATCATCTACGTGCCGACCCGGCGGTCGGCGGAGGAGCTGGCCGAGCGGCTCACCGGCGCCGGATTCCCGGCCGAGTTCTACCACGGCGGCATGCCGACGGCGGCCCGGCACGAGCTGCACGAGGCGTTCCTGGCCGACCGGGTGCCGATCATGGTGGCCACGTCGGCGTTCGGCATGGGCATCGACAAGCCGAACATCGCCTGGGTGGTGCACATGGCGCTGCCCGACTCGCCGGACAGCTACTTCCAGGAGATCGGCCGCGCCGGGCGCGACGGGTCACCGGCCCGGGTGCTGCTGCTGTGGCGCTCCGAGGACGTCGGCCTCCAGCGCTACTTCAGCGGCGGCCTGCCCGACGAGAAGGAACTGACCGAACTCGCCGCGGTGCTGCGCGGCAAGGCCCGTAACCGCAAGGAGCTGCGCGAGGTGACCGGCCTCGGCCCGCGCAAGCTGGGGCAGTACCTGTCCCTGCTGGAGCAGGTCGGCGCCGCCGAGCCACGGGCGAAGCAGCGCATCGGGGCGCCCCGGTACGCGCCGGCGGCCGCCGAGTCCGGCCGCGCCGCGCTGGCCGAGGCGGAACGGCAGCAGACAGTGACCCGGTCGCGTACCGACATGATGCGCGCCTTCGCCGAGACCACCGGTTGCCGGGGCCAGGCGCTGCTGGCGTACTTCGGCGAGCAGATGAACGAGGTCTGCGGGCACTGCGACAACTGCCACGCGGGCACCAGTGTGGCAGCCGACGGCGCGGTCGGGCCGTTCCCGGTGCACAGCCAGGTACGCCACCCGGAGTGGGGCGCCGGCCTGGTGCTCAGCTACGAGGAGGACCGGATGACAGTGCTCTTCGACGAGGTGGGCTACAAGACGCTGTCCGTGCGCGTGGTGTCCGAACAGGGCCTGCTGGAGCTGGACTAGCCTGACCCGGGCGCCGCGGGGGCGCCCGTCGACAACGACGACCACGGCGAAAGGGGCCTGATCGTGATCGAGCAGCCGGCGTACACCCGGTTCGGCGTCTCCGACGAGGAGTGGGGGCTGCTGGTGGGGCTGCCGCAGTCGGTGCTCACCGCGGCGGCCGCCGCCGAGTCCGACGGCACCCGCCGAACCATGGCCGAGAACGCCGCCGGGTTGGAGACCATCGCCGCCGGCCGGGAGTCGGCCAGCCCGCTGGTCGCCGCGGTGGCCGGTGAGGTCGTCGACCGGGTGGGCGACCCGGAGACCGGCGCGGAACTGCCGGTGCTCACGCCCCAGGACCCGAAGGCGATGATCGAGGACGTGCTGGCCCGGGCCGGGCAGGCGTCCGCGCTGCTCGCCGCGCGGGTGGACGAGGGGCAGGCCGGGGCGTACCGGCACTGGCTGGTGGAGATCGCCGAGCAGGTGGTGGGCGCCGCCTCCACCGGCGGCATCCTGGGCCTGGGCGGCGACGCGGTGACCGACTCCGAGCGCCGGTTCCGGGACCGGCTGTCACAGGTGCTCAACGACTGAACGGACTACTAACAGAAGGTTCCAGGTCCGTCTATGACGGACGTCACGGCCCCACGGGTGTCGCTTTCCGGCCCCGTGGGGCGTCCTGTGTGTGCAGGGTGTGACGAACACGGGGGTCGTGTGATGGACGGGAAGCTGCACCGGCAGGTCGTCGACACGGAGACGCTGCCGCCGCGGGAGCGCTTCGGCATGTGGCTGGACGTCATGAACGACACCCCGGTGCCGCTGCTGGTGCGCACCGCGCACGCCGACGACTTCGTGGCCCGGGCGGAGTTCATCGAGCTGGGCCGGATGCGGCTCGTCCGCTACCGCTACCCCTCGGTGGACTGCGCGCGCACCTCGAAACTGATCCAGCGCTCCGACCCCGACTACTACCTGCTCGCGCTGACGGTCAGCGGCACCAGCCAGGCCGACCAGGAGGGGCGGCGCGCCCGCTGCCGCCCGGGCGACCTCACCTTCTACGACTGCTCGCGCCCGCACGAGGTCAGTCACCACGCCGACCCCGCCGGGCCCGAGTACGCCCGCTCGATCGTGGCCCTGATGCCGTACGACGCGTTGCCGTTGCCGCCCCGCCGGCTCGCTCCCCTGTTCGCCGGCCGGATGTCCGGCTCGGAGGGCGTCGGCGGGCTGCTCGCCGACTTCCTCATCCGGATCACCGCGAACCCCGAGCAGTACCACGCGGCCGACGCGGAGCGGCTCGGCGCCGTCGGTCTCGACCTGGTCGCCACGCTGCTCGGCCGCAACCTGGTCTCCGAGGACGAGGTGCCCACCGAGGTCCGGCGCCGGGCCCTCCAGGCCCAGGTGCGCGCGTACGTGCGCCAGCACCTCGGTGACGCCACGCTGGACCCGGGCGCGATCGCCGACGCGCACCACATCTCGCTGCGCTCGCTGCACCGGCTCTTCGAGGACGAGGAGACCACAGTGGCCGCGTACATCCGGGACGAGCGACTGGCCCGGTGCCGCCGGGACCTGGCCGACCCGGCACTGAGCGAGCGCTCGATCCAGGTCATCGCCGCCCGCTGGGGTTTCCGGGACAAGGCGCACTTCAGCCGCGTCTTCCGGGCCGCGCAGGGCGAGACGCCACAGGCGTACCGGGCCCGTCACCTGGAACCGGCACGGATCGTCAACAGCGCGGCATCCACCGTCAACCTGGCCCGTACATACTGAACTCGGGCCGTACCGCTCGCGGTGGGCCCACGGATATCGGGGGGGCCGTGGCGCGGCGCCCGTGGCCGTCCCGGCCGCGGGCGGCCCCGCCCGGCGGTGCCCCCGGGACCGCACCGGCGGCCATGATCTCCGGTCCCGTCGCACATCCCCCCAGGATTCGACGGGGCCGGTCGGCGGTCAGCCGGCCTCCTCCTCCAGCAGCGCCAGCACCGACTTCTCCACCGCCTCGCGCGGCATCTCCGGCTGCACCGGCGCCAGCACCCCGTCGTGGTAGAGGTCGACCACGCGCGGGTCCACGTACGAGGTCCGGGCCACCGTCGGGGTGTTACCGAGCAGGTCGGCCACCGAACGCATCACCGCCGCCACGGCGCGCTTGCGGGCGGTCGCGGAACGCTGCGGCCCCACGGTGGCCAGTTCGGCGGCGGCCAGCACCGTCGCGTGCCAGGTGCGGAAGTCCTTGGCCGTCATCTCCCCGCCGCTGGCGTCGCGCAGGTAGTCGTTCACCTCGTCGCTGCGCACGTCGCGCCAGGCCCGGCCGTCCCAGTAGCCGAACAGCCGCTCCTGGGCGCGCCGGCGGCGGCGCAGGTTGAGCAGCACCCGGCACAGCTCGGCGTCCTCGATCCGGCGGACCTGGTCGATGCCGCCCTTGGCCGGGAACTCGAACACCACGCAGCCGCCCCGGGAGCGGGCGTGCTCGGGGCGCAGCGTGGACACCCCGAACGTGGGGTCGTCGCCGGTGGCGTACTGGTCGCTGCCGACCCGGAACGCGCCCATGTCGAGCAGCCGGGCGACCGTGGCCAGCACCCGCTCCCGGCGCAGTCCGCGCAGCGCCAGATCGTGCGTGACCCGGTCGCGCAACGCGGGCAGCCGGTGGGCCACCTCCAGCACGTGGTCGAACTTGGCCTCGTCGCGTTTCTGCCGCCAGCGCGGGTGGTAGAGGTACTGCTTGCGCCCCGCCGCGTCGATGCCCGTGGCCTGGATGTGGCCGTTCGGGTACGGCGAGATCCAGACGTCCCGCCAGGCGGGCGGGATCACCAGCTCGCGCAGCCGGGTCAGCTCCCCGGAGTCGCGCACCGGCTCACCGGCCGGGTCGAGGAACAGCCAGCCCTTGCCCCGCCGCCGGCGCGCGTATCCCGGCCGGCCCGGATCACTACGCCGCAACCGCACCGGAGACCCGTTCCACCTCGGCCACCGCAGCCACCACCTCGTCGATCCCGATGGCATTCAATGTCGGGTGGGTTCCTACCCCGCCCGACCCGGTCGAATCCCGGTTGACGGGCGTGTGCTCGATCGCACCCAGCGCCCGGTGCCGGGGCCGGTCCGGCGGTGGTCCCCAGTGCGCGGCCGGCACCGGACCGAACAGCACCACCGACGCGGTGCCGTAGCCGGTGGCGAGGTGCGCCACGCCGGTGTCCCCGCTGACCACCAGCCGTGCGCCCGCGACGATCGCGGCCAGCTCGGCCAGTCCGGTCCGGCCGGCCAGCACCGCCTCCGGCGGCAGCCCGGCCTCGCGGGCGACCCGCTCGGCCAGCGCCCGCTCGTCCGGCGAGCCGGTGACCGCCACCCGGTGCCCGCGCGCGGTCAGCTCCCGGGCCAGCCCGGCGAACCGCTCCGCCGGCCAGCGCTTCGCCTGCATCTTGCCGCCCGGGTGCAGCAGCGTCACACCGGCCGGTACGCCGGTCACCGCCGGACGCCGCAGCGCCAGGTCCCCCGGGTCGGCCGGCAGGCCGTACGCGTGCAGCAGCCGGCACCAGCGGCGGACCTCGTGCTCGTCGTCGTCCCAGGCCGGGCCGTCCGGATGGCCGGCGTCGAGGTTGCGATGGGCGAGCAGCCGGCCGGGACGGGCGGCGGCCAGCGCCCGGTGCGACAGCGGCCCGCGGCCGTGCAGGTTGACCGCCACCTCGGGCGGCGGACCGGTCCACGCGACCCGGTCCGGCCCGATGGTGGGCAGCACCCGGTCCACCGCCCCGGTCAGCTCCGCCAGCGGCGCCAGCCAGGCCGGGGCGGCGAGCACCAACTCCCGGCCCGGCAGGCCGGCGCGCAGGCCGCGCAGCGCCGGCACGGCGGTGGCCAGGTCGCCGACCCCGAGCGCCCGCAGCACCAGGATCACGGGTACGAGGACTCCTGCGCGGCGCAGACCACCATCTCGCGTACCGCGCAGCCGGCCGGCTGGGACAGCGCGAACATGACGGCGGCGGCGGTGTCGGCCGGCTCGTTGAGCACCGCGTCCGGGCCGGGGCGGTACTGCGCGTCCCGCTCGTCGAAGAACGCGGTCCGCATCCCGCCCGGGATCAGCAGCGTCACGCCGACCGCGCCGGCCAGTTCGGCGGCGAGCGCGCGAGTGAAGCCGACCACCCCGAACTTCGCCGCGCAGTACGCGGTCGCGTCGCTGACCGCCTTCACCCCGAGCGTGGACGCCACCGTGACGATGCTGCCCCGCGAGGCCTCCAGCCAGGGCAGCGCGGCCCGGATCACCGCGGCGGTGGCGAGCAGGTCCACTGTGACGATCCGCTCCCAGGTCTCGGCCGGGATGTCGGCCAGCTTCCCGGGGACGTCCATCCCGGCGGCGGTGACCACGGCGTCCAGCCCGCCGGAGCGTTCCGCGAGGTCGCGGGTCGCGGCCTCGGCGGCGCGGGTGTCGGCCAGGTCGCACTCGACCCAGGGCACCCCGTCGGCGGGACGCTGCCGGTCCAGTACCAGCGGGCGTCCGCCGGCGCGCGCCACAGCGGCGACCACCGCCGCGCCGAGCCCGCTGGAGCCGCCGGTGACCAGGACGGTCGGCCCGGCTCCGGGCGCGCCGGCGCTCACGCCGCCACCGTCGGCTCGGCGGGCGCGACCGCGCCGGGTCGGATGCGTCGCTCGTTCATCGTGCTCCCTTCGCCGTGGACCGGACGTGCGCGGCGGCCTCGGCCGGGTCGACCGGCGCGGCCGGCCAGCCGCCGCTGCCCCGCCCGGCCCGCGCCGCCGCGATCATGTCGGTGGTCGAGCGCCCGTCGAGGTACGGCACGACCACCGTGTGACCGCCCCAGCGGGCCAGGATCTCCGTCTCGGGCAGCGTCTCCGGGCCGCCGCCGCTGGCGTAGTCGCCGCCCTTGACCCAGATGTCCGGGCGAAGCCAGGACAGCGCCGCCTCCGGGGTCGGCTCGTCGAAGATCAGTACCGCGTCGACGCAGCCGAGGGCGGCCAGCAGCCGCCCCCGGTCGCCCTGCGGCACGACCGGGCGCTCCGGCCCCTTGAGCCCGGCCACGCTGGCGTCGGAGTTGAGGCAGACCACCAGGCAGTCCCCGAGTTGCCGGGCGGCCTGCAGCGTCGCCACGTGCCCGGCGTGCAGCAGGTCGAAGCAGCCGCCGGTCGCGACGACCGTGCCGCCGGCCGCGCGTACCCGGGCCACCACCTCGCCGGCCGCCCCGGCGCCGATCCGGTCCCCGCCGCCGGTGACCACCGCCGGGGCCACCGCCCGCACCGGCGCGGGCAGCGCGGCGGCCACGCCGCCGCCGGCCACGTACGCCGACGCCTCGGCGACCGCCTCCTGCACCGCCTCGGACACCAGCGCGCCCCGGCCCAGGGCCAGCGTCGCGGTGGACGCGAACCGGTCGCCCGCCCCGCAGGTGTCCCCCTCGGCGGGCGGCGCCGGCACCACCAGAGGCGTCGAGCCCGCGTGGCTGAGCAGCGCGCCGTCCCCGCCGAGCGTCACCGCCACCGCGCGCGCCTGCCAGCGGCGTCGCAACGCGTGCGCGCTGCGGGACGCGACGGCCAGGCGGGAGCCGCCGGGCGGCGTCTTGGCCAGCTCGCGGGCCTCCGGCTCGTTCGGGGTGGCCAGGTGCACCCCAGGTACGGCGGCCGGCCCGCGCGGATGCGGATCCCAGACCACAGGCGCCCGGGTGGCGGCCAGCGCGGCGCGCAGCGCCGGATGCCCCGCCACCCCACGGCCGTAGTCGCTGACCAGGACGGCGGACGCGTTGGCGATCAGCCGCAGCACCGCGTCGCTCGGCTGGCCCGGCACACCGGCGCTTCCGCCCCGGTCGTGCCGCAGCAGCACCCGGCCGCGCGCCCGCAGCCGGATCTTCTCCGGGGTGGCGCCGGCCAGCGGAAGCGCGTACAACCGGACCTCGGCGGCGGCGAGCAGCGTGCCCAGCCGCGCCCCGCCCGCGTCGTCGGCGACGGCGGTGACCAGCGCGACCTCGGCGCCCTGCGCGGCGGCGAAGACGGCGGCCAGCCCGGCGCCGCCGGGCCGGTCGACGGATACGGTCTCGTCCAGCACCGGCACCGGGGAGTCGGGGCAGAGCCGGTTCACCAGACCTTCGACGTCGCGGTCCAGCAGCGTGTCACCGAGCACCACCACCGGTCCCCTCATGCCGGGCCTCCCCGGCCGGCCGGCGCCGCCGGGTCCGGCTCGGTGAGATCCGGCTCGGTGAGGACGACCTCGACACCGGCGCGTACCGGCCCGGCCGCGGTCCGGGCGGCGAGCGCGGCGGGCAGCGCCAGTTCGACGTACTCGCAGAGCACGTGCGAGGCCACCAGGTGCAGTTCCTGCACCACCTGCCCGTCCGGCGAGTCGATCGCCAGGTGCTCGTGGCAGAGGTCGGCGAGGGGGTTGGGTGCGGGTCCGGTGAAGGCCCAGGTGCGTAGGCCGGTCTGGTGTGCGGCGTGGGCGGCGGTGAGGAGGTTGGTGCTGGTACCGCTGGTGGTCATGAGGAGGAGGTGGTCGTGGGGTCGGCCGTGGGCGCGTACCTGCCGGGCGAAGGTTTCGTCGTATCCGTAGTCGTTGGCGATGGCGGTGAGGGCGCTGGTTTCGGCGTGCAGGGCGATGGCGGACAGGGGTTGGCGGTCGTGGCGGAGTTTGCCGACGAGTTCGGCGGTGAGGTGCTGTGCTTCGGCGGCGCTGCCGCCGTTGCCGGCCACCAGCAGCCGGCCACCGGCGGCGAGCCGCTGCGCCAGCTCCTCACCCCAGCGGGCCAGCATCTGTTCCGCCTCCCGCAGCGGCAGCAGCGCGGCCGCCAGCAGGCTCAGGTGGTCCTCCAGCACCGTCGCGCCGGCCGCCGGCGTCCCGGCCGTCATCAGGCGACCACCCGGGTCGGGCGGCGCACGGTGGCGACCTCGCCGTACAGCTCCGTGAGGCGATCCGCGGTGGTGGCCCAGGAGTAGCGGGTGCGGGCCCGCTCCAGCGCGGCGGTGGCGTAGGCGAAACGGCGGATCCGGTCGCCGAGCAGGCCCCGGATCGCCGCGCCGAGGGCCGCCGGCTCCCGGGGCGGCACCAGGTCGCCGGTGCGCCCGGCCACCACCGTGTCGATCAGCCCGCCGACCGCCGTCGCGACCACCGGTACGCCGCAGGCCATCGCCTCCAGCGGGGTGAGTCCGAACGGCTCGTACCAGGGGGCGGCCACGAGCACGTCCGCCGACCGGTACCAGCGGCTCATCTCCTCCCGGGGAACCGCGCCGACCAGCCGTACCCGGTCCGCGACGCCGAGCGATTGGGCCAGCGCGCGCAGGCGCAACGCGTACGGGTCGGTCTCCAGCAGCCCGGCCGGCGGCCCGCCGACCACCACGCACTCGGCGTCCGGCACCTCGGCGACGGCCCGGATGACGTCCTGGAAGCCCTTGCGCTCGACCAGCCGGCCGACGGTGAGGATGCGGGCCCGGCCGCCGTCGCGTTCGGCGACCGGGCCGAGCGGGGAGAACGTCGTGAGGTTCACCCCCGACGGCACGACAGTCATCCGGGACCGGGGCACGCCCATCCGGACCAGTTCGGCGACCTCGTCCTGACACTGGGCGACCACCCGGTCCACCGAGCGGCCCAGTCTCCGCTCGTGCTCGGCCCGGCCCGGCGGGCTGGTGTCCTGCACGCCCTGGTGGCGGCGCTTGACGGTGCCCAGCGCGTGGTACGTCTGCACGACCGGCACGCCGGCGCGACGGGCCGCGGCGAGCCCGGCCAGCCCGCTCATCCAGAAGTGCGCGTGCACCACCTCTGGCTGCCAGTCGCCGGTGCGCCACCGGTCGGCCAGCCACTGCCCGAACGCCGGCATGTACGGCAGCAGGTCGTCCTTGGCCACCGGTTCGGCCGGCCCGGCCGGTACGTGCACCACCTCGTACCCGTCCGGGGTGCGAACGCTCACCGGCAGGTCCACCGCGTCGAGGCGGGTGTAGACGCGCACGTCGTGGCCGGCGGCCGCGAGCGCGGCGGAGAGTTCCGCGACATGCGTGTTCTGGCCACCGGCGTCCTCCCCGCCGAGGACGGCGAGCGGGCTGGCATGCTCCGAGATCATCGCGATGCGCATACTTCCTCCTCCAGCAGCCGGTCCCAGTCGGCGAGGAATCGCTCCAGGCCGTAGCGGTTCCGGGCGGCGGCCCGGGCCACGGCGCCCGCCCGGCGGGCGGACTCCCTGTCGTCCAGCAGGCCACGGGCGGCGTCGACGAGCGTGTCGACGCGGGTGGACAGCGCGCCCGCGGCCGGCGGCACCGCCTCCACCGCCTCGGTGGTGGCCAGTGCCACCACGGGCATGCCCATGGTCATGGCCTCGATGAGGCTGAGGCCGAGTGAGGTCCAGCGGCACAGGTGCAGGTACGCGCGCCGTTTGGCGAGTTCGGCGTGCATGGCGTGCTGGGGTACGTCGTCGTGGCTGGTCAGCCGGTCCTCGGGCAGGCCGAGGTGGGCGGCGAGACCGTCCACCTTCATCCCGTAGACGTCCAGCGGCGCCAGCGCGGCGAACCGGGCGAGCAGGTCGGTGCCGGTGACCCGCCAGCGCCGTACCGGCTCGTTGATCACCACGGCGAGACGGTCGAGTTCCCCGGTCCACTCCACTGCGGGCGGTACGACGCCGTGGTCGACGACCGTGGTGCGGGTGGCGCCGTTGTCCCAGAACAGCTCGTTGAACGCGGTGACGTGCGTGAGCAGCAGGTCATCGCGGTCGGCCATCGGGTGGCGGGTGTTCGGCACGTCGCCCTTCGGGGTGTTGTGCTCGACGTAGATCGCCGGCACGTCGCGGCCGGGCCGGCGGCCCAGCCACTCGGCTGCCAGGTCGATCTCCTCCGGACGTTGCAGGATCACCAGGTCCACGTCGGTGTCGCGCAGGTCCTCGGGAGTGACCTCCACCGCGCTGTCCGGCCACGGGTAGGTGCGCGCCCGGCCCAGCCCGTACGGACCCCGGTCCGGCGTGACCGGTACCAGGTAGCGGTGCTTGCCGTGCACGAAGGAGGTCGTCCACGACCCGTGGACGTGCCACAGCAGGATGTTCATCCGGCCACCCCGCCCGCCACCGGCGCCGGCACGCGCAGCAGCCGCAACGCCTCCAGCACCCGGCCCGGCTCGACCGCCGACAGGCACGGGTGCCCGGGGACCGGACAGACGGTGGCGCGGGTGTCCCGGCACGCGGCGCCCGCGTCACCCAGCCGGACTGTCGGCACCCGGTACGGTCCCCACTGTCCGAACGGCACCGTCGGGGCGAACAGGCTCACCACCGGCACACCGAGTGCCGCGGCCAGGTGCGCCGGGCCGGTGTTGCCCACCACCAGCGCGCCGGCTCCGGCGATCACCGCCGCCAGTTCGTCCAGCCCGGTCCGCCCGCCCAGGTCGACGCCGCCCGCCGCGGCGACGCGCGCGGTCAGGTCCCGCTCGTCCGGCCCGCCGGTGACCACGACCCGGTAACCGGCGGCGCCGAGCACGCGGACCACGCGGGTCGCCAGTTCCTCCGGGCAGGCGCGGGTCTCCACAGAGGATCCCGGATGCAGGACCACGTAGCCGGGCGCCCCGGCGTCGGCCGCGGGCGGCGGAAGCCGGTCGGTGCGGATGCGCAGCGCTGGTTCGTCGTGGTCGGGCAGCGCGAAGCCGGCGGCGGCGGCGAGGGACAGGGCGCGTTCGGGTTCGGGCACGCCGGCCGGGACGCGGTGGCGGACGTCGAGCAGGCTGCCGGGGTAGTCGTCGCTGATCGCGCTGATCCGGGGCACGCCGGCCAGGCGCAGCAGCAGGGCCAGGGGCAGGGCGGACTGGTGGAACGAGGTGAACACGACAGCCTCGTCGGCGCGTACCTCCGCGAGCCGGTCGGTCAGCGCGCGCACGGCGTCGGGGTCGACGGGCGGGGCGGGAGCGTCGATCCAGGGCAGCGGGGCTTCGATGATCTCGTCGACGCCGGGCAGCAGTTCGGCGGCGGCCCGGCCGCGTGGCCCGCACAGCAGCACCACCCGCGCCGCGCCGGCCGCTACCGCCCGGATACCGGGCCCGGTCACCAGCACGTCGCCCGCCGCGTCGCTGCGCACCACCAGGACTGTGCCCCGGCGGGACCGTCCCGCGGGCCGCGGCGCTGCTGTCAGGCGCATCCGGTCCAGCACGATGCCCGCCGCGTCCGGCAGGTCGGCGGCGACAGTGGGCGCGGCGGCCACCTCGGCAGCCCGGGTGGCGGGCGTGGGCACCATGATCGCGGCGGCGCCGGCCGCCGCCGCGGCCGCCGTGTCCGCGCCGATGTCCCCGATCAGCACGCACCGGGTCGGCGTGGTTCCGAGCGCGGCGGCGGCTTCGTGTACGAGGCCGGGCGCGGGCTTGCGGCAGGCGCACCCGTCGGCCTCCGCGTGCGGGCAGATCGCCCAGTGGTCGAAGGGCCCGAGCAGCTCCTCCACCCGGGCGTTCACCAGGCGCAGGTCGTGCGCGGTGAAGCAGCCCCGGGCAAGGCCGGACTGGTTCGTCACCACCGCCAGCCGCAACCCGGCGGCCCGCAACCGGTCCAGCGCCTCCCTCGCGCCGGGCACCGGCCGTACCTTCTCCGGGTCGCCGTTGTACGGCACGTCCTCCACCAGCGTGCCGTCGCGGTCGAGCAGCACCGCGTCGTACAGGCCGGACGGGAACCGGTCAGCACCCGGGTCAACCCGGGCTGACCTGCACTGATCCCGCTCCTGGTCCCGTCGCACGGGCGGCGGGTTCCCGACGCCCCGAGGAGTAAACGTCAACTTCGGCGCCAGGCCGCCCCGCCGGTGCCGCACAGCCGGGTGTGCACGCCTGCCACGACCGGCCCGGTCCGGCGATACCCGCCGCCCCGGAGAAGCTAACCCGGATCGGCCGTTAGCGACGGCCCGCGCCGGGGTACCGCTCGATGATGGCGGTTGTGCAGAAAGTGATCGACGCGCCCCCGGAGCAGGTCTTCGAGGTGCTCGCGGACGGGTGGACGTACAGCGACTGGGTGGTGGGCACCGCGCACGTGCGGGACGTGGACGACACGTGGCCCCGCGTCGGCAGCAACCTGCACCACCGGGCCGGGCCCTGGCCGTTCTCGCTGCAGGACAAGTCGACGGTGCTGGAGTGCCAGGCGCCGCACCGGCTGGTGCTGCGCGCCGGGCTGTGGCCGGCCGGGGAGGCGATCGTGGCGTTCGCCCTGGAGCCGCTGGACGGCGGCAGGACCCGGGTGACGATCGGCGAGGACTTCGCCGCCGGGCCGTTGCGATGGGTCCGGACCAAGCTCAACGACCTGGTGCTGCACCTGCGCAACCGGGAGACGCTGGCGCGGCTGTCCGACATCGCGACAAGGCAGAAGCCGGAGCGGTGATCGATCGGTGGCGGGGCGTCTGTGCGGCTGCCGCGCGAGGGACTGGCTACCCTCTCAGGTGAACCTGTCGGCTGACCGAGGATGTCCGTGATGATCGAACCCGTGCAGTTACCCTCCCCGTGGGGGGATGCGCGCCTGACCGTCGTCGTTCCGACCTACAACGAGGCGGGCAACCTCCCGGTGCTGGTCGAGCGCCTCCTCGCGCTGCCGCTGCCGGGGCTGAAGGTGCTGGTCGCCGACGACAACTCCCCGGACGGCACCGGCGAGGTCGCCGACAAGCTGGCCATCGAGCACCCGGACCGGGTGACGGTGCTGCACCGCCCGGGCAAGGAGGGTCTCGGCCGGGCGTACGTGGACGGCATCGGCCGGGCGCTCGACGACGGCGCGGAGTTCGTCGCGCAGATGGACGCCGACCTGTCGCACCCGCCGGAGGCGCTGCCGGGCATGCTCGGCGCGCTGCTGTCCACCCAGGCGTCGGTGGTCATCGGCTCGCGTTACGTGCCCGGTGGTGAGCTGGACGAGAACTGGCCGCTGTACCGGCGCGCGCTCAGCGGCTGGGCGAACCTGTACGTGCACACGCTGCTGCGGGTACGCATCCGCGACCTGACCGCCGGCTTCAAGATCTGGCGGTCCGACGCGCTGCGCGCGATCGGGCTGGACCGGGTGCAGTCCAACGGCTACAGCTTCCAGGTGGAGATGCACTACCTGGCCACCAAGCTGGGTCACACGATCCTCGAGGTGCCGATCCGCTTCGAGGAGCGCCGCGACGGCGACTCGAAGATGACCACCGCCACGAAGATCGAGAGCGCGCTGATGCCGTTCAAGCTGCGCAGCCGGCATCGCAACCTCGACACCTGACCGCTCCCGCAACTCCACCGCGCCCTCACGCTGCGTGATTGTCACAGCACGTGAGGGCGCGGTCGTTTCGCCACCTACCAGTCGGCCCGGTCGGCGCAGTCGGCCGATGCCGCTTGCACCTCGCCGCGGGGAGCCCGTAGATCTTGGTAGGAAACGGCCCCCATAGGGGCACTTTCGTACCAAGATCTACGGCGCTCCCGGGATGTGGGCGGCCGATCTCGCGTGCCGGGCAGTGGCGGTTCCCTTGGCGAGGATGCGGTCGGGTCAGCGGTAGACGGTGCGGTGGGCGGCGGCGATGGTCCGGGCGTACACCGCGCCCGTGACGGCCCGGTCGCGGGCCAGCGCGGCCCGCGCCGCGTTCGCCCCCGGCGCGCCGTGGACGCCGCCGCCGGGGTGGGCGGAGGCGCTGGCCAGGTAGAGCCGGTCCACCGGGGTGTCGGCGCGGCCCAGGCCGGGGATCGGCCGCAGGAACAACTGCTGGTACGCCGCGGCCGTGCCGCCGCCCAGCGCGCCGCCGACCAGGCTCGGCTCGGCGGCTTCCAGATCGGCCGGGCCGGCCACGTGCCGCCCGACGATCGACGCCCGGAAACCCGGCGCCGCCGCCTCCAGCACCTCCTCCATCCGCTCCACGTGCCCCGCCACGTCCTCGGCCCGCCAGTTACGGCGGAACGGCAGGTGGGTGTAGGACCAGAGCGACTCGGTGCCGGGCGGTGAGTGGCTCGGGTCGGCCACCGACATCTGCCCCACCAGCAGGAACGGATCCCGGGGCAGCTCGCCGCGGGCCAGCTCGGCCGCGTACGTGGTGAGGCCGTCGAGGTCTGCGCCCAGGTGCACGGTGCCGGCGCCGGCCAGGTCGCGGTTCTTCCACGGCACCGGCGCGGACAGCGCCCAGTCGACCTTGAGCGTCGAGCCGTCCCACTTGAAGTGCGCCAGGTCCTCGACCATCCGGGGCGGCAGCGCCGCCGCGCCGACCAGGTCGAGGAAGAGCGCCGGCGCCGGCACGTCGGCGAGCACCGCGCGCCGGGCCCGCCAGTCGGTGCCGCCCGCGGTGCGGACGCCCATCGCCCGGCCCCGGGCGGTGAGCACCCGCTCGACCCGGGCACCGTACGTGATCCGCCCGCCCCGTTCGACCAGCCGGGCGACGAGCGCGTCGGTGATCCGCTGGGCGCCGCCGACCGGCACCGGCCAGCCCACCTGCTGGCCGAGCATGGCGAGCAGCCAGCCGTACACCCCGGAGCCGGCCTCCTCCGGGGACAGGTCGGTGTGCAGGGCGCAGCCGGCCAGCAGGACGGTGCCGCCCTCGCCCTCGAACAGCTCGGCGCCGAGCTTGCGGACCGGGAGGACGAGGCGGCGGGCGAGCCGGAGCGCGCCCCCGACCCGCAGCTGCCGCAACAGGCCCAGCCCACCGCGTACCGGCGGGAACGGGGTGGTGATGGTCTGCAGCATCGGCTCCGCGACCTGGCACCAGTCGTCGTACGCGTGCCGCCAGCGCTCCCCGTCGCCGGGGGCGAACGCCTCCAGCGAGGCGGCTGTGACGTCCAGGTCGCGGTTGACCACCGCCGCCCGCCCGTCCGGGAGCAGGTGCGCCAGGACGTCCGGCGCGTGGGTCCAGGACAGGCCGTGACGCTCCAGGCCCAGCCCGTCGAGAACCGGGGAGGCGTAGCCGAGCGGATAGAAGGAGCTGTAGAGGTCGCTGAGGTAACCGGGCGCGGTCACGTAGGCGGAGCGGACCGCCCCGCCGGGCGCCTCGGTGGCCTCCAGGACCTCGACGTCCCAGCCGGCGTCCACGAGCAGGTTCGCGGCCACCAGCCCGTTGTGCCCGGCCCCGATGACGACGGCGTCTGCGGTGGAGGTCATCGGATCCGCCTACCCGGCCGGTCACCGGGCGAAACGCGTTTGTCCCGCCCAGGCCGGGGCAAGCATGGCCGCATGTACACGGTTGCGCAGCTCATTGGTGGAGTGTGGGGCGCCGGAGGCGAGGGCGGCGAGCTGGTCGTCCACGATCCGGCGGACGGGTCGCCGGTGACGCGGGCGCCGGTGGCCACCGTCGACGAGGTGGCCAAGGCGGTGGAGGCGGCCCGGGGAGCGGCGGCGGAGTGGGCGGCGACCGCCCCCGCGGAACGGGCCGCGGCGCTGCACCGGGCGGCGGACGCGGTCGAGGCGGCGGCCGGGGAGCTGGCCGAGGCGACCACGGCGGAGATGGGCAAGCCGCTCGACGACGCGCGGGGCGGGGTGGCGGCGGGCGTCGGCACGCTGCGACAGTACGCCGAGCTGGGCCCGGTGCGGGGCGGCCGGACGCTGCACGGCGCGCACGACGCGCTGGACTTCATGGCTCCCGAGCCGCGCGGCGTGGTCGCCGCGATCACCCCGTGGAACGACCCGGTGGCGGTGTCCTGCGGCCTGCTCGGCGCGGCACTGGTCACCGGCAACGTGGTGGTCCACAAGCCGAGCGAGCGGACCCCGGCGACCGGCTGGCTGCTGGCCCGCGCGCTGGACTCGGCGTTGCCGGCCGGGGTGCTGTCGCTGCTCACCGGCGGTGGCGAGGTGGGCGCCGCGCTGGCCGGGCAGGAGCTGGACGTGATCGCCCACGTCGGTTCCACGGCCACCGGCCGGGCGATCGCCGCCGCGGGCGCGCGTACCGGGGCGAAGGTGCTGCTGGAGAACGGCGGCAGCGATCCGCTGGTGGTGGACGCCGACGTCGACCCGGTCTGGGCGGCCGAACAGGCGGCGCTGGGCTGCTTCGCCAACGCCGGCCAGATCTGCGTGGCGGTGGAGCGGATCTACGTGCACCGCGACGTCGCCGAGGGTTTCCTGGACGCGCTCGTGGCGCGCGCCGAGGCGCTGACAGTGGGCCCCGGCCGTGACCCGGGCACCCAGCTCGCGCCGCTGGTCGACCGGCGGCACCGGGACCACGTGCACGGGCAGGTCACCGCCGCGCTCGCCGACGGGGCCCGGGTACGCACCGGCGGCGTGCTGCCGGACGGGCCCGGCGCGTTCTACCCCGCCACGGTGGTCGAGGGCTGCCGCCACGACATGGTGCTGGTCCGCGAGGAGACGTTCGGGCCGGTCGCCCCGGTCGTGGTGGTCGACTCGTTCAGCGAAGGGCTGCGCTGCGCTGCCGACTCCCCGTACGGACTGGCCGCCACCGTGCTGACCGGTTCGATGAGCCACGCCCAGCGCGCCTGGCGGGAACTGCCGGTCGGCACCGTGAAGATCAATTCGGTGTTCGGCGGGGCGCCCGGCGGCGCGGCCCAGCCGCGCCGGGGCAGCGGTCAGGGCTTCGGGTACGGCCCGGAGCTGCTGGACGAGTTCAGCACCGTGAAGGCGGTGCACCTGGAGGCACCGGGCGGCGGCCACTGGTGAGACGGCACGAAGCGAGCCCGGGACCGAGGCGGTCCCGGGCTCGACGCGTACCCCCAGGGGTCAGCGACCCCCGCGGGCCTTGCGGGTCGCGTTGTTGTTCGCCTTCTCGATCGCCTTGACCAGTTCCGGCTTGGTCATCCGGGACCGGCCACGCACGTCGAGCTTCTTCGCCACGTCCATGAGGTGGTCCTTGGTGGCGTTGGCGTCCACCCCGCCGGCCGTGTTCGCGCGCCGGGCCGGGCCGCCGCCTTCGGCCTGCTTGTCGCTGGGCCCCTTGCGGCCCTTGGGCTCCCAGTGGTCGCCCACCTTCTCGAACTCGTGCTTGACCGCGGCGAAGGCGGTGCGGTGCGCCCGCTCCCCCTCGCCGTACGTCTCGACCGCCGAGTCGTGCGCCTTCTCCCAGGTCCGCTGCGCCTTCGCCGGGGAGCGCCGCAGCGTGCTGGGCAGTACCTCGCGCCCGGGCATCTCGTCCTCCTGGAGTCTCGATCTGGTGTCTGGTGTGGTTCCCTCCCGCCCGGCGGGCAAACCGGCACCCGGTTTGTCGATTTCCCCCCGGGGGTACCGCCCGCCCACGCCCGACGGCGGGGCCTGGAGGAGGCGGACATGACCGTGACGACACCGCAGACGGCCGGCACCCGGACGCGGTCCCGTTTCCCCCGCCGGATCCGCCAGCTCAACTGGCGCACCTGGCGGGGCGTGCTGGTGCGCAGCGGCAAGGGTTTCGTCACTGACAACTGCGCGGACTGGGCGGCGGCGCTCACCTACTACGGAGTGCTGGCCCTGTTCCCGTCCACGATCGTGGTGGTCGCGCTGGTCGGCCTGGTGTCCGACGGCCCGCGCACCGTCGACACCGTGATCGACCTGGCCCGGGAGATCGGCGCCGGCTCGGTGGTCGGCAACGACGCGTTCGTGGGCGTGGTGCGCAACGTGGTCGAGCAGCAGGGCTCGGCGAAGGTGCTGCTCAGCTTCGGTCTGCTCGGTGCGCTCTGGTCGGCGTCCGGGTTCATCGGCGCGTTCACCCGCGCCTCCAACGCGATCTACGGGGTGCGGGAGGGCCGGCCGTTCTACCGGCTGCGTCCGCTGCAGATCGGCATGGCCGCGGTGACGATCGTGCTGCTCGCGGTGGTGGCCACCGGGTTGATCGTCAGCGGCCCGGTCACCGACGCGGTGGGCGACCTGGTGAACGCCGGGGCGGCGGCCCGTACGACGTGGTCGGTGGCGAAGTGGCCGCTGCTCGCAGTCGTCGCCATGACGCTGCTGTCGCTGCTGTTCTGGATCGCGCCGAACGTGCGCCAGCCACGGTTCCGCTGGCTCACCCCGGGTGGCGCGCTGGCGCTCGTGGCCTGGGTGCTCGCCTCCTTCGGCTTCGGCCTGTACGTGGCCAACTTCGGCTCGTACGACGTCACGTACGGCAGTCTCGGGGCGGCCATCGCGTTCCTGGTGTGGCTCTACCTGTCCAACTGCGCGCTGATGCTCGGCGTCCAGGTCAACGCCGAGTTGCAACGCGGGCGGGCGATGCAGGCCGGGGTCGAGGATCCGGACGACCCGGTGCTGCCGCCCCGCGCCCCGGCCGACGACGAGAGGGCCGACGAGGACAAGTCGGACGGGGAGAAGGACGACGCGGAGAGGTCAGGCGGCGTGAAGACGGCCAACCGGTTGCCGCCCGGATGACCGGCTCTCCCAACCGGCGCCGGTTTACCGGCGGCCCCCCGGGGCATCTCCCCAGGCATGGAACGAGGCAGCAGCAAGCACTCGCCCAGGGTCGACGACCAGATGAGCAGCGAGGTCAAGGGACTCGTCCAGGGACCGGGCACCGGCGGTGCGCGGGTCGACGAGTTCCGCCAGCCCGAGCCGTCCGGCGAGGACCAGCCCGAGGCGACCACCGCCCCGGCGGGCGAGCTGCGTACCGGCGCCCCCAAGGGCATGAGCTCGGCGGACGTCGAGGAGCGCAGCCGTCTCGGCCGCTTCATCGGCATGGCCGCGCTGCCCGGCGACCGGGACACGCTGATCGCCAACGCGCAGGAGAACGAGGCGCCGGCGGACATCGTCGCCGCCCTGGAGACCCTGCCCGAGGGCACCCGCTACCAGACGATCTCCGAGGTGTGGGCCGCACTCGGGCACCGGAACGAGACGACGCGCTGGTGAGCGGGCCGGCCCACGGCCCGTACGTAGACACCCAGCGGAACAGGAGGAACCCCGACATGAGTGGCGTTACCGAGCACGTGGACGTGGACGTCCCGATCCGGACCGCGTACGACCAGTGGACCCAGTTCGAGGAGTTCCCGCACTTCATGGAGGGCGTGCAGGAGGTCCGGCAGCTCACGGACACGATGACCCACTGGACCGTCGAGATCGCGGGCGTGAAGCGCGAGTTCGACGCCGAGATCACCGAGCAGTTGCCGGACGAGCGGGTGGCCTGGCGCTCCACGGGTGGCACCCAGCAGGCGGGCGTGGTGACCTTCCACCGCCTCGACGAGGGGCACACCCGGGTCACGCTCCAGATGGAGTTCGAGCCGCACGGCGTGGTCGAGCAGGCCGGCGACAAGCTGGGCGTGGTCGACCGGCGCGCCAAGGGTGACCTGGAGCGGTTCAAGCAGTTCATCGAGCGACGCGGCCAGGAGACCGGCGCCTGGCGCGGCGCGGTCGACCGGCCGACGCCCTGAGCCACATCCCCCGTACCCGAGTTTCGATGGCCGCCGGTGACGCCGGCGGCCATCGCCGTGCCCGGCCGTTTGCGATCATCCGGTCCGGGTACCGCAGGGGAATGACCGACAACGACCGCCAGTGGCGCGACGAGGACCGTACTCCCCTGCACGAGCTGGACCAGGCCGTCGCCCGGTCGGCCATGGACGGCCAGGGCGACGACGTCACCGCCAACGACGCCGGCGAGGAGGCCGCGTTCGGCCACGGCCCGGAGGCGGTGGACCGGGGCGCCGGCCCGGAGGCCGAACGGCGTGAGGTGACCGACGCGGACCGGGCCTACCGGCCGTCGACGATCGGGCGGACCGGCCCGGACAGCATGTGACACCTCGGCTGCGGGCACCGGCCACCGGTGCCCGCAGCCGCCGGATTCATGCTCGGCCGATGCGACAAAAAGTGCGGTACGGACGGCCAGGAAAACGGACAGCCCATCCAGAATCGGCCGAACGGCTGACGGCACTCCCCCTGTCGCGCGTAAGACTTTCGGGATGCAACAGGGCTCCGGTTTCCTCTCCAACCGTCAGCGCAAGCTCGCCTGGCTGGGCTTCCTGCTCGCCGCGATCCAGGCTCCGGTCTCCGCCCGGTTCACCGAGGACAGCTCCTGGCTGTTCAGCCTGGTGGTGGCGCTGATGGTCGCGACCGTGATCATCGCCGACGACGGCGCCCGCCGTCGCCCGGCCGAAGCACGCTCCTCCGACTGAGTCAGCGTGTGCCGGGGCGCGCCTCGTGCCCCGGCATCCCCCGGCTGCGGCGGCGCTCCTTCATCTCCGCCTCGTAGAGGTGCCGCCGGCCCTCGACCAGTTCGTCGCGGGCCTGCCGGTCCAGCTCCCGGAAGAGCGCGTAGTAGCCGTCGTCGAAGTCCTCGACGATCTGGAACGTCCACCGCCCGGCGATGACGTTGCGGCCGAGCAGTTCCCGGTCGATCCGCTCGGCGAGCGCCGGATGACCGGCGGAGCGGAACATCTCCACCGCGTCGTCGAGCATCAGGTCGGCGTGGCCGATGAGCTGGTGCAGCTCGTACAGGTGACCGCGGGCCCGTTCGACGCACTCCAGGGCCTCGCTGAGCTTGCCCAGCGCCTCGACCGTGGCGTCACTCACTCCGTCCGGGCGCCGGTGTGCCCGGTCCGGTCCGTCGGCCGGCTGTCCCATCGTGTCCCTCCATGGCCCCGATCGTGTGCTCTGCGTACCGGACTTCTGCCCCCGCACGGGCGACTCAATCCCGGCGGAGGAGGCGGCCGCTCCCCCGGACGACCCGGGTATCCGCCGCTCGGCCGAGGTCGGGCCGTCCGGACCGGCGTTAGCCTCGGACACCATGCGCGTGTCGAACAAGCGGGTCGCGACCCGCTCCGCGGCGGTGGCCGCCCGGACGACCCTCACCACGCTGACCGCCGCCGTCGGCAGCGCCGGTCTCGCCGCGGCCTACGCGAACCCCGGGCTGCTCGCCGAGGTCGACCAGCACGCCGCCGGGGTACGTGACAGCCTCGACGGCGACCGCCGCCCGCTCACGGTGGCGGCGCTCGCCGGATACGCCGAAGGGCTGCGCGGCGCGGCGGTCGAGCACGGCTGGACGCCGCCGGCCGAACCGTCGGACTGGTCCGAGCCGGACTGGGTGCTCACCCGCCTGCTCGCGGTCTGCCTGCTGGCCCGCGGACTGGACCCGCGCCACCTGGCCTGACCCGGGCACGGCTAAGGGGCGCCCGCGATCGCCCCGCGGACACCCCGTCACCCGTTGCCGTCAGCCGCCCGGCCGACGGAACTGCTGCGTCTGGTCCCCTGCCTCGCCGGAGCGGTACGTGCCCGCGCCCGACATCGGCTGCGGTCCGGCCGGCGTCGGCTGCCCGCCCCGGTCGGCCTGCTGCCGTTCGTAGTCGCCACGGCCGGCCTGCTGCGCCTGCCGCTGCTCCCGGAACGCCCGGGACTCCTCCGCGGCCCGGTGCAGCCAGCCGTCCCAGCGGTCCTGCATCGGCTTCACCAGACCACCACCGACACCGACGATCAGGATGCCGGCCACTGTGGCGAGGAAGGCCACGAGCACCGGTGTGGTCACCGTGGTGGCGATACCCACCTGGTTCAGCGCGGCGATCACGCCGAGCGCCAGGATGAAGATCGCCGTCACGTCGGCCAGCACCCGCCCGTACGAGAGCCCACCCAGCGCGCCGGAGACCAGGTCCCGGACGGCGTTGGCGATGGCAGCCGCGATCACCACGATCACGATCGCCACGAAGGCCCGCGGCAGCCAGGACACCACCCCGCGGATCAGGTCGCTGATCGCGTTCGGTCCCCACACCCCGAAGGCGAACTGCAGGGTGAACAGCAGGACCGCGTAGTAGGCCAGTTTGGCCAGGATGTCGCTGGCGTCGTACTTGGTGCGTTCCAGGGCCCGTTTGACGCCGCCGCGCTCGACGGCGCGGTCGAATCCGACCCGTTCCAGTGCCGCGTCCACGATTTTGAGGACGGCTCGGGCGATGAGCCAACCCACGACGAGGATCGCGATGAACGCGATCGCCCGCGGTACGAAGAGCAGCACCGACCTCCAGAAGTCGGTCCAGGCCGCACTGATGTCGACCTGCCCGACCGCGAGGGTTTTCGGCATGATGTCCCTCCTGTCGCGTGAACTGCGCCGCCCGCATACCCGGTCGCCTGGACAGCACGCCGGGCCGGACCGGGGCAATTTCCCGACATGCCCTCCGAAACGGCCCTGACCTGCCCGAACGTCCTCGCCACCCGGCACCCGCGCCCGCCACGGACGCATGATCGGAACCCGGCGGCCACGCTCCGGTTAGGCTGCGGTCATGCCAGGCACCGTCGGTCGGGTTCCCACACCGTCCGCCCCCGCACCGGGAGCGCCCACCGATCCCGTCGTCGGCGGGCAGGCGGCCGGGACCGCCCACCCGTGGGCCGGCACGCCGCTGGGCGCCCCGCACACCTGGGACCCCGCGGTACGCGCCGTGACGGACGTGGTGCTCGCCTCCCCGGTGCCGATGGCCCTGCTCCTCGGCGACGATCTGGTGGTCTTCTACAACGACGGGTACGCCGAGCTGATCGGCGACCGGCACCCGGACGCGCTGGGCCGGCCGGCGGCCGAGGCGTTCGCCGAGGTGTGGCGCGACCCGGGGGCCGGCGAGGCGCTGGAACGGGTCTACCGGCACGGCGAGCCGTTCCTGCAGCGGGAGGCGGTGCTGCCGGCCGACCGGCAGGGCCCGGCCGAGCCGGCCGTGTTCACCCGGGGTCACTGCCCGGTCCGCGACTCCACCGGCCGCATCGTCGGCGTGCTCACCGTCTCGGCGCAGACCACCCAGCTGACCCAGCAGTTGCAGAGCCTGAGCGACTTCGCGGCGGCGCTGGCCGGCACGCTCACGCTCGACGACGTGGCGCGGGTGACGCTGCGCTACTGCCTGCACTCCTTCGACGCCGACCGGGTGTCCTTCGCGGTGGACGAGGGCAGCGCGTGGCGGCTGGTCCGCCGCATCCGTGGCGAACTGCTCGACGAGGCCGACGAGCGGCTGCCCCCGCTGTGGCGGCGGATGTCCGCCGAGTCGCCGCTGCCGGCGGTGGTGACCGCGCGCAGCGGCGTGGCCTCGTTCACCGCCGACGGGCAGCCGCTGCGCGGCGTCGCGGCGGACCGGCACGACGAGAAGATCCGCGCGCTGGCGGCGCTGCCGCTGCGTACCACAGCGGTCCGGGGCTCGCTCACGGTCGGCTACCGGACGCCGCGCCCCTGGTCCCCGGCCGAACGGGCGCTGCTGACCGCGTCCGCCGAGCTGGTCGGTCAGGCCGCCGAGCGGGCCCGCCGCTTCGAGACCCAGCACGGCACCGCCCAGATGCTGCAACGCAGCATGCTGCCGGAACGGCTGCCGGACCTGCCCCGGCTGCGCATCGCCGCGCGCTACGACCCGGGCGTGGACGGCAACGCGGCAGGCGGCGACTTCTACGACGCGTTCCTGCTGCCCACCGGCGCACTGGGCGTGGTGCTGGGCGACGTGGCCGGGCACGACGTGCAGGCCGCCGCCCGGATGGGCCAGGTGCGCGCCGCGCTGCGCGCGCTCGCCCTGGTCGACTCCCGCCCGGACGCGGTGCTCGACGGCCTGGACCGGCTGGTGTCCAGCCTCGGCGTCGAGGGGGGCACCCAGGAGCTGTTCGTGACGGTGGTCTTCGGTGTGATCGAGGCGGACCGGGAGCGGATCACGCTCGCCAGCGCCGGCCATCCCGCGCCGCTGATCCGGCGCGCCGGGCCCGACTCGGCGGTGGCCGAGTTCGTGGACGTGCCGCCCGCTCCTCCGCTGGGCCTGGGCGGACGGGCGCGTACCACCACCGTGCCGTTCCGCCCGGGCGACACCCTGCTGCTCTACAGCGACGGCGTGGTGGAGCGGCGCTGGCAGGACCTGGCCGCCGGGATGGCCGGGCTGGGCGCGGCGGTGACCGGGGCAGCCGGCGGCGATCCGCGCGCGCTGTGCGCGGTGGCGACCGCCTCGGTCCCGGGCGCCACCGAGGACGACGTGGCGGTGCTCGCGGTGGAGTACGCGGTGCGCCCCAGCCGGTCGGCGAGCATGGAGGTGCCGGCCGAGCCGACCGCGCCGAGCCGGGTCCGGCACTGGATGACCGCGCAGCTCAGCGAGTGGCAGGTGTCCGAGGCGGTGATCGGCGCGGCGGTGCTGTGCACCAGCGAGCTGACCACGAACGCGCTGCTGCACGCCGGCACCGCCGCCCGCGTCGAGGTCGACCTGTCCGCGGAGCGGCTGCTGGTGTCGGTGGCCGACTCGGGCACCCGGGGTCAGGTCACCCGGGCGCAGACCGACACGCTCAGCAGCCGGGGCCGCGGGCTCGGTCTGATCGAGGAGCTGAGCGACGCCTGGGGCACCGACCCGACCGTACGCGGCTCGACCGTGTGGTTCGAGATCCTCATTCCGCCGGGCGGGTCGCGCGTCGGCGACGCCCCGGCCGGGTAGGAGCCCGACATGAGCGACGACAAGCGCCGCGGTGTCCTCTTCGACGTGGACGGCACCCTGGTCGACACGACGTACCTGCACACGGTGAGCTGGTGGGAGGCGCTGCGCCAGGCCGACCACCGGGTGCCGATGGCGCGGATCCACAGGTCCATCGGCATGGGATCGGACAAGCTCCTCGACCACCTGCTCGGTGCCGAGCGGGACCGGGACGCCGACGGCCGGCTGCGCGACGCGCACGACGCGCTCTACGCGGAGTACTGGGAGCGGCTCGCGCCGCTGCCCGGGGCGCGGGAGCTGCTGCGCGCCTGCGCGGAGCGGGGGCTGCGGGTGGTGCTGGCGACCTCGGCCGCCGAGCACGAGGTCACCGCGCTGCGGGCCGCGCTGGACGTGGACGACGTGATCGACTCGGTCACCTCGTCGGCCGACGCCAAGGAGAGCAAGCCCGCACCGGACATCCTGGTCGCCGCGCTGGAGCAGTCGGGGCTGGCCGCCGAGCGGGTGGTGTTCGTCGGCGACTCGGTCTGGGACGTGGCCGCCGCCGGCAAGCTGGACATCCCGTGCATCGGGCTGACCTGCGGCGGCACCGGCCGGGCTGAGCTGGCGGGCGCGGGCGCGGTGGCCGTCTACGACGACCCGGCGGCGTTGCTGGACGCCCTGCCGGACAGCGCCATCGCCAAGCTCGGCTGACCGGCCGTCCGATCGACCGGTGCGCGCAGGCTTAGCCGGGTCCGCTTCGGGGCACTGCTGGACTCCGCCGCCCGGCCGCCGGGCGACCGAAGGGTGGTGTCGTGGAACCGGTCGATGTCGCGTTCGCTCTGCTGGGCGTCGGTGCGCTGCTGGCCGGGGTGCTGCCCCGGGTCCTGGAGAGACGGCCGCTGTCGATGCCGATCGCGTTCCTCGGGCTCGGCATGCTCGTGTTCGTGCTGCCCACCGGTCTGCCCACACCGGACCCGCTGCGCTGGCCGGAGCTGACCACGCACCTCACCGAGGTCGGGGTGATCGTCGCGTTGATGGGTGCCGGCCTGAAGATCGACCGCCCGTTGAGCTGGGCCCGCTGGTCGTCCACCTGGCGGCTGCTGGCGATCGCCATGCCACTGTGCATCGCCGCGGTGGCGCTGCTCGGCTGGTGGTGGGCGGGCCTGGTGCCGGCCGCTGCGCTGCTGCTCGGCGCGGCGCTCGCCCCCACCGACCCGGTGCTCGCCTCCGACGTGCAGGTGGGCGAACCGACCGACGTGGAGGACTCGGAGGACGAGGTGCGCTTCGCGCTCACCTCGGAGGCGGGCCTGAACGACGGGCTCGCTTTCCCGTTCGTGTACGCGGCCATCGCGATCGCCACCACCGGGCTCGCGCCGTCCGGCTGGCTGGCCGAGTGGTTCGCCGTGGACGTGCTCTACAAGCTCGCCGCCGGGGTGGGCGGCGGCCTGCTCGTCGGCTGGCTGCTCGGCAAGCTGTTCTTCCGCGCCCCGAGCAAGCTGCGGCTGGCCAAGCACTCCGAGGGCTTCCTCGCGCTGGCCGCGACGTTCCTCGCGTACGGGCTGGTCGAGGTGATCGGCGGGTACGGCTTCCTGGCCGTGTTCGTCGCCGCCCGCGCGATCCGGGCCGCCGAGCGTACGCACGAGTTCCACTCCGTGCTGCACGACTTCGCCGAGCAGGTGGAGCGGCTGCTCACGGTGCTGTTGCTGCTGCTGTTCGGCGGGGCCGTGATCGGCGGGCTGCTCGCGCCGCTGACCTGGCCGGCGGCGCTGGCCGGGCTGGCCCTGGTGCTGGTGATCCGGCCGCTGGCCGGGTGGCTGTCGCTGCGCGGTGCACCGGGCACACCGGCCGAGCACTGGGTGATCTCGCTGTTCGGCATCCGCGGCGTCGGCTCGTTCTACTACCTGGCGTACGCCACCAGCAAGACCGACTTCCCGCAGGCGGATCTGGTCTGGGCCACCGTCGGCCTCGTGGTGGTGGTGTCGGTGGTGGTGCACGGCATCGCCGCGACACCGGTCATGCAGTTGCTGGACCGGGAGGGCGAACGCACCGGCGGGGACACGCGGGCCGGATCGGCGGCGCAACCCGTGGGTGCCACCGGCTGAGCGTCCCGGTAGCGGGGCGATCAGCGCAGCCGGGCGGCGAGCGCGCGGCCCAGGTCCCGGCCGGAGCGCCAGGCGGTCTGCACGCGCGGGCGGCCGAACGCGTCACCGGCCAGGCCGATCCCGTCGCCGTCCAGGTGGAACGTGGCGCTACCGGCGTGCGCCGCAGGGGTCGCGTACTTCCAGCGGTGCACGTGGGCCGACACGGCCGGCTCGGGCAGTGCGAGCAGGTCGCGGACCGCCTGCTCGATCGCCGGGCGGGCGGCGGCGGGCTGGGGCAGGTGCCCCGCGGCGAACTCGGCTGTGGTGTGCGCGACGAGCACCGGTGCGCCGTCGCCGCGCCGGTCGCCGTCGTCGCAGACCAGGCTGAGCACGGGGTGGTCGTTGACGAACGCGCCCCGGAAGTCCGGCCAGCGGCGGGCCGGGAAGTGCAGCACCCCGCTGAGCGCCGGCGACCACCGCTGCGCAGCCACCGCCCGGGTGGCCTCGGCCAGCGCCGGGTCCAGCAGCAGAGCGGCCTGCGGACCCGGCATGGCGAGCACGACCGCCTCGGCCTCGCTGCCGTCCACCCGGGGGCCGGGCTCGACTGTCGTCACCGGCCGGTCGTGCGTCACCGGCAGGTCGCCGGCCAGGTGCTCGACGAGCGAGCGCAGCCCGCGCGGGGCGGCCCAGCGCATCGGGCCGGTGACCTGCTCGCGCCCGCCCGGCCCGTACGCGACGAGCGTGTCGGTCCACTCCCGCGCCAACCCGGCGGCCCGCCACCGGTCCACCACGGCGGCGAAGTCCCAGTCGTCCACGGTGAAGTACGCGGCGCCCAGGTCGGCCGGGCGGCCGTCGAAGCGTTTGCTGGCCATCCGCCCGCCGGTGACCCGGGCCCGTTCGCGCATCCGCACCAGGACACCGGCCCGCGCCAGCTCGGTCGCGCACGCCACCCCGGCGATGCCCGCGCCGACCACCACCACGCCCGCCCGCTCCGCCGCCACCAGGTGATCGTAGGCGGCAGGCGGCATGAACCCGCCGGACCGGGGGTAGTGGTACACGTGTTCGAGGAGAGGTGATCAGCATGGCCGACCGCAACAACACCAGCAGCAGGAACGTGAACCCCGACGCCGCCGTCAAGGACCCGGACGACTGGGTCACCGGCGACGAGCCGCCCACCGCCGCCCAGGAGTCGTACCTGCACACCCTGGCCCAGGAGGCGGGCGAGCCGGTGCCGGAGGGCCTGACCAAGGCCGAGGCGTCCCGGCGGATCGACGAGCTCCAGGCGGAGACCGGCCGGGGCCGCTGAGGTCAGCGCGGGGGCAGGCGGTGCAGCTCGACCCGGTCGAGCCGCCCCGCCGCCACCCGGGCAGTCAGGTAGGTGGCGTACGGCTGCGCCCGCCGGTCGGTCGGTGAGCCGGGGTTGAGCAGGCGCAGGCCGCCCGGGGCGACGCTGTCCCACGGGATGTGCGAGTGACCGAAGACGAGCAGGTCGCAGTCGCCGTACGCGGCGGCGCAGCGCTCCTCGCGGCGGGTCTTCGGGCCGGTCTCGTGCACCACGGCGACCCGCAGGCCGTCCAGCTCGACCCGGGCCACCTCGGGCAGCCGGGCGCGCAGCTCCGGCCCGTCGTTGTTGCCGTACACGCCGACCAGCCGGCGCGACCGCTCCTCCAGCGCGTCCAGCAGCGCCACGTCCACCCAGTCCCCGGCGTGCACCACCACGTCCGCGGCCTCCACCGCCGCCCAGACCTGCGCCGGAAGGTCCCGAGCCCGCCGGGGCACGTGCGTGTCAGCCATCACGACCAGATCCACCCCCTCATCCTCCCCCACCGCGCTCGTTTCACGCGGCGATCATGAAGTTGGCGGCACTCAGGGAGATCGACTTCGCCGTCAACCTCATGATCGACGGGAAGAGGCGGGGGCGCGGGCGGCGGCGTCGGTGATGCGGCCGGCGGCGACGATCAGGCCGATGTGTGAGTACGCCTGCGGGAAGTTGCCGACCTGCTCGCCGGTGTCCGGGTCGATCTGCTCGGCGTACAGGCCGAGGTCGTTCGTCCGGGCGGCGAGGCGTTCGAACAGCCGCCGCGCCCGGTCCAGTTCCCCCGCCTCGGCCAGGCAGGCGGCCAGCCAGAACGAGCAGATCACGAACCCGGCCGGGTCGCCGTCCCAGCGGCGCAGCAGCCCGTCGCGGGACAGCCGCCGCTCCAGCACGTCCATCGTGGCCCGCATCCGGTCGTCGTCCGCCGGCAGGAAGCCGACGAGCGGCATGACCAGCACCGAGGCGTCCAGGTCGTCGGAGCCGAACGCCCCCGTGTACGCCCCGACCCGCTCGTTCCAGCCGTGCGTGAGCACCGCCGCCCGTACCTCGTCGCGGGCGGCGGCCCAGCGGGCCACGTCGGCGGGCTCGCCGATGCGGGAACCGAACCGCACCGCCCGGTCCAGCGCGGTCCAGCACTCCACCTTCGACGACACGTAGTGCCGCTCCGGGCCACGCCCCTCCCACATCCCCGCATCGGGCCGGTGCCAGCCGCGCTCGGCCTGGTCGGCGAGCGTCCGCAGCAGGTCGCGGACCTCGGGTGACATCGGGTCGAGGTAGTACCGCATCAGCCAGGCGGCGTCGAGCACCTCGCCCAGCACGTCGTTCTGCCGCTGCCGCCACGCGTCGTTGCCGACGAGCACCGGCCGGCTGTGCTCGTACCCGGCCAGGTGGTCGAGGCCGTGCTCGGTCAGGTCCCGCTCCCCCTCGACGCCGTACATGATCGGCACCGGCTCGTCGCCGATCCGGCCCATCGCCCGCGCCACCCACGTGAACTGCCGGTCCGCCTCGTCCGGGCACGCCGCCCGCCACAGCGCCTGAAGGGTGAGGCTGAAATCGCGCAGCCACACGTAGCGGTAGTCGTAGTTGCGGTCGCCGCCGAGCCGCTCCGGCACCGACGTGGTGGCCGCCGCGACGACGGCGCCGCTGGGCGCGTACGTCATGCCCTGCACCGCGAGCGCGCTGCGCCGCACCTCGTCGCGGTACTCGCCCTGGTAGTCGTGCAGCGCCGACCACGACCGCCACCCGGCGACCGTCTCGGCCACCACCTCGGCGGCGTCGGGCAGCGCCGGTTCGGCGCCGGCGTACGTCGGGGCGTACCCGAGGGTGAAGCGGTGGACGCTGCCGGCGCGGGCGGTGAACCGTCCGGCGGCGGCCCCCTCGGCGACGGTCAGCGGGACGTCGGCGCGCAACTCCAGGCGGCAGGCGCCGGCGGTGGCGGCCACCACCCCGTCGCGCTCGGTGAGGTACGCGCCGACCCGGCCGTACTCGAATCGCGGCGCGTACTCGACGCGCATCGGCACCTCGCCGGTGAGCCCCTCGACGAGCCGGGCCAGCACCCGCGGCGAGCGCATCCCGATGTCGTGACCGCGCGCGCCGGGCTCCAGCGCCAGCGCGTCGGTGACGGCGACCGTGCCGGTCGCCGTGGTGAAGACGGTTCGCAGCACCAGCGCGTCGTCCAGGTAGGACCTGCTGCTGGTGGCCGCGCCCTCGGGGCGGATGCTCCAGTGCCCGGCGTCCTCGTCGAGCAGGCGCCCGAACACCGACGGCGCGTCGAACCGGGGCGGGCACCACCAGTTGACCGCGCCGTCCCGGTCGACCAGGGCCGCGCTGCGCCCGTCGGCGAGGAACCCGTGCTCGCTGATCCGTCGGATCGGCACGACTGTGGCTACCCGGCCCGGGTGCCGCCATGCCTGGCCACATCGGTCCCGGTCGGCGCGTTACCGCTGCCCGGCGGCGGGAACGCGGCGAGTTGACGAAGGAGGATGCTCATGACCAGACCCTCGACTCCGACCGCGGCCTGGCAACCCGGAATGCCGGGCAGCGACAACCTCCCGTCCGGCCCGGGCGGTCGCCCGACGCCGCCGAGCGGGGACGGGGACGGCCCGCACGCCGGTTCGCCGACCGTCACGATCGGCTCGTACCCGGACTATCCGTCCGCCCAGCGCGTGGTGGACTATCTGGCCGACAACCGGTTCCCGGTGGAACGTACCTCGATCGTCGGTACGGACCTCACGCTCGTCGAGACCGTGATGGGACGGCTCACCACGGGCCGGGCGGCCCTGCTCGGGGCCGGCACCGGCGCCTGGTTCGGCTTGTTCATCGGGTTGTTGTTCGGCATCTTCACCGCCGGCAACTGGCTGGCGGTGATCCTGGTCGGGCTGGTCATCGGTGCGATCTGGGGTGCGGTGTTCGGCGCGGTCGCGCACGCCATGAGCGGTGGGCAGCGTGACTTCACGTCGGCCAGTTCCCTGCGGGCCGCCCAGTACGCGGTCACAGTGGACGCGGAGCTGGCCGGTCAGGCCCAGCAGCTGCTCAGCCGGATGCACCTGACACCGACCGGTGCCACCGCCCGCTGACCGGCGGTACGCGACATCGAGGGAGGGCCCCGCCGGGGTCCTCCCTCGCCACATCAGTGGTACGCCCGCTCGCCGGCCCGCAGCGGCACGTCCACCCGGTTCTCGGGCGGGGCCAGCGGGCAGGCCCACCTGTCGTCGTACGCGCAGCTTGGGTTGTAGAGGTAGTTGGCGTCCAGCCGGACCCGGTCGCCGGGCAGCACGGTCAGGCCCCGGCCGAACGTGCCCTTCACCGTGTCGGTGAGGTACCGGCCGCCGCCGTACGAGCCGTCGCCGCAGGTGGCGTCGCGCAGCGGCAGGAACAGCCCGCCCCCGTACGCCTCGATCCACCAGAGCGTGAGCGGTCCCCACGCCGTCTCGGCGACCGCGACCCGTCGGTACGCGACCACGCCGTCCGGGCCGCCGGTGTCGATGCGCAGCTCGCCGGAGGCGGGCCGCAGCGGCGCCTCGACCACTGCCGACGGGTCGGGCGGGTACCAGCGCAGCCCGGTGAAGCCGGGCCGGTCGGCGGGTGGCACCGGGCTGCTCGGGTGGGTGCGGAACAGCTCGTCGCGGGCGGCCCGGAAGCCGGCCAGGTCGAGGTCGGACAGGTAGAGCGCCGCCACCCGCTCCCGCCAGTCGAGCAGGTCGAGATCGTCCATCCCCCGACCCTATATTCAGTTTTCAAGAAGAGCAGCTTGAAGCGCATCACCGCACGCGGCAGAGGCACTTGTTTAAATTTTAAGTAGTGCTACTCTCGGAGCCATGACGGAGAGCCTGGACGCGGAGCGGATGGCCTGCTGGCGCGCGTACATCGAGTCGAGCCAGCGGCTGTTCACCCGGCTCGAGGACGACCTGCGTGCCGACAGCGACCTGAGCTTCGCCGACTACCACGTGCTGGTGCTGCTCTCCGAGGCACCCGGCCAGCGGCTGCGCATGGGTGAGCTGGCCGACCGGCTGGTCTTCTCACCGAGCCGGCTGACCTACCAGATCACCACGATGCGCAAGCGCGGCCTGGTGGCGAAGGAGGCCTGTCCGGCGGACCGGCGCGGCAGCGAGGCGGTGCTCACCGCGGCCGGCCTGTTCGCCCTGCGCGAGGCCGCACCGCACCACCTGCGCTCCGTGCGCGCCCACCTGATCGACGACCTCGACGACGCCGAGGTCGCCTGCCTCACCCGGGTCTTCGAGCGGCTCGGCCGGCGCCTGCGCGCCGACGCCACCGCGTCGTCCACCCCGGCCGACAAGTAAGGAGTCCCGCGATGCCCGCGATCACCGTCGACGACGTCCTCGTCCTGCCCCGCCTGCCGAAGCTCGGCGAGGCCACCGAGTACCGCTCGGTCACCCGGGTCACCACCGCCCCCAGCGGCTATGAGGGTGAGGGCTTCCCGGTCCGCCGGGCCTTCGCCGGCGTGCCGATGACCGAGCTGGACCCGTTCATCCACCTCGACCAGATGGGCGAGGTCGACTACGCGCCGGGCGAGCCGAAGGGCACCTCCTGGCACCCGCACCGCGGCTTCGAGACGGTGACCTACATGATCGACGGGATCATGGACCACCAGGACTCGACAGGTGGCGGCGGCACCATCACCGACGGCGACACCCAGTGGATGACAGCCGGAAGCGGCCTGTTGCACATCGAGGCGCCGCCGGAGCACCTGGTGATGAGCGGCGGGCTGTTCCACGGCCTGCAGCTCTGGGTCAACCTGCCCCGGGTGGCGAAGATGAGCGCGCCCCGCTACCAGGACATCCGCGGCCGGGAGTCGGCGCTGCTGACCACGCCCGACGGCGGCGGCCTGATCCGGGTCATCGCCGGCGAGGTCGCCGGGCACCGGGGTCCGGGCTCGACGCACACGCCGATCACCATCGCGCACGTCACGTTGCAGCCCGGCGCCGAGCTGAGCCTGCCGTGGCGGTCGGACTTCAACGCGCTGGTGTACGTGCTGGCCGGCCGCGGCACCGTCGGCACCGACCGGCGGCCGATCCACCTCGGCCAGCTCGCCGTGCACGGGCCCGGTGAGGCGCTGCGGATCACCGCCGACCCGACGCAGGACTCCAACGCCCCGGCGCTGGAGCTGTACCTGATGGGCGGCCAGCCGATCCGCGAGCCGGTGGCGCACTACGGCCCGTTCGTGATGAACACCCGGGCCGAGCTGATCCAGGCGGTCGAGGACTTCCAGGCCGGCCGGCTCGGGGTGATCCCGACCGGGCGGGTGCCGCACACCGGCGGCCAGGGCGACCGGCCCTGACCTGCTACGGGCGCCCCGGTTCGCCGGGGCGCCCGGGCGCGGTTCAGGAGACGGCGAAGATCCCGGCCACCCCGAGGATCACCATCAACAGGACCGCCACCAGCGCACCCCGCTCCCCCTCCACCGCCTGCTCGCGGTCGGCCACGGTGTTCGTCGTCTCGGCGGGCATGTCGGTGCCTCCTCGGTTTCGCGGTCCAGGGGTCCGGCGCACCCCTGACGCGCGCACCGACGCCGACCTGCTGCTCGACGTGCGGGGCCCTGCCGGGGGTCCTACCGTGTGAGGACGTCGTCGACCTCGGGGGGTGGAACGTGACTCTGCGGGACTGGTTCCTCACCGCACAGGAACGCGCCAACCCGGGCTCTGAATTACCCGTCTGGACCGATGGAAACCTCGCCGAGCCGCTCATTCACGGTGCCGCGTACTTCGACCGCCTGGTCAGCGAGGTGGAATCACTCTCGGCGGGCGACCACCTGTTCTTCACCGACTGGCGGGGTGACCCGGACGAGCGGATGCGCCCGGACGGCCCGACGGTGGCGCAGTTGTTCGCCCGCGCCGCCCAGCGCGGGGTGATCGTCAAGGGCCTGATCTGGCGTTCCCACCTCGACACGCTCTCCTACAGCGAGGCGGAGAACCGCGACCTCAGCGAGGCGATCCGCGCGGCGGGCGGCGAGGTGCTGCTCGACCAGCGGGTCCGGCGCGGCGGCTCGCACCACCAGAAGCTCGTGGTGCTGCGCCACCCGGGCGACCCGAGCCGCGACATCGCCTTCGCCGGGGGCATCGACCTGTGCCACAGCCGCCGCGACGACGCCGGCCACGCCGGCGACCCGCAGCCGGTCGGCATGTCCCCCCGGTACGGCCCCACGCCGCCCTGGCACGACGTGCAGCTCGCGGTGCGCGGGCCGGTGGTCGGCGCGCTGGACACCACGTTCCGGGAGCGGTGGACCGATCCGATGCCGCTGGACTCGGAGAACCCGATGGCGTACCTGCGGGACCGGCTGCGCGGCTCCGACCTGCGCCCGGACCCGCTGCCCGAGCAGCCCGCCGACCCGCCGCCCTGCGGCCCGCACCACGTGCAGGTGCTGCGCACCTACCCCGCGGTGCGGCCCCGCTACTCCTTCGCCCCGGACGGCGAGCGCACAGTGGCCCGCGGCTACACGAAGGCGGTACGCCGGGCCCGGCGGCTGATCTACCTGGAGGACCAGTACCTCTGGTCGACCGAGGTGGCCGAGCTGTTCGCGCAGGCGCTGCACGAGCACCCGGACCTGCACCTGGTGGCGGTCGTGCCCCGGCACCCGGACGTGGACGGCCGGCTCGCGCTGCCACCGAACATGGTGGGCCGGGAGCAGGCGCTGTCGCTGTGCCACCGGGCCGCGCCGGAGCGGGTGCACGTGTTCGACGTGGAGAACCACGACGGCACACCGGTCTACGTGCACGCGAAGGTCTGCGTGGTGGACGACGTCTGGGCCAGCGTGGGCAGCGACAACTTCAACCGCCGGTCCTGGACGCACGACAGCGAGCTGTCCTGCGCGGTGCTCGACGACACCCGCGACGAGCGGGCGCCGGCCGACCCGGCCGGGCTGGGCGACGGCGCCCGGGTGTTCGCCCGCGACCTACGGCTGCGTCTGTGGCGCGAGCACCTGGACCGCGATCCGGGCGGCGCGCAGGACGACGACCTGCTGGACCCGGCGGACGCGGTGGCGACGATCACCGCGGCGGCGGAGGAGCTGGACCGCTGGCACGCCGAGGGCCGGACCGGTCCCCGTCCGCCGGGCCGGTTGCGGCCGCACCGCCCGGAGCGGTTGCCCTGGCGTACGCGACTCTGGGCGCTGCCCGCGTACCGGCTGGTCTACGACCCGGACGGCAGGCCGCTGCGGGCCCGGCGGGCCGGCACCTGGTGAAGATCCGCCACCTCGTCCGGCACGTCCGGGCGGGCCGGGTACGCGAACGACACGCGCGGCGAGTAGAACCCCCAGCACACCTGCAGCGGGTTGGCCGGGCGTAGCGCGTGGACCGGGTGCTCCGGGGCCGGGAACTCCACCGACTCGACCTCGAACGGTGACACCGGCTCGGCCACGTACGGGTAGTCGGTGACGACCAGTTCGCCGTCGTGGCCGGTGAGGTAGCGGTGGTGACCCAGGTGCGCCTCGGTGCCGGTGTGACCGACCCGGGCGGTGACCCGGATCAGCAGAGTGCCGTCGGCGGCCCGGGTCTCGGCGGTGAGCTGATCGCCCCGCAGATCGAGGCGGGTCTGCCCGGGGACGGCCGGCGCGCCCCGCGCGGCGGCGTACTGCCGGACCCGCTCGCTGGAGGAGAGGTAGTGCGTCCACCAGCCACCGGGCGTCTCGCCGTCGGGCGGGTTCATGTCCGTCAATGAGACACCCAGGTAGGTGAGCGAGTACGCCCCGAAGCCGGAGGTCTGCGTGTCGTCGTCGACCACGTACTGGTTGACGAACACCTGCCGCTGCGGGTGCGGGCGCAGACCCACCGGCAGCAGCGTGTCGACCGCGCCGGGATCCGCCGGGAGCCAGCTGAACAGCAGCGTCCGGGCATTGATGACGAGTTGCGGCGCGGCGGGATCGAGCACGGTGCCTCCGTTGACGTGTCGCTACGGACGGTACGGGCGGTCCCGTCGGCGGGACAACGACAGAAAGGCGACACTTCGGCCACCTGTCGGATTCCACGTTGACCGGTCGGGGTACGAGCGGGTCCGGCCGGTCAGCGCCGCCCGCCGCCCCGCCGGGCGCGAAATCAACCGGCTCATGCCTTTCCTGGCCGCTTACACCTTAAGTACATCGTACTTTCGGCTAGATTTCCGCAGGACGATCAGGCTATGGTGGCTTCCGAACGTACGACAGACACCTAAACCTAAGCGTCACGTCTTTTTTCTTCCGTGGACGAGGTGCAGGGAGGACCACCCATGACCGCTCCCACGACCAGCGCACCGGCGAGCACGCCGGCCGCCTCCGCGAAGCTCGACCCCCGCTCGCTCACCGACAGCGCCGCCGACCTCCTCGCCGCGATGGCCGCCCTGCCCGCCGACCACCCGTCGCGGCCCGCGCTGCGCGACCGTGCCATCGAGGCGTGGCTGCCGCTGGCGAACCACCTGGCCCACCGCTACAGCGGCCGGGGCGAGCCCAACGACGACCTGGCGCAGACCGCCGCGATCGGCCTGATCAAGGCGATCGACAAGTTCGACCCGTCGCGCGGCGTCGACTTCGCCGGCTACGCCATCCCCACCATCATCGGTGAGCTGAAGCGCCACTTCCGCGACCGCACCTGGGACATCCGGGTGCCGCGCCGGCTCCAGGAACTGCGCCTGGCGATCTCCGACGCCAACAGCACGCTGCTGCAGACGCTCGGCCGCTCGCCGACTGTCGCCGACATCGCCACCCACCTCAAGCTCACCGAGGAAGAGGTGCTGGAGGGCCTGGAGGGCGCCCGCGCCTACAACGCGGTGTCGCTGTCCACCCCGACCGGCGACGGCGAGCGGGCCACCGAGCTGGGCGACCTGCTCGGCGGCGAGGACGGCGAGTTCGAGCTGGCCGAGATGCGGGTCGCCCTCGGCCCGGCGCTGGCCACGCTCGACCAGCGCGAGCAGAAGATCCTCACGCTGCGCTTCTACGGCAACCTGACCCAGTCGCAGATCGCCGAGCAGATCGGCGTCTCGCAGATGCACGTGTCGCGGCTGCTGGCCCGGGCCCTGACCAAGCTGCGCGGTCAGCTCGACGGAACGTACTAGCAAGGGGGGCGGCGGCCGGGTCGGCGGACCCGGCGCGGCGGCCCACCCGGCCCGGTCGGCGGTGCGCCGGCCGGGCCGTTCCGCGTCCCGGGGGCGACGCCGCCCGTCCGGCGGCGCGGTGCGAGAGTGGGTCGGTGCTCGCCGACATCCCGCTCGACCTGCCGGTCCGCCCGGTCCTGCCGGCGCTCGTCGGCGCGCTGCGCGAGCGCGGCGCCGCCGTCCTGGTGGCGCCGCCGGGCACCGGCAAGACCACCACCGCGCCGCTCGCGGTCGCCGACGCGGTCACCGGCCGGGTGGTGATCGCCCAGCCCCGGCGGGTGGCCGCCCGCGCCGCCGCGCACCGGATGGCCGCCCTGCTCGGCGAGCGGGTCGGCGACCGGATCGGGTACGCGGTGCGCGGCGAACGCCGGACCGGGCCGGGTACCCGGGTCGAGGTGGTCACCACCGGCCTGTTGGTCCGCCGCCTGCACCACGACCCGGAGCTGCCGGGCGTGGACGCGGTGGTGCTCGACGAGTGCCACGAGCGGCACCTCGACGCCGACCTGGCGCTGGCGTTCAGCGTCGAGGCCCGCGCGACGCTGCGCCCGGACCTCTGGCTGCTGGCGATGTCGGCCACCCCGCGGACCGACCGGTTCGCGGCGCTGCTCGGCGCCGGCGACCCCGCCCCTGTGGTACGCGCCGAGGCCGCGCTGCACCCGGTCGAGCGGGTGTGGGCGCCGACGCCGCGCCCGGTGACGCCGCCCGGCGCCGGGCGGGTCGACCCGGCACTGCTCGACCACGTGGCCGCCACCGTCCGCCGGGCGCTGCGGGAACGCGACGGCGACGTGCTGGTCTTCCTGCCCGGCGCGGGTGAGATCGCCGCCGTGGCGGGCCGGCTGGCCGGTCTGCGCGACGTCACCGTGCTGCCGTTGCACGGACGGCTGCCGGGGCCCGCCCAGGACGCGGCGCTCACCCCTGCCGCCGGGCGGCGCGTGGTGCTGGCGACGGCGGTGGCCGAGAGCAGCCTGACCGTGCCCGGCGTACGGGTGGTGGTGGACGCCGGACTGAGCCGGGTGCCGCGCACCGACCTGGCCCGAGGACTGGGCGCGCTGGTGACCGTGCCGGTGTCCCGGGCCGGGGCCACCCAGCGTGCCGGCCGGGCCGGACGGGAGGCGCCCGGCGCGGTCTACCGCTGCTGGTCCGAGGCGACGCACGAGCGACTCGCCCCGCAACCCGAACCGGAGATCGCCACCGCCGACCTGACCGGGTTCGCGCTGGAACTGGCCGCCTGGGGCACACCGGACGGCGCCGGGCTGGCGCTGCCCGACCCGCCACCGCCGGCCGCGCTGACGGTGGCTCGGGAGACGCTCACCACGCTCGGCGCGGTGGACCAGGACGGGCGGATCACCGCGCGGGGGCGGGCGGTCGCGGCGGCGGGCACGCATCCCCGGCTGGCGCGGGCGCTGCTGGACGGCGCACCCCGGGTGGGCGCCGAACGGGCCGCCCAGGTGGTGGCGATCCTCGGCGAGGACACGCTGGGCGGGGCGGCGGACGACCTGCCCGCCCGCTGGCGGCGGCTGCGCGACGGCGCCGACCCGGGCGCCACCGCGCGCTGGCGCACCGAGGTACGCCGGCTGCGCGCCGCCCTGCCCGCCGACGCCGCCGACCCGCGCCCCGGCTCACCCGTCGGCCCGGCGGACCGGCGACAGACCGGCGTGCCCGGCGACCGGGCGGCGCAGCGGCGCGACGCCGGGCGGGCGGCGGGAGACGAGCGGGAGCGCCTGCCCGACGATCTGGCCGCGGGGCTGCTCGCCGGACTCGCGTACCCGGAACGGCTGGCCCGGGTGCGGCGGCCGGGCGGGTCCGCGTACCTGATGGCCGGCGGGACCGCCGCGGAGCTGGCGCCGGGGTCGGGGCTGGCCGGGTCGGCGTGGCTGGCCGTCGCGGTGGCCGACCGCTCCCCCGGCGCGCCGGCCGCCCGGGTGCGGCTGGCCGCGCCGATCGACGAGGCGACCGCCCGGGAGGCCGGGGCCGCGCTGCTGCGCGCCGGACGGGAGGTGGCCTGGTCCGGCGGGGACGTGGTGGCCCGGGAGGTGGTCCGGCTCGGCGCTGTCGAGCTGGTCGACCGGCCGCTCACCGCGCCGGAGCCGGAGCTGGTCGCGGCCGCGCTGCTGGACGGGCTGCGGCAGGAAGGGACGGGACTGCTGCGCTGGACGCCGGAGGCGAGCGGGCTGCGCCGCCGGCTGGCCTTCTGCCGCCAGGCGCTCGGCGACGACTGGCCGGACGTGTCCGACACGGCCCTGCTCGACCGCGCGCCCGAATGGCTCGGACCGGAGCTGGCACGCGCCCGCCGCCGGGCCGACCTGGGCCGGGCGGACGTGACGGCGGCCCTGCGCCGGCTGCTGGACTGGCGGCAGGCGGCGCGGCTGGACGATCTGGCCCCGGAGCGGATCGAGGTGCCCAGCGGGTCGCGGATCCGGGTCGACTACGCCGACCCGGCCGCACCGGTGCTGGCGGTCAAGCTCCAGGAGACGTTCGGCTGGCGGGACGTGCCGCGCATCGCCGACGGGCGGGTGCCGGTGCTGCTGCACCTGCTCTCCCCCGCCGGGCGGCCGGTGGCGGTCACCGCCGACCTGGCCTCGTTCTGGCGCACCGGATATCCACAGGTGCGGGCGGAGCTGCGCGGACGTTACCCGCGCCATCCCTGGCCGGAGGACCCGACCACTGCCGAGCCGACCCGGAGGGCCGCTCCGCGCCGGCGGTGAGGACTACTCCTCGACGACGTCGGCGATCACGACGGTGATGTTGTCCGGGCCGCCGGCCCGCAGCGCCAGGTCGATCAGCCGGGCCGCGCAGGCGTCGCGTTCCGGCTGCTCGCTGAGCACCTCGGTGAGCGTGTCGGCGCGGACCACGTTGGAGAGGCCGTCGCTGCACAGCAGCCAGCGGTCACCGGCCCGGGGCACCATCGTGGCGTACGACGGGGAGACCTCGTCGCCCTGCAACGCCTGGGTCACCACCGCCCGCCGGGGATGGCTGCTGGCCTGCTCCGCGGTGATCACGCCCTGGTCGACGAGCATCTGCACGAACGTGTCGTCGCGGGTGACCTGCTTGAGCACGCCCTCGCGGTAGAGGTAGGCCCGGGAGTCGCCGACGTGCGCCAGCGCGAGGCAACTGCCGGTACGGGCGAACAGCAGCGCGGTGAGCGTGGTGCCCATGCCCTGGCGTTCCGGGTCCTCCTCGACGGCCTGCCGGATCCGCGCGGTGGCCAGCTCGATCCCGCCCTGGAGCGCGGCGACGAGCGCGTCCTCCGGCGTCTCGACGTCCAGCGGGGCGACCGCGTCGATGGCGATGCGGCTGGCCAGGTCGCCGGCCGCCATGCCGCCCATGCCGTCGGCGACCGCGACCAGCCAGGCGCCCGCGTGCTGCGCGTCCTGGTTACCGCTGCGGATCAGCCCACGGTCGCTCGCTCCGACGGAACGAAGCTTCAGGGTCATGGGTCGCAGCCTGCCAGGTCGAGGGCTCGGATGTCTCTAGGAGATCACTGACATCGTACGTGGCGCGCGGAATCGCGCCGCGCGCGGGCGCGCGACGCTCATCGGGCCGGATCGATTGACAGCGGCGGAACGCGGTGGAAACATCGGGCTGATATTGGGAGCGCTCCCAGCCCCCGGTCTCCCCCACCACCCCCCGAGCACGGAAGGAACCTCCGTGACCCGATCCCGTCGTCGGCTCGCCGCACTCGCGGCCACCACGCTGGCGCTCACCGGCCTCACCGCCGGCCCGGCGAGCGCCGAGGTGCCGCCGGACGCCCCCGAACAACTCCGCAACGGCGACTTCAGCGCCGGTGTCTCCCCCTGGTTCTCGTACGGCACCGGCGACCTCGCGGTCGTCGACGGCCGCCTCTGCACCTCCGTCGCGGCGGGCACCGCCAACCCGTGGGACGCCGGCATCGGCCAGGACGCGGTGCCGCTGACCCAGGGCGCCGAGTACGAGCTGTCCTTCGACGTGTCCGCGACCCCCGGCGCGCCCCTCAAGGCGGTGCTCCAGCTCGGCAGCGCCCCCTACACCTCGTACGCCAGCGTCGACGCCACAGCCACCGGCACCGCGCAGCGCGTCACCACCACGTTCACCTCCCCGGCCGACAACCCCACCGCCCAGCTGATCTTCCAGATCGGCGGCAGCGCCCAGGCGCAGACGTTCTGCCTGGACAACGTGTCGCTGCGCGGCGGTGAGCCGGCGCCGCCGTACGAGCCGGACACCGGGCCCCGGGTGCGGGTCAACCAGGTCGGCTACCTGCCCGGCGGTCCCAAGCACGCCACCGTCGTCACCGAGGCCACCGACGCGCTGCCGTGGCAGCTGAAGTCGGCCGGCGGCGCGGTGGTCGCCAGCGGGCAGACCACGCCGCGCGGCACGGACGCCGCCTCCGCGCAGAACGTGCAGACGGTCGACTTCTCCGCGTACCGCACGCCGGGCACCGGCTACACGCTGACAGTGGACGGCGAGACCAGTCACCCGTTCGACATCTCCGGGGCGCTCTACGACCGGTTGCGCGCCGACTCGCTCCAGTTCTTCTACGCCCAGCGCAGCGGCATCGCCATCGACGGTGACCTGATCGGCGAGGAGTACGCCCGCCCGGCCGGCCATCTCGGCGTCGCGCCCAACCAGGGCGACACCGACGTGCCGTGCCAGGCCGGCGTCTGCGACTACTCGCTGGACGTGCGCGGCGGCTGGTACGACGCGGGCGACCACGGCAAGTACGTCGTCAACGGCGGCATCGCCACCTACCAGCTCCTGAGCACCTTCGAGCGGACCAAGACCGCCGAGACCGCCGACGGCGGCGCCGCCCTTGATGACTCCACGCTGCGGCTGCCCGAGCGCGGCAACGACGTGCCGGACGTGCTCGACGAGGCCCGCTGGGAACTGGAGTTCCTGCTGCGCATGCAGGTGCCGGCCGGCAAGCCGCTGGCCGGGATGGTCCACCACAAGATCCACGACCGGAACTGGACCGGCCTGCCGCTGCAGCCCCAGGACGACCCGCAGCCGCGCGAGCTGCACGCGCCGTCCACCGCCGCCACGCTGAACCTGGCCGCCGTCGCCGCGCAGTGCCAGCGGCTGTACGCCCCGTACGACGCCGCGTTCGCCGCGCGCTGCGGCACCGCCGCGAAGACCGCGTACGCGGCGGCCAAGGCGCACCCGGCGGTCTACGCCCCGGCCAGCGACAGCACCGGCGGCGGCGCGTACGACGACACGAACGTCAGCGACGAGTTCTACTGGGCCGCGGCCGAGCTGTGGCTGACCACCGGCGACAAGGCGTACCTGGCCGACGTCACCGGCTCGCCGCTGCACACCGCCGACGTGTTCGCCCCGAACGGCGCGTTCGGCTGGCAGAGCGTCGCCGCGCTGGGCCGCCTGGACCTGGCCACCGTGCCGAACACGCTGCCCGCCGCGGAGAAGACCCGCATCCGCGAGTCCATCACCGCCGCCGCCGACAGCTACCTGGCCACCATCGCCGGCCAGGCGTACGGGCTGCCGTTCCCCGGCACCGCCGACGCGTACGTCTGGGGCAGCAACAGCAACCTGGTGAACAACGCGATCGTGCTGGCCACCGCGTTCGACCTGAGCCGCGACGCGAAGTACCGGGACGGCGCGGTGCAGGCCGCCGACTACCTGTTCGGCCGCAACGCGCTGAACATGTCGTACGTGACCGGGTGGGGCGAGCAGCACGCCCGCAACCAGCACAGCCGGATCTTCGGCCACCAGCTGAACCCGGACCTGCCGCCTCCGCCGGCCGGTTCGCTCGCCGGTGGCCCGAACGCCGCGCTGCAGGACCCGTTCGCGGCGAACCTGCTCGCCGGGTGCGCGCCGATGTTCTGCTACGTCGACGACATCAACTCGTACGCGACGAACGAGGTGGCGATCAACTGGAACTCGGCGCTGGCGTGGCTCGCGTCGTTCCTGGCCGACCAGGGTGACGCCGGCGCGGTGCCGGCGCCGTCCTGCGCGGTCACCTACACCACGCACGGGAGCTGGCCGTCCGGCTTCACCACCCAGGTGACGGTGCGCAACACCGGCACGACGGCGGTGAACGGCTGGAGCCTGCGCTGGGCGTTCCTCGGCGACCAGAAGGTGAGCCAGGCGTGGTCGGCGCAGGTCGGTCAGACCGGCGCCACTGTCACCGCGAAGAACCTGCCCTGGAACGCGAAGCTGGCGCCGGGCGCCTCGACCACGTTCGGCTTCAACGGCACCGCCTCCCGTTTCCCGAACCCGGACCCGGGGCTGGTCACCCTGAACGGAAAGGCCTGCACGGTCTCCTGACCGGGCTGACCGGACGCCATCGCAGGACCGGGTACGGTCCTGCGATGGCGTACCTTTTCCTGCTCGGCGCGATCACCGCCGAGGTGATCGGCACCAGCCTGCTCAAGGCCACCGACGGCTTCACCCGGCTCTGGCCCACGCTCGGCCTCGCCGTGGCGTACCTGTCCGCGTTCGGGCTGCTCTCGCTGGCCGTGAAGGACATCCCGGTCGGCGTCGCGTACGCGGTCTGGTCCGGCCTCGGCACCGCCGCCATCATGGCGATCGGCGCGGCGTTCCTCGGTGAGCCGCTGAGCGTGGCGAAGGTGGTCGGGGCGGGGCTGGTCATCGCCGGGGTGGTGGTGCTCAACCTCGGCGGCGCGCACTGAGCCGAATCAGGACGGCTGCCGCGCCGCCCGCAGCAGCCGGAGCTGGCCGATCTCGGCCACGTTCTTCATCAGCTCGGCGTTCACCCAGCCGGCCAGGTGCGCGACGGTGAGCCCGGCGTCGGCGGGCCAGGGGTACGCGGACGGCCGGTCCAGGTCGGCCTCGCCCAGCCCGTCCAGCGCGTCCGTCCACTCCGTCCGCAGCTCCCGCAGCCACGCGACAGTCTCCGCGCCCGGACCGGGCCACCTGATGTCGTCGCGTTCCCGCGCCGGGCGCTGCCGCACGTGGTCGGCGGCGACGGACCACCACCAGCCGATGTGCCAGGTCAGCCAGGCGATCGTGGGCGCCGGCACCGGGTCCGGCTCGGTGTCGGCCCAGTCCGGACGCCAACCGCCGTCCGAGCCGGGACGCATGGTCCAGCAGAGTCCTCCCGGCTCCCAGAGGAAGTCCGCCGGCTCCAGCCGGTCGAGGTGGTACTCGGCCAGCGCCCAGGTCAGGTCGAACTGCCAGCGCAGCAGGGCGTTCACGGAGGCGGACACCGCGCGATCGTGGCACGGCCCGCGTCCCCGGTCGACCGGTTAACGGCTGTTTCGCTCCGCAGCCGAGCCGCCGCCCGGGTCGGGCCCGGGGACCGGTCGACGCATCGCGATCCGCTCGGCCGGGTCGAGGCCGAGCGCCGCCTCGGCGGCCAGCAACTCGACCAGCCCAGGCGTCAACTCCGCTCCGGCCAGCTCACGGAAACCGCAGCGCACGTAGTACGGCCCGTTCCACGGCACCGACCGGAACGTGGTCAGCGTCAGCGCCGGCAACCCCTCGGTGGCCGCCCACCCGGCCACGCCGTCGAGCAGGCGCCGCCCGATGCCACGCCGGGCGTACGCCGGATCGACGCTGATCTGCTGCACGTGCGCCGCGCCGTCGACCAGGTCGGCCAGCACGAACGCGATCGGGCGGTCGGCCGGGTCGGTCGCCACCCACAGCCGTCCGGCGCGCTGCCCGGCGGCCAGCGCGTCCAGCGGCAGCGGCGGCATGTCGGCTACCAGGGTCATGCCGATCTCGCGGAACGGGGCACCGGAGGCCACCTCGATCCGCTGCACCTCGGTCAGCTCACCGGCCCGGGCGATCCTGCTGCGCTCCACGGGCCGACCCTGGCAGAGCACGCACCGGAAGGCGAGCGGGTTTCCCCGTACCGCGCTCCATTGTGTTCCTGACTCGTCCGGCTGCCCAGAGAATCGGGTCCGTCCGATGCTCGGTGGCGGCCCGGTTCCGCTGCACGACGAGCCCGAGCGGCGACGGGGTCGCGGCTACTACCGGGGTGCGGCGCTGCGGGTAACGGTCCGCCACGGCGGATGGGAGATCGGTGACGGCGGCTTCACCGACTGGACCGCACGGCTGCTCGGCGAACCGCCCGCGAGCGACATGCCTCCCCGCCGAGCCCTCGGGTGTGACAGGCGTCGCCGGTTCCGGGGCGCCGCGACAGCCGGCCCACGCCTAGCGTCGACCGCATGGCCCTCGCCGGACCCCGCTGATGGGGCGCCTCTCGCCGCTCCCGCCGCCCGGGCCGCTGCGCACGCTCGCGTACGCCACGCTGGTCAACACCGTCGGCGCGGGGCTTTGGCTGGCCGGCGGGGCGCTCTACCTGACCCGGGATGTGGGGCTGTCCGCCACCTCGGTGGGCGCCGGGCTCACAGTCGCCGGGCTGGTCGGGCTCAGCGCGAGCGTGCCGCTGGGCGCGCTGGCCGACAGGTGGGATCCGCGTACGCTCCGGGCCGCCCTCCAGGCGGGCCAAGCGGTCGTCGCGCTGGCGTACCTGCTGGTCGGCTCGTTCCCGGCGTTCCTGGCGGTGGCGGTGCCGGAGGCGCTGCTCGCGGCCGGCAACCTGGCGGTACGGGCGGCGCTCGTCGCCGCGGTGGGCGGCCCCGACGGCCGGGTGCACGCCTTCGCCACACTGCGCGCGGTGGCCAACCTGGGCATCACCGTCGGTACCGCGCTGGCCGGGATAGCGCTCGCGGCGGACACGCACCGGGCGTACCAGGTGCTCGTGGTCGGCAACGCGGCCACCTACCTGCTCTCGGCGGCGCTGCTGCTGCGCCTGCCGCCGCAGCCGACCGCCGACGCGCGCCGGGCCACGGCGGCGAGGCCGGCCCCCGACGCGGAGACGACGCCCGGACCGCTGACGACCGGCGGCGGCACCCGGCGCGGACCGGGCGGGCCGCTGCGGGACGGGCGGTTCCTCGCGGTGAGCGGCGCGTCGGCGGTGCTGAGCACGCACGTGACGGTGCTCGTCCTCGTCGTGCCGCTGTGGACCGTGGACCGGGCCGGCGCGCCACCATCTGTGGTGTCGGCGGTGCTGCTCGTCAACACGGTCCTCACCGTGCTGCTCGCGGTGCGGCTGAGCCGGGGCGCGGAGCGTGCCGCGCCGGCCGCCCGCAAGCTGCGCCGGGCCGGGCTGGTGCTCGCGGCGGCGACACCGCTGTACGCGGCGACGGCCGGCCTGCCGGTGCTCCCGGCGGTCGTCCTGCTGCTCGTCGCGACGGCGGTGTGGACGGTGGGCGACCTGTGGCACGGCGCGGCCGGCGCGGGCCTCGCCTACGACCTGGCCCCACCCGGGGCGATCGGGGCCTACCAGGGCGCGGACGGCCTGCTCGCCGGGCTGGCCCAGGCGCTCGGCCGGGGCCTGCTCACGCTGCTGGTGCTGGGCGGCGGGCCGGTCGGCTGGCTGGTGCTCGGCGGGATCTTCGCCGTCGCCGGGCTGGCCGCCCCGGCGCTGACCCGCCGGGCGGTCGCGGACCGGCCGGTGCCGGAGGCACGACCCGCCGGGGTGCCCGGCTGAGCCCGGTGTAGCAGCATGGCGGGATGACCGACCAGCAGAGCATCACCATCCGCCCGGGTGGACCCGGCGACGCCCCCACGCTGCTGCGGCTGCTCGACAGCGCCACCGCCTGGCTGGCCGAACTCGGGCGTACCGACCAGTGGGGCACCGAGCCGGCATCGATCGACCCGCGCCGCATCGCCCAGGCCGACGCGTGGGCCGCCGGGGACGGCCTGTACCTCGCCGAGATCGACGCGACTGTGGTGGGCGCGCTTGTGGTGGGCGCGGCGACCGAGTACGTGCCGCCCGCCACCGAGCCGGAGCTGTACGTGAACCTGCTGGTCACCGACCGGGCGTACGCGGGACGCGGGGTCGGGGCGCGGCTGCTGGCGTACGCGGCGGAGCGGGCCCGCGAACGCGGCGTCGGCCTGCTGCGGGTGGACTGCTTCCGGAGCCCGGACCGGGCGCTCGTGCGGTTCTACGAGCGCTGCGGCTTCACCGCCACCGAGCCGTTCACGGTGGAGCGGCCGGGCCGCCCGCCGTGGCCGGGGCAGGTGCTGGAGCGCCGGGTCGGCTGAGTCAGCCGATCTCCTCGTCCACGAAGCACCAGCGCCACGACTCCCCCGGCTGGATCGACCGCATGACCGGGTGTCCGGTGGACTCGAAGTGCTTCGTGGCGTGCTGGTACGGCGAGGAGTCGCAGCAGCCCACGTGCCCGCAGGTCAGGCAGGCGCGCAGGTGGACCCAGTCAGGGTTGCCGATGGCGACGCAGTCGGGGCACTCGGTCGTGGTGTCCGGCTCGGCCGTGCCCGCCTCGGCCAGGTGCTGGCAGCTCATTCGACGGCCTCCTGTCGCAGCATGGACTCCTCCAGATCCAGATCACGATAGGCGCGGGTGAGCGCCTCCTCCGGGATCTGCCCGGAGTCGCGGGCGGCCCGGAACACCTCCCGCTCGGCGTCGATCATCTCCTGCCGCAGGCGCGCGTACGCCTGGGAGGGGGTTTCCCGTTCGGTGCCGCCGAGCCGCTCCCAGGCCAGGTTGGCACGGGAGGTGGTCAGCCCGCGCAGGCGTTCCACCACCGCCTCCGGCGCGCCGGCGGCCAGCTCGTCGAGCCGTTCCCGGGCCGCCCGGCTGGCCCGCTGCTGCACCCCGGCGGCGGACAGCGCGTCCTGCACCGGGTCGTCCGGGGGCAGCCGCAGCCGCCGGGCCAGCCAGGGCAGCGTGGCGCCCTGCCCGACCAGCGTCGCCACGATCACCGCGAAGGCCAGCCAGATGAGCAGCCCGCGCGGGTACGGCGTGTCGTCGGCCAGGGTGAGCGGCAGGCCCAGCGCGGCGGCGAGCGTCACCACGCCCCGCATGCCGGCCCAGCCGATGACGACCGGGAACTGCACCGGTGGCGCCGGGTCGCGCCGGCGGACCCGGGGCACGAGCCGTGCCAGGTAGGTGGCCGGGAACACCCAGACGAACCGGGCCAGGAAGACTGCGGCCAGCACCGCCGCGGTGATCGCCACCAGCGAGCCGAACGGCTCGTCGAGGTCGCGTACCACCTCCGGCAGTTGCAGGCCGACCAGCAGGAACACCAGTCCTTCGAGCAGGAACCGGATCAGCCGCCAGAACGCGGTCACCTGCAGCCGGGAGGCGGCCGACAGCAGCGTGGGCAGCTTGTGCCCGATGCCGAGGCCGGTCACCACCACGGCGACCACGCCGGAGGCGTGGATCTCCTCGGCGGCGAACACCACAGCGAACGGCACGATCAGCGACAGCGCGTTGTCCAGCACCGGATCGGTGATGCGCTTGTGCAGGTAGCCGAAGACCACCACGCCCAGCAGGCCGACCAGGATGCCGCCGCCGGCCGCGACGACCACCTCCCGGGCCACCGCGCCGACGCCGACGCCGCCGGTGGTGGCGGTCGCGGCGACGATCGCCACCCGCAGCAGCACCAGCGCGGTGGCGTCGTTGACCAGGCTCTCGCCCTCCAAGATGGTGACGACCCGCCGGGGCAGGCCGACCCGCCGGGCCACCGCCGTGGCGGCGACCGCGTCCGGCGGCGCCACCACCGCGCCGAGCGCCAGGCAGATCGCGTACGGCAGCTGGGGCAGGAACCAGTGCACGACGGTGCCGACCACGAACGCGGTGAAGACGACCAGCCCGACCGCGAGCAGCAGGATCGGCCGCAGGTTGAGCCGGAACGCCGGCACCGACGTCTCCAGCGCCGCCACGTAGAGCAGCGGCGGCAGGATGCCCACCAGCACCAGGTCCGGGTCCAGCCGCACGTGCGGGAAGAACGGCAGGAAGGACAGCGCGAGGCCGAGCACCACCAGCAGGATCGGCGCCAGCAGGCCGAGCCGGCGGGCCAGCGCCGCACCGAAGGTCGCGATGGCCAGGAAGACCACGACCTCGAACAGAGCATCCACGAACGACGAGCCTAAGCGCCGGAGGGCCGATGTGTGATCAGGCGGCGGAGCGCAGCTTCGGCAGCACCTCGGCGCCGAACGTGTCGATGAACTCGCGCTGCTCCTGCCCGACGTGGTGCAGCGCGATCTGGTCGAAGCCGAGCGCCACGTACTCCTCCAGCCACCCGACGTGCCGGCCCAGGTCGGCGGAGACGTTCACGGTCTCGGCGACCTTGGACATCGGCACGTCCGCGCTGGCCACGTCGAAGTGCTCGGGGGTCTCCAGGTCCCAGCAGACCGGCGGCGCGAACACGTTGCTGCGCCACTGCTCGTACGCGATCGCCTCGGCCTGCTCCTGCTCGGGCGCCCAGCTGACGTGCACCTGGAGGTGCAGCGGGCCACGTCCGCCCGCGTCCCGGTAGGCGTCGATCATCCGCCGCAGGTGCTCGACCGGCGCGTTGACGGTGATCAGCCCGTCCGCCCACTCGGCGCACCAGCGCGCGGTGGCGACGCTGACCGCGGCGCCGACCAGCGCGGGCGGCTCCTCCGGCCGGGTCCACAGCTTGGCCCGGTCCACAGTGACGAGGCCGTCGTGGCTGACCTCCTCGCCGGCCAGCAGCGCCCGGATCACGTCGACGCACTCGCGCAGCCGGGCGCTGCGGACGTCCTTGCGCGGCCAGACGTCGCCGGTGATGTGCTCGTTGGCCGCCTCGCCGGTGCCCAGCGCGGCCCAGAACCGGCCCGGGTACATGGCGCCGAGCGTGCCGATGGCCTGCGCGATGATCGCCGGGTGGTAGCGCTGGCCGGGCGCGTTCACCACGCCGAAGGGCAGGTTCGTGGCCTGGAGCGCGGCGCCGAGCCAGGACCAGGCGAATCCGGACTGGCCCTGCCGCTCGCTCCACGGCGAGAAGTGGTCGGAGCACATGGCCGCGTCGAAGCCGGCGCGCTCGGCGTGGATCACCGCCTCCAGCAGCCGGGCCGGGTGGATCTGCTCGTGGGATGCGTGGAAGCCGAACGCCGTCATGGTGGGCACTCCTACCCACCCTTGCGGAGATGTAAGCAGGGGCCCCTTGTTAACGCCTCCGGTAGAGGAAGGGGCCCCTGTTAACACCTCACTCGGAGTGCGCGCCGGCGCCCGCGCCGGCCTCCCCCGCACCGATCCACACGGTCTTGGTGTTGCAGAACTCGCGCATGCCGGCGGCGGACAGCTCGCGGCCGTACCCGGAGTTCTTCACGCCGCCGAACGGCAGCTCCGGGTAGGACGTGGTCATGCCGTTGATGAACACGTTGCCGGCGTCCAGGTCGACGGCGAAGCGCTCCTGCTCGGCCGGGTCGTTGGTCCAGGCGTTGGAGCCGAGGCCGAAGCTGGTGCCGTTGGCGACCTCGATCGCCTCGTCGTACGAGCCGACGCGGTAGAGCCCGGCGACCGGCCCGAACACCTCCTCGCTCCACATCCGCATCTCCGGACGCAGGTCGGTGACCACCGTCGGCGGGTAGTACCAGCCGTCCCCGGAGGGCTTCTCGCCGCCGCAGAGCACCGTCGCGCCCTGGTCGACGGCGTCGGTGACCTGGGCGTGCACCTCGTCGCGGCCGCGCTCGCTGGCCAGCGGGCCGACGTCGGTGCCGTCGTCCATCGGGTCACCGACGCGCAGTGCCGCCATCCGGGCGGCGAACTTCTCGGCGAACGCGTCGAAGACGTCGGTGTGCACGATGAACCGCTTCGCGGCGATGCAGGACTGGCCGTTGTTCTGGCAGCGGGCGGTGGTGGCGACCTCGGCGGCGGCGTCCAGGTCGGCCGAGGGCATCACCACGAACGGGTCGCTGCCGCCCAGCTCCAGCACCGTCTTCTTGATCTCCCGGCCGGCGATCTGGGCGATGGACCGGCCGGCCGGCTCGCTTCCGGTGAGCGTGGCGGCGCGGACGCGGGGGTCGCTGAGGATCCGGTCGACAGCGTCGGAGCCGACGAGCAGCGTGGTGAACGCGCCCTCGGGGAACCCGGCGCGGCGGAACAGGTCCTCCAGGTAGAGCGCGGTCTGCGGCACGTTGGAGGCGTGCTTGAGCAGGCCGGTGTTGCCGGCCATCAGGGCCGGGGCGGCGAACCGCATCACCTGCCACAGCGGGAAGTTCCACGGCATCACCGCCAGCACCGGGCCGATCGGCTGGTAGCGCACGTACGCCCGCTTGGCCTTGACCGCCGCGGCGTCGGCCGGTTCGTCGGCGAGCATCCGGGGCGCGTTGTCGGCGTAGAAGCGGCAGGCGGTGGCGCACTTGGTGACCTCCGCCTTCGCGGCGGCGTACGTCTTGCCCATCTCGGTGGTCATCAGCCGGGCCGTCTCGTCGCGCTCGGCGTCGAGCAGGTCGGCGGCGGCGGTCAGCCAGCGGGCCCGCTGCGCGATGGTGGTGTCGCGCAACTGCCGGAAGGCGAGGTCGGCCCGCTCGATCGCGGCGTCGATCTGCTCGTCCGACATCGCCTCGTACGTCTTGAGCACCTGTCCGGTGGCGGGATTGGTGGTGGCGATGGGCATCTCGTACTCCTGTCACTCGAACAGCGAGTGCCGCACGCCCGGTTCCTCCCGGCGGCGCGCGGCGCGGCGGCGCTGGATCACGACCAGGTCGACCACCGCCACCACGGCGAGCAGCGCGCAGACCACACCCAGCCAGGCGATGTCGGCGCCGAACGCGAGCACCGCGAAGACGGTCATCACGACCAGACCGAACGTGGCGAGCACGAGCCGCAGGTTCAGTGCGCTGTTCGCGTGGCCGACCGTGCCGCGGGCGCGTCGGGGCTGTGATCGGGTCATTCCTGGGGCCTACCCCGGCACGGGCTGGGATAACCGGCCGGCGCGGGAACGCCGGTGATCCGGGACACCCGGCGGGCAGGCGCCGGATGTGCCCGGACAGCGGGTGCGTTACATCGGTGCGCCGGTACCGGCGGAGATCCCGCGGACGGTGGAGAGGATGGCATGACCACGACGCAGGCCGTACCCGTGACCGTCGCCGTGTCCCGGCGCGCCGATCCGGCGCGTACCGACGAGGTGGTGGCGTGGATGCGGGCCGGGACGGCGCTCGCGGAGAGCTTCCCCGGCTTCCTCGGCGCCGGTTTCGTCCGCAGCGCCCCCGGCTCGGGCGAGTGGCACGTGATGTACCGCTTCGCCGACGCGGACACGCTGCGCGGCTGGGAGGACTCGCCGCAGCGGCGCTGGTGGCTCGGCTCGGCGCAGGGCATCGTCGAGCACACCCGGGTGGAGCGGCGCACCGGCATCGAGGGCTGGTTCGACCCGCCGGTGGACCACGTGGTTGAGACGTTCGGCGAGCCGGAGCCGGCCGCGCCGCCGCGCTGGAAGCAGGCGGTCACGATCTGGCTGGCGTTCTTCCCGCTCAGCCTGGCGGCCACGCTGCTGACCACCCGGTTCCTCGCCGGTGTGCCGCTGGCCGGCCGGACGCTGCTGATGACGCTGGTGCTCACGCCGCTGATGACCTACCTCGTGCTGCCCCGGATCACCCGGGTGCTGCACCGGTGGCTGCACGGACGGCCGGCGCCGGCACGACAGATGTGAACGACAGTGGCCGATGCCCGATAGCCGACAGAACCGCCGCCGGCTCTCGGCCGGGGCATAGGGTCGACGGGCCCGTTGCCGCCGCCGGACGGGGGGCCGATGAGACGCTGGATCGCCGCGCTGGCCTGCCTGGCGGCGCTCGTCGCGCTCGCCTGTGACGGCTCCGGTGAGGGTGCACCCCGGCCGTCCGGCACGCCCCGCCCGGGCGAGCCCCGGGTGCTGGTCGCGCTCGGCGACTCGGTGAGCACCGGCTACGGCTCCTGCCTGGTGCTGGTGAGCTGCGAACGCAACTCCTGGTCGACAGGGGACGGCCTGCGCGTGGAGAGCCTCTACCGGCGGCTGCGCGCCGACGCGCCGGGGCTGCGGGCGTACAACCGGGCCGTGCCCGGGGCCCGCGCGGCCGCGCTGACCGGCCAGGCCCGGTCGGCGGTACGCGACAAGGCCGACCTGGTCACCGTGCTGATCGGGGCGAACGACGCCTGCCGGGGCGACGTCGACGACATGACACCCGTCGCGACGTTCCGGGACCAGGTCGACGCGGCGCTCGCGGTGGTGCGGGAGGGCCGGCCGAAGGCCCAGGTGCTGGTGGTCAGCATCCCGGACCTGTACCGGCTCTGGCGGATCGGGCACACCGAGCCCCGCGCCGTGCGCGCCTGGTCGCGGGGCGTCTGCCCGTCGCTGCTGGCCGACGCCACGTCGACCGCGCCCGCCGCGGTGGCCCGCCGGGCGCGCGTCCGGGACCGGATCGAGGCGTACGACGGGCAGCTTCGCGGCGCCTGCCGGGCGTACGGGTCACGCTGCCGCTGGGACGGCGGCGCGGTGCACCGCCACCGCTTCGACCTGGACCAGGTCAACGCGCTCGACTGGTTCCATCCGAACGCGGCCGGTCAGGGCCGGCTGGCGGAGGTGGCCTGGAACGCCTCCGGCTGGGCGGACTGAGCGGCCGGTGCCGGCCGCGCCGGGTGGAGCGGCCGGCGCACGGTGATCAGGGCCGGCGCGGATCCGGTAGCTGCCGGGGGCCGGCGGCGCGGTAGAGGGCGCGCGTGCGGTCGGCCAGTTCCTTCGTGGCCGAGGAGTTGGCCCAGGTGCCGAGCACGATCGCGGCGCCCGGCACGACCTTGGCGAACATCCGCTTGGCGGCGCGCACCCCGGCCATCCGGGCCAGGCGGACCCCGAGCTGGAGCATCACCCGGCCCAGCGCCCGGTCACCTGCCGAGCCGAACAACGCGCCGGCCCGTTCCCGCCCGGCTGCCACTCCGAGCGCCAGGCGGGCCGTGGTGGCGGCCTTGTGCACCCGCTGGAGCACAAGCAGGTCGGTGGCCCGGTCGGGGTGCGTCGGGTCGGCGCCGTAGGCGGCCGCGACGTGCAGCACCAGCCGGGCCTGGGTCCAGGCCAGCACGCCCACGTCGATCACCGCGCCGGGCAGCCCGGCCGCGCCGGACACCGCGCCGGAGAGACGGGCGTGGTTGACGAACTTGCGTACCGCCTGGTCGGCCAGCTGCTCCGGCGGCGCGTCCGGCCGCAGCGCCCGCTCGCGGGCGGCCCACTGGGCGGCCTCCGGGCCGAGCCGGCGTACCGCCTCCAGGGCGAGGTGTTCCGGCGCGTACTGCGGGTCCTCCCGCATCCGGTCCCACAGCTTGGCCGGCGGCGCCTCGGGCGCCTCCACCGGCGGGACGGGGGCGGCGGGGACGGCGTTGGGCTCCCCGTCGACGGGGGCGGGGTCGGTCACGAAGGGCTCCGGAGGCTCGTGCGGCGGGGGTGACGCGGGTCAGCGCCGGCGCGACTGCAGCCGGTTCGCGATCTGCCGCAGCCGGGCCTGGTTCTCCGGCTTCGACATCTCACGCCGGCCGCGGTCGACCAGCTGCTGGCCCCGCGGCGACCGCAGGAAGGCGGTGATCCGTTGCATCAGCGACATGAGGGTCCTCCCGTCCCGCGGTCCCCTTCATGTGTACCTGGGACCGGCAAGTCCCTGATACCCGAATCGGCCCTTCGCCAACCACCCGTCCGGGTCAGCCCAGGATCTCGGCCACCACCTCGCCGGCCCGCCACTCGTGCTGGGCGTACGCGTCGGGGAACGCCGAGATCTGCACCGCCTGCGCGGCCACCGAGAGCGGCAGGTTCTGCCAGCCGGGGATCTCCGCCAGCGCGGACAGGAACGCCTTCGTCGCGTACTCGGGGTCCATGAGCTGCTCGACGGTGCCCCAGCCGCTGCTCGGACGCTGCTGGAACAGCCCGACCGAGTCGTGGTCCCAGCCGATGGCCTGGTGCGGGTAGCTCTGCGACTCGGGCAGCACGCCGCTGGCGTAGTTGAGCAGGGTGCTCTCCTGCATGGCGGTCGCCACCGCGATGACCAGGGCGCGGCGCGGCATGCCCATCTCCTTGCCGGCCTGCACGATCTTCTTGGCGTTGTTCATCTGGGTACGGTCCAGGCCGGCGACCGGGACGATCTGCCGGACCGTCTTCTTCGGCTTGGGCTTGGCGGTCGCCTTCGGGCTCGCCGTCGCCGACGCGGACGGGTCGGTGCCGGGGGTGGCGGGGGCGGCGCTCGGCCGGGCCATGGCCCGGGAGGCCGGGTCGACCGCCGCGCGCTCGGCGACCTCCGCCGAGGGCGCCGGGCCGGCGGCGCGGTCCGGGGCGCCGAAGCCGGCCTGGCTGACGCCGACCAGGCCCAGGCAGCAGGCCGCGCCGGTGGCGACCGCCAGCTTCGTCCGGCCGGGCCGGGGGTTCGTGGGGGCCCAGAAGCGGGTACGCCGGGCAAGTCCCCGGAGCGTGGTCAACCGATCGGTGGAAGGGGTATCGTCCGAACGGTCAGCCGGGCGGCCGGAGCCGAACGGGTCGTCGAGGTTGCCGTCGTTACGCATCCGACGAGGCTAGGCAGGGCAAACCGGGATCACCCAGGCCGAAAGGGTGGCCCTCGCCACACTTCGGCCGTTCCGAAGCGGACGGGCCACCCCAGCGCGGACCAGCCGACGACGGACCTCGGGAACCGGATCAATCACCCGGGCGACGGCGGGCGCAGCGGGCCGGGCAGGAACGCCGCAGATCTCCCGGTCCCGCCCGATGATCGACTAACTCGTCCGTTCGGACGATCCGGATATGGGTCGCCGGACCGGGGCGTAGCCGAATCGTGATCATCATCCGGGCATCGGATGTGGCCGTAACGGAATGGACCACCCGCCCCGGTACGTTGGCCGAACCGGGGAGGCCGCACGCTCGGCGCTCCCCCGTACGCGTCGACAGGGAGGACCCACCGGTGCTCGATCCACACGAGCTCTACGAACTCACCGACGAGCTGCCCGAGCTCGGCCAGCCGGTGCTGATCCAGGCGCTCACCGGCTTCGTCGACGCCGGCAACGCCACCCGGCTCGCCCGGGAACAGCTGCTCACCTCGCTCGACGCCCGGGTGATCGCCCGCTTCGACGTGGACCAGGTCTTCGACTACCGCTCCCGCCGCCCGGTGATGACGTTCGTCGAGGACCACTGGGAGTCCTACGACGCCCCGGCGCTGGAGCTGCACCTGCTGCGCGACGACGACGAGACCCCGTTCCTGCTGCTCACCGGCCCCGAGCCGGATCTGCAGTGGGAGCGTTTCGTGGCCGCCGTCGCCGGGCTCTGCGCCCGCCTCGACGTGCGGCTCACAGTCGGGCTCAACTCGATCCCGATGGCGGTGCCGCACACCCGGCCCAGCGGCGTCACCGCGCACGCCACCCGCAAGGAGCTGATCGCCGGGCACGAGCCCTGGTTGCAGAAGGTGCAGGTGCCGGCCGGCGTCGGCCACCTGCTGGAGTACCGCCTCGGCCAGCAGGGGCGTGACGCCCTCGGCTTCGCCGCACACGTGCCGCACTACGTGGCCCAGGCCGAGTACCCGGCCGCCGCCGAGGCGCTGCTGTCCGCCGTGTCCCGCAGCACCGGGCTGCTGCTGCCCGTCGAGACCCTGCGGACCGCCGCCGAGGCGGTCCGGGTGGAGATCGACCGCCAGGTCACCCAGACCGAGGAGGCGGCGACGCTGGTCCAGGCGCTGGAGGAGCAGTACGACGCGTTCGCCCGTGGCCGGGGCGAGAAGAGCCTGCTCGCCGGCGAGACCGGGCCGCTGCCCACCGCCGACGAACTCGGCGCCGAACTGGAACGCTTCCTCGCCGAGCAGACCCGCCCCGGCGACACCCCGGAGCGCTGACCGGGCGGGGCGGGCGGGGATGCGGCAGGCTGGGGACATGCGCCTGGCGACCTGGAACGTCAACTCGGTGAAGGCCCGCCTGCCCCGGCTGCTCGACTGGCTGGCCACCACGAAACCCGACGTGGTGTGCCTGCAGGAGACCAAGTGCCCCGACGGGGCGTTCCCGGTCGCCGAGGTGGGCGAGCTGGGCTACGAGGTGGCAAGCCACAGCGACGGGCGGTGGAACGGCGTCGCGGTGCTGTCCCGGGTCGGGCTGGCCGACGTGGCGGTCGGCTTCCCGGGCGAACCCGGTTTCCCCGAGCCCGAGGCCCGCGCCATCTCGGCCACCTGCGACGGGCTGCGGGTCTGGTCGGTGTACGTGCCGAACGGCCGCGCGCCGGACGACCCGCACTACGCGTACAAGCTGGCCTGGTTCGCCGCGCTGCGCGACGCCCTGGAGGCCGAGGTGGCCGGTCCCCTCCCGGTTGCGGTCTGCGGTGACTTCAACGTCGCGCCCACCGACGCCGACGTCTGGGATCCCGCGCTGTTCGCCACCTCCACCCACGTCACCCCCGCCGAGCGGGCCGCCCTGGCCGCGCTGCGCGACCTGGGACTGGAGGACGTGGTGCCGACGCCGATGAAGGGGCCGCACCCGTACACGTACTGGGACTACCGGGCCGGAATGTTCCACCAGAACAAGGGCATGCGGATCGACCTGGTGTACGCCAGCGCGTCGTTCGCCCGTGCGGTCCGCTCCGCGTACGTGGACCGGGAGGCCCGCAAGGGCAAGGGACCATCCGACCACGCCCCGATCGTGGTCGACGCGGACCTGGCACCGGCCGTCGAGACGTTCTGAGGGCGGCGCTGGTTAGGGTGGACGCATGGCTGTCGTGAAGATCAACGCGATCGACGTCCCGCCCGGCGCCGGCGAGGAGCTGGAGAAGCGGTTCGCGGCCCGGGCCGGCGCGGTGGAGAACTCCCCCGGTTTCCTCGGCTTCGAGCTGCTGCGCCCGGTCGCCGGGGACACCCGCTACTTCGTGTACACGCGCTGGGAGAGCGAGGAGGCGTACCAGGCGTGGGCGCAGGGCCCGTCCCGGGCCGCGCACGCCGAGGGCGGCGAACCCCGCAAGCCCGTCGCCACCGGCGCCACGCTGCTGGAGTTCGAGGTGGTCCAGCAGGTCCCCGCCAAGCCCTGACCCCGCCCTCTCGCCTCCCCCTCCCTCCCCTTCTCCGCTCCGTCGATCATGAAGTTGGCGGTGACGAAACGGGCAACCTGGGCCGCTAACCTCATGATCGACACGGTCAGGGCGGGGGACGTGCCGGGCGGGGCGGGGCGGTCAGCTCGCCAGGGATGCGAAGACGATCACGTTGTCCTGGTAGCCGGTACGGCCGCCGACCCACTCGCCGCCGCAGGTGATCAGGCGCAGCTCGGCCGGACCCGAGTCGCCGTAGACCCGGGCGGCCGGCAGGTTCGACTTGTCGAAGTACTCGACGCCGTCCACCTTGAAGGTCACCACGCTGCGGTCCGCGCGGGTCACCTGGATCCGGGCGCCGGGTTTGAGCGAGCGCAGCCGGTAGAACACGGCCGGGCCGCTCTTGGTGTCGACGTGGCCGACGATGATCGCCCGGCCGGGGTCGCCGGGCACCGCCCCTCTGTCGTACCAGCCGGTCTGGTCGTGCTCGGTCAGCGGCGGCACGTCCACCGAGCCGTCCTTGGCCTGCCCGACCGGGGTGACCGGCGCGTTGACCTTGATGGCCGGCACCGCCAGGCGTACCGGCCGGCTCGCCGGCTTCCGGACCGGGGCGGCAGCGCTCGCCGGGGCCGCCGCACCCGACCCGTTCGACCGGCTCGACTCGGTCGACGCGTCGGCGAAGTCGAACGGCCCGGCCGTGCGGCCGAGTCCGGCGCCGGTGGCGAACACGCCGACCAGCACCAGCACCACTGCCAGCGGCTTCGACCAGGAGCCCCGGCCCCGGTCCCCCCGGCCTGGCGACGCCGGTGGCGGCTCGACCGGCGGCGGCCCCGCGGGCCGGGGGCGCAGGGCCGGCGGATCGGCGGACGGCGGATACCACGGTCGCGACGCGGCGGGCGGCGCGACCCTGGACAGCCGGGCCCCGTCAGTGGGCGGTGCCGCGGGTGGGGGCAGCGCCAGGAACGGCCGGTCGGAGCGCCGTGCTCCGGCGGGCGGCGGAACGAAGTGCTCGGCCATGACCGGCCTCAGCGTCCGGCGGCGCCGCGGGCGTGCCGGCGGGACGCGGCCACGCCGAGCCCGGCGCCGACCACGGTCACCGCCAGCCCGACCGGCACCAGCAGGCCGCCCAGCCCGGGGCCGGCGGTGCCGCCGAATCCTGTCGCCGGGCCGCGGCTGGGCAGGTGGCTCGGCTGGCTCGGCTGCCGGGTGGGCCGGCCCTGCTTCACCACCTGGAGCATGGTGGAGGCGGTCTCCCCGCCCGGGCACTCCAGCTTGACCCGGTAGTTGCCGGGCCGGGTGCGCTCGTGCACCATCGGCGAAGCGGTGAGCAGGCCGCGCTGCGGCTGCACCTGGATCTTGCCGAACGCGTCCGAGGTGACAATCGCCGGAACCGAGTTGTTCCGGCAGCTCGCCCGGATGCCGACGAGGTAGCCGGGCGAGACGGTGCCCGGGGTGACCTCCACGAAGATCACGTCGGCCGGGGGCTGTTCCGGCACCGGTTCGGCGGCGCGCGGCGCGGCCTGGGCGGGCGTCGCGCCGGCCAGCGGGGCGGCGCACGCGGCGACCGCGACCAGCAGCGCCCTACGTACCCTGAACGACCCCATGACCCCTCCCGGCGTACGGGATGAATCCTCTCACCCCCGGCCGCACATCACATCCGATCCGGGCTAGGCTCGGATCGCTGTGACCCTCCCCGACATCGCCGCCGGCCGCATCCGTACCTTCCATCCGCGTCGCGGACGGATGAGCGAGCGGCAGCGCGACGCGCTCACCCGGCTCTGGCCCGCGTACGGCCTGGAGATCGCCGCCCTCGACGGGCCGTGCGATCCGACGGCGCTGTTCGGACGACCGGCGCCGCTGGTGCTGGAGATCGGCTCCGGCATGGGCGACGCCACCGCCGCCATGGCGGCGGCCGACCGGGACCGACACTATCTGGCGGTAGAGGTCCATACGCCGGGAATCGCCAACCTGCTCGACCTGGTCGAACGTCACGGTCTGGACAACGTGCGGGTGGCCGAGGGCGACGCGCTGGACCTGGTCCGGGCCATGCCGGAGGGCTGCCTGGACGCGGTGCACGTCTACTTCCCCGACCCGTGGCCGAAGACCCGCCACCACAAGCGGCGGATCATCGCGCCGGCGCACGTGGCGCTGCTGCGGTCCCGGCTGGCGCCCGGTGGCACGTTGCACTGCGCGACGGACTGGGCCGAGTACGCCGAGTCGATGCGCGAGACGCTCACCGCCGATCCGGAGCTGGTCGACGTGTACGGCGGCTACGCGCCGCGTCCGGCGCACCGGCCGGTGACGAAGTTCGAGCGCCGGGCGCTGACCGCCGGCCGGGAGGTCTTCGACCTGATCCACCGGCGGCGCTGAAGCCGGCGCCCGGAAGCCGGTGCGCTGAACCCGGTTGGCGCGGCGTGGTGTGATCCAGGCACGATGGGAGCCGCCATGACTCTCACCGCCGCGCTGCCGAAGACCGCCGATCCCGACACCCTCTACGACGCGTTCGCCTCCTGGGCGTCCGAGCGCGGCCTCGACCTCTATCCCCATCAGGAGGAGGCGGTCATCGAGATCGTCTCCGGCGCGAACGTGATCATGAATACGCCGACCGGCTCGGGCAAGAGCCTGGTGGCGATCGCGGCGCACTTCGCGGCGCTCGCAGACGACCGGACGACGTTCTACACCGCGCCGATCAAGGCACTGGTCTCGGAGAAGTTCTTCGCGCTCTGCGAGGTCTTCGGCGCCGAGAACGTCGGCATGCTCACCGGCGACGCCAGCGTCAACGCGGACGCCCCGATCATCTGCTGCACCGCGGAGATCCTTGCCAACCTGGCGCTGCGCGAGGGCCGCCGCGCCGACGTCGGCCAGGTGATCATGGACGAGTTCCACTTCTACGCCGAGCCGGACCGCGGCTGGGCGTGGCAGGTGCCGCTGATCGAGTTGCCGCAGGCCCAGTTCGTGCTGATGTCCGCCACGCTCGGCGACACCACGCGCTTCGTCGACGACCTGACCCGGCGTACCGGGCGGCCGACCGCCGTCGTCCGCTCGGCCGAGCGGCCGGTCCCGCTCCTCTTCTCGTACGCGACCACGCCGTTGCACGAGACGCTGGAGGAGCTGCTCCAGACCAAGCAGGCGCCGGTGTACGTCGTGCACTTCACCCAGGCCGCCGCGCTGGAACGCGCCCAGGCGCTGATGAGCGTGAACGTCTGCACCCGCGCCGAGAAGGACATGATCGCGAGTGCGATCGGCAACTTCCGGTTCACCTCAGGCTTCGGCAAGACGCTGTCCCGGCTGGTCCGGCACGGCATCGGCGTGCACCACGCCGGCATGCTCCCGAAGTACCGCCGCCTGGTCGAGACGCTCGCCCAGGCCGGCCTGCTCAAGGTCATCTGCGGTACGGACACGCTCGGCGTCGGCATCAACGTGCCGATCCGTACCGTGCTGTTCACCGGTCTCAGCAAGTACGACGGCACCCGTACCCGGCTGCTGAAGGCCCGTGAGTTCCACCAGATCGCCGGCCGGGCCGGGCGGGCCGGGTTCGACACGCTCGGCCGGGTCGTGGTGCAGGCCCCCGAGCACGTGATCGAGAACGAGAAGGCCCTCGCCAAGGCCGGTGACGACCCGAAGAAGCGCCGCAAGGTGGTGAAGAAGAAGCCGCCGGAGGGCTCGATCGGCTGGGGCGAGCCGACGTTCCAGCGCCTGGTCGAGGCCGAGCCGGAGCCGCTCACCTCCAGCTTCCAGGTCAGCCACTCGATGCTGCTGAACGTGATCGGCCGCCCCGGGGACGCGTTCGCCTCGATGCGGCACCTGCTCACCGACAACCACGAGGACCCGTCCGCGCAGCGCCGGCACATCCGCCGGGCCATCGCCATCTACCGCGCGCTGCGCGCCGGCGGCGTGGTCGAGGAACTGCCGGAGCCGGACGAGACCGGCCGGCGGGTGCGGCTCACCGTCGACCTCCAGCTCGACTTCGCGCTCAACCAGCCGCTGTCACCGCTGGCGCTGGCCACCGTCGAGCTGCTCGACCGGGAGTCCCCGTCGTACGCGCTCGACGTGCTCAGCGTGATCGAGTCGATCCTCGACGACCCGCGCCAGGTGCTGTCCGCGCAGCAGTTCAAGGCCCGCGGCGAGGCGGTCGCCGCGATGAAGGCCGAGGGCATCGAGTACGAGGCCCGCCTCGAACTGCTCGACGACGTGACCTGGCCCAAGCCCCTCGCGGAGCTGCTGGACTCCGCGTACGAGATGTACCGGCAGGGCCACCCGTGGGTCGCCGACCACCAGCTCTCCCCCAAGTCCGTGGTCCGGGACATGTACGAGCGGGCCATGACGTTCCCGGAGTACGTCCAGTTCTACGGGCTGTCCCGGTCCGAGGGGCTGGTCCTGCGCTACCTCGCCGACGCGTACAAGACGCTGCGGCAGACAGTCCCCGAGGACGCCAAGACCGAGGAACTGGTCGACCTCATCGAGTGGCTGGGCGAACTGGTCCGCCAGGTCGACTCCAGCCTGATCGACGAGTGGGAGCGGCTGCGCAACCCGTCGGACGTGGCCGAGGTGGCCGCCTCGCTGGACGACCGGCCGCCCGCTGTCACCCGCAACGCGCGGGCGTTCCGGGTGCTGGTGCGCAACGCGATGTTCCGCCGCGTCGAGCTGGCCGCGTTGCGCCGCTGGGACCTGCTCGGCGAGCTGGACGCCGGCGACGGCTGGAACGCCGACGCGTGGGCCGACGCGCTGGAGCCGTACTTCGAGGCGTACGACTCCATCGGGGTGGGACCGGACGCGCGGGGCCCGGCGCTGCTGATGATCGAGCAGGGCCGGGACAGGTGGACCGTACGGCAGATCCTGGACGACCCGGACGGCGACCACGACTGGGGCATCAGCGCCGAGATCGACCTCGCCGCCTCCGACGAGACAGGCGCGGCGGTGGTCCGGATCACCGACGTCGGCCAGCTCTAGGACTACGCGAAAAAGGGCCGCCCGGGATGTCCGGGCGGCCCTTTTCGTACCCTGGGCGATGTCAGGCCCGTCGATTAGAATGTATGTACTAATCGAGCTGCTGACCTGGGAGGATGCTCGTGACTGCGCCCACCTCCGCGACCCCTGTCACCCCCTACGCCACCCTCCTCGGATTCACCCGGTACGTCGACCGCACCGGCCCCACCAAGGCCACCTTCGTCGGCGGGCTGCGCCGGCAGCGGGCCAGCCGGCACGGCTTCAACCCGCACGGCCAGTTCGTCAAGGCGCTCAAGGCCGACGTCGCGTTCCACACCGGCGGCACCCACCTGGCGCAGGTCGCCGACCTGGTCAAACCGCGCTGGCGCCCGCTCTACGAGTCGCTCGTGCCGGGCGCGACCCGCTGGCTGCACTCGCTCGGCGAGCCGGCCGGCGTCGACCTGGCCCAGACCCGCGACGCGCTGGCCATGCTGGGTGACCTGCCCGTGAAGATCAACCCGCAGTTCGGTGTGCGCTTCGCCGACGGCCGGGCCGAGGCGATCCGGCTGCACTTCGACGAGGCGCCACCGAGCGAGGAGGCCACGCTCGCCACGCTGCACCTGATGGCCCGGCACATGGACGCGGTGCTGCCGCACGCCGAGCCGGTCCTGGTCGACGTGCGGCGCGGCGAGGCACACCGGATGCCCGCCGACGTCAAGCCCGAGCAGATCGAGCAGTGGCTGGCCGGTGAGGCGGCCGCGTTCCGGGCCATCTGGTCCACCGCCGCCTGACCGGCCGCCGCGACCCCCTCCGGCGCACCGAGGCACCGCCCGACCGAACGGCCGTCCCGCTCCCCCGGGGCGGCCGTTCGCCGTCCCGGGCCCGCGCCGGAGGCGACCCGGCCGGTCGACGCCTCACCGGTCCGAGTGCTCGTCCAGCAGCCCGGCCCGCCCGGCCAGCGCGGCGGCCTCCACCCGGTTGGTCACCCGCAGCTTGCGCAGCAGGGAGGCGGTCATCCGCTTCACCGTCCGTTCGGAGGTGTGCATCCGCTCGGCGATCGTCACAGTGCCCTCGCCGGCCGCGATCGCCCGCAGGAGCCGGCGTTCCTCGTCGTCGAGGTTGAGCCCGGGTGCCCTGGTGGGCCCGACCAGCCGCCGCAGCAGCGCGCCCGGCATCACCGCCCAGCCGTCCAGCACGGCGAGCAGTGGAGGCAGCAGGTCCTCCGGCTCGCTGGTCTTGGGCAGGTAGCCCTCGGCACCACAGCGCAGCGCCTCCACCGCCGGCGCCGGATCGTTCGAGCCGGACATGGCCAGGACGCGCACCCGCGGGCTGGTACGGCGGATGGCGGCGATGGCCCGGAGCCCGCCGGGGGGTGGCATGTGCAGGTCCACGAGAGCGAGATCAGGTACGCACCGGGCGACGAGGGCGGCGGCGCCGGCCGCGTCGGTGGTCGAGCCGACGACCCGGGCCCGGCCGTCGGTGGTGGCGGACAGCAGCAGTTCCAGCCCGCGTACGAACAGCGCGTGGTCGTCCACCACCACGAGCCGGACGGCGCCGTCTCTCATGTCTGCTTTCCCCCTTCCGGCTCAGGTTAGTGGCATATGTGAGTAGCCGTCGGGAACAACCGGGCATGACCCTTGACTCCTTAACCCCACCCGGCCGTCGCAATCGTGAATTGGCCGATCGGGACGAGTCCTTGTCGGTCCGGGTGCTCTGCCACGAGCTGCGCACCCCCGTACAGGCGCTGGCGGCCCTCACCCGGGCCCTCGCCGAGCAGGCGGCGCTCACCCCACCGGACCGCCGGGCCATCGCCGCGCTGGCCCACGAGCACGCCGTACACCTGGGTGCCCTGCTGGACGACCTCGGCGGACCCGGCACCCGCGACGAGCCGGAACCACCCCGCCGCGTCCCCCTGTCCGCCGTGGTGCGCGCGGTGACGGCCGGCGCCGGTTCCCGGCTGTGCGCGCGGCTCGACCCGGCGGCCGCCGGACTGCCCGTGCCCGAGCAGCACGTCCGGCAGATCCTCACGAACCTGGTCGACAACGCGCGGCGCCACGGCCCGGCCGACGGCGAGATCGTCGTCCGAGCCGCGACGCGCTGTCACACGCTGACGCTGTCGGTCCTCGACCGGGGCAGCCCCTGTCCCGCGCTGCGCGCGGCGCTGGCCCGGCCCGTCCCGTCGGCCACCGGGCACGGCCTCGGGCTGTGGATCGTGCGGCGGCTCGTCGACACGTACGGCGGAACCGTTCGCGCCCGCCGCCCTCGGTGCGGCGGGCTGGCGGTGGACGTCCGGCTGCCGGTCCCGGTGTGGCCTGTCCCGTCCGGGACACGAGTCGGCCCCGGCGGGCCGTCGCAGCGGGCACCCGAGAGAGGACAGCATCGGTGAACCGGAGGAGACGACATGTTCACACACATGAAGGACCTGCAGTTCGAGGCGAAGCCGGACGGACCGGACGCTGCGTTCGCCCGCCGCCTCCAGGAAGTGCTCGGCGGCAAGTGGGGTGAGATGACGGTCGCCAACCAGTACCTGTTCCAGGGCTGGAACTGCCGGCTGCCCGGCAAGTACAAGGACCTGCTGCTCGACGTCGGCACCGAGGAGATGGGTCACGTCGAGATGATCGCGACGATGATCACCCGGCTGCTGGAGAACGCACCGCTGTCGCTGGAGGAGGCCGCCGAGGAGAACCCGATGGTCGGCGCGATCTACGGCGGATCCAACCCGGCGCACTTCATCCACGGTGGCGGCGGGGCCCTGGCGGTCGACAGCGCCGGCGTGCCGTGGAACGGCAACTTCATCACCGCCAGCGGCAACCTGATGGCCGACTTCCACCTGAACGTCACCGCCGAGGCGCAGGGCCGGCTCCAGGTGGCCCGCCTGTTCAACATGACCGACGACCCGGGCGTCAAGCAGATGCTGCGCTTCCTGCTGGCCCGCGACACCATGCACCAGAACATGTGGATGGCGGCCATCGAGCAGCTCAAGGAGGACGGCCTGGAGGAGATGCCGGTGCCGGACGCCTTCCCCGACTCGCCCGAGTTCACCGAGGAGTTCAGCTACACGTACCTGGACTTCTCCCCCGGCCAGGACGCCGCCGAGGGCCGGTGGGCGTCCGGTCCGACGCCGGACGGCAAGGGCCAGTTCCGCTACGACAACAGCCCGCGCGCGCACGCGCCCGAGCCGGTGCTCGCCCCGGGCGACCCGCGCCTGTACGGCACCAACCCGGGGATGGTCGGCAAGGTCGCCAACAAGGTCAAGAGCAAGCTCACCTGACCTCGCCCGCGCCGGGCCGCCCTCGCGGCGGCCCGGCGCGAGGACCGCCGTTCTCCGCACCGCACCCACCCGGGAGTCGTCATGTCCACGTCCAACCGCACCAGGACTGCCGTCCTCGCCCTGCTCACGCTCGTATCCGTGGGCGCCGGCCTGGCCCTGCCCGCGATCCTGGCGCTGGCCGCCCTCACCGCGCTGGTCCCGTTCGCGGACGCGCTCGAACGCGACCCGGCCCCGGCCACCCACCAGGCGACCGCCCGGCACGAACCCGCCTGACCCCGCCCCTGCGCGCCACCCCCTGCCGCCCCCCGCCGTCCGTCGCCTGAATCCCGTCGTCCGTCGTCGAGGAGCACCAGTGGTAACCAACGACTCGCCCGTCCTGCCCCCGCTGCGGACCGTCACCGCCCCCCGACCGGTCCGTGGGCGCCTCATCCTGCTCGGGCCCGCGTTCGTGGCGGCGGTCGCCTACGTCGACCCCGGCAACTTCGCCACCAACTCCACCGCCGGCGCCCGGTACGGATACCTGCTGGTCTGGGTGGTGGTCGCGGCGAACCTGGCCGCCATGCTGGTGCAGACGCTCACCGCCAAGCTCGGCCTGGCCACCGGGCGCAGCCTGCCCGAGCTGTGCCGGGAGCACCTGCCCCGGCCGCTCAACCGGGTCATGTGGGCGCAGGCCGAACTGGTCGCCATGGCCACCGACCTGGCCGAGGTGATCGGCGGGGCGGTCGCGCTGTACCTGCTGTTCGGGGTTCCGCTGCTGCCCGGCGGCCTGATCATCGGCGCCGCCTCGTTCGCCATCCTGGCACTGCGGGCCCGGGGTTTCCGGACGTTCGAGATCGCCATCGCGGTGCTGCTCGGCGTGATCATGCTGGCGTTCGCGGTCAACGTGGTCAGCGCGCAACCGGACGTGTCCGACGCGGCGGCCGGACTGCTGCCCCGGATGCAGGGCACCGACAGCATGCTGCTCGCCGCCGGCATCCTGGGCGCGACGGTGATGCCGCACGTCATCTACGTGCACTCGGCGCTGACCCCGAACCGCCTGCCGGCCGAGGGCGAGGCGCAGCGGCGTGTGGTCGCCAAGGGCCTGCGCATCGACGTGCTGATCGCGCTGGGCGTCGCCGGGGCGGTCAACCTGGCCATGCTGCTCGTGGCCGCGAGCAGCTTCCACGGCACCTCGATCCCCGGCACCGACACCCTCGAAGGCGTGCACGCCGGGCTCGCCACCACGCTCGGCGCGGCGGCGGCGGTCGGCTTCGCGGTCGCCCTGCTCCTGTCCGGACTCGCCTCCACGAGCGTCGGCACGTACGCCGGCGAGATCATCATGCAGGGCTTCCTGCGCCGCCGGATCCCGCTGCTGGTCCGCCGGATGATCACGCTGCTGCCCGCGCTGGTGGTGCTCGCGATCGGCGTCGACCCGACCCGCGCGCTGGTGCTGTCCCAGGTGGTGCTGAGCTTCGGCATCCCGTTCGCGCTGATCCCGGTGGTGATGTTCACGCGCCGCCGGGACCTGATGGGCAGCCTGGTCAACCGCCGGGCCACCACCGCCGCCGCGGTGGCGATCACCGCGTTCGTGGTGGCGCTCAACGCGTTCCTGCTCTGGCAACTGGTCGCCTGAACACAGCCGCGCCCGTCCAGCCCTGGTGCGGCTGGACGGGCGCGGCGGGGGCGGGCGCTGTCGATGGGGTTGCGCCTCCACCGGGGGGAGGCGCGATGGTGGCCGTATGGACGGTACGGAGCGCTACTCGATCGGTGACCTGGCCCGGCGGACCGGGCTGCCGGTGAAGACCATCCGCTTCTGGTCCGACCGCGGCATCGTGCCGCCCACCGACCGGGGACCAGCCGGCCACCGCCGCTACGACGCGGCCGCGGTGGCCCGGCTCGACCTGGTACGGACGTTGCGCGAGCTGGGCGTCGACCTGCCCACTGTGCGCCGGGTGGTGACCCGGGAGGTCACCCTGGCCGAGGTCGCCTCGGCGCACGCGGAGGCGCTGACCGCGCAGATCCGGCTGCTGCGGTCGCACCGCGCGGTGCTCACAGTGATCGCCCGGCGCGGGGCCGGCCCGTCCGAGGCCGACCTGCTGCACCGGCTGGCGGGTCTGGCCGCGCGGGAGCGGCGGCGGCTGGTCGACGAACTCCTCGACACGGCGTTCGGCGGCCTGACCGACCCGGGGTTCGCGGGCATCCGCCGGTCGCTGACGCCGGAGCTGCCGGACGATCCGGACGACGCCCAGATCGAGGCGTGGGTGGAGCTGGCCGAGCTGGCTCTCGACCCGGAATTCCGGGCCGGGCTGCGCCGGCTGGCCGAGCAGCACGCGGCGGACCGGGCCGGCGCCGATGGCGTACGCCGGGACGTGGTCGCCGTGGTCCGGGAGGAGGTGGCCCCGGCGCTGGCCGCCGGTGTCGAGCCCGCCTCGCCCCGGGCCGATGGCGTCCTGGCCCGGGCCGCGGGCCGGTACGCGCGGCTCTGCGGCCGGCCGGACGACGCCGACCTGCGCCGGCGGATGCTGGACCGGTTGCGGGCCGCGCGCGACCCTCACCGGGAGCGGTACCTCAGGCTGCTCTCCGTGGTCAACGGCTGGCCACCGCCCGAGAGCCTGACGCCGGTGCTGGACTGGTCGATCCGGGCACTGCGCGCCCGGCAGCCCCTAGCCTGAGGACATGCGATTCGACAGGCACACGGTGGTGCTCCTGGTCCGCCCGGACGACGCGCCCGAGCTGCCGCAGGACGCACTCGACCGGATCCAGGACGCCCACCTGGCGCACCAGGCCGGGCTGGTGGAGCAGGGCGCGGTCCTCGCGGCCGGGCCGTTCCTCGACGGCGACGACGGGCGCGTACGCGGCTTCGTGGTGCTTTCGGTGGACCCGCAGATGGCCCGTGAGCTGTACGCGAACGACCCGGCGGTCCGCGCCGGCCTGCTGGTCGCGCAGGTGAGCAGCTGGATGGTGCCGGAGGGGCAGGTCCGCTTCGAGCAGGTACCGGTCCCCCGCTCGATGCTGGAGGCGGCGGCCGGCGACTGAGGCGGTCAGTCCTCCGGGGCCTGCCGGCTGCCCGGCACCACGGGCGTCGGCCACACCCCGGCGCGCGCGGCCACCGGCACCTCGACCTGCTGGTCGGACCAGACGTACGTCTCGGGCAGCAGGTCGGCGATCGGGACGGCGCGCAGACCGTCGGGCGGGCCGACGATCACCTTGATCGACGGGAAGTAGTCGAGCAGCACCTGGCGGCAGCGCCCGCACGGGGGCAGGACGCCCCGGCCCCGGTCCCCCACCGCGACGATGGCCTCCAGCTCACCGGCGCCCTGGGTCGCGGCGGCGCCGAGTGCCACCACCTCGGCGCACGGGCCGCCGGTGAAGTGGTAGACGTTCACGCCGCTGAACACCCGGCCGTCGGTGCTGCGTACGGCGGCGGCGACGGTGTGGTTGTCGCTGCGGCAGCGCAGCTTCGCGACGGCGGTGGCGGCCTGCACGAGCGCCCGGTCGGTGTCCCGCATGATCATCCCCGCCCCTCGTCGGCCTCTCCGTCGGCCTCGTCGGCGGCAACCTTATCCGGCGGGGACGGCCCGGACAGGGAGGGCACGCCCGGCACCGGTAACCCGGGGGCGGTCCGGCGCGCGGCTGCCTATCCTTGGCGACGACATGCAGAATCCAGCCGTACCCGCCGCCCCTGAGACCGCCCGCGACCTGCACCGCCGCCTCGGCCCCCTGATGTTCCGCGACCAGCGGCGGCTCCAGCGGCGGCTCGACGGCGTGCGCAAGCTGCGCGACCCGCAGCGGCGGGAGGCGGCGCTGGCCGAGATCGCGGCCGAGGTGGCCCGGGCCGAGGCGCGGCTGGCGGCGCGCCGCGCGGCCGTGCCGGCGATCACCTATCCGCCGCAGCTGCCGGTGAGCGAGCGCAAGGACGACATCGCCGCCGCGATCCGCGACCACCAGGTGGTGATCGTGGCCGGTGAGACCGGCTCCGGGAAGACCACCCAGCTCCCAAAGATCTGCCTGGAGCTGGGGCGCGGCGTCACCGGCCTGATCGGGCACACCCAGCCCCGCCGGCTGGCGGCCCGCACGGTCGCCGACCGGATCGCCGACGAACTCGGCACCGAGCTGGGCGACGTGGTCGGCTACAAGGTCCGCTTCACCGACCAGGTGGGCGACAACAGCCTGGTCAAGCTGATGACCGACGGCATCCTGCTGGCCGAGTTGCAGACCGACCGGATGCTGCGGCAGTACGACACGCTGATCATCGACGAGGCGCACGAGCGCAGCCTCAACATCGACTTCATCCTCGGGTACGTCAGGCAGCTCCTGCCCCGCCGGCCCGACCTCAAGGTGGTCATCACCTCGGCCACCATCGAGACCGACCGGTTCGCGAAGCACTTCGCCGACGCCGAGGGCAACCCGGCGCCCGTGGTCGAGGTGTCCGGGCGCACGTACCCGGTGGAGGTCCGCTACCGGCCGCTGGTCGAGGTCACCGAGACCGAGGAGGAGGACGAGGCCGACGAGGAGAACGTCCGGGACCAGATCCAGGCCATCGGCGACGCGGTCGAGGAGCTGGCCGCGGAGGGGCCGGGCGACATCCTGGTGTTCCTCAGCGGTGAGCGGGAGATCCGGGACACCGCAGACGCGCTGGGCAAGCTGGTGCAGTCCAAGCGGTCGCTGCTCGGCACCGAGATCCTGCCGCTGTACGCCCGGCTCTCCACCGCCGAGCAGCACCGGGTCTTCGCCGCGCACAGCAACCGGCGGGTGGTGCTGGCCACGAACGTCGCGGAGACCTCGCTGACGGTGCCCGGCATCAAGTACGTGGTGGACCCGGGCACCGCCCGGATCTCCCGCTACTCCAGCCGGCTCAAGGTGCAGCGGCTGCCGATCGAGCCGGTCTCGCAGGCCAGCGCCAACCAGCGCAAGGGCCGCTGCGGGCGTACCTCGGACGGCATCTGCATCCGCCTCTACGACGAGCAGGACTTCGACTCCCGTCCCGAGTTCACCGACCCGGAGATCCTGCGGACCAACCTGGCCTCGGTCATCCTCCAGATGACATCGATCGGGCTCGGCGACGTCGCGGCGTTCCCGTTCATCGACCCGCCGGACCGGCGCAACGTCACCGACGGCGTGAACCTGCTGCACGAGCTGGGTGCGCTCGACCCGGCCGAGACCGACCCGGCGAAGCGGCTCACCGCGCTGGGCCGGCGGCTGGCCCAGCTCCCGGTCGACCCCCGGCTGGCCCGGATGGTCCTCGAAGGCGAACGCAACGGCTGCGCCACCGAGGTGGTCGTGATCGCCGCCGCGCTGTCCATCCAGGATCCCCGCGAGCGCCCGGCCGACAAGCAGGCCCAGGCCGACCAGGCGCACGCCCGGTTCGCCGACAAGGAGTCCGACTTCGTCGCGTACCTGAACCTGTGGCGCTACCTGCGGGAGAAGCAGCGCGAGCTGTCGTCCAGCGCGTTCCGCCGGATGTGCAAGGCCGAATACCTCAACTACCTCCGGGTACGCGAGTGGCAGGACATCGTCAGCCAGTTGCGCCAGGTGCTGCGTACCTCCGACAAGGGTGAGGGCCGGCGCGGCGCCGGCGCGGACCTGCCGGAGGAGATCGACACCCCGAAGGTGCACCAGTCGCTGCTGCCCGGCCTGCTGTCGCACCTCGGCCTCAAGGACGCGCAGAAGCACGAGTACCTCGGCGCGCGGGGCGCGAAGTTCGCGATCTTCCCCGGGTCGGCGCTGTTCAAGAAGCCGCCGCGCTGGGTGATGGCCGCCGAACTGGTGGAGACGTCCCGGCTGTGGGGTCGCGTCGCCGGCCGGGTCGAGCCGGAGTGGGTCGAGCCGCTGGCCCAGCACCTGGTCAAGCGCAGTTACAGCGAGCCGCACTGGGAGAAGAAGCAGGCCGCGGTGATGGCCTACGAGAAGGTCACGCTGTACGGCATCCCGCTCGTCACCTCCCGCAAGGTGAACTTCGGGCGGATCGACCCGGTCCTGAGCCGGGAGCTGTTCATCAGGCACGCCCTGGTCGAGGGCGACTGGCAGACCCACCACCAGTTCTGGCGGGACAACCAGAAGCTGCTGACCGAGATCGAGGAGCTGGAGAACCGGGCCCGGCGCCGCGACATCCTGGTCGACGACGAGACCATCTTCGCCTTCTACGACCAGCGCATCCCCGCCGACGTGGTCTCGGGCCGGCACTTCGACTCCTGGTGGAAGAAGACCCGCCGGGAGCGGCCCGACCTGCTCACGTTCACCCGTGAGCTGCTCGTCAACGACGGCCGGGGCGGGGTGGACGAGGAGGACTTCCCCGACGAGTGGCGGGCCGACGGCGTGACGCTGCCGCTGACGTACACGTTCGACCCGACCGCACCCACCGACGGCGTGACTGTGGACATCCCGCTGCCGCTGCTCAACCAGGTGCCGGCGGAGAGCTTCGACTGGCAGGTGCCGGGGCTGCGCGAGGAGCTGGTGATCGCGCTGATCCGGTCGCTGCCCAAGCCGGTACGGCGCAACTTCGTGCCGGTGCCCGACTACGCGCGCGCCGCGCTGGCCGCGATCACGCCGGGCGAGGAGCCGCTGCTCGCCGCGCTGACCCGGCAGTTGCGCCGGATGACCGGCGTGACAGTCCCGGCGGACGCGTGGGACCTCAGCAGGCTGCCGCCGCACCTGCGGGTCACGTTCCGGGTACTCGGCGACGACGACAAGCCGGTCGCCGAGGGCAAGGACCTGCCGGCGCTGCAACGCGAGCTGCGCCAGGAGGTACGCCAGGTGGTGGCCGCCGCCGCGCCGAACGTCGCCCGTACCGGGCTGACCGAGTGGTCGATCGGCGCGCTGCCGCGCACCATCGAGCAGGTACGCGCGGGCTTCGCGGTGACCGCGTACCCGGCGCTGGTGGACGAGGGCGCGACGGTCGGGGTGAAGGTGTTCGACTCCGCCGCCGAGCAGGAGGCCGCGCACTGGGCGGGCACCCGGCGGCTGCTTCGGCTCACGCTGCCGTCACCGGCGAAGTTCCTCCAGGGCCGGTTGAGCAACGAGGCGAAACTGGCGCTGTCCCGCAACCCGCACGGCAGCGTGCCGGAACTGATCGAGGACGCGGCCGGGGCGGCGATCGACAAGCTCATCGGCGACGCGGGCGGTCCCGCCTGGGACGCCGAGGGCTTCGCCGCGCTGCGCGACAAGGTCCGCGCCGACCTGGTGGACACGGTCGTCGAGGTGATGGAGCGGGTGCGCCGGGTGCTCGCGGCCGGGTACGCGGTGGAGCAGCGGCTCGGCGCCACCCGCAACCTCGCTGTGGTGGCCGCGCTGGCCGACATCCGCAACCAGCTCACCGGCCTGGTGCACAAGGGTTTCGTCACCGAGACGGGGTACGCGCGGCTGCCCGACCTGCTGCGCTACCTGACCGCGATCGAGCGGCGGCTGGACCGGTTGCCGGGCAACCCGCAGCGGGACAAACAGCAGCAGGACCGGGTCGCGGTGGTGCAGAAGGAGTACCAGGACATGCTGGCCGCGCTACCCCCGCCGAGGCGCCAGGAGGCGGCCGTCCGCCAGATCCGCTGGATGATCGAGGAGCTGCGGGTGAACGTCTTCGCCCAGGCCCTGGGTACCCCCTACCCGGTCTCGGAGCAGCGCATCTACCGAGCCATGGACGACGCCGAGTCCCGCTGACCCCCCGCACCCCCGCCCCGCCCTGCCCCCACCCCGTCGATCTTGCACTTGGTGCCCCCGCCCAGTGGCATTCGCACCTTCCGCCGGGGCCGAAACTGCAAGATCGCGCGGGAGGGGGGCGGGGCTAGAGGGGTTCTACGCCTGGGGGGAGGGCGGCGGTGGCGGTGGCGTCGTGGACGTACTCCAGGAGGATGCGGCGCAGCTCGCGCCCGGCGTGGGTGGGCACCACGTCGCGGCGGCGGGCCACCGCGATGGTCCGGCGGACGCCGGGCGGCACGAGCCGGGTGACCCGGATGCCGGCGCGGCGGGCCACCACGATGCCCGGCACCAGCGCGACGCCGAGCCCGGCCTCGACGAAGCTGAGCACCGCGTCCATCTCCCCGCCGTCGACGGACAGGGTCGGCTCGAACCCGGCGGCCCGGCACGCCTGGAGCGTGGCGTCGCGCAGGTCGTAGCCCTCGCGGAACATGACGAGCGGCTGGTCGCGCAGGTCGGTGATGCGCAGTTCCCCGGCGGGCGAGGCACCCGGCAGCGGGTCGACCGAGGCGACCACCAGGCTCTCGCGCAGGATCGGGTCGGCGCGCAGCCCCGGGTCGGTGCCGGTCGACGGCATGATGATCAGCGCGAGGTCGAGGTCGCCGCGGAGCAGGTCCCGGACGAGGTCCTGCGAGCCGCCCTCCTCCACCCGCAGGTCGACTGTGGGGTACGCGTCGCGGAACCGGCGCAGCACCGGCGGGGCGAGCGAGGTGGCCAGGCTGGGCGTGGCACCGAGCCGGACCCGCCCGCGGCGCAGCCCCACCAGCTCCTGCACCTCGCGGGTGGCGGTCTCCACGTCGGCGAGGATCCGCTTGGCCAGCGGCAGCAGCACCTCACCGGCCGCGGTGAGTGTGATGTTGCCCCTTACCCGCTCGAACAGCGGGGCCCCCAGGTCGGTCTCCAGCGCGTGAATTTGCTTACTCAACGAGGGCTGGGTTATGCCGACAAGATCGGCTGCCTGGGTGAAATGTCGTACTTCGGCGACCGCTACGAAGTACCGAAGCTGATGGAGCTGCATCTACATAGCTTACGGCTATCAACACTGCGATTTCGATGCATTGGACGCCTGATCGAAGTGCTCCTAGCGTCGACCGCGTGGTAATCACGAAAACTCGGTCGCCCATCCGCTCGAACGTCGGCCTCAAGGCCGTCATGGCGGTGACGGGCATCATCCTGGTGCTGTTCCTGATCCTGCACATGGTCGGCAACCTGAAGATCTTCACGGGCGAGACCTCGTTCGACCACTACGCGCACTGGCTGCGGGACATCGGCACGCCGCTGCTGCCGACGACGTGGTTCCTGTGGATCCAGCGCACGGTGCTCACCCTCGCCGTCCTGGGGCACATCGGCGCGGCCACCGTGCTCGCGATGCGCGCCCGGGCCGCCCGCCCGGTGAAGTACGCGCACCGCCGCAAGATCCACGTGAACTACGCGGCCCGCACGATGCGCTGGGGTGGTGTGATCATCCTGCTCTTCGTGATCTACCACATCCTGGACCTGACCACTGGTCACCTGAACCCGCAGGGCGACCCGTCGAACCCGTACGGCAACGTGGTCGCCGACTTCGCGCCGGAGCGCTGGTACGTCACGCTCTTCTACACCCTCGCGCTGGTGACCCTCGGCTTCCACCTGCGCCACGGCGCCTTCAGCGCGTTCCGCAGCCTCGGCCAGCAGACGCCCAAGGGTGAGCGCCGGGCCCGGATCGCCGCGCTCGTCTTCGCCGTCGCGCTCGTCGGCGGCTACCTGCTGGTCCCGTTCGCCGTGATCACCGGATTGGTGGCCTGACATGGATCTCTACACCGAGGGCGACCCGATCGCCGACACCCGGGCCCCGGACGGCCCGATCGAGACGCGGTGGGAGCGCCACCGCTTCGAGATGAAGCTGGTCAACCCGGCCAACCGCCGGAAGATGACGGTGATCGTGGTCGGCACCGGCCTGGCCGGCGGCTCCGCCGCCGCCACGCTGGCCGAGCAGGGCTACCGGGTGAAGTCCTACTGCTACCAGGACAGCCCGCGCCGGGCCCACTCGATCGCCGCGCAGGGCGGCATCAACGCCGCCAAGAACTACCGCAACGACGGCGACTCGGTGCACCGCCTGTTCTACGACACGGTCAAGGGCGGCGACTTCCGCTCCCGCGAGTCGAACGTGCACCGGCTGGCCGAGGTGTCGGTGAACATCATCGACCAGTGCGTGGCCCAGGGCGTGCCGTTCGCCCGCGAGTACGGCGGCCTGCTGGACACCCGCTCCTTCGGCGGTGCCCAGGTGCAGCGCACCTTCTACGCGCGGGGCCAGACGGGCCAGCAGCTGCTGCTCGGCGCGTACCAGGCGCTGGAGCGGCAGATCGGCCTGGGCAACGTGGAGATGAACGCCCGCCACGAGATGCTCGAACTGGTCCTCGTCGACGGCCGCGCGCGCGGCATCGTGGTCCGCGACATGGTCACCGGCGAGATCAGCACCGAGATGGCCGACGCTGTCGTGCTCGCCTCCGGCGGCTACGGCAACGTCTTCTACCTCTCCACGAACGCCAAGGGCTGCAACGTCACCGCCTCCTGGCGGGCGCACCGCAAGGGCGCGTACTTCGCCAACCCCTGCTACACGCAGATCCACCCGACCTGCATCCCGGTCTCCGGCGACCACCAGTCGAAGCTGACCCTGATGAGCGAGTCGCTGCGCAACGACGGCCGGGTGTGGGTGCCCAAGGCCAAGGGCGACCAGCGCAGCCCGCGGGACATCCCCGAGGACGAGCGGGACTACTACCTGGAGCGGATCTACCCGTCCTTCGGCAACCTGGTCCCCCGCGACATCGCCTCCCGCGCCGCGAAGAACGTCTGCGACGAGGGGCGTGGGGTCGGCCCGACCGGCCTCGGCGTCTACCTGGACTTCGCCGACGCGATCAACCGGCTCGGCCGCAAGGCCATCGAGGCCAAGTACGGCAACCTCTTCGAGATGTACGAGCGGATCACCGGCGAGGACCCGTACCAGGTGCCGATGCGGATCTACCCCGCCGTGCACTACACGATGGGCGGCCTCTGGGTCGACTACGACCTGCAGTCGAGCATCCCCGGCCTGTTCGTGATCGGTGAGGCCAACTTCTCCGACCACGGCGCGAACCGGCTCGGCGCCTCGGCGCTGATGCAGGGCCTGGCCGACGGCTACTTCGTGCTGCCGAACACGCTCGCCAACTACCTGGCCTCCTCCGGCCCGCTGGACAAGGTCGACGCGAGCCACCCCGAGGCGGTCGCGGCGCGTACCGACGTCGAGGACCGGATCAAGCGGCTGCTGGCGATCAACGGCGACCGCACCGTGGACTCGTTCCACCGCGAGCTGGGCCAGATCATGTGGGAGCACTGCGGCATGGAGCGCTCCGAGGCCGGGCTGCGCAAGGCGATCGACGAGATCCGCGCGCTGCGTGAGCAGTTCTGGCAGCGGGTGCGCGTCCCGGGCGACGGCGAGGGGCTCAACCAGTCGCTGGAGAAGGCCGGCCGGGTGGCCGACTTCTTCGAGCTGGCCGAGCTGATGTGCATCGACGCCCTGCACCGCGAGGAGTCCTGCGGCGGCCACTTCCGGGCCGAGCACCAGACGCCCGACGGCGAGGCGCAGCGCGACGACGACCGGTTCGCCTACGTGGCGGCGTGGGAGTACACCGGCACCGGTGAGCCCGTGCTGCACAAGGAAGACCTGACCTTCGAATACGTCCACCCCACGCAGCGGAGCTACAAGTGAACCTGACCCTGCGCATCTGGCGCCAGACCGGCCCCGAGGACAAGGGTCGGATGGTGACCTACCCGGTGCAGGACGTGTCCCCTGACATGTCCTTCCTGGAGATGCTCGACGTACTGAACGAGCGACTCATCCTCGACGGCGAGGAGCCGGTCGCGTTCGACCACGACTGCCGCGAGGGCATCTGCGGCATGTGCAGCCTCATGATCAACGGCGAGGCGCACGGCCCGCAGCGCGGCACCACCGCCTGCCAGCTGCACATGCGGCAGTTCTCCGACGGCGACACGATCGACATCGAGCCGTGGCGGGCCCGGGCCTTCCCAGTCGTCAAGGACCTGGTGGTCAACCGCAACGCGTTCGACCAGATCATCGCGGCCGGCGGCTACGTCACCGCGCCGACCGGCAGCGCCCCGGAGGCGCACTCCGTGCCGGTGCCGAAGGCCGACGCGGACGCCGCCTTCGAGTCGGCTGCCTGCATCGCCTGCGGCGCCTGCGTGGCGGCCTGCCCGAACGGCTCCGGCATGCTGTTCACCGCCGCGAAGATCACCCAGCTCTCGCTGCTGCCGCAGGGCCAGCCGGAGCGCTACACCCGGGTGATCGGCATGGTGGACGCGCACGACGAGGCCGGCTTCGGCGGCTGCACAAACATCGGCGAGTGCGCGGCGGCCTGCCCGAAGGGCATCCCGCTGAACACCATCGGCCGGCTCAACCGGGACTACCTGAAGGCGACGGCCAAGCGCGCCGGCTCCTGACACGCGGCCACCAACCCACGCGACCGCCGCGCCCCGCATCCGGGGGCGCGGCGGTCGCCGTTGACCGGGGTATCAGGCTGCCGGCGCCGCCGATTCAACAGCCCCCTGCCGGGTAGCAGTCCGAGGGACGGCACCGGAGAGGGGACATACAGGCATGAAGGCACTGACCTGGCACGGCAAGCGGGACGTTCGCGTCGAGGACGTCCCGGATCCCCGGATCGAGGAGCCGACCGACGCGATCGTCCGGATCACCTCGACCGCCATCTGCGGCTCCGACCTGCACCTGTACGAGGTGCTCGGGCCGTACCTGCAGCCCGGCGACATCCTCGGGCACGAGCCGATGGGCATCGTCGAGGAGGTCGGACCCGGGGTGACCCGGCTCAAGAAGGGCGACCGGGTGGTCATCCCGTTCAACATCTCCTGCGGCTCGTGCTGGATGTGCGAGCGGCAGCTCTACGCCCAGTGCGAGACCACGCAGGTGACCAGCCAGGGCAAGGGCGCGTCCCTGTTCGGCTACACCTCGCTGTACGGCTCGGTCCCCGGCGGTCAGGCCGAGTACCTGCGCGTCCCGCAGGCGCAGTTCGGCCCGATCAAGATCCCGGACAGCGGCCCGGACGAGCGCTGGCTCTACCTGTCCGACATCCTGCCCACCGCCTGGCAGGCGGTGAAGTACGCGGACACCCCGCCCGGCGGCACGCTCGCCGTGTTCGGGCTCGGCCCGGTCGGGCAGTTCTGCGCCCGGATCGGCCGCCACCTGGGCGCCGGCCGCGTGATCGGGCTGGACCTGGTCCCCGAGCGGCTGGAGATGGCCCGGCGGCACGGCATCGAGGTGCTCGACGTCAGCCAGCTCGACGACGTACCGGGCACGCTCATCGACCTGGTCGACGGACGCGGCCCGGACGCCGTGATCGACGCGGTCGGCATGGAGGCGCACGGCGCGCCGCTGGGCAAGATGGCGCAGACCGCCGCCGGGCTGCTGCCGGACAAGCTGGCCCAGGCGATGACCGACAAGGCCGGCGTGGACCGGCTCGTGGTGCTGCACGCCGCGCTCAAGGCCGTGCGGCGCGGCGGCACCGTGTCGATCTCCGGCGTGTACGGCGGCGAGCAGGACCCGATGCCGCTGATGGAGATGTTCGACAGGGGCATCCAGCTGCGCATGGGCCAGTGCCACGTGCGGCGCTGGGTCGACGACATCATCCCGCTGCTGGAGCGCGACGACGACCCGCTGGGCGTGGAGGACCTGCGGACCCACCGGCTGCCGCTGACCGACGCGCCGCGCGCGTACGAGATGTTCCAGAAGAAGGAGGACGGCTGCGTCAAGGTCGTGCTCGCGCCGTGACCCGGACGGTGGTCGTCACCGGCGCGACCAGCGGGATCGGCCGGGCGACCGCCCGCGAGCTGGCGGGCCGCGGAGACCGGCTGGTCCTCGCGGCCCGCTCCCCCGCCACGCTCGACGAGGTGCGCGACGAGTGCCGGGCCGCGGGCGCGACGGCGATCGCCGTACCGACGGACGTGACAGCGCCCGGCGCGGTGGCCGCGCTGGCCGACGCTGCGCGGGCCGAGTTCGGCCGCGTCGACGCCTGGGTGCACACCGCCGCGGTGATGGCATACGGCCGCTTCGACGAGACCCCGGCCGAGGTGTTCGAGCAGGTGGTCCGCACCGACCTGCTGGCCGCCGCCGCTGTGGCCCGGGAGGCGCTGCGCCGGTTCCGGGACGCCGGCGGCGGCACGCTGGTGCTCACCGGCTCGGTGCTCGGGCACATCACCGCGCCCTACATGAGCGGCTACGTGGCAGCCAAGTGGGGCCTGCAGGGACTGGCCCGCACCCTCCAGCAGGAGGCGCGGGAGACACCCGGCATCGCGATCTGCCTGGTCAACCCGGGCAGCGTCGACACACCCGTCTACCGGCAGGCGGCCAACTACCTGGGCCGGATCGGCCGGCCGCCACCCCCGATCGCTTCGCCCGAACGGGTGGCCCGGGCCATCGCGCACTGCCTCGACCGGCCGCGCCGGGAGGTCTCGGTGGGACGGCTCAACGTGATCATGCGCTTCGGCTTCACCGCCCTGCCCGGCGTGTACGACGTGCTGGTGGGGCCGCTGATGCGCCTGGCCGGGCTGACCCGGCAGCCGGTCGCCGCGCACCAGGGCATCGTGTTCACGCCCAACCCGGCCGGCGAGGCGGTCCGCGGCGGATGGGTGCCCGACGTGTCCCAGGTGGTCCGCGCCGTCGGCGGGCGCGCGGCGACTGTGGCGTCCGCGGTGCGCCGCCGGCTGCCCTGACCGGGCGGACCGTCGCGTGGGCGGACCGGGACGAGGGTGGTTACCGTGTACGACGGGACACGGCGGAGGGACGAGCATGCGGCAACCAACGGGGCGGGAACCGGACCGGACGCGCGGCGGGCGGGTGTGGAAGCTCGCCGGGCTGGCCGCAGTCGCCGGGCTGGCCTGGGTGGCGCGGGACGTACCCGCCCAGCTCGGTGGCCGGCTCACCGGCGCCCGGGCGGAACGGGCGGCCCGGTCACCGCGCTTCCACGACGGCACGTTCCACAACCCGGCCGGCGCCAGCGCCACGATGGTCGCCGACCCGGGCCGCAACCTCGTCCGGGAGCTGATCTTCGGCAAGCAGAAGCGGCGGCCGGGCAGCCCGGTGCCGCTGCTGCGCCCGGCCGCCGCGCCGGCCGGCGACCCGGCCCGCGAGCTGAACGTCATCTGGTACGGCCACGCCTCCACGCTCGTCGAGATCGAGGGGCACCGGGTCCTGCTCGACCCGGTGTGGAGCGACAGGTGCTCCCCGTCCGGCCTGGTCGGCCCGCGGCGCATCCACGAGCCGCCGGTCCGCCTGACCGAGCTGCCCCCGCTGGACGCGGTGCTGATCTCGCACGACCACTACGACCACCTGGACATGGAGACCGTCCGCACACTGGCCGATCTCCAGTCCGCGCCGTTCGTGGTGCCGCTCGGCGTCGGCGCCCACCTGGCCCGCTGGGGCGTACCGGAGCACCGCATCGTCGAGCTGGACTGGTCCGAGAGCCACCGGGCCGGCGGGCTGACGCTCACCGCGACCGCCGCGCAGCACTTCTCCGGACGTGGCCTGCGCCGCGACGGCACGCTCTGGAGCTCCTGGACGATCACCGGTACGCACCGGAGCGTCTTCTACACCGGCGACTCCGGCTACTTCGACGGGTACGCCGCGATCGGCGCCGAACACGGCCCGTTCGACGTGACGCTGATGCAGATCGGCGCGTACGACAGGGCGTGGCCGCACATCCACATGTTCCCGGAGGAGGCGGTCGCCGCCCACCTCGACGTCCGCGGCGGACTGCTGGTGCCGGTGCACTGGGGCACGTTCAACCTGGCCCTGCACGACTGGTCCGAGCCGGTGGACCGGCTCTGGGCCGAGGCGAAGGCGCGCGACGTCCGGCTCGCCGTGCCGCGCCCCGGCGAGCGGGTGGTGGTGGACGAGCCGCCGGCGGTCGACGGGTGGTGGCAGTCGGTCGCCTGATCCGGCGCGGCCCCTGGGTGGCGCGGTCGCCTCGTGCTCTCGGCCGGCTCAGAGCACGAAGGCGTCCGTCCACAGCGCGCCCGAGCGGCCCGACAACGCGTCGAGCATCGCCACCGCCTGACCGTCGGTGAGCTGCGCGACGAAGTCGATGATGGCCCGGCCCCGGGCTCGGCCGATCCGGTCCGGGGTACGCGGGTGCAGCTCCGCCTCGGCCAGCTCCACCAGGTCGTGCAGCCGGCGCGGCAGCCGGGACTCCTCGTCCGGGTCCAGCAGCCACTCCCAGAGCGCCTCCACCAGCGTGCCCAGCAGCCGGGCCTGGCCGCGCTGGTGCAGGGCCAGGTCCGGGCGGGCCAGCACGAACCGGTGATGCACGAACTTGAGCACCTGCACCTCGTGCCACTGCGCCTTCGCCAGCAGCACGTACCCGGAGCGGACCCCCGGATCCGGTGTCACGGTGATGGCGTCCACGAAGCGGGTGGACCAGCGGGCGGAGAACCGGGCCACGTACTGCTCCGCCTCGATCGAGCCGTCGAACGGCAGCGCCAGCAGCCCCTCGACCAGCTCCTCGCGGACGTGCTCGACAGCGGCGGCGAACGCCTCGTCGTCGGCGATCCAGCCGTCCTTGCGGTGCAGCTGCCGGCGCAGCCGCTCGATCGCCACGCCCGGCCGCCGGCCCGCCGCCTCCAGCGCCGAAGCGGTGATCGACCGCAGGTGACCGCACTCCCGCTGCCAAGCCATCAGCTCGGCCGCCACCGCGCCCTGCTGGAGCACCCCGACACGGTAGAAGTCCTCCACGTCGTGGATCGCGTACGCGATGTCGTCGGCGGTGTCCATCACCGACGCCTCGGGGGTCTGCTGCCAGTCCGGGATCCGCCCGGTGAACGGCTCCCGTGCCTGCCGCAGGTCGTCCAGCTCGGTGCGGTACGCGCCGAACTTCACCGACCCGCTCTCCGGATCCTCCGGCGGCGCCGCCGCGCCCCGGGGCGGGGGGTCCAGGTGACGCGGGTGCGGGTCGGGATGGTCCAGGCGGGTCCACGGGTACTTCAGCATGGCCGCCCGGACCGCCGCGGTCAGGTCCAGCCCGGTGGTCGCCGCGCCGCGGATCTCGGTGCTGGTGACGATCCGGTACGACTGGGCGTTGCCCTCGAAGCCGTCGGCCAGCCCGAGGCGCTGCCGGGCCAGCCGGTCCAGCACCCGCTCCCCCAGGTGCCCGAACGGCGGGTGCCCGAGGTCGTGCGCGAGCGCGGCGGCCTCCACCACCTCCGGGTCGCAGCCGCCGAGCTTCTCCAGCAGGTCGCGGTGGGCCGGGTCGGCGTTCAGCCGCTCCGCTATCGCCCGGGCCACCTGGGCCACCTTCAGGCTGTGGGTGAGCCGGTTGTGCACGAGCAGCCCGGACCCACCCGGGCTGATCACCTGGGTCACGCCGCCCAGCCGGGCGAAGAACGGCGATCCGACGATCCGGTCCCGGTCGGCCCGGAACGGGCCGGCGGCCAGGTCGCCGAGTGCCCGGGCGCTGCCACCGAACAGCCGCCGGGCCCGCGGATCCGCAGGTGCCTCCATGATCGCCACGCTAGCGCAGCCGGCGGCGGGCCGGGCAGGGTGTGCCTAGAGGCGCTCCACCACCGGTCCGGAGCACCGGTTGCGGGCATCGAACACGTAGCGGGCCCGCCGGGACACCATCTCGTAGTCGAAGACGTCGTGGTCGGTCGTGACCACCACCGCGTCGGCCGCGTCGACCTCCTGCTCGGTCAGCGGCACGACGAGCACGCCACCCGGGATCTGGTGCGCCTCGGCGTACGGCTCGGCCGCGCGGACGTCCGCACCGAGGTCGCACAGCCGCCGGGCGACGTCCACCGCCGGTGAGTCCCGCATGTCCCCGGTGTTCTTCTTGTACGCCAGGCCGAGCATCAGCAGGCGCGCGCCGTTGACGGCACGACCGGTGCGGTTCAGGCCGGCCATCACCCGCTGCGCCACGTGCTCGGGCATCTCGTGGTTGACGTCGTTGGCCAGCTCGATGAACCGGAACTGGCGGCCCAGGCGCCGCTTGACCTGCCAGGACAGGTAGCAGGGGTCGATCGGCAGGCAGTGTCCGCCGACACCCGGGCCGGGCCGGAACGGCATGAACCCGAACGGCTTCGTCTCCGCGGCGTCGATCGCCTGCCAGACGTCGATGCCCAGGTGGTGGGAGAGCACCGTCAGCTCGTTGATCAGGCCCAGGTTCACCTGACGGAACGTGTTCTCGATCAGTTTGGTCAGCTCCGCGACCCGGGTGGAGGACACCGGGACGGTCCGTTCCACGATCCGGCGGTAGAACCCGTCCACCCGCGCCAGCGAGGGCTCGTCCACGCCGGCGACGACCTTCGGTGTGTTCTCCAGCCGCCAGGTCGGGTTGCCGGGGTCGATGCGTTCCGGGCTGTAGCCGAGGTGGAAGTCGCCCGGCGCGTGCAGCCCGCTGGCCGATTCGAGCAGCGGACGCAGCAGCTCCTCGGTGGTGCCCGGGTACGTCGTCGACTCCAGCACCACGGTGCTGCCCGGCCGCACGTACGGGCCGATGCCCCGGCCGGCCTGCTCCACGTAGCTCAGGTCCGGGGTGCCGTCGCGCAGCGGCGTGGGCACGGTGATCACGCAGACGTCGAAACCCTCGGCGTCGGCGTACTCGGTGCTCGGCAGGTAGCGGCCGCTGCCGAGCGCCCGGCCCAGCCGGTCGGCGGGGATGTCCTCCACGAAGGACTCGCCGGAGGCGAGCCGCTTGACCCGGTCGGCGTCGACGTCCAGCCCGACCACGTCGAAGCCGGCCTCGACGGCCCGCATGGCCAGCGGGAGGCCGACGTACCCCTGACCGATGACGACCACTTTCTCAGCGCTCACCCGGGCTCCAGACAACCGTAGGAAATCACCTGATTGGAGGCTAGAGGGGTTTCTGAGACCGGAAGTCCGTTTTCGGGATATCGGTCCGGCCCGCCGTGCGGCCGGTGCGGCGCGCGCGGCGGCAGCGGGCAGAATGCACGACGGAACCCACCCGAGAAGGCGGATCAGATCGTGACCCAGTCTGTGCACCAGCGGATCGCCGAGGAACTCGGCGTCGCCGAACGGCAGGTACGGGCGGCAGTCGAGCTGCTCGACGGCGGCGCCACAGTGCCGTTCATCGCCCGCTACCGCAAGGAGGCCACCGGCCTGCTCGACGACGCGCAGCTGCGCACGCTGGAGGAGCGGCTGCGCTACCTGCGCGAGCTGGACGAGCGGCGCGCTGCGGTGCTGGAGTCGATCCGGAGCCAGGGCAAGCTCGACGAGGCGCTGGAGGCGCAGATCCTCGCCGCCGACTCGAAGTCCCGCCTGGAGGACATCTACCTGCCCTACAAGCCGAAGCGACGTACCCGCGCGCAGATCGCCCGCGAGGCCGGGCTGGAACCGCTCGCGGACACGCTCCTGACCGATCCGGCCCAGGACCCGAAGACCGTGGCCGCCGGGTTCGCCGACCCGGACAGGGGCGTCGCGGACGCGGCTGCCGCCCTGGACGGGGCGCGGGCCATCCTGATCGAGCGCTTCGCCGAGGACGCCGACCTCATCGGCACGCTGCGCGAGCAGATGTGGTCGCGGGGCCGGCTGGTCTCCCGGGTACGCGACGGGCAGGAGACTGCCGGCGCGAAGTTCGCCGACTACTTCGACTTCGCCGAGCCGTACCCGAAGCTGCCCTCGCACCGCATCCTCGCCATGTTCCGGGGCGAGAAGGAGGGCGTGCTGGAGCTGACCATGGACCCGGAGGCCGAGGGCGACGCCGACACCGCCACCGGACCGAGCCGCTACGAGGCCGCCGTGGCGGGACGCTTCGGCATCAGCGACCAGGGGCGCCCGGCCGACCGGTGGCTGGCCGACACGGTGCGCTGGGCCTGGCGTACCCGGATCCTCATCCACCTGGGTGCGGACCTGCGGATGCGGCTGTGGCAGGCGGCCGAGGAGGAGGCCGTGCGGGTCTTCGCCACCAACCTGCGTGACCTGCTGCTGGCCGCCCCGGCCGGGGCGCGGGCGACGATGGGTCTCGACCCGGGCCTGCGCACCGGCGTGAAGGTGGCGGTGGTCGACGCCACCGGCAAGGTGGTCGCCACCGACACGATCTATCCGCACGAGCCGCGCCGGCAGTGGGACGCGTCGCTGCACACGCTCGCCACGCTCGCCGCCGCGCACGGCGTCGAGCTGGTCGCGATCGGCAACGGCACCGCCAGCCGGGAGACCGACAAGCTCGCCGGTGACCTGATCAAGCAGCACCCGGAGCTGAAGCTCACCAAGGTGGTCGTCTCCGAGGCCGGCGCGTCGGTCTACTCCGCCTCCGCGTACGCCTCGCAGGAGCTGCCCGGCCTGGACGTGTCGCTGCGCGGCGCGGTGTCGATCGCCCGCCGCCTCCAGGACCCGCTGGCCGAGCTGGTGAAGATCGACCCGCGGTCGATCGGCGTCGGGCAGTACCAGCACGACCTGTCCGAGGTGAAGCTGTCCCGCTCGCTCGACGCGGTGGTCGAGGACTGCGTCAACGCGGTCGGCGTGGACGTCAACACCGCCTCCGCGCCGCTGCTCACCCGGGTCTCCGGCATCGGCGCCGGGCTGGCCGAGAACATCGTGCTGCACCGCGACGCCAACGGGCCGTTCCGCACCCGGACCGAGCTGAAGAAGGTGCCGCGGCTCGGGCCGAAGGCGTTCGAGCAGTGCGCCGGCTTCCTGCGCATCCCCGGTGGCGACGACCCGCTCGACTCCTCCAGCGTGCACCCCGAGGCGTACCCGGTGGTGCGTCGCATCCTCTCCACCACCGGACAGGATCTGCGGGCGCTGATCGGCAAGTCGGCCATCCTGCGCGGCCTGCGCGCGACCGACTTCGTCGACGACACGTTCGGCCTGCCCACCGTCACCGACATCCTGGCCGAGCTGGAGAAGCCCGGTCGCGACCCGCGCCCGGAGTTCCGCACCGCGACGTTCGTCGAGGGCGTGGAGAAGATCAGCGACCTGACCCCGGGCATGGTGCTGGAGGGCGTGGTGACGAACGTGGCCGCGTTCGGCGCGTTCGTCGACGTGGGCGTGCACCAGGACGGCCTGGTGCACGTCTCGGCCATGTCGCACACCTTCGTCAAGGACCCGCGCGACGTGGTGAAGTCCGGCGACGTGGTCAAGGTCCGGGTGCTCGACGTGGACGTGCCGCGCAAGCGGATCTCGCTGACGCTGCGGCTGGACGACGAGGCTCCGGCCGGCGGCCGGACCGCGACCGGCGGTCCGGGCGCAGAGCAGCGCGGCGGCCGGCGCGGCGGCGGGCAGCGCGGTGACGGCGGCGGCCAGCGCAGTGACGGCGGCGGCCCGCGCGGTGACGGCGGTGGCCAGGGCCGTGACGGCGGTGGCCGGCGCGGTGACGCCGGCGGCCGGCGTGGCGGCCAGGGCGATCGGGGCGGCTCGCGCGGTGGTCCGTCGCAGCGGCAGGGACGTGGTGGCGGAGCGGCGGCGCCGGTCAACGACGCGATGGCGGAGGCGCTGCGCCGGGCCGGCCTGGCCTGACGGCGGCGGCCGCTGGTCGGGCCGACGCCACGAACGCGTCAGCCCGACCGGCGGCCGCTGGATCGGCCCGGGCGCGCGCCGCCCGCTGGACGACGGCCGGCCGGGCGCGGGCCGGTCCGTCTCATCCGGCGTCGCGACGCGGGCGGTCGCTCCCGGCGGACGCCGGGTCACGTTCGGCCCGCTGCCGGGGCACCGGCCGCCCGGCCCGCCGCGCCACCCACCGCCACCAGGAGCGCTGGACCAGCAGCGTGAGCAGACCGGCCAGCACGATGGCGGCCAGGTTGATGACCAGCTGGAGCGCGGAACCGGCGGCCTCGTGCCAGACGCCGTACGCGGCGGCGACCGCCACGTTCGCGGCCGCCGGCACGGTGGTCACCGAGATCAGCACGCCGACCAGGGAGCCGGACTTCTTCGAGGTCAGCGACAGCATCCCGGCGATGCCGGCGAGCAGGCCGACCACCCACGACAGGGCGTCCGGACGCCAGATGAAGTCGGTCAGCGGCCGCTCGGCCAGCAGCATCTCCCGGCTCACCAGACCGGCCGCGTCCAGCGCCCGGGTGCTGACCACCGTCGCGAGCATCGCCGCCACGAAGCCGACGACGAGCGCCTGCACCGATCGGACGGCGACACCCCCCTTGCCGCGCAGCAGCGCCACGCAGAGCGCCGCGAGCGGGCCGAACTCCGGACCGACGACCATCGCGCCGACGATGAGAATGGGCTGGTCGAGCAGCACCCCGATACCGGCGATCATGGTGGCGACGACGATCAGCGCCAGGAAGATGCCGGTGAGCACCGTCTGCTCGCCCGTCTTCGCGGCGACCTCGTCCCAGATCAGGGCGTCGTCACCGTGACCCGGGGCCGCCTCGGCGGCCCGGTCCGCGGCGGCCGAGAGGGTCAGCTCCACGTCGTCGGCGGCGATCGCCCCGCGCCCCTCGACGCCCATCTCCCGCAGCCGGCGCAGGACACCGTCGGCGCTCTCCCGGACCACGTCGCAGGTGATGTAGTCGCCGGCCGGCTGACGGGCCGCGCCCGGCAACACCACGAGGTGCGTCACGCCGGGGTCCGCAGCCAGCAGGTCGGCGATGTCGGACGAGCGGTCCGCTGGTGCGATCACCCGGATGTGCAGCACGAACCAGGCTCCTCGATGGGCGCGACGGACGTCAGCACTCTAGACGATCCGTGCCGGGCGGCAGGTGGCGGCGCGACGGCCCGGCGGTCCTCCCGGGAGCGGCCGGGTCGGGCGGGCGCGGTTGTGGGCGTACCCTCGCGGTCGTGGGTGCCGACGACGACGAGCGGTGGCGGGAGCGGCGACGCCACGCGGTGCGGGCGCACGCCGAGGCCGACGCCCGGCAGCGCGCCGCGGAGCAGGCCGAGGCCGCGGAGCTGGTCGCCCGGTTCGCGGCCGACGCCGCCCGGCGGGGCCTGCGCACCGAGCGGCTCGTGGCCACGCCCTACAGCGGACGCGGCCGCTACCGGACCCCGCTGGTCGGCTGGTACGTGGACCGGGCGCGGAGCCGGGCGGTGGACACCGAGGGCCGGTACTACCTGCTGACCGTGCCGGCCGGCCTGCGCCCCCGGCTGCTCGGCGCCCGGCCCGAGCCGTCCACGCCCTCACTCGTCATCGGCCGCGGCGGGCGCGACGGGGAGTCCCTTCCACTGTCGGCGCTGCTCAGCGCGCGCCTCGAAGCGGGCGACGACTGGCCCTGACGCCGCCGGGCCACCTGTCGACACCGTCCCGGCCGATCCTCGTTACCCAGAACGGACGACGCGTGGCCGGCCGCCATCGGGGCGGCCGTGTCCCGGCGACGGGGGAGCGCAGATGCGACTGGAGATCCTGGACGCCCGCAGACCGGCCGACGACGAGCGCTGGCGTGCTCTGCACCGGGACTGGGACCGGCGGGAGGTCTTCGCCCACCCGGCCTACCTCCGGCTGTTCGCCGGACCGCAGGACGAGCCGCTGGCCGCGTACGCCCGGACCGAGCACGGTTTCGTGCTGTACCCGTTCCTGCTCCGCCCGGTCGACGCGCCGCACCTGGGCGTGCCATCCGGTCGATATCACGACATCACCAGTCCGTACGGCTACGGCGGCGCCTTCCAGAAGGACACGGACGAGCGGGAGGCGAAGGAGTTCTGGGAGGCGTTCGACGCCTTCTGCGCCCGCCGCCACGTGGTGTCCGAGGTCACCCGGCTGTCCCTGTTCGACGACGAGCGGCTCTCCCCGCCGGGTCCGGTCCGGGAGAAGCAGTTGAACGTGGTGCGTGACCTGCGGACCAGCGACGAGGAGATGTGGCGGGAGTTCGACCACAAGGTGCGAAAGAACGTCAACAAGGCTCGCCGCAACGGAGTGACGGTCGAGGTCGACCTCGTCGGCGCGCGGCTCGACGACTTCCTGGGCATCTACGAGAGCACGATGGACCGGCGGGCGGCCGCCAGTGGCTACTACTTTCCCCGTGACTTCTTCGCCCGGATCATCGACGAGTTGCCGGGACAGTTCGCCTTCTTCCACGCGTTGCACGAGGGGAAGGTCGTCTCCACGGAACTGGTGCTGGTGTCCGCACTGAGTCTCTTCTCGTATCTCGGCGGAACCGATCAGGCCGCCTTCGATCTTCGGCCCAACGATCTGCTCAAGGTCGAGATCTGCCGCTGGGGGCGCGCCCAGGGCCGGACCAGGTTCGTCCTGGGTGGCGGTTACACCCCCGACGACGGCATCTTCCGGTACAAGCGGGCCTTCGCCCCCGCAGGGCTGGTGCCGTTCCACCTCGGCACGAGGGTGATCGACGAGCAGACGTACGGACAGCTGTGTTCCGCGCACCGACAGGAGGGCATGCGGCGGGATCCGGCGTGGTCGGCCTCCTCGGAGTTCTTCCCCGAGTACCGCGGCACGTTGCCCGATGCCCGCTGAACGCTGGGTGGGTACGCCGACGTGATCCGCCCGGACACCGTAACGCCACCTCCGTCGGCACGTTGAACCAATGGACCGGGCGCGACCGAGGTCGCAACGGCCCGATTCACGTGTGGTAACGCTTCCCAGCGTGCTGCCCGAAGCAATCACCTTCGTGACGGAGACCAGCACCGTGGCCCAGAACCATCCATTGGCAGCTCGATCCGCTCCCCGGCAGGACGGGGCGAGAAGCCTGGGACGCATATACCTCTCCCCGCCGGATGTCGGTCCGGCCGAGGAAGCGCTGATCCTCTCGGCGGTCCGCTCCGGCTGGGTCGCGCCCGCCGGGCCCGATCTCGACGCCTTCGAACGCGAGGTGGCCGAGCGGGTGGGCAGTGGGCACGCGGTCGGGGTGAGTTCCGGCACCGCCGCTCTTCACCTGGCATTGACGGTGGCCGGAGCCGGCCCGGGCTCCGTGGTCGTGGTGCCCACCATGACGTTCGTGGCGACCGCCAACGTCGTGACCTACACCGGCGCCGAACCGATCTTCGTGGACTGCGATGCCGACAGCGGCCACCTCGACCCCGGCCTCTTGCCACCGCTGCTCGGCAGGCTTCGGGCACAGGGACGCCGGGTGGCGGCCGTGGTGACGGTGGACCTCAACGGCTCCTGCGCCGACTACGAGCGGATATCGCCGATCTGCGCCGAGTTCGGAGTGCCGCTCGTCGAGGACTCCGCCCAGGCTCTCGGCGCGACCCGGAAGGCCCGGCATGCCGGCACCTTCGGGCAGGTGGGAGTCTTCTCCTTCAACGGCAACAAGATCATGACCACGTCGAGCGGTGGGATGCTGATCTCCGACGACGCAGATCTGATCGATCGCGCGCGTCATCTCGCCACCCAGGCCCGGGAGCCGGTCGCACACTACGAGCACCAGCAGATCGGCTACAACTACCGGCTCAGCAACCTGCTCGCCGCGCTCGGGCGAGCACAGCTACGACGGTTGACCGGCATGATCGAGCGCCGCCGGGCGATCCGGAAGCGGTACGCCGAACTATTCGCCACCGTCCCGGGCACACGCATCCTCGGTGACGGCGATCCCGGATCGAACTGCTGGCTCACCTCGCTGATCGTCGATCCCGGCGAGGCGGGGTGGCGGGCGGACGAGTTGGCCGAACACCTCGCGCGCCATGACATCGAGAGCCGCCCGATGTTCAAGCCGATGCATCGTCAGCCGGCCCACCTCGGCCGCGAAGCCGTCGTGACCGGCGCCGCGGACCGCCTCTTCGCCACCGGCATCTCACTGCCGAGCGGGTCGACCCTGGCCGGCGGGGCCGCGGAGCGACTCTTCGACACGCTCGACAGCTTCCTCGCCAAGCGCTGACCGCTTCCCGGCGACGCGCGACGTCTCGGCCAGGAACTGTCCCCACCCCGCCCGGGCCACGGCCCGCTCTTGGAGGTTTCCGTCAATGAGGGTTGTCGTCAGCACGGAGTCCCGACTCGTCCGGACGCCGGACGGGCGGGTGTGGACGATGCACGTGCCCGCCTACGGCTTCTGGCAGCGCTACCTGAGCGCCTTCGACGAGGTCCGGATCATGGCTCGGATCGCCGACCAGGACAGCGTCCCCGAGGGGATGGTGCGCGTCGACGGACCCCGGGTCGACGTGCACGCCCTGCCGTACTACCTGGGATCTCGGCAGTACCTCCGGCAACGCCGGCGCATCGGCCACGCCGTCGCCGCCGCGGCCGGGCCGTCCGACGCGGTGATCGTGCGGGCGCCGTCCGCGTTCGGATCCCTGCTCGCCCGGAACCGCCGCCGGCAGGGGCTGCCTTACGCGCTGGAGGTCATCGGAGACCCGTACGACGTGCTCGGACCCGGTGTCCTCAGCCATCCGCTGCGCCCGCTGCTGCGGCAGAAGTTCAGCACCCAGCTACGCCGGGACTGCCGATCGGCCGCAGCCGTCTCCTACGTGACAGAGCAGCACCTCCAGAGCCGCTATCCAGCCGCCCCCGACGCGGTGACCGCCGCGATCTCCACCATCGACCTTCCGCCCACCGCCTTCGTCGCCGCTCCGCGTCCGGTCGCCCGATGTCGCACCGCCGAGGCCCACCTGGTGAGCGTCGGCACCCTCGACCAGCTGTACAAGGGCATCGACTGCCTCATCCTGGCGGTGGCCCGCCTGGCCGCGTCCGGCGTCCGTGTCCGGCTGACGCACCTCGGCGGCGGCCGGTACCAACCCGATCTGGAGCGGTTGGCCGCAGCGCACGGCGTGACCGAGCGGGTGAGCTTCGCCGGCTGGGTTGCTCCGGGCGAACCGCTGCACGCTCGGCTCGACGAGGCTGACGTCATCGTGATGCCCTCCCGGACCGAGGGCCTCCCCAAGGCGCTCATCGAGGGTATGGCCCGGGCGCTGCCTGCGCTCGGCACCCGCGTCGGCGGAATCCCCGAGCTACTCCCCCCCGACGATCTGGTGGAACCGAACTCGCCGGACGCCCTGGCGGAGGCCGTACGCCGAATGACCGGCGATCCAGAGCGGATGGCGTCGGCCTCCGGCCGCAACCTCGACCGGGCGAGGCGCTACTCGCGGGACGTTCTCACGCCGCGCCGCGCCGACTTCTACCGCTCGGTCCGGGAGGCGACCGAGAGTGCCGTCCGGGGCATGACCCGGCCGGCGCCGGCTGGTCCGCAACCGGCTCGGCACAGGTGACCGATCCGCCGAACGGGCCGGGACGTCCGGCCGCACCGGGGCATCGCTCCCACCTGCGGCTGGCCCCGGTCCCCGGCGCTGAGTGATGCAACGAGCGGGATCCAACGCCAGAGGAGGCAGAATGGCGACGCAGCCCGCCGGAACACGTTCACCTCGGCTGGGATACGACGGGCGATGGCTCCCTGCGATCCTGCTGCCTGCCCTCAGCAGCGCGATCTTGGCCGCCGTCGACGACCGGCTCTGGCACTGGTATCTGATCCCCGTCACTCTCTGCGGCATACTCATGGCGCCAGACGTTGTGGCCTGCGCCGCGAAACGGCTCGATCTGTTCGATCCGCAGGCGCTCGTCGGTCTGTTCGGGTTTCACTTCTTCTACCTGGCACCCATCCTTCATGTGCTGCTGGATTACTGGGCGCCCGAAATACCTCCGTTGGAGGACTGGCGATCGGGCCTCGGGGCCATGGCGGCCCTCAACGTATTCGGCCTTGTGGCCTACCGACTTTGCGTCGACCTGCCGAACGGACGTCGCGTCCGTCGGCACATGGTGTGGTCGCTGGACGTGCGGCGATTCGCCCGGCTCGGCTTGCTGGCTTTCGTCATCGGTCTGATCGGATTCGCGGCCATCCTCGCCAAGTTCGGCGGGCCCATCGCCTACCTCGACACGGCCGCCGACGACAGGCTCGGCTTCGCCGGACAGGGCTGGCTGCTGCTCGTCGGTGAGTCCTTCCCCTTCGTCGGGTTCGTGGTAGTGGCGATCCGCTACCGAGGGAAGCTGGCGTCGCGGCCGAATCTTCTGGCAGCCGCATTTCTGGCCTTCGCCGCAGCGCAGTTCCTGGCCGGCGGGTTGAGAGGCTCCCGTAGCAACACGATCTGGCCGCTTCTCGTCGGGCTCGTCGTCGTACATCTGGTGGTGCGGCCCATCGCGCGCCGGACGCTCGTCCCCATGGCCGTCGCCTTCATGGCCTTCATGTATGTCTATGGTGTCTACAAGGCGACCGGAAGCGAGATCGTACGGGCCGGCTCGGACGGTCGTTCGGTCGTCGAACTCGGCGACGAGACCGGGCGCACCCTCCCGGCCCTGCTTCTCGGTGACCTCGGCCGTGCGGACATCCAGGCGGTCGTCCTCGAACGCCAGCAGGCAGCAACCGCGCCGTTGGGATACGGCCTCAGCTATCTGGCATCGGTGAAGTTCCTCGTTCCCGACACTCTGCACCCCGAGTGGCTCAGGGACAAATCCCAGCTCGGCACCGACATGGTGTTCGGGGAGGGAACTTACGCCTCCGTCCGGCAATCATCGCGGATCTACGGTCTCGGGGGTGAGGCTCTCTTGAATTTCGGCCCGGCTGGCGTGATCGTGTCGTACGCCGTCTTCGGGTTCGCGGTTCGGGCTGCCCGGCGGCGTTACGCTCTGGCATTGACCAGAACCGACCTCGGCGCTGCCGTGTTCAGTGCCATCGGCGGCGTGTCCGTGATTCTCGCCCTCGGTAGCGACCTCGGCAACGTCTGGTGGTTCATGGTGAAGACGGGTGCCCCGTTGGCGGTCCTCGTCGTTCTTGCTCGGACATCCCGCAGCTCGGCCCGCGAAGCGCACTCGGCTGTCGGACGAAGCTCGAAAGGCGGCGGAACCGGCCTCACCCAACGCGCGCCCACAGAAACGTCGCTCGACGCCGCCGGGATCGCGTCAGCTTCCAGAAGCCAGTTCGGTAGCGACGGGCCGCCCCGGGCAATGTCGGGAGACGTTGGTGGCCCCTAGCCAGAGCCCCACCCAGGGGCGAGCGGTCGTGGAGACCACTGCGGGACCACGCAGGCCGGCCACCCGCCGGGTCAACCTGCGCCTTCCCGATCAGATCGGCAACGTTGCCTGGAACCTGCTCGGCCTGTTCGGAAGCGCCGCCGCCCAGTGGGGGATCATCGCCATGCTGGCCCGCTACGGCAGCCCGACGATGGTTGGCCAGTATGCCTTCGGCCTCGCCACCACCGCACCGGTGATTCTTCTGGCCAGTCTCGGGCTACGGGTCGTGCTGGTGACCGACACATCGGGGCGATTCGCTTTCCGGGAGTACCTGCGTCTTCGAACCGCGGCGATGGCGGTGGCGGTGGCTGCCATCGGCGTCGTCGCCGTCACTCGCGGCTCCGGCGACGGCACGGTGATCATGCTCATCGGCGTCGCCAAAGCCATCGACGGAGTCGGTGACATCTACTGCGGCCGGTTCCAGCAACTGCTGCGCATGCGGCTGGTCGCCACGTCGATGATCATCAACAATGTCGCAACCCTGTTGATCATGGCTGTGTTGCTCCGCCTGACGCGAGACATCGGCTGGACCACCGCGGGTTCCGTCGCCGGTTCGACACTCGGCTCCCTGGTCTACTGCCGATACGCAGCCGGAAGAGCGGGGTCGATGGCACCGTCGGGCGCCACCCGTCCCATCTGGAAAGCAATCAAGAGGGGCGGAACGCTGGTGCGGATCGCGCTGCCCGTCGGACTCGCATCCGGCCTGAACTCGTTCAGCGGCAACGTGCCCCGCTACCTCCTGGAGCACCGACTGGGGACGGGCGCCCTGGGTGTTTTCGCGGTGGTGGCATACGCCACCGTGGTAACCAACATCTTCTTCGCCGGAGTAGCCCAGACGGCACTGCCGAAGATGTCCGAGCTCTACTCGGGTGGCGCCTACCGAGCCCTGTCCACCCTGACCGCGCGTCTCGTTCTCGGGTCCCTCGCGCTAGGAGCGGTTGCCGTGGCTGCCGCGCTGTTCGGAGGAAACGCGGCGCTTCGGCTCGTCTATGGGAGCGCGTACGCGCAGCAGGGCCATCTCCTGGCGATCCTCGCGGCATCGGTGGGTTTCAGCGGCGCCCTCTTCTTCCTCAACGGCGCCATCTCCGCGACACGCAAGTTCGGCCGGCAGCTTGCGGTGAGCCTCGCCATGCTGGTCTTCAACGTCGCCATCAGCCTGATCTTGATCTCGACCCAGGGCCTGGCGGGAGCGGCCTGGGCACTGGTTGCGTCGCTCGGCTGCGAGGCCCTGCTGAAATTGATGGTGTTCCGCCACGCGCTCGCGGTGCCCGCTGAACTGTCAGCGACGGCAAGACACAGGGCCTCGCCCAGCAGGTATAGGTGATTCACCAGATCGGGCGGCGCGAACAATTGTCGTCGCGGCGGAGAGGCAAAGGACAAGCCGGGGCCTCGGTGGCGGCATCGCGGCGACCAACTGCCGAAATATGAGCAATTCCCCTCCGAAGAAGCCGTTCTGGTGAATCATTGGAAGCGACCGTGACACTCGGGAATCGCACGTTCTCGCCGCCGACAGTCCGACGTCGGCCAAGCACACGGCACGCGTCCCACCGGTCGGGCATCAACTTGGAGACTCCATGGAACTGAGCACCGGCCCGGTGGTCTGGCTGTCCCTCGCACTCGGCGTGGCGATGTTGCTCGCGGTCTTTCTCCGATCAGGCCGGAGCGACTTCCTACCCTATCTGTTCGCCTATTTCATCTTTTTCGGGTTCGGCCCTGCAATCAACTACGCCCTCGGCAACGAGATCTATGCAGGGATCATCCCCGACAAGATCAACCAGGCCTGTCTCGCGCTGCTGCTGGCCCTCGCCGGCGTAGCGGCAGTGGCCCTCCTCATGCCGATCCGCGACCGGCTACCGGACCTGTCGACCCTCGGGCGCTCACCGCGGAAGAATGCACTGGTTCCGGCGGCGCTCTGGACCCTGGCTGCCTATGCCGCCGTCATCCTGGTGCTGCGCGGTCCCGCGATGATCACCGGCAACAAACTCGAACGGATCCAGCTCGCCGGGCCACTGCACTACCGCTACCTAGCTCTCGAGATCTGCGCCTGCTCGCTCTACTTCCTGACCAGGGCGGTGCCCTCGGCGCGATTGCCCTACTGGTTGAACTTCGGCCTCTACGTGCTCTACTGCATGGCGACCAACGAACGGGACTTTCTCTTCGTCGCCTTCGCAGTTGCGATGCACATTCTTCTCCTACAGCGGAGACGCATCCCGCCCAAGTTCGGGTTGGCCGGCGTCGCGTTCGCCGTAGCGGCCACCTACCTCAGCGCCGTTCGCAGCGGGGGCACGCTGAACATCGGAAAGGCCCTGAACGAGGGTTCCACGATGTTCGTGGACACCTACGTCATGACGTACGGCGAGAGCAGTCTCCAACTGTGGCCGGGTCAGAGCTATACGGAGGCGTTGATCGCCATCCTGCCGTCCGCGTTGGTGGCGGACCGCCCCATGCTCATGTACTGGCTCGTCGACCAGTGGGCCCCCGGTTCCTCATCAGGTTATGGGTTCTCCCTTACGGCCGAGGCCTATCTCAACTTCGGTTTGCTCGGCATCCCGTTCGTCTTCGCCGCGATCACCCTCGGCCATCGGCTGATCCTTCTCCGAGCCGGGCGAGGTCACGTGTTCGCCTACGCGAGCATCCTCTACACCGTCGACTGGATGTACGGCTTCCGCGGGGAGAGCGTTACTTTTCTCAGCACTCTTCTGTACGGCGCCGTCTTCTACGCCATCATCTGCCTGGGCTTCGCGCGCGTGGGAACCATGTCGACCCCGGCACAAATCGTGTCGAGGCGCAAACCCGTATCCGCGCCGATCGCCGCCGCACCGCGCCATCCGGTGCGTGCATCCGGATAGCAGTAACTTCTCAAGTTCACGCCTCAGGAAAGAGGCGCGCTGAGGGGCTGCCCCTGCGCCGGCACGGCGTCCGTCAGGGCCTCCCCCGACCGGAACCACTCGACCGTGGCCCGCAACCCCTCGGCGAAGGGGGTCGGCAACGCGGTCGGGAACAGCTCGCGCAGTCGTGCGTGGTCGGCCTGGGACTCGCGTACGTCACCGGGCCGGGCCGGCACGTGCACGACGTCCAACGGCCGGCCCAGCACGGTCTCCAGTTCGACGATGAGGTCGAGCAGGGAGATACGCGCGCCGAACGCGAGGTTCACCACGTCCGGGGACGCCACCTGCCGTAGGACGGCGTCCACGATCACCGAGGTCACGCTGCCCACGTAGGTGAAGTCCCGGGACTGCCGCCCGTCGCCGTGCACCTGCAACGGCCGGTTCTCCAGGGCAGCGGTGACGAACCGCGGGACCACTGCGGCGTACACGTGGTTCGCCGCCTGCCTCGGCCCGAAGACGTTGAAGAAGCGGAACGGCAGGACCGCCATGCCGTAGCAGTTGGCGAACGCGATCCCGTACGCCTCGGTGGCCAGCTTCGACACCGCGTACGGGCTGACCGGCATGGGCCGCAGCCCCTCCTGGCGCGGCAGTACCGGATTGGCGCCGTACACCGAGGACGAGGAGGCCAGCACGCACTGCGGGACGCCGTTGCGGCGGGCGGCGTCGAGGACCGTCAGGGTGCCGGTGGCGTTCGCGTGGTGGCTTCGCAGCGGGTCGTCGATGGAGCGGGGCACCGAGCCGAGGGCGCCGAGGTGGACCACGCTCGACGCGCCGCTCATCGCGCGGTCGAGCAGCGCGGGGTCCAGGACGGTACCGATCAGCACCTCCACGGGCAGCCCGCGCAGGTTCTGCACCGACCCGGTGGAGAGGTCGTCGACGACGACGATCTCGGTGACCCGGCCCGTTTCCGACAGGGCCCGTACCAGGTTGGAACCGATGAAACCGGCGCCCCCCGTGACGACGACTCTCACGCGCGCTCCTACCGCTCGCCGGTGCTCTCTCCGCAGGGCCAACGAGAGAATCCGACGTTGGTTACTAAACACCACAAAGCTCGTTGCCCTGGGTGGAGCGGCGAACGACGCCGCGCCGACGGTTGGAGGCGAACCACGTGAGGCACGATCCCCGGTCCGGCGTCGCCGGCGACCCGCCCGGGCGCCGGTCACTGCGCGTCGCCGTCATCGTCAAGACGAACTACGGCGGACTCTGGACCATCCCGCAGGCGTGCGCCCTGCGGGATCGCGGCCACGAGGTGGTGGTGATCTGCCCGCCCGGCGGTCGGCTGAACGCCCGCCTCGCCGAGGCCGGGATCCGGACGGTGGCGTCGCCGTTCTCGTTCCGCTTCCGGCCCAGCCTCAGCACGCTGTCCGAGCTGTGGCGGCTGCGCCGCCTCGTCCGCCGCCTGCGGTCCGAGGTGCTCTACCACCACCTGTACGCGGCCACGCTGGGCGCACGGCTCGCCACCGTCGGCCTGCCCCTGACGCGGGTGCAGTTCGTCGCCGGCCCCGCGTTCCTGGAGTCACGGGCGGTCCGGATGGTCGAGCGGCTGCTCTGGCGCCTGGACCGCACGATCATCTGCGGCACCCGCTACACCTCCCGCCTCTACGGCGAGCTGGGCGTGCCGGTGTCGCGGCGGCCGGCCGTGACCAGCGGGCTCAACCTCGCCTGGGCGACCGCCGACCTGCCGGACGACACGGCGGCGACGCGGGCGGAGGCCCGGGCGAAGTGCCGGGCGGATCTCGGGCTGAGCCCGGACCAGTTCGTCGTGATCATGGTGGCGTACGTCTATCCCCCGCGGAAGCTCGCCGCCCACCGGGACCGCGCGTTCAAGGGCCACGACGTCCTGCTCGCCGCGTGGCAGGAGGTCCGGTCCCGGCACCCCGAGGCGCTGCTGATGCTCGTCGGCGGCGGCTCGGACCAGGCCGGTGAGGAGCACCGGCAGGAGCTGATCCGCCGGTTCGGGGTCGCTGACGACCACTCCGTCCGCTGGATCGACACCGCCGACGACGTGCGGCCCTACTACCGGGCGGCCGACCTCAGTGTCAGCCCGTCGCTGAGCGAGGGCCACGGCGCGCCGCCCGAGGCGGCGCTGCTGGACGTACCAAGCATCGTCAGCGACGCCGGCGGGCTGCCGGAGACGGTGGACGAGAGCTGCGGGTGGGTGGTTCCCCGGGACGACCCGGCCGCCCTGGCGGCGGCCATCGAGCACGCGTACGCCGAGTTCCGGTCCGGGCGGCTCGCCGAACGCGGCGTACGCGCCCGCGAGCGGTCGCACCGGCACTTCGACAACCGGATCTCCGCGGTGCGGATGGCCGAGGTCATCGAGCACGCCGCCGGCGTCGGCGGACCACCCGGGGAGTACGCGCCGCCGGCCGCCGGGAAGGCGCACTCCCGGTGAGCCCCGCCCGCCGGACGATCGAGCTGCGGCTCAAGCGGCTCATCGACATCACAGTGGCGCTCGTCGTCCTCGTGGTGACCGCGCCGGTCGTGGCGGTCGCCGCGTTGCTCGTCCTGGCCCAGTTCGGCAGCCCGGTCTTCTTCCGGCAGGAACGCACCGGCCGGTACGAGCGCCGCATCCGGGTCCTCAAGCTCAGGACGATGTCCGACGACCGCGACGCGGAGGGCCGGCTGCTGCCCGACGGGGTCCGCTGCCGGGGTGTCGGCCGGACCCTGCGGCGGCTGAGCATCGACGAGCTGCCGCAGATGGTCAACGTGCTGCGCGGCGACCTCAGCCTGGTCGGTCCCCGGCCGCTGCTGCTGCGCTACGACCCCTGGTACACCGACCGGGAGCGCAAGCGTTTCGAGGTCCGGCCCGGCATCACCGGGCTCGCGCAGGTCAACGGCCGCAACGACCTGGCCTGGACCGAGCGCCTGGAACTCGATGTCCGTTACGTTCTCGACTGGTCCCTCTGGCTCGACCTGCGCATCCTGGCGCGGACGGCGGGCAAGGTCCTGCGGGCCTCCGGCGTGGCGGTCGACCCGTCGGCGCAGATGCTCGACCTCGACCAGGAACGGCGCCTCACCGGCGTCCGCTGAGCCGGTCGGTGCCCCCCCGCGCCGGGCGGGCACCGACGCCCGTTCGGAAGGAGCCGGTGGGGACGCCGGACGGTCGCGGCGCCGCGGCGGCGCTGCCCTGGACCGGCGCCACCGGACGCCCGGCGAGCGCGCCGCGCTCGGGGAGCGTGTCCAACGCCCGCCGGAAGCTCGCGACCAGCGCCCGGTAGTCGGCCGGCTCGACGTCCTGGTGTACGGGGAAGTTGATGATCTGCCGGGACAGCCGTGCCATCGACGGGTGATCCCGCAACTGTTCGATGAGCGTGTGGTAGAGGCTGACCATGCCGAAGCCGTCCCGGTTCATCTCGGCGTAGACATGGTCGCGGTTCTCCCGTCCGGTGCCGAGGATCCGCACCGGCAGTGTCTGCGGGGCGTCCTCCGGCGACAGGTCGAGCCACATCAGCTCGAACGCGACGCCGAGTTCGGGCAGGCCGCGCAGCAGCGCGCTGAGGGCGCGGAAGTTCTCCTGTCGCCGCGCGGCGATGCCGAGCGTGTCGTGGTCGAGCACGTGCCGGGACAGGTCCGGCTCGGTCTCCCGCTGACCGGTGAGCCGGCTCGGATCGCGGTAAGTGATCATCCCGCCGCGCGCGCCGGGCATCGGCAGCATCTTGTGCAGGGAGTAGAGCGAGACGTCGCCGGTGCGGCCGGCCGGCCCGCCGAGCGCGTGGGTGAACCACGCGTGCGCGAGGTCTTCGAGCAGCAGCGCGCCGTGCCGGTCGGTCAGCTCCCGGATCCGGCCGATCGCCCGTTCGGTGCGGCCGAAGTAGTGGATGACCACCACCACGTCGTAGGGACGCTCCGCGAGCCGGGTCTCCAGCGAGGGCACGTCCACCGCGAGGTCCTCGGTCAGGTCGTAGAAGCCGGGATCGAGCCCGAGTTCGGTCACCGGGTCGAAGACGCCGCTGCCCTCGTTGGCGGACCAGCCGATGAACGCGGGCAGCAGGATGTCGCGCCGCTCGCCGCGCCAGACCTCGGGCTGGGCGAGCAGGTCGCGCATGCCCTCCCGGGCCGCCCGGTAGAACAGGCTCGGCGTGCGGAAGGCGCCCGGGTCGGTGGCGGTCTTGGGGATCGTCTGCGTCACGGAAGCTCCAGTCTGGCGCGGATCTCGGAGGTGGACATCCTGAGTGAGCGGTTGACGGCCCGGAGCGGGCCGACCTCGCTGGGCGGTGCGTCCTCGCCGGGCGTCATGACCAGGACGCGGTCGATGCCGGGGAAGGCCCGGACCGCTGCGGCGACCACGGCCGGCCGTCGCAGCGTCGCCGGGTCGAAGCACCGCAGCACCCGCGGGCTCGGCCGCCCCAGCACGTGGGTGGCGTCCCCCGCGACGACGGTGAGCTCACCGAAGCCGTACGTGTCGAGCCAGGCCCGCGCGGCGTGCAGCCCTTCGAAGCGGACCTCGGCGGGCGCGACGCCGCCGAGCGCGAGGTCGGCGACCCACCAGGTGGTCGTGGCGTCGCCGGCGAATCCGAGCCGGTCGTAGAGCGCGCGGGCCGGGGCGTTGTCGGCGAACACGTCCAGCCGCATCGACCGGAGGCCGGGGTGGGCGCGGGCGTAGCCGCGCAGCAGTTCCCGGGCGACGCCCCGGCCGCGCGCGGCCTCCACCACGCAGAGGTAGGACAGGTGCGCCAGGCCCGGCTCGACCCGGGTCAGGTCGGCGAAGCCCAGCCGCCGGCCGTCCTCGTCCTCGGCCACCAAGAAGCAACGGCCGGGGAACGACTCCGGGTGGGCGAGCACGACCTCCCAGAACCGGCCGACGCCGGGCTGGGCCGAGGTGAGGTAGTCGTGCAGATGCCGCGCGAACGACGCCCGGCTGACCTCGGCCAGCCAGTCCGCGTCCGCGACGGTGGCCGGGCGAATCCGGACCTCCGGCGCGTCCGGGCGGGACGCCACCGCGGCGCTCGGGGAGGGCACGATCGGCTGGGCACCATACGAGACCGGCATGTTCACACCATAGTGTCGACTAACACCCCAAAGGGGGATTTCGGATCATCGCCGCTCGGTCCGGGCCTGGTCCGGTCCGGGTGTGGTGAGCTGTACCGGTGGCGGGCGATGTGCTGGGGCTGGTGCTGCACCCCACCCGGGACGTCTCCGAGGTGGTGGGGATCATCGCGGACTGGGCGGCCCGGCAGCGGATCACGCTCGCGGTACGCACCGAGGACCGGGCGCGCGTACCGGCCTCGGTGGAGGCCATCGCCGCGGACGAAATGGCCGGGCGGTGCGCCGCACTGATCAGCATCGGCGGCGACGGCACCATGCTCGGTGCGCTGCGGATGGCCGTCCGCGACCCCAAGCCGGTACTCGGCGTGCACCTGGGCCGGCTCGGCTTCCTGGTCGAGGTGGAACCGCCGGACCTGCCCCGGGCGCTGGAACGGCTGGTGGAGCACGACTTCACCATCGAATCCCACGCCTGCCTGGCCTGCGACGTCTGCGGCGACGACGTGGTGGCGTTCAACGACATCGCGCTGGTGCGGCAGCCCGGCGCCGGTTTCGTCACGGCCACCCTGGCGGTGGACGGCCAGCGGTACGGCTACTACCGATGCGACGCGCTGGTGGTGAGCACGCCGACCGGCTCGACCGCGTACAGCTATGCCGCGGGCGGACCGCTGATCTCACCGGCCACCGAGGCGATGGTGGTGACGCCGTCCGCGCCGATGGCCGGGATCTCCCGCTCGGTGCTGCTCTCCGCGCACGAGACGGTGCACCTGGAGCTGCGCGCGGACTCGGCGCCGGTGGCGGTGGAGATGGACGGGCTGCTGATCCGGCACGCGGCGACGGAGGGATCGGTGCACATCCGGTACGTGAAGGACGCCGGCCGGGTGGTCCGCCTCGACCCGCGCCGCTACCAGGAGCGCAACCAGCTCAAGCTGAGTCTGCTGGACCTGCCGCTGCTGCCCGACCAGTTGCGCGAGCTGTTGCCGGACGGTTTGCGGGAGCAGCTCAACCGCCGGGAGCTGCCCCCGCCCCGCTGAGCCGGGTCAGGCGGTGGCGAGCACGCCGTCGACCAGCGCCTTCGCCTCCTCCTGGATCCGGGCCAGGTGCTCCGGCCCCTGGAACGACTCGGCGTAGATCTTGTAGACGTCCTCGGTGCCGGACGGGCGGGCGGCGAACCAGCCCGACTCCGTGGTCACCTTGAGCCCGCCGATCGCGGCGCCGTTGCCGGGCGCGGTGGTGAGGATCGCGCTGATCGGCTCGCCGGCCAGTTCGGTGGCGGTGACCTGCTCCGGCGACAGCTTCGCCAGGACGGCCTTCTGCGCCCGGTCGGCCGGCGCGTCGATCCGGGCGTACGCGGGCGCGCCGAAGCGGCCGGCCAGCTCGGCCCAGTGCTCGCTCGGCGTACGGCCGGTGGTGGCGATGATCTCCGCGGCGAGCAGGCAGAGCAGGATGCCGTCCTTGTCGGTGGTCCAGGTGCCGCCGTCGCGGCGCAGGAACGACGCACCGGCGCTCTCCTCGCCGCCGAAGCCGACGGTGCCGTCGAGCAGGCCGGGCACGAACCACTTGAACCCGACCGGCACCTCCAGCAGCGGGCGGCCGAGGTCGGCCGCGACCCGGTCGATCATCGACGAGGAGACGAGCGTCTTGCCCACCGCCGCGGCCGGGCCCCACTGCTCCCTGGTACGGAACAGGTGGCCGATCGCCACCGCCAGGTAGTGGTTGGGGTTCATCAGTCCGCCGTCGGGCGTGACGATGCCGTGCCGGTCGGCGTCGGCGTCGTTTCCGGTGGAGACCGCGTAGTCGTCCCGGCCGGCGATCAGGGAGGCCATCGCGTTCGGCGACGAGCAGTCCATCCGGATCTTGCCGTCGCCGTCGAGCGTCATGAACCGCCACGTCGGGTCCACGAGCGGGTTGATCACGGTGAGGTCGAGGCGGTGCCGCTCGGCGATCTCGCCCCAGTACGCCACGCTCGCCCCGCCCATCGGGTCCGCGCCGATGCGCACCCCGGCGTCGCGGATCGCGTCGATGTCCAGCGCGGCGGGCAGGTCGTCGACGTACCGGGCGAGGAAGTCGTACTCACCGGTGGTGGCGGCGGCGCGCGCCCGCGCGTACGGGATGCGTTTCACCTCCTTGAGCCCGGCGGCGAGGATGGCGTTCGCGCGGTCCTGGATCCACTTCGTGGCGTCGGTGTCGGCGGGCCCGCCGTGGGTGGGGTTGTACTTGAACCCGCCGTCCGACGGCGGGTTGTGCGACGGGGTGATCACGATGCCGTCGGCGAGGCCGCTGGTGCGCCCCCGGTTGTGGGTGAGGATGGCGTGCGAGACGGCGGGGGTCGGGGTGTAGCCGTCGCGGCTGTCGCGCAGCACCGTGACGTCGTTGGCGGCGAGCACCTCCAGCGCGTCGGCCTCGGCGGGCGCGGAGAGCGCGTGGGTGTCCCGGCCGAGGAACAGCGGCCCGGAAAGGCCCTGCTCGCGCCGGTAGTCGCAGAGCGCCTGGGTGACGGCGAGGATGTGGTCGGAGTTGAAGGCGTTGCGCAGGCTGGATCCGCGGTGCCCGGAGGTGCCGAAGGAGACCTGCTGCGCCGGGTCGTCCGGGTCCGGGTGCTCGGCGTAGTAGGCGGTGACCAGCCGGGGCACGTCGACCAGGTCGGCGGGCTGTGCGGGCTGGCCGGCACGGGGGTGGGCCACTGCGGGATCCTCCTCGGGGTTGCGGCGGGACTGCTCAGGGCTCGACGCGCTGGCCCTTGCCGATGACGACGATGCCGTTGTCGGACACGGTGTAGCGCTGGCGGTCCTTCTCCAGGTCGACGCCGATCTCGGCGCCCTCCGGGACGTGGACGTTCTTGTCCAGGATCGCGCGCCGGACGACCGCGTGGCGGCCGATTTGGACACCCTCCATCAGCACGGCGCCGTCGACGTGCGCCCAGGAGTGCACCTTCACCTTCGGCGCCACGATCGAGTTCTCCACCAGCGAACCGGAGATCACCGAGCCGGGCGACACCATCGAGCTGACCGCGCGGCCCACGCGCTCGCCCCAGGCGTGCACGAACTTGGCCGGCGGGTACGGCGGCTGCTCGGTGTAGATCGGCCACTCGAAGTTGTAGAGGTTGAACACCGGGTGCACGTTGATCAGGTCCATGTGCGCGTCGTAGAACGAGTCGAGCGTCCCCACGTCCCGCCAGTAGCCACGGTCGCGGTCGGTGCTGCCGGGCACCTCGTTGTCCTTGAAGTCGTAGACGTTCGCCTCGCCGCGCTCGACGAGCATCGGGATGATGCTGCCGCCCATGTCGTGCTTGCTCGTCTTGTCCGCCGCGTCGCGCTCGACCGCCTCGCACAGCGCCCTGGTGGTGAACACGTAGTTGCCCATCGAGGCGTAGATCTCGTCCGGCGCGTCGGGCAGCCCGACCGCGTCGGTGGGCTTCTCCCGGAACGCGCGGATGCGCTTGCCGTCCTCGCCGACCTCGATCACGCCGAACTGGTCGGCCGTCGACAGCGGCTGCCGGATGCCGGCCACCGTGACCCCGGCGCCGGAGGCGATGTGGTCCTCGACCATCTGCCGGGGGTCCATCCGGTAGATGTGGTCGGCGCCGAAGACGATCACGTAGTCGGGCTGCTCGTCGTTGATCAGGTTGAAGCTCTGGTAGATCGCGTCGGCCGAGCCGGCGAACCACCACGGGCCGCGGCGTTGCTGCGCGGGCACCGGCGTGACGTAGTTGCCCAGCAGCGTGGACATCCGCCAGGTCTTGGTGATGTGGCGGTCCAGCGAGTGGGACTTGTACTGGGTCAGCACCACGATCTTGAGGAAGCCGGCGTTCGCCAGGTTGGACAGGACGAAGTCGACCATGCGGTACATCCCGCCGAAGGGGACGGCGGGCTTCGCCCGGTCGGTGGTCAGGGGCATCAGGCGCTTGCCCTCCCCGCCGGCCAGGACGATCGCGAGCACCTTGGCAGCCATGCTCAGACGCTAACGACCTGGAACCGACTTCACCACTCGGACGCCCACACTTGCCACCGCGTGCGACGTGGCGCTCTGCACTAGGGTGCGGCCATGGCACCGATGCGCGTCGACCTGCTCACCCGCGAGTACCCGCCGGAGGTGTACGGCGGCGCCGGGGTGCACGTGGAATACCTCGCCCGCGAGCTGCGCCGGCTCGCCGACGTGCGGGTGCACTGCTTCGGCGCGCCCCGCGACGAGCAGGGCGTCACCGCGTACGCCGAACCGGCCCCGCTCGCCGGCGCCAACGCCGCGCTGCGGGTCATGGGCGTCGACCTGGAGATGGCCGCCGGGACCGCCGGCACCGACGTGGTGCACAGCCACACCTGGTACGCCAACCTGGCCGGGCACACAGCGAAGCTGCTGCACGGGGTGCCGCACGTGGTGACCGCGCACAGCCTGGAGCCGCTGCGCCCGTGGAAGGCCGAGCAGCTCGGCGGCGGGTACGCGCTCTCCTCCTGGTGCGAGCGGACCGCGTTCGAGGCGGCCGACGCGATCATCGCGGTGAGCGAGGGCATGCGGCGCGACGTGCTCACCGCCTACCCGGCGGTGAACCCCGACCGGGTCCGCGTGGTCTACAACGGCATCGACACCACGCAGTACGTTCCGGACCGGAACACCGACGTGCTCGACCGGCTCGGCATCGACCCGGGGAGGCCCAGCGTGGTCTACGTCGGGCGGATCACCCGGCAGAAGGGCCTGCCGTACCTGCTGCGCGCGGCCCGGGAACTGCCCGCCGACGTGCAGCTGGTGCTGCTGGCCGGCGCGCCGGACACCCCGGAGATCGCCGCCGAGGTCGAGGAGCTGGCCGCCGAACTGCGGGCCACCCGGTCGGGGGTCGTCTGGGTCGCGGCGATGCTGCCCAAGCACGAGGTGATCCAGGTGCTCACCCACGCCACGGTCTTCGCCTGCCCGTCCGTCTACGAGCCGATGGGCATCGTCAACCTGGAGGCGATGGCCTGCGAGACCGCGGTGGTGGCCACCGCCACCGGCGGCATCCCGGAGGTCGTGGCCGACGGCGAGACCGGGCTGCTGGTGCCGATCGAGCAGGCCGGCGACGGCTCCGGCACGCCGCTTCACCCGGAGCGTTTCGTGGCCGACCTGGCCGCGCGGATCAACGAGTTGCTGGCCGACCCGCAGCGAATCGCGGCATTCGGGGCGGCCGGGCGGCGGCGCGCGGTGGAGCACTTCTCCTGGGACGCGATCGCCCGCCAGACGCTGGAGGTGTACCGCTCGGTAGGGGTGTAAGGAAGGGCCCCTTCTTAACGCCTCCGGTAGAGGAAGGGCCCCTTGTCAACGGGTGCGGCCCACCGCGCCCGGGCGCTACGACGTGCGGGCGCCACAAGCCGGGTTAGGGTCGCCCGATGCCCGATGCGATCTTCGCCCATCCGCGCCTCGCGCCGGTCTACGACGCCTTCGACTCCGACCGGGACGACCTGGCCGCCTACCTCGCGCTCGCCCGTGAGCTGGGCGCGCGCACGGTGCTCGACGTGGGCTGCGGGACCGGGTCGCTGGCGGTCCTGCTGGCCCGGCACGGGCACGCGGTCGTCGGCGTCGACCCGGCCGAGGCGTCCCTCGACGTCGCGCGGGCCAAGGACGGGGCCGGCCCGGTCCACTGGATCCACGGCGACGCCACGGCGCTGCCCGCGCTCGACGCCGACCTGGCCACGATGACCGGGAACGTGGCGCAGGTCTTCCTGACCGATGCCGACTGGGGACGGACGCTCCGGAGCATCCACGCCGCGCTCCGGCCGCAGGGGCATCTCGTCTTCGAGACCCGGCGTCCCGATCACCGCGCGTGGGAGGAGTGGGCGACGGACACCGGCCCGGTCATCCGATCCGTCCCGGGCGTCGGACGGGTGGAACGGCGTCTTCGGGTCACCGCGATCGACCTGCCGTTCGTCTCCTTCCGCTTCACCTACCGGTTCCTGACCGACGAGGCGGTGATCACGTCGGACTCGACGCTGCGGTTCCGCGACCGCGACGAGGTCGAGTCGAGCCTGACGGCCGCCGGATACCGGGTGCTCGACGTGCGGGAGGCGCCTGATCGCCCCGATCGGGAGTTCGTGTTCGTCGCGCAGTGTCGCCGCCCGGTCGCCGATTATTGACGCTTCCTGACAAAAATGCTTCACTGATGGCATGGCCTCGGATAACCCGCCCGCGCGGCGCCGACGTGGCCGGCCCACGGTGCTCGATCCCGAAGCGGTCGGCACCGCGGCGCTGCGGCTCTGGGCGGAGCACGGCTACGGCGCCACCGGCTGGGACGACATCTCCGCGGCCACCGGGATCAGCGCCCGCACCCTGATGCGGCACTTCCCGTCCAAGGCCGCCCTCGCCTGGGTGGGGGTGCCCGCCGCCACCCGGCGGCTGACCGACACGTTCCGCGCGCTGCCCCTCGACATCCCGCTGTCGGACGCGCTGCGCGCCGCCGTGGTCGCCTCCGTCTCCGACGACGCGCTCGTGCTCAGCGCGGGCGGGTACTGGATGCGGGTCGTCGCCGAGGAACCCGAACTGGCGGAAGCCTCGGCGCGCGCCTACGCGCCCTGGACCGAGGCCCTCGCCCGGGAGATCGCCCGGCGTCGACCGGGAGCGCCGTGGGCGATCTACCACGCCGTCGCCACCGCGTACCGCGAGGCGGCCCAGGCCGCGCTGTACGACTGGGCCCGCGGCGGCCCCGACGGCTCGCCCGCCCACGCCGTCGACGCCCTGCTGCGTCTGCTGAACATCCGCATCACCACACCCGAGGAAGCCCCGTGACCACCACGCGCCCGATTCCCGACCCGCTCTCCCCCACCACCCTCGGTCCGGTGCGCCTGCGCAACCGGGTCATCAAATCCGCCACCTTCGAGGGGGCGACCCCGGACGCCCTGGTCACCGACCGCCTGATCGAGTACCACACCGCTGTGGGCCGCGGCGGCGTCGGCATGACGACTGTCGCCTACCTCGCCGTCGCGCCCGAGGGACGCACCGAACGGGGCCAGGTCTACTGGCGGCCGGAGGCGTTGCCCGGGCTGCGGCGGCTGACGGAGGCGGTGCACGCCACCGGCGCCAAGGTCAGCGCCCAGATCGGCCACGCCGGGCCGGTGGCGAACTCCCGCTCGAACGGGCTGCCCTCGCTCGCCTCGTCGGCGCGGTTCAACCCCCTGGCGATGGGCTTCGACCGCGCCGCGACGCACGACGACATCCGCCGCATCGTGGCCGCGCACGGCAGCGCCGCCGCGGCGGCGCGCGAGGTGGGCTTCGACGCCGTCGAGGTGCACCTGGGCCACACCTACCTCGCCGGATCGTTCCTGTCGCCGAAGCTCAACCGACGCCGGGACGAGTTCGGCGGTGCGCTGGCCAACCGCGCCGAGTTCCCGCGCCGGATCCTGGCCGCCGTCAAGGAGGCCGTCGGCGACGACGTGGCCGTCATCGCCAAGATGAACATGAGCGACGGCGTACGCGGCGGTTTCGATCTCGACGAGTCGATCCCGTTCGCCCGGATGCTGCAGACCGACGGGCACCTGGACGCCCTGGAGCTCACCGGCGGGTCCTCGCTGCTCAACCCGATGTTCCTGTTCCGGGGCGACATCCCGCTCGCGGCGATGGCCGCGCCCCAGCCGCCGCTGCTGCGGCTCGGCATGAAGATGTTCGGCCGGTTCCTGTTCCACGACTACCCCTACCAGCCGCTCTACTTCCGCGACCTCGCACTCCAGTTCCGCCGCGAGCTGTCCATGCCGCTGATCCTGCTCGGCGGCGTCACCGACCTGGACGGGATGCGCACGGCCATGAGCGACGGCTTCGAGTACGTCGCGATGGCCCGCGCCCTGCTCCGGGAGCCGGATCTGATCAACAAGATCAGCCGTGACGCCGCCACCCGGTCGCGCTGCACCCACTGCAACCTCTGCGCGGCCAGCATCTTCACCGGCACCCACTGCCCCCTGGACGCCGAGGGGACGGCGGCGCTCGTCGCCGCCGGCACCCGGCCCGTCGTCGCCCCGTAGCAAGGAGTCCCCCGATGTCCGTACCCCGGCAGCCCCGCCCGACCTCGGTCGACCTCGTCGTGATCGGCTCCGGCACCGGCCTCGCCGCCGCGCTCAGCGCCCACGAGGCCGGCCTCTCCGTCGTGGTCGTGGAGAAGTCGCGCTGGGTCGGCGGCTCCACGGCACGCTCCGGCGGCGCCTTCTGGATCCCCGCCAATCCCGTGCTGGCCGCCGAGGGCTCCGGGGACACGCCCGAGCGCGGCGCGGCGTACCTGGAGGCCGTCGTGGACGGCTCCGCGCCCGAACAGCGCTGGCGCAGCTTCCTGGAGCACGGCACCGCCACGATCGAGATGCTCACTCGGACCACGCCGATGCGGTTCCTCTGGGCCCGCGGCTACTCCGACTACCACCCGGAGCTGCCCGGCGGCACCGCCGAGGGCCGGAGCTGCGAGTGCCGTCCGCTAGACCTGAAGATCCTCGGCGCCGACCGCGCGCGGCTGCGTCCCGCCGTCCTCTCCGCGCCCGTGCCCATGCCGGTCACCGGCGCGGACTACAAGTGGCTCAACCTGATGGCGAAGACCCCGGTTCGCGCGCTGCCCCGCATCGTGACCCGCCTCGCCCAGGGCCTCGGCGGCCTCACGCTCGGGCGCGAGTACGCCGCCGGCGGCCAGGCCATCGCCGCCGGCCTCTTCGCCGGCGTCCGCCGCGCCGGCATCCCGGTCTGGACCGAGACGGCACTGGAGCGGCTCCTGGTCGAGGAGGACCGGGTCGTCGGGGCCGAGCTGCGCCACGGGGAGACGACGTTCGCGGTACGGGCCGAGCGGGGTGTCGTGCTCGCCACCGGCGGCTTCGACCACGACCTGCCGCTGCGGCGCGCCCACCACCACCGCGACCTGGGCGACTGGAGCCTCGGCGCAGGCAGCAACACCGGCGACGGGATCCGCGCCGGCCAGGAGGCGGGCGCCGGCACCGACCTGATGGAGCAGGCGTGGTGGTTCCCCGCCGTCGCGCCGGTCGGCGACGCCGCGCCGTCGGTGCTCCTCGCCGAGCGTTCCCTGCCCGGGTCGCTCATGGTGGACGGCGCGGGCCGCCGGTTCGTCAACGAGTCCTGCGACTACATGACGTTCGGGCAGCGAGTGCTCGGCCTCGCCCACGAGGGCGAAGCCCTGCCGGCCATGTGGCTGGTCTTCGACCAGCGGTACCGCAACAGCTACGTCTTCGCCGGCACGCAGTTCCCCCGCGCTCCGCTGCCGAAGTCCTGGTACGAGGCGGGCGTCGCGCACCGCGCGGGCACCCCGGGTGACCTCGCCCGGTCGATGGGCGTGGACGCCGACGCGTTGAGCGCCACGCTGGCGCGGTTCAACCAGCTCGCCGCCGCGGGCGTCGACGACGACTTCGCGCGTGGCGCCAGCGCGTACGACCGCTACTACGGCGACCCGACGGTGACGCCGAACCCGAACCTGCGGCCCCTGGCCGGCATCCTGTACGCCGTCCGGGTCGTCCTGTCCGACCTCGGGACCTGCGGTGGCATCCGGGCCGACGGCCTCGGTCGGGCGCTGTCCGGCGCGGGGACCCCGGTCCCCGGGCTGTACGCGATCGGCAACGCCGCCGCCAACGCCTTCGGCCGCACCTACCCGGGCGCCGGGGCGACCATCGGCCAAGGCCTGGTCTACGGCTACATCGTCGGGCGGCACGCGGCGGGCAAGCTCCCCGCCGCCCCGGCCCCGGGCCGCCCGACGGCGGGATAGGCACGGTTTCGTCGCACCCGGGGTCGCCCGGCGTGCCAGCATCCGGCAGGACGCACGGCGCCGACCCGAACCGGCCGTCGGCGAAACGGAGAGGAACCGACATGGGTACGTACGCGGTGACCGGCGCGGCCTCCGGCATGGGCCGGGCGTCCGCCGAGCGGCTGCGGCGCGACGGGCACACAGTCGTCGGCGTGGACCTGCGGGACGTGGAGGTCGTCGCCGACCTCTCCACGCCGACCGGGCGCGCGGCGGCGGCGACCGAGGTGCTGGAGCGGGCCGGAGAGCGGCTCGACGGAGCGGTCTGCGCCGCCGGGCTCGGTGGCATCCCCGGCCGGGACCGGCTCGTGCAGCAGGTCAACTTCTTCGGCGTGGTGGAGCTGCTCGAGGCGTGGCGACCGGCGCTGGCCGCCGCCGGCAACAGCAAGGTCGTGGTGTTCGGCTCGAACTCCGTCACGCTCACCCCGATGGTGCCGGAACGCGCCGTGCGGGCCCTGCTCGACCGCGACGCCGACAGGGCGCTGCGCGTGGTGGGGCGCTTCGGCAAGCGCTCGGCGCCGTTCGCGTACGCGAGCTCAAAGCTGGCGGTGACGCGGTGGGCACGCCGCGCCGCGATCTCGCCGGAGTGGGCCGGCGCCGGCATCCGGGTGAACGTCCTGGCCCCCGGCATCATCGCCACCCCGCTGCTGGAGGAGCAGATCGCCCGGGGCGAGAAGGAGGCGGTCGAGGGGCTGCCGGTGCCGATCGGCGGGCGCGGCCGGCCGGCGGACGTCGGCGAGTGGGTGGCGTTCATGCTGTCGCCGGCCGCCGACTTCCTCTGCGGTTCGGTGATCTTCCTGGACGGCGGCTCGGACGCCTACTTCCGCACCGACGACTGGCCGGTCTCCACCGGGCCGGCCGGGGTGTTGCGCTACATGCGGCGTGCCAAGGCGTGGCGGGCCCGGCGCTGACGCGGCGGGCCCACCCACCCGGGGCGCGGCCGGGCCCCGGGTGGGCGTGGAAGCAGCGCGCAACCGAGCGCGAAAGGATCTCGCGCAGTAGGTTGAGCGGGTGACTGGACGGTTCCCGATCGAAGACGTCTCCCCGGTCGTCTCCTGCGGTCGCTACCCGGCCAAGGCGGTGGTGGGCGAGGTCGTGCCGGTGTCGGCGCGGGCCTACCGCGAGGGCCACGACGCGCTCGGGTGCAACGTGGTCTGGCTCGGCCCGGACGGCGCGGCCCGCCCGTTCACCCGGATGCGCCAGGGCGAGCCCGGCCAGGACCGCTGGCACGCCACCATCCGCCCGGACGCGGTGGGCCTGTGGCGCTTCGCCGTGGAGGCGTTCGGAGATCCCTACCTCACCTGGCAGAACGCGGTCACCAAGAAGATCGCCGCCGGCCAGGGCGCGGCGGAGCTGGCGAACGACCTGGCCGAGGGCGCGCGCGTGCTGACCGCCGCGCTCGACCTGGTGCCGAGGGCCGACCGTGATCGCGTACGCGAAGCCGTGCGGGCGCTGACCGACGACGAGCTGGACCTGCCGCGGCGGGTGAGCGCGGCGCTGGACCTGGCCGACCTGCTCTGGGAGCACCCGGTCCGCGAGCTGGTCACCACCGGCGAGGAGCGCACGCTGTGGGTGGACCGGCCCCGGGCGCTCTTCTCCGCCTGGTACGAGTTCTTCCCCCGCTCCGAGGGCGCGATTCCGGCGACTGTCGACGCGCCCGCCCGTTCCGGCACGTTCGCCACCGCGATGGAACGGCTGCCCGGTGTCGCGGCGATGGGTTTCGACGTGCTCTACCTGCCGCCGATCCACCCGATCGGCCGGGTCAACCGCAAGGGCCGCAACAACGCGCTCACCGCCGGGCCGGACGACGTGGGCTCGCCGTGGGCGATCGGCGCGGCCGAGGGCGGCCACGACGCCATCCACCCCGACCTGGGTACGCCTGAGGACTTCCGCGACTTCGTCGCTGCCGCCGCCGAGCAGGGGCTGGAGGTGGCGATGGACCTGGCGTTGCAGTGCGCGCCGGACCACCCGTGGGTGACCGAGCACCCGGAGTGGTTCACCACCCGGGCCGACGGCAGCATCGCGTACGCGGAGAACCCGCCGAAGAAGTACCAGGACATCTATCCGCTGAACTTCGACAACGACCCGGAGGGCATCCGGGCCGAGGTGCTGCGGGTGGTGCTGCACTGGGTCGGCGAGGGCATCCGGATCTTCCGGGTCGACAACCCGCACACCAAGCCGTTCGACTTCTGGCACTGGCTGATCGCCGAGGTCAAGAAGGTGGACCCGGACGTGCTGTTCCTCGCCGAGGCGTTCACCCGGCCGGCGATCATGCACGGGCTCGGCAAGATCGGCTTCACCCAGTCGTACACCTATTTCACCTGGCGCACGACGGCGGCCGAGATGCGGGAGTACTGCGAGGAGCTGGTCGCCTCGGTCGACTGGATGCGGCCCAACTTCTGGCCCAACACGCCGGACATCCTGCACTCGTCGTTGCAGCACGGCGGCCCGCCGATGTTCAAGATCCGGGCGGTGCTGGCGGCGCTGCTGTCCCCCTCGTGGGGCATGTACGCCGGGTTCGAGCTGTTCGAGCACGTGGCGCGCCCCGGCGCCGAGGAGTACCTGGACAACGAGAAGTACGAGCTGCGCCCCCGGGACTGGGACGGCGCGCTGGCGCAGGGCCGGTCGCTGGCGCCGTTCATCACCACGCTGAACCGGGTACGCCGGGACAACCCCGCCCTGCACCAGCTGCGCAACCTGCGGTTCCACGACATCGACAACCCGGCGCTGCTGTGCTGGTCGAAGCACGACCTCCAGACCGGCAACACGGTGATCGTGGTCTGCTCGTTCGACTCCCGTGAGGTGCAGTGGGGCAACACCACACTCGACATGCCGGCGCTCGGCCTGGACTGGCACGAGCGGTTCACCGTGCGCGACGAGCTGACCGGCGCCGAGTACGACTGGGGGCAGCGCAACGCGGTACGGCTGGACCCGTACCTGCAACCGGCGCACGTGCTCACCGTGCGCCGCCCGGCCGCACCCGAGCCGGCGCAGCCGGCCGCACCGGCCCTCACGGAACCGGAGCACCCGGCCGCGCCCGACCTGACAGTGGAAAACGTACCCGCCGACCTCTCCGGCGGCACCGCCCCGACCGCACCGGCCGACAAGGACGACGCCCGATGGACCAGCTGATCACCGGCGAGGTACACGACCCGCACGCCGTGCTCGGCGCTCATCCGGCCGACGGGAGCACCACGATCCGGACGCTGCGCCGGGGCGCGGGCGAGGTGACGGTGCTCGCCGACGGCGAACGGCACCCGATGAAGCGGGTGCACGACGCCGGCGTCTTCGAGGCGGTGCTCCCCGGCGAGGTGCTCGACTACCGGGTCGAGGTGGACGGCACGGCGCACGACGACCCGTACCGCTATCCGCCCACGCTCGGCGACCTCGACCTGCACCTGATCGGTGAGGGCCGGCACGAGCGGCTCTGGTCGGCGCTCGGCGCCCGCGTGTTCGACGAGGGCGTCGCGTTCACCGTCTGGGCGCCGAACGCCCGCGCCGTGCGGCTCGTCGGCGACGTGACCGGCTGGGGCCCGGACGACGGGTGGCCGATGCGGTCGCTCGGCTCCAGCGGCGTGTGGGAGATCTTCGTGCCCGGCATGCCGGTGGGCGCCCGCTACAAGTACCGCGTCCTGGGCGCCGACGGCCGGTGGCGGGACAAGGCCGACCCGATGGCCGCGCGCACCGAGGTGCCGCCGGCCACCGCGTCGGTGGTGCACGAGTCACGGTACGAGTGGGGCGACGCGGACTGGATCGCGCGCCGGTCGCGGCAGGCGCCGCACCAGGAGCCGATGAGCGTGTACGAGGTGCACCTGGGCTCGTGGCGGCCCGGCCTCGGCTACCGGGAGCTGGCCGAGCAGCTCACCGCGTACGTGGTCGAGATGGGCTTCACCCACGTGGAGTTCCTGCCGGTGATGGAGCACCCGTTCGGCGGTTCGTGGGGCTACCAGGTCACCGGCTACTACGCGCCGACCGCCCGGTTCGGCGACCCGGACGACTTCCGCCACCTGGTGGACCGGCTGCACGCCGCGGGCGTCGGCGTGCTCCTGGACTGGGTGCCGGCGCACTTCCCGAAGGACGAGTGGGCGCTCGCCCGCTTCGACGGCACCCCGCTGTACGAGCACCCCGACCCGCGTCGCGGCGAGCACCCCGACTGGGGCACGTACGTCTTCGACTTCGGCCGCAACGAGGTCCGCAACTTCCTGGTCGCCAACGCGCTGTACTGGCTGGACGAGTTCCACATCGACGGGCTGCGCGTGGACGCGGTCGCCTCGATGCTCTACCTGGACTACTCGCGGTCCGACGGGCAGTGGGCGCCGAACGTGCACGGCGGGCGGGAGAACCTGGAGGCGATCGCGTTCCTCCAGGAGGTCAACGCCACCGTCTACCGGCACCACCCGGGCGTGCTGATGATCGCCGAGGAGTCCACCGCCTGGCCGGGCGTCACGAAGCCGACCTCGGACGGCGGCCTCGGGTTCGGGTTCAAGTGGAACATGGGCTGGATGCACGACACCCTGCTCTACACCTCGAAGGACCCGATCTACCGGCAGCACCACCACCATCAGCTCACGTTCTCGCTGGCGTACGCGTGGAGCGAGAACTACGTGCTGCCGATCAGCCACGACGAGGTGGTGCACGGCAAGGGGTCACTGGCCGGCAAGATGCCCGGCGACACCTGGCAGCGGCTGGCGACCGTGCGGGCGCTGCTGGCGTACATGTGGGCGCACCCGGGCAAGCAGTTGCTCTTCATGGGCTGCGAGCTGGCCGACGACAGGGAGTGGAGCGAGGAACGCGGCCTCGACTGGTACCTGACCCACGACCCGGCCCGCGCCGGCGTGCAACGGATGGTGGCCGACCTGAACCGGGTCTACCGGGCCACGCCGGCGCTCTGGGCGCAGGACACCGACCCGGCCGGCTTCCGCTGGATCGCCGGGGACGACGTCGCAAACAACACGGTGTCGTTCATCCGGATCGCGCCGGACGGGCAGACGCTGGTGTGCGTGGCGAACTTCTCCGCGGCCCCGCTGGAGGACTACCGGATCGGACTGCCGGCGGCCGGTACGTGGGCCGAGGCGCTGAACACCGACGCCCACCACTACGGCGGTTCCGGCGTGGGCAACCTGGGCGAGGTGCACGCGGAGAACGTCCCCTGGCACGGCCTGCCCGCGTCGGCGTCCCTGCGCGTCCCCCCGCTCGGCGTCCTCTGGCTGACACCGAGCTGACCCGCCCGCCCGGTTGATCATGAGGTTGACGGCACCTATGGAGATCCACAAGGCCGTCAACTTCATGATCGACGCTGAGAGGGCGGAGAGGTCCGGGGAGGCCGGGCCGGGGGCGGTCAGACCAGGTCGGCTTCTCGGAGGAGCTTCCAGAGGCCGGCGCCGTCGGGGGCACTGAGCCACTTCTGGCCGATCGGGCCCGACGAGGACCGCCCGGCCGGCGCGGGGAGGCTGCCTGCGAGCACCGACTGGGTCGGGGACAGCTGCCGGATCGCCACTCCGGCCACATGGTCCGGGTGCGCGGCGGCGAACTCCCGGTAGATCTCCGGGTCGTGCTGCCCGTCGTCGCCGATCAGCAGCCACCGCACCTCGGGGAACTCCCGGGCCAGCCGGGCCAGCGTGGCCCGCTTGTGTTCCCGGCCGCTGCGGAACCACCTGTCGGCTGTCGGCCCCCAGTCGGTGAGCAGCAGCGGCCCGGCCGGGTAGAGGTGCCGGGACAGGAACCGGGTGAGCGTCGGCGCGACGTTCCAGGCGCCGGTGGAGAGGTAGAAGACCGGTGCGCCCGGGTGGGCGGTGGCGAGCCGCTCGTACAGCACCGCCATGCCGGGCACGGCGGTGCGGGCGTGCTCGTCCAGCACGAACGTGTTCCACGCGGCGAGCAGCGGCCGGGGCAGCGCGGTCACCATGACCGTGTCGTCGATGTCGGAGAGGATGCCGAAGCGGACGGCCGGGTCGAGGATGCGTACCAGCGCCTCCACCGGTTCGGCGTCGGCGACGCTGAGGCGTACGCAGCCCCAGCCGGGGGTGAAGTTTGCCTCGATCACGGTGTCGACGAAGCCGCTGCGGTCGGCGGTCACCTCCTGGCGCACGCCGTCGGCCTCGATGGTCACGGTGACGTGCTTGGCGGGCAGCGTGGCGAAGCTGCGCCAGCCGCGCACCTTGTCCAGCCGGCCCCGACGCCGCGTGTCCGGACGCCCGAGCAGCACCCGGCAGAGCACGCGCGCCCAGCCCGGGGCGCCGTAGCCCGCGTACGCGATGATGTTGGGCTGCCACCCGGTGCGCCGCAACCGGCGCTCGACCAGGCCGTGCACGGCGTCCTCGAAGCGCGCGGCGCGGTGTAGTTGCGGTACGGCCAGCTGGTCCGGTGGTGTGGGCGGCACACGGCAACAGTGCCACAACCGGAGCGGCCGGGCCACGCGAGTGATCCACGCCGATCCGCCCCGGCGCCGGACGCCGCCGTGACAGACTGCGGTCGGGACGACGACGGGGGCGTTTGTCGTGTCGACGACGAAGCGGGACCGGGTACGACCGCGTCCGGACGTTCCGGCGCTGGTGGCGCTGCTGCTCGGCGTCGCGGGGGTCGGCTACCGGCTGGTGCTGACGCTGCTCACGGTGCCCGCGTCGAACAGCGACGAGGCCACGTTCGGCCTGGCCGCGCTGCACATCGCCGAGCGCGGTGAGCGGCCGGTCTTCCTCTACGGCCAGCGCTACATGGGCGTGCTGGAGTCGTACCTGGCCGCGCCGCTCGTCGGCTGGGCCGGGCCGAGCTGGCCGCTGCTGCGGCTGCCGCTGCTCGCGCTGTTCGCCGCCTTCCTGTGGCTGGCGTACCGGCTGACCCGCCGCCTGTTCTCCCCCTGGCTGGCAGTGGTCGTGGTGGGGCTGCTGGCGCTCGGCTCGGAGCGGGTGGTCCGCGACCAGCTCACCGTGGTCGGCGGCCGTCCGGAGGTCAAGCCGGCGGTGCTGGCGATGCTGCTCATCGCGGTCGCACTCGGTGACCGGCGGGTCCGGCACCACTGGCTGGCCACCGGCGCGTTCGGGCTGCTCGCCGGGCTGGCGCTCTGGTCGGACTGGCTGATCGCGCCGTACCTGCTGGTGGCCGCCGTGGTGCTCGCCGTCGCGGTGCCCCGGGATCTGATCGGCTGGCCGGGCGTGCTGCTGGTGGCGGGCTTCCTGGCCGGGATCGCCCCGGTGGTCAAGGACAACCTCGTCGCGCCACCAGGGCAGGACTCGCTGTCGGTGTTCCGCAAGATCAGCACCAAGGAGGGGGTCGCGCCGTCGCTCGCCGAACGGCTGCGCGGCGGGCTGCTGGAGGGGGTGCCGCTGGCCTCCGGCATGTGCCCGATGGACGGCTGCGCCCGCTGGGCGCAGTGGTTCGGCGTGCTCTACCCGGTGCTGCTGGTGGCCGCCGCCGGGCTCGGGCTGCTCGCGTACCGCCGGGCCGCCGACCACGCCGCGCGGGTGCGGGCCGTGGCGATCCTCGCGCTGGTCGCGGGCGCGGCGTTGACGCTTCTGGCGTACGTGCGCAGCCCGCTCGCCGCGACCGACCCGCTCGGCAACGCCCGCTACCTGTCGGTGCTCCAGGTCTCGCTGCCGGCCGTGCTGTGGCCGCTCTGGCTGGCCGCCGCGCACGCGCTGCGGGGCACCGCCGGGCGGGCGGCCCGGCTCGGCGGCGCCACGGCGGCGGCGGTGCTGGCCGGGCTGACCGCCGCCACCCTGGCCGGCACCGTGGCGTTCCTGGCCGGCGTGCCCGGTGTACGGGACGAGGAGCGAACCGCCCGCCGCCTGGCCGACGCGGTGCGGGCGGCGGGTCTGCACGAGGTGTACGGGGACTACTGGACCTGCAACCGGCTGATCTTCAACACCGGCGAGGCGGTGTCCTGCGGTGTGCTCGACGGGGCGCTGACGCCGGGGCAGAACCGTTATCCGGCGTACTGGCAGCGGGTGGCGCGCGCGGAACGGCCCGGGTACGTGGTGGCCGTCGGCTCCCCGGCCGAGCGCACGCTGCGGCGGCTGCTGGGCGACCGGGCCGACGCGGCGGTGGTGGCCGAGGTGGGCGGCAGTCGCGTGTACCACCCCGAGCGTGCCGTCCGGCCGTGGCGCTGACCCCGGCCCGTACGCTGTGCCGGTGCTCATCCTGCTGCCCCCGTCCGAGGGGAAGGCCGAGGCCGGCACCGGCCGCCGGCTGGACCTGTCCCGGCTGTCCCTGATCGAGCTGAACCCGGCCCGGGAGGCGGTCCTGACCGCGCTCGTCGACCTGTGCGCCGGGCCGGACGAGACGGCGGCGCGGGCCGCGCTGGGCCTGACCGAGGGGCAGCGCGGCGAACTGCGGCGCAACGCGCGGCTGCGGGAGGCGGCGACCGCGCCCGCCGGGCGGCTCTACACCGGTGTGCTCTACGAGGCGCTGGGCCTGGACACGCTGCCGCCCGAGGCGCAGCGGGCGGCCCGCCGCCAGGTGCTGATCAGCTCCGGCCTGTGGGGCGCGGTACGCCTCGCCGACCGGATCCCGCCGTACCGCTGCCCGATCGGGGCGCGGCTGCCGGGGCTCGGGGCGCTGTCGGCGTACTGGCGGGCGGCGCTCGGCCCGGTGCTGGAGCCCGCCGCCGGACGCGGCCCGGTGCTGGACCTGCGCTCTGGCGCGTACGCGGCCACCTGGACGCCGCGCGGCGCGCTCGCCGAACGCACGGTGACGGTGCGGGTGCTGCACGAACGGATCGTGGACGGCACGCCGGCCCGGTCGGTGGTGAGCCACTTCAACAAGGCGACGAAGGGCCGGCTGGTGCGGGATCTGCTGCTCGCCGACGCCCGGCCGCGCACCGCCGACGCGCTGGTGGGGGCGCTGCGGGAGCTGAAGTACACGGTCGAGGAGGCGCCCCGGGCGGCCGGGCGGCCCCGGCAGGTCGACCTGGTGGTCACCGAGCTCTGAGACGCGGGCTTCCCGCAAATTTTGCTCAAGGCTCGGGCGCAGCGGTTCCCGGCCCGGCGCTCGGCAGCGACGGTAGAGGTACCCCGACTCTGACCGAGGAGCCGCGCCGATGCTCACCACGCTGCTCGACCGCCCGCGCCCGTCGCCGCCGCTGGACTGGCTGACCCTGACCGACGCCTTCGAGATCGCCTGCATGGTGCGCTGCACGCCGCCGCCGGCCGCCGACGTACGCCGCCTCGACTCCGGACCGCACCGGGGCGGGATCGCCGAGTTCAACCGCGAGGACGCGGCACAGCGGATGCGGCAGCTGCTGGGACGCCTCGACGTGCCGGTGCAGCACGAGCTGACCACCGGTGGCCTGCGCCGCCGCTACGAGCTGCACCGGCTGTCCGTGCCGCCGCAGCACCGGGCGGCGTACGCGAACCTGCTGGCCGCGGGCTGGCGGCAGGGCCGCCGGGAGCTGCTCGGCGGGCCGTTCCCGGGCGCCTCGGCGCCACGGCGGCTGTGGCGGCCCCGGCTGGCGGCGGCGGCCTGGCGGGCGGCGCTGCTGGCCGGCGGCCGGCACGTCCGCCGGCACTGCCTCGGCATCCGGCTCGCCGACCGGGACCTGGCGGCGGTGCTGGTACGCGGAGCGGCGCTGCTGGACGTGCCGGCGGCGCTGCGGCCGGGCTCGGGCTGTTTCCTCGTCGTGGTGCCGAACGGCGAGTACCGGGAGCGGATCACCGAGAGCGCGGAGCTGGCCCCGGCGAGCTGACCGGCGCGGGCGCGGGCTTGCGCGGCGACGGGTGCACGGCGCAGAGTGCAGCCCGTGAGCCGACACTGGCCTGTGCGCGCCGCCGCCCCGCTCGTGCTGGTGCTCCTGCTCGTCGCCGGGACGGCCGGCTGCCGGGACGAGCCGTCCGAGCCGACCCGCATCCGTATCGCCACCGGCAGCCCGACCGCCGTCTACCACGCCTTCGGCCAGTCGCTCGCCGCGCTGCTCAACCGCGAGGTGCCCGGCGTACGGGCCGAGGTGGTGGTCACCGCCGCCTCGGCGCAGAACGTCCGGCTGGTCGGCGCCGGGGAGGCGGAACTGGGGTTCACCCAGGCCGACGTGCTGCCGCCTCGCGAACCCGAGCATCCGTCGGTGCTCGCCGTGGCCCGGGTCTACGACGACCTGCTGCACCTGGTCACCCGCGCGGGCGGTCCGATCCGCACGCTCGACGACCTGCGCGGCCGGCGGGTGTCGGTGGGCGCCGACGGCTCCGGCACCGAGATCACCGCCACCCGCCTGCTGGCCGTGGCCCAGCTCGGCGGCGACCGGGTACGCCAGGAGCACCTGGGACTGGACGACTCGGTGGCGGCCCTGCGGGAGGGGCGGATCGACGCGTTCTTCTTCTCCGGCGGGCTGCCCGTACGCGGCGTCGCCGAGCTGGCCCAGCGGACCTCGCTGCGGATCGTGGACCTGGGCGACTGGACCGAGCCGCTGCGCCGGGCGTACGGGCAGGTCTACGTGACCCGGGACGTGCCGCGGTCGGTGTACCGGGCCGACCCGGTGAGCACTGTGGCGAACCCGAACTACCTGATCGTCCGCGCCGACCTGCCCGCCGCGCTGGTGCGGGAGGTGACCCGGCTGCTGATGGACCGCCGGGAGGAACTGGCCGCCGCGCACCCGGCGGCGGGACGGATGAGTCCCCGGTCGGCGATCGTCACCACCCCGCTGCCGCTGCATCCGGGCGCCGCGCAGTGGTACCGCGCCGCGAAGCCCTGACGCGGGTCAGCACCGGACCGGGACGTCGGCGGGCGCCGGGAACCACAGCTCGGCGACCAGACCCCGGGGCTCGCCCTGGCGCATGGTGAGCCGGCCGTCGGAGGCGTCCACGAGCACCGCCGCGATGGTCAGGCCGAGGCCGACGCCGTCCACGTTCTGCGCGTCCGGCGCCCGCCAGAACCGCTCCGTGGCCTGGTCGAGCTGACTCGCAGTCATGCCCGGGCCGGTGTCGCCGACGGTCAGCACCGTCCCGCCGTCGTCGGCGCGTACGGTCACAGTCACCTCTCCCTGCGCGCCGCTGAACTTCACCGCGTTGTCGATCAGGGCGTCGAGCGCCTGGTCGATGGCGGTCGGCACGGTCCGGGCGTACACCGGCGCGTCGCCGGCGTCGAGGCGGAGCGTGACCCCGCGGTGCCGGGCCAGCGGCAGCCAGGCCGCCACCCGGGACGCCGCGGTGGCGGTGGCGTCCACAGTCACCCGCTGGTTCTCCTCCCGCTCGGCGCGGGCCAGGGTGAGCAGCGCGTCGAGTACCGTGGCGAGCCGGTCGGTCTCCTCCAGCGCCAGCCGGTGCTCGGCGCGCCCGTCCGGGTCGGTGAGGCTGGGGCCCAGTTCCTCCACCCGCAGCCGCAGCGCGGTGAGCGGGTTGCGGAGCTGGTGGCTGGCGTGCGCGACGAAGGCGCGCTGCCGGTCCATCACGTCGGAGACCGCGTCGGCCATGTCGTTGAAGCTGGTCGCCAGCCGGCGCAGCTCGGGCGGACCCAGCCCGGCGCGCACCCGCGCCGCGCGGCGGCCCTCGGCGATCTCGTGGGTCACCGCGTCCAGTTCGGTGACCGGGCGCAGCACCCAGCCGGCCAGCCCGAACGCGGTCGAGACGCAGGCCAGCACCGCCAGCAGGCCGATGCCCGCCAGCAGCAGCCACCACACGGTGACGGTGCGGCGAACCCCGTCCGCCGGGCTGGTCGTGACCACGGCGCCGAGCACCTCGCCGCCGTCGTTGATCGGCACCGCCGTCACCACCGGCCCGTCGCCCCAGGGCCAGACCGACTCCGGGCCGCTGAACTGCTGCCCGGACAGCGCGGTGTCGAGCGCCGCGCCGGTGCCCGCGCCCGGCTCCCAGCCGGACGAGGCCACCACGGTACGGCGGTCCCGGTCCACCACCGCCGCGCCGATGCCGTAGAGCGCGTCGTAGGCGGCCAGTTCCCCGTCCAGCGGGCCCGGACTGCCACCCCGCAACGCCGGCCCGGCCAGCGAGGCGAAGCGGGTGGCGTCGGCGAGACGGTCGGCGCGTACCCGGTCGGTCTCCCGGGTCGCGAGCGTGGCCGCAAGCGGGGTCTCCAGGGCGAGCAGGACCAGCACCATCAGCAGCAGGTAGCTGATCACCAGCCGACGGCGCACGGTCCCCTCCTCACGCGTCGCGGAGCCGGTAGCCGACCCCGCGCACGGTCTCCACGAGCGTCGGGTCGCCCAGCTTGCCGCGCAGCGAACCGACGTGCACCTCAACGGTGTGCCGGTCGGCCCAGGTGGTGCCCCACACGTCGAGCAGGATCCGTTCGCGCGGCACCGCCACCCCCGGCTGGCGGGCCAGGGACAGCAGGATGTCGAACTCCTTGCGGGTGAGCGCGACGTCGCGGCCGGCCACGTTCACCGTCCGGCCGCCCACGTCGATGCGGACCGCGCCGGCCTCGATCAGGTTGCGCTGCGGCGCGGTGTGCGCGGCCCGGCGCAGCACCGCCTCGATCCGCGCCTGCAACTCCCCCATCGAGAACGGCTTCACCACGTAGTCGTCGGCGCCCAGCCGCAGCCCCAGCACCCGGTCGCGTTCCTCGCCGCGCGCGGTCACCGCGATGATGCCGAGCCGGCTGCTGCGCCGGCGCAGCTCACGGCACAGGTCGGTGCCGTCGCCGTCGGGCAGCCCCAGGTCGAGCAGCACCAGGTCGCACGGGGCGGCGGAGAGCGCGGCGGCCACCGTCGCGGCGTGTTCCACCTGGTAGCCGCGCCGGGTCAGCGCGGACGACAACGCCGCGGCGACCCGGCGGTCGTCCTCGACCAGGAGGATCCGCACCCGTGCCTCCCTCCGTTCGACGTGTTGCCCTGCGAATGGTGGCAGACGCGCCGCCCGGACGCGAGGCCGCTCCGGCTTGCTGCCGTGACCGGGATTCTCTCCGACGACGAGTGGGCGCAGGCGCGGGCGGACGGCCGGCCCGCCGCCGACGCGGTGGCCGAACTGCTCGCGTGAGCGCTCGTTATGCTGCGTCGAGCCCGCCCGACGGCGCGACGCGCCCTGGCATGTGATGCGAGTTGAGATGACTGACAGCAACGACCGGTCCGCCTCCGTCTTCGTCCACCCGACGGCCGACGTCGAGGAGGGCGCCCAGGTCGGCGACGGCACCAAGGTCTGGCACCTGGCGCACATCCGGTCCAGCGCCCAGGTCGGCGCCGGCTGCGTGATCGGCCGCAACGTCTACGTCGACGCGGGCGTCACAGTGGGCGACCTGGTGAAGATCCAGAACAACGTCTCGGTCTACCAGGGCGTGACCATCGAGGACGAGGTGTTCGTGGGCCCGTGCGCGGTGTTCACCAACGACTTCCGCCCGCGCGCCCAGAATCCGGACTGGACGATCACCCCGACGCTCGTCCGCCGGGGCGCGTCGATCGGCGCGAACGCCACGCTCGTGTGCGGCATCGAGGTCGGCGAGTACGCGATGATCGCCGCCGGCTCGGTGGTGACCCGCGACGTCAAGCCGTACCAGCTGGTGGCCGGCAACCCGGCCCGCCCGAAGGGCTGGGTCGACGCCAAGGGCGAGGTCATCTCCCGCGACGTCGACAACCCGCCGCACCAGGGCTGACCGGACGGGAAGGGGCGACGACCGCGCCGGTCGTCGCCCCTTCCCGTGTACGCCTCAGCCGCAGAGCCGGCCGATCTCGTCCCGGAACCGGTCCATCGGGTTCGACCCGGCCGGGCCGAGCAGGTACTCCTTCAGCTCCCGCCGCGCCCCGGTCATCGGGTCGTCACCGGCCCGGGTCACGTCGAGGATCTTCGTCAGCTCACCGCAGTCCGCCGAGAGCAGGTACGCCGCCCGAGCGGTCGGGAACTGCCGCCGGAACTCGTCCTCGGGCAGGCCGGCCGGATTCGCCACCACGTACGGGCGCTCGCTCTGCACGAAGTCGGAGACCACGCTGGACACGTCGCTGACCAGCAGGTCGGTGACGTTGAAGCAGTCGAACAGCCCCGGGGTGCGACCGGCGACCACCAGGTGCGCGCCGCCGTCCAGTGAGGACGGGTCGGTCTCGCCGCCGGCGGCCTTGATCCGGGACACGATCCGCTCGTGCACGGCGCGGGCCCTGGGCGAGCGCGTCCCGGTCAGCGGGTGCGGCTTGTAGATCACCCGCACGTCCCCGGCGGCCAGCAGGCCGGACACGATCCGCTCCCCCATCAGCACGAGCGACGTGTGGTACGGGTCGTCGTCGAGCCAGCCCTCCCAGGTCGGCGCGTACAGAACGGTGAAACGGTGGTCGGCGGCGCCGGAGCCGAACGTGTGCACCCCGGCCAGCTGCGGGCGGCCGACCTCGACGATGTCGCGGTCCAGCACGCCGACGTCGGCCCGGGCGTACCGTTCCCGCCCGGCCGGCCCGGCCACCCAGACCTCGTCGTACACCTTGCTGTACGGGTTGACGCTCGCCTGCTTGTCGCTGTCGCCGTGGCCGACGAAGACGTGCTTCACGCCCGGCTCCCGCAGCAGGTGGATGTTGGCGCCGACGTTCGCCGCGTACAGCGCCACGCGCAGCGAGCTGAGGTCCAGGTTCATGAAGTCCACGCCGGCCGGCACGCAGATCACCGGCAGCCGGGTGTCGGCCAGCTGCTCGAACGCCTCCGCCGCGCGCAGCAGCACGACCGCCCGGCGGCCGGTCGCCTCCACCGGCGCGAGCCACATGTTGGCCTGGTAGACGTCCTTGGCCGGGCCGGCGAAGTAGAGCGCCACCTCGGGCCGCTCCCGGGCCATCCAGTCGTGCACGGCCGGCAGCACACCCGGGGCCTTGCCCCGGCCGCGCAGCGCGGTGAGCGCCAGCACCGCGGCGGTGACCAGGCCGGCGGCGAGCGTGACCAGGCCGGTGACCACCACCGGAGCGACCCGGTCGAGCGCGGCGGCCACCACTGCGGCCGGCACCAGCAGCACGTTCAGCAGCGGCATGCGCAGCCCGGCCAGCTGCCGCGCCCAGGCCGGCGGCACCGGAACCCGCCGCAGCGCGCCGAGGTCGATGTTGCGGGTGTACGCCGGGGGGTCGACCCGGCCGTCGATCACCTTGGTCACCGCGTTGGTGGCGACGGCCACCGTCCACAGCGCGGCGGGCAGCAGCAGGACGGCGACGGTGCCGGCCACCCCGGGGCGCACCGTGGCGACCACCAGCAGGGCCACCGACAGGTCCCGCACGAGCCGCCGGAAGGTCTCGCCGAGACCGGCCTTGTCGAGCAGTGTGGCGGTCCCGGTGTGCCGCCCGGCCAGGGCCACCTCACCGGCGACGGCGACCACAGCGGCCACCGCGTACGGGACCACCAGGCCGAGGACTCCGGCGAGGACCATGACCGCGTAGCCGAGGAGCGTCGCGCCGACCGCGGCGAGACCCTGCTGGCTGCGTACTCTGCTCAACAACTAACGCTCCCTGTCTGCCCCGCCGATGTCGGTCCGGGTCGATTTCCGACGGCTGCGACCCTAAACGGATCACATGACACAAGTATTGCCGGGGTGTCCGGCAGGTGAACTCCGCACGGCCCCATCCCGGGCGGCGGCACGCGACGGGCCCCGGCCGTTCGAGACGGCCGGGGCCCGTGGAGTCGGTGGGTCAGCCCCCGATGACCACCCGGCGCACGCCGGTCCAGCGTGCCGGGTCGGTGACGCGGCGGCCGTCGACGAGCACCGTCACGCCCGGCAGGTCGGCCGGGGCGAGGGTGCGGTACTCCGCGTGGTCGGCCTGGATGACCGCGGCACCGACCGGCTCGCCGTCGTAGCCGGGCAGGCCGTGCGCGACCAGCTCCTCGTTCGTGTACATCGGGTCCGAGACGTACGGCACCGCGCCCCGGCGGCGCAGCGCCTCCACCGTCGGGAAGACGCCGGAGAACGCGGTCTCCTTCACGCCACCCCGGTAGGCGGCGCCCAGCACCAGCACACCCACCCCGGTCAGGTCGCCGTACGCGGCGGCGAGCAGGTCGACCGCGTACTCCGGCATGGCCGCGTTGGCCTCACGGGCCGAGCGGACCACAGTGGCGGCCGGGTCGTTCCACAGGTACATCCGCGGGTAGATCGGGATGCAGTGGCCGCCGACCGCGATGCCCGGCGAGTGGATGTGGCTGTAGGGCTGCGTGTTGCACGCCTCGATGACCTTGGTGACGTCCACGCCGACGGTGTCGGCGAAGCGGGCGAACTGGTTCGCCAGGCCGATGTTCACGTCCCGGTAGGTCGTCTCGGCGAGCTTGGCCAGCTCGGACGCCTCGGCGGAACCGAGGTCCCACACGCCGTTGGGGCGGTCCAGGTCGGGCCGCTCGTCGAAGTCGAGCACCGCCTCGTAGAACCGCACGCCGTGCGCGGCCGACGCCTCGTCGATGCCGCCGACCAGCTTCGGGTAGCGGCGCAGGTCGGCGAAGACCCGGCCGGTGAGCACCCGCTCGGGGCTGAACACCAGGTGGAAGTCGGTGCCGGCGGTCAGGCCGGAACCCTCGGCGAGCATCGACGCCCACCGGTTGCGGGTGGTGCCGACCGGCAGGGTGGTCTCGTAGCTGACCAGCGTGCCCGGCTTCAGCCCGCGGGCGATGGCCCGGGTGGCGTCGTCCATCCAGCCGAAGTCCGGTACGCCCTCGGCGTCCACGAACAGCGGCACCACCACGACGACCGCCTCCGACTCGGCGACCGCGGCGGCGGTGTCGGTGGTGGCCGACAGCAGGCCGGCGGCCACCGTCTCCTTGAGCTTGACGTCCAGGTCGGCCTCGCCCGGGAAGGGCACGGCACCGTCGTTGACCAGCTGGACGACCCGCTCGGAGACGTCGGCGCCGATCACCCGGTGCCCCTTGGACGCGAACTGCACGGCCAGCGGCAGACCGATCTTGCCGAGCGCGACGACGCAGATGTTCATGAACTACTTTCCTCCAGAGGGCCAGATTCGGCGCAGGCGGGCAAGGAACCGACCGGGGGTCACCGGCGTGATCGCGACGATCACCTGGCCCTTGTGGTTCGTGGTGGGTGTGACGAGGTGCCAGCGGACACCGCGCCGGGCCACCAGCCGGGGTGCGGCGACGGGGCGGTCGGTGCGCAACGGCGCCGAGCCCGTCCCGCCCAGGGCGGAGACCTCGGCGCGTACGATACGACGCTCGGCCGTCCCCGCGACGACCGCCAGCAGCCGGTCCACCGCGAAGTCCGTTCGTACGACGGTACCGGGGCCGGCGGACTCGACCGACGTCACACCCGTCAGATCGCCCACGCTGACCCGCAGCGCCTCCGCGCTCAGCTCGGCCAGCTCGGCCCAGCGGCTGCGCGCGGTGACCACCAGGGCCCGCGCCCCGGCGGCGTCGCGTCCCCAGGCCAGCCCGGTCGCGGTCAGCTTGGCCAGTATCGCGGCGGCCCGCGCGGTGACGTCGTACCAGTCGTCCGGGTAGCCGAACGCCGGGTCGCGGAAGCCGACGTGGTCTGCGTACCAGCGGTCGCCGTCGACGACGACCTCCGGCAGAGACCGGTCGGACTGCTGGCCGATGAGCGTGCGCAGCGCGTCGAGGTCGCCGTCACGCGCCACCGCCACCCGCAGCCGCTCCTCGGACGCCATCCGGGCGGTCACCCCGTCGGTCAGGTACGCCTCGGCGAGCTTGCGGATCCGGTCGTGGACGTGCCGCTGCACGTCCGGGGCGAGGGCGAGGAACTCCGCGCGGAGCAGCTTCGCCACCTCCCAGGTGAAGTGGCGTACCAGCACCGCGTCCCGCCGCGGGCCGGGCTCGATCAGGCCGGCGACGAAACCGACCAGCTCCTCGGCGCAGCGCAACCGCTCCTCGAAGCGGCTGGCGTAGGTGATGTTCTGGGCGTTGTCCCGCTTGACCGCGTAGTAGTACTCGTAGTCGCCGAGGACCGACACCTTCTTCGCCCGGAAGCACGCCTCCAGCGTGAACGGCTGGTCGCTGCCCATCGGCATGTCCGTGCGGAACCGCAGGCCGTACCGCTCGATCAGGTCCCGGCGGAACAGCTTGGTGTTCGACAACGACCAGGGCAGGTCGCTGCCGAACAGGTCGAGCCGCTCCTGGGTGGTGGCGTAGACGGCCTGGTGCACGTAGCGCTTGTTGGTGCCGACCATCCGGCCCAGCACCACGTCGGAGTCCCACCGGTCGGCGGCGCCGACGAGGCGCTCCAGCGCCTCCGGACCGAGGTGGTCGTCCGAGCCGACGAAGAAGACGTACCGGCCGCGGGCGTGGTCGAGCGCCAGGTTGCTCGGCGCCGCCGGGCCGCCGGAGTTGGCCTGGTGCAGCACCCGGACCGTGTCCGGGTACCGCTGCGCGTAGCGGTCCAGTTCCGCGCCGCTGCCGTCGGTGGAGCCGTCGTCGACGGCGACGACCTCCAGCCGGTCCAGGCCGATGGTCTGCCCGACGAGCGAGTCGAGGCAGGCGGTCAGGTACGGCATGGTGTTGTAGACAGCGACCACCACTGTCACGTCCGGCCCGCTCACGCGCCCACCTCCACCTGTGCCGGCTCCACCGGGGTGTGCGCCGGCGGCACCGGCCGGGGCGGCGCGTCCGGCAGCAGCCGGGAGTAGACCTCGTCGAGCACCCGCGCCTGCGCCTCCCAGGTCCAGCCGGCCAGCAGGCCCGGCCGGTCGTACGCGGCGCGGTAACGCTGCGGGTCGGCCAGCACCGCGGTGACCGCGCGGACGAAGTCGGCCACGTCCTCGGCGCGGAACACCTCGCCCTGACCGGTCTCCCGGACGGTCTCGGCCATGGTGCGCACGTCGGAGACGACAAGCGGCAGGCGGGCGTGTGAATACTCGAAGAACTTGGTGATCAGCGCGATCTCGTGGTTCGGCCAGTGCTGGATCGGGATGACGCCGACCTGCGCGCCGCTGAGGTACCGGACCACCTGGTGGTGCGGCACGTACGGCAGCACGTGCAGCCGGTCCGCCACGCCCAGCTCGCCGGCCCGGGTGACCAGGCCCCGGACGTACGCCGAGTCGGGCTTGTTGACCACGAACGCGACGTGCGCGCCGGGCAGCCGGGGCAGCGCCTCGACCATCACAGCGAGACCGCGCTTGGCGGCGGCCACCCCGCTGTAGACCAGCAGCGGCTCGTCCGGCCCGAGCCCGCAGCGGGCGCGGATGTCCGGCGCAGGCTCGGCCGGATCCGCGGGCAACTCGTCCACCGCCGGGGCGTTGAGCACGACCGCGGGCCGTTCGGCCAGCCCGTGCTCGGCGCGCAGCAGGTCGGCCAGGCCGCCGGAGACGGTCATGGCGGCGTCGGCGTACGGCACGTACTCCCGCTCGTGCGCCACGTTGCCGGGCAGCCAGCGGGCGTTGTCGCGCCACGGCTGCACGCCGGGCAGGTACTCGTGGGCGTCCCAGACCAGCGCGATCCGCCGCCCCTTCGCGGCGGCCCGGACCTTCGCGCGGGCGCCGACGCCGAGCATCCGGAAGTCGTTGGCGTGGATCAGGTCCGGCGCCAGCTCGTCGACCACCGGGCCGTAGGCCAGCTCGTAGTCCCACAGGCCCGGTTCCAGGCGCCGCCACGCGCCGTCGCCGCGCAGCCTGCGCCAGAACAGCGTGTACGCGCGGTCCCAGGGGCCGTCCAGCTTGCGGCCCTTGCGGGCCCGGGTGAGCTGACGGTTGCGGAAGCCGACCCACTTGCGGGTCAGGCCGGACAGCTTCTCCTCGGCGCGCAGCGCGGCCCAGGGCAGCCCGCCCGGCCGGCCCGCGCCGGACTCGCGGGCCGCGACGGTCAGCGCCGCGCGGCGTACCGCCAGGTCCGCGCGCCAGGCCTTCACCGCCTGGGTACGGTGCGCCGCGATGCCGCTGGGCGGGTAGGCGAGCGGGTGCCGCAGCCAGGCCCGGCGGAACTCGTGCCGGCGGCGGGCCAGCGGCTCGGGCATCGGGACGAGGCGTACCTCGGCGGCGCCGAGGCGCCAGCTCTGCGGGCGGCCGACCGGCGCCCGTCCGAGCAGCACGACGTCCCAGCCGGCGTCGGCGGCGGAGCGGGCCGCCTTCTGCACCCGGGAGTCCCCGATGACCCCGTTGTCCACCAGCATCACGACCCGTCCCCGGGTGCCCGCCGCTGCGGTCGTGCCGTCAGATCCCATTCCTGCCCGTTTCGTCGTCGCCAGCACCGCGCCCGCGGACCCGAGCGAGTCTACGACAGCGGATCGGGCCCGAACGCCCGCCGCCGCCGGTGCCCCACGACCTGGTGTGACTGTTGCTACCCTCCATCCTGTTCAACGACCGGCGCCCGCTCCGGGTCGTTCGCCGGGTCGCCGGCCGCGCCACGCGGGCCCTCCGGACAATCGCAGCTCAGCGCGAACGGGACCGCACAATGGACGTGGTGACCACCGAGGAACCCAGCCGGCCCGCACCAGCACCGCAGACCGGGCCGGCCACAGCCGACCGCGCCCGGCCCGGCCGCGTCCGGCGGCTGCGCGACGCCGCCCGGGACGCGGCGCCCGCGCTGGCGTTGTACGCGGTGATCCGGCTGATCGGCGTGGCCGTCGTCTACCTGTGGGCCCGCAGCGTCGACGTGTCGCCCGTCGCGCAGCTCACCCGGGCCGACGGCAACTGGTACCTCGGGATCGTCCAGCACGGCTACGACGGGTACGAGAAGACCCAGAGCAACATGGCGTTCTTCCCGCTCTACCCGGGCCTGACCGCGGCCCTGGAGCGGCTGTCCCCGTTCAGCCCGCGCCAGTCGGCGCTGGTCGTGGCGTGGCTGGCCGCGCTGGCCGCCGCCTGGGGCCTGTACGCCATCGGCAGGCACCTGCACGACAGGCGTACCGGCATCCTGCTCGCCGCGCTCTGGGGCGTCGTGCCGCACGCCGTGGTCGAGTCGATGGGTTACAGCGAGAGCCTGTTCACCGCGCTGGCCGCCTGGACCCTGTACGCGCTGCTGCGCCGGCACTGGGTCACCGCCGGGGTGGTGTGCCTGTTCGCCGGCCTGACCCGGCCCACCGCCTCGTCGCTGATCCCGGTGGTGGGGCTGGCCGCGCTGCTGGCGGTCGTCAAGCGGCGCGACGGCTGGCGGCCCTGGGCGGCGCTGCTGCTCGCCCCGGCCGGCTGGCTGGGCTACCTCGCCTGGGTGGGCACCCGGACCGGCCGGCCGGACGGCTGGTTCCACATCCAGTCCGCCGGGTGGGGCACCACGTTCGACTTCGGCGTCTACACGGTCGAGCGGGGCCAGCAGGCGCTGGCGCAGGTGGCCGCGTTGCCGCTGCTGGTGGTCACGGTGGTGGCGCTGCTGTCGATCATGTTCTTCGCGTTGAGCGCGATCGACCGGCAGCCGTGGCAGCTGCTGCTCTACAGCGGCCTGATGCTCGTCACCACGCTCGGCGCCGCCGGTTACTACCACTCCAAGGCGCGGTTCCTGCTGCCGGCGTTCCCGCTGCTGCTGCCGGCCGCCGTGGGGCTGGCCCGGGCCGGATGGGCCCGGGCCGGCACGGTGCTGGTCACGCTCGTCGCGTTCTCCGCCTACTTCGGCGGCTACCTGCTCCTGATCTGGACGAAGTCGCCGTGACCGGTCAGCGGGTGAACGGCCGGACGTCCCACACCCAGACATCCTCGACCCGCTCCCCCGGGCCGTACAGCGCGTCCAGCACGGTCTTCAGGTCGTCGTGGCGCCGGGCGCCACGGTCGGGCAGCACCACCGCGTCGGCCTTCCAGTAGCGGACGTCGGCGCGCGCCTGGTCGACGTCGGCCTGGCCGACGGTGGTGTCCCGCTCGCCGAGCGAGACGGCGGTGAGCAGCTTCGCGGTGGGCTGCGGCTCGACGCCCCAGCGGCCGGTGTTGTCGGTGGCGGACACCGGCGCGAGGAAGTAGCCCTCGGGGACGGCGAAGCCGGCCACCGCTGCGGAGCTCCAGTACAGCGACGTCATGCCGTTCACCGGCACGGGCACCAGCGTGCGGCCGGGCGCCACATGGTCACGCCAGGTGCCGGCGGTGACGAAGTCCGGCACCGGGGTGCGGCCCTTCGCGTCCAGCGGCATCGGCAGGATCGGCAGCAGCGCGGCGGCCACCGCGACGGCCCCGACGCGGGCGGCCAGCCGGCCGGCCGGTTCGGTGCGGCGGGCGGCGAGCCGGTCACCGGCGACCGCCAGCAGCACACCGAGCGCCACAGTGGTGATCAGCGCGAACCGGGACACCACCACGGAGTCGAACACGGGCAGGTCCTGCACCAGCGCGAACGGCGCGGGGACGTCGGTGCGACGGGTGCCGACGGTCCAGGTGGTGCCGATGGAGAACAGCGCCGACACCAGGCCGACGGCCCCGAGCACCCGGACCGTGGTCTCCCGGCGCAGCCACCAGAGCACCCCGGCCGCGAGCACCACCAGGGACCAGCCGTAGAAGCTGGCCTGTTCGGTGGTGTTCGGCGCCCAGCCGATCGCGCTGGTCGGGCCACCGGCGACCGACTTGGTGGCGAACTGGACGAACGAGCCGAGCTTCAGGGCGTAGATGTCCGGGGTGCCGGGGTGGCCGACCCGGTGCTGCGGGCCGGCGAACTGCATCCACAGCGGGTACGCGGCCGCTGCCGACACGAGTACGGCGGTGATCGCCAGACCGGACAGCAGTGGGCGCAGCCGGCGTACCGCGTCGCGGGGCCGGAAGACGAGGTAGGCCAGGACCAGCATCAGGCAGCCGAGCGCGGTCAGGAAGAGGATCTCCAGGCTGATGAAGAACTGGGCCACCACCAGCCCGCCCAGGATCAGGCCGTCGCGGATCACCCGCTCGCCGCGGGACAGCGCGATCACCCGCCAGACGATGAACGGCACCAGCCACTGCGCGGTGATGTGCGGGTGGCCGTTGCTGTGCGAGATCAGCGCGGGCGCGAAGGCGCAGAACAGTCCGCCGACGAACGCGGCCGCCCGGGAGGCGACCACGTGCCGGGACAACACGTGGTACCAGGCGTACCCGGTGCCGGCCAGGTTCAGCGTGATGAACAGCAGGTAGGAGAAGGACGCGCCGAAGAGCAGCGTGACCGGGGTGAGCACCAGGCCGGGCAGCTGCATCCCGACGTTCGTCATCAGGTTCACGCCGGCCGGGGCGTTCTGCAGCGTGGTGAAGAACGGGTTCTCCAGGTTGGTGACCGCGTGCGCCGCGTACGCCAGCATCCACTCGTTGAAGCCCTGGTCGTTCGGGCGGCTGCCGAGCAGCCGGCCGTCGTAGTCGCGCCAGCCGCGCGCGGTGACCCAGAACGCCCCGGCGAGGTAGATCAGCGCCACCAGCGCGTCGGCCCGCCGCCACCGGCCGCCGCGCCGCTTCTCGGCCACGGTGTCCGGCTCCGGCTTCTCCGGCTGCTCCGGGGCCGTGGTCGTCGTCGGGGTGGACGACCCCGGATCGGACGAGTCGTCGGCCGCGGACCCGTCGCCGCCGGTGGCGGCGGGCTCACGGTCGCGGGTGTCGGGCGCAGGCGCGGTCATGGCGTAGGAGTCTACGAAAGCGGAGGTCGCAGTCGAGGACCGGCCGAGACGGCGTGTTCGACCGGCCGGGTCCGGTGACGCGGCCGCGGTGATCCGGGGCACGGCGCACCCGCCGGCCGCCGGGCGGCGGCAGGTCCGGCGCGCGGAACGGCGTTATTGTAGTGTCCGCACGCGCTCCGGCGGTCGTTACGCGGCCACCGGCACAGCAGGTACCGCGTCCGGCCGAGCCGTCCAGGCCGCGACACGGCATCTCCCCACCTCCCCAGGATCGGAATCGATGAACAACGGGCGAACTCTCTGGGACTCGTTGAAACTTCCCCGGCCGCGACGGTCCGGGTCCCGGCCGCACATGGTCTACCTCGCGATCGGCTTCCCACCGGCGGCCAAGAGCTGCGCCTACCGCATGCGGGAGACCGCCAACCAGTTCGCCGCCGCGGGCTGGGACGTGACCGCGGTCACCATCGCCGACGAGGCCTGGGAACGGGAGTACGGACTCGACCACACCCTCTCCCAGGGGGTGGACCCCAGCGTGCGCGTGGTGAAGCTGCCGCTGTTCCGGGACGACCTCGAGACCGACATCCGCACGTTCACCGAGCAGCGCGCCCTGGCGCACAAGGACTACCTGGCCGACCTGCGCAAGCAGAACCTCAAGGTCTTCCCCGAGCCGGTCTTCGGCGGCTGGCGTCCCGCGCTGGAGAAGGCCCTGCTCCGCATCCACCGGGAGCGGCACGTCGATCTGCTGGTGACCACCTGCGCGCCGTACGTCAACCTGTCCGCGACCTGGAAGCTGTGGGAGACGCACCGGGTGCCGTACGTGGTGGACTTCCGCGACGGCTGGTCGGTCGACGTGATCAACAACGGCGAGGCGTTCACCCGGGAGTCGGTCTCCGGGCAGTGGGAGATCAAGCTGCTCACCAACGCCATCGCCATCTGGAACGTCAACGAGCCGATCTCCCGCTGGTACCGCGAGCGCTATCCGGAGCTGGCGCACAAGATGCGGATCGTGCGCAACGGCTACGACGCGGCGAGCATCCCGGCCCAGGTCCGCCCCGCCCCGCCGGACCGGCCGCTGACCTTCGGCTACCTCGGCGCGCTGAACCTCCCCGTACCGCTGCTGAGCGCCGTGCTGGAGGGCTGGCGCACGGCACGCGCCGAGGACCCGGAGCTGGCCGACGCCCGCTTCGAGGTGCGGGGCCACATCGGCGCCGCCTGGGCGCGCGGCGACAACGCGCACGCGGAGCTGCTCAAGGCCGCCGCCGTCGACGGCGTGCTGGTCGGCGGCTCGGTGCCCAAGGCCGAGGTGGTCGACCTCTACTCCCGCTGGGACGCGGTGGTGCTGATGGTGACCGGCGGCCGGTACATGACCTCCGGCAAGGTGTACGAGTACATGGCAACCGGCCTGCCGGTGGTCTCCGCCCACGAGGCCGACCACGACGCCTCCACCGTGCTGTCCACCTATCCGCTCTGGACGGGTGCGGTCGGGCTGGACCCGGCCGAGCTGGCCGGCGCCTTCCGGCGGGCCGCCGCGATGGCCCGTACCGCCGACGCGCCCGAGCGGGAGAAGGCTCGTGCCGAGGCGCGGCAGTACGCCCGCGAGGAGCAGCTCATCCCCGCCGTCCGGGAGGTGACCGAGCTGGTGCTGGGCGCCGGCGGTCCGGCCGGCACCCCACAGCCCTCCCCCGCCGGCGCTCGCGTCCTGGCCCGAGAAGGTAGGTCATGATCGAGGTCCTGATGGTTATGGGCACCGTCCCCGGGCGGGTGGCGGTCCTGACCGACGCGCTCCAGCAGTTCCGCGACCGGGGCGTCACCGTACGGGTGGCCACCACCTTCGACCCGGTGGAGAAGATCCCGGCGGCGACCGAGCTGGCCGAGGTGCACCTGCTGCCCACCGCCACCGAGCTGGGCCCTCGCTTCGGCCGGGCGGTCAAGCGGGCGGCCCCGGCCCGGCGCCCGTGGCTGCGCGCCCAGCGCGACCCGTGGGTACGCCGGCACGCCAAGCGGGCCGACGTCCTCGTCGCGCTCGACGCGCAGGCCCTGCACACCGTCTGGCAGCTCGCGCAGCGCTACCGGCGGGCCGACGCCGTCTACGGCATCGCCCCGGCGCTGCGGGCGGTGGAGAAGCGGTCCGCCGACCCGGCGCGCTACCGCCGTCCCCGCCTGAACACGGTCGGCCCGGCCCCGAGCGTGCTGGCGAGCGCCACCCGCAACCAGACGGTCGACCTGGCGAAGCGGGTGTTCGAGATGAGCACCGGCAAGCGGGCCATGAAGCTCGGTCCGGTGCGCTGGTTCTGGCAGGGCGCCGTCACTGCGCCCGGCCTGCCGGAGCGGCACCGGGGCAAGATCGCCCGGCGGGTCACCGGCAACATGCTCAAGACCGGGCACGGCGACAGCGCGAAGCGGCTGGCGCTGGCGGCGCAGGGCCGGCTGAAGAGCCCGGCGACCAGGGGGCAGCTCCTCGGCCCGATCGTGGACGGGGAGCTGAGCCAGGGCAGGGTGCCCGAGCACCTGATGACAGTGGTGCGGGGTCAGCTCAAGCTGGCCGACGGTTACCTCAAGAAGCGCAACCCGGGTAAGGCCGCGCCGCACGTGCTGCGCGCGTTCAACCTGATGTTCCACCGGATCGTGCAGTTCGACGGCACCACCTCGCCGCTGGCCGAGGACCCGGAGAAGTTCCTCGCGCCGCTGCACAACAGCGAGGCCGGCCGGGCCATGGCGACGCCGCGCGGGCGGCAGAGCCCGGCGGCGTTCCCGCCCGCCGGCCGGCCGCACCGGATGCTCTTCTTCACCGGGCTGAACGACAACTTCCTCGGGCCGATCCTGGAGCGCTACGAGGCGATGCCCGGGGTGGAGGTTCGCCGACTGAACCTGATGGATGAGTCGATCCTCCCGGTGCTCAGCAACGGCCGCACGAACGTGACGCTCCACATGCTCGCCGGGGCCTCCAAGCGGGCCGGGGAGGTCCAGGAGGCGTGGGGCCCCCACCTGGAGTGGGCGGACACGGTCTTCGCGGACTGGTGCAACCTCGGCGCCGCGATGCTGACGATGATCGACCCGGGCACCACCCGGGTGATCGTCCGCCTGCACAGCTTCGAGGCGTTCAGCTGGTGGCCGCACCTGACCGACTGGTCGCGTGTGGACGACGTGGTCTTCGTCTCCGAGCACCTGCGCGACCTGGCGCTGGCCGCGGTGCCGCGGCTGCGCGCGCCGCAGGGCCCCCGGACCCACATGATCAGCAACGCGATGGACCTGCACCGGTACGTGGCGCCGAAGGTCTCCGCCGACAGCCGGTTCACGCTCGGGCTGGTCGGGTTGAGTTCGCTGGCGAAGGACCCGCGCTGGGCGCTGGCGGTGCTGCGGGAGCTGCGCCGGCACGACGAGCGGTACCGCCTCAAGCTGGTCGGCGACGACCTCAACCCGGAGCTCAGCCCGGCCATCGCGGCCTACGTCCGGGAACTCGACGCCGAACTGGCCGAGCTGGAGCCGTCCGGCGCGGTGGTGCGGACCGGCCGCACCGAGGACGTGCCCGGTGCGCTCACCGACGTCGGGGTCATCCTCAGCACCTCGCTGCGGGAGAGCTTCCACTGTGCGCTCGTCGAGGGCGCGGCGAGCGGCGCGGTGCCGGTCGTGCGCGACTGGCCGTTCTTCGCCGGCCGCCCGCACAGCGCCCGGAGCCTTTTCCCGAGCGACTGGGTGGTGGGTACGCCGCAGGAGGCCGCCGAGCGGATCCTGGCCCTCACCGCCACCGAGGAGGTCTGGCGTGAGGCGGGCCGCGCCGCGGCGTCGCACGTGCTGAGCACCTGGGACTGGTCGGTGACGCAGAAGGACTTCGACCGGCTGCTGCTGGAGCCGCCGGCCACGTCCGCCTGACCGCCGTACACGTGATCGGCCGGCTCCCCTCCGCGGGGAGCCGGCCGAACCGTTCCGTGCCGGGGGTCAGCGGGAGGTGGCCGCGTACTCCCGCTCGTCGCCGGGACGCCGGGACGCCGGCGGACGCGCCCCGCCCGCCGCGGGCTTGCCGAGCAGCGAGGCGTACACCTCGTCGAGGATCCGGGCCTGGGCCTCCCAGGTCCAGCCCTCCAGCAGGCCGGGCTTGTCGTAGGCGGCCCGGTAGCGCTCCGGGTCGGCGAGCACCGCCCGGACGGCCCGGACGTAGTCGGCCAGATCCTCGGCGGTGAAAACCTCGCCCTGCCCGGTGGCCCGCGCGGTCTGCGCCATGGTCTTCACGTCGCTGACCACGATGGGCAGCCGGGCGTGCGAGTACTCCAGGAACTTCGTGATCAGCGCCAGCTCGTGGTTGGGCTTGTGGTGGATCGGGATGACCCCGGCGTCCGCGCCGGACAGGAACGGCACCACCTGCCAGTGCGCCACGTACGGCAGCAGGTGCACGCGGTCCGCGACGCCGAGTTCGGCGGCCCGCCCCAGCAGCGCCTCGGAGAACTGGTTGTCGCCGTTCGGGTTCATGGTCACGAACGCGACGTGCACGTCGGGCAGCTCCGGCAGCGCCTCCACCATGATCTGGCAGCCCCGGCTCGGGTTCACCGCGCCGGAGTAGACGAGCACCGGCGTGCTGTCGTCCACGCCGCAGCGCGCCCGCAGGTCCGGCACGTCGCCGTCGGCCTCGGCCGGTGGCGCCATCGGCGCGTTGAGCACCACGGCCGGCCGGTCGGGCAGGCCGTGGGTCTCCTGGAGCAGGTCGGCGAGCGTGTCGGAGACGGTCACCACGGCGTCCGGGTAGGCGGCGTACTCGGCCGTGTAGGCGATCTGGGCGGGCAGCCAGCGCGGGTTGTCGGCCCGGCCGGTGATGCCGCCGACGAACTCGTGCGCGTCCCAGACCAGCTTGGTCCGCCGGCCGGCGGCCCGGGCCCGCAGCGTCGCCCGCGCGCCGATGCCGAGCATCCGGAAGTCGTTGGCGTGGATGATGTCCGGCTTGAGTTCGTCGAGCGCCTTGCGGAAGGCCAGTTCGAAGTCCCACAGGCCCGGGTCCAGCCGGCGCCAGGCGCGGTCGCCCAGCAGCCCCTGCCAGAACCGCACCGGCAGGCGGCTGAACAGCGCGTCCGGGTCGACCTGCGCCTTGCGCAGTCGGCGGGTCTCGGCGCTGCGGAAGCGCACCCAGCGGGCGAGCGCGGTGGCGGCGGCGCGGGACGGCAGCTGGGCCGCCCGTCCCACGACGGCCGGAAGCCCGCCGCCCAGCGCCTGGGCGCGGACGCGGCGCTCGTACAGATCGGCCTGCCAGGCCTTGATCTCCTGGACCCGGTAGGCGGCCTTGGTGGTCGACGCGTACGCCAGTGGCCGGCGCAGCGACCGGCTGTACTCCCGGGGCAGCCGGTGCAGCGGCTTGGGCACCCGCAGCAGCCGCACCTCGGCGTCGCCGATGCGCCAGGTGTCGGCGTCGGAGCGGGCGTTGCGGATGCCGAGGAGGAAGACCTCCCAGCCGGCGTCGGCGGCCGAGCGCGCTGCCTTCTGCACCCGGGAGTCGCCGTGGACGCCGTTGTCGACCAGCATCACCACCCGGCCCCGGGTCGGTCGGGCATCGCTGTTAGCGCCAGCTTGCATCGGGTGCTTCTCCTCGTTGACGGTGCGGGCGTGGGTGGTGGGTGGGCTGGTCACCGGAGGAAGGCGTCGAAGACCTCGGCGGTGCGTCGCCCGTCGTGGTGGTCACGGACGTAACGGGTGCCCTCCGCGGCCAGGGCGACCGCGGCGGGCCGGTCGTCGAGCAGCGACTCGATGGCCTTGACGAGCGTGCCGGGGGTGGCGTTGGCGATCGGCGGCTGGACCCCGGCGGCCCGGTGCGGCCCCTCGCTGAGGTACGCCACCACGACCCGGCCGGCGGCCATCCCCTCGCAGGAGAACGTGCCGTAGCTGCCCATCACCAGCTGGTCGACCACGATGTCGCACTCCTGCACCTGGCGCCGCATCTCGTGGTGCGGCAGCCCCTCCACCAGGCGCAGTTCGATGATCCGTCGATCGTGCAGCTCCTGCAACCGGGGCAGGAGCCGGTCGGTGCCCTTGGTCCACCGCTTCGACGGCGCGTGCAGCACCACCGGCCTGGCGCGTTCGAGCACCGGGCGGTCGCAGGCCCAGGCGTCCACGTCGACGATCAGCGGCGCCCAGGTGGCGGACGGCACGTCGTCCAGCAGGTCGGGGGTGGTCACGAAGAACGGCAGGCCGCTCTCCTCGGCGGTGCGCCGGTTCCGCTCGGCCACCGTGGTGAGCTGCCCGATCAGGTCATCCGGGGCGTCCCGGAAGGCGGACTCGGCGTGCCGTTCCAGGTGCGCGCCCGGATGGCGGATCTCGCTGCCGTGCGCCAGCAGCGCGACCTTGATCCGGGCCCGGCGCAGCGCGGGCAGGTCCGCGGCGATGTCGTCGCCGTTGGCCCGGCCGAGCACCGGGCGGAACGCGTCCACGATCAGGTGGGTGTACCAGCCGAGCACCCGCTCGGCCCGGGCGATCTGCACGTCGAGCCGGTGTTCACCGGGGTAGTTCAGGTAACGGTCGGCCGGGTAGCGGTAGGTGGCCGGCGGCTTGGCCATCACCAGCTCCACGCCGACGTCGGCGCGGGCGGTGGTGATCGCGACCGCCAGGGCGGAGAGCTGCCCGGCGTAGTTCGCCGTGCCCAGCCCCAGCCGGATCGGCCCGGCGCCGAGCGGACGCCAGGGGCCGGGCGTGCCGGCCTCGACCGGCGCGACCGGCGGCTCCTGCTCCGGCGGCGCCTCGTCGCCGCCGCGCTGCCGGGCCCGTTCCACCGCGTTTGCGAACGACGGCAGCGAGCCGGGCGCGAAGAGGTCGCCGCCGCCGTGCCGGGCCAGGTGCTCGCGCACCACCCGGCTGTCGGCGGCGACCACCCGCAGTCCGGCGGCGAGGAAGGTGTCCAGCAGGTCCAGACCGGCGTCCGGGTCGAACCCGAACACCGCCACGTCCGCCGGGGCGAGGAACGCGGCCGTCACGGTACGCGGGCGCGGCACCAGGTGGACCCGCCGGCGCGCCTTGCCGGCGTGGCGGACCAGTTCCTGGGCCGGTGCCCGCTCCGCCTCGCCGCAGACCAGCGCCAGGTGGAACTCGGGGAGCCGGACGAGCGCGCGCAGCACGCCGTCCAGCGCCCGGTCCCCGGTGATCCCGCCGGCGTGCACCAGCAGCGGTGTACCGGCGGGGAGTTCACACAGTTCGCGTACCGAAGGGGTCTGCCAGGGCCGCGCGCCGGCGGCGGCCCGGCGGAGCGCGATGCGCCACCGCCGGGGAATCCGCCGCCGTACCGCGGAGACCGTCCGCCGCACCGGCGCCGGGCTCATCGCAGTGCCGGCTCCGCGTCGCTGCCGCTGGCCGCGACGGACACGACCTTGCCGTCGGCGGACGACTCCAGCAGGGCGGCCGCGACCTGGACGGTACGCAGACCCTGCCGCAGCGTGACGATGTCGCTCTGCTTGCCCTCGACCGCGTCCCGGAAGCGCTCGTGCTCGACCAGCAGCGGTTCCCGCTTCGGGATGGCGTAGCGGACCATGTCGCCCTCGGCCACGCCGCGGAACGCGCGCAGCGCCTCCCACTCGGTGTCGATGGCGGCGTTGGCGTAGAACGTCAGGTCGGCGGTGAGCGTGTCGGCCACGAAGCAGCCCTTGTCACCGGTGACCACAGTCGACCGCTCCTTGAGCGGGCTGAGCCAGTTCACCAGGTGGTTGACCATCGTGCCGTCGGCGAGCTGGCCGACCACGGCGACCATGTCCTCGTGCAGCCGGCCGCTGCGCGAGACCGTGCGGGCGGCGACCGAGCTGTACTGCTGGCCGGTCACCCAGGCGGTCAGGTCGATGTCGTGGGTGGCCAGGTCCATCACCACGCCGACATCGGCGATCCGGTGCGGGAACGGGCCCTGGCGCCGGGTCACGACCTGGAACACCTCGCCCAGCTCGCCTGCCTCCAGGCGGGTGCGCAGGCTCTGCAGCGCCGGGTTGTAGCGCTCGATGTGCCCGACGCCGGCGACCAGGCCGGCGTTCTCGAACGCCTCGACCAGACGGGTGGCGGCGTCGACGGACTGGGCCAGCGGCTTCTCGATGAGCGCGCAGACGCCGTTGGCGGCCAGTTCCATGCCGATCGGCTCGTGCAGCGCCGTCGGGCAGGCCACCACCGCGTAGTCGACGCCGAGGGCGAGCAGGTCGCTCAGCTCGGGTACGACTGGCGCGCGCAGCGTGCCGGTCACGTCGCCGGCCGGGTCGACCACGCCGACCAGCTCGACGCCGTCCAGGTTGGACAGCACGCGGGCGTGGTTGCGGCCCATCGCGCCGAGGCCGATCAGGCCGGCCCGCAGCTTCCGTCCGCCGTCGCTCATCGGGCACCGCCGGCCAGGTTCGCGCCCTCGGCGATCCGCTCCAGCTCGGCCTGGCTCAGCGACGGGTGCACCGGCAGCGAGACCACCTCGGCGGCGGCGCGCTCGGTCTCCGGCAGGTCCCACGGGCCCGGCTTGCCGTCGGCGGTGAGGTACGGCTTGAGCCGGTGGATCGGCGTCGGGTAGTAGACCGCGTTGCCGATGCCCAGCTCGGTGAGGCGGGCCTGGGCGGCGTCGCGGTCGCCCCGCACCCGCACGGTGTACTGGTGGTAGACGTGCTTGGCGCCGTCGGCGACCGGCGGGGTGACCATGCCGGTGATCGCCGAGTCGAGGAACTTGGCGTTGGCGCGGCGCTGCTCGGTCCACTCGGCGAGCTGGGTGAGCTGCACCCGGCCGATCGCGGCGGCCACGTCGGTCATGCGCATGTTGGCGCCGACGATCTCGTTGGCGTACCGCTGCTCCATGCCCTGGTTGCGCAGCAGCCGCAGGGTGCGGGCGAGGTCCACGTCGGCGGTGCTGATCATGCCGCCCTCGAGGGAGTGCATGTTCTTCGTGGGGTAGAAGCTGAAGCACCCGGCGGTGCCGAACGCGCCGACCGGGGTGCCGTTCAGCTCGGCGCCGTGCGCCTGCGCGGCGTCCTCGACCACGGCGAGGCCGTGCTGCTGCGCGATCTCCATGATCCGGTCCATCCCGGCCGGGTGGCCGTAGAGGTGGACCGGCATGATCGCGACGGTCTTCGGCGTGATCGCGGCGGCGACCGCCTCCGGGTCGACGCAGAAGCTGCCCGGCTCGATGTCCACGAAGACCGGCTCGGCGCCGACCAGCCGGACCGCGTTGCCGCTGGCGGCGAAGGAGAACGACGGGACGACGACCTCGTCGCCCGGGCCGAAGCCGAGCGCCATCAGCGTCAGCTGGAGCGCGGAGGTGCCGGAGTTGACGGCGACGCAGTGCCGGCCGCCGACCAGGTCACCGAACTCCTCCTCGAACGCGGCGACCTCGGGGCCCTGCACGACCCGGCCGCTCCGCAGCACCCGGACGGCCGCCTCGATCTCGGCCTCGCCGATGATCGGCCGTGCGGGGGGAATGAACTCTGGATGCGGCCCGGCCATGGGGCTTCCTCCTGTCGACGCGTGGTTCATGAGAGACATTTCGGGGGATGGTACCGGTCTGTCGGGAAAACCAGCCGGTTGCACTGATTGTCCGACCGGGTGTGACCTTCTGTTCATGATCGACGACGGCCCTCCGGGGGCGGCCCGGGGTTCAGACTTCCACCTCGTCGCGTACAGGCCCCACGCATGCTACCCGCAGCGCGGCGACGATAGCGGCCGCCATCCGGGGCACCTCGGTGGGCTCCAGCGGGGCCCGGGAGATCGCCATCCGCCAGTAGACCGGGCCGACGATGAGATCGACGGCGGCGCGCCGGTCGGTGTCCGGGGACAGCTCACCGCGCTCGACCGCCCGGCCGATCAGGATCCGCCCGATGGCCTGCTGGTAGTCGTCCAGGGCGGCCTGCAACTTCTCCGCGATCTGCGGGTTGCGGGCCGCCTCGGCCAGCAGGTCCGGGATGATCTGCGCGGCCAGCCGGTGACGCAGCGCGCGCGCCATCACGTGCAGCAGGATCTCCAGGTCGCCGAGGAGGCTGCCGGTGTCCAGCAGCGGGATGTTCCGCCCGGCCACCGCCGAGACCATGTCCAGCACCAGGTCGAGCTTGGAACGCCAACGGCGGTAGATGGCGGTCTTGCTCACACCGGCCCGGCGGGCCACCGCCTCGATGGACAGGCGACCGTAGCCGACCTCGGCCAACTCCTGCATCACGGCGGCGCGGATGGCACTGGTGATCTCCCCGCGCAGCACCGCCGCGCCGGCCGGGGCACGCCTCTTCTCGGTCGTCACGTGGAACAATGTAGCGCAACGACGGTACGGTTGCGTCCCGACGTTCGGTGGACTACCTTCCATGCAGCAGCGAGGCGGCTCCTCCCCGCCCGGCCACGCTGGATCTCATTCACCGCACTGCTCCCCATCAGCACGAAAGATCGGAGCGCCTGAACATGGCCAACACCGCGGTGGCCGACCCCGAATCCGGACTGACCCGGGCCCAGCTGGCCCAGCGGTACGGGCTACGGGTGGCCGGGGAACGACCCACCCTGGGCGAGTACGCCCGCAGGTTGTGGGCGTACCGGCACTTCATGACCGCGTACTCGCGGGCGAAGGTCGCCTCCTCGCTGAGCAACACCCAGCTCGGTCAGCTCTGGCAGGTGCTGACACCGCTCACCAACGCGGCGGTCTACTTCCTGATCTTCGGTCTGATCCTGGCCCAGCACAAGAACGTGCCGAACTTCATCGCGTACCTGTGCACCGGTGTGTTCATCTTCATCTTCACCCAGACCGCGGCGACGAACGGCGTCAGCGCGATCACCGGCAACCTGGGCCTGATCCGGGCACTGCAGTTCCCGCGTGCCGCGCTGCCGATCACCGTGACGCTGGTCCAGCTCCAGCAGCTGCTCATGTCGATGGTCGTGCTGGCCGCCATCGTGCTGATCACCGGCGAGCCGCTCACCTTCCGCTGGCTGCTGCTCCCCCTGATGCTGCTGCTCCAGACGATCTTCAACGTCGGGCTGAGCATGGTCATGGCCCGCCTCGGCTCCCAGGTCACCGACCTCAAGCAGATCATGCCGTTCGTGATGCGCACCTGGCTGTACGCCTCCGGCGTGCTCTACCCGGTGGCGCTCATCCGCGAGCACCTTCCGTCGTGGGCGGCCAACCTCCTGGAGTGGAACCCGCCGCTGGTCTTCATCGAGCTGGCCCGCTACGCGCTGCTCGACTCGCACCAGGCGAACCTGGTGAGCTCCCCGCTGAAGCTGTGGGCGCTCGGCGTGTTCTGGGCGGTCGTGATGGGCATCGGCGGGTTCGTCTACTTCTGGCGCGGAGAGAAGGAGTACGGCCGTGGCTGAGCAGACCCTGCCGTTGAACGCCGGCCCGGTGATCGACTCCGGCCGCGTCCCCACAGTGGTGGTGGACGACGTGCACGTGATCTACCGGATCCACAAGGGCGCGAGTGGCGGCACCACACCGGTCTCCGCGCTCAAGCGGATCGTCTCCCGCACCAAGGCGCCGAACATCCGCGAGGTGCACGCGGTCAAGGGCGTCAGCTTCACCGCGTACGAGGGTGAGGCGATCGGCCTGATCGGCAGCAACGGCTCCGGCAAGTCCACACTGCTGCGGGCCATCGCCGGGCTGCTCCCGCCGGCCCGCGGCGCCGTCTACACCCAGGGCCAGCCGTCGCTGCTCGGCGTGAACGCCGCGCTGCTCAACGACCTGTCCGGTGAGCGCAACGTGGTGCTCGGCTGCCTCGCCATGGGCATGCACCCGGACGAGGTCAAGAAGATCGCCCCGGAGATCATCGAGTTCTCCGGGATCAACGAGCGCGGCGACTTCGCCTCGCTGCCGATGCGCACCTACTCCTCCGGCATGGGGGCGCGGCTGCGCTTCGCGATCTCCTCGGCGAAGAAGCACGACGTGCTGCTCATCGACGAGGCGCTGGCCACCGGCGACCGCAAGTTCCGGGTCCGCAGCGAGCAGCGGGTCCGCGAGCTGCGCGACAGCGCCGGCACGGTCTTCCTGGTCAGCCACTCGATCGGCTCGATCCGGGACACCTGTGAGCGGACCATCTGGCTGGAGAGCGGCGTCCTGAAGATGGACGGCCCCACCAAGGAGGTCTGCGACGCGTACGAGAACCAGAAGTAGCGCCCCGGAGCGCACCGCACCGGGTTCCGCCCGGAGCGGTGCGCTCCGGCGTACGCGTTAAGGTTTTCGGATCCATCCCCTTTCACCCAGAGTGAGGTACGGCAATGACGCAGGACCACACCACCGCACCGGACGCCGCGCCGGCGAGCCCGGCACCCTGGCGCCCCGCGCGTACGGTGGCCGTGATCCTCGCCGGGGGGACCGGCACGCGCCTCGGACTGGGCATCCCGAAGCAGCTCCTCAAGATCGCCGGTAAGCCGATCATCGAGCACACGCTCGCCGTCTTCGAGGCCGCGCCGGAGATCGACGAGATCATCGTGCTGATGGCCACCGGTCACGTCGACGACGCGCGGCGCATCGTCGCCGACGCCGGCTTCCGCAAGGTCACCAAGGTGATCGAGGGCGGCGAGACCCGCAACGACACCACCCGGATCGCGCTCGACGCGGTCGGCGAGGGCGACGTCAACATCCTCTTCCACGACGCGGTCCGCCCGCTGGTCAGCGCCCGGATCGTGCGCGAGTGCGTGAACGCGCTCTGGACGTACTCGGCTGTGGACGTGGCCATCCCGTCCGCCGACACGATCATCCAGGTCGACGCGGACGACTGCATCACCGACATCCCCGTCCGCTCCCGGCTGCGCCGCGGCCAGACCCCGCAGGCGTTCCGCTCCGGCACCATCCGTGAGGCGTACCGCCGCGCCGAGGGCGACCCCGACTTCGCCGCCACCGACGACTGCGGCGTGGTGCTGCGCTACCTGCCCGGCACGCCGATCAAGGTGATCGACGGCTCGGACGAGAACATCAAGGTCACCCACCCGGTCGACGTGCACCTGGCCGACAAGCTGTTCCAGCTCGCCGCCGCCCAGGCGCCCCGGCTGACCGACCACCGCAGCTACGCCGAGGAGCTGACCGGCCGGACCATCGTGGTCTTCGGCGGCAGCTACGGCATCGGCCACGACCTCGCTGAACTGGCCCGCTCCTACGGCGCCCAGGTCTTCCCGTTCAGCCGCTCCACCACCGGCACGCACGTCGAGCGCGCCGAGGACGTGACCGCCGCGCTGAAGACCGCCTTCGAGGCGACCGGCCGGATCGACCACGTGGTGGTCACCGCCGGCATCCTGGAGAAGGGCGCGCTCGCCGAGATGGACACCGAGACGATGGACCGTCTCCTGCACGTCAACTTCGTCGGCCCGGTCACCATCGCGCGCCAGTCCCTGCCGTACCTGCAGCAGACCAAGGGCCAGCTGCTGCTCTACACGTCCAGCTCGTACACCCGGGGCCGGGCCCGCTACGCGCTCTACTCGGCCACCAAGGCCGCGCTGGTCAACCTGACCCAGGCGCTCGCCGACGAGTGGGCCGAGTTCGGCGTACGGGTCAACTGCGTCAACCCGGAACGCACCGCCACCCCGATGCGGACGCGGGCGTTCGGCGAGGAGCCGGAGCACACGCTGCTCTCCTCCGAGGCGGTCGCGCAGGCGTCCCTGGACGTGCTGATCTCCGAACTGACCGGCCAGGTGGTCGACGTGCGCCGGTCCCCCGGCGAGCAGGTGGCCGCCGTACCGGCCCAGCCGGGCCCGCACCGGTCCGAGCTGTCCGCCGACGCCTGAACCCGACGGGACGTACCAGATGCGTGGTGACCTGGTCCGCAAGCTGCTCGCCCGGGTGCTGACCACCGGGCTGGCGGTGCTGGCCTTCCTCGTCGTGGCGCTCACCGGGGCGACCGGCTGGGGCCTGGCCCTGGCCGTCGCGGCGCTCGCCGCCACCGCCTGGGAGCGCCGGGTCCGGCCGTCCGCCGACGGCCTCGCCGAGACGGTGCTCGTCGCCGCCGGCATCCTGGTCGGCTACGCGCGGCGGCTCGACGACGGCTTCGACCCGGCCCTCGCGGCCACCGCGCTGGTCCTGCTCGGGCTGGTGCTGCTGGTCGGGCCGCTGCGGCAGGCCGGCGCGCTGGAGATCCGGGCGGCGAACCTCCCGGTCCGCACGTGGACACCGCTGGTCGCCGCCCGGCTCGGCGACGCGCTGCTGGCGCTGCTCGCCGTGGTGGCGCTCGCCGCCGCCCTGGCGCTGCCCGCCTGGACGGCGCTCGTCGCCGCGCTGCTCGTCGGCGCCGGGTGCGGGGCGGTCGCGCTGGACCTCGCCCGGCGCCGGTTCCGCCCGCCCGCTGGCGGCGGACCGGTCGGCCGCGCGCTGCGCCGCCACCAGCCCGAGTTCGTGCTGCACTTCTCCGCCCCGCCCGGCTCGGAGTACCAGGTCACCATGTGGCTGCCGTACCTGGAACGGATCGGCCGCCCGTTCGTGGTGGTGCTGCGCGAGCCGGAGCTGCTGCCAGCGGTGGCCGCCGCCACCCGCGCCCCGGTGGTCCTCTGCCCCACGCTGAAGGCGCTCGACGAGGCGCTGGTGCCCAGCCTGCGGGTCGCGTTCTACGTCAACCACGGCGCGAAGAACGCCCACGTGATCCGGTTCAACCAGCTGACCCACGTGCAGCTGCACCACGGCGACAGCGACAAGGCCCCCAGCGCCAACCCGGTCTCGGCCATCTTCGACAAGATCTTCGTGGCCGGGCAGGCCGCGATCGACAGGTACGCCCGCGCCGGCGTGGAGATCCCCGCCGACAAGTTCGTCGTGGTCGGCCGCCCCCAGGTCGAGGCCATCGAGGTACGCCGGGAGCCGGTCACCCCGTCCGCGCACCCCACGGTCCTGTACACCCCCACCTGGACCGGCCACAACGCCGACGCCAACTACTGCTCGCTGCCGGTGGCCGAGACGCTGATCCGCCGGCTGATCGACCGCGGCGCGACGGTGATCCTGCGCGCCCACCCGTACACCGACAAGAACCCGGCCTCGGCCCGCCAGCTCGCCCGGCTCACCGAGCTGCTCGCCGCCGACCGGGCCAAGACCGGCCGGCCGCACCTGTGGGGCGCCGCCGCGAGCCGCGAGCTGACGCTCACCGAGTGCGTCAACCGCGCCGACGCGCTGGTCTCCGACGTCTCCGGGGTCATCTCCGACTGGCTCTACTCCGGCAAGCCGTACGCGGTCACCGACACCGGCGCCGACGGCGAGCACTTCGTCGAGCGGTTCCCGCTCGCGGCGTCCGGCTACGTGCTGCGGCGCGACATGTCCAACGTGGACGAGGTGCTCACCGACCTGCTCGACGCCGACCCGAAGGCGGCGCAGCGCTGGGCGGCCCGGACCCGCTACCTGGGCGACTTCCCCGCCGACGGCTACGCCGAGGCGTTCCTCACCGCCGCCCGCCGCGAGCTGGAACCGGACTGGGCGGTCCCGGCGCCGCGCACCGCCTAGGACGCCGCCGGCCTCCCGCCGGGCCGGCGGGGGTCGGCGCGGCCGCTCAGAGGTACGGGTCGAGCAGGGCGAGCACCGCCTCCGGGTCCTCGACGTGCGCGTTGTGGCCCAGCCCGGGCAGTGTCGCCACCGGCACGCCCAGTTCCTTGAGCTGCGCGTCGGTCACCATCGGGTCCAGCTCGCCCCGGGCCAGCAGCACCGGCACGCCGGTGGCGGCCAGCAGAGCGGGCAGCCGGGGCTCCCCGACCGCGAACGCGGCCGGGTCCATCGCGAGCCGCCAGCGGCCGTCCTCACGCCGCAGCCCCGCCTCCACCACCGGATGGTCCGGCGCGAACAGCCCGGCGAGCCCGGACACCCGCAGGTAGCGGCGGGCCGCCTCGTCCCGGGTGGCGAACCAGGTGACCGGCCGGGCGGCCAGCTCCGCCGACTTGGCCAGTTCGGCCGGGGACCAGACCGCCTTGATGCCGAGCCCGACCACGGCGTCGACCGGCAGACCCCGCCGCCGGGCGGCGAGCGCCAGCGCGACCACCCCGCCGAGCGAGTGCCCGAGCAGCACCAGCCGGTCGGTGGGGCCGAGCCGGACCGGGCCGAGCCCGTCGGCCACACGCTGGGCCAGGGCGTCGAACGAGTAGCCGTCTAGCGGCGGCGACCAGCCGTGTCCCGCCAGGTCGGGGGCGAGCCAGCGGCCGGGCCAGCGGCGCTCCAGCAGCGGCGCCCAGGGCAGCCACACCTCGCCGGTGGAGCCCATGCCGTGCAGGAGAACCAGGTGCCGCTTCCCCGTCGCATCGCCCATTGGCGCAGTCTGCCACCGCCCGCCCCGGACACGCGAGAGCGAGCCCTCGCCGACCTCCGCGCCGCCCGCACCCTGATCTTGCAGTTGCGGCCCCCAGGATGCCCGGCTTTTTGTCCGCTGTGACCGGGCCACAAGTGCAAGATCAGCGGGTCGAGGGAGGGCGGAGGGGCGGGGCGGGAGGGTCGGGGTCAGGCGGAGGCCGCGTGTGGAGACCCAGTTCGCCAGGTCCGATCGTGGTGACCCAGTACGACGGCAGCGACGGGTCGGCCGAGTCGGCGATGCGTACCGTCCGGCCGTCGTTCTTGTAGCCGACCACAGCGACGTAGTGGCCGCCCGGGAACGAGTGCCAGCCGCCGTTGGTGTCGGTGGCCGTGCCGGCGACGTTCGCGACGATCGCGCGGCCGTTGCTGATCGCCTCGACCACGTCGGCCTGGAGCCGGTCCATCTGGGCCGGGGTGGCGGTGCCGGGAATCATGCGGGTCCGGTACGGGTTGCCCTTGACCTGCTGGTTGAGCACGCGGGTGGTGTCCTCGGCCGAGTTGGTGCCCATCTCGGTGGTGCCGAGGGAGGCGGCGAGCGCGTCCTGGCTGCGCTCGATGCCGGTGGCGCTGAGCGCGTTGCGCACGGCGGCCGGACCGCAGTAGAAGTAGTTGATCTGCGCCTGGTAGTCGTAGTCGAGCGTCTTGCTCGACGGCGGCTTCGGCTTGGCCTTCGCCGTGGTGTCCGGGTCGGCAGTGGCCGTCTTCGACGGGGAGGCGCTCGGCGACGCGCTGGGCGCGGCGGAAGCGCTTGGCGACGCCTGCGGTACGGCGATGCGGGCCTCGCCGCGGCTGGCCGGCTGCTCGCCGAGGCGGGCGGCGCCGAGATCGGCGACCGCTGCGGTGTTCTCCTGGGCCGGGGCGTCGTCACCGGCGGTGGCGACGGTGCCGGCGCCGGCGGCCAGCACGAGCGCGGCGGCCGATCCGGCGACGATCTGGTACGGGCGTTCGGTGACGATCCGTCGCAGCTGACGCTTCAGGTGGTGCTTCACGAAATCCTCCACGGGGCGTGAGCGGCGCAAGCCGGCCCGGCACGCGGAGGAACTCACACGTGCTGGCGGGGCCGGATGGCCGGGGGATCGGGAACGCCCGTGATGCCGGGCGCCCAGGGGGCGGGCCGGTCGCGCGTCAGGCGAGCGCGGGCACCGCGGTGCCGTGGAGGCGGGGGGACGATCGAGGGGTGGGCAAGAGCGGTACTCCTTCCGTGGCCGCCGACCGGGTTAGCTGACGGATTCGGGCGGGAAGTACGCCCTACCGCGGGCCGTGGGCTCGCGGATTCACCCCGATGTTGCTCATGGGTCCCCGGTTCGTGGAACACGATTAGGCGGGTCGGTGCGGCGTCGCCGTCGGCGATCGATTACCGCATCGGACGCGCCGACACTACCGGCGGGTATGTCCCATGCCAAGCGCTCCCACCTGCGTAAACGTGATCCGGGGTAACCGATTTCGGAACACCCGGTTACTGACTTCACTCAATGGGACAAGCAGTTTCGACGGCACCCGGCGGCGGAAAGCGGACATACGGCCAGCGCCGACCTGGCAATTGCGCGACTCGATGACCTGTTCTGCGCCGGACGCCCGTTTCGGCGGCCCGGGCGACCGGGCTCACCACGTTCCGGGTAACGATTCGGTCGAGACGGTCGTCTCAGCCGACCCGGGCGGGGCGCCAGCGTGCGTTCCGGACCGCCGCGGGCACCGGCAGGGTGCTCGGCGTCGCGCTGCGGTACGCCGGGGCGGGCCGCAGCGCCACGGTGGCCTCGTACGCCTCGGTGGCGAGCGCGCTGGCGGCCTCGGCGGCCAGCTCCGCGTCCCGCCACGCCGCCCGTTCCCGTGCGGCGGCGCTCTCCCATCCGGCCCGGCGCCCGTCCCGGACGGTGCGGGCCAGCACGATCTCCTGCTCGGCCGGGTGCCGGCGCGGATCCCACCCGTTGCGGCCCGCCAGCACGTCGGCGAGCTGGCGGGCGGTCAGGTCGCCCCGCCAGTGCGCCGTCATGGCGGCGTGGTGCAGCCAGCGCTCGCGGGCCGCGTACTCGGCCGGGGTTCGCGGCGTACGCGGGGCGGCCAGCGCGGCGGCGCCGGCCAGGCGGCGGGCGGCGGCGTCCGCCTCGTCGTACGCGGTCCAGGCCCGGTCCGCCTCGTCCTGCGCGGCCAGCCACCGCTCCCGGCGGCGACGGGCCGTCTGGGCGGCCCCGGCGGCGGCCACCGCCACCTCCTCGGCGTACCGGATCAGGTCCTCGCGGCCGGCGGCGTCGGCGTCGGCCGGGTCGGGGGCGGTCTCCGGCGCGGGGTCGCGTTCGGGCCGGGCGACGAGCGCGGCGAGCAGGCCCAGCGCGAGCAGGAGCAGGAAGGACCAGATGGCGGCGGCCTCGGGCACGGAGGTGAGGAAGTGGTACAGAGCGGTCTGCGACATGGTCGGCACCTCACGGGAAGGACCTGGCGGGAGGACCCGCACGACCTGGCCGGGGTGGGCCGGTAAGGCCACCGGGGCGGGTGCGGGGATGACGTGCGAGTGGGTGCGGAACACGGGCGCGGCCCGTGGGCGGGTCAGCGGGCGGGCGGGGCCCGCGGGCCGGCCGGCGCGGCGGCCCGTCCGGCCGGGACCGGCTCCGCCACGACCGGAACGGTCGCCCGGGGAGCGGGCGCCGGGACAGCGGCGGAAGCGACCTGCCGCTCCGCGACGCGGTCGACCTCCGGCCGCGCGGCGGTCGAGGCGCCCGCGACCGGGTACGCCGAGGCGGCGACCGCCGGAGCCGGGGCGGCAGCGGCGACACCGGCCGGCAGCGTGGCGGCGCCGAACGAACAGGCGACGACCACGGCGAGACTGGCGAGCATCCGGGCGGTCCAGCGCGCCACCCACCACACGGGGCAGGTGAGCGCGATCGGAAGCACGGGTACAAATTACCGCCGATCCCCCACGAACGCACCGCCGCACGGCGTGTCGCGGACCTACCGGCCGACGTGTGCGCGTGTCAGTCCGGGCGACGCCGCCCGGCGTACTCGATGCCCTCGGCCCGACCGGCGACGGACGTCGAGCCGCCGTCGGCGGCCGGGCCGGCGGCGTCCTCGGCGGACCCGCGCGGAGCCGGCACCGCCGGCGCGACGGCCGGTACGCGCGACGCCGCGCGGGCCCGGCGGGACGGACCGAGCAGGCGCATCATCGGTGTCTCCACCCAGCGGTGCAGCGCGGCGGCCAGCGCGAGCGTGACCACCAGGAAGCCGAGCACCGCGACCGGGCCGCGCCAGCCGGGCAGCCCGGTCCCCCAATGCCCGGTCAGCCGCAGCACGGTGACCATGACCAGCACGTGCACCAGGTAGAAGGCGAACGAGACCTCACCGAGCCAGACCATCGCGCGGGACCGCCAGGGGGTGGGCCGGCCGCGCACGTCGGCATCCGCCGCGGCCGCGATGACCAGCAGGTACGCGACCGCGAGCAGCGCCGCCCAGAACTCGGCCGGGATCCACAGCGCGGCGACCACCCACGTGGCGACGAACAGCCCGGTGGCGACGGCGAGATTCGGGCCGCGCCAGCGCTGCCGGCGCATCAGCTCGGCCGCGGCCACCCCCATCCAGAACTCCAGCGACCGGGTCACCGGGAAGATCTGGGTGAACCACCACCGCTGCTCCTCCGGCACGAGGCGCTGACCCGGCCACAACGCCAGGATGAGCAGGGGCGCCGCGACCAGCACGGTCCGCAGCACGCCGGTACGGGCCCTTCGCAACCACGGCACCACGAGCGGCAGGCACAGGTAGAAGGCCAGCTCACAGGAGAGCGACCAGCTCACGTTGTTGACGCTGTAGAAGTAGCCGCCCAGCGGGATCCACGCCTGGACCAGGAAGAAGTTGGCGATCGCGGCCCACGGCACGACCGGGTCGGCGAACCAGGCCGCGATCGCCAGCGCCGCGACGAACGTCACCACGTGGTTCGGGTAGATCTTGGCGAACCGGCGGCGCAGGAACGTCCACGCGCGCTCCCCGTCCCGGTACGACCAGACCAGCACGAACCCGCTGAGGATGAAGAAGAACTCGACGCCGGACAGGCCCAGGCTGAACGCCTTGTCCACAGCGGTCTTCAGGTGCGGCTCGGCGACGATCCCCATGGTGCCGGCGTGGAAGGCGAAGACCAGGAGCGCGGCGACCCACCGCAATCCGGTCAGCGACGGCAGTCGTGGGGCACGGGTGACGGTCGGCGCGCTGGTCATTCCGGGCACCCTACCCCGGGGAACCGGGACGTTCCCGGCGAGCCGACGTCCGCCCGGCTCCGCACGGACTGCGGATAGGATTTCCGTTCCTGCACGCGCGGGCACCCACCCGGCTCCCGCCCGCACGCCGTGCCGTACGGAAGGTGAGCGAACCGGATGCACCAGCGGATCCTGCTCCGCGCCCGCAAGGGCCCCTTCGACGTCCTCACGCCCGAGGAGACGTTCGCCGGCAACTGGATCGGGGACAACAGCGGCAACCTGGTCTTCAGCCATGCCGCGTACAAGCTGCTCGCCACCTCCACAGCCGAGATCACACCGACCCGCACCCCGGCCGACCCGCGCCTCGCCGACGAGATCAACGAGCGGCACGACGTCTTCGTCATTCCGCTCGCCAACGCGTTCCGCCGCAGCTTCGTGCACCGCCTCACGCCACTGACCCGGCTGATCGAGCGCCTGAAGATCCCGGTGGTGGTGCTCGGCGTCGGCGTGCAGACGAACGTGGACGGCGACCGCGAGTACCTGCGGCCGATCGACGAGCCGGTCCGCGCGTTCTGCAAGGCAGTGCTGGACCGGTCGCACAGCATCGGCGTACGCGGCGAGGTGACCGAGAGCTACCTCAACGCGCTGGGCTTCTCCGCCGTGGAGCAGATCGGCTGCCCGTCGATGTTCCTGCACGGCGACACGTTCCAGCTGGAGAAGACCCGCCCGGAGCTGACCGCCGACTCGAAGGTCGCGCTCACCATCTCCCCGTACGTCCGCTCGATGGCCTCGGTGGTCCGCCACCACCAGGAGCGCTACCCGAACCTCTGCTACGTGCCGCAGGACCTGCGCACGCTCGGCACCCTGCTCTACGGCGACGCGCCCGAGCACCGCGGCCAGAGCAGCGACATCCCGCTGCACACCTCGCACCCGCTGTTCGCCGAGGACAAGGTGCGCATGTTCGTCGACCCGTGGACCTGGATGTCGCACCTGTCCGGGTACGACTTCGCGTTCGGCACCCGCATCCACGGCACCATCACGGCGCTCGTCGCCGGCACACCCGGCTACCTGTTCGCGCACGACTCGCGCACCCTGGAACTGGCCCGCTACTTCGGCATCCCGCACCGGATCATGCGGGACGTGCCGGCCGACGTCGACGCCGCCGACCTCTACGCCGAGGCCGACTACACGGCGCTCAACGACGGCCACAAGGCCCGCTTCGAGACCATCACCGCGTTCCTGGCCAAGCACGACCTCGGCACCTCGTTCGCCGACGGCGACAGCGCCGCGCGCTTCGACCGGCAGGTGAACGAGACGGTGTTCCCCCCGGCCGTCCGGCCCGCCGCCGCCACCACGCCGGCCGAGCTGCTGACCCGCATCGAGCGGCTGCGCGACGAGAACGCCAAGCTCACCACCACCATCGACGCGCTGCGCTCGCAGCAGCTCCGGGAGCGGATCAAGCAGGCCGTCCCGGGTAAGGTCCGCCGGATGCTGCGGCGCTGACCGTCGTACGCCTGTTCGAGAACACGGTACGATCGGCTGCGTGTCCGACGCGTACCAGCCCTCGATGCTCGACCTGGCCGAGCAGGGCCCGACCCTGGGCCCGCTCGCCGGGGCACTGCGCCGGCACGAGCTGAGCCGGGGCGCCTGGGTCGACCACCTGCCCGGCTGGGTGCGCGGCTCCGACGAGGTGCTCGACACGCTGCGCCACGAGGTGCCCTGGCGGGCCGAACGCCGCACCATGTACGACACCGAGGTCGACGTGCCCCGGCTGCTCTGCTGGTACGCCGCCGGCCGGCCGCTGCCACACCCCGTGCTCACCGCGGCCCGCGACGCGCTCACCCGGCACTACGCGCCCGAACTGGGCGAGCCGTTCGTCACCGCCGGCATGTGCCTCTACCGCGACGGGCGCGACAGCGTGGCCTGGCACGGCGACACCCTGGGCCGCTCCGCGCACACCGACACCATGGTGGCGATCGTCTCGTTCGGCTCGCCGCGCGCGCTGCTGCTGCGCCCCCGCGGCGGGGGCGGCGGCAGCCTGCGGTTCCCGCTCGGCCACGGCGACCTCGTGGTCATGGGCGGCTCCTGCCAGCGCACCTGGGAGCACGCCGTGCCGAAGACCACCCGCCCGGTCGGCCCCCGGGTCAGCGTCCAGTTCCGTCCCACTGGCGTCGCCTGAGCCCGGGGCGGGACCACGTCCTCGCAGGGCACATGCTAGAAACAACTCCCAGGGTCGATCACGCCCCCGTCACCAGATGACGCGAAGGGCGACCGATGACCCAGTCCCCCACCTCCTCCCGCTGGTCCCCGTGGACCCTGCACGGCGACGGCCGCCACGTACGCCCCGGCGACGTGGTCCAGCCCGACGAACGGCTGTCCTGGCCGCGCACCGTCGGCGTGGGCGTGCAGCACGTGGTCGCCATGTTCGGCGCCACCTTCACCGTCCCGCTGATCACCGGCTTCCCGCCCGCCACCACGCTGCTGTTCTCCGGGCTCGACACGCTGCTGTTCCTGCTGATCACCGGCAACCGGCTGCCCTCGTACCTCGGCTCGTCGTTCGCGTTCATCGCGCCGGTGCTGGCCGCGAAGACCGACGGCGGCATCGGCGCGGCCCTCGGCGGCATCGTGGTCGCGGGCGTCGCGCTGGCGATCGTCGGCGTGGTGGTGCAGGTGGCCGGCTCCCGCTGGATCGACGCGCTGATGCCGCCCGTGGTCACCGGCGCGATCGTCATGCTGATCGGCCTCAACCTCGCGCCCGTGGCCTGGGACGGCGACGGATCCGGCACCGGTGTGAAGGCGCAGCCGCTGATCGCGGTGGTCACGCTCGTCGCGATCCTGCTCACCACCGTGCTGTTCCGCGGCTTCGTGGCGCGCCTGTCGATCCTGATCGGCGTGGCGGTCGGCTGGGCGCTCGCCGCGCTCACCGGCAACCTCGACCAGCAGGCGGTCAGCGGCCTGCGGCAGGCGGCCTGGGTCGGGTTCCCCGAGTTCCACACGCCGAGCTTCGACGCGCGCGCCGTCGTGCTGGTCATCCCGGTGATCCTGGTGCTGATCGCGGAGAACGCCGGGCACGTCAAGGCGGTCGCCGCGATGACCGGCCGCAACCTGGACCGCGACATGGGCCGGGCGCTGCTCGGCGACGGCGTCGCCACAGTGCTGGCCGGGTCCGGCGGCGGTTCCGGCACCACCACGTACGCGGAGAACATCGGCGTGATGGCGGCGACCCGCGTCTACTCCACCGCCGCGTACTGGATCGCCGGCGCCACGGCGATCCTGCTCGGGCTCTGCCCGAAGTTCGGCGCGCTGATCCTGACGGTGCCGGCCGGTGTGCTCGGTGGCGCCACCACCGCCCTGTACGGCCTGATCGCCATCCTGGGCGCCCGCATCTGGATCGAGGGCCGGGTCGACTTCCACGACCCGATCAACCTGTTCACCGCCGCGGTGGCGGTGATCATCGGCGCCGCCAACTACACGCTGACCGCGGGCGACCTGTCGTTCAACGGCATCGCCCTGGGTACGGCGGCGGCCCTGGTGATCTACCACGGCATGCGCCTGATCGCCCGCCTGCGCGGCACCACCCCCGAGTCCCGCCAGTCCCCCGAACCCGAACTCTGACCCGCCCCACCCTCGCCCCGCGCCCCGCGCCCCGCGCCCCGCGCGATCTTGCACTTCCGGCCCCAACAATGTCTGCTTTCACCCCAAAGTGGGGGGCCACAACTGCAAGATCGCGTGGGCACGTACAGGCCGCAAACTCCTTGATCAACCGGGTCGGGTGGGGCTGGGAGGGCAGCCGGGGAAGGGCAGGCCGACAGGTAGGGGCGGGTGGCACACGCCGCCCGCCCTCTCCCGTCAGTCGCGGTCGACGTGGTGGCCCACCACGGTGGGGCCGAGCATCACGGCGAAACCGGAGCCGTCACGGCGCGGATCGGCCGGGGGCAGCTCCACCGGGTCGCCGGTGGCGGTCGCGCCCACCGGTCGCGGGCCGATCCAGGCCACCGACAGCTCCAGCTCGCCCTTGAGGAACCGCTGCGCGCGCACGCCGCCGGTCGCCCTCCCCTTCGCCGGGTACGCCTTGAACGGCGTCACCTTCACAGTGGCGCCGGTCGAGGTGACCACCATCGGCTCACCGTGCTTCGCGTCGTCGGTGCGGATCGCGCCGAAGAACACCGCCCGCGCGCCGTCCGGCAGGTTGATGCCGGCCATGCCGCCGCCCTTGAGCCCCTGCGGGCGTACCACCGACGCGGCGAAGCGCAGCAGCGACGCCTCCGAGGAGACGAACGCCAGCGTCTCCGCGCCGTCGGTCAGCCAGGTCGCGCCGACCACCTCGTCGCCGTCGCGCAACGAGATCACCTCGAACTCGTCGGAGCGGACCGGCCAGTCCGGAGCGCACACCTTCACCACGCCCGCCCGGGTACCGAGCGCCAGCCCGGGCGACCCCTGCGCTGACGGTCCCAGCGGAGCGAGCCCGACCACCGTCTCGCCCGGCTCCAGCGGCACCAGTTCCGCCGCCGACATGCCGCCGCGCAGCGACACCGTGCCGGACTGTTCCGGCAGCACCGGCAACGGCAACACATCGATCTTGAACGCGCGGCCGGCGCTGGTCACAAGCAGCACCCGGCCGCGGGCGGTGGAGTGCACGATGGCGCGTACCGCGTCGTGCTTGACCCGGCCGCTGCGCCGGCGCGCCTCGGCGGCCTCCTCCGACTCGGCCGCGGTCCGCGCCACCAGGCCGGTGGCGGAGAGGATCACCTGGCACGGGTCGTCGGCGACCTCCAGCGGACCGGCCGGCACAGAGGCGGCGAGCACCTCCTTGAGGTCGCCGTCCACGAGCGTGGTACGCCGCGGCGCGCCGAACTGCTTGACCACTGCCGCGAGCTCGTCGGAGACCACCTTCCGCAGCACCTTGGAGTCGTCCAGGATCTTCGACAGCTCGGCGATCTCGCCGCGCAGCTTCTCCTGCTCGGCCTCCAGCTCCAGCCGGTCGTACTTGGTCAGCCGGCGCAACGGAGTGTCCAGGATGTAGCTCGCCTGGATCTCGGAGAGCTTGAACTTCTGCATCAGGCCGTCCTTGGCGGCCTGGGCGTCCTCGCTGGCGCGGATCAGCTTGACCACCCGGTCGATGTCGAGCAGGGCGATCAGCAGGCCGTCGACCAGGTGCAGGCGCTCCTCCCGCTTGCGCTTGCGGTACGAGCTGCGCCGGGTCACCACCTCGTAGCGGTGCGCCAGGAACACGTCGAGCAGTTCCTTGAGCCCGAGCGTGCGGGGCTGGCCGTCGACGAGGACCAGATTGTTCACGCCGAACGACTGCTCCAGCGGGGTGAGCCGGTAGAGGTCCGCAAGCAGCGCCTGCGGGTTCACGCCGACCTTGCACTCCACCACCAGGCGGGTGCCGTTCTCCCGGTCGGTGAGGTCCTTGACGTCGGCGATGCCGGTGAGCCGCTTGGTCTTGTTCACCTCGTTGGTGATGGCCGCGATGACCTTCTCGGCGCCGACGCCGTACGGCAGTTCGGTCACCGTGATGGCCTGCCGGCCGCGGCTGCCCTCCAGCGGGCCGATCTCCACCCGGCCGCGCATGCGCACCACGCCACGCCCGGTCTCGTACGCGCGGCGCACCTCGTCCAGGCCGAGCAGCAACCCGCCGGTCGGCAGGTCGGGGCCGGGCACGAACTCCATGAGCTTGTCGAGTGTGGCGTCCGGATGGTTGATCAGCCAGCGGGCGGCCTGGACCACCTCGCCGAGGTTGTGCGGAATCATGTTCGTCGCCATGCCGACCGCGATGCCGGACGCGCCGTTGACGAGCAGGTTCGGGAACGCCGCCGGCAGCACGGTGGGCTGGGTCAGCGAGCCGTCGTAGTTCGGCTCGACGTCGACGGTGTCCTCGCCCAGCTCGCCGGTGAGCAGCATCGCCTCCCGCGACATCCGGGCCTCGGTGTAGCGGGCGGCGGCCGGGCCGTCGTCCGGGCTGCCGAAGTTGCCGTGCCCGTCGATGAGCGGGACGTTGAGCGAGAAGTCCTGCGCCAGCCGCACCATCGCGTCGTAGATCGCGGTGTCGCCGTGCGGGTGGTACTTACCCATCACGTCGCCGACGATCCGGGCGCTCTTGACGTGGCCGCGGTCCGGCCGGTGGCCCTGCTCGTGCATGGACCACAGGATGCGCCGGTGCACCGGCTTGAGCCCGTCGCGTGCGTCGGGCAGGGCGCGGGAGTGGATGACCGAGAACGCGTACTCCAGGTAGGAGTCCGAGACTTCGGTGACCAGCGGGTTGTCGAAGACGCGGGCGCCGGCCTGGTCGAAGGCGGCCAGGTCAGCCTTCGCGCGGTCGTCCTTGCGGCGTGCCATGGTGCGGTTTCCTTCCGAGAAGAACCCGTTGGTCAGGCGTCGATGGCGTCGCGGTCGACCCGGTCGGCGGAGTCGATCAGCCAGTTGCGGCGGGGCTCGACCTTCTCCCCCATCAGCAGTTCGAGGATCCGCTCGGCGGCCTCGACGTCGTCGAGCGTGATGCGGCGGACCGCCCGGGTGGCCGGGTTCATGGTGGTCTCCCACAGCTCGTCGGCGTCCATCTCACCGAGGCCCTTGAAGCGCGGGATCGGCGTGACGATCTGCTTGCCGGCCTTCTCCAGCTTGCGGACCGTCGCCTCCATCTCGGCCTGGGTGTAGGTGTAGACGGTCTGCGGGTTGCGCCCCTTCGTGGTGATCTTGTGCAGGGGCGGCATCGCCGCGTAGAGCCGACCGGCCTCGATCAGCGGCCGCATGTAGCGGGCGAACAGCGTGATCAGCAGGGTACGGATGTGTGCGCCGTCGACGTCCGCGTCGGCCATGATGAGCACCCGGCCGTACCGCAGCGCGGACAGGTCGAACGTGCGCCCGGAGCCGGCGCCGAGCACCTGCACGATCGCGGCGCACTCGGCGTTGTCCAGCACCTGCTGGAGGTTGGCCTTCTGCACGTTGAGGATCTTGCCGCGGATCGGCAGCAGCGCCTGGTATTCCGACGAGCGGGCCATGCGGCTCGTCCCCAACGCGCTGTCGCCCTCCACGATGAACAGCTCGCTGCGCTCCACGCCGGTGGCGCGGCAGTCGACGAGCTTGGCCGGCATGGCCGCGCCCTCCAGCGCGGTCTTGCGGCGGGCGGCGTCCTTCTGCTGCTTCTGGGTCAGCCGGACCCGGGCCGCGTCGACGATCTTCTGGAGCACCGTACGGGCCTCGGCCTTGGTGCGGCGGTCGTCCAGCCAGCTCTTCAGGTGTGCCTCGACCAGGCCCTGGAGCACATTGGTGATGCCCGCGGTGGACAGCTCGTCCTTGGTCTGCGAGGTGAACTGCGGCTCGGGGATGCGCACGTGCACCACCGCGGTCATGCCCTCCAGGACGTCGTCCAGGGTGGGCGCGTCCTCCTTGGGCTTGAGCAGGCCGCGGGCGTTGCGGGCGGCCTCGGCGAGGGTACGGGCCAGCGCCCGCTCGAAGCCCTTGCGGTGGGTGCCGCCGTGGGCGTTGCGGATGGTGTTGGTGAAGCACTCGACGGTGCGCTCGTAACCGGTGCCCCAGCGGAACGCCACCTCGACCTCGGCGCGGCGCTGCACGTTGGACTGCATGACGCCGTTGGCGTCGGCGGCGTTCTCCCGGTAGGTGCCCTCGCCGGTGACCAGCAGCGTGCCGGAGACCGGCCGGTCGCCGGCCGGGGCGAGGTATTCCACCATGTCGGTGAGCCCGTCGGGGAAGTGGAAGCGCTCCTCGACCGGTTCCTCGCCGGTCTCGTCGCGCAGCCGGTAGGCCACGCCGGGGACGAGGAAGGCGGTGTTGCGCAGCTTGAGCCGGACCGCCTCGGTGTCGAGCGCGGCGCCGGTCTCGAAGTAGCGCGGGTCGTGCCACCAGCGGATCGAGGTGCCGGTGCGCTGGCCGCGCTTCATCGCGCCGACGATCTGCAGGCCGGGGCCGGGGGTGAACGGCGCGTCCGGGCCGTCGCCGTCGAAGACGCCCGGCACGCCGTGGCGGAACGACATGGCGTGGACCTTGCCGCCGCGCCGGACGGTGACGTCGAAGCGGCGGGACAGCGCGTTGACCGCCGACGCGCCGACGCCGTGCAGGCCGCCGGAGGTCTTGTAGCCGGAGCCGCCGAACTTGCCGCCCGCGTGCAGGCGGGTCAGCACCAGCTCGACGCCGGAGATGCCGGACTTGGCGTGCACGTCGGTGGGGATGCCCCGGCCGTCGTCGTCGACCTGGACCGACCCGTCGGCGTGCAGGAACACGTCGACAGTGGTGGCGTGACCGGCGACACCCTCGTCGGTCGAGTTGTCGAGGATCTCGTTGACGAGGTGACCCACGCCACGGCTGTCGGTCGAGCCGATGTACATGCCCGGGCGCTTGCGGACGGCGTCGAGGCCCTCCAGATGCGTCAGGTCGTCGGCCCCGTAGAGGGTGTCAGGCTGTGCGGTCAACTGGTCGTACTCCCAGGTCTCGGCGGTGTGGTGCCGTTCACCGTGTGAACCCCCCACGATGATCGCCGGGCGCGGCGCGCCGCAGCGAGCCTAGCCGGGTGCCCCGACAGGTCGGCGGCACCGGGGCGGTGCGTTGCGCGATCGGCCTGCCGGCCGGGTCCACGTCGCGGCCGGATACGGCGGCCCGGCGGGACGGGCGGGGTCCAGGCGGCACAACGACCCGGGCGCCGGATGTCTTCCCCGGCCAGGTCCGCGACCGGGGATCCGAGGTGTCCGACCATTGACGTCCGTCACACGCACGTGATCTGATCGCCCCCCTGAAGAATCTTTCACATTTCGATGTCTGGGAGGTCGGGCATGTCCGTGTTCCGTCGTTCCGTGCTCGCGGCGGCGCTGGCGCTCGCCACGGTGGCGTTACCCGCCGCCGCGGCGCCCGCCCGGCCGGCCGCCGCCGCGCTGCCCACCGCCGCGGTGGCGCTGGGAGACAGCTTCATCAGCGGTGAGGGCGCCGGGGCGTACGCGCCGGTGGTGGACGTCAACGGGGTGGCGCAGGGCTTCCCCGGCTGGTCCGCCGCCAACGCGAACGCCTACTTCTGCCACCGCTCGCCGAACGCCTCGCTGTTCCAGGCGAGCCTGCCGGGCATCTCCGCCCGGTTCAACCTGGCCTGCTCGGGCGGCCAGCCGTACGACATCGCCAACGCCTCGTCGACGCGGGCCAAGGGGCGGCAGGTGGCCGCCCAGCTCGACCAGCTCCGGTCGGTGGCCCGGACCCACGACATCGACCTGGTGCTCGTCGGCCTCGGCTCGAACAACAGCTCGTTCACCTTCGGCAGCGTGGCGGAGAAGTGCGCCAACCGGTTCATCGCCGACGCGTGGACGGGCTGGTGGGAGTTCTGGGCGTACCTGGGCGGGCCGGTGGAGCAGAAGCCGTGCACCGACGCCGACCTGGGCACGGCCGCGCAGTTCACCGCCGCCACCGCGGAGACCACGACGGCGCTGCGGCAGCTGCTGGCCACGCTGGACGAGATCGACGCCGACGGCCAGCACCGCGTGGTGTTCCAGGACTACACCAACCCGCTGCCGTTCGAGCTGGACCAGAGCTACTGGACCGAGGACAGCCGCGACGACACCCGGGACAAGTTCCGTGCGCTGGGCGCCGAGCGGTACGCGGCCGGCTGCCCGATCCACCGGGCCAGCCTGGCGCCCGGGCACCGCTTCTCGCAGGGGCTCGGCACGCTCGTCAGCTCGGTACGCGGCACGCTCGCCGCCGAGTTCCCGCAGGACGACCTGGTCTACCTGAACGTGCAGCGCGCCTTCGACGGCGCCCGGCTCTGCGAGTCGACAGGCAGCCCGGGCAACGCCCTGGCCACGCCGATCCGGCTGATGGACGGCCCGACCGGCACGTTCGTCACCAGCCTCTCCGGGTACGACAAGCTCGACATCCAGCGGATCGCCAACGCCTGCGGCACGTACTTCCAGACCTGCCAGGAGTCGTGGCACCCGAGTGCCGCCGGGCACAAGGTGCTCGGCCGGTGCCTGGCCGGGGCGGCGGCGACGGGTGCTCGTACCGTCTCCTGTGTCCGCGCCCCGGACGGCACGGTGAGTGTGAGCTGACCGCGCCGGTCGGCGCCCCCGCACCCCCGGGGGGCGCCGACCGAGCCCGGCCGGAACGCGAGCCCGGCCCCGGTCCGGCGTCAGGCCCGGATCGCGGTGCCGAGCACGTGCGGCGAGGCCGGGGCGGGCAGTCCGGTCGGCGGGAAGCGGAACCGGTCCAGTCCGGTCACCTCGAAACCGGCGGCCCGGATCGCGGCCACCGTGTCCCGGGCGGTGTGGCAACCGGCGCAGAACAGCGGCCAGAGCGTGGCGTCGGCCAGGCGCTGGGCGCGGCGCAGGCCGGAGGTCTCGGCCACCACGTGTTCGTAGAAGCGCAGTTCGCCGCCGGGCCGCAGCACCCGGCGTGCCTCGCGCAGCGCTACGGCCTGGTCCGGCACCGAGCAGAGCACGAGCGACAGCACCACCGCGTCGGCGGCGCCGTCGGCGACCGGCAGCGCCTCGGCGAGGCCGGCGGCGACTGTCACAGGGGCCGGGGCGCCGGGTGCGGCGGCGCGGGCCAGGGCACGCAGGCGTGGTTCCGGTTCGACGGCGACCACCCGGGTCACGCCCGGTGGATAGTGCGCGAGGTTGCGACCGTTGCCGGCGCCGACCTCGACCACCCGGCCGCGCAGTCCGGCGACCAGGCGGGCGCGGTGCTCGGCCATGCCGGCCTGGTCCATGGCGACGCTGGCGCGGGCGAAGAGCCGGGAGAAGATCGGATGGGAGACGGCCATCAGCGACCGGCCGGTGGCGCGCCGAGGCTGAGCAGGAGCGGGCCGGCGGATCCGTCGACCAGGTCGCCGAGGCGTACCCCGTCGAGCACGGCGAGGAACGCGGCCTGCGCGCGACGCAGCTCACCGCGCAGCCGGCACTCCGCGATCAGCGGGCAGACCGGCTGGGCGCAGTCGACCACCTCGCCGTCGCCCTCGAAGGCGCGGACCACCTGGCCGACTGTGATGTCCGCGGCGTGCTCGGCGAAGGCCACGCCGCCGGAGCGGCCCCGGATGGTCACCAGGACGCCGGTGCGTTGCAGCCACTGCACCACCTTGGCGACGTGGCTGCGGGGCAGCACGAGCCGGGTGGCGAGTTCGTCGACTGTGGCCCGGACCGGGGACGCGGCGGCCAGCATGGCGATCCGCAGCGCCATGTCGGTCGACCGGTTGAGCCTCACGCACCGACCCTAGCCACTCGGCGCCGTCCAGGACACCAGCAGATTCACAGTGATCCATGCCACCGCCTCCCCGGGACCTTCGGCCCTAAAAGACGAATCAAGAAATCCTGTTTCGTGGGCATCGACCTGTTCGAGCCCCGGAAGGAGATTCGGTCGTGCTCTCGGAATCCTCAGCAGCGGTCGTGACCGCCACCCTGCCCGTCGTGCGGGCGCACGGCGAGGCCATCACCGGCCGTTTCTACCAGCGGATGTTCGACGCCCACCCGGACCTGCTCGACCTGTTCAACCGGGGCAACCAGGCCACCGGGGCGCAGAAGGCCGCGCTCGCGTCGGCTGTGGTCGCGTACGCGGCGCACCTGACCGGCGACGCCGGCATGCCGTGGGGCCCGGTCCTGGACCGGATCGCGCACAAGCACGCCTCGCTCGGCATCACCGCCACCCAGTACCCGATCGTCGGGCGGCACCTGCTCGCCGCGGTCGGCGAGGTGCTCGGCGACGCGGTCACCCCGGAGGTGGCCGCCGCCTGGGACGAGGTCTACTGGCTGCTGGCCTGCGAGCTGATCGCCCGCGAGGCGCGGCTCTACGCCGGCGCCGGCGTACCCGAGGGCGGCCCGGTGTGGCAGGACTGGCGGGTGACCGGCCGCACCAGGGAGAGCGCCGACGTCGTCTCGCTCACCCTCGCGCCGGCCGGCGGCGGCGCCGCGCCCGGCTTCACCCCCGGCCGGTACGTGTCGGTCGCCGTCGACCTGGACGGCGGCCGCGGGCAGCAGATCCGGCAGTACAGCCTCTCCGGCCGTCCCGGCGCCGAGGAGTGGCGGATCACCGTGAAGCGGGTACGCGGCGCGGACGGCGCGCCCGACGGCATGGTCTCCAATCACCTGCACGACCGGGTGTCCGTCGGCGACACGCTACGGCTCAGCCCGGCGTTCGGCGAGGTCGACGCCACCGGCGGCGACGGGCCACTGCTGCTGGTCAGCGCCGGCATCGGGCTCACCCCGGCGATGGCGGCGCTGGCCCACCTGGCCGACCGGGACCCCCGACGGCAGGTGACGCTGGCGCACGCCGACCGTGACGCCGAGGCGCACGCGCTGCGCGCGGAACTCCCCGCGCTCCAGCAGCGGCTGCCGAACCTGACCGTCCACCTCTGGTATCTCGACGCCGCCGGGGCCGACCTGCCCGGCCTGAAGGCGGAGGTGTCCGCCGGGCTGATCGAACCGGACCGGCTCCCGCTGCCCGCCGGCGTGGCCGCGCACCTGTGCGGCCCGGTCGCGTTCATGAACCTGGTCCGGGCCGACCTGCTGCGCCGGGGTGTGCCGGCCGAGCGGATCGCCTACGAGGTGTTCGGCCCCGGCATGCTGCCGGGTTGAGGCCGGCCCTGTCGCGAAACAGGACTTCGGCAGACCCGTTTTTCACCACGGGGACGCGCGTCGATGCCCTGGCCAGGACCCGGGAGCCTCCACAGCGGAGGCGGCGGGCCCGCAGAGAAGTCGATGATCTACAGGTTAGGGGCGGATCACGAGGGTAGGGGTCCTCCCATGCGCGTCCTTGGCATCAACGCGATCTTCCACGACCCGGCCGCCGCCCTGGTGGTCGACGGCCGGGTGGTGGCCGCCGCCGAAGAGGAGCGGTTCAGCCGCCGCAAGCACGGCAAACGGCCGGTGCCGTTCTCCGCGTGGGAACTGCCCGAGTTGTCCGCCGCATGGTGCCTGGCCAGTGCGGGCATCGACGTCGACCGGCTCGACGCGGTCGCGTACTCCTTCGATCCCGGCCTGTGCCGCGACGCGGCCGAGCTGGGGCTGGCCGACCCGTGGGACGGGCTGCGGGTGGACTACGCGCGCCGGGCGCCGCAGTTCCTCGCCGCCGCGCTGCCCGGCCTCGACCCGGAGAAGGTGCGGTTCGTACCGCACCACGTGGCGCACGCCGCGTCCGCCGGGCTGGCCGCACCACCGGCCGGTGACGACACCGCGGTGCTGGTGCTCGACGGCCGGGGCGAGGTCGCCAGCCACCTGGCCGGGGTCTACCGGGACGGGCGGCTGTCGCCGCTGCGCTCGCAGGAACTCCCCCACTCGCTCGGCCTGCTCTACGAGGACCTGACCCGGCACCTGGGTTTCCTGCACTCCAGCGACGAGTACAAGGTGATGGCGCTGGCCTCGTACGGCACGCCGAAGCACCTGGACGCGCTGCGCGAGCTGGTCCGGGTCACCGACGACGGCGGCTTCCGGATCGAGCCGATCGACTGGGCGGGCCTGGCCAAGCGCGTCGAGGCCGGTACGGAACTGGGCGAGGCACACGCCGACCTGGCCGCCAGCGTGCAGCGGCGGCTGGAGGAAGTAGTGCTCGACCTGGCCCGTTGGCTGTACGACGCCTCCGGCGGCGCACGCACGCTCGCGATGGCCGGCGGGGTGGCGCTGAACTGCGTGGCGAACGCGCGGATCGCCGCCGAGGGCCCGTACCGCGACGTGTGGGTGCAGCCGGCCGCCGGCGACGCGGGCACGGCGCTCGGCGCGGCGCTGCACGTCGCCGGCGAACTCGGCGACCGTACCGCCCCGATGTCCGGGGTGGACCTGGGCCGGGGCTGGTCCGACGAGGAACTGGAGGCGGAGCTGCGGCGCGCGGCGCTGCCGTACACCCGGCCGGAGTCGATCGCCGCCGAGGCGGCGGAGGTGCTCGCCGGCAACGGCATCGTCGCCTGGTACCAGGGACGCAGCGAGTACGGCCCGCGCGCGCTCGGCCACCGGTCGCTGCTCGCCCACCCCGGCGACCGGGACACCACCCGCCGGATGAACGACGTGAAGGGCCGGGAGCAGTTCCGTCCGATCGCCCCGATGGTGCGCGCGGAACGCTTCCCGGACGTGTTCGAGGGCGTGTACCCGAGCCCGTACATGCTGTTCGTGCACCGGGTGAAGCCGCAGTGGCGGGACCGCATCCCGGCGGTCACCCACGTGGACGGCACGGCCCGGGTGCAGACCGTGCACGCGGAGACCGAGCCGCTGGTGGCCGAGATGCTGGCCGAGTTCGAGCGGCGTACCGGCCTGCCGGTCGTGGTGAACACGTCGCTGAACACCGCCGGGCGGCCCATGGTGGACACGCCGCGCGAGGCGATGGAGCTGTTCGGCTCCGCGCCTGTCGACCTGCTCGCGCTCGGCCCGTTCGCCGTGCGCCGCCGGGCACTCGGCGGTGACCGGTGATCAGCCTGGTCGTTCCCACACTGGGCCGCCCCAGCCTGGCCGCCCTGCTGGACGCGCTCGCCGCGCAACTGGGCGGGAAGAGACGCGACGAGACGACGGACTACGAGCTGCTGCTGGTCGACGACCGGGGCGAGGGCGCCGGGGAGCTGGCCGTGCCGGGGGCGCTGACCGCGTACACGAAGGTGCTGACCGGGCGCGGCGCGGGCCCGGCGGCCGCCCGCAACCTGGGCTGGCGCGCGGCCCGGGGCGAATGGGTGGTCTTCCTCGACGACGACGTGGTGCCGGCGCCGGACTGGGCGGCGCGGCTGCGCGCCGACCTGGCCGTGCCCGGCCGGGCCGGCGGCGTGCAGGGCGTGGTGGAGGTGCCGCTGCCGGCGCACCGGCGCCCCACCGACTGGGAACGCGGCACCGCCGGGCTGGCCGACGGGCGGTGGATCACCGCGGACATGGCGTACCGGAGGGCCGCGCTCGCCGCCGTCGGCGGGTTCGACGAGCGGTTCCCGCGCGCCTACCGGGAGGACGCCGAGCTGGCGCACCGGGTCCGCCGCGCCGGGTGGGAGCTGGTGCGCGGCACACGCCGGGTGACCCACCCGGTGCGCCCGGAGAGCCGCTGGGTCAGCCTGCGCACCCAGCGCGGCAACGCCGACGACGCGTTGCTGCGCCGCCGCTACGGCCGCCGCTGGCGCACCGAACTGGACCTGCCGCCGGGGCGGCGGCCCCGGCACACGGCGATCACCGCCGCCGGAGCGCTGGCGCTCGCCGCCGTCGCGGCACGCGCCGCCGTCCGGCACCCGGCGCGGCGGGCACTCGGCGTGGCCGGCGCGCTGTCCGCGCTCGGATGGGCGGCCGGGACCGCCGAGTTCGCCAGGGCCCGGATCGCGCCCGGTCCGCGCACCCCGGACGAGGTCGCCACCATGCTCGTCACCAGCGCGCTCATCCCGCCGACGGCGACGATCCACTGGGTACGCGGCTGGTGGCGCGCCCGCGCCGTCCCGGCCGGGGACGGCCGCTGATGTCCGCCACCGACCTGCGGCGCGGCCTGTACGACGCGGTGCTGCTGGACCGTGACGGCACGCTGGTGGAGGACGTGCCGTACAACGGCGACCCGGAGAAGGTACGGCCGGTGCCCGGCGCGCGGGAGGCGCTGGACCGGTTGCGGGCCGCCGGGTTGCGGCTGGCGGTGGTGACGAACCAGTCCGGCCTGGCCCGGGGCCTGTTCACCGAGGCGCAGATGCGTGCCGTGCACGCCCGGGTCGAGGAGTTGCTGGGCCCGTTCGACCACTGGGCGATCTGCCCGCACGACGACGGCGACGGCTGCGCCTGCCGCAAGCCGGCGCCCGGCCTGGTGCACGAGGCAGCGCGCGCGCTCGGCACCACGCCGTCCCGGTGCGTGCTCGTCGGCGACATCGGCCGGGACATGACCGCCGCGCTCGCCGCCGGCGCCACGGGTGTGCTGGTGCCCACCCCTGTCACCCGGCCCGAGGAGGTGGCCGCCGCGCCGGCCGTGGCCCGGGACCTGCCCGCCGCGGTGGACGAGGTCCTGCGCCGGGCCCGGGCGGTCCGGCCGGTGACGCCCCGGCGGACCGGCACGGTGCTCGTGGTCCGCAGCGACTCCGCCGGGGACGTGCTGGTGACCGGGCCGGGTATCCGGGCGGTAGCGGCCGGCGCGGCGCGGGTGGTGCTGCTGTGCGGGCCACGCGGCCGGGCCGCCGCCGAACTGCTGCCCGGCGTCGACGAGATCATCGAGTGGCCGCTGCCCTGGATCGACGGCTCCCCCGCGCCGGTGGACCCGGACGACATGCGCCGCCTCACCGACCGGCTCGCGGAGGTACGCGCCGACGAAGCGGTCGTGTTCACCTCCTTCCACCAGTCCGCCCTGCCCCTGGCCCTGCTGCTGCGCCTGGCCGGCGTGCCCCGGATCAGCGCGATCAGCGACGACTACCCCGGCAGCCTGCTCGACGTCCGCCACCGCGTCCCCGCCGGCGTACCCGAACCCGAACGCGCCCTGTCCCTCGCCGCCGCCGCCGGCTTCGCGCTGCCCGACCACGACGAACCGGCGCTGCGTGTGCGGACCGGGCCCGACCCGGACCGGTCCGACGGTGGGTACGTAGTGGTGCACCCCGGCGCGTCGGTGCCCGCCCGGGCCTGCCCGCCGGAACGCTGGGCGCGGATCGTGGCCGCGCTGGCGGCCGACGGCCGGCGGGTGCTGGTGACCGGCGGGCCGGACGAACGGGAGCTGACCGCCCAGGTGGCCGCCGCCGGTGGCGTGGACCTGGGTGGGACCACGGACCTGGCCGGGCTCGCCCGGCTGCTCACCGGTGCCGGTTGCCTGGTGGTCGGCAACACCGGCCCGGCGCACCTGGCCGCCGCGCTCGGCGTGCCGGTGGTGAGCCTGTTCGCGCCCACTGTGCCGTTCGGACAGTGGGGGCCCTACCGGGTGCCGACAGTGCGGCTCGGTGACGCGGGAGCGCCCTGCCGGGACACCCGCGCCACCGTCTGCCCGATACCCGGGCATCCGTGCCTGAGCGGCGTCGACCCGGGCGCGGTGGTGGCCGCCGTCCGCACGCTGGCCCCCGGCTGACCCGGCCGCCACGCCGTCGAGCACCGCAAACCGTCGCCCCCGAGGAGAGAGATGAACGTACTGCTGTGGCACGTGCACGGCTCCTGGACGACGTCCTTCGTACACGGCCGGCACCGCTACCTCGTGCCGGTCACCCCGGACCGGGGTCCGTACGGCCTGGGCCGCGCCCGCACCTACCCGTGGCCGGACAGCGCCGTCGAGATCACCCCCGAGGACCTGCGCCACGCGCACGTCGACGTGGTCATCCTGCAACGCCCCGAGGAACTCGACCTGGCCGCGCAGTGGCTGGGCCGCCGACCCGGCCGCGACGTGCCCGCGATCTACGTCGAGCACAACACCCCGAAGGGCGACGTCCCCCACACCCGCCACCCGATGGCCGACCGCGACGACCTGCTGCTCACGCACGTCACCGCGTTCAACGAGCTGTTCTGGGACAACGGCGCCACCCGCACCACAGTCGTCGACCACGGCGTCGTACCGCCCGCAGTGGAGTGGACCGGGGAACTCGACCGCCTCGCCGTCGTCACCAACGAGCCGGTACGCCGGTGGCGCGTCACCGGCACCGACCTCATGCCGCGTTTCGCGGCCGTCGCCCCGCTCGACGTGTACGGCATGGGCGTGGCCGGGCTGCCGGACGCGCTCACCGCGGCGGGTTTCCCGGGCCTGCCGGTCACCGGGCACGAGGACCTGCCCCAGCACGCCATGCACGCCGAACTCGCCAGACGACGCGCGTACCTGCACCTGTGCCGCTGGACCTCACTCGGCCTCAGCCTCATCGAGGCCATGACCATGGGCATGCCCGTGGTGGCACTGGCCACCACGGAAGCGGTGGACGCCGTCCCACCGGACGCCGGGGTGCTGTCCACCCGCGTCGACACGCTCGTGGAGGCGGCGCGCTGGCTGACCGAGGACACCGACGCCGCGTACCGGCTCGGCGCACGGGCACGCGAGGTGGCGAAGGAACGGTTCGGTCTGGACCGCTTCCTCGCCGACTGGGACCGGATCCTGGAGGAGGAGACATGCGCATCGCGATGATTTCCGAGCACGCCAGCCCACTCGCCGCCCTCGGCGAGGAGGACGCGGGCGGCCAGAACACGCACGTGGCGGAACTCGCGTCCGCGCTCACCGGCGCGGGACACGACGTCCGCGTCTACACCCGCCGCGACTCCCCCACGCTGCCCGAGGTGGTCGGCGCGCCGGACGGCTACCAGGTGTGCCACGTGCCGGCCGGTCCCGCCCGGCGGGTGCCGAAGGACGACCTGCTGCCGTACATGGGGGAGTTCGGCAGCTGGCTGGCCGACACCTGGCGGCGCGGCGGCTGGACCCCGGACGTGGCGCACGCGCACTTCTGGATGAGCGGACTGGCCACCGTGCACGCGAGCCGCCGCACCGGCGTGCCGACGGTGCTGACGTACCACGCCCTCGGCACCGTGAAGCGCCGCCACCAGGGCACCCGGGACACCAGTCCACCAGGGCGCGCCGGCTACGAGCGGGCGCTCGGCCGGGCCGTGGACCGGGTCGTCGTGCAGTGCTCGGACGAGGTCGCCGAACTGGTCCGGATGGGCGTACCCCGGTCCCGGATGGTGCTCGTCCCGTCCGGCGTCAACGAGGCGGTGTTCCGCCCGGACGGCCCGGTCGCGCCCCGCGACCCGGCCCGCCCGCGCATCCTCACGGTCGGGCGGATGGTCGAACGCAAGGGCTTCCTGGACGTGGTCCGGGCGCTGCCCGCGGTGCCGGACGCGGAGTGCGTCGTGGTCGGCGGCCCGCCCGCCCACCTGCTGCCCGCCGACACGTTCGCCCGCCGGTTGTCCGCGCTCGCCGACTCGTGCGGCGTGGCCGACCGGGTACGGCTGCTCGGCGGCGTGCCGCGCGAGGAGATGGGCGCCTGGTACCGGTCGGCGGACGTGCTCGTGGCCGCCCCCTGGTACGAGCCGTTCGGGCTCACCCCGCTGGAGGGCATGGCCTGCGGCGTGCCGGTGATCGGCACGAACGTGGGCGGCATCGCCGACAGCGTGGTGGACGGGCTCACCGGCGACCTGGTGCCGCCCCGCGATCCCCGCGCGCTCGGCACCGCGCTGCGCCGGCTGCTCGGCGACAACGTGCGCCGGTTCGCGTACGCCACCGCCGCGCTCGACCGCATCCGCAGCCGGTACTCCTGGAAGCGGTGCGCCGAGCAGCTCGGCGCGGTCTACGGCGCGCTGACCAGTGCGGCCCGGCCCACACCGGCGGTGGCGTGATGACCGGACCCGATCCACTGGAGACGCACCTGACCGGGCTGGCCGCGGCCCTGCTGCCGTACCGGCGGGAGGCGCAGCGGCTGGCCGCCTGGGGCACCGAACTGGCGTGGACGCTGGCCCGGGGCGGCCGGCTGCTGGTGGCCGGCAACGGCGGCAGCGCCGCCGAAGCACAGCACCTCACCGCCGAACTCGTCGGCAAACTCCGCCACGACCGCCAACCACTCTCCGCCATCGCCCTGCACGCCGAAACCAGCGCCCTCACCGCCATCGCCAACGACTACGGATACGACGAAACCTTCGCCCGGCAGGTACGCGCCCACGGCCGACCCCACGACCACCTCCTCCTCATGACCACCAGCGGTACCAGCACCAACCTCCTCACCGCCGCCCACGCCGCACACCAGACCGGCCTACGCACCTGGGCCTTCACCGGACCCGCACCCAACCCCCTCGCCGACCTCTGCCACGACGCGCTCGCCGTGCCGTCGTCCGACAGCCAGGTGGTGCAGGAGCTGCACCTGGTCTCGACGCACCTGCTGTGCGAGTACGTCGAGCAGGCGCTGCCGCTGGTCCGGCACCTCCCGCACGCGCCGTGGCGGCCGGCCGATCCCGCATCCGTGGATCGGACCGGCCGGAGGGCGGCCGAGGGCGGGCCGGACCGGGCCGGGCGGGACGGCCTGGTGCTGGCCGCTGTCGACGGCGCGGCACCGTTCGGCGCGGGCGGGCACGGGTCCAACGGGCACGCGCCGAACGGACACGGGCCCAACGGGCACGGTCCGAACGGGCACGGTCCGAACGGACACGGTCCGCACGGCTTCGCGCCGCCGAAGGGATTCGCGGCGGACGGGCGCGCGGCGAACGGGCGCCGCGACGGCGACACCGGCACCGGCTGGGTGGAGTCGTGAACGGCCCCCTTGTCGTCGTCGGCGACGCGCTGCTCGACCGCGACGTGGACGGCACCGTCACCCGGATCTGCCCGGACGCACCGGTGCCGGTGCTCGACGAGCGCACCGCCACCGACCGGCCGGGCGGCGCCGGACTCGCGGCGCTGCTCGCGGCCGCCGACGGCGGTGAGGTCGCGCTCGTCACAGCGCTCGCCGACGACGCCGGTGGCGCGCGCCTGGCGGAGCTGCTGACCGGCGCGGGCGTCGCGCTCTACCCGATGCGCCTGCCCGGCGCGACGGCGGAGAAGATCCGGCTGCGGGCCGGCGGGCAGACGCTCCTGCGGCTGGACCGCGGCGGCGACCCACAGGCGCCGGGAGAGCCGTCGCAGGCGGTACGGGAGCTGCTCGGCCGGGCCGGCGCGGTCCTGGTCAGCGACTACGGGCGCGGGTTGCTGCGGCAGCCGGCGCTGCGAGCGGCGCTGGCCGAGGCGACCGCGCCGGTGGTCTGGGATCCGCACCCGCGCGGCCCGGCCCCGGTCCCCGGCACCCGGCTGACCACGCCGAACCTCGACGAGCTGCGCCGCGTCACCGGCGACGCGGGCGGCGGCTCGCCGCTCACCACCGCCACCCGGGCCGGTCAGGAGCTTCGTCACCGGTGGCGGGTCGGCGCGGTCGCGGTGACCATGGGGCCGGACGGCGCGGTGCTGTGCCACGGCGGCACCACCCCGCTGGTGCTGCCCCCGTCGTCGGTGCCGGAGCAGGTCGAGGACACCTGCGGCGCGGGCGATCGGTTCGCCGCCGCCGCGGCCCGGGCGCTCGGTGAGGGCGCGCGGATCGCCGAGGCGGTCCGCGCGGCGGTGGAGGCCGCGTCGGCGTACGTGGCGGCGGGCGGGGCCGCCGGGCTGCGCCGCGAACAGGCACCGGCTCCGCCGGATCCGGCACGCCCCGCCGAGGACCTGATCGCCGGGGTACGCGCCGACGGCGGCACCGTGGTCGCCACCGGCGGCTGCTTCGACATCCTGCACGCCGGGCACCTGTCCACGTTGCGCGCGGCCCGCCGCCTCGGTGACTGCCTGGTCGTCTGCCTCAACTCCGACGCGAGCGTGCGCGGGCTCAAGGGACCGGAGCGCCCGGTCAACCCGGCCGAGGACCGGGCCCGGCTGCTGGCGGCGCTGGACTGCGTCGACGCGGTGGTGGTCTTCGACGAGCCGACCCCGCACCAGGTGCTGGCCCGGCTGCGCCCGGACGTCTGGGTCAAGGGCGGCGACTACGGCGACGTCGAGCTGCCCGAGGCGGAACTGGTACGCCGCTGGGGCGGCCGGGTGGTCACCGTCCCCTACCTGTCCGGCCGGTCCACCACCGGCACCATCTCCGCCGCGCGGCAGCGCGGTCTGCACCTGGTCCGAACAGTGGTCTGAACGAGCGAGAAGGAGTCCGGCATGAGCAGGGACATCAACGGCCGCGCGGTGCTCGTCACCGGCGGGTCCAGCGGGCTCGGCGCGGCGGTCGTGGCGGCGGTGGCGAAGGCCGGCGGGCGGCCGTACGTGCTGGACCGCCGCGCGCCCGCCGACGGCGTGCCCTGGGTCGAGTGCGATCTGGCCGACAGCCGCGCCGCAGAGGCGGCCACCCGGCGGATCGCCGAGCAGGCCGGCGAGCTGACCGGCGTGGTGACCGCCGCCGGCATGGACGTGCCCGGGCGGCTGGGCGACGTCGACGGGGCCGTCTGGGACCGGATCGTGGCGATCAACCTGCTCGGCACCGCCGCGGTGGTCCGGGCCGCGCTGCCCGAGCTGGAACGCGCACACGGCACCGTGGTCACAGTGGCGTCGACGCTGGGCGTGAAGGCGGTGAGCGACGCGACGGCGTACTGCGCGGCGAAGTTCGGGGTGGTCGGCTTCACCCGGGCGCTCGCCGCCGAACTGGCCGGCCGGGTCGGCGTGACGCTGCTGATCCCGGGCGGGATGCGGACCGCGTTCTTCGACGAGCGCGACGACAGGTACAAGCCCGGCCCGGACGCGATCCTCAACGATCCGGCGGACACCGCCGAGGCGGTGATGTTCGCGCTGACCCAGCCGCCCGGCTGCGCGGTACGCGAGATGGTGGTCTGCGCCGAGCAGGAGTCGTCGTACCCGTGATCCTCGTGCTCCGCGCGCTCGGCGTCGGCGACCTCGCGACCGGGGTGCCGGCGCTGCGCGCGCTGCGTGCCGCGTACCCCGGGAAGGATCTGGCGCTTGTCGCGCCGCGCTGGCTGGCGCCGCTGGTCGAGCTGGTGGGTGGCGTGGACCGGCAGGTCCACGCGGACGGGCTGGGACCGCTGCCCTGGTCCGGCCCGCCACCGGAGACGGCGGTCAACCTGCACGGCCGGGGCCCGCAGTCGCACCTGATGCTGGCCGCGCTGCGGCCGGGCCGGCTGCTGGCCTTCGCCAACCCGGACGCGGGCGTGCCGGACGGGCCGCCGTGGCGGGCGGACGAGCACGAGGTGGACCGCTGGTGCCGGATGCTCGCTTGGTACGGCGTGCCCGCCGACCGCACCGACCTGGCGTTGCGCCGCCCGGCGCGGGGCGGGTTCCCGGCCGGCGTGACGATCGTGCATCCCGGCGCGAAGGCGGCGGCGCGGCGCTGGCCGGTGGCGCGCTTCGCGGCGGTGGCCCGGGAACTGGCCGGGCGCGGGCACCGGGTGGTGGTGACCGGCAGCCCGGCGGAACGGGACCTGGCCGAGGCGGTGGCCCGGGCGGCCGGCCTGCCCGCCGACGCGGTGCTGGCCGGGGCGACCGACGTGGGCGAGCTGGCCGGGCTGGTCGCGTACGCCCGGCTGGTGTTGTGCGGCGACACCGGCATCGGCCACCTGGCCACCGCCTACGCCACCCCGTCGGTGCTGCTGTTCGGGCCGGTGCCGCCGTCGTGGTGGGGGCCGCCGCCGGACCGGCCGTGGCACGAGGCGCTGTGGACCGGCCCGGGTCCGGCCGCCGCCGGTGAGCGCGTCCACCCGGCGCTCGCCGCGCTTGACGTGCCGGACGTCCTGGCGGCGGTGGAGCGGGTGGAACGGGCCGCCCGGCACCGCCCGCAGGCGCCGGCGCAGCGGACACGCACACGGACACCCCTTCCTACCCGCGGGTAGGTTCGGGCCGTACGCTGATCCGGGTGAGCGGGGACTACACCCAGGAGTTCGTGGACGTCGACGGCGCGCGCATCGGCGTGCAGATCTACCCGGAACCGGCCGGTCCGCCCGGCACGCCGGTGGTGCTGATCTGGCCGGCCATGGGCGTGCGCGCCCGCTACTACCGGCCGTTCGCCGCCGCGCTGCGCGACGCCGGGCTCGCGGTGATCGTGGCCGACCTGCGCGGCACCGGCGAGAGCACCCCGACGCCGTCGCGCGCCTGCCGCTACGGCTACCAGGAGATGGCCGCCGACATCGGCGCCGTGCTCGACGCGCTCAAGCCCCGGCTGGACGGCCGCACCCGGCTGCTGCTCGGGCACTCCCTCGGCGGCCAGGTGGCGGTGCTGCACCAGGCGCTGCACGACGACGGCCGGGTGGACGGGCTGGCGCTGGTGGCCGTGGGGCTGCCGTGGTGGCGGCGGTATCCGGGGCTGCGCGGGTGGGGCGTGCTTCCGTACACCCAGGGGATCGCGGCGACGGCCCGGCTGCTCGGCGTCTGGCCGGGCTGGGGGTTCGGGGGCCGGCAGGCGCGCGGCGTGATCCGGGACTGGGCACACACCGCCCGGACCGGCCGGTTCCCGGCCCTGGACGGGGTGGACGCGGAGGCCGCCGTGCGGCGGATCCGGACACCCGTGCTCGCGGTGAGCGTCGACGACGACCAGTACACGCCGCACGAGACGCTCGACCACCTGTGCGGGAAGCTGACCGCTGCGCCGGTGACACGGCACCGCTACACCGTCGCCGAGGCGGGCGCGCCGCTGGACCACTTCACCTGGGTACGCGCGTCGGCTCCACTGGCCGCCCGGATCGCCGCGTTCGCCGGCACGCTTCCCCGGCGCTGAGCCCTCCTCCTGCCCGCCACGCCGGGGCGTGAGTCGCCCGATCGTGGGTATGCCGCACCGCCCGAACACGGCGGAGGGGGATCTGATGTCAGAACGGCACACCACGCTGCGCTCGATGCACGACCTGGGCCTGGCGGCCTGGTTCGGCGGTTCCCTGATGGGGGCGCTGGGCGTCAACGGCGCGGCGGCACGGATCAACGACACGACGGAGCGACTGCCGGTGGCGTCGGCCGGCTGGGCGCGGTGGACACCGGTCAACGCGGCGGCGATCGGCGCGCACCTGGCCGGCGCGGTGGGTGAACTGGTCACCGAGAGCCCGCGGATGGCCCGCCAGGCGGGCGTGGGGCGGATGAGCGTGGTGAAGACCGCGCTCACTGTCGGCGCGCTGGCGGTGACCGGCTACAGCCGGCTGGTGGGCATGCGGCTGGAGAAGGCCGGCGGGCCGCCGGTCGAGGGGACCACCGAGCCCAACCACCACACCCCGGCGAACGTCGCCGCGAGCCAGCGGCAGATGAAACTGCTCCAGTGGGCGGTCCCGGCGATGACCGGGGCGCTGGTGGTGGTGTCGGCGTACATGGGTGAGCAGCAGAAACCGGGGCAGGTGTTCCGGGGCATGCTGGACCGCGCGGGCGGGATCATGTCCGCGCCGAAGAACATCGGCAAGGTGGCCGCCATGGGTGCGGCCGGACGTTCCCTGGTCGGGGCGGCCCGTTGACCACCGCACGGCCGGTGACCCACATCGGGGTGGGCCACCGGCCGTGCGGTGCACCGGGACAGGCCGCCCGTCGGCGGGCGGCACGGACATCAGCAGCCAGGCGAGGTGACCATGACCAGCAGGGACCGACCGGGTGACGGGCGCGGGCCGGAGTCGGCCGCGCCGTGGGGCACCACAGACGGCTTCGACGCCGACCCGCCGTGGGGCGCGGGCGACCGCGACCCGATGGACGAGGGCAGCGAGGAGACCGCCGTACCCGAGGGGCGGCTCGGCGAACGCCGGGCGGCGGGCGCCGGGCCGGGCGGGCCGAAGGCGGGCCGGCACGGGTTCGGATCCGTGGAACCGACCCGGACGCCCGAGGCCGGGCCGGGCGCACCGCCCGATCCGGCTCCGTCGGGGCGGACGTTCCCGGACGACAGCGCGGACGGCGACCTCGGCGACAACGCGCTGGAGGAGGCCACCGGGATGCACCCGGAGACGCGCCCCTGAGCGTTCAGGAGCCGGTGCCGTCCTCACCCGGCCGGCCCGGCGCCGACGGCTCGTTGTCCGGCACCGGTGACTCGGCCACCGGGTGCCCGGTGTCGTCGACGAGGCCCGGCGCCATGCTGCCGCCGTGCGCCTCCTCGGCCTCCCGGGTCGCTCGCGGGTCCCGCTCGTCCTCGCCACGCCGCTTCTCCACAGATCCCCCTTCGCGCTCGTCCATGCACCCGGCGGTACCCGGACGACGGCCGGGGAAACGTCAGGCGCGCGCGGCGGCGGGCGCGACGCCGAGCAGGTCGGCCAGGCGGGCGGCGTCGCGCTGGGCCTGGTCGCCGCAGCAGTTGTTCATCAGCACGTGCAGCTCGGCGCACTCGTCGGCCAGCTCGCGCAGCAGCACCGACCAGTGCCGCAGCTCCCCCTCGCCGTAGGCGTAGCGGAACCGCTCCTGCTTGTCCCCGCTCTCCCAGGCCGTGCTGTGCCCGTGGAACCGGATCACGGCCAGGTCGGTGGTGGCGACCAGGATCGGCGGCACCGAGGAGACGTGCCCCTGCGGCATGTCCACACAGGCGTACCCGAGGTCGTGCTCACGCAGGAACGTGACGGTGTCGGCCATCGCGTCCCCGGCGAACCAGGACGAGTGCCGCAACTCGACCGTCACCGGCCAGGGGCGGCAGCGCCGCGCGGCGTCCAGGATCCGCCGCCGGGCCGCCTCGCCGCGGGCCAGCCACGGCGGAAACTGCAACAGCACGGCGCCGAGCCGGTCGGCCGCCGCGAGCGGGGCCAGCGCCGCGTGGAACCGGTCCCACAACTCGTCGTACGCCCCGGCGGGCAGGTCGCGCCAGCGGATCCGGCTCGGGCCGCCGGCCGGACGCAGGTCGCGGGGCAGCGCGTCGACAGGCGTGTGGTGGCCGGTGAACAGCCGGAACGCCTTGACGTCGAAGGTGAACCCGTCCGGGGTCGCCTCCGCCCACGCGGCAGTGGTCTCCGGCACCGGCACGGCGTAGTACGACGTGTCCACTTCGACCAGTCCGAACCGCTCGGCGTACCAGCCGAGCCGCCCGGCCGGAGTGTTGACACCGCGCGGATACCAGCCGGAACGGACCAGCATCTGGTCGGCCCACGAGGACGTGCCCACCTTGATGACACCCATGTAATTCAGTTCACCGCGACCGCCGGACATCGGCAACCGGAGATGCCCTCCGCGCCCTGACCGGCGCGAGGTGACGGGCCTCACCCGGATTCCGCCGGGCGGCAGTGTGACGCCCGGCCGGGTGGCGGCGCTGAGGGTCACGAGATGGACGCATCCGGCCTGGACCAGGAAACCGTCGAGCGGCTGCTCGCCGGCCGCTCCGGCGACACGCCAGCCGGCCCGCCGGGACTTGCCGCCGTGCTGGCCGCGGTCCGTGCCGCTCCCGGCGCGGGCGAACTCGACGGCGAGGCGGCCGCCGTCGCGGCGTTCCGGTCGGCCCGGCGGATCGACAGTCGCCGCGGTGCCCGGTTCGGCGTCCGGGCCCGGTTCGGCGTCCGGGTGGCGGTGACCGCGCTCGCCGCGTCGCTCACCGGTGGCGTCGCACTCGCCGCGACCGGGAACCTGCCGCGCGCCGTCCGCCCGGCGGAGCCGCCGGTCGTCACCGCACCGCCCACGCCGCCGGACCGCACCGGCGCGCCGTCCGCCGCGCCGGTGCCCGGGACACCACAGCCGTCCGAACCGTCCGGCCTGTGCGTCGCGTACCGGGCCGTCGCCGAGCCGGAACGGGGCCGCGCCCTGGGCACGCCCGCCTTCGGCGACCTCGTCAGCGCCGCCGGTGGCCGCGACCGCGTGCCGGACTACTGTGCCGGCCTGCTGGGCGACGACGATCCGCCGGGGAAGGCCGGCGACGAGCGAGGCGGCGGCAGGAGCGCGCACCCGGTCCGCCCGGACGGCACGCCGCCGGGCGTGGACGGCCCCGCGCCCGGGCGCGCCCGGCCGCCGTCCGGCGCCCCGCCCGGGCGGCGTCCCGGCTGACGACCGGCTGGTAGCTTGCCCCCGTGACCCCCCGGCGTCGCCTACCGGCGATCCTCCTCCGCCTCGCCGTGGTGCTCGCCGTGCTGGCCGGCGTCGTGCTCACCGCGCTCGGCCCGGCCACCGTGACCGGCCTGCTGCCGTACTTCACCATCCAGAGCAACGTGGCGGTCGGCGTCCTCGCCGGGTATGCCGCCTGGTGCGCGCTGCGCGACCGGCCGGAGCCGCCGAGCGTCCTCAAGGGCGCGGTGACGCTCTACATCGCCATCACCGGCACCGTCTACCACCTGGTGCTGGCCAACCCGGCCAGCCCGTTCGCCATGGCGCAGCCCGACCGGCAACCGGGTGAGTGGTGGGGCAACCAGCTCCTGCACACAGTGGTGCCGCTGCTGGCGGTCGCCGACTGGGTGCTGTTCGACAGACGCGGCCGCCTGCGCCCCCGGTACGCCGCGTGGTGGCTGGCGTTCCCGGTCGGGTACCTCGGATTCGCGCTGGTCCGCGGCCTGATCGTGGACAGCTACCCGTACCCGTTCATCGACGTGGGCGAGCTGGGCTACGCCGGGGTCGCGGTCAGCGCGGCCGGCTTCGCTGTCGTGTTCTGGCTGCTCGGCCTGCTGTTCGTGGGCGTGGACCGGCTGCTCGCCCGGGCCGGCCGTGCCGGAGCGACGGGGCCGGCGGCCGCAGCCGAACCGGTGGAGTCGGCGGCCGGCTCGCCGGTGGCACAGCGGGAGACAACCGGCTGAGCGGCGAGCGGCTCAGGCCGCCCGGCGGGCCGGCTCGCCCGCGCGCATCCGCCGGCCCGCGCCGCGTTCCCGGCCGTACGAGTCGGCCCTGCCCCACCGGCCCGGCACGTCGAGCAGCTCGACCCGCCCGAAGCCGGCCGGGATCGCCGGGTTCACCAGCAGGTTCTCCCCGCACGGGCGCAGCCCCAGCATGGTCGCCAGCAGCATCAGCAGCCCACCCGAGGCCCACGACTGCGGTCGCCCGGCCTCCGGCAACTGGACCGGGTACTTGGTCAACGCGCGGGGATAGCCGGCGATCACCTCCGGGACCGAGCCGCCGAGCGTCTCCGCCATCGCGAACACGCCGGCGGCGATGTCGGCCGCCTCCTCGTCGTAGCCGTACCGCCGCAGGCCCGCCGCGACGATCGCGTTGTCCGACGGCCAGACCGCGCCGAGGTGCGCGCCGACCGGGTTGTACGGCCGCTGCCCCAGCGCGTAGGTGCGCACGCCCCAGCCGGAGAACAGGTCCGGCCCGCACAGGTGCCCGGCCACCGCGTCGGCCCGGTCCGGCTCCACGATGCCGCTCCACAGCAGGTGTCCCAAATGCGAGGTGAGCGCGTCGACCGGCTCGCCGTCCGGGGTGAGCGCCAGCGCGTAGTAGCCCCGTTGCGGCAGCCAGAAGTCGTTGTCGAACCGTTCCCGCAGCCGCGCCGCGTCGGCCTCCAGGCGCTGGGCGTAGCCCGGGTCGCCCCAGAACTCCCGGGCCAGGCGGGCGCCCCGGATCCGCGCGTCGTACGCGTAGCCCTGAAGCTCACACGTGGCGCGCGGGTACGGCGGCTCCACCCCGTACCGGTCGACGATCGCCTCCGGGGAGTTGCGCCAGGCCTGGTTGGCGACCCCGCTGTCGGTGTTGCGCGGCCGGTAGCGCAGGTAGCCGTCGCCGCACTGGTCGCCGTAGCGGGTCAGCCAGTCCAGCGCCATCCGGGCCGGGTGGCGCAACTCGTGGACCAGGTCGGCGTCACCGGTCCAGCGCTCGTACTCGTCGAGCAGGATCACGAACAGCGGCGTGGTGTCGGCCGCGCCGTAGTAGGGCGCCGTGGGCTGCTCGTCGAACGCGGCCGCCTCGCCGTACCGCAGCTCCGCGACGATCTTGCCGGGCTCCTCCTCGTGCCGGTCGTCGAGCCGGCCGCCCTGCAACATCGCCAGCATGTGCAGCGTGGCCGGGGTCAGCTCGGGCGTGAACGGCAGCGTCTGGAGGCAGGTGAGCAGCGCGTCCCGCCCGTACAGCGTCATCGCCCAGGGCATCCCGCCGACCGGCACCCGGTCGGTGTAGGCCAGCGGCATGTAACGCAGGGCGGCGAGGTCGGTCAGGGCCTGCCGGTAGACGGCGGTGAGCGCGGGCCGGTCGGAGACCAGGTGCGGCGCCCGTTCGTACCACCGTTCGAGGTCCCCGCGCATGTCCTGCCGGATGTGCTGCCGGTGCGACTCGATGTCGGCCCGCAGGTCCCGTCCTCCCGCGCCCTGAATGATCATGGCGACGTGCAGGTCGACGTGCCACTCGCCCTGCGGCTCGACGCGGATGCGGAAGGTCATCCCGCGCGTGTCCACCTCGGCCGGGGCGGTGCTGGAGACGCACGTCTCCCGGACGAACCGCCCGCGCTCATACCGGATCCGCAACCGCCGCCCCTCCGGGTCGGGGACGACAGTGGGGCGACGCGGGCCGGGACGCAGGATCTCGGAGGTGTCGGCGAAGTCGCCCGCCATCTCCATCCGCACCGTGTACTCGGCGGGCTCGGCCGAGTGGTTCAGCACCGTGAGGCTCTCGTGGTACGCCTCGTCGATCGAGCGGTGCCGGATCACCGAGACGTCGGCGTCCACGTAGTGGCTGGCCGCGCCCGGCACCAGCACGAAGCGGGTCTCGAAGTAGGTCAGGTCGTCGCGGGACAACGCGTGCAGCCGCTCGCCGTCGATGGTGAGCACCCAGTGGGACAGGAACCGGGTGTCGAAGGAGAACAGACCGATCGGGGCGGACGGGTCGCGTTCCATGTCGCCCTGCGCGTCGCTCAGCGCGAACGCGTTGCCGGCGAGGACGTGGACCAGTTCCTGCCTCATCGGGCCGCCGCCCGCTCGCCGGACATGTCGCGGGGATCCCGGGCGTCCGGCGGGCCGGGGAAGATCCGGCGCAGCGTCATCAGCAGCTTCAGTTCGCCCCGCGCGGCGAGGTCGTTGCGCAGCAGCGCGGTGGCCGGGTGCAGGCGCCCCGCCGCGATCCGGTCGAACACCTCCCGGTCCGCGCCGACCACCAGGTCGGCCTCCTCGGCCAGGCGGTCCACCCGGACGTCCTGCCGGTCGATGGTCAGGTACCAGTGCTCGGTGTGTCCGTCGTCGCGCAGGTCCAGGCGGATGGTGCCGGAGGTGGTCTCGGGCAGCTCCGGGTGCCGGCCGGCGGTCCCGCGGGCCAGGTGTTCCACGGCCGAGACGCTCATCGGGCCCTCCTCGTCGGTGGTCGCGGCCGCCCGCCTGCCGGCGCCGCTCGTCCCGCAGCGTCCCCGCGCTGCGGGTGAGGCGAACTCACCCGGTCCGGGTGAGCCGCGGCGGCCCGGCGGGTATCCCCGAGGTCATGCCGACGACCGGGGACGCCACCGCCGACCGGGTGCTGCTCGCGTTGCTGACCATGCAGCGCGAGTCCTGGGAGCAGGGAATCCTCGGCCAGGCGCTGCTCGACCTGGGCCTGGCCGAGGCAGCCGTGCTGGTCGCCGACGCCGCGGTGACCCGGCAGCGGCCGGACGGGCGGCTCGGGGAGCCGGCCGGTTCGGTGGGCGCGGTGAACGGCGCCGCGTGCGGCGAGGTCGTCCGGCACGCGGCGCGCACCACCGGCGACCGGCGGTACGCCGTGGCGCTGGACGCCCAGCTCGACTGGCTGACCCGCCGCGCGCCCCAGGCCGCCGACGGCACCCTGTTCCACCTGCTCGACGGCCGCCAGGTGTGGGCGGACACGATCTACATGGTGGTGCCGCTGCTGGCGCTGACCGGCCGGACCGACGCGGCCTTCGCGCAGGTCGCGGGACACCGGCGACGGCTGTACGACACGCGCACCGGCCTGTACGCCGCCCGCTGGGACGAGGACCGGGACGAACTGGACCGGCCCGGTCCCTGGGGCACCGGCAACGGCTGGGTGGTCGCCGGGATCGCCCGCGCGCTGCGGCTCGCGCCGGACTGGCCGGGTGACGTCCGCGCCGCGCTGGCCGGGCACGTGGAGGAGGTGCTGACCGCCTGCCTCGCGTACCGGGGCGCGGACGGGCTGTTCCCCGACGTGCTGGACGAGCCGGGCGCGTTCCGCGAGGCCAACACCGCCCAGCTGCTCGGCTATGCGGCTCTCACCGGGGTGGCCGGCGGATGGCTGTCCCGGTCCTGGTACGAGGTGGGAGCGGACCTGCTCGCGGCCGCCGCCCGGCGGGTCGACGCGTACGGCCGGGTGACGGGCGTCAGCGGGGCGCCGGACTTCGAGCGCCCCGGCACCTCGCCCGAGGCGCAGGCGTGTCACCTGCTCGGGCACGCCGCGCTGCGCCGGGCCGGTGCGGCGCTCAGCGCAGGATGAGCCCGCGCACGTACGCGGCCTGGCCGACGTGCTGGAGGTCGTCGTCGAGCACGCTCACCAGCCGCACCCCGAGCGTGACCGGCGGATCCCAGTTCTCGTCCACCACCCGGTCCAGGTCGGCCGGGCGCAGCCCGCGCAGGTACGCGAGGCTCCGGTCCACCACCGCCCGGTGGTAGTCCAGCAGCACGCCGCCGTCCTCGGGGCGTACCGCGGCGATCTGCTCCGGACCGTGCCCGAAGCCGGTGTCGGCGGGGTCGGGCCGCAGGCCGCACTTCGCCGCCCAGTCGCCGGTGGCCCACAGCTGCGGCTCGCCCATCACGTCGGCGACGTGGTCGTCCTGGATCCGGGTCAGGTGCCAGACCAGCCAGCCGACCGGGTTCGCTCCGTCGGCCGGCGCCCGCCGCAGCTGGGCCGCGTCGAGCCCGTCGAGCGCTCCGGCGACCAGATCGGGCAACCGCCCGTACGCCTCGGTCAGCACATCCGTCGCGTCCACGCGTCCCCCACTCCCCGCCGTTTCCTGCCGTCACCTCGGGCAGTACCGCCCAGCGTGCCCGGCAAACCTCGGCCCGGGCACCGCCTCTAGGGTGATCGCGTGGTCGCGGCGCTGGAGCTGTATCTGGACACCGACGCCACCCGGCGGATCCGGGTGCTGTGGGACCTGCTGGAGTCCGACGGGGTGCCGAGCATGCGGTCCCTGCTGGCGCAGCGGCACCGCCCGCACGTCTCCCTGGCGGTCGCGCCCCGCCTGGACCCGCACCGCGTCGCCGAGGCGCTCGACGGAACCGTGGTGGCCGCGCCGCTGCGACTTGAGTTCCAGCACGCCGGGCAGTTCCTCGGGCGGGTGCTCTGGCTCGGGCCGGCGCCGACGCCCGAGCTGCTGGCGCACCACGCCGCCGTGCACGAGCGGCTGGCCCGGTCCGGCGTCGAGGTGGTGGAGCACTACCGGCCGGGCCGCTGGGTGCCGCACTGCACGCTGTCCATGCGGGTGCCGAACCCGCTGATGGGCGCGGCGGTACGCCGGTGCCTGGAGGTGCTGCCGCTCACGGCGACGGTGGTCGGCGCGGCGGTGGCCGACCACGCCCGCGACATCTCCCACCCCCTCCCCTGACGCCCTCCCCACCAAGCTCCACGCCACCTCGGGGAGGTGGTGGCATCAGGCCGCCTTCAATGCAGCCACCTCCCCGAACTGGTGTCGATCTTGACCGGTCCGCGAGCCGGTCACGTCAGGGACAGGCAGGCACGGTCGCTGCGGGGTGAGGTCGAGCAGGAAGGTCGGATAGTCCGGCTGCGGGCACGGATCGCCCCGGTGGCCGAGCCGCTGGTAGAACGGCGCCGCCCGCTCGTGGTGGGCCTGCCACTCCAGGTGACGGGCCCGGTCGGCGGCCCACCGGCGGACCGCGTCGAACAACGACCTGCCCACCCCGTCGCGCCTGCGGTCCGCCCGGACGTACAGGTCGTGCAGGCGTACGGTGCGGTGCGCGTTCCCGGAGCGCAGGTGCGGGCCGTGGTCCCGGGCGCCGGCCAGTCCGGAACACGCAGTTCTCGTACGGTGATCGACATCGGTCCAGGGTGTGCGCGGGCCGGCGTGCCCGCGACCGGGTTTCGCACCGCCGGCCCGGCCCCGGGTGATCCGCCGGCGGGCGGCCACGGCCTGGCGCGGCCCCTCGCTGGGCTGGGCATAGACTGGGCCCATGAGGCGGAGTCGGTGACCAGCGGGGACGTGACGTACCCGGGCTACAACCATGGCTGCCTCGCCTACGACGACCCGGCCGCGCTGCGCGCGCTGGCGGTCGAGCAGGTAAGCGCCGGTCTGGCCGCCGGTGAGCAGGTCTGGGTGGTCTGTCCGGAAGATCGCGCCACAGTCGCCGGCTGGCTGGCCTCCGTCCCCGGGGTCGACGCCGCGCGCCGGCGGGACGCGCTACGGCTGGTTCCCATCGGCGAGGCGTACCGGCACGACGAGGTCGTCGACCCGGAGCGGCAGGTCCGGGCGTACGTGCGGGCCACCACCGAGGCGCTGACCGCCGGGCACACCGGCCTGCGGGTGCTGGCCGAGGCGACCAGCCTGGTCCGTACGACCGCCCAGCGGGACGCCTTCGCCCGCTACGAGCACCGGATCGACCACTGGATGCGGCACCGGCCGATGTCGGCGATCTGCGCCTACGACCGCCGGCAACTGGACGACGCGGCGATCGCCGAGCTGGCCTGCCTGCACCCGGAAACCAACGCCGACGTGCTGTTCCGCCTGCACGCCGGCAGCGGCGACACGGCCGCTGCGCTGGCCGGCGAGCTGGACCCGTCCAACCACCGGGACTTCGCCGCCGCGCTGGAGCGGGCCGACCCGCGGCCGGTGGCGGGCCGGCTGGTGTTCGACGCCGCCGAGCTGCGGTTCGTCGACCACCGCAGCCTGCTGCACCTGCGGGACCACGCCCGCCGGCACGACGCCGTCGCGGTGCTGCGCACGCCCAGCCACGCCCCGGCCCGGCTGGTCGACCTGCTCGGTCTGTCCGAGGTACGGGTGGAGGTCGTCCGATGAGGAGCGGCGCGGCCTCCGGCCACGTGGGCTACTTCCACGAGGCGTTCGTCTACGACTCCGACGAGGAGTTGCTGACGGTGGCGCTGCCGTTCCTGCTGGACGGGGTCGCGGCCGGCGAGCCGACGGCGGTGAACCTGGACGAGCGCAACGCCGAGCTGGTGCGCCGGGCGCTGCCGCCGGGTGCCGAGGTCACGTTCCTGCCGGTCGCCGAGCTCTACGCCCGGCCCAGCGTCGCGCTGCGCTCCTACCGGGAGCTGCTCGCCTCGTACGTGGCGGCGGGGGCGGCGCAGATCCGGTTGGTCGGCGAGCTGCCGCCGGTGCTGCTCGGCGCGACCTGGGACTGGTGGGCGCGCTACGAGTCGGCGATCAACCACGCCTACGACGACTTCCCGCTCTGGGGCATCTGCGCCTACGACCGCCGGGCCACACCCGCGCACGTGCTCGCCGACGTGGCGCGTACCCACCCGCTGGTGGCGCGGCCGGACGGCCGGCACGAGGCGGCGGGTCTCTACACCGAGCCGACGAGCTACCTGACCGAGTTCCGCCCGGCGCCCCCGGACCCGGTGCAGCGGACCGTGCCGCTGGTCGAGCTGGTCGACCCGACGCCGGCCCGCGCCCGCGCCGAGGTGCGCGCCGCCGACCGTGGTCTGCTGACCCCGGAGGGCCTCGACGGCCTGGTCATCGCCGTCAGCGAGGTGGTGAGCAACGCGCTGCGCCACGGTGAGCCGCCGGTGTGCCTGCGGTTGTGGCGCGCGCCGGACCGGATCGTCGTGACGGTCCACGACCGGGGCGGCGGCCCCAAGGATCCGTACGCCGGGCTGCTGCCGGCGGGCGACGGTTCCAACGGCGGGCTGGGCCTGTGGATCAGCCACCAGAGTTGCGACCACGTGACGTACCACAGGGACGCGGGGGGCTTCACCATCCGCCTGACGGCGGGGAACCCGCACTTCCCGGTCTGAGCGCGCCGCCGGTCGGCGGGCAGCGGGGCGGGGCGGGGCGAGCCTCGCGCGCGGACGCGGTACCGTAGCGCCTCATCGTGCCCTGCGGGGCGGTCATCCGCCGGCCTGGCGCTGGCGAACCGACGGAGGATGGCGCATGTCAAACGCTGCCGAGCCGTTCGCACCCCACGACGACCTGTCGGCGCGACCGCGGTTCGATCCCGCGTTGCGCGGCTACGACAAGCGTCAGGTGGACCGGTACGTCGAGCAGGTCGACGCCGAGGTGAGCGCGTTGACCGCCGCGCGGGACCGGGCGTACGCGCAGGTGCGTGACCTGACCGCGCAGGTGCAGCGGGCGCAGGCCGAGGCGGTGGAGCTGCGCGACCGTCCGACCGCTGTGGACCGGGCGTCCTTCCGCGACCTCGGCCCGATGGTGGACCAGATCCTGGACCTGGCCGAGAAGCAGGCCGGCCAGATCACCGAGGTCGCCAGCCGGCGCGCGGAGGAGGTCCAGGGGCAGGCGGAGAAGCTGCTGGCCGCCGCGCAGGAGCAGGCCGCGCGGGAGCGGCGTGAGCTGGACGAGGAACTGGCCGCCCGCCGGGCCGAGCAGGAGCGGGTGGACGAGGAGCGGCGGGCCGCCGCGCAGGCGGAGCTGACCGCCGTGCGGGAGCTGGCGGAGAAGCTGCGCGTCGAGGGCCAGGCCGCGCACGACCGGGCCCAGCAGGAGGCGAAGCGGATCACCGAGCAGAGCGCGCAGCAGGTCGAGCAGGCACGCTCGGCGTCCGAGGCGCTGGTGAAGGCCGCGCGGACGCAGATCCAGCAGGAGGTCCAGGCCAACCGCAGCAAGGCCCAGCAGGAGCTGGCCCAGTGGCAGGCCACGATGGCCAAGGAGCTGGACGAGCGGCGGGCCGCCGCCGAGCAGGAGCTGGCCGACCGGGCCGCCGCCGCGGAGAAGGACATCGCCGCGCTGGTCGCCGAGGCGCAGCAGTACGCCACCGAGGTTCGGGAGCGGGCCGACGAGGAGACGGCGGCGCACCAGGAGCAGCTCGCCGGCGTGCAGCGGGAGATCCAGCAGCGGCAGGAGACGCTGACCCAGCTCAAGGCGGAGCTGGAGACGGTCTCCCGGCAGCTGGAGGACACCCGCCGGGAGATCGCCACCATCGAGCGGACCGGCGCGGAGCTGGAGGAGCGGCTGGTCGGCGTACGCCGGGAGCTGGCCGTGGAGAGCAAGCGGCTCGACGAGGCGCGGCGGGCGGCGGACCTGGCCGAGCAGCACGCCAAGGAGACCCGGGCCCGGGTGCAGCGGGAGGCCAAGCGCGTCGCCGACCTGGCCGCGGCGGCGGTCATGGCGGCCGCGGCGGGCGGCGGGGAGACTGCCGAGTACCCGCAGGTGGCGACGCGCCCGGCCATCACCGTCCCGGCCGAGGTGTCGCCCCGGACCGTGGACGGGCGGACCGAGCCGGACGCGATCGAGCCGGACCGGTCGGAGCCGCCCGCGGTGGAGCCGATCGTCGAGCGGCTGGACGGGCCGAGCTTCGACGCGTTCGCGGTCCGCACGCCGGCTCCGCGCGCTGTGCCCGAGGCGGAGACCACCGGTACCGACAACGGCGTACCGGCTACCGCCTGAGCGATCGGCGCCGCCGGTCCGGGCCGGGCCGGCGGTGCCGCACCTTGCCCATCGACCTTGATATATGGAAACATTTGGATCGATCTGCTGGTGCGTCTCAATCTTCATTCGGGGGTTGACGGGTATGCGGAAGATTTCCTCGATCGGTGCCGCCGTCGTCCTGACCGTCGCCTCGGCGGGCGCCGTGGTGGCCGGTACGGCCGGACCGGCGAGCGCCGGGTGCAGCCACTCGCACTCCAACGTGGACAGCAAGTTCGGCCAGCTGTTCAACGCCACGAACGTCAACATCCGCACCGGCCCGCACACCACCTGTGCCTCGCTGGGCTACGGGCAGCTCAGTCACACTGTCGACTTCCACTGCTTCGCCAGCGGCGACCGGGTCAGCGCCAACGGCCACACCACCTACACGTGGACGTACCTGCGGGACGTCACCACAGGTGTCTCCGGCTGGGTCGCCGACGCGCTGCTGGACAACCTCGGCGGCAACGTCGCCTGCTGACCGGGACCACCCGCGGCCGCCTCGGCGGGCAGAATGACCGGGCATGACCGGCCTGCACCCGCCCGTCGAGCCGTACGCCACCCACCGGATCCCGGTCGGTGACGGCCACGTCCTGTACGTGGAGGAGGTGGGCCGGCCGGACGGCGTACCAGTGGTGTTCCTGCACGGCGGGCCCGGCGGCGGCCTGGTGCCGGCCGCCCGCCGGTTCTTCGACCCCGCGCGCCACCGGGCCGTGCTGTTCGACCAGCGCGGCGCCGGGCGCAGCACCCCGAACGGCGAGGTACGCGCCAACACCACCTGGCATCTGGTGGCCGACCTGGAGACGATCCGGCAGCGGCTGGGCATCGGCTCCTGGATGGTGTTCGGCGGCTCGTGGGGCACCACGCTCGGCCTGGCGTACGCCCAGACGCACCCGGAGCGGGTGACCGGCCTGGTCCTGCGCGGCGTGCTGCTGCTTCGGCGCAGCGAGCGGGACTGGTTCTACCAGGGCGGGCTGCGCCACCTCCAGCCCGAGGAGTGGGAGCGGTTCGTCGCGCCGATCCCGCCGGACGAGCGCGACGACGTGCTGGCCGCGTACCACAGGCGGCTGCACGGCCCGGACGAGGCGCGGGCCCGGGAGTACGCGCGGGCCTGGGGGCGGTGGGAGGCGGTCAACTCGTCCCTGCGGCCCGACCCGGAACTGCTCGCCCACTTCACCGCCGACGACCAGGCGCTGCCGGTGGCCCGGATCCTGTCGCACTACGCGGTGCACGGCGGCTTCCTCGCCGAGGGCCAGTTGCTCGACGGCGTGGACCGCATCCGGCACCTGCCCGCGGTGATCGTCAACGGCCGCTACGACCTGTGCTGCCCGCCGGTGTCCGCGTACGACCTGGCCCGCCGGTGGCCGGAGGCGACGCTGCGGATCGTGCCGGACGCCGGGCACTCCGCCGCCGAGCCGGGCGTGACCCGGGCGGTGCTGCGCGCCCTCGACGAGGTGACCGCGAAGGTCGGCTGACACCTCGGCCGGGCGAGCCTGGTCATCCGGGAGCGCCGCTGGAAAGATCGGCCGGGTGACGGGTGCGCTGTACGCGGTCAGTGACCTCCACGTGTCGTACGCGGAGAACCGCGCGGTGGTGGACGGCCTGCGGCCGGAGACTGCCGACGACTGGCTGATCGTGGCCGGCGACGTCGGCGAGGTCTTCGCCGACGTGGAACGGACGCTGCGGCTGCTGCGCGACCGGTTCGCGACTGTGGTGTGGGCGCCGGGCAACCACGAGCTGTGGACCCACCCCAACGACCCGGTGACGTTGCGCGGGGTGGCCCGCTACGACGCGCTGGTGGCGATGTGCCGCGAGCTGGGCGTGCTGACCCCGGAGGACGACTATCCGGTGTGGCGGGGCGCGGGCGGGCCGGTCACCGTGGCGCCGCTGTTCCTGCTCTACGACTACTCGTTCCGGGCGCCCGGCACCACCACCAAGGAGGCGTCGCTGCGCGCGGCGTACGACGCCGGTGTGGTGTGCACCGACGAGATGCTGCTGCACCCCGACCCGTACCCGGACCGGGAGTCCTGGTGCGCGGCCCGGCTGGAGCAGACGCGGCGGCGGCTGGAGGCCACCGACCCGGCGCTGCCCACGGTGCTGGTCAGCCACTGGCCGCTGGTGCGCCGGCCCACCGAGGTGCTCTGGTTCCCCGAGTTCGCGCAGTGGTGCGGCACCGACCGCACCGCCGACTGGCACGTGCGGCACCGGGCCACCGTCGCCGTCTACGGCCACCTGCACATCCCGCGCACCACCCACTACGACGGCGTGCGGTTCGAGGAGGTGTCGCTGGGTTATCCGCGCGAGTGGCGGCGCCGCGGCGGCGAGCCGGCGCCGATGAAGCGGATCCTCGGATGATCGCGGCGCTGCTGCCGGCCGGGGCGCTGGCCGTCGAGGCGTTCGCCGACGTGCCGGACGAGGTGCCGTACCCGGGCGAGGAGGACCTGGTCGCGCGCGCGGTGGCCGCCCGCCGCCAGGAGTTCGTCACGGCCCGCCGTTGCGCGCGGGAGGCGCTGGCCCGACTCGGGTACGCCCCGGCGCCGATCCGTCCCGGCCCCCGGCGGGAGCCGATCTGGCCGGCCGGCGTGGTGGGCAGCATCACGCACTGCACCGGCTACCGGGCGGCGGCGGTGGCCCCGGCCGGGACGCTGGCCGGGCTGGGCATCGACGCGGAGCCGCACGAGCCGCTGCCCGACGGGGTGGCCGGCGTGGTCCTCACCGCGGGCGAGCCGCAACGGCTGGCCGCGCTGCGTGCCGCAGACCCGGCGACGCACTGGGACCGCCTGCTGTTCAGCGCCAAGGAGTCGGTCTACAAGGCGTGGTATCCGCTGACCGGGCGCTGGCTCGGGTTCGAGGAGGCGGAGCTGACGTTCGACCGGTCCGGCCGGTTCAGCGCCCGGATCCTGGTCGACGGCGCCCGCACCGACGGCGGCCCACCTCTGGACGTCCTGGACGGCCGCTGGCTGGTCGCCGGCGGGCTGCTGCTCACCGCCGTGGCCGTGCCGCACCGGCCCTGACCTGTGCTCCCCGATCGTTCCGGTTTGCCCGCGCCGCCCTGGGGTAGGGCCGAAGGGGCCTGACGTATCGCCGTAGGAGGACAGGTCCTGATGGAATCCAGCAAGCCCGCCCAGATCGTCAAGGGTGTCGTCGAAGCCGCCGTCGAGAAGGTCGGCGACGCGCTGACTCCGGACGTGCCGGGCGCTCCTGGCAGCGCGCCACCACCGCTGGAGGAGCCGACCACGCCGCACGGGCCGCTGCCGCCCAAGCACGAGCAGGGCGGGCCGGACACCCGGACCCCGACCGGTGCCGAGACCGGCGTGCCGAAGATCGCCAAGGGGCAGCAGGGCGCGTACCTCACCACCGCCAACGGAGCCCGGCTGCGCGACACCGACCACTCGCTGAAGGCCGGCCCGCGCGGCCCGGTCCTGCTCCAGGACCACCACCTGCGGGAGAAGATCACCCACTTCGACCACGAGCGGATCCCGGAGCGGGTGGTGCACGCCCGGGGCGCGGGCGCGCACGGCACGTTCGTCGCGTACGGCACCGCCGAGGAGGTGACCCGGGCCGGGTTCCTGAAGAAGGGCCGCGAGACGCCGGTCTTCGTCCGCTTCTCCACAGTGCTGGGCTCGCGCGGCTCGGCGGACACGGTCCGCGACACCCGCGGCTTCGCCACCAAGTTCTACACAGACGAGGGCACGTTCGACCTGGTCGCCAACAACATCCCGGTCTTCTTCATCCAGGACGCGATCAAGTTCCCGGACGTCATCCACGCCGGCAAGCCGCACCCGGACCGGGAGATCCCGCAGGCGCAGAGCGCCCACGACACGTTCTGGGACTTCGTCTCGCTGCACACCGAGGCGCAGCACCACACCATGTGGAACATGTCCGACCGGGGCATCCCGCGGTCCTACCGGACCATGGAGGGCTTCGGCGTGCACACGTTCCGCCTGGTCAACGAGGCGGGCGCGACCGTGCTGGTCAAGTTCCACTGGAAGCCGAAGCTGGGCGTGCACTCCCTGACCTGGGAGGAGGCGCAGCTCATCGGCGGCATCGACCCGGACTACCACCGCCGCGACCTGTACGACGCGATCGAGGCCGGCGCGTTCCCGGAGTGGGAGCTGGGCATCCAGGTCTTCCCGGACACGCCGGAGGAGACGTTCGCCGGGATCGACCTGCTCGACCCGACGAAGATCGTGCCGGAGGAGCTGGCGCCGGTGCAGCCGATCGGCAAGCTCACGCTGAACCAGACGCCGCGCAACTTCTTCGCCGAGACCGAGCAGGTGGCGTTCCACGTCGGGCACCTGCCGCCGGGCATCGACGTCACGAACGACCCGCTGTTGCAGGGCCGCCTCTTCTCGTACGTGGACACGCAGCTCACCCGCCTCGGCGGACCGAACTTCACCCAGATCCCGATCAACCGGCCGCACGCCGACGTCAACGACATGTTCCGCGACGGCTTCCACCAGCACGCGGTGCACGCGGGCGTGGCGCCGTACCGGCCGAACTCGCTCGACGGTGGCAACCCGTTCCCGGCCGGCGACCGGGAGCACGCGTTCGTCGACACGCCGGTGACGGTGGCCGAGGCGCCGAAGGTGCGGGCCGCGCCGGCTTCCTTCGACGACCACTACACGCAGGTACGCCTGTTCTGGCAGAGCATGTCGCCGGTGGAGAAGGAACACATCATCCGGGCGTACACGTTCGAGCTGGGCAAGTGCTACCACCAGGCGATCAAGGAGCGGCAGCTCCAGTGCCTGGCCAACGTGGACCCGGTGCTGTGCGAGCAGGTGGCGATCGGCCTGGGCCTGCCCGTGCCGCAGCCCACCGTGCCGCTGGCCGACGTCCAGCCCAGCCCGGCCCTGTCCCAGGTCGGCCGGGAGTGGCCGGCCGACGGCCGGATGGTCGGCATCGTGGTCGACGCCCAGGGCGACATGGACGACGTGCACGAGGTGCGCCGGGCGGTGTTCGCCGCCGGCATGGTGCCGCTGCTGATCGCCGCGCACGGCGGCACCGTCGACGGGCTGCCGGTGCAGCGCACGTTCGCCACCGGCCGCTCGGTCGAGTTCGACGCGGTGCTGCTGGCGGGCGCCCCGGCCCCGGCGCCGGACGCGCTGCCGGCCCGCGACGCCAAGGCCGGCGCGCCGGGCTCCCCCACCGTCGACCCGCGGGTGCTGCTGCTGGTCGAGGAGGCGTGGCGGCACGCCAAGGTGATCGGCGCCTGGGGCGCGGGCGCCGAGGTGCTGCGGCACGCGGGTGTCACCGGCACGCCGGGTGTGGTCACCGGTGGCTCCGGCGCCGAGGTGCTCACCGAGGTGCAGCGTCTGATGGCGGCGCACCGGGTCTGGGAGAGGTTCCCGGCCTCGGTCGCCTGATCTCGTCAGGTGCGTGGGGCGGTCCCGGATCCGGGACCGCCCCACGCCGACGTTTGCCGCGGTCCCGCCCGGGAACGAGCAGTGGATGAACGGGCCTGTGGCCGACGAGCCGGTCGGCGAGCTGGAACTGGTGCACACCTTCACCGGGGCGATGCCGACCGGGGTGAGCGTGTCGCACACCGGCCGGATCTTCGTCAACTTCCCGAAGTGGGGCGACGAGGTGCCGGCCACCGTGGTCGAGCTGCGCGACGGCCGTGAGGTGCCGTTCCCCGACCAGGACTGGAACGATCCGTCCGGCGACGACGACGCGGGCGCGTTCGTCTCGGTGCAGAGCATCGTGGTCGACCCGGCCGACCGTCTCTGGGTGCTCGACACCGGCAGCCCGATGTTCCAGCCCACGAAGCCGGGCGGCCCGAAGCTGGTCCGGGTGGACCTCGACACCGACTCCGTCGGTCAGGTGATCACCTTCCCGGCCGACGTGGCGCTGCCCACGACGTACCTCAACGACGTCCGGTTCGACCTGCGCCGCGGCGAGGCGGGTCTGGCCTACATCACCGACTCCTCCGACTCCGGTCCGAACGGTCTCGTCGTGGTGGACCTCGCGACCGGGGAGTCCTGGCGCCGGCTGCACGAGCATCCGTCCACGAAGGCCGAACCGCTGTCGTCGTTCCGGCCGGTGGTGGAGGGGCGGCCGTTCGCGCAACGCCCGGCGGACGGGCCGGCGACGCCGGTGTCGATGGGCGCGGACGGCATCGCGATCTCCGCCGACGGCGCCCGGCTGTACTACTGCCCGCTCGCCTCACGCCGCTGGTACAGCGTGGCCACCGACGCGCTCGCCGACCGGTCGCTCGGCGACGAGCAGGTCGCCGCCACCGTGGTGGACGAGGGCGACAAGGGCACCGGCTCCGACGGTCTGGAGACCGACGACTCCGGGGCGCTCTACCTGACCGCGTACGAGCACGACGCGGTGCTGCGACGCCGCCCGGACGGGGAGTTCGAGACAGTCGCGCACGATCCGCGCCTGCTCTGGCCCGACACCATGTCGGTGGCCGTCGACGGGCACCTCTACGTCACCGCGAACCAGTTGCACCGGCAGGCGACCTACCAGGGTGGACGGGATCTGCGGCGGAAGCCGTACGCGCTGTTCCGGGTGCCGATCGGCGCGGGGCCGGTGCTGCTGCGCTGACCGAGGGCGCATGCCGCGTCACGTATCGAAGTGTGTCGTTGACGCCTTAGTTAATACTCTTTAATATTTGGGCCACCTCGAGGAAGACCCCCATCCGCCCCGTCCCCCGGGAAGGCCCTCGATGCCCAGTCCCCACCTCCGGCGGCGCCTGGCCGCCGGCGCGCTCGCGCTGGCCACCACCGCCGCGACGCTCACCCTCGCCCCGACCGCCGCCGAGGCGGTGGTGCTGCCGAACAACTTCAAGAGCGTCGGCTACATGCCGTCCTGGAGCGGCAACGTCAACACCGTCCAGTACGGCAAGCTCACCCACGTCAACTACGCGTTCGTGCTCCCCAACGGCGACGGCAGCCTGCGCCCGGTGGAGAACCCGAGCAAGCTCTCCTCCCTCGTGTCGCTCGGGCACGCCAACAACGTCAAGGTCTCCATCGCCGTGGGCGGCTGGAACGACGGCGACGACTCCGCGTTCGAGGCGCTCGCCGCCAACTCCGGCTCGCGCAGCGCGTTCGTCAACAACCTGATCGCCTTCGTCAACCAGTACAACCTCGACGGCGTGGACATGGACTGGGAGTATCCCGACCCGGGCGCCTCGGCCAACAACTACACGCTGCTCATGCAGCAGCTCGGCAGCGCCCTGCACAGTCGCGGCAAGCTGCTCACCGCCGCCGTGGTCTCCGAGGGCTACTACGTCGACGGGGTGCCCACAGCCGTCTTCGGCTCGGTCGACTGGCTGAACATCATGGCGTACGACGGCGGCAGCCCGCACGCCAACTACGACTGGTCGATCGCCAGCGTCAACAGGTGGAAGTCGCGCGGCCTGCCCGCCGCCAAGGCGGTGCTCGGCGTGCCCTTCTACAGCCGGCCCGGCTACTACACCTACTCGGCGCTGGTCGGCATGGACCCGGCCAACGCCAACCGGGACTGCACCACAGCCGGCGGCGCGCAGCAGTGCTACAACGGCGTACCCACCGTCAAGCGCAAGACGCAGTGGGCCATGGCGAACGCCGGCGGAATGATGAACTGGGAGCTGTCCCAGGACACCACCGGTTCGACGTCGCTGGTCAGCGCCATCTACGACACCGTCACCGGCGGTGGCACGCCGCCGCCGTCCGGGCGTACCGGGCCGATCACCGGCATCGGCGGCGCCTGCGTGGACGTGGCGGCCGCGAGCACCGCCGACGGCACCGCGATCCAGCTCTACGGCTGCAACGGCACCGCCGCGCAGAGCTGGACCGTCGCCGCTGACGGCACGCTGCGAGCGCTGGGCAAATGCCTGGACGTGACGAGCGCCGGCACCGCGAACGGCACGAAGATCCAGCTCTGGGACTGCAACGGCACCGGCGCCCAGGTCTGGCAGGCGCAGAGCAACGGCACGCTGCGCAACCCGGCGTCGGGCCGGTGCCTGGACGCCACCGGCAACAGCTCCGCCAACGGCACCCGGCTGCAGATCTGGGACTGCTTCGGCGGCGCCAACCAGGTCTGGCGGCTGCCCGCCTGACCACGGCACGACACCGGCCCGGCGGGCGGCCCCGGCAGCCGTCCCGCCGGGCCGTCGCGTCAGCGGCCCTGCTTCGCGCGGCAGATCTCCACAGGCACCGCCGGGGCGCCGTCGACCGGAGCCGGATCCTCAGGGGTGGGCGCGATGCCGCCGGCCGAGATCCGGTCCAGCGTGGCCAGCCCGGCCGCGTCGACCTGGCCGAACACTGTGTAGTTCGGGCGCAGCGCCGAGTCGGCCTGGACCAGGAAGAACTGGCTGCCGTTGGTGTCCGGGCCGGCGTTGGCCATGGCCAGCGTGCCGCGCGCGTACAGGCGGCGTACGCCGGTCGGGTCGGTCGGCGCGGGCGGCAGGTCGGTGGGCAGCTCGTCGCGGTAGCGGTAGCCCGGGCCGCCCTCGCCGGTGCCGGACGGGTCACCGCACTGGAGCACGGTGAGCGTCGGGTACGCGGTGAGCCGGTGGCAGGGCGTCCGGTCGTAGAAGCGCTTCCGGACCAGGTGCAGGAAGCTCTGCACGGTGCACGGCGCCGCCTCGCGGTCCAGCGTCAGCCCGATCGGCCCCTGGTTGGTGCGCAGCGTGACCCGCACGGTGCCCCGGTCCGGCGTCCGGCGCGGGTCCGGCGGCAGCGGCACCGGACGGGCGGCCGGCTCGTCCGGCGTGGGCGTGTACGCGCACGGCCCCTTGGTGGGCGCGGGGTCGGCGGCCGGCGCCGCGGTCGCGGCGACACCTGCGGCGGCGACGATCGTCGCGGCGGCCACGCTCACCCCGGCGAGGCGGGCCAGCAGGGGTAAGGCGGCGTGCGTTCGGGTTTCGCTCGACACGGTGGTCCTCCCTGGACTCGTGGTACCAGAACGACCGGAGTCTATGGATCGCGTCATCGGATGTCGACGCGGGCGCTCCGGCGGGTCGAAAGTCGGTTGCCGGTCCGCGCCGCTCTGCGAAAAGGTGAGCGGCATGACGTTCTGACGGATCGCAACCCGCCCGCAGGCCCCTCGCCGCCTGCCGTCCGCCGTCCTCCGCGTTCTTTCCCAAGAAACGAGCGTCTGTGTCCGCGTACCCCTCCGGGCGGGCCGTCGTGCCCGCCAGCGTCTCCGTCTTCTCCTCCCCCGGCAGCTGGATCGAGTCCGCCGCGCTCGACCAGTGCCGTCAGGTCGCCGCCCTGGACGGCATGGCGCACGTCGCCGCCATGCCGGACCTGCACCCCGGCAAGGGCGCGCCGATCGGCGCCGCGATGTCCTCGACGGTGCTCTACCCGTTCCTGGTCGGCTCCGACATCGGGTGCGGCATCGCGGTGTTCCCGATCGCGCTGCGCCGGGTCGTACCCGAACGGCTCGCGGCCCGGTTTCCCGACCTGGACCGGGCGCTCGACCCGGACACCGACGACCCGGCGTGGTCGGTGCTGGTCGGCGACGTGCCGGCCGGGCACTTCGACGGGCTCGGCACGGTCGGGCGCGGCAACCACTTCGTCGAGCTGGCCCGCGTCGGGCCGGTCCTCGCGGCGGAGCACGCCGCGCGGCTCGGGCTGGACGCCGGCGACCTGGTGCTGGTGGTGCACTCCGGCTCGCGCGGGCTGGGCGAACGGATCCTGCGCGAGCACACCGAGGTGCACGGCGCCGGTCCCGCGCCCGACCCGGACGCCTACCTGGCCCGGCACGACGCGGCCGTGCGGTGGGGTTCGCTCAACCGGCGGCTGCTGGCCGCGCGGGTCGCGTACGCGCTCGGTGCCGAACCCACCGAACCGGTCGTCGACCAGTGCCACAACCTGGTCGAGATCCGGGACGGACGCTACCTGCACCGCAAGGGCGCGGCACCGGGCGACGGCCGGGACGTGCTGATCGCCGGCACCCGCGGTACGCCCTCCTACCTGGTGGCGGCGCACGCCGGGCCGGAGGCCGGCTACTCGGTGGCGCACGGCGCCGGGCGCAAGATGTCCCGCGCCGACGCGCTGCGCCGGGGCCGGGCCAAGCACACGGTCGAGGAGCTGCGGCGTACGCCGGTCGGCTCGATCGTGGTGTGTGGCGACCGGCAGCTGCTGTTCGAGGAGGCGCCCACCGCGTACAAGCGCATCGAGCAGGTGATCGGCGACCTGGTGGCGCACGACCTCGTCACGCCGGTCGCCACGACCGTTCCGCTGGTCACGTACAAGACGCCGGACGTGGGCCGTCGCGACGAACGCCGGATGGGCCGCCGGTGACCGAGCTGCTGCTGTCCGCCGGTCGCGGACCGGCCGAGTGCGCGTGGGCGCTGGCCCGGCTGCTGTCCCGCCTGGAGGGCGAGGCGGCCCGGCGGGGCCTGCGTACCGACCGGGTCGAGACGGTGCCCGGCGACCGGGCGGGCACCTACCGGTCGGTGCTGGTCCGGATCACCGGCGCCGGGGCGGAGGCGTTCGCGGCCGGGTGGACCGGCACGCTCTGCTGGCAGGCGTCCAGCCCCTACCGGACGGGCCACGGACGGAAGAACTGGTACGTCACCGCGCGAACGTGCCGGACCGACGTGGCGGTCACGCCGTTCCACGAGGCCGACGTGGAGTTCGTGCCGTGCCGTACCGGCGGGCCGGGCGGCCAGCACCGCAACAAGGCCAGCACCGCCGTCCGGGCCACGCACCGCCCGTCGGGCCGGACCGTGGTGGTCGACACCGAACGGCACCTGCACCTCAACCGCCGTATCGCGGTCGAGCTGCTGCGGCAGCGGATCGCCGCCGACGACGAGGCGGCCCGGCGCGCGGGCGTCGACGCCCGCTGGCGGATCCACGACGACCTCGTGCGCGGCGACCCGGTACGGGTGGAGCGGCCGTAGGGCGGGCCGGGCGTGACCCGTGCCCACCCGGCCTCACGCGACGAAGACGCAGAACGGGTGGCCGGCCGGGTCGGCGTACACCCGTAGCGGCTCGTCCGGGTCGTCGGACCGGTCCCGCAGCAGCCGCCCGCCGAGCGCGAGCACCCGCTCGTGCTGCCGGTCCAGCTCGGCCACCGACGGGACGGTCAGGTCGAGGTGCAGCTGCTGCGGCACCTCCCCCTCCGGCCAGGTCGCCTCCGGCAGCCGGTCGACCTGCTGGAAGGCCAGTTGCGGCGCGCCCTCCGCGGTCCGCAGCACCAGCCAGTCCCGGCCGCGCTCGTCCGGCTCCCCGGCCGCCGGGGCGTCACCGGGCCGGTAGACCAGGCCCAGCAGCGCGCGGTAGAACTCGGCCAGGGCGCGCGCGTCGGTGCAGTCCAGCACCACCTGACACAGCCGCAGGCCCGGTCCGTCGGTCATCGTCACCACCTCCGGCCTCCTCTTGCCCCGCCGGTCGCGGCCCAATCCGCCGCGGTGACGCCCCGGCGGTCGCGGCCCGATCCGCCGCGATGACGCCCCGGCGGTCGCGGCCCGATCCGTCGTCGCCGGCCGGTCCGGCTACCGTGGGCGCGGCGGACGGGCGGCCCGGCCCGCCGACGTACGGCGCGCGAGGAGGACGCATGCGACGGAGAAGGACCGGTCCGGTGGCGACACCGGCGCTCACCCTCGCCTCCTGCGGCGGCGGACAGGTCACCGACGGCGCCTGCGACGTGGACCGAGTCCGGTGAACCCACTCGTGCAGCGCTTCCGCGCCGTGGTCGCGATGTGGATCTTCGTCGGCTGGGGCGGGTTCCTGCTGGCCGGGTTCCTCGGCCTCGCCCTGCTGACCCAGACGGGTCCGTTCGCGGCCGCGTCGACCTTCTCCGCCGCCGCCGAGTTCGCCCCCGGCGCCGAGATCAAGGTGCGGGACACCGGCGTACGCCCCGGCAACATCCTCATCCTCGCGACCCCGGCCTCGGTGGACCCGGCCACCGTCCGGTGCACCGCGAAGAGCCGCGTCTACTCCACCGGCGAGCAGCGGAGCAAGGAGCTGACCGGGGCGCGGCCCGAAGGAACCGCGGCGGTGATGCGCGACCACGGCGACCCGCGGCAGTTCACTCCGGTGCTGGCCACCGAGGGGACCACCTGGATGGAAACCGACTTCGTCAGCTGCACCGGCGCCGGTGCGGAGGCGTTCGCGCTGACCACCGCCAAGGGCATTCAGAGCGACAGGTTCCGGCTCGGCGCCGGCCTGCTGCTCATGCTGCTCGCCCCGGTGTTCGCCGGGCTCGGCTGCCTCGCGCTGTACCTCACCCGGAGATGGAACCGGGAGGCGGCGCTGCGCGGCGGCTCGACGAGCTGGCCCTACCGGTGACCGGGATGCGCCTGCACGTCGGCTGTGCCATGTGGACGCACAAGTCCTGGTCCGGCCGCTTCCTGCCGCACCCGCTGCCCGCACACGAGCGGCTGCGCGCGTACGCCGGGTGGTGCGACGCCGTGGAGGGCAACACCACGTTCTACGCGACCCCGGCCCGGGAGACGGTGGCGTCCTGGGCCGAACAGACCGAGCCGGGCTTCCGTTTCCTGCCGAAGCTGCCGAAGGTGGTCACCCACGAGCGCCGGCTCACCGGCGGCGAGGCGGAACTACGGGCGTTCCTGCACGCGATGGAGCCGCTCGGCCCCCGGGCGGACGCGCTCTGGATCCAGTTGCCCGGCTCGTTCGGCCCCGGCGACGTGCCCGACCTCGACCGGTTCCTGCGCACGCTGCCCGCCGGCCACAGGTACGCCGTCGAGGTCCGCCACCCCGCCTTCTTCACCGAGGCCGGTGCGGTACGCGCGCTGGAGACGACGCTGCACCGGGCCGGCGCCGAGTGGATCCCGTTCGACACCACAGCGTTCTTCCGCACGCCGCCGACGAGCGACGCGGAGCGGGAGGCGTGGACGCGCAAGCCGCGCCTGCCGCTGCGTACCCGGGCGCTGACCGACCGGCCGATCGTGCGCTACCTGGGCCGGGACGACCCGGCCCGCACCGTCGAGGGTTGGCAGCCGTGGCTGGACGTGGTCACCGGCTGGCTGCGGGAGGGCCGCTCGCCGACGGTGTTCGTGCACACGCCGGACAACGCGGACGCCCCCGAGCTGGCCCGCCGCTTCCACGACCAGGTCCGTCAGCGGGTGCCCGGGCTCGCGCCGCTGCCCGAGCCGGAACCGGTCGGTCCGGCCACGCTGTTCTGAGCGCCGGATGGGACGTCGGCGCCGGCCCGGCCGCGCTGTTCCGGCACCCGCGCGGCCCGGGCCGCGCGGGTGCGAGCGCCCGCTCAGCCCGGCCGGCCGCCCTCGGGCGGGGGCAGGCGGTCGTCGTACGCGCCGGACTGTCCCACGTACCGCTCGCCACGCAGGAACGGCAGCGGGTTCGGCGTGCAGCCGTGCAGGCCGAGTGTCTGCTGCTGCATCACCGGCGCCGGGCGTCCCCGCCCCGGGCAGCGCTCGTGCCCGTGCCCCAGGCGGTGACCGACCTCGTGGTTGACCACGTACCGGCGGTACGCGGTGAGGTCGCTCCCGTAGGCGGGCGCGCCGAGCACCCAGCGGGCCACGTTCACCACCACCCGGTCCCCGCTACGGCAGGACGTGTACCGGTCCGGCCCGTCCCCGCACAGGTCGTCGCGCGTACCGGGGGTGGCGAGGTAGACGGTGAAGTCGGCGGGTCCGCCGGCGCCGACGCGGCGCAGGGCGATCCGTCCGTCGGTCGTCCAGCCACCCGGGCCGGCGAGGATGCCGGTGACCTGCGCCCCGAACTCGGCCGGTGGCAGACCGGTGATGTCACGCTCCACCGCCACCCGGTAGCGCAGCAGCCGGCCCGTACCCCTTGTGGTGGCCGGTTCGGCGGCGGCGAACCGCCACTTGTTGCCGCCGTCGGCGGGATAGCCGATCCGCGCCGGCCGGGACCGGACGGGCGCCGCCGCCGACGCGGCCGGCGCGGCAGCGGACGGCCCGGCCGGCTCGGACAGCGCGACTGCGGGCTGGTCGGCCACTGCCGGTGTGCAGCCGGCCAGCGACACCGCCAGCGCGATCACCGCCGCGCCGCCGCGTGTCCGGTCCACGGTCCTGGTCATCTCGTCTCCCCTCGGCGCCCGGTCGGGGGCACGGGGATGAGGACGGGTGACCCGTCGAGAAAGTTGGTACGGCGAGGACTCAACCTTTTCCGCTTCCCGCACGTCCCTACCGGGGTGAGAGGTGCAGAGGGCGCGCATGGCCCGGGGTGACGCGGAGTTCGTCGAGTTCGCGCGGGCGTCCTCCGCGCGGCTGACGCACGCCGCGTTCCTCATGACCGGCAACCACCACCACGCCGAGGACGCCGCCCAGACCGCGCTGGTGCGCACGTACGCGTCCTGGTCCCGGATCCGCAACGGCGACCCGTACGGCTACGCCCGCTCGGTGCTGGTGAACCACGTCGTCGACACCTGGCGGCGGCCGATCCGCGAGTACCCGAGCGACGACCTGCCGGAGCGGCGCGGCGGCGACATGGCCGAGGAGGTGGCGACCCGGCGGTGGCTGGTCACCGCGCTCGGCACGCTCACCGCGCGCGAACGCGCCGTCGTCGTCCTGCGTCACTACTTCGACCTGCCGGAGGCCCAGGTGGCCCGCGAACTCGACGTGTCGGTCGGCACCGTCAAGAGCACCTCGTCCCGGGCGCTGGAGAAGCTGCGTACCGCCGGTCTGTCCGCGCCCCGGCCGCAGGAGACGTGCCGGTGACCGAGATGGACGAGCTGCGCCGCGCGATGCGGGCGACCGAGCGGGCCGACGGCCTGGACATCGCGGACATCATGCGCCGGGGACGCCGGTTGCGCCGTCGCCGGCGGATCGGTGCCGCAGTCGCGGCGGCGGTGGCGACGGTCGCGGTGGCCGTCGGGGTCGACGCCGTGGCGACGCGGCCCGGCCCGCCGGACCTCCCGGCCGGGGAGCCGGTCGCCACCGCGTCCACCGGCACTCCCCCACCCACGCCGACCGCCGCGCCGGCCCCGACCGAGTCGCCGCTGCGACCGCTCGGAACCGTCGTGGACAGCGGCATCCGGTACGGCGCCGACGCGCGCGTGTTCTTCATGGTCCCGGTCGACGTGCCGGAACTGCCCCGCGTGACGATCGGCCTGGTCGCCGGGCGGCGCGCGCCGGACGGCCACCTGACGTCGGACTTCCTGGTGAACGACGTGACCGGCAGCGACCGCCGGCCGGGGTTCCACGAGATCGGGTACGACCAGCAGCGGACGCCCACCGACCCGTCGATACCGACGTTCGGCTACTTCGTCGGCCCGGCGGCCCGCATCGTCGGGACGGTCGACGGCCGGCAGGTCGAGGCGAAGCTGGCCAGGTGGAGCGAGGACACTCAGGTAGTGATCTTCTGGTTCGACCCGAAGACCCTCACTCCGGGAACCCCGCTGGACGGCATCACCGCCCGAGACCCCCAGGGCCGCCACCTGTAGCCCTCCTTCCCCGTCCTCTCCCTCCCGGTGATCAAGGAGTTTGCGGACTGACACCGCCCTGATCAGGACACAAACTCCTTGATCACCGGGGTCAGGGGGGCGAGGCGTGAGAGCCGATCCCGCCCCGAACTGCTCCATTCGCCGACCCGTGCCGCCCCCGCGCGCCCTCCCCCGCCTCGGCGACCCGAGCCGCCCCGTAGATCTTGGTACGAAACGGCCCCCGTGAGGGCGCTTTCGTACCAAGATCTAGGGCTGCTCCCGGGATGCGGACCAGGGATCCCAGGTGATGGGGATATGACGCGCCGGGGACGGGCAGGCGAGGCGAGCACCGGCCCTCGCCGGCGATCTTGCACTTTCTGCCCGGTCAGATGGGACATCTGCGACATCCGACAGGGCCGCAGATGAATCGCGAGGCGCGAGCAGGGAGCGGGGTGAAGTGGGGGTGTGAAGGCGGGAGGGTCGGGGTGTGAGATCAGGGGGCATGCGATGCGGTGGTGTTCGAGCCTTGCCGGTTCGAACGGCGGATCCGGAAGGTGGACGACCCGGTGCCGGCGCCGGACGGGGTGGTCGTCCGGGTCGGCGCGACCGGGCTGTGCCGCAGTGACTGGCACGGCTGGCAGGGCCACGACCCGGACATCCGCCTGCCCCACGTACCGGGGCACGAGTTCGCCGGTGTCGTCGTGGCGGCCGGTGCGGACGTCCGCGGGTGGCGGCCCGGCGACCGGGTGACCGCGCCGTTCGTCTGCGCGTGCGGGCGGTGCCCGTCGTGCCTGGCCGGCGACCAGCAGGTCTGCGAGCGCCAGACCCAGCCGGGCTTCACCGGGTGGGGATCGTTCGCCGAGCTGGTCGCCGTGCGGCACGCCGACGTGAACCTGGTCCGGTTGCCGGACGAGCTGGACGAGGCGGCAGCCGCCGCGCTCGGCTGCCGGTTCGCCACCGCGTTCCGGGCCGTCGTGGCGCAGGGCCGGGTGGCCGCGGGCGAGTGGGTCGCAGTGCACGGCTGCGGGGGCGTCGGCCTGTCCGCCGTCATGGTCGCGGCGGCGAGCGGGGCGCGGGTGGTGGCCGTGGACGTCTCACCCGGCGCGCTGGAACTGGCCCGTCGCAGCGGCGCCGCGGTCTGCCTGGACGCGAGCGCGCTGGGCGGTCCCGGCGAGGTGGCCGCCGCGATCCGGGACGCCACCGGCGAGGGCGCCCACCTGTCGCTGGACGCGCTCGGCAGTCACGCCACCTGTGTGGCGTCGATCGAGGGTCTGCGGCGGCGCGGGCGGCACGTGCAGGTCGGGCTGCTGCCCGCCGCGCAGGGCCGCCCGGCGCTGCCGATGGACCTGGTGATCGCGTACGAGCTGGAGCTGCGGGGCAGCCACGGCATGCCGGCGCACGCGTACCCGGAGATGCTGCGGCTGGTCACCGCCGGGGTGCTGCGCCCGGCCGAGCTGGTCACCCGCACCGTCGACCTGGACGCCGCCCCGGACGCGCTGGCCACGATGGATCGCCCGGCCACGGCCGGGATGTGCCTGATCCGGCCCTGAGACGGGCACGGGCCGGCCCGGCGCCGGAAGACCCCGGCGCGGACCGGCCCGCGAGCCTGCCCGGTCAGTCGGTGACGGTCACCGTGACGGTACGGGGCGGCTGCTGGTACTGCCCCCGGTTGTCCATGCCGCGGACCGTCACCGTGTACGTGCCGGCCGGGATCACCGGCGACGTGTACGCGAAGTTCGACCCCGGCGAGCCCGGGCTGGTGAGGAACGTGGCGATCCACGGCCAGCTGGTCGGCGCGCCCGCGCGGCCGAACGTGCCGGCGGCGTTCATGCCCTGCCCGGCGCTGTTGCCGATCTGCACCTCGACCTTCTGCATCCCGCCGTCGTCCACCGCCCGGCCGGTGACCACGATCCGGCCGCCGGTGTACGCCTGCCCGTCGACCGGCGTGATGCTCGGCTCCAGCGTCGGGTCGGTGTCACCCGGGTAGACCAGGTATCGGGCGGTCGCGCCGTTCGTCGAGTTGTCCTGCTGACCCGCGGTGTCCACGGCCCACGCCTCGACGCTGTACGTGCCCCGGGTGGGTAGGTCGATCAAGAGCGTGAACGCGGTGCTGGTCGCGCCGGGCGCGGCGAGCGTCGCGTCGACTGTGGCGAACGCGGCGGCCATGGTGCCGTCGGGCTGCACGTACCGGCCGGTGTCGAGGTCGCGCAGCGCGATCCGGACCGCGCGGATCCCCTTGTCGTCGGTGGCGGTGCCGGCCAGGTCCAGGTGCAGCTGGTCGATGTCCTGGTTGGTGCCGGTGAAGCCGAGCAGCCCGTTCGGGAAGGCGTCGCCGGGCACCTGGGCGGTGACCGTGAGCCGGCCCATGTTGCTGCTGGACGTGGTCAGGCCGAGCTTGTCGGTCGCCCGTACCCGGAAGTCGTAGACGCCGGGGGTGAGCGGCACCGTGGTGAACGACCAGTCGAACGTCGCGGCGTCGAGGTTGGCCGGGGAGATCCGGTGGTAGCCGGCGACCGAGTCGGCGCCCCACGTGCCGTCGCTGGCGAGCGCCTCACGGGTGGTGTTGTTGCGCAGGTAGATCTCGACCGACTTGAGGGCGTCGTCGTCGTTCGCCGTACCGGCGAACGTGATCGTGCCGCCGGGCGCGACGGTGAACGGCGCCGGGTTGCCCGGCGGCGTCATCGCCACCGGCGAGGTGATCGCCACTGTCGGCGGTACGCCGTTGGCCGAGACGGTCCAGTCGCGGGTGTCGCCGCGCAGGTCGCTCTGCCCGGTCGTGTCGACGGCGGTGGCGGTCATCTTCCACTGCCCCTCGACGGGCAGCGTGACCTCGTACTGCCAGGTGGTGGACGTCGCGCCGATCACGTCCGGCTCGCCGCGGAAGGTGTTGTAGACCGCGGCGACCGTGCCGTCGTCCTGCAGGTACCGGTTGTCCGCCGTGCGGAACGAGTAGATGAGCGAGTTGACGCCCTTGTCGTCGGTGGCGGTGCCGGAGGCCACGAACGTCTGCGTGGCGAGCAGGCCGGCCGCCGGCGAGCTGATCCGGGTCGTCGGCGGCAGGTCGTCGAAGCGGAACGCCTCGATCTTCTTGACCGCCTTGGTGGTGTCGCCGGCCCCGTTGCGGTCGAACGTCTTTGCCTGCAACTGGTAGACGCCGGCCGGCAGCGTCACCGGCAGGCTCCACGTGGTGGAGGTGGCGTTCGGCGCGGCGACCGTCGTGTTGATCGCCTTGAACGCGCCCCAGGTGGTCAGGTCGGCCTGGAGGTACTTGCCGCTGTTGCGGTCCTGGATCTCCAGCTGCACGCGGGCCACGCCGGCCGGGGCGAGCGCCTGGCCGCTGATCGTGAACGACTCGCCGGCCGGCTTCACCGCACCCTCGATCGGCGTGGTGATCGTGGTGTCCAGCGCCGCGGGCGCGGGCTGGGAGGAGAGGTCGAAGAAGGCCACCCGGCCGGTGGTCTTGCCGCCCTTGACGTTGCCGTCGCCGCCGACGAGCAGGCCGCGCGAGGTGGCGAGCATCGCCTTCTCGCCCTCGTACGAGTTGGAGCCGGGGTTCCACTCCAGCGCGGTGCCGGTCAGCGGGTCCAGCGCGCCGAGGTGGTCGCGGCGGACCACCTGGTCGCCGAGGCCGTAGCCGCTGAGGCCCTGGCCGGTGCCGTAGCCGACGTTGTCCAGGCCGGGCCACGGCACGTTCGACGTGGGCGACTCCTGCCAGCTGAAGTGGCCGCCGACGTAGACGGCGGTGTCGGTGATCGCGACCGAGTAGATGCTGTCGAAGTGCCGGGAGATCCAGAGCGGCTCGACGTGGTCGTTCCCGGTCAGCGGGTACGCGATGGCGGTGTCGTTGATCGGCGGACGGTCACCGCCGGACCCGCTGGTGACCACGAAGTACGAGTCGTCCGGCGCGATGTCGCCGGCGAAGACGCGCTGGATGCCGCCGACGAAGGAGAGGTTGTCCTCCCACAGCCGGGTACGCCACGGCAGCAGCGCCTTGCTCGCCGTACCGATGAGCGCCACGCCGTAGCGGTCCTGGCCGGCGATCTGGCGGCCGGTGTGCACGACCAGCAGCTTGCTGCGGTCGTGGGTGAGCTTGAGCTGCTGCACGGTGAGCATGCCGCCGACGCCGATGCCGCCGGTGACCGGCAGGTTGAAGCCGGTGTCGACGGCGCCGGTGGTGGGGTTGAGCGCGGCGAGGCCGCTGCGGGTGACCCCGTTGACGGTGGCGAACTGGCCGCCGACGTAGACGGCGTTGCCGCTGACCGCGAGCGCGGTGGCCCGCGCGTTCGCGGTGGCGGTGAACGCGGCGACCGGCGCGCCGGTGGTCGGGTTCAGCCGGGCGATCTTGCGCTTGGTGACGCCGTTGATCGTGTTGAACGAGCCGGCGATGTAGAGCGACGAACCGTCCGGCGACGCCTCCACCGCGGCGACCGCGCCGTCGACGACCGGCTTGAAGCCGGTGTCCACCTTGCCGGTGTCGAGGTTGTACGACGCCAGGGACCGCTGCGCGATCGTGGACCCGCCGACGTTCGCGATCGAGGTGAACGTGCCGGCGATGAAGACGCGGTTGCCGATCACCTCGATGTCGGTGATCTCGCCGTTGTTGATCCGCGGCGTGTCGGTGCGGGGCGTGGTCGGCATCAGCCGGGTGTCCCCGGGGGTGACCAGCGCACGGGTCGCTGTGGTGCGCGCGGCACCCAGCGCGGCGCTGCTTCCCGTCGCCTGTGCCCCGGTCTGGCCGGCCACGCCGGCGTCCCGCACGGTGACGGTGGCGGCGAGCGCCGGCACTCCCGCCACCACGACCGCGCCGGCGGCGACCACCGCCACGGCGCGAAGCCAAACTCGCATCGAGACAACTCTCCCTGTCCGCCGGGACGGCCCCCTCGGGTGATTTCCCGAGTCCCCTCCGTCCGCGTGCCGGACGCCACCGTAGGAGGCAAAGACTCCTCGCGATACGTGCCGCACCGGTAATCGACCGGTCGCCATCAATTCCGGCCACACCGGCGGCGCGGCTCCACCGATCGGGTCACCGGCTGTCACCGTCCGGCGGTACGCGCCGCCCGGTGCGCGCCGACCGTGTCTCCATGCCGGACGGACGGGCGGTCAGTCTCCCCGTACCCGGGGGTGGCGGTGGTCGGTGAGCCGCAGGCCGACGCCGCGTACCGCCGCGATGGTGACGCCGGTGCCCAGCTCGTCGAGCTTACGGCGCAACCGCTTGACCAGGGACTGCACGTCGGCCCGGCCGTGCGTCGGCGCGTCGTGCCAGACCGCGTGGTGCAGCTCGGCGTAGCTCCACACCCGTACCGGCTCGGTGGTCAGGCAGGTCAGCAGGTCGCGCTCCAGCCGGGTCAGGGCGGTCTCCCGGTTGCCCCACCGGGCGGTCGAGCGGGCCGCGTCGATCACCAGCGCGCCGTCCGGCGCGGGCTTGTCCCCGGGTACGGACCGGGCCGGCACGACGGCCGGGGCAGGCACGACGGCCGGGGTCGGCCCATCCGTCGTGATCAACTCGCGCAGCTCGTCCAGATCGGCGACCATCAGAAGGGGCGCGACGCCGTCCAGCAGCTCGGTCAGCCGCAGCCGCTCGGCCGGGGACGAGGTCACCCCGATGACGAGCGAGAAGGGGCGCTCCGACGGGTCGGTGCCGGAGTTCGCCGCGTTCGTGCCGTCAGTCGTCACCGCGCCCCACCGTGACAAAAACTGTCAACAGGCCGCCCGATCCGGGGGCCTGTTGGTGACATGTTGCTCACGTACGGTTATTGATCGTTCCTTACTGTCGATCATAGTGTCCACTCAGGCGTCCGGCGCAGACCCGCACGGCGCCTAGGGGGCCTGGGGGGTTCTTTTCACACCGGTGTCGCAGTCGGGAGAGCACGTCTCCTGGCCCTTCTGCCATGGCTCGATCATCAGCGGGTCATCGGAACAGGAGGCAGCACCGATGCTGAGACGTCCACACAGATGGGGCCCGGCCCGGCGGCTGGTGAGCGCGGGCGCGGCCCTGGTGCTCGCCGCCACCGCGCTGGCCGCGACCGGCACGGCGGCGCAGGCCGAGACGGGCGCGGGCGCGTCGGCCGGCGACAAGATCCGCCCCGAACTCACCCGTCAGCTCCAGGGCAAGAGCGAGGGCGACTTCTGGATCCACTTCGCCGCCAAGGCGGACCTGGGCAAGGCCGCCGGGATCAAGGACTGGAACGAGCGTGGTGCCGCCGTCGCGGCGGCGCTGAAGAAGACCGCCGCCGACAGCCAGTCGAAGATCCGCGCCGAGCTGGACCGCTCGGGCACGAAGTACCAGACCTTCTGGGCGACGAACGCCATCAAGGTCACCGACGGCTCGCTGACCATGGCGCAGAACTTCGCCGCCCACTCCGAGGTGGACGGCCTGTACGCGCCGGTGGAGTACAAGCTGCCGGAGACCACCCCGGGCACCGACGAGAAGTCGGCGAACGCCCTGGAGTGGGGCATCGCCAACATCAACGCCGACGACGTCTGGTCCCAGTACGGCGTCAAGGGCGCCGGGATCACCGTGGCGAGCATCGACAGCGGCGTCCAGTTCAACCACCCGGCCCTGGTGAACGCCTACCGCGGCAACAACGGTGACGGCACCTTCGACCACGACTACAACTGGTTCGACGCGGCCGGCGAGTGCGCCACCGCGCCGTGCGACTCAGACGGCCACGGCACGCACACCATGGGCACCATGGCCGGCGCCGACGGGGCCAACCAGATCGGTGTCGCGCCCGAGGTCAAGTGGATCGCCGCGAACGGCTGCTGCCCGTCCGACGCCGCGCTGATCTCCTCCGGCCAGTGGATGCTGGAGCCCACCGACCTCAACGGGCAGAACCCGGACGCCAGCAAGCGGCCGAACATCATCAACAACTCGTGGGGCACCACGGCGCCGTCCAACGAGCCGTTCATGGAGGACGTCACCGACGCGTGGACCGCCTCCGGCATCTTCGGCGTCTGGTCCAACGGCAACAACGGCCCGTCCTGCCAGACCAGCGGCTCACCGGGCAGCCTGGCGAGCAACTACTCGGCCGGCGCGTACGACGTCAACAACAACATCGCCAGCTTCTCGTCCCGGGGCACCGGGCAGAACGGCGAGATCAAGCCGAACATCTCGGCGCCGGGTGTGAACGTGCGCTCCAGCGTGCCGACCAACTCGTACGCCAGCATCAGCGGCACCTCGATGGCGGCACCACACCTGGCCGGCGCGATCGCGCTGCTCTGGTCGGCGGCGCCCACACTGGTCGGCGACATCACCGCGACCCGCGCGCTGCTCAACGACACGGCGATCGACAAGGGCGACTCGCAGTGCGGCGGCACCACCGACGACAACAACGTCTACGGTGAGGGCCGCCTGGACGCGCTCGCGCTGCTCGCCGCCGCCCCGATCGGCGACAACGGCACCCTGGCCGGCAAGGTCACCGACGCCGCCACCGGCGCCGGGATCGCCGGGGCGACAGTCACCCTGACCGGCGCGACTGACCGCACGCTGATCACCGGCGCGGACGGGACGTACTCCTCGCTCCTGCCGGCCGGCGACTACCAGGTGGTCGTCTCGGCGTTCGGGTACGCGACCCGCACGCTGTCGGCGACGATCACCGCGAACACGACCACCACGCTCGACGTCGCGCTCACCGCGGTACCGAGCGTCACGGTCAGCGGGCAGGTCACCGACGGGTCCGGGCACGGCTGGCCGCTGTACGCGAAGGTGAGCGTCGAGGGCACGCCGATCTCCGACTACACCACGCCGTCGACCGGCCGCTACAGCCTGTCGCTGCCGTCCGGGGCCACCTACCGGCTCACTGTCGAGCCGCAGTACGCCGGCTACCTGACCACCACCAAGGAGGTCACCGTCGGCGCGGGCAACGTGACCGCGAACATCGCGGTGCAGGCGAACCCGGAGGCGTGCGCCACCGCCCCCGGCTACACCGTCAGCTCCGACGGCGAGTACGAGACGTTCGACGGCACCGGTGTCCCGGACGGCTGGACCGTGGTGGACAACGCCGGCACCGGCCAGGTCTGGGAGTTCACCGACGCCGGTGAGCGGGGCAACCTGACCGGCGGCGGCGGCAACTTCGCCGTCATCGACAGCGACAACTACGGCAGCGGCGGGCGGCAGGACACGTCGCTGGTCAGCCCGGTGGTCGACCTGACCGGCGTGACCGCGCCGGTGATCCGGTTCAACCAGGACTACAACTGGCTCAACAGCGACCGCGCGGACGTCGACCTGAGCCTGGACGGCGGCACCACGTGGAGCAACGTGCTCCGGCAGGCCGCCGACGTACGCGGCCCGCGGGTGACCGAGGTGCCGATCCCGCAGGCGGCCGGCCAGTCGCAGGTGCGGGTGCGCTTCCACTACTACGAGGCGAGCTGGGAATGGTGGTGGCAGGTCGACAACGTGCTCATCGGCAGCACGCTCGTCTGCAAGCCGGTCAAGGGCGGCCTGGTCCTCGGCCACGTCCGTGACAAGAACGACAACAGCTACGTCAACGGCGCCACGGTGACCAGCAAGGACCGCCCGGCGGAGAAGGCCACCACGGTTGCCACGCCTGATGACACCGAGCTGCCCGACGGCTTCTACTGGATGTTCTCGTCGCTGACCGGGACGCACCCGTTCACCGCCGCCGCGGGCAACTACGTGAGCCAGACCAAGCAGGTCACGGTCGAGGAGGACTGGGCCACCGCGGCCAACTTCCAGCTCGCGGCCGGCCGGCTGTCGGTGAAGCCGACCTCGATCACCGGCACGGTCCGGATGCCGAGCGGGAAGGTCAGCAAGACCTTCACCGTGACGAACACCGGCGGGGCTCCGGTCACCGCCGAGTTCAGTGAGCGCGACGGCGGGTTCGTGCTGCAACGGGCCGACGGCTCCCAGCTGTCCGAGCAGGCGCTGCTCGGCTCCACCGGGGCGCCGGTCCAGCGGCTGACCGCCGCCACGTCGTTCGCGGCCCGCTCGTCCGGCAAGTCGTCGAACGCGATCGCCGCCGCCGCACCCCAGGCGGACCCCTGGACCACCATCCCGGGTTACCCGGCGAACGTGATGGACAACCGGGTCGTCAACGTCGACGGCAACGTCTACTCCATCGCCGGCGGCGACGGCACCGCGTCGAGCGCCAAGAACTACAGGTACGACCCGATCACCCAGACGTGGACCGGCATCGCCGACCTGCCCGGCGCGCGTAACGCCATGACTGTCGGCGTGATCGACGGCAAGATCATCGCCACCGGTGGCTGGGGCGCCGCCGGTCCGGACGCCGCCACCTTCTCGTACGACCCGGCGGCGAACACCTGGACCCGCAAGGCCGACAACCCGGCGCCGCGCGCGGCGGCGGGCCAGGCGGTCGCGGGCGGCAAGCTGTACGCGATCGGCGGCTGCACCACAGCGAGCTGCACGCCGATGGCCAACTCGGTGGTCCGGTACGACCCGGGCACCGACGCCTGGGAGACGCTGCCGGCGTACCCGAAGTCGGTGGCGTTCCTGTCCTGCGGCGGGATCGACGGCATCGTCTACTGCACCGGCGGCAACGACGGTTCGGCCTCGCAGAAGGCCGGTTACGCCTTCGACCCGGCCGCAGGCGCCTGGACCGCCATCCCGGACGCGCCGGCCGACAGCTGGGCCTCCTCGTACGCGGTCGCCAACGGCAAGCTCCTCGTCGTCGGCGGTTCGCAGGGCGGCGCCATCACCAACGCCGGCTTCGCGTTCGACCCGGCGACCAACTCGTGGGCCAACCTGCCCAACGCCAACACCGCCCGCTACCGGGGTGGCGCGGCCTGCGGGTTCTACAAGATCGGCGGTTCGTCGGGCAGCTTCACGGCCACCAAGGACAGCGAGGTCCTGCCCGGCTTCGGCGAGTGCACCGAGGGCGCGGCCGACGTGAGCTGGCTGACCGTCGACACGTCGAAGGTCACGCTGGCGCCGGGCGAGAAGGTCACCGTCACGGTCGGCATGACCGCGAGCGTCGACCAGCCCGGTACGTACTCCGCATCCGTGGTGATCAAGGAGAACACCCCGTACACGGTGGAGCCGGTGGCGGTCACCATGATCGCTCAGCCGCCGACCACCTGGGGCAAGCTGTCCGGCACGGTCTCCGGCAAGAGCTGCCAGGGCGCCACCGCGCCGCTGGCCGGGGTGACAGTGCAGGTCGACTCCTGGGCGAGTTCGTACACCTTCACCACCGACGCCCAGGGCCGGTACGCCTACTGGATGGACCGGCGCAACAACCCGCTGACGATGATCGTCGCGAAGGACGGCTGGAAGCCCCAGACGCGCCAGACGAAGATCAACAGCAGCACGCCCACCGTTGAGGACTTCACCCTCTCCCCCACCCGCTGCTGACCCGGCACCCGACGAGGACGGCCCGCCCGGCGCAAGCGCACCGGGCGGGCCGCCCCACGTTCTCGGCGATCTTGCACTTACCGCCCCGGCAAGGCACGCAAAAGCCCCACCCGAGGGGCCGCAACTGCAAGATCAGCGGCGAGAGGGGCGAGGTCAGGGGGTGAGGCGGAAACCCACGCCTCTCACCGCGTGGATCGTGGCGGGGGCGTCCAGGCGGCCCAGCTTGCGGCGGAGGCGGCGTACCACCGAGTGCATGTCCGAGCCCCGCCCGAGGTGGTCGTTGCCCCAGACGGTGCGGTGCAGGCGGGCGTACGTCCACACCTGGCCGGGCGTACCGGTCAGGCAGACGAGCAGATCGTGCTCCAGCGGCGTCAACCCGATCTCCCGCCCCCGCCAGCGCAGCACCCGCCGGTCGGAGTCGACGGCCAGCTCCCGCCCCGACGGCTCGGCCGGCGCCTCGTCACTCGCGGGCGGCTGCGGCGCCGGGGCGAGCGCGGGACGGCGTACCAGGTCGAGGAAGCGGCGGGCCTGATGGGCGCTGGACACGATCAGGAACGACTCGGTGCCGCCGAGCAGTTGGGCGAGCTGCCGGCGCTCGGCCGACGAGGACGCGATGCCGATGACCAAGGACGGGAGCCCTGTCATCCGTTCCCACCTTTCCGGCAGGCCGAACCACAACGCCGAGCGGTCGCCAGGCACGACGTCGCGGAGCACCTGGCTTGCGGAGTTCGACCCGAGGGGTGCGGGAGCTGCGGTTTCGTGAGGCTTCGGGGTGAACTACCGGGATCATATAGCCGAGCACCGATGATTGGTATAGCAGTTAACGTCGATGTAACTGCATGCGACAACGTGACCCGCGTACCGATGAGAGCCGGGACGTACGGCGGTCCAATGCGTGTGATCACGCACATGCTCTGCCTGGCGGACGGGACGCCGACCCGCGCGGACATCGCGGCCCGCTGCGCCGAACTGGCCGAGGCGCTGCGCGGCCGCGACCGGGGCGTGGTGGTGTGCGACGTGTCCGCGGTGACCGCGCCCGACCTCGTCACGGTCGAGGTGCTGGCGCGGATGCGCCTGACCGCCCGGCGGTTCGGCTGGCGGATGGAGGTACGCGGCGCGGGCGACGACCTACGCGAGCTGGCCGGCCTGCTCGGGCTGGCCGGCGCCCTCCTCCAGCCGGGCGGGCAGCCCGAACAGCGGGAACAGGCGGTCGACGTCGAGGAAGTTGTTGAGCGACGTGATCCGGCCGCCGGAGACGCCGATCACGATCAGCGCCCAGGGCACGTGGCCTGAGCCGTCGGGGTCGCGCCGGTAGTGCCCGAACGCCGGCATCCCGTTGGCGGCGGTCGGCACCAGGCGGGAGCCGCGGCAGCCGCTGCCGGTGCCGGCCATCCACGCCGCGATGTGCTCGGGGCCGCGCAGCCACAGCGGCAGCGGCGGCATCGACAGCGTCGCGTCCTCGTGCAGCAGCGCGGTGAGCGCCGCCAGGTCGTACGCCTCGAAGGCGCGCACGTAGCGGGCGAGCAGTGCCTGCTGCTCGGTGTCCAGCGGCCGGCGCACGTCGGCCTCGGTGTCGGCGGAGGCGAGCGTGGCGCGCGCCCGCTGCAACGCGCTGTTGACGCTCGCCACCGACGTGTCGAGCAGGTCGGCGACCTCCTGGGCCGACCAGGCCAGCACCTCGCGCAGGATCAGCACGGCCCGCTGCTTCGGCGGCAGGTGCTGCAACGCCGCGACGAACGCCAGCCGGACCGACTCCCGTCCGGCGACCACCTCGGCCGGGTCGGCGACCTCGGGCAGCACCCGGTCGTCGGGTGCGGGGCCGAGCCAGATCTGCTCCGGGCGCGGCTCGCCGGGGTGGGTGGCGGTGCCGACGCCGGCCGGGCCGAGGTCCATCGGCCGGACCCGGCGCTGCGCGCTGGTGGACATGGTGAGGCAGACGTTCGTCGCGATCCGGTAGAGCCAGGTCCGCAGCGCGGACCGCCCCTCGAACTTGTCGAAGTTGCGCCAGGCCCGGACGAACGTGTCCTGCACCGCGTCCTCGGCCTCGAAGGCCGAACCCAGCATCCGGTAGCAGTAGCCGGTCAGCTCGGACCGGTACGCCTCGAGTTGCGCCTCGACGGGGACGCTCGCCACCTCGCTCACCTGGCTGAAACTAGCCCACATGCTGCGCCGACGCGAGCACGTTCGAGCCCGTGCCGATGAATACGCCCCGCCCGCCCGGTCCATCAGACGTCAGGTCACCACGTCCGAGGAGCACCGATGACCACAGCGCAGCGCGACGAGACCCACGCCCCGGGGCGGTACGCCGACGTCAACGGCGTCCACCTCTACTACGAGACGCACGGCGAAGGCCGGCCGATGATCCTGCTGCACGGCGGCCTCACCTCGGGTGAGATGTTCGCGCCGATCCTGCCCGCGCTGACCGCGAAGCACCAGGTGATCCTGGTGGATCTGCAGGGCCACGGCCGCACCGCCGACGTGGACCGGCCGCTCGACATGGCGCTGATGTCCGACGACGTCGCCGCGCTGATCGACCACCTCGGCCTGGACCGGCCGGACGTGGTCGGTTTCTCCCTCGGCGGCGGCGTCGCCCTGCACACCGGGTTCCGGCACCCGGAGAAGGTCGGCCGGCTGGTCGCGGCGTCCGCGCACATCCGCCGCGACGCCGTCTACCCGGAACTGCTGGCCGGCGCGACGGCGGCTGGACGGGCGAGGGCCGCCCGGCGGGCGGGCACGCGCTGGCGATCCTGCCCGGCCTGACCCACTACGACATCGACCAGTCGCCGCTGTTCGCCGCGGTCACCCTGGCCTTCCTCGACCGCTGAACCCTCGCGCGTGTGCCGCGTCCCCTCCCGGGGTACCGCTTGCGCAGGAGCACCGGTGAGGAGGACGAGATGACCGACCCCAGGTACGCACCGATCGGGCTGGCCGCCGCCGGGCGGCTGGTCCCCGACGACGGACAGACCGACGGCGGTGAGGTCGTCGGCGCCGACGACGCGGCAGCGGACGCCGCCCGGGCCGGCGCCGACGTGGACCTGTCCGGGGCCGACCGGGACAGCGACGGCACCCCGGTGGGCGCCGCCGACGCCGAGGCCGACCGCAGGCGCGCCGCCGGCGAGTGAACGACCGGTTCCGCCCCGCCACCTGTGCGACTGTGGCGGGGCGGAGCCGTCCTCAGCCGTCGACCGGCAGCTCCACGCCGGGCAGGTGCCCCAGCGCCCGGATCGCTGTCACGGCGGCGTACCCGTCGGCCAGCCACGCGATGTCGGTGCCGGGAACCGCGCGGACCGCGTTCTCCTCCACCGCAGTACGCACGAACCCCTCGCCGCGCTCGGCGATCGACACCTGCACCTGACCGAACGGGGCCAGCGTCGCCTGGCGCAGCCCGGCCACCCGATCGGCCGGCAGGTCGGGCACGTTGAGGTTGAGCACCGTGCCCGGGTCCGCGCCGGCCAGCCACGGCAGCAGCGTCCCGGCCAGCTCGGCGGCGGTCGACCAGTGGCGGGACTCGTCGTCGACGCTGTCCAGCACCGCGATCGCCGCGCCGCCGCTGCCGGCGCTCGCCGCCGCCGGGGTGAGCACGTCGAGCGACACGGCGAGCGCGCGGATGCCGTTGTTGCCGGCGGTCAGGGCCGCGCCCACGGTGCCGGAGTGCAGGACCGCGTGGCCCGCGTTCGCGCCCCGGTTGATGCCGGACAGCAGCAGGTCCGGTACCGGCCCGAACACCCCGAGCCCGGCCAGGACCGCGATGTACGCCGGTGAGGCGGCCACCGCGTACGCGGGCACGGCGGGCAGCCCGTCCAGCTCGGTCTCGCGGAACACCAGCCGGCCGTCCTCGGTCACCGCGGACAGCGCCGCGCTCATCCCGCTCGCCTCGGCCTCCGGCGCGGCGACCACCACGTCCAGCCCGCTTTCGTACGCGGCCCGGGCCAGCGCACGGATACCGGGGGCGTACACGCCGTCGTCGTTCGTCACCAGCACCCGGGGCGGCCGGTCAGCCGTCATGGTCGCCGCCGTCCAGCGAGGTCAGCCGCACCCGGCCGGCCAGTTCGCGTACCGCCTCGGCCCGGCCCGTGCCCAGCCCGTGCCGGGTCACGTTCAGCGCTCCGGCGGCGGCGCCGACGTGCAGCGCCTCCCGCATGTCGCCGCCCCGGGCCAGCACCGCCGCCACCCCGGCGGTCATCGAGTCACCGGCGCCCCGGTGGTCGGCCAGCTCCAGCGGTGGGGCGTGCACCAGCAGCGACTCGCCGTCCTCCGGCAGCGCCAGCGCGGGCTCCCCCGCCCGGCTGATCAGCACCGTCCGCGCGCCGCGCTCCTGGCACCGGCGACCGGCGTCGCGCAGCGCCTCGACGCTGTCGTCCTTGGCCAGGCCGTCGTCGAGCAGTTCCTCGTGGCTGACCTTCAGCACGCTCACGCCGCCGTCGAGCACCGCTTCCAGGTACGGCCCGGACAGGTCGGCCACCACAGTCCCGCCGTTGGCGCTCAGGTCGGCGGCGAGCCTGCGGTAGATGTCCGGGTCCACCACCTGCGGGTCGGCCGGTCCGCTGAGCACGCTGACCGGGGCGCGCAGCCCCTCGGTGAGCGTCACCGTGTACAGCTCGTCGATGTCGTGCCGCACCATCGGCGCGCCCGGGTGCTCGGCGATCTCGGTCCGCTCACCGTCGCGCCGGTCGTGCACGTACCAGCCGGTGCCGGACTCCCGCCGCACCACCCGTACCGTGACGTCCTCGTCGTCGAGCAGCTTGCGGACCGCGTCGCCGACCTCGCCGCCGAGGCCCACGCACATGGTCACCGGTACGCCGAGCGCCGCGATCATCCGGGTCTGCCACACCCCCTGCCCACCGGGGTGCAGATGCAGCTCGCTCGCCTCGCCCTGCTGCTCGATGGTCACAGTCAACAGCGGGGCCGGGGCGAACACCATCACCTTCTGCTCCATCCACCAGTGTTGCCCGCTGACCGGCCCCGGTAATCCCCCAGGTCAGCGCGGACGCGCGGCGGCGCGGCGACGCCGCAGGTACGGCAGCGCGAACAGGTAGAGGCCGCTGATCAGGAGCAGGGCGAGCGGGAGCAGCGGCACGTAGGAGATCCACACGATCGGGTCCTTCTGGGCCAGCGCCACGAACGTGATCACGACGGTCACGGTGAAGGCGACGGAGAACCAGCGGTGCAGCTGACGGATGCGCGTATCCATTGATGCCCACCTCCCGGCGTGGCCTCCCCGGCGGGGCGGCCCGTACCGGAAACGCTAGGTCCGCCCGCCCGCCCGATGCTTCTCGATTCCTGACCGGTCCACGCCGCGCTGTTTGCTGATGCCACCCGGCATCACGCGGATCTCGGCTGCGCCCACCAGCTCCATGAGCCGGACGCTGAACAGTTGCCCCGGCTCCTCCACTCGGGGGTCACTCCCGTCCCGCCGGGCCCGCGGACCAGTCGTCCACCCGCATCCGCCGCGACGCCGGGCTCGCCGTTTCGGAGCGCCGGACGAACCCGGCGACGGCGAGCGCGCTCATCGTGGTGGCCACGGCCGCGGCGAGCACCAGAAGGTTGGTCTCCACCTGCACCGTACGCATGTATTCGCCGCCCTCGGCGGTGGCCGACGCGTAGCGCACGGCCGCGAGCGGGTTGAGCAGTACCGCAGCGATGCCGGCGGTCCACGCCGCCACCGGTGGCCGCTCGTCGCCGGGGCGGACGGTCCGCCGGACGGCCCACCGACCGAGGGCCGCGAACGTGACGAGCAGCGTGACCGGCAGCAGCCAGAGCACGGCGGGCAGCAGGTCACGGAGAGGCACCACGGCGTCGAGCAGCTCCACCGGGAAACTTGCGCCGTCGTGTGTCACCAGGCCGATCCGGTGGCTGTAGGCCGCGAGCGCGATCAATGTGCAGCCGATGTGGACGGCGATCAGGGCGACGAGGGCGGACAGTGCGGCGCGGCGGGCGGACACCGGGCCGAGGTTACCGCCCGCCGAGCCCCGACGGTGGACCGTCGCGCGCCGGGGCAGTCAGACGCCCTGGGCGAGATCGGCGACCTCGGCCGCGCACCCCCAGGACAGCGTCACCCCGGCCCCGCCGTGCCCGTACGCGTGCACCAGCCGCCCGTCCGCCGCGTCCACCTCGACCCGCGGGCCGCCGTGCCGGGCCGGCCGCAGCCCGATCCGCTCCCCCAGCACCGGCGCGTCCGCGAGCTGCGGCACCAGCGCCACGCACCGGCGCCGGATCGCCGCCGCCTCCTCCGGGTCGGGGCGGGTGTGTCCCACCCCCGCCTCGTAGGTGCCGCCGAGCACCACGTCGTGGCGGCGCGGGTGCACGTACGTGATGCCGGCCGGGTCGTCCTCGTCGCGTACCGAGACGGTCAGGCCGGGGTTCGCGACCAGCAGGACGTGCCCGCGCGCCGGGTACACGGCCGGGTCGGCGGCGAGCCGTCCGGCGGCCAGGCCGGTCGCGTTGACCACGACCGGCGCGACCCCGTACGCCTCGGCGAGCGTGCCCAGCGGGCGGCGGACGACCCGGCCGCCACCGGCCTCCAGGCGCTGCCGCAGCCAGGCGAGATAGCTGGTCATCTCCACCGACGGGGCGGTGAACCGCAGCAGCGCTGTGTACGGCGGCTCCGCCGGCTCGGCCACCAGGTCGCCGCAGGCGTCGGCCCACCAGGGCGGCGCGGCGTAGCGGTGGCGCAGCCACATCCGGGTGGGCCGGTCGACCACCCCCGGCACGCCGTCAGCCGCCTGGCGGCGCAGCTCGGCGTGCGTGTCCCGGGCCCAGCGCAGCACCCGGGGGTCCTCGTCGGTGTGGCTGGGGTACCAGACCGCGGCGGCCACAGTCGACACCGTGTCGGCCGGGTCGTGGGCCGTGAGCACGGTGACCCGCGCGCCCCGCCGCTGGAGCGTGAGCGCGATCGTCATCCCGATCACCCCGCCGCCGACCACCGCCACGTCCGCCTCGACCATGATCCGCTCCCGTCGCCCGTACCGTCGTGCTCCCGCCGATGGTGGTCGCTCGTGCGTCCGCTGTCCAAGACGGACGGGGCGGAATCGCTTTGTCCCTCTCGGTTACGCTCGTGGCGTTTGGCCTTGGGGAGGGCTCATGAGTGCGGATCCTTCGATGAGCGGCGACTTCACCCGCATGCTCGACGCGACGATGGCGGCACTTCGGACGGTCGGTCCGCCGCCGGCGGAAGAGGCGGAGACGCCCGCGCTGGGCGAGGCCGCCGACGGGCAGGTACGCGCCGAGATGGGGCGCGACGGCAGGCTCCAGTCGCTGCACGTCGAGCCGCGGCTGATGCGGCTCGGCTCCGAGGAGCTGACCGCGCACATCGTCACCGCCGTGAACGCGGCGATCGACGGGCTGCGGACCGGTACGGCGCCGCAGGTCGCGGACATGTCGCAGTTGCGGGAGCAGTTGCAGGAGGTACGGGACACCGCAGTACCCCGGCTCGGGTCGTTCCTCGACGCGCTCACCGAGGCGCAGGAGCGGCTGGCGCGCGGCGGGCAGCGATGAGCGGCGACGGCTTCGAGGTGCACCCGCCGCTGATCCGGGCCGCCGGGCGCGGCGTCGGCGACCTCGCCAAGCGGTTCAGCGGCGAGCTGGAGGCGTTCGAGGCGCGGATGCAGGGCTACGGCGAACCGTGGGGCACCGACGACATCGGGTCGCTGATCGGCATCGCCTACACCGAGGTGGCGAACTACATCTTCGACTGCGTCGGGATGGCCGCCGACGAGTTCACCTCGGCCGGCGCCGACATCACCGGGATGGCCGACGCGTACGAGCGGGTCGACGAGGACGGCGCGGGCACGATGCGCTCGCTCGCCGGCGGGCTGGGGTGAGCCGTGGGACTGCAACTACCCGGTGAGCTGATCACCGCGCTCGGCTGGATCGGCTACACCTGGCCACAGGCCGACGAGGAGAAGCTCTTCGAGATGGGCCAGGCGTGGATCGAGTTCGGCGGCCGGATCGGGGCGGCGGCCGGTGAGGTGGACGCGGCAGCCGCGCAGGTCTGGACGCAGAACGTCGGCCCGGCGATCGCGGCGTTCCAGAAGTGGTGGGGTGGCGAGCAGAACGGGCCGCTCGTGCTGCACGACAGCATGCCCGCGGCCATGCTGCTCGGCACCGGTCTGATCATCTGCGCGGCGATCGTGCTGGCACTGAAGATCGCGGTGATCGTGCAGCTCGCCATCCTCGCGTTCCAGGTGGCCCAGGCGATCGCCACCGCCGTGGTGACGTTCGGCGCCTCGCTGGCCGAGATCCCGATCTTCCAGATCATCACCCGGGAGATCGTCGGCGCGCTGATCGACCAGGTCATCGGAAGACTGCTCGATGCCTAGCCCGAAGCGCGGCCGGGGCGCCGCCGCGAAACCGGCGGCCGGCAAGATCGTCCGCAAGGCGGTCGAGAAGCTGGAGAAGCCGATCGTCCGGGTCACCGGGCCCAACCACAGCCTGCCCACCAAGGTCGTGCGGGTCGAGCGCCGGGACTTCCACGCCACCGCGCAGTTCCGGCGCAAGATGGCCGCGCTGAAGAAGCTCAGCGACGAGGGCAAGCTCTACAAGGCCACCAACCCGGTGCAACGCGACAAGAGCATCACCGACGGATACAAGGACCGGATCCGGCAGAAGATCTGGGACAAGTACTGGCCGCACGACAAGGACCTCGCCAACCGGCTCAGTCAACGGCTCAGCGACTACCATCCCGACCACGTGTGGGAACTCCAGCTCGGCGGGCCGGACACCGTCGACAACCTCAAGTTGCTGCATGGTAGAACCAACACGGACATCGGCTCCCAGATCTGGGGGCAGATCCAGAATCTGCCGGACGGAACCCCGATCCGAATAGAGGTAGTGGATTGACTTCCGATCTCGCGCAGCTTCTCGACGAACTCCGCGCCGACCTGACCGCCGACGAGCCGGCCAGTCTCGCGTACGGGCAGATCGGCGGCCCGGCCGACGACGGCGACGTGCCGGCGGAGCTGCCGGCGGGCCTACGCGACCTGCTGCTCGCCGCCGACGGCCTGCGGGCCGGCGCGTTCGAGCTGGCCTCGACCGGCCGGCTCGCGGGCCTGCAGTACTTCCTCGACTACGCGCCCGACTTCTCCCCCATCCCGCAGGACAAGACCGGCTGGCTGGTCGTCGGCACGCGCAGCGACGAGCCGATCTTCCTGGAGCGGGCGACCGGCGCGGTCTGGTACTTCCCGCCGACCGGCACCGAGTGGTTCATGGGCGACGCGTTCGAGGAGCTGGCGCCCGACCTCGACTCGTTCGTGCACTACTACGTGCTCGGCCCCGGCTACGCCGAGCTGGTCACCGACGACGACGGGTGGTACGCGTTCCTGGACCGCCAGGGCCTGCTCGACGAGGCCGACGACGTGGACGAGGACGAGGCGCAGCCGTGACCGTCACCCGGGAGCAGCTCACCGCCCTCTGGGGTGAGCGCGGCGTCATCTACTTCCCCGACCAGCGCTTCGACGCGATCCTCGGGCCGCTCGGGCCGGAGGTCTTCCCGCCCGACGGTGCGCTGCCGGTCGAGGTGCCGATCCTGTTCACTGTCGACGTCTCGGTCCCCGACGTCGAGCTGTTCTCCACGCTGTCGATCGAGCTGGGCGACCAGGGCCCCCGCCCGTACGTCGTGCTGGGTGCCTCGCCGGAGGACCCGGCGCTGCTGTTCTGCCTCGACGCCGGCACCGGCGCTGTGATCCTGCTGGACCTGGAGACACCCAACCTGGAGACGGTGAACAGCACGTTCGCCGCGTTCGTGGAGTTCCTCTACCGGCTCGGGCAGCTCATCGCCACGGACCCGGGCGGGCGGGAGCGGGCCGCGCGTGCGGCGGCGATCCGCGACGACCTGCGCCCGGTCGACCCGGCCGCGTTCGCGGAGCCGGAGTCGTGGTGGAACATGGCCTTCGACGAGCTGGAGTCGACCGCCTGACGTCAACCGGCCTCCGCCGGCGCGGGCACCGCCGGTGCGGCGCGGTTCGCGCCGGTCAGGCCCGCGACGAGCAGCAGGTACGCGGCCAGCTCCACCGCCGCCATCAGGGCCGGGACGGGCTGCGGCAGCATCCGGGTGGGCACGATGGCGTACCAGGCGAACAGCCCGGTGCCGTCGAGCGAGGGGGGCAGCGGCACGGCCTCCATGCCCGCGTCCAGCAGTGGCAACGCGAGCACCGCCAGCAGTGCCGCGCCGGCCGCGGCGAGCCGCCGGCCCCGCCCGGCCAGCAGCACGGCGAGCACCAGCGCGGCGAGCGCGAGCGCCAGCGGCGGCAGCACCGCGAGGACGAGCGCGGACACGACGTCGGCCTGGTCGTAGTACCCCGGGCTCTCCACCCGGGTGCCGGCGGCGACGGCGAAGCCGATGTCGATGACCCGGACGGCCGCGTACCCGACGACGGGCGCGGCGGCGACCGCCCCGGCGATCAGGTGCCGGCGTCGTCCACGCCCCCGGAACGCGACCAGCAGCACCGCCACCGCTACCAGCGCCGCCCAGCTTCCGGCGAACGCCACGTCGAAGCCGGCCGTACTGTCGAAGCCGCTCTCAATGCTGCCGTACACCAGCCAGATGAAGTCCCCGGCGCCCGGCTCGGCCGGCATGGTGCGGACCGCGTCCACGAGCAACGGTACGAGCGCCGCCGGCACAGCCCAGCGCGGAGCCGGCAGTCCGGCGGCGACGGCGTACGCGAGCAGCAGCGCCAGGCTCAGCACCTCCGCGCCGCGCCAGAGCGGGGCGGCCGTCAGGACGCCGACGACGTGGGCGACGGCGCACACCGCCGCGAGGATCAGCAGCAGCGGGGCGCGACGCACCGGCGGATCCTCTCACGACACACCGGCCCGCCGCGGCCCCGTGATCGTCAGCTCCCGGCCGGCACCTGGTCCTTGACGTCGTCGTAGCCGACCGCGCCCGGCGCCGGCGCCGGGGTGTAGATCACCCGGATCACGCCGGTCGGGTACGCCTCGGTCGCGGCCACCCGCAGGTGGTACGGCGTATCGCCCTCGTCGAACAGCCGGCGGCCCTTGCGGGCGGCCACCGGGTGCACCAGCAGCCGCAGCTCGTCCACCAGGCCCGCGGCGAGCAGTTGCTGCACCACCGAGATCGACCCGGGGATGAGGATGCCCTTGATGCCGGCGTCGGCCTTGAGCGCGCGCACGGCGTCGGTCAGGTCACCCTGGATCAGCTCGGAGTTGCGCCAGGAGAACTCCAGCGGCTGGCGCGAGACGACGACCTTGCGCATGTCGCCGAGCTGCTTGGCGAACGGCGCGTCCTCACCACCGGCGGCCTCCCGGTCCGGCCATGCGCCGGCGAAGCTGTCGTACGTCTCCCGGCCGATCAGCAGCACGTCGGAGGTGTCGTAGTCCTCGGTGACGGCGCGGCCCATGTTCTCGTCGAAGTACGGGAAGTGCCAGTCGGGGTCGATCTCGGCGACACCGTCGGCCGAGATGAACAGCGTGGAAATGACTTTGGCCATCGCGGTGCTCCTTGTCAGTGGGTTCGACGGGTTGACCGCCGCACCGTGTCAAACTCATCGGCCCGCGACGACGTCACCGGCGTCAGAACGTGAAATCCGGCGGAGCGCCCTCGCCCACCCGCCCGTCGACCGCCTCGGCATAGGCAGCCGGCGAAATCCGTGGGGGGCGGCGACGGTCCGCCGGTCGGTGCCCGGGACGGGACGCGAGAGGGGTACGCGATGACGGAGACGACGACGCTGTGGCGCCCGACCGGCCCACGGGAACTCGACCTCGTCCGCGCCTCCGGCTGGCGGGCCTGGCCACCGCGACTGCCGGACCAGCCGATCTTCTACCCGGTGCTCAACGAGCAGTACGCCGTCATGATCGCCCGGGACTGGAACGTGCCGGCGTCCGGCGCCGGCTACGTGACGCGCTTCCACGTCGACAGCGCGTTCGCCGCCCGCTACCCGGTCCGGCAGGTGGGTGGCCGGGACATCCTGGAGCTGTGGGTGCCGGCCGAGGAGCTCGACGAGTTCAACCGGCACATCGTCGGGCCGATCGAGGTGGTCCACGAGTTCCGGGCGGCCTGACCGGCGCCGGGCGGTCATTCCCGCCCGGCGCCGCGGTCCGCGGGTCAGGCCGGGGTGAGCACGCAGAACTCGTTGCCCTCCGGGTCGACGAGCACCCGCCAGTGGAGGTCGGCCCCACCGAGGTCGGCGTCGGTGGCGCCGAGGGCCCGCAGGCGGGCGGTCTCGGCGTCCAGGTCGTCGCCCGGGTAGGGGCGGACGTCGAGGTGGACGCGGTTCCATCCGCTCTTCGCGTCGGCCGTGCGGGCGAACCGCAGGTACGGTCCGACACCCTTGGCGGAGCGCAGCACCGCCTGCCGGTCGGTCACCTCGTGAACGGTCCAGTCGGTGGCCCGACTCCAGAAGCCGGCCATGGCGCGCGGGTCGGCGCAGTCCACCACCACCTCGGCGATCAGACCGGTGTCCGCGTGCCGCGGGTTCGGCTCCCGTACGCAGAACTCGTTGCCCTCCGGGTCCGCCAGGACCGTCCACGGCACGTCGCCCTGGCCCACGTCGGCGGGGGTGGCGCCGAGCGCGGTCAGGCGCGCGACCAGCTCCGCGTGGTGCGCGGCCGACGTGGTCGCGAGGTCCACGTGGACGCGGTTCTTCGCGGTCTTGGGCTCCGTGGAGACGACGAGGTCGACGTAGAGGACGCGGGGATCCGGGTAGGTGAAGCCCGCGGGTTCGAGGTTCGTCACGCCGGGGGCCTCGCTGGAGATCTCCCAGCCGAGCACCTTCGCCCAGAAGTCGCCGAGCGCGACCTCGTCGTGCGCCTTCATGTTGAGCTGTACGAGCCGGGTTGCCATGGCCGCGATGCTAGGGCCACGGCCGGGCCGGGGTGGTCCCGGCAGGTGATCAGGAATCGAGAAGCGCACCGTGACCGCCGCGCCATAGCGTTGTCCCCGGCGGTCGGCACCACGCGGACCGCGAGCCACGAGGGGGGATCGAGATGTCCGACGGTTTCAGCGCCGAGGAGCGCGCCGCGATGAAGGAGCGGGCCGCCGAGCTGCGCGCGGAGGGGAAGAAGGGCGCGAAGAAGGCCGACGACCTCCAGGCGGTGCTCGACCGGATCGCGCAGATGGCGCCGGCCGACCGTGAGCTGGCCGAGCGGGTGCACATGACGATCACGGCCACCGCGCCGGAGCTGTCGCCGAAGACCTGGTACGGCATGCCCGCGTACGCCAACGCGGCCGGCAAGATCGTCGTCTTCTTCCAGGACTCGGGGAAGTTCAACTACCGCTACTCGACGCTGGGCTTCCAGGACACGGCGAACCTCGACGACGGCGACATGTGGCCGGCGTCGTTCGCGCTGGTGAAGTGGAGCCCGGAGGTGGAGAAGAAGATCACCGAGCTGGTGCGGGCCGCCGTGTCCTGACCGGGCCGGCGGCCCGTCAGGCGGCGGACGCCGCGCCGAGGGCGAGCGCCGCGGCGTCGCGGGCGCAGCCCCAGGACAGCATCACGCCGTTTCCCGCGTGGCCGTAGTTGTGCACGACGAGCGCGTCGCCACGCCGCTCGGCCTCCACGCGCGGCGCCGCCCGGCCGGGGCGCAACCCGACGCGGTGGTCGAGGACCTCGACGCCCGCCAGGGAAGGCTCGATCGCGGCGCACCGGGCGATCACGTCGGCCTCCTCGGCCGGGTCGGGAGTCGTGTCGTCGCTGCGCCGCTGCCCGCCGCCGAGCACCACGTGATCGCCGTGCGGGAAGATCGACGCCCATGCCGGCGCCATCGGCGCCTCCATGAAGAACCGGTCCAGGCCGGGGTTGCGCACCACGATCCGGGGGCCGCGCACCGGGTGCAGGCCGGTGTCCCCGGTCAGCGCCCGCGCCGCCAGCCCGGCGCAGTTGACCACCACCGGGGCCGACGTCGCCGCCTCGTCGAGCGAGCCCACCGGCGCGACCCGCACCTCGCCGCCGGCGTCGCGGAAACGCTCCAGGAGGTACGCGAGGTAGACCGGCATGTCGACGAGCGGCAGCCGGACGGTGAACGCGGTGCCGAAGCCGGCGGGGCGCTCGTCGTCGCCCAGCTGCCGGAAGCCCGGCGTCCGGTCGGCGAACGGGGGCGTCGCCCCTTCCGGCCGGGCGGCGAGCGTGCCGTCGCGCCACGCCACGCCCGGCAGCGGCTCGGTGCCGAGCACCCGCAGCGTCTCGTCGGTCCAGGCGCGCTGCGGGTCGCCGGGTGGGGACAGATTCGGGCCGACCATCGCCCCGGCCAGCGCCGACGTCGTGTGCGCGGGCGGCGCCGCGGTGCGGACGAGCACCCGGGCGCCGCTCTCGGCCAGCCGGATGCCGGTGCTCAGCCCGCTCACCCCGGCACCGAGGACGACGACGTCCGGACGTGCGGTCATGGCGGGCTCCCATCGCGTCGCGGCTGTGGTCGCCCGCCCATTCTGCCCGGTCGTCCCGCTCCCGTTTGCCCCTCCTCGTCGGGGGTAGCCCTTCCAGTGCTCCGGACGATCCGGGGCGAGTCGAACAAGCGGCACGGCCAACCGGGAGGCGTCCAGTGCGAGCAATGGTCTACCGCGGTCCGTACCGGGTGCGGGTGCAGGAGAAGGACCGGCCCGTCGTGGAGCATCCCAACGACGCGATCGTCCGGGTGACGCGGGCCGCCATCTGCGGTTCCGACCTGCACCTCTACCACGGGATGATGCCGGACACCCGGGTCGGGATGACGTTCGGTCACGAGTTCGTCGGCGTGGTCGACGAGGTCGGGCCGTCGGTGCGCAACCTCAAGCCCGGCGACCGGGTGATGGTGCCCTTCAACGTGTACTGCGGGTCGTGCTTCTTCTGCGCCCGGGGCCTCTACAGCAACTGCCACAACGTGAACCCGAACGCCACCGCCGTGGGCGGCATCTACGGCTACTCGCACACCTGCGGCGGCTACGACGGCGGCCAGGCCGAGTACGTCCGGGTGCCGTTCGCCGACGTCGGGCCGAGCCCGATTCCGGAGTGGATGGACGACGACGACGCGGTGCTGCTCACCGACGCGCTCGCCACCGGTTACTTCGGGGCGCAGCTCGGCGAGATCGCCGAGGGTGACGTGGTGGTGGTCTTCGGCGCCGGGCCGGTCGGGCTCTACGCCGCCAAGTCGGCGTGGCTCATGGGCGCCGGCCGGGTCATCGTCATCGACCACCTCGACTACCGGCTGGAGAAGGCCGCCTCCTTCGCCCACGCCGAGACGTACAACTTCGCCGAGTACGACGACATCGTCGTGCACATGAAGAAGATCACCGACCACCTGGGCGCGGACGTGGCGATCGACGCGGTCGGCGCGGAGGCGGACGGCAACCTGCTCCAGCACGTCACCGCGACGAAGCTGAAGTTGCAGGGCGGCTCGCCGGTGGCGCTGAACTGGGCCATCGACTCGGTCCGCAAGGGCGGCACGATCTCCGTGATGGGCGCGTACGGGCCGATGTTCAGCGCGGTGAAGTTCGGCGACGCGCTGAACAAGGGGCTCACGCTGCGGATGAACCAGTGCCCGGTGAAGCGGCAGTGGCCGCGCCTGTTCGAGCACATCCGCAACGGCTACCTGAAGCCCAGCGACATCGTGACCCACCGGATCCCGCTGGAGCACGTCGCCGAGGCGTACCACATCTTCTCCGCCAAGCTCGACGGCTGCATCAAGCCGCTCATCGTCCCGAACGCCGCCTGAGAGGACCGGAGCCGACCATGCCGTACACGCCGGACAAGCCGAAACTCGCCGAGTCCACGGACGAACTGCGTGCCCGGATCCCCGGGTGGGGCGCCGACCTCGACCCGGCGGACCGGCCCGCCGTACCGAAGGAGCGCTTCGCCCCGGAGATCACCGGCGCGCACTGGGAGTTCCCCGAGCGGCAGCCGGAGAAGTGGCCGCGTGAGCGGTCGATCGAGCACAAGTTCCTGACCCCGGTCTTCGGCACCTCGTGCCCGCCCAAGGGGCTCTCCGGCGTGATCCGCCGCTACTCGTACCGCCGGTTCAGCGAGGGCCGCGCGGCGCACTGGCTGCTGCTGCTCGCCGCCGACCGGGTCGACACCGCCGAGAGCAGGCTGGGGTCGCTGTTCAGCCGCCACCCGGACAACCCGGTGACCGAGACCGGCGTGCTCAGTGAGTTCAGCCATCACGGGCTCTCGTCGCGGCTTCGCGGCAACCGGGCCGACAAGGTGCACCACCCGCTCGACCCGATCGTGGTCGCCGCGCCCTGGGTGCTGGCCGGCGGCGTCGCGTTTCTGCTCGTACGCCGGGTGGCGCGCCGTCGTCGCTAGCGCTGCCAGGAGTCGAGGCCGCGGACCGCGGCCCGGGCGACGTCGTCGGCCAGGCCGGGGTCGTTGCTGGTGCCCTCCCAGCCCTGGTCGTGCACGACAGTGACGGCATCGGCGACCCGGATCACGAGGATCTGGCTGGTGGTCCGCCCCTCGGCCGGGCTGCCGTCCAGGCCGGTCGCCGGCCGGCTCACCGTCACCAGCAGGGCCTCGTCCCCGGTCCGGGCCATCGGCTCGGACCGGACGGTGACGGTGCCGCCGGAGGCCGGGAAGGACCGGCAGTCCGCCACCGCGCCGCGGACCCGGCGCAGGTAGTCGGCCGCGCCGGTGCCCTCGAAGGCGAAGACGGTCTGGTGCAGCGTGCCGTAGGGGACGTTCTCCGGCGGATCCTTCGGCTGCTTGTAGGTGCTCATCATCGCGGCGCTCGCGGTGACCGACCGCCCACCGCTGCGGAACTCCTGGTCGCACAGCCCGGGCAACGCGTCGGTGACCTCCATCGGCTGCGCGTCGGTCTTGCGCAGTTCCGGCGGCAGGTCGGCGAAGGCGGACCTCGGGATTGTCACGCGACCGCCGGACGACTGGGACGCCGACGGCGCGGCGGCCGTGGGCGCCGGGGCCGCCGAGGTCGCGCCCGGCCCCGCGTCGCCGCCGTCGTTCTCACCGCCGTCGCCACACGCGCCGGCCAGCAGCGCGGTGACGAGCAGGGGTACGCCAAGCATCCGCCTACGGCGACCCGGTGTCCTCACGTCGACCTCCGTCCCGTGCCTGTCCCGACGACGGTTCCCGATGCCACATGACCCGAAACGGTCCTCCCGTCCCCTGCTTCCCCAACGCCCACACCCCCTGCCGCGTTCCGGCGCGGAGGCCACCCGCCCGCCAGACGCATCTGCAAATAGTTGTTTGCGCAAACCGACGTTTGCGATAGCGTGGGGCCATGCGCTCCGACCCGGACCTCGACCGCGCCTTCGCCGCCCTCGGCGACCCGGTCCGCCGCGCCCTGGTGGCCCGCCTCGCCCAGGGTGAGGCCACAGTCGGCGAGCTGGGTGAGCCGTTCGACCTGACCCCGCAGGCCATCTCCCACCACGTCGGCGTGCTGCGCCGGTGCGGCCTGGTCGAGCAGCGGCGGGAGGGCACGCGGCGACCGTGCCGGCTGCGCGTCGACCGGCTCGCGCGGCTCGGCACGTGGATCGACGAGCAGCGCCGCGCCTGGGACGACCGTCTCGACGCGCTGGAGACCCACCTCGCCGATCCGGAGGCGACCCGGTGAGGGCCCGTACCGAGCGGCACGGTGACGAACTGATCGCGCGACGCCACCTGCCCGCCGCGCCCGACCGGGTGTGGGCCGCCTTCACCTCACCGTCCGGCATCGCCGCGTTCTGGGGCGGCTCGCACGCCACGGTGCGGCCCGGCTCGGTGACTGTCGACCTGCGACCGGGCGGCGAGTTCGCGCTCGACACGCGTGGGCCGGACGGCCGGACGGGGCGCCTGCGATTCGTCTACGTGAGCGTCGATCCGCCGCGCGAGCTGGTGTTCGACGAGCCGGTCACCGGCCTGCGCACGACCGTCACCCTGCGGCCCGCCGGGGACGGCACCGATCTCACCGTGCACCAGCGCAAGCTCCCGCCCGAGTTGCGTACCGACCAGGCGGCCGACGGGCTCGCCTCGATCCTCGACGCCCTCGCCGCCCACCTACGACACCACGACGACGGAGACACCAGTGACCCGAGCAACCCAGCGTGACCTGGTCGCCGAATACTTCGCCGGTTTCCGGGCCGGTGACCACGAGCGCATCCTCGCCACGCTCACCGACGACGTCGAGTGGGTCATCCACGGCCACCGCACCACCCGGGGCCGGACGGAGTTCGACGGCGAGATCGAGAACCCGGCGTTCACCGGCAGCCCGCGCCTCGACGTCGAGCGCGTGCACGAGGACGGGCCGGTCGTCGTGGTGACCGGCGAGGGCCGGGGCGTCAGCGTCGAGCACGGGCCGTTCCGGTTCGCCTTCAACGACCTGTTCACGTTCCGCGACGGCCTCATCGCCCGCGTCGACTCCTACGTCGTACCGCTGGGTGCCGCCGGGTCGTGAGCGCGGCGACCGCCGGGCCCTGTGAAGGCCCGGCGGTACGCCGACGGCGAGGTTCGCATCACGGCGGCGAAGTGGTGCCGGAACGTCACAGCCGTCTCGAACCCGACGGTCGTGGCGACCTGCTCGATCGGCGCGGTGGTGGTCTCCAGCAGCGGCAGGCTGGCCTGGACGCGCCGGTCGATCAGCCACCGGATCGGTGTGGTCCCGGTGGCCCGCGCGAAGTGGCGCAGGTAGGTACGCGCCGACATGTGGGCCTGCCGGGCCAGCCGGTCGACGGTGATCGGGGTGTTCAGGTTCGCCAGCGCCCAGGACATGCTCGCCGCGAGCCGGTCGTCCTCCGGGTCGCCGGGCACCGGCGCCTCGATGAACTGCGCCTGGCCGCCCTCGCGGTGCGGCGGTACGACCAGCCGGCGGGCGACCGCGTTGGCGATCGTCGGGCCGTGGTCGCGGCGTACCAGGTGGACGCAGAGGTCGAGACCGGCGGCACTGCCGGCGCTGGTGAGGATGTCGCCGTCGTCGACGTAGAGCACGTCCGGGTCGACACGTACCGCCGGGTGGCGCCGGGCGAGCAGGTCGGCGTACCGCCAGTGGGTGGTGGCCCGGCGGCCGTCGAGCAGTCCCGCGCCGGCCAGCGCGAACGCGCCCGAGCAGATCGACACGATCCGGGCGCCGCGCCGGTGGGCCGCGCGCAGCGCGCCGGTGAGCGCCGGTGTCGGGTCGGCGTGCACGTCGGCGACGCCGGGCACGATCAGCGTGCCGGCGGCGGCGAACGTGTCGAGGCCGTGGCCGGTGTGCAGCGTGGCGCCGCCGACCAGCCGCACCGTGCCGGGGGCCTCCGCGCAGACGGTCAGCTCGTACCAGGGCACGTCGAACTCGGGGCGGGGCAGCCCGAAGACCTCGGTGACGATGCCGGTCTCGAACACCGACATGCCCTCGTACGCCAGCACCGACACGGTGGCGCGGTTCATGGCGGGATCTTAGCGAAGGGCGTCGCTCGCGCCACTGGAGCGGCCGGACGGCGGCCACCACGATGGGTGCCATGTCGAACGTCCTGCGCATTCCCGCCGCCCGCCCCGCCGACGCCAGCGCGCACTTCTCGGCCCGGCTCGCCTTCGAGGCCGACGTGAGCGACGTGCACGCCGATCTGGAGGCGGGCGTACCGGGCCTGGTCGTGGTCGACTCGCGTTCCCTCTCGGCGTGGCGGCAGGGGCACATCCCCGGGGCGGTGCACCTGCCGACCGCGGAGATCGCCGAACGGGCGGACGAACTGGTCCCGGCGGACACCACAGTGGTGACGTACTGCTGGGGGCCGGGCTGCAACGGCGCCACCCGCGCGGCGCTGGAGTTCGCCCGGCTCGGCCGGCCGGTCAAGGAGATGATCGGCGGGTACGAGTACTGGGTGCGGGAGGGCTTCCCGGTACGCACCGAGGCGGGGCTCGCCCGGCGGCCCGCCGACGACCTCACCGCCCCGGCCGGCGTCTCGTGCGGCTGCTGAGGCGTGTCGGTTCCGTACAAGACGGCAGGTGGCGGGCCTTCCTAGCATGGCCGCATGCGTGATCTTGTCTACACCGGATTCATGTCGCTCGACGGCGTCGTGGACTCCCCCGGCGGCGGCCCGGGCGAGGAGCACCGCAGCGGCGGCTGGGTCGTCAAGGACGTCGAGTTCCTGCCGGAGGCGTTCTCGCTCAAGGGCGAGGAACTGGCGCAGACCACGGCGCTGATGTTCGGCCGGCGCAGCTACGAGGCGTTCGCGCCGACCTGGCGCGACTCCGAGGACCACGCCGCCTACCGGGACCTGCCGAAGTACGTGGTGTCGTCCAGGCTCCCCGAGGACGCGCTGATCGACGGCTGGGGGCCGCTGACGATCCTGCGCTCGACCGCCGACGTGGCCGCGCTCAAGCAGGGCGACGGCGGCGACATCTTCATCCACGGCAGCGCCGAACTCGCCCGCCGGCTCGCCGAGGCGGACCTGATCGACAGGTACCACCTGCTCGTCTTCCCGGTGCTGCTCGGCGCCGGCAAGGGCCTGTTCAGCCAGGCGGACCGGGACCGGCAGACGCTGCGGCTGCGCGACTGCGCCGCCTACCCCAACGGCGTCGTCAAACTGGTCTACGACGTGACCCGCTGAGCCGGGTCCAGCGCGATCGCCCCACCGGCGCCCGCGCGCAGCTCACCGGCCGTCCGCCCGACGTACCGGCGCAGCGCGCGGGCCAGGTGCGGTTCGTCCACGTACCCGAAGGTGGTGACCGCGTCGGCGGGCGGGCCGCCGGCAGCCAGCAGCACGGCGGCGCGGCGCGCGCGGTCGATCTGCCGCACCGCGCCCCGGGTCAGCCCGGTCGCCGCCCGGAACCGGCGTTCGAGGGTACGCGGTGACGCCGGTGGACGGCCGCCGCGCAGCGTCTCGGTGACGAGCGGGTCGCGGACCACCGCACCGGCACGGACCAGCCGCTCGACCAGGGCCTCGGCGTCGTCCGGGCCGGGTGTGGGCCACCGGCCGCCGTCGAGCCGGAACGTCCGGCGGCCCACGTCGGGCAGCTCGGCGCCGCTGTCCACCAGCTCGGGCGTGGGTACGAGCCGCAGCGAGGTGCCCACCGCGAACTCGATGCCGACGAACGTGGCGCCCTCGGGCACCGGCGCGGTGCCGGTAGCGGTCTCCGGACCGGAGACGGCCGCGTAGGAGCGCCCGTCGCGCTGCCAGAACACGAGCCCCCAGCACGGCGTCGCCACCGAGGTCATCTCGTCGACCCGGTCGCTGGCGCAGGTCCACACGGTGTCGATCCAGGCCGAGTCGGACGCCCGCGTGGTGAACCTCAGCTCCACGGCAGGAGCATACGGCGACCGTCAGCGGGCGGGGGTCTCGTCGCGGGCTGGGTAGCCGAGGATCTCCGCGAGGTCACCGGCCGCCTTGGTGTACGCGGCGTAGATGTCGTCGTCGAAGTGGTTGCGCCAGTCGCCGGACGCGCCCTTGCGGTAGTGGGAGATCCGCCCGGGCGTCTCCTTGGCCTTCTTCATCTTGGTGAAGCTGTAGCGGGCCAGCAGCGCCTCCAGCTCGGCCGGCGGCAGCGTGATGCCGCAGTGCCGCAGGAGCTGGTCGACCTCGTCGGCCTGCCGTTCGCCGGTGAGGTCTTCGTAGCGGAACAGCCGGAACGTCTCGTCGCTCGGCGCGACTGCCCAGGAGCGCATCTGCCCGAACTGCTTCTTGTCGCGCAGGCGGTCGATGACGTAGAGCATGCCCTCCTTCTTCGGCAGTTCCTGGAGGGCCTTGCGCGCCTGCGGGATGTCGCCCATCGGGGCGTGCGAGTTGCGCAGCGAGAAGTAGCTGGACACGACCACGTCGCGCGGATCGCGGATCACGAAGAACGCGCGGTAGCTGCCGGCCTTGGGCACTGCCTCGAACCGCTTGTGGGAGAGGAAGATCGCCAGACCGATGCGGCCGGCCGGCACCGGCGCGGTGGCGCCGCCGGAGTAGAAGCGCGGGTCGTAGGGCAGCAGCCCGCAGTGGCGGTAGACGGCCGGGTCGCTGAACAACGCCTTGATCCACTGGCTGCCGGTCTTGCGGACGGTGCAGTGGAAGATGTTGTCGAACTCGCTGCGGGCCACCACCGGAACGGTGAGTCGCATACGGGCGTTGCGCGCTTCCATCTGCGCCCGCCGGGCCTTGACGCGCAGAGAATTCGGCGAATTGTGCTTGGCGAATTCGACGGCCCGATTAATCATTTCCCAACCTCATCCGGACCCCGCGGAGCAGGGGCAGCACGAACACCTTTCCGCACGTCACGCAGGTGAAATCCGCAGACTTCGCCTGCTCCGCCCCGCGCCCCGACGCGCCGCTAGGAATATCCCCGACGGTCCGAATGATGTCAATCCCGGACAGCTGGGAGAAAGCTGAAAATCTACAATTTCCATAGGAATTGCGGAATAGTGCGACGGGGCACCGCGGCGGGCCGGGCACCGGCACAATGAGCGCCGTGCTCACCGCCGCCCGCGACCTGCTGACCGCCCTCGACCCGCTTCCCCACCGCGACCGGAGCCGGCGTCTCGTGGCGTGGGCACGCACCGCGCCCGACCGTGCGCAGGTCTGCGCCGACCTGCGCCGGCACGGCCCCTACGAGCGGCGTCTCGCGCTGCTCGCCGCGCTGGCCACCCGGGACACCGCGGCGGTCCTGGCCGCGACGTTCGACCCGGACCCCTCGATCGCCGCCACCGCGCTGACCGCCGCCGTGCGGGCCGGCGTGACGCCCGCCGACCTGACCGAACGGCCGGCGAACGCGCGGCGGCGCGTCTACCGGGCGCTGCGCCGCAACCCGGTGCCGGCTGTCGCCGACGCACTGATCATCGGGGTACGCGAGCGGTTCGGCGACCACGAGGCCGCCGCGTTGCTGCCGGCCTGCGGCCCCGAGACGGTACGGGCCTGGCTGCCCGACCTGGAGCACGCGCTGAATCCCGAGCGGCTGATGCGGAGGCACAGCGACATCGTGCTGGCGCGCACCGGTGAACGGCTCGCCGCGGCACCGCCCGACAGGCGCGGGCGGATCTGGGCGGAGGTCGGCGGCGCGGTGCTGGGCGGTGATCCGGCGCGGGCGCTGGACCTGCTCGACGCGTACGCGCCCGAGGAGTCGCTGCCCGGCCCGCTCGTCGCGTACGGGCGGCTCGCCGCACACGACGCGCGCCGGGTCGTACGCCTGCTCACGTCGCCCGACCGCGCGGCCTGGCTGGCCCGGATCGTGCCGCCCCGGGCGCTGCTGCTCCGCCTCGCCGCGCTGCCCACCGGCGAGCTGGTCCCGCTCGCCGCCCGGCTGCGGGACCACGACCTGGCCCTCGCCGCGTTGCTGCGCGCCGTCGCGCCGAGCCGCCGGGCCGAGCTGTACGACGGGGCGCTGGCCGACACCGACACCACGGCACTCCTACCCGGCGCCGCGGTGATGGAGATGCTGCCGGCTGCGGCACGGGCGCGCGAGGCGGCCCGCGTGCTGGCCCTGCCGTCGGTCCGCGAGCGGCAGGAGCAGGTGCGGTTCTGGAGCGCGTACCTGCCGTGGCCGGAGGCGTCGGCGTCGGCGAGCGCCGCGCTGCGCTCGGGCGACGCGGAGGAACGGGCGGACGGCTGGCGGCTGCTGGTGGCGGCCGCGCGCCGGTCCCGCGACCCGCGCACGGTGGCCCAGGTGGTGGTCCGCCTCGGTCGGCTGCGCAACGAGCAGGACCCGGTACGCGCGGCAGCGCTCACCGCGCTGGCCACAGTGGCGCCGCTGCTCACCGCCATGAGCGCGGGCGGGCTGACCGGGCTCACCACCGACGCGGTCGACGCGCGGGACACCTCGGCGATCACCACCACCGCGTTGAGCCGGCTCGCCGTCGACGTCCTCACGCACCACGTGGACGTGCCGGAGCTGGTCGAGTGGGCGTTGCTCACGATCGACGTGGTGAGCAGCGACGCGACGGTGCCGGTGCTGCGCCGGCTCGACACGGTGCTGCGGCACGGCCAGGAGACTGTGGTGTTCGACCGGCTCCGGAGCCGGATCGAGGCGGGCATGGCGCGCGGCCGGTACGGGCTGCTGTTCGCGCTCACCCACGCGCTCGGCCGGCGGGCCTGGCGTCTGCCGGAGCTGCAGGACCTGCTGCGCCGGGCGATCGGGCCGGGCACCCTGCCCCCGGTGGCCCGTACGGCGATCGGGCTCTGGCTCGCCGATCCGCGTACCCGCTCGCGGCGCGTCGCCGAGGTGCTCGACGTGGACGCGTCGGCGGTGGCGCTGCACGAGGTGTGGACGATCGTCTGCACGTGCCGCACCGACCTGCTCGACCGGGTGCTGGACCGCGCTCCGCGCGGCCGGTTCGTGGAGAGCGGGAAGCGGTGGGTGCCCGGCCGGGCGCCGCACGCGCAGCGCTGGCTCTCCCGCCACCAGGAACAATTCGTGGCGCTTCAGGCACGCATCGTCGCCGACTCCGGTCACCGGGTGTGGCAGCGCGCGGCGGCGATCCAGGCCGCCGCCGGGGCCGGCCCGGCCGGACGCGAGCTGGTGCTGCGCCACGTCGACGCGTCCGAGGTGCCGGTGGCCGAGGCGGCGCTCGGCGCGCTGGTCTGGACCGACCGGCCGGACGAGGCGTTCCCGGTGCTGCTGCGGTACGCCGACGGCGACCGGGCGCGCGTCGCGCTGTACGCCGCCGGGCGGGCCGCCCGGTACGTCCGGCCGGTCCGCCTGGCCGAGCTGCTGGGCTGGGTGCTGACCGGCGCCGCGAAGGTCACCAGCCGCAAGGAGGCCGCCCGGCTCCTGGCCCGCTACGCGCACGTGGACGTGATGGCGGCGCTCGGCGAGGCGTACGCCGATCCGGGCACGCACCGCGACGTACGCGCGGCGATCGCCTCCGCCGCCCGGCAGCGGCTGGGGACCGAGGCGGGCTGGGCGGTACTGCACGCGGCGGTGCACGCCAGCCGGGAGGAGCGGCGGGCGGTGCTCGGCGCGTACCCGTCCGGGATCTCGCAGCGCCACCGTCGCACCTACGCCGCGCTCGTGGTGCAGGCGTGCCGGTCCGACGACCGGGAGGTCCGCCGCGCGGCGTTCAACGCGCTCGGCGAGTGGTCGCAGTGGCTGACCGACGTCACCGGCCTGGTCGTGGACCGGCTCACCGACCTGGACGAGACGACGCCGGGCCTCGGCGTGGCGAACCTGCTGCGGGCCGGTGGCGACGCGGCGTTCCGGGCCGCGCTGACCCGGCTGGTGGAGCGGGACGCCGCCGACGACGACCCGGGCGGTCCGGCCGCCGACCGGCCCGCCCGGCGGCGCGTCGAGCTGCTCGCGGAGGGCGCGGCCCTGTGGTCAGACAGCCGTCCGGCCGGCGCCGACCGGGCCGGGCTGGTCGAGGCGGCGCGGTGGCTCGCCGTCCAGGACGGCTTCCTGGGTACGGCCACCGGGCTGCTGGTCGACCTCGGCCGGCTCGACGGGCTGGACGGGGTCGCCGCGCTCTGCGCGGGCCGGCCCGTGGTCGCGGTGCGCACCGCCGGACGTGTCGGCGATCGCCTGCTGACCATGCGGCGGCGGCCCGAACCGGCGGCGCTCGCCGACACGGTGGCCCACCTCGCCGGGCGGGGCGACCTGGCCGGCGGGCTGTTCGCGGTGGCGCTCGTCGCGCACGGGTCGGAGTTCGGCTGGAAGACGCCGTGGCGGGACCTGCTCGTCGGGTTGCGCCGTCATCCGGACGCCGACGTGCGGGAGGCCGCGTACACGCTCGACATGAGCTGACCACGCCGGACGCCGCCCTATGCTCGGGGTGTGACGCTTCAGCGGATGGACCACGTCAGCGTCGTGGTGAACGACCTGCCGGCCGCGATCGCCTTCTTCACCGAACTCGGCATGGAGGTGGAGGGCGAGATGCCGGTCGAGGGGGCCTGGGTGGACCGGGTCAACGGCATGGACGGCGTCCGGGTGGACATCGCGATGATGCGGACGCCGGACGGCCACGGCAAGCTCGAACTGACGCGGTTCCGGTCGCCGGCGCTCGTCGCCGCCGAACCGCCGGGCGCGCCGCCGAACACGCTGGGCCTGCGGTCGGTCATGTTCGCCGTGGACGACGTCGACGACACGGTGGCCCGCCTGCGGGCCCACGGCGGCGAGCTGATCGGTGAGGTGGCGAACTACGGCGACGTCTACCGGCTGTGCTACCTGCGCGGCCCGGCGGGAGTCGTCGTGGCGCTGGCCCAGCAGCTCGGCTGACCGCTACCCGGCGGCCACGGCGGCCAGCACCGTCATCGCCTCCCGTTCGCGGACGGCCAGGTCGGCGAGGAGCGCCGACGCGCGGGTCAGGTGGGTGGCGTCACCGGTCCGCCCGGCGGTGGCGATGTGGTCGGCGACGGCGGTCCACAGCGGCGCGATGCCGGCGTACATCAGCTGTGCCCGCCGCAGCCGCGCGTCGCCGGTGACGGCGGCGGCCTCGGCGAGGAAGTCGCGGTACACGTTGCGGAACAGCGCGCCGCCGGTGCCGCCGCGTTCCATCAGCGTCGCGGCCAGCGGCAGGTCGCGGGCCGGGACGGCGGCGCGGTCCAGCCAGCGGGTGACCCGGGCGGCGGCGGTGGCGATCCCCCGGTGCCCGAGGTTGGCGATCGGCGGGTCGAGGAACGCCCCGGCGTTGGCGCGTACCGCCGCGCGGACGGCGGCGGCCAGATCCGGGGGGCCGCCGGACGCGGTGAGGGTGTACGACAGGTGGCGCGCGGTCATCGGGCCACGCGCGGCACGGGCCCGGGCCAGGCTGTCCAGCGTCGTGGTCACCGCGCCGCCCTGCTGGGCGGTGTCGACCAGGTGGGCGCGGGTGTCGTCGTAGCCGTACACGGCGACTGTGTGCCCGCCGAAGTGGACCCTGGTGGTGAAGTAGTCGAGGTGGTACGAGTCCAGTTGCAGGCCGACCGGCCGCCCGGCGTCCAGCGCCTCGGTGACGTTGCGCCACGCCTTGGCCGCCGACGTCGTCTCCCGGACGCGCAGATCCAGGCCGAGGCGGCCGGCGGCGGCCCGGGTCACGCACAGCGGCTTGGTGCGCCCGCCGAGGAACGGCACGTCCATGCTCTTGGCGTCCCAGTAGACGAAGCCGAGCCCTTCGCCGAGGCCGAACAGCATCGGCTCGGAGAGATCCAGACCGGCGTGCCGGGTCAGCACGCCGAGCGTGGTGGTCTCGCAGTGCACCCCGCCGGTCGGCGTCACGTCGTCGAGGATCACGCCGGCTCCTGTTCCGCCGGCAAGGCGTGCGGCTCGTGCGCTGCCCTGGCGCTGGTCGGTTCCCGCGTCGCGTCGGCGGCACCCGGGCGGGGCCTGGCTTCGGCGGCGTTCGGATCAAGCGCGGAGTCCGGGGACAGCAACGGGCGCAGCGGTCCGTCGCCGGGGACGCCGGGCATCCGGCGGGCCACCCCGGCGAGCAGGTCGGCGGCCTGCACGCGCGGGTCGTCGCGCGAATCCGTCATCACCAGCCCGGCCAGCGGTGACGCGCGGGCCGGATCGCCTGCGGCCAGTGCCGCCTGGAGGCGGCGCAGCCGGTCCTCGGTGAGCGCGCTCTGCTCGTCGTGGATCACCAGCACCCGCCGCCGGCCGGCGCTCCAGTGCAGGACGGTCTCGGCCAGCGCCGGCAGCAGCGGCTCCAGCGGCGGCGGGATGGTCCGGTCGCCCGCGTACAACCGGGCCTGCACGGCTGCCACCCGGGCCGGGTCGAGCGCGTCGAGTACCGCGCCGGCCCGCGCGTCGTCGACGTGGCGGCGCAGCGCGTCCCGGGCGGCGAAGAACCGCGCCACGCTCCGGTTGTCCGCCCGGTCCCGCCGCTTGGTGCGCAGCATCTCGACCACGGCGGCGAGGAAGGCCGCCCACTCGGGCCCGGCCGCCCGCCCGGCCCGGTGCAGCGCCGTCGCGGCCGGACGCCGGTCACCGGCGAGGCGGGTGCCCGCCGCGTACGACGGCTCGGCCAGCAGCAGGTCGACGACCCGGGTGGCGAGGAAGAACTCCTTGTCGACCAGGTGCACGTGCGCCCGGCCGCGCAGCGCCGACAGGAACCACTGCACCGCCTCGGCGGCTTCCCGGCGGCGCAGGAACTGCCGGGACTTGACCTCGTCGGGCGAGAACCGGAACCCGGACCGCAGCGTACTGATCAACGCGGCCGCCTCGTCGCGGCTCAGGTCGACGCTGGCGTGGACGATCACCGGGGTGGCCGGGTCGAGCAGGTTGGTGCCGGAGAAGCCGGACTCGTCACAGGCGATCTCCCGCACCGCGCCGGTCAGCGCCTCGCCGGGTGGCAGCCCGCCCTGGAGCGGCAGCCTCGCACCCGTCGACCCGGCCATGCCGACCATGCTCGCCCACCCGGACCGCAGCGGACCAGCGGTTAACCCGGATCGGGTCGGCGGCGGGTCGTGACGCCTCATTCCACCGGCCGGTAGATCGCGGCCAGGCGCGGCAGGCGGGCGCGCATCTGCTCGTCGTCGTCGAAGTCGAAGTCCGCACCGGCCGGGTCGGCCGCCGCCGGGACGGGAGCAGCCCGGTCGGCGGCGTCGAGCGCCTCCCAGAACGCGTCGGTGCCGCCGCCGGTCGCCCGGGCGTAGGCGTGGCCCGCCGCACTCAGCACCGCCTCGCAGTCGACCGCGTGGTCGTCCTGGTCGACGCCGGCCCCGGCGAGTGAGTCGGGATCGGCGACGGCGCGCTCCCAGACCGCCCGCCCCTGCGCCACCAGCCAGCCGCGGAAGTAGTCGAACCCGTCGTCCGAGCAGCCGCCGCGCATCAGGTAGGCGGCCGCCCACAGGTCCCAGCGCCACCCCTCCGCGGTCACGTCGTCGTACGCCTGCTCGAAGCCCACGATCGCCGCCGGGTTCAGCACCGACAGCTCCGCGACCAGATGCCGGGCCACCGCGTCGGCTCCCTCGGCGGTGACCGTCTCGCGTCCCGCGGCAAGGCGCGCCCGCTCCACGATCTCCCAGAACGTCTCCCGATCCACGGCGGGACCGTACGCCGGCCCACCGACAAGCTGTCAGCGGCCGTGTCAGCGCCGTGTCAGGGCGGTGGCGGTACGGCCGCCCATGGTGGGCGCATGACGACTTCAGCGATAGCGGTCTCCGGGCTGCGCAAGGCGTACAAGGACAAGGTGGTGCTCGACGGCGTCGACCTGGACGTCCCCGCCGGCACGATCTTCTCCCTGCTCGGCCCGAACGGAGCCGGCAAGACGACAACCGTCAACATCCTGACCACCCTGATCCGCGCCGACGCCGGATCGGTGCGGGTCGCCGGGCACGACGCGGTCACCGAGGCCAAGGCGGTCCGCGCGGCGATCGGCGTGACCGGGCAGTTCGCGGCGGTGGACGAACTGCTCACCGGGCGGGAGAACCTGCAACTGATGGTCGACCTCGGCCCGCGCAACCGCGTGCCCGGCAAGCGGGTCGTCGCGGAGCTACTGGAACGGTTCGACCTGGTCGAGGCCGCCGACAAGCTGGTGTCGACGTACTCCGGGGGCATGCGCCGCAAGCTGGACCTGGCGATGACGCTCGTCGGCGAGCCGCGGATCATCTTCCTCGACGAGCCGACGACCGGGCTGGACCCGCGCAGCCGGCGCACCATGTGGTCGATCATCAGGGAGCTGGTGGCCGGTGGCGTGACGGTCTTCCTCACCACCCAGTACCTCGACGAGGCCGACCGCCTCGCCGACCGGATCGCGGTGCTCGACCAGGGCCGGCTGGTCGCCCAGGGCACGCCGGAGGAGCTGAAGCGCCGGATCCCCGGCACGCACGTGCGGTTGCGGTTCGGCACCGTCGCCGAACTCGACGCGGCGGCGCTGGTGCTGCCCGACGCGGTACGCGACGAGGAGGCGCTGGCGCTGCGCGTGCCCACCGACGGCGGAACCGCGGCGCTGCGCGCCCTGCTCGACCGGCTCGACGCGCACGCGATCAGCGCCGGCGACCTGTCCGTACAGACCCCGGACCTCGACGACGTCTTCCTGGCCCTGACGGGCCGCGCCCCGGAGGTGGCCGCCAAATGAGCAGGAACCACTCGGTCGTCATGCTGCGCCGCAACCTGACGCACCTGCGCCGCAATCCGACCTCGGTGTTCAACGCGGTGCTGATGCCGATCATCGTCATGCTGATGTTCGTGTACATGCTCGGCGACGCGTTCTCCGTCGGCGTGGACTACGTCGACTACGCGACGCCGGGGCTGATGCTGCTGGCGGTCTGCTACGGCCTCGGCGGCACCGCGACGTCGGTCAGCTCCGACATGACCAAGGGCATCATCAACCGGTTCAAGGTCATGCACGTCTCCCGGGGCGCGGTGCTGACCGGCCATGTCGTCGCCACCGTGCTGACGAACGTCCTCGCGGTCGCGGCCCTGGTCGGGGTGGCGTTCCTGCTCGGCTTCCGCCCGGACGCCGATGCTCTGCACTGGCTCGGCGTGGCCGGCATGGTGGTGCTGCTCAGCGTCGCCGTCAGCTGGTTCACAGTCGCCCTGGGCCTGTTCGCGAAGTCACCGGAGTCGGCGGGCATGGCCGCCGTGCCGCTGGTCCTGCTGCCGTTCTTCAGCAGCGCGATCGTGCCGGCGGACAAGATGGGGCCGGGACTGCGGCAGTTCGCCGAGTACCAGCCGTTCACGCCGATCATCGAGACCCTGCGCGGCCTGCTCGACGGCGCGCCGTCAGCAGGCGACGTGATCCCCGCGCTCGCCTGGTGCGCCGGCATCGCGGTGGTCGGCTACCTGTGGGCGCGGTCCACGTTCACGAAGCGAGCGTGATCTCCACCAGCCGCTCCCAGCCGGTCTCCCGGCCCTGTGCGACCGCCTCGGCGAACCCCGCGTCGCCGAGGCGGTCGCGCGCCGCCGCCTCGATCCGGGGCACGTCGGGGTGGGCGCGGTCGGGCAGCCCGCGTACCGCGACGGCGGCGCCGAGCAGCCGCGCCGCCTGGTCCGGCCGGTCCAGCCGCATCGCCAGGTCGGCGACACCGACGAGCACCTGCGCGGTCAGCGGCGCGTAGCCGGCCTCGCGCGCCGCCCGGCACGCCGCCGCCCGACGGGTACGGGACTGCTCGACGTCGTCGGTCAGGTAGCCCAGCAGATCCTGGATGCCCGCCCGGACGCCGGCCAGGTTCGCCTCGTCGCCGAGCAGCGCCGACACCGACCGCAGCTGCGCGTACGCCTCGTCCGCGTCACCGTCGTGCCGGGCCAGGTACGCCCGGACCAGCGCCAGTTCGGCCAGCGCGCCCGGCCAGGCGACCCCGGCGGCGAGCCGGTGCGCCTCGGACAGGGCGTCGGCGCTCGCCGCCGCGTCGCCGCCCAGCCGGTACAGCCAGGCCAGCCGCGCCCGCATCCGGATCACGTCCTCGACGGCGCCGACCTCGGTGACCGCCGCGACGGCCTGCTCGTAGTAGTCGCAGGCGGCGGCGACGTCACCGCGTACGGCGATCAGCTCGGCCAGCTCGCTGAGCGCGAACGAGATCCCGAAGCGTTCACCGACCGTCCGGAACTCGGCGAGCGCCTGCCGCAGGCACGCCTCCGCCTGCGCCGCCTCGATGCCGAGGATGACCCGCAGCTTGCCCAGGTGCAGCCGGGCCAGCGCGCGTACCCACGGGTCCTCGTGGTCGAGCAGCGACTCCCAGGCGGGCAGCAGCGCGTCCGGCTCCCGCAGCATCCGCTCCATCGGCACGACCAGGGCCAGCTCCGGGTGACCGCCGCGGCCTTCCCCGCTCAACCGGTACGCCTTGTGGATCCACTCGGCCGCGTGCTGCGCGTCGCCCGGCCCGGAGCTGAGGAACAGCACCACGAGTCCGTACACCACGGCACGGATGTGGTCGGGCACCTCGCCGGGCGCCTCGGTGGCCGCGATGATCAGTTCCATGCCCTCGCTGCGGTGGCCGCCGAGCCACCAGTACCAGCCGGCACCGGCCGCGAGCCGCATCGCCTCGCGCCCCTCACCGGCGGCGAGCGCCCCGCGCATCGCGGCGGTGATGTTGTCGTGCTCGGCTTCGAGCCGGGCGAGCCAGGTGAGCTGGTCGGCACGGCGCAGCCGCGGCTCGGCCGCCTCGGCCAGCTCGGTGAAGTACGCCAGGTGCGTGTGGCGCGCGAGGTCCGCCTCCCCCGCCTCGGCGAGCCGCTGCGCGGCGTACTCCTTGATCGTGCCGAGCATGCGGTAGCGCGGCGCGACGTCGCCGGCGGCGACCAGCAGCGACTTCTCGGTCAGCGCGGTGAGCAGGTCGAGCACGTCGCCCGGCTCGACGGCGCCGCCGGCGCAGACCCGCTCGGCGGCGTCCAGGCTCGCCCCGCCGGAGAACACCGACAGCCGGCGCAGCACCGCGCGTTCGGCGTCGGTGAGCAGTTCCCAGCTCCAGTCGACCATCGCGCGCAGCGTCCGGTGCCGGGGCAGGGCGGTCCGGCTGCCGCCGGTGAGCAGCCGGAACCGGTCGTCGAGCCGGGTGGCGAGCTGGTCGACGGACATGGTGCGCAGCCGCGCCGCGGCCAGCTCGATCGCCAGCGGCATGCCGTCGAGCGCGCGGCAGATCCGCGCCATCGTCATCGCCGTGCGGGCGTCGGACGCGAGGTCCCGGCGGACCGCCGCGGCCCGGTCCCGCAGCAGGCGGACGGCGGGCGACGACTCGACCTCGGCGACGGCGGCGTCGCCGTCGGGCAGGCCCAGCGGCGCGACCGGCCACAACGCCTCCCCGGTGATGCCGAGCGGTTCCCGGCTCGTGGCCAGGATCCGCAGCCGCCGGCACTCGCCGAGCAGCCGGTGGGCCAGCGCCGCCGCCTGCTCCACGACGTGTTCGCAGTTGTCCAGGATCAGCAGCATGTCCCGGTCCCGGATCGCCGCGACGAGCCGGTCGGCCGGCTCCGCGCTGCCCGCGTCGCCGAGCAGCGCGTCGCGCAGGCCGAGCCCGGAGATCGTCGCCTGCGCCACGTCCCCGTCGGCACTGATCACGGCGAACTCCACCAGCCACGCGCCGTCCGGCAGGTCGCCCGTCAGCCGGCGCCCGGTCTCGGTGGCCAGCCGAGTCTTCCCGGAGCCACCCGGACCGGTGAGCGTGGTGAGCCGGTGCTCGGCCACCAGCGCGCCGACCGCGGCGAGGTCGGCGTCCCGTCCGACGAAGCTGGTCAGCTCGGCGCGCAGGTTGGTCCGGCGGGTGTCGTCGCGGCGTACCGTCTCGCCCCGCAGCAGGGCGACGTGCAGCGCCGACAGCTCCGGCGACGGATCGGCGCCGAGGGCGTCGGCGAGCGCGTCGGCGGTGCGCTGGTAGACCAGCAGCGCCTCGGTGTCCCGCCCGGCCGCGACGAGCGCGCGCATCAAGGCCGTGGCGAGCCGCTCGCGCACCGGATGGGCGGCCACCAGGTCGGTCAGCTCCGGGATCAGGTCCGCTTCCCGGCCGAGCCCGATCTCCGCGTCGTACCGGTCCTCCGTCGCGGTCAGGCGCAACCGTTCCAGCCGGGTCGCCGCCGCGTCGAGCGCCGGACTGTCGGGCAGGCCGACGTCGCGCAGCGCGTCGCCGCGCCACAGGCCCAGCGCCTCGCGCAGCAGCAGTACCCGCTGCGGCCCGGCGCCGTCGCGGGCCCGGCGGACGAGCCGTTCGAACCGTACGGCGTCGACGGCGTCGGGCTCGACGGCGAGCCGGTAGCCGTCCGGCAGCCCGTCGACGGCGCCCGCCGGCAGCGCCTTGCGCAGCCGGGACACCAGTCGTTGCAGCGCGTTCGCGGCGTCGGCGGGCGGCTGCTCGCCCCAGATCCAGTCGACGAGCGCCGCCTTCGGGACCACGCGGCCGGGCTGGAGCGCGAGGGCGGCCAGCAGCCCGCGCAGCCGTGCGCCCGGTACGTCGGCCGGTACGCCGCCGTCCGTGGTGACCTGGAACGGCCCGAGCAACCCGATCTGCACCCGCCGATCCTGCCACGGCAGGCGCCCCGGTCCGGTCCGCCGCCCCCGCCGGTCAGGTGGCCAGGCGCAGGTGCCGGCGCTGCCGCAGCCGCACCGCGGCGGCCACCACGACCAGCAGCGTGAGGACGACCGCGAAGACCAGCCCGTGGGTCAGGCCCCGGGTGAGGTAGCCGCCGTCGGTGTGGTCGACGGCGTACGTGGCCAGCTCGCGGCTGAACCAGAACGGCAACGCGCGGGTGGCGCCGCCCGCCGGGTCCATCACCATCTGGAGACCGATCACCGTCAGCAGCACCAGCGTGCCCTCCAGCTCGCGCGGCAGCACGGCGCTCAGCAGCAGGCCGAACGGCACCGACACGAACACGGTCAACGCCATGATCAGCGCGATCGCGCCGTACCGCACGTCGCGCTGGTCGGCCAGGACGAGCAGGAGGTACGGGGCGGAGAGCAGCACGCCGACGGTCCAGAGCGCGAGCAGCCGGCCGAGCACCAGGTGCCGGCTGCCGTAGCCGGAGAGCCGCAGGCGGGGTTCGAGGCCGCGCGCCGCGCTGCCCGCGAACAGCGCGGCGGTGCTCAGCGCCCAGGACAGGCCGAGACAGACGAAGCGGATCGACTGCCCGAGGTGGTCGCCGCGGCGGCTCAGGTAGAAGGCCAGCGGCATCAGCAGCAGGATGACCAGCACGGTACGGCGGCGCAGCAGCTCGCGCAGGGCGGCCTCGGCCACCACGAGGGTCCGGCTCATGCGTCGCGCTCCCCGGCCAGGTCGAGCACGACGTCGACGCGGTCGAGCTGGTTGAGCAGGTGGGTGACGACCACGACGGCCTTGCCGGCGTCGCGCCACCGCCACACCTCGTGCCAGAAGTCGAGGTACGTGCCCCGGTCGAAACCCTGGTAGGGCTCGTCGAGCAGCAGTACGTCCGGCTCGCCGAGCCGGGCCAGCACCAGGTTGAGTTTCTGCCGCGTGCCGCCGGAGAGGTGCCGGGCCTGGGTGCGCCGCGGCGGCGTCCACTCCAGCCCGGCCGCCTCGGCGCGCCCGGCCCGCCGCGCCGCCGTCCGGCCCAGGCCCCGGCCGGCGCCGATCAGCACGAAGTGCTCGTCCGGGCTGAGGAACTCGGCGGTGCCGCCGTCCTGCGGGCAGTATCCGAGCGTGCCGTGCACCTCGACGGTGCCCGCCTCCGGGCTCAGCAGGCCGGCGCAGATCCGCAGGAACGTGCTCTTGCCGGCGCCGTTGGCGCCGACCACCGCCGCGATCTGGCCCGCCCGGACGGTGAGGTCGACCCGGTCCAGGACGGTGCGTCCCCGGTAGCGCTTGGTGACGCCCCGGGCGGCGAGCCGCACCGGTCCGGGCTGGCGGCGCGGCGGCCGCAGGTCAGGGCCGCCGAGGCTGTCGACCACCGCCCGGGCGTACGTCTCCGGCGCGCCGAAGACCCGCAGCGGCGACTCCCCGCTGTCGAGCAGGTGGGTGGCCGCCTCGGCGACGACGTGACCGGTCAGGTCGGGCCCCACCCCGTGCCGGCGCAGCTCGCCGGTCAGGGCGGCGAGCCAGGGTTCGTGGTTCACCGCTTCGGCTCCTCGCGCAGTATCGTGCCCACGCTCGACGCGAAGGCGCTCCAGTCGATCGCGGCGGCCCGCAACGCCGCGCTGCCGGCCGGGCTGATCCGGTAGTACTTCCTCGCGGGCCCGGTTCCGCCCTCCCGCCAGTGCGCGGTGAGCAGGCCGGAGCGCTGCAACCGCAGCAGCACCGGGTAGAGGGTGCCGCCCTGCACGGCGCCCAGGCCGTGGGCCCGCAGCGCCTGGGACAGCTCGTAGCCGTAGGACTCGCCGCGGCTCAGCAGCGCCAGCACGCAGAGGTCGAGCACCCCGCGCAACCACTGCGCCCGCCGTTCCTGGTTCATCCCGCTCCGCACTGTCCCGATCGGACGACATCCGGCGATGACGGTAGCGCCGCCATCTAGGTAGCGCAACCATCCAGTGGGCCTCCTCCGGTCCGGCGAGGCTGATAGGTTGCGCGCTCCGGACGGGTTCGACGGGGGAATGCGCATGTCCGACACGGGGGCCGGATCCGAGCAGGGACCGGCGGGGGACGCGGAACAGCGGGGAGAGACCGCCTGGACGCGGCCGGCCGGCGAGCCGCCCGGCGTTCCCGAGCCGCCACCACCGCCCGCCACCGGGCCGGGTCACGGGTCACCCGTTCCGGGTTACGGGCCACCCACCGCTGGTCCGCCGTACGGTCCGGCCACGCCGGCTCCGCCGTACGGGCCGTACCCGCCACCCGGCCCGCCGTCGTCCGGCCGCAGCCGTGCTCTGGTCGTCGCCGTCGCGGTGCTGAGCGTGCTGCTGCTGGTGGCGTGCTCGGGCCTGATCGGCGGCGCGTTCCTGCTGGGTTCCTCGCCCCGCGAGGCGGCCGAGCGGGAGCCGGCCGCGCCGCCGGCGGCACCCTGGCGGTCGTCCGGCGCGACGCCCACGCCGGGTGCGACGGCGAGCGCGGAGCCGTCGGCGCGCGGGCCGCAGCCGAGCGACTTCCCGGCGGCGCAGATCTCCGATCTGAACGACGTGTGCGACGGTGTTCTCTACTTTCCGCAGTCGCCGAAGCGCACCGGAGCGGCGCCGCACCCGGTGGCGCTGCTCGTCGGCACCGATCTGGGCACGGGCAGCCGCCGCCACGACCAGGTCTACTACTACGACGAGGGCCTGTCGAAGCGGGTGGAGCGGACCTGGGCGTCGGAGGACCCGAAGGTCGTGCAGACGGTCGCCTGCCTGGATCGCACGAGCACCGGCGCGACGATCCGCAAGTGCCGCTACGACGACCCGAAGCCGGACACGCTGACGCTGCTGAAGGCCACCTACCGCCTGCGGGTGTACGAGGTGGCAACCGGTCGACGGCTGCTGGACAAGACCATGGGCGGGGACGACCAGCAGTGCCCGTACGTGGTCCTGTACGGGCAGGACAAGAAGATCTACGCCGAGGTCAGCCACCGATCGCTGCTCTCGGCGCTGCGCAACCTGGTGAAGCGGTAGACGCCGGCCCGCCGGGCCGGCGTCTACCGCTGTCGGGGTCAGAGTGTGGTTTCGCCGGTGAGGCCGAAGTAGTCGTGCCATTTGCTGCTGGGGGCGAAGGTGGTGCCGGTGGACAGGGCGACGTAGATGTCGTTGGTGGTGTTCTTGGTGAAGACGATGAGGTCGTCTTTGCCGTCGCCGTTGGTGTCGGCGAGGTAGGGGAATTCGCCGGGTAGGCAGAAGAAGTCGTGCCATTTGATCGTGGTGCCGGCGAAGGTGGTGCCGGTGGAGGTGGCGGCGTAGACGTCGGCGTCGGTGTTGCAGGTGAAGGTGACGATGTCGTCGCGGCCGTCGCCGTTGATGTCGCCGACGCGGGGTTGTTCGGTGCCGACGGCGAACAGGTCGTGCCATTTCTGGGGTGGGCCGAAGCTGGTGCCGGTGGACAGGGCGACGATGACGTCGGCGGCGGTGGCGGGGCCTTGGGTGAAGGTGATGATGTCATCCTTGCCGTCGCCGTTGACGTCGCCGAGGGCGGGGAACTCTCCGGGGATGGAGAAGTAGTCGTGCCATTTGACGGCGGTGCCCGCGAAGGATGATCCGGTGGACAGGGCGACGTAGACGTCGGCGTTGGTGTCGTGGGTGAAGGTGATGATGTCGTCGCGGCCGTCGCCGTTGACGTCGCCGACGGCGGGGACCTCGGTGCCGGGGGCGAACCAGTCGTGCCATTTCGCCGACGCCGCGAACGACGTGCCCGTCGACAAGGCGACGTGGACGTCGGCGGTGGTGCCGTGGGTGAACACGATCGCGTCGTCGCGTCCGTCACCGTTGACGTCGCCGGTCAGCGGTGTCTCCCCGGACAGGGCGAACCAGTCGTGCCACTTCACCGACGTGCCCGCGAACGACGAACCCGTCGACGTGGCCACGTAGGCGTCGGCCAGCGCACCATGGGTGAACGCCACCACGTCATCGCGACCGTCACCATCGAAATCGGTAGGCGAACCACCGAGATACCGAGCGGCCGATCCACCCCCGCCCTGGTTCACCAGTGAGAGGTAGTAGTTCCAGTTCCAGTTCGGCCCCGGGTCGGTGTGGTCGTTGCCCGGAATCTCGTTGTGCCCCTTGATGCCGGTGCGGTTCTTCGGGATGCCGTACTTGTCGCACAGGTAACGGGTCAGCGCGGCCGACGAACGGTACATCGCGTCGGTGAACCAGGCCGGGTTGTCGACGTAGCCCTCGTGCTCGATGCCGACGCCGTACGCGTTGCCGGACCGGGCGTGGTACGCGGTGTCGCCCTCGCGGACCATCTGGGTGATCTCGCCGTTGCTGGACTTGACCACGTAGTGGGCGCTGACCCCGGACGACGGGTTCTGGAACCAGCTGATGGTCCCGGCGTACGAACCCTGGGTGACGTGGAGGATCACTGTGGTGATCCGGCTGGACCGCCCGACGCCGTAGTTCGCGCCGTTCGCGGCGACCCACCGCGCCGGCGGGTACTCGGGCACGGCGGCGGCCAGGGTACGGGACGCGGTGCCGGCGGGGGGAACCGTGGCGTAGCGGCCCCGCTCCGGCTCGACCCGGTGCGCCCGGACGGGCACCGCTCCCGGAATGCCCTGCTGCACCAGCTCGTAGATCCCGTCCGCGTACAGGCGTGCGGTGGCGTCGTCGGCCGCGCCGCCGTACCGCGCCACCACCGGGTACCAGGCGGTCACCCGGTCCCGGTCCCGCGCGGTCAGTCCCTCGGCGTCGGCCAGATCGCGCAGCACGGCCGCACCGCCGCGGATGTTCGCCGGCGTGACGGTCTTCAGTCGCGCGACCGGCTCGCCCGTCAACTCCGCCGCCCGTTCCAGGCTGTGCTGGACCGGGTTGCTCACCAGGTGCATCACCCCGTAGCCGTTCGCCTGGCTCGGCTTGCCGCCGTGCGCGTCGAGGCGGGACTCGCCGTAGCCGACCGCGACCAGGACGTCCCGGGGCACGTCGTACTCCTGCGCCGCCCGCACGAACGCGGCGTCCAGCGCGGTCCGGCCCGGCGGCGTCGCGGACGCCGGCGCGGGCTGCACCGCGATCCCGCCGGCGAGCGCCGCGGCCAGCAGGGCGATTCCGGCGCGCCGCCGTCTCCGTCGTGTTCCGGCCACGAGGGCCTCCCATCCTGACGTCACAGGGTCACCTCACCGGTGAGCCCGAAGTAGTCGTGCCACTTGCTGGAGGGACCGAAGGTGGTGCCGGTGGACAGCGCCACGTACACGTCGTTTGTGGCGCCCTTGGTGAAGACGATGAGGTCGTCTTTGCCGTCGCCGTTGGTGTCGGCGAGGTAGGGGAATTCGCCGGGCAGGCAGAAGAAGTCGTGCCATTTGACGGTGGTGCCGGCGAAGCCGGTGCCGGTGGAGGTGGCGGCGTAGACGTCGGCGTCGGTGTTGCAGGTGAAGGTGACGATGTCGTCGCGGCCGTCGCCGTTGATGTCGCCCACCCGAGGTTGCTCGGCGCCCACGGCGAACAGGTCGTGCCACTTCTGCGGCGCCCCGAAGCTGGTGCCGGTGGACAGCGCCACGATCACGTCGGCGGCGGATGCGGGGCCCTGGGTGAACGTGATGATGTCGTCGCGGCCGTCGCCGTTGACGTCGCCCAGGGCGGGAAACTCCCCCGCGACGGAGAAGAAGTCGTGCCACTTCACAGCCGTGCCGGCGAACGACGATCCGGTGGACACGGCGACGTAGACGTCGGCCGTCGCGTTGTGCGTGAACGCGACGATGTCGTCGCGGCCGTCGCCGGTGACGTCGCCCACGGCGGCTATCTCCGCGCCGGGGGCGAACCACTCGTGCCACTTGCCGGGTGACGTGAACGCCGAGCCGTTCGACAGCGCCACGTACACGTCGCCGGTGTTGCCGTGCGCGAACGTGACGATGTCGTCGCGGCCGTCACCGTTGACGTCGCCCGTCGACGCGGTCTCCCCGCCGATGGAGAAGAAGTCGTTCCACTTCACCGACGTGCCCGCGAAGCCGGTTCCGGTCGACGTGCTCGCATACACGTCGGCGGAGGCGTTCTGGGTGAAGGTGAGGACGTCGTCGCGGCCGTCACCGTTCACGTCAGTCGACGAGCCGCCGGCCATACCGTGGGTACGCGCCGCCTGGTTGAGCAGGGTCCGCGCGGTCGCCGCCGCCTGGTCGTACCGGTCGGGGAAGCCCGACCGCTGGACGCACTGGGCGACCTGGCCCGCCGTGAAGCCGGGGTTGTTGCGATCGCAGGTGATCGCACGCGTGACGTACTGCGTGGTGGCGTAGACCGGGTCCATGATCTGCTCCGGCGTGCCCCAGCCGTAGTCCCAGCGCTGCTGGAACACGCCCAGGCTGGACTTGTCGCCGCAGGGCAGGTTGTTCATGTGGGACTCGACCCAGCCCGCCTCGAAGGTGGAGAGCATGACCTTGTCGTTGACGTTGTACGAGCGGGCCACCCGGTAGACGATCACGGTGACGGCGGGGTCGTGGGTGGCCGGCACGGACGGGCAGGCGAGCGTGTCCATCGGTACGGCGGCGGCGGGCGCGCCGACCGCGCCGGCCGCCGTGACGGTGCAGAGCGCGACAAGCATCGCCAGCAGGTTTCGTCTCACCGTGCTCCTCGGGGGTGTGGGGGTGACCAGCGGCACCGGGCGAGAAATCGATTGCTGACGAGTCTCGTAGTCACAAACATCGATGTCAATAGCGCCGGCACGACGCGACCCACCCGTCCGGAAATCGATTGCTACGCCGGTATAGGATTCCGAGCGATCTCCCGCGGTGGCGGTCCCCCTCCGGTACGTCACCATCCCACGGGGGCCGGGCCGGAGCGCCCGGGCGACGACGACGGGAGCGCGATGACGACCATCTACGACGTGGCGCGTCGCGCGGGAGTGTCGCCGGCGACCGTCTCCCGTGTCCTCAACGGGCGTGCCTCGGTCGACCCGGAGATGGCCGCGCGGGTACGGCAGGCCGCGCAGGACCTCGACTACCGCCCCAACGCCGTCGCGCGCAGCCTGCGCCGCAGCCGGACCAGCCTCTGGGCGGTCATCATCTCCGACATCGGGAACCCGTTCTTCACCTCGATGGTGCGCGGTGTCGAGGACGTCGCGCAGGAGGCCGGCTTCTCGGTCGTGCTCTGCAACGGCGACGAGGACCCGGAGAAGGAGGCCCGCTACGTCGCGGCGGCCCTGGCCGAGCGGATGGCCGGGGTGATCATCTCTTCGTCCGGGCGCCCGGCCCTGATCAGCCGCCTGGTGCAGGCCCGCATCCCGGTCGTGGCGATCGACAGGCAGCCACGCGGCGTCGAGGTGGACACCGTGCTCGTGGACAACACCCACGGCGCCGAGCAGGCGACCGCCCATCTGGTGGGCAGTGGCTACCGGCGGATCGCCTGCATCACCGGCCCGCGCCGGATCTCCACCGCCATGCAGCGGCTGCGGGGTTACCAGCGGGCGCTGAAGGCGAGCGGGCGTCAGGCCACCGGGGACCTGATCCGGTACGCGGACTTCCGCGAGGAGGGCGGCTACCGCGCGATGGCCTCGCTGCTGGAGACCGCCGAGCCGCCGGACGCGGTGTTCGCGGCGAACAACCTGATGACTGTGGGCGCCGTCGAGTGCCTCGTGGACAACGGCATCGGCGTGCCCGACCCGTTCGGCATCGTCGGGTTCGACGACATCCCGTGGGCGCACCTGGTCCGGCCCTCGCTGAGCACCGTCGCGCAGCCCACCTACGACCTGGGGCGTACCGCTGCCACGCTGCTGGTCGAGCGGATCGCCGACCCGGCCAAGGCGCCCTCGACCGTGGTGCTCCACACCGAGCTGCGGGTACGCGACAGCTCGGCGCCGTCGGCCGGCCGGCCGGGCTCCGCGGCGGGCCGAACCCGGTCACGCGGCACTGCCGCCGGCTCGCTCAGATCGTGACGTCCCCGCACAGGTGCACCCGTACGCCCAGCTCGGCGAAGAGGGCGGCCTTGACCCGCAGCGCTCGGTCGGCGGTGCCGGCGTCGGGCGCGTAGACCACGTTGACGTGGTTGGCCTTGTGCCGGGCCATCAGCTGGTCGCGGCCCACGCCGTGCAGCACGGCGTGCATGATCGGCCACTGCGGTGTGGTGGCGTCCAGCCGCCGCCGGGTCTCCGCCTCGGGCAGCTCCACCACCGTGCCGCGCCCGAGGTCGACGTGCAGGCCACCGTCCATCAGGAACACCCGTGACCAGACGATCTCCCCCGGCTTCGACACGCCGCTGAGCGTGCCACCGCCCAGCGGGAAGTACATCGGCGGCTGACGCATGCTGTAGGACCTGTCGTAGCCGCCGTTGTGCGACGCGGGCACCGAGCCGGAGATCTCGAAGACCCAGACGAAGTGCTCGCCGTACTGCTGCCCCCAGCGGATGTCGTGCAGCGTCGTCGCCGGGTCCAGGCCCATCGCGGTCCAGATCCGGTTGGTGACCAGCGAGTCCACAGCGACGCCCTCGTCGACCTCGTTGAAGTGCGGCAACGCCACGCCCGGATACAGCTCCCGGGAGCCGTCCCGGCTGGTCACCGGAGGGCGTACCACGTTGTTCAGCAGACCCTCGGCCAGGTCGCTGGCCGGCACCGTGTCCTTGAGTCCCTGCTGGTACTGGATCCCGACCGCGTCCAGCCCGAAGTCGTCGGCGATGCGCAGCGCGGCCACGTACATCCGGCACTGGCTCAGCAGCTGCGCCCGGGTCAGCTCGGTGGCCTCGTCGGTGCCGGTGTGGAACGTCATCCCGGCCGCCTCCAGCCAGGCGAGCACCGCCTCCGCCTCGGCGTCGGGCACGCGTGCCATCTCCGCCACCAGCGCGCTCTGGGAGAGGCGTTCCTTGAAGACACCGATCGGGTTGAGCAGCTCGTCGTCGATGATGGCGTTGTACATGCCCATGCAGCCCTCGTCGAAGACGCCGATGACGGCCCGCTCGGCGACGAGCTGCCGGGCCAGCGCGACGCCGAGTTCGACCTCCTCGTCCGGCCGCAGCTGCGGCAGCGGGCGTACGTGGCTCTCGTCGTGCACCACCTCGCCGGTCTCCAGCCACCTCTTCAGGCCGTCGCGCGCCCATTCGTCGGTGAAGTCCTCGCTCCACAGCGTCGAGTACCGCACCCCCGCCTTGGTGAGGCTGCCGGCGAGGTTGAGCAGGCCCACCAGGCCGGGGTGCTGCCCGCTCCAGTTCGCCACCAGCAGGATCGGCCCGCGATGGGCGCGCAGCCCGGCCAGCACGTGGTGGCTGTACTGCCAGACCGCCTCGACCACTATCAGCGGCACATCGGCCGGGATGCGCCGGAACACCTCGATCCCGGCGCGCTGGCCGTCGATGAAGCCGTGGCCGGTGGCCGGGTCGACGCCGTGACCGCGCCGCACGTGCCAGCCCAGCGCGGTGACGGCGGCGGCGAGGTCCGCTTCGAGCTGCCGCTGTACGGGCCAGCAGGTGACGTTCGCGCTCAGCCGCAGGTCGCCGCTGGCCACCGTGTAGACGGTGCGGGGCGGGGCGGCCGGACGCTCAACCGGCACGGGCAGTGTGTAACGGGTCACGGGGCAGCTCCCTCGGTCGGCGGGACGGGACGGGGGTCGGCGTTCAGAGACCGCCGAACTTCGCGTACGCCTCGGCGGCGTTCTCCTTGGTGATCCGCATGGTGCCCAGCGTGGTGCTGCGCGGGACGTCCTCGGCGCAGTCGACGAGGATCTTCCGGGCCAGCTCGACCGCCTCCCGGCCGCCGGTGGCGTACTGGAACGTGGCGGCCAGGCGGCCCTGCTCGACGGCCTTGATCCCGCCGGAGGGCACCGGCAGCGCGTCGATGCCGGTGAACTTGATCCGCCGCTCGGCACCGGCCGACTTCGCGGCGAGGTAGGCGCCCTCGGCCATCGGATCGTTGTGCGCGTAGATCGCCGCCACGTCCGGGTGGGCCTTGATCAGCGCGTCCGCCACCGACTGTCCCTTCTCCCGCAGCCAGTCGCCGGGCTGGGAGGCGACGATCTGGATCTTCGGGTTGGCGGCGATGCCGTCGCGGAAGCCCTGCGCGCGCTCGGCGGCGGGGGTCGAGCCGGGCAGCCCGGCGATCTCGATCACCTTGCCGCCGTCGGGCAGCAGCGTCGTGGCGTAGAACTCGCCCGCCGCCCTGCCGATCGCCACGTTGTCGCCGCCGACGAACGCGGTGTACGCGTCCCCCTCGACCTTGCGGTCCAGCACGATCACCGGCACGCCCTGGTCGTACGCCTTCTTCACCACGGCGGTCAGCGGCTTGGCCTCGTTCGGCGAGATGATCAGCAGGTTGATCTTCTGGGTGAGGAAGTTCTCCACGTCGGCGACCTGCTTGCTGTTGTCCTGCGCGGCGTCGGAGACCACGACGCGGAAGCCGGGTACGGACTTCGCCGCCGTCTGCACGTCGTTGTTCATCACCTGCCGGTACGGCTCGGCGTTGTTGGCCTGGGACATGCCGATCAGGAAGTCCTTGCCGGCGCCGCAGGCACGGGCCTGGCCGGCGTCGTCGGACGGTTTCTCGACGCTGCATCCGGTCGCCGCCAGTACGCCGGTGACCAGCAGCGCGAGCAGTCTGGTTCGCTTGTCCATGGGGTGGCTCCTCGGTGTGGATTCGGTCAGGCGAGGCCGCGGCGCAGCTTCTGCAACGCCGCCGCGAGCACGATCACCAGTCCCTTGATCAGCAGCTGGACGTTGGCGTCGATGTTGTTGAGCGCGAGGATGTTGTTGAGGATGCCGAGCAGCAGCGCGCCGGCCAGGGTTCCGCCCATCGAGCCGGAACCGCCGGCCAGGCTGGTGCCGCCGATGACGACGGCGGCGATCGCGTCCAGCTCGTATCCGGCGCCGTCGTTCGGGCTGCCCTGGTTGAGCTGTCCCGCGTGGACCACGCCGGCCACCGCCGCCAGGAGGCCGGCGACGGCGAACACGGCGACCTTGACCCGGGTCACGGGTACGCCGGAGAGCCGGGCGGCCTTCTCGTTGCCGCCGATCGCGTAGACGTGCCGGGCGAACGCAGTCGTCCGCAGCACCACAACCGCGGCCACCCCGATCAGCACGAACAGCACCGCCGGCACCGGGAGCACCCCGTTTATCGAGCCGTTGAGCAGTTCGAAGGCGGGCGGCGCCTCCTGCGGTCCGTCACCGTAGGCGATCGGGATGCCGAGGCCGCCGGACCAGATCCGGGCGATGCCCCGCGCCACCTGGAGACCGGCGAGGGTGACGATGAACGACTGGATGCCGAGGCGGGCGACGGCGTACCCCTGGAGCGCGCCGAACAGCGCGCCGATCGCGAGCACCGCGGCGACGGCGGGCAGGATGCCGAGCCCGGAGTCGACCATGAGCGTCGCGGTGCCGACCGCCGACAGGCCGAGGATGGCCCCGACCGACAGGTCGATGCCGCCCAGCAGGACGACGAACGTCATCCCGATCGCGATGATGCCGATCTCGGACACCGCGCGGACGATGTTCCCCAGGTTGCCGGCGGTGAGAAAGAGGATCTCGCCGTCGCGGCGCGGGGAGGCGAGGATCGCCACGACGAAGACCACCAGCAGCGCGAACAGGCTCTGCACCGCGAACAGCCGGTCGACCAGTTCCCGGCGGCTCCGTGGCCGGCGCAGCCAGCGGGCGGTGGCGGCGCGCAGCCCCACCGTACCGGCGGCGGGCGGCACGCCGGTCACGGCCGGCTCCGGCGGCGGCACGCGGGTGTCGGTCATCGGTCGTCCCTTCCGGCGGCCGGGCCGCCCATCGCCGCCGCGAGGACGTCCTCGGCGGTGCAGCCGCCGGTGGCGAGGTCGGCCACGGCCCGGCCGCGGCTCAGCACCACCACCCGGTCACAGACGCCGAGCAGCTCGGGCAGTTCCGAGGAGGCGAGCAGGATGCCCATGCCGTCGCCGGCGAGGCGGCGCAGCAGCCGGTAGATCTCCGCCTTCGCCCCGATGTCGACACCGCGTGTCGGTTCGTCCAGCAGGAGCAGCCGGGGTTCGGTGAGCAGGTGCCGGGCGAAGACGACCTTCTGCTGGTTGCCGCCGGAGAGCGCGCCGACCGGTGTGGCCGCCGACGCCGTCTTGATCGACAGGTCGGTTACCGACCGGGCGACTGCGGCCCGCTCCCGGCCGCGCCGGACGATCCCGGCCGTGGTCAAGCGGGCGAGCGCGGCCAGCACGATGCTCCGGCCGACCGGGTGTTCCAGGACCAGCGCGGAGCGGCGCCGGTCCTCGGGGACGAAGCCGACGCCGGCGCGCAGCGCCGCGCGGGGGCGGCGCGGCGCGTACGGGCGGCCGGCCAGCAGCACCGTGCCGGTGCGGCGACCCGCGGGCCCGGCGCCGAACAGGGTCTCCAGCAGTTCGGTACGTCCGGCGCCCATCAGCCCGGCCAGGCCGACGATCTCGCCGGCCCGCACGGTCAGGCTGATGCCGTCCGGGTCGCAGCGGCCGGGCCGGGGCGCCCGGGGCCGCACGGCCAGGTCGATGACACGCAGCAACGGGTCGCCGCCGGCCGATCCGGGCGGCGGGCCGGGAGCGCCGGCCTCGTCCGCCGGGGCGGGCTCGAACAGCGACGCGGCCCGGCCGCCGACCATCATCGCCACGATCCGCCGCCGATCCATCCGGCCGGCCGGTACGACACCGGCTACGGAACCGTTGCGCAGCACCGTCGCGCGGTCCGCGACGACCTCGATCTCCTCCATCCGGTGGGAGATGTAGACGACGCCGACGCCCCGCCGGCGCAGGCCGCCGATGGTGGTGAACAGCCGGCGTACCTCCCCGTCGGCGAGGGCGGCCGTCGGCTCGTCCATGACGAGGACGCGGGCGTCCAGGGCGAGCGCCTTGGCGATCTCGACGAGCTGCTGCTCGCCGACGCGCAGTGAGCCGACCGGGCGGCGCGGGTCGATGTCGGCGCCGAGCCGGTCCAGGTGCTCGCGCGCGGTACGGGCCACGGCCCGCCGGTCGACTGTGCGCAGCCGGGTCCGGGGTTCCCGCCCGAGCACGAGGTTGTCGGCCACCGACAGCGCGGGCACCAGGTCGAGTTCCTGGTGGATGGTCGCGATCCCGGCGGCCTGGGCGGCGGCCGGGCCGGTGAACCGTACCGGCGTCCCGTCGACTGTGACCTCTCCGTCGTAGTCGGTGATGACGCCGGAGAGGATGTTGATCAGGGTGGACTTGCCCGCGCCGTTCTCGCCCAGCAGCGCGTGCACCTCGCCCGCCCGGACGTCGAAGTCGACACCGTCGAGGGCCGTCACGCCGCCGAACCGCTTGGCCACGCCGGCCGCCGCGACCACCACCCGGCCGCTCGCGCCCGGCGCGTCGCCGGTGGCCGCGCTCGTCACGGGATCGCGTTGATCGCGGCGTGCGCGGCGTCGGCGAACGCCACGTCCCGCCGGACCCCGCTCGCGGTCAGGCGCCAGGTGCCGCCCGCGTACTGGCCGGGCGCCCAGGACAGGCCGCCGGAACGCCACAGCGGTTGCCAGGCCGCCATCGCGTGGCCGGCGTCGTACCAGGTGTTGTCGCCACGCCAGGCCGACCCCCACCGGTGCGCCGCGACCACCGAGAGCCCGTCGCCGGTGCTCATCGTCCAGCGGGGCATCCCGGTGACGTCACCTGTCGGCCGCGCCTCCACCGCCGGGTCGCCGACCAGCGGGGACGCGCCGTCGATGTTGAACGCCACCTCCCACACCGCGGCGGTCGGCCACCCGTTCACCGACCAGGTGACGTCGCTCTGCAACCCGGGGCCGGTCCACCGGGGCGTCACGGTGAGCAGCCAGTCGGCGGTGACCGGCTCGTCGCCGAACGGGATGCCGACCAGGTTGATCCGGGAGCCGTCGGCCGACACGTCGACCCGGGCCGGCGCCCCGGCCCGGTCGGTCACGTCGAACCGGCCGACGGCGAGGTACGGGCCGGTGCCCCGGTGCGACGAGTCGAGTGCGGGACGGTGGTTGCCGGCGCCGGCCGGGTCCATCGCCAGCTCGGCGATCCGGGCGTTCGGCCAGGTGCGCACGTCGGCGCGCAGGAAACCGGTGGTCACCGTCCAGCCGCGCGCCACCACGCCGGTCGACCAGGTCAGCGGCGCCAGCCACAGCCCGCCCTGACCCCAGCCGGCGTGGGTCAGGTACCAGTTCGAACCGTCCACCACGACCTCGGCGGCGTGCGCGTCCAGCACCGTCACCTTCTCCGCGCCGTCGAAGCGCAGCGGGTCGCGGCTGCGGTAGACGGCCGTCCGGCGGTACGCGGCGCCGTAGTCGGTGCCGTCGCAGCAGACGAACAGGTACCACCACTCCCCCCGGCGCACCACGAACGGAGACTCCGTCTGCCCGCCCGCCCGGCCGGTGTGCGGCGAGGTGTACGCGATCGCGCGGCCGCTCCACGAGCGCAGGTCGGTGCTGGTCCGGTACGCCACGACGTGGTTGCCGCCGGACGGGCTCGACGTGGCCGTGTAGTACATGACCCACCTGTCACCCACCCGGGTCACCATCGGGTCGCGGCCCTCCCACCCGTCGGTGAACAGCGGGTTGGCGGAGCTGCGGGTCCAGGTGAACAGGTCGGTCGAGGTGGCCAGGTGCATGCGGTACCAGGCGTAGTCCGGGTTCCCGGCCGCGTAGAACATGTAGTAGACGCCGTTGTGGTGCACGACGTGCGGGGCCCAGATCCACTGCTCCCCGGCGCCGGGGTCGGCGGCCAGCGCCACCGGCCGTTTCGTCCACGGGCCGGTCGGGGTGGGCGCCGTTGCGTGCCCGAAGACCTTCTCGTCCTGCGGCGCGCCGGGTTCGGCGTGGGTGATGCCGAACAGGTGCCACACGCCGGTCTGCTGGTGCCGCACCAGCGTGTGGTCGTTGTAGTACCAGGTCGTCGACTCGCCTGCGCTCGGGTCGTAGACGCGAGTGGAGCCGCCCCGCGCCGGTGTCTCGCCGAGCAGCTCGTACGGGGTGGTGGTGACCGCCGCGAGCGGGCCGACGCGGCGCAGCGTCACCGTGTCCAGGCCGGCGAAGAAGCCGGTGGAGGCGCCCGAGCGGCCGGTCACCGTGACGGTGAGGCGGTGCGTGCCGGCCGACAGGGACGCCGAGCCCAGCGGCACCGCGCCGGTTCGCTGCACCGCGCCCGCGTACCCGTCGAAGAGCTGGCCGATCGCGACCCCGTCGACGGCGAAGCGCAGCGTGCCGTAGTCACCGGCCCGGGTGAGCACCGCGCCGAGGTCGTACTGCCCGGCCGGCACCGACGGCAGCGTGAGGGTCACCGAGTCACCGGCGCGGGTGCCCCGGAACCACAGTTGCCGTCCGCCGGACCAGCTCACCCCGCAGCAGTCGGCCTGCGCCTCGACCGGAGCGGTGGCGGAGACGACCGCGAGGGACTCGGCTTCGAGGCGTACCGGGTCGTCGGCCGGGGCCGGTGCGGCCGGGACGGCAGCCAGGGCCACCCCGAGCAGGAGCACCGCGAGCACGCGTCGGGCGCGCATCACGACACGCTCGGGCGGGGCAGGTCGGCGCCGGGCGCGAACTGGTCGTGCCAGCGGTTGCCGGGTGGCCCGAACCCGCCGCCGGTGGAGGGTGAGACGTACACGTCGGCCGTCAGCCCCCGGGTGTACGTCACCACGTCGGCGCGCCCGTCGCCGGTGAAGTCCCCCAACCCGGGCAGCTCGTCGCCGAACGCGAAGTGGTCGTGCCACTTCCACGAGTTCTGCACGAAGCGGGTGCCGTCGGACAGCGACACGAACACGTCGCCCGTCGTACCCCTGGTGAACGTGACGACGTCGTCGCGGCCGTCACCGTCCACGTCGCCCACCGCGGGCAGCTCGTCGCCGACGGCGAAGCTGTCGTGCCACTTCCAGCCGTCCTCCACGAAGCGGGTGCCGTCGGACAGCGACACGAACACGTCGCCCGTCGTACCCCTGGTGAACGTCAGGATGTCGTCGCGCCCGTCGCCGTCGACGTCGCCCACGGCCGGGAACTCGTCGCCGAGCGCGAAGTGGTCGTGCCACTTGACGCCGGGTCCGAAACCCGAGCCGGTGGAGAGCGCCACGTAGACGTCGGCGGCGGCGCCGCGGGTGAAGGTGATGATGTCGGTACGGCCGTCGCCGTTCACGTCACCGACGGCGGGGACCTCGGCGCCGACGGCGAAGAAGTCGTGCCACTTGACCCCTGCGGAGTATCCGGTGCCGGTGGAGAGCCCGACGTAGACGTCGGCGCTGTCGCCACGGGTGAACGTGATGACGTCGGCGCGGCCGTCGCCGTTGACGTCGCCGGTGAGTGGCACCTCCGCGCCGACGGCGAAGAAGTCGTTCCAGGGCCGGCTGTCCGGCACGAACCGGGTGCCGTCGGAGAGCGAGGTGAACACGTCCGCCGCGGCGCCGCGGGTGAAGTCGACGGCGTCGTCGCGCCGGTCGCCGTCGGCGTCGCTGGTGTTGCGGCCACGGGTGGTGCCCGAAACCTCGGCCGAGGGCGCGGCGGCGTTGCCCGACCCGTCGACAGCCACGACCCGGTAGTGGCGGGTCTGCGCGGCGGGCAGCGGGCCGTGCCGGAACGTGGTGGCACGGGTCGTACCGACCAGGTTGGCGGCCGTGATCGCCACCCCCGGGTTCCGGGAGGCGTAGACGCGATAGGAGACCACGCCCACGTCGTCGGCGGAGGGGGACCAGGTCAGGCCCAGCGCGTGCACGCGCCCGCCGGCCAGCGCGAGGCCGGCGACCGGGGCCGGGGCGACGGTGTCGGTGAACGGCGCCACCATGCTGTCGGCGACGTACCGGGCGGCGGTCCAGGCCGGCGCCCCCGCCACCGGGGTGAGCTGAACGGTCACCGAGGACCGGCCCGCCGTCAGGGCCGCGGACAGGACGAACTCGTCGGCCAGCCAGCGCTGTCTGTCGTTGCCCAGCGGCTGGAGCCACACCCCCGCCGGGTTGCCGTCCACCGACACGGCCGCCTGCTGGTAGCCGCCGGCCTGGTCGCCGTGGCGGCGCAGCCGTACCCCCTGGTTGTCGGGGTCGGTCGCCAGCCGGAAGCGGACCGGCGCGGTAGTGGCGCGGACCTGGCCGGTCTGCGGGACGTTGTCGTCGTCGCCCTCGAAGCTCGCGGTGAGCGTGGTCTGGGTCGCCGCCGAGTCGGTGTACGCGTGCGCGGCGCGGCTGGCGGCGTCGCCGGTGACGACCGTGTCGGTCCGGCGCGTGGTCACGGTGCGCTGGGTGTAGAGGAATGCGGTCGAGGCGTACTCGGCGGGCATGTCGTTGGCCGGTCCGTGTTCGATGCCGAAGCGCAGCGCGGTGCCGTACGCCACCGCGTCGCCGATCATGAGCCGGTAGGCGGCGTCGCACTCGTCGGCGCATCCGCCGCCGCGGACCAGGTGGGCGGTGTTGCCGGTGAAGACGCCGCTGTACTCGCCGCGGTTGAAGTACCAGCCCGACTCGTAGAAGTCCTCGGTGCCGGTGCCGTAGATCTGCGGCGTGGGCGAGCCGTCGACGTACACCCGCTCGTCGCCCTCCAGGTAGTTGCGGGTGTTGCCGCCGATGATGTGGCCGCGCATGGTCTGCGAGACGCCCACGAACCGGCCCCGCCCGGACTGGTCCGCGATGATCCAGTCGGTGCCGCCGGCCGTCTCGGCGCGGCGTGACTGAGTGGTGAAGTAGCCGGCGCTGCCGTCGGCGGCGAGCCGGGACGTCCACTCGGTGCCGGGCGCCGACGTCACCTCGACCTCGACGCCGCCGACTGTGGTGCCCGTCGTGTTGACGAGCGTCAGCGCGGCGGCGGTGCGGAACGGCATCGGCCACCAGGCGCTGTACCAGCCGCCGGGCGCGGAGTCCATGGCGAACATCAGCGACCGGACGCTGCGCTCGCCCAGCCCGGCGCAGAAGAACTCGCCGACCGGGCTGTCCACTGTGGTACGCCCGTCGAACGTCATCCGTAGCCGCAGCCCGGCCAGCGTTGGCGCCCCGGCCGCGGCGTCCGGTACGCGCAGCCGCAGCGCGGTGATCGCGCGTGGCCCGGTCAGGGCGGCCAGTGACACCTGCCCCTGCGCCGGGGCGGTGACGGTGGCGCGCGTGGTGGAGGCGCCGGCCTGGGCGGGCTTCGGGTCGCGGGTGCCGGCGGCGCGCAGCAGCGTGACCACGTCGGTGGCCGGGTCGGCCGGATCGAACCGGGGGACCCCTGCCGCGTCGGCGAAGGTCCGGTAGGTGACGTGGTGGAACAGCGGGTTGTTCTGGGTGGTGATCCGCATGGACTCCCGGTAGGGCATGGGCACCTTGACGGTGACGCCGCCGGACGTCTGGTCGGCGTTGCTCACCAGCGGCGCGACGAACGGGCTGCCGAGCCGCCCGTCCACGAGATCCTGGAGGTCGGCCTGGACGACCACGACGCCGTCGAGTTCGACGCGGATCCAGCCGGTGGCGCGGACGTTGCCGTCGTCGCGGGTGAACCAGATCGACTGCACCTCGCCCGGGCCGCGCGCCTCGGCGATCACACATCCCCCGCTCTGACGCAGACACGACCAGGTGCCGACGAAGCCGTCGTCGTTGGAGCCGTCGCGGCCGAAGCTGGAGAACTGGTGGGTACGGGTGCCGGCGGCCAGCTCCGGCAGGCGGTCGAGCCGGCGGTAGGCGTCCCAGCCGATCGGGCCCTTGTCGTCGGCGACGGCGAGAGCGGGAGCGGGCGCCGACGTAGCCGCCGGCGCGGCGGCGGACGAGGTCGCGGGTACGGCAACGGCCAGCAGCGCGGCTGCTGCGGCGCCGGCCCAACGGCCGATGCGAAGCCTCATCGGTGTCCCTTCCGAGCGACCGTAGGAGCCATGAGAAATCGATTGCTGGCGAGTTAACTTCGAGACTTCCACGGTTGTCAATACTTTGCGTCCGGCTTTCCCTCCGGGGCAGGAATCTTCGCGGCGGGTCGGCCCGCACGCCGCGCAGCCAGGCCGGGCGGAAGCGACGCTGAAGGAAGTTTTCCGTCGGCACGAACCACCCCGGCGGGTATTGACAGGCTCCGAAGTCTGCGGTTTCACTTCTCCTCAGCGCCACCGTCCCGCCGATCGGGACGCCAGCCGCCCCTTCTCCCACGCGAACTGTCAGGGCCCGCCCATCGGCGACACCGGGCCCTGGCCTGACGCGCCCACGTGCCGCTCCGACAGTCATCCCTCTTCCGACGAGGAGTCACCGCATGCCCAGATTCCCGACGCGTCCCGCCCGGCGGGCCCTCGTCGCGCTGCTCACACTGGCCGCGGCGATCCTCACCGCGGTGACGGTCGCCCCGTCACCGGCACTCGCCGCGCCCAACTTCAAGGCGCCGTTCCCCTGCGGGCAGCGGTGGACGTACAGCCACCACAGCGCCGAGGTGCGGCAGGCGCTGGACTTCGTCCGCGCCGACGGCACCACCGGCGGCACGCCCCAGGTGGCGTCCGCCGCCGGAGTCGCCCGCCGCTACTCGCAGCCCAGCGGCGCCGGCAACTACATCGTCATCGACCACGGCGGCGGGTGGACCACCTACTACTTCCACCTCAGCGCCTACTCGGTGCCCGACGGCGCCTACGTGCAGCAGGGCCAGCAGATCGGGATCACCGGCAGCACCGGCAACTCCTCCGGCGCGCACGTGCACTACGAGCAGCTCTACAACGGCGTCGGCCAGGTCATCTCGATCAACGGGGTCTCGCTCGCGCCGTATCCCGGCCAGTACAACCAGCGGTACCTGGTCAGCGACAACTGCGGCACGCCACCGCCGCCGCCCACGCCCCGCTATCTCGGTGGTTCGCCTACCGATTTCGATGGTGACGGTCGCGATGACGTGGTGGCGTTCACCCATGGTGCGCTGGCCGACGCCTACGTGGCCACGTCGACGGGTTCGTCGTTCGCGGGCACGTCGGTGAAGTGGCACGACTGGTTCGCCCTGTCCGGGGAGACACCGCTGACCGGCGACGTCAACGGTGACGGACGCGACGACGCGATCGTGTTCACCCACGGCACCACCGCCGACGTCCACGTCGCCTTGTCGACGGGCACGTCGTTCGCGGCGTCGGCGAAATGGCACGACTGGTTCGCCCCCGGCACCGAGGTCCCCGCCGTCGGCGACGTCAACGGCGACGGCCGCGACGACATCATCACCTTCACCCACGACACCAACGCCGACGTCTACGTCGCCCTGTCCACCGGATCATCCTTCGCGGGCACCGCCGTCAAATGGCACGACTACTTCTCCATCCCCGGAGAGTTCCCCGCCCTCGGCGACGTCAACGGCGACGGCAAGGATGACATCATCACCTTCACCCAAGGCCCCGCCACCGCCGCCGACGTCATCGTCGCCCTGTCCACCGGCACCAGCTTCGGCCCACCCCAGAAATGGCACGACCTGTTCGCCGTCGGCACCGAACAACCCCGCGTCGGCGACATCAACGGCGACGGCCGCGACGACATCGTCACCTTCACCTGCAACACCGACGCCGACGTCTACGCCGCCACCTCCACCGGCACCACCTTCGCCGGCACCACGATCAAATGGCACGACTTCTTCTGCCTACCCGGCGAATTCCCCTACCTCGCCGACACCAACGGCGACGGCAAAGACGACCTCATCGTCTTCACCAAGAACACCACCAACGACATCTACGTCGCCCTGTCCACCGGCACCACCTTCGCCCCCAGCAGCAAATGGCACGACTACTTCGGCCTCACCGGCGAAACCACACTCTGACCCCCGAACGTCAACCGAGTCCCAGGAGGATCCATGTCGCACGATCGCATCGCTCCCCCCACCGTGAGCCGCCGTCGGCTGCTCACCGGCGCCGCCGCGGTCGCGGCGACCGGTGCCCTGGCCGGCGCCTTCACCGCGCCGTCCGCGGCGAGCGCCGCCGCCCGCGACGGGTACGGCCTCCGCATCGTCGACCGCAACGAGAACGGCGGCCGGTTGCAGTACTTCCGCTTCGCCACTGACGCGATCGAGTGGGATCCCGCGGTGAACGTGCTGCTGCCCGACGGCTACCACACCAGTGGCAAGCGCTACCCGGTGCTGTACCTGCTGCACGGCGGCCGGCAGGACTTCCGCACGTTCCATCTCCAGGACAACATCATCAACCTGACCGCCGGCCGCGAGATCATCGTGGTCATGCCGGACGCCTCCACCGGCTGGTACTCCAACCCGGTCACCAGCAACGCCGGGCCGCGCAACTGGGAGACGTTCCACATGGCCCAGTTGCTGCCGTGGATCGAGGCCAACTTCCGCACGTTCCCCGAGTACAACGGTCGCGCGGTGGCCGGCTTCTCGATGGGCGGTTTCGGGGCGCTCAAGTACACCGCGAAGTACTACGGCCACTTCTGCTCGGTCAGCTCCCACTCCGGGCCGGCCAGCCTGCGCCGGGACTTCGGTCTCGTCGTGCACTGGGCGAACGCCACCTCGGCCGCGCTCGACCTCGGCGGCGGAACGGTCTACGGCGCGCCCCTGTGGGACGAGGCCCGGGTCAGCGCGGACAACCCGGTCGAGCGCATCGAGAGCTACCGCAACAAGCGGATCTTCCTGGCCGCCGGGACGTCACCCGACCCGATCAACTGGTTCGACCAGGTCAACGAGGGCCAGGTGCTGGCCGGGCAGCGCGAGTTCCGTAGCCTGCTGGGCCGGGCCGGCATCCCGCACGAGTGGCGCGAGGTTCCGGGCGGCCACTACTTCCGCCACGAACTGTTCGTCCAGGACCTCGCCGGCATGCTCGGCCGGCTGCGCCGCGCCGGCTGACCCGTCGGGCCGGTCCACCAGGGACGACGTGGCGCGGAGGCACCCGCGGTGACCGGAATTGACAGCGCCTCCCCCTCGCACATTCGCGGCCATGTTCGATACCATCGAACATCCCGGGCGGATCCCCCGCCACCGCGACAGGGAGGTCTCGTGCGGCCCATGAACAGTCAGCCGCCGTCGGAGCAGGCCGGCTCCGGTGGCGCCGCGGACGAGAACACGCCCGCGGGCGTCGTCGGCGCCCGGATCCGGCGCTACCGCAAGGAACGCGGGCTGACGCTGCGCGGCCTCGCCTCCCGCTCCGGGTTGTCCATCGGCTTCCTGTCCCAGGTCGAGCGCGGCATCTCCTCCATCGGCCTGACCGCGCTCGGCAGCGTCGCCAAGGCGCTCGACCGGTCGGTGGCCGACTTCTTCGACGCCGGCACCGCCTCGCCGGACAGCACCGTCTCCTCGCTTCCCCGGCACTTCACGCTGACCAGGGCGGAGACGGCCGCAACGCAGTACGTGTCCGGGCAGCAGACCTACCGCATGCTCTCCGACCGGGGGCCGGACCTGGTGCTCGAACCGATGCTCGTGCACATCGCGCCGGGCGGGCGCCGGGAGAACGCGTACGGCCACCGGGGCGAGGAGTTCGCCTACGTCATCTCGGGCGAGCTGCTCTACGAGGTCGAGGGCGTCGAGCACCGGCTGTTCCCGGGCGACAGCGTGCACCTGCGCTCGTCGGTGCCGCACCAGCTCTACAACGACACCGACGCGGTGACGACTGTGGTCTCCGTCGTCACGCCCCGCCTGTTCTGAGGGCGCGCGCCGGGCACCACGAATCGCCCTCCGTGTTCACCTATGTGAACCCGGAGGGCGATTCCGTGTCCGCGTCAGCGACCGAGGCGGGCCTCCACGGCGGTCATCGTGTCCTGCCAGATGACGGAGGCCGGGTCGATGACGGCGAAGTGGTCCCCCGGCTGTTCGAGGTAGCGGACGTCGTCCCCCGCATCGGCCGCCGCCACGGCGTAGCGCCGGTTGGCGTCGACGAGGTCGAGGCTGTCCTCCGTCCCCTGCACGAGGAGTGTGGGCACCCGGGTCGGCAGGCGCCGCATCGGGTCGCTCTCGGCGTACCGGCGTGAAGCCGTCGCCGGTGAACCGCCCAGGGCCTCGGCGACCGCGCCGTCGCCGAGGTAACGCCGCTCGCCCTCGGTGAGGTCGAGCACCCCGGCCAGCGAGACCGCGAGCGCGACACGCGGCCCGCCCGTACGCGCGGCGAGGTCCGCCGCGGCGCGCAGCGCGAGCTGCCCGCCGGCCGAGTGTCCCAGCACGACGATCCGGTCCAGGTCCAGCGGCCGGTCGCGAGCCGGCTCCCGCAGCGCGACGAGGCCCGCCTCCACGTCCCGCGTGGTCGCGTCCCAGCCGTGCCGATCCGGGCGCCGGTACTCCAGGTTCCAGGACGCGTACCCGCGCCGGGCCAGGTCGGCGGCGAGCGCGTCCATCAGGTCGGCTCCCCAGACGGAGCGCCAGAACCCGCCGTGCAGCAGCACCGCGACCGGCGCCGGGCCGGTGTCCGGCGTGGACGGCAGCCGCAGGTCGCCCCACTGGTCCGGGTCCGGTCCGTAGGCGATCCGGGTGGCCGGCGCGCGGAGGCGGTGCACGGAGTGCCGGATCGCCCAGGCCAGGCCCCACAGTCCCCGCCCGGCCAGGTGGACCGCGCCGGGCACCGGCGGCTCGACGGTGAGGTCGTACCAGACCACGCCGGACGGCTGCGCGCCGATGAGGGCGCGGGCCGCCGGTGTGGGGCCGGGCAGCGCCACCACCGGCTGGTCCGTGGTGGCGAGCAAGGAGCGCAGCTCGTCGGCCGAGGCGACGGTGACGACGTGACCGGCGACGTCGAGTTCGGCGCAGGTGGCGGCGGTCAGCGACGCCAGCAGGGCCGCGTCGGCCACCAGGCCGGGGCCGACCAGGACGGTGAGCCTCACCTGACTCACCTGCGCAGCAGCGGCAGGACCGCGGAGCCGAGCAGGTCCACGCCGCGCTCGTCGGTGAGGCCGTGCGGCGTGCCGAACTCGACCCGGCGGACACCCGCGTCGATGAGCGCCTGGGCCTGTGCGGCGACCTGCTCCGGGGTGCCGGAGAAGGCGAACCGGTCGAGTACGTCGTCCGGGATCAGCCGGCCCGCCGCCTCGTCCTCGCCCGCGTCGACCAGCTCACCGACGCGCTTGACCAGGTCGTCGGACATCTCGACGGTCGGGTCCAGCTCGGCCACCACGGCCAGGTACATGGCCACCTCGGTGCGGGCCTTCGCGCGGGCCGCCTCACCGTCGGTGTCGACGACTGTCACGGCGCCGAGCACGATGCCGACGTCGGCGACGTCGCGGCCAGCCTTCTCCGCGCCGGTCCGCAGCCGCTCGCGGATCACCGGGACCATGTCGGGGTTGGCGCTGCCGCCAACCTTGATCTCGTCGGCGATCCGGCCGGCCAGCGCGGCGCCCTGCGGGCCCCACGCGCCGAGCAGCAGCGGCGGGTCGGGCCGCTGCACGTCGTAGCGCAGCGCGGTGCCGGGAGCGAGCGAGAAGACCTTTCCGGTGAAGCCGCCGCGGTCGCCGCGCAGCAGGCGGTAGACGACCTGGACGGCCTCCTCGATGGTGGTCAGCGGCCGCGGCTGCGGCAGGCCGACAGCGCCCAGCCAGGTCCCCCGGGCCAGCCCCAGGTAGGCCCGGCCGTGCGAGGCCAGGTCCAGGGCGGCGATCTGACCGGCGATCTCGTACGGCGCCATCGAGTACGGGTTCAGGCAGGCCGCGCCGAGGCGTACCCGCTCGGTCGCCTGCGCCATCTCCAGCAGCGGGAAGATGGGCGGCTGGTACATCAGGTCGCCGAAGACGGTGAGCACGTCGAAGCCGTGCGCCTCGGCGGCGCGGGCCAGCCGGGCGTAGGCACCGGCCGGCTTGTCGCTCTGCAGGCCGAGCCCGATCTCGACGGTCATGTCAGGTCCGCCGAGTTCATCGTGCGCCGGCAGGTCCGTTCCACCTTCATGACGAGCCGCTCCTCCGGGTCGGGGCAGATGAAGTGGGAGTCCTGGGCCAGCCAGTCCCCCGGCGCCAGGTCACGCTGCTTGGCGGCGAGGAAGGGCAGCACCGAGGCGAGCGCGTACACGCAGAAGTGCTTTCCCTCGGGCAGCCGCAGGTGCGCGCTGTTCGTCAGTTCGAAGTGGTCGCCCACGGCCATGCCGCACACCGACCGGCCCTCGATCCGGTCGACTGTCACCTTCAGGTCGTAGATCTCCATGTCGCCGTCGTCGCTCACGGCCCCTCCCCCTCCTCGATCCGTACGATGATCTTGCCGATGGTCCGGCGTTCGGCCAGCTCGGTGAGCGCCGCGGGCGCCTCGTCCAGCGACACCACGCGGCTGACCGGCGGCCGGACCGCGCCGGAGACGCACATGTCGAACAGCTCCTGGTAGGCGGCCTCGACGGCGCTCGCCCGGCGCCACGGGTACTGCGAGCCCCAAGACAGGCCGACGAGCGTCGCGTTCGCCGCCATCAGCCGCAGCGGGTCGACCGGCGGCGGCGTGCCGCCGGCTGCGCCCACCGCCACCAGGCGACCCTCGAACGCGAGGCACTCCCAGGATCGGGCGAACACGTCGCCGCCCACCGGGTCCACCACGACGTCCACGCCCCAGCCGCCGGTGGCGGCGAGCACGGCTGGTACGAAGTCCGCCGCGGTGTAGTCGATCGCGACCGAGGCGCCGTGGTCGCGGCAGATCGCCGTCTTGGCCGGACCTCCCGCGGTGGCGAGGACCCGCGCGCCGCGGGCGACGGCGAGCTGGATCGTGGCGATGCCCACCCCGCCGGCGCCCGCGTGCACCAGCACCGTCTGCCCGGCGGTGAGACCGGCCCGCTCCAGCGCGAACCACGCGGTCTGGTAGGTGACAGGAAGCCCCGCCGCGGTCACCGGGTCGACTGTGGACGGCCGCGGCACCACCACCGCGGCGTCCACGGTGACGGTCGTGCCGAGCGCGCCGCGCGGCAGCGCCGGGCAGGCGAGCACCTCCTGACCCAGCAGGTGCCCGGCCCCGGCGCCGGCGGCGACGACAAGTCCGGCCGCCTCCACCCCGGGTGTCATCGGCGGGTCGGGCCGCACCGGGTACTCGCCCCGGCAGAGCATGACGTCCAGGAAGTTCAGCCCCACCGTACGCACGGCGAGCCGTACCTCACCGGGGCCGGGCGGCGGGTCGTCGGGCAGATCGGCGACCGACAGCACGTCCGCCGGCTCGCCGGTCCGCCCGGCGACCAGCCGCCGGATCACGCCGCGCCCACCGGTTCCCGGACCAGCTCGGCGTGGTGGTGCACGATCACCCAGCGGCCGTCGATCCGGCGCACCACGTCGGTGACCCGGGTGATCTCCGGCTCGTCGTCCGGGCCGAGCTGCGCGACCAGCTCGTACCGGGCCACGCCGAAGTCGTCCCAGACGTCGATGCGCTTGTCCCGTGCGGCGAGCACCGCCAGCCGGGGCCGCTGCCCCGCGGCGTCCCGCCGGGCGCGGTACTCGTCCAGCTCGGCGCGGGTCCGCAGCGGCCCGGGCAGGTGCGTCTCCCAGGTGGTCACCTCGGGGTGCAGGTGCGTGTCGAACCGCTGCTGGTCCCCGGCGAGGAACGCGTCGTACATGTCGTCGATGCCGGCGGCGATCGCCGCCGCGCCTGCCTGCGCGAACGTCATCGCGTCTCCTCCTGGTTGCGGTCGTCGCGGGCGATCTGCCCGCCCTTCATCACCCACCGCACGTCCCGGAAGGCCGAGGTGTCGGCCAGCGGGTCGGCGTCGGTCGCGATCAGGTCGGCCAGCTTGCCGGCCTCGACCGTGCCGAGGTCGGACTCGGCGCCGAGCCACCGGATCGGGCCGAGCGTGCCGGCGTGGATGGCCCGCGCGGTGCCGATCCGCTCGGACATGTACTCCAGCTCCCGGATCGAGGCGGTGGTGCCCTCGAACTGCCAGAACGGGGGCATGTCGCTGCCGAGCAGCACCTCCACGCCGGCGGCGATCGCCATGTCGAAGCTCTCCAGGTGCCGAGGGCCGGCGCCGAGCGACCGGCACTGCATCCACTCCGGTACGCCCAGCTCGTCGAAGAACTCCTTGCACCGGGTCACCAGCAGCGTCGGCACGAGCGCGGTGCCGCGCTCGGCCATCCGCGCCGCGACCTGCGGGGTGAGCTGGTAGCCGTGCTCCACGCAGTCCAGTCCCAGCTCCACGGCCGCGCCGATCACGTCGGCGGGCCCGGCGTGCGCGGTCACCTTGCGGCCCCACGCGTGCGCGGTCTCGATCACCGCGCTCATCTCGTCGGCGAACAGCTGGGGCGTGTGGATGCTCTCGTGCTCACCGGCGATGCCGCCCGAGATCATCACCTTGATCAGGTCCGCGCCGGCCTTGATCTGGCTGCGGACGCCCCGGCGGAACCCCACCGGACCGTCGCACTCCAGCGTGTCGTTGCTCTCGTGGCCGTGCCCGCCGGTGCAGACCAGCGCCCGGCCGGCGGTGTAGATGCGCGGACCCGGCACGCGCCCGGCGTTGATCGCCCGCCGCAGCGCGAAGTCGGCGTGGTCCTTCTCCGCCACGCAGCGCACGGTGGTCACGCCGGAGTGCAGCGTGCGCCGCGCCCCGTCGGCCATGTAGTGGGCGAGGTCGTACGAGCCCATCCCCTTGACGCCCTCGCCTGCGGAGCCGGGCAGCGACAGCGAGAAGTGGGTGTGCATGTTGACCAGACCCGGCGTCAGGTACGCGCCGTCGAGGTCCACCTCGGCCAGCCGGCCGGCGGCCCGCGCCTGCTCGGCCACCTCGGCGTACGGCCCGACGGCGGCGATCCGGTCACCCCGGACCCACACCCCGGCGCCGGTCACGGGCACCATGCCGTCCACCACGCGGGCGTCCAGCACTGTGCAGTTGCCGAGCAGCACGCTCGGCTGCTCGGGCGAATAGGCGGCACTCACGCGATCACTCCATAAACGTCTCGGGCGGCCCGGGCGGAGACGTAGCCCTCGGCCACGTCCCGTCGCACCGCCTCCGGATCCCGACTCCTCGGGTCACCGTGCCCGCCGCCACCGGCGGTCAGCAACGTCACCCGGTCCCCCACCGCCACCGCGGTACGCCGTGTGCTCACCCGGTGCTCCCGGTCCGTGCCCGGGAACACCACCACCTGGTTCGGCTCCGGCTGCTCGCCGCCGGCCAGTGCCCACGGCGCGCTCTTCGTCTTCTTGATCACCGTCAGGAACTCACCCGGCGTCACGAACCGGATGTCCCGCCGCAGGCCGCAGCCGCCCCGGAACCGCCCCGCGCCACCGGAGTCGGTACGGATCTCCAGGCGCTCGAAGAACATCCCGGTCTTCGACTCCAGCACCTCGACAGGCGTGTTGCGCGCCTGGGTCTGGCAGAGGTGGTTCGCCGGTCCGATCCCGTCGTGCGAGGGCGTGCCGCCCCAGCCGACCGGGTCGTTGTTGCTGACCGCGAACATGTCGCCGGTGTCCGGGTGCCGGCCGACCATCATGAACCCGGGCACGTCGCCGCCGGAGGAGGCGGCGAGCCGGTCCGGCATGCCCTGAGCCAGCGCCTTGAGGATCAGCTCCAGCGCGACGGTGCCGGTCCACTGGGTGAACGTGGCGGCCGGGTACCGCGCGTGGAACAGCGTGCCGGGCTCGGCGCGTACCCGCAGGGGCGCGAAGTGCCCGGCGTTCGTCTGCTCGTGCGGCGTCGTGACGCCCTTGAACGCGACCCGGCAGGTGGCGATGGTGGCGCCCAGCGGCAGGTTCACCGGCCCGGGCACCGCCGGGGACGACCCGGCGAAGTCCACTGTGAACTCGCCGTCGGCGACGGTGACCGTGACCCGCATGAGGATCGGCTCGTCGCTGACGCCGTCGTCGTCGAGCCAGTCCTCGGCGGTCCAGCTGCCCTGCGGCAGCGCGGCCACCGCCTCCCCGGCGCGCTGCGCGGCGACGTCGATGACCCGGTCGACCACCGCGTCGACCACCGCGGGGCCGTACTCGCGGTACAGCTCGGTCAGCCGCCGTTCGCCGGTACGCAGCGCGGCGATCTGCGCGTTGAGGTCGCCGAGGACGAGTTCCGGCATGCGCGAGTTGAACCGGATCAGCTCGTGGATCTCGTGCACCGGCTCGCCCCGGTCGTACACCTTGGTGCCGGGGAAGATGATCCCCTCCTGGTGCATGTCGGTGGAGTCGAGCACGTAGCCGGGATCCTTGGCCCCCAGGTCCATCCAGTGCGCCCGGATGCACAGGAACCCGATCAGCTCCTCGCTGCCGGGCAGCACGACCGGCGCGAACATCGTCGCGTCGTACGTGTGCGCCGCGTTCCAGTACGGGTAGTTGAGCAGCACCACGTCGCCGCGGTGCAGGTTCTCCACGCCGACGTACTCGACGCCCTTGCGCAGCGAGTAGTCGTTGGCGCCGAGGAAGCGGGACAACCCGGTGGACTCCGCGACCAGCCGCAGCCGCCGGTCGTAGACGGAGATGCCGAAGTCGTACACCTCGTAGATCACCGGGTTGAACGCGGTGCGCACCAGCGCGGCCCGCATCTCCTCGGCGGCCGAGACGAGGTGGCTGCGGACGACCTCGACGGTCGCCCCGTCGACCGCCGGCTCACCCATCGACGTCCACTCCGTAGACGTCCCGGGCCGCCTCCCGGGAGACGTAACCCTCGGCCACGTCCCGCCGCACCGCCTCCGGGTCACGGCGGCGCGGGTCACCGTGCCCACCGCCACCGGCGGTCAGCAAGGTCACCCGGTCGCCGACAGCGACCGTCGTGCGCTTGGTGCTCACGCGGTGCTCGCGGTCGGTGCCCGGGAACATCACGATCTGGTTCGGCTCCGGCTGCAATCCGCCGTCGAGCGCCCACGGCGCGCTCTTGGTCTTCTTGATCACCGTCAGGAACTCACCGGGCGTCACGAACCGGATGTCCCGCCGCAGACCGCAACCGCCCCGGAACCGGCCCGCGCCACCGGAGTCCTCGCGGATCTCCCAGCGCTCGAAGAACATCCCGGTCTTGGCCTCCATGACCTCGATCGGGGTGCCCCGGCCGGTGCTGCCGGAGACGTGCGTGGCGGCGTCCATCCCGTCGTGCTGCGCGGTGCCGCCCCAGCCCACCAGGTCGTTGTTGCTGACCGCGAACATCTTCCCGGTGTCCGGGTGCAGGCCGACCATCATGAACCCGGGCACGTCGCCGCCGGAGGAGGCGGGCAGCAGGTCCGGCATGCCCTGGGCCAGCGCCTTGAGGATCAGTTCCACCGCGACGATGCCGGTCCAGAGCGTGAACGTCGGCTGCGGGTAGACGGCGTGGAACAGGCTGCCCGGCTCGGCCCGCACCTCCAGCGGCGTCACGGTGCCGGCGTTCGACGGCTCGTCCCGGGAGGTCAGCGACTTCAGCACGACCTTGCAGATCGCCTCGGTCGCGCCGAACGGCATGTTGATCGGACCGCGCGTGGCAGGCGCCGAGCCGGCGAAGTCGACGATGAAGCGCCCGTCGGCGATGGTGACGGTGACCCGCATCTTCACCGGATCGTCGCTGATGCCGTCGTCGTCCACCCAGTCCTCGGCGGTCCAGGTGCCCTGCGGCAGCGTCGCCAGCGCGGCGCGGGTCCGGGCCTCACCGTCGGCGATGATGCGGTCGATCGCCTGGTTCACTGTGTCCCGGCCGAACTTCTCGATGATCTCCAGCATCCGGCGCTCGCCGGTGCGCAGCGCGGCGATCTGCGCGTGCAGGTCACCGAGCACCGCGTCGGGCATCCGCGAGTTGAACCGGATCAGCTCGTGGATCTCGCGCACCGGCTCGCCCCGGGACACGACCTTGGTGCCCGGGAAGATGAGCCCCTCCTGGTGCATGTCGGTCGAGTCGAGCACGTAGCCCGGGTCCTTGGCGCCCAGGTCCATCCAGTGCGCGCGGACGCAGAGGAAGCCGACCAGGTCGCCGTCCGCGTCGGGGTCGGCCTCATCGGGCCGGAACACCGGGGCGAACAGCGTCGCGTCGAACGCGTGCGCCGCGTTCCAGTACGGGTAGTTCAGCAGCACCACGTCGCCGCGGTGCAGGTTCTCCCGGCCCACGTACTCCACGCCCTTGCGCAGCGAGAAGTCGTTCGCGCCGAGGAAGAACGTCAGGCCGGTGGCCTCGGCGACCAGCCGCAGGTCGGCGTCGTACATCGACAGGCCGAAGTCGTGCACCTCGTAGATGACCGGGTTGAACGAGGTACGGATGAGGGTGGCCCGCATCTCCTCCGCGACCGACAGCAGATAGCTGCGGACGACCTCGACCTGGGCTCCGTCCAGCGTGGTCATGCGGCTTCCTCCAGGGTGACGAGCAGGTATCCGTGGTCGTCGACGGTGACCCGCTGACCGCTCGGCACCACAGTGGTGGAGGTGCCCTCGTCGATCAGCGCCGGTCCGTCGAAGGTGTCGCCCGGCTCCAGGCGGGCCCGGTCGTAGACGGCGAACGGCACCACCGCGTGCTGCCCGAAGTCGTAGGCGTCGCGCTGCGTCAGCAGCGCCTGCGACGGGTCGCCGTCGCCGCGCGGGTGGGTCTGCAGCTCGGGCCGCTCGGTGCGGCCGATGCCGCGCACCCGCAGGTTGAGGATCTGCAGCGGGTTGCCCATGGTGTGGCCGTACCGGGAGCGGTGCGTCTCGTCGAACGCGGCGCGGACGGCGTCGCGGTCCAGCTCACGCCCCACGGTGACCATCAGGCTGTGCTCCTGGCCCAGGTAACGCAGCTCGAACTGCCGCTCCAGCACCGCCTCGCCGGCCGGCACGCCCTGCGCCACGAGCGACGCGACCGCCTCGGCCTCGACCGCCTTGAACAGCTGCTCCAGCTCCGCCAGGTCGGCGTCGTCGAGCGTGGCCATCACGGTACGGCTGAAGTCGTTGACGATGTCGGCCGACAGCATGCCCCACGCGGAGAAACCGGACGGCGCGAACGGCACGATCACCTCGCCGATGCCCATCTCCCGGGCCAGCAGCGGCGCCAGCAGCGGTCCGGCGCCGCCGAACGCCAGCAGCGCGAACTGCCGGGGGTCGTGCCCCCGCTCGACGGTGATCTGCCGGACCGCGCCGACGGTGCGGGCCAGCAACACGTCGAACACGCCCGCCGCCGCGTTCTCCACCGTCAGGCCGAGCGGCTCGGCGAGCTGCTCGGCGATGGCGGCGCGCGCCTCGGCGTCGCGCAGGCCCATGGTGCCGGCGAGGAAGCGGTCGGGGTCCATGTAGCCGAGCACCACGGCGGCGTCGGTGACCGTCGGCTTCGTGCCGCCCCGGCCGTAGCAGACCGGGCCGGGGTCGGCGCCGGCGCTCTGCGGGCCGACCTTGAGCAGGCCGTGGTCCAGCCACGCGATCGAGCCGCCGCCGGCGCCGATGGTCCGGATGTCGTACGTCGGGATGAGCAGCGGGAAGTGCTCCAGCTGGGCCTCGTACGCGGCCACCGGGTTGCCGCGCTCGATCACGCAGGCGTCCAGCGAGGTGCCGCCGATGTCGAACGTGAGCACGTTGTCCCGGCCCAGCTCGGAGGCGACGTACGCGGCGCCGACGATGCCACCGGCCGGGCCGGACAGCACGGTGTGCGTGGGTGCGGTCTTGGCGACCGCGCTCGTCATCGAGCCGCCGCCGGACCGCATGATCAGGAAGCGCCCGGAGAAGCCGCGGTCGGCCAGGCCGGCCTCCAGCTCGTCCACGTACCGCTCGAAGATCGGCCGGATGTACGCCTCCAGCACCGTGGTGCTGGTGCGCTCGTACTCGCGGTACTCGCGCACGATGTCGGTCGACAGCGACAGGCTGACCTCGGGGAACTCCTCGTGGATGAGGCGCGCGGCCTCCCGCTCGTGGCTCGGGTCGAGGAACGAGTGCAGGAAGCAGACGGCGATCGAGGTGACCTGCTGGTCCACCACGAGCGTGCGCGCGGCCTCCCGGACGCTGTCCGGGTCCAGCGGCTCCACCACCCGGCCCCGGTGGTCCAGCCGGCCCCGCACGCCGGCGGTGAAGCGGCGCTGCACGAGACTCTCCGGCCGCTGGTACTGGAAGTCGTACATGTGGTCGGACGGCACGTTGCCCCGCCCGATCAGGAAGATGTCCCGGAAGCCCTCGTTGGTGATGATGCCGGTACGGCCACCACGGCGTTCCAGCACCGCGTTGAGCCCGAGCGTGGTGCCGTGGATGAACAGCTCCACCTCGGACAGGTCGGTGCCGAGCGCGGTGATCGCGTTGAGGACACCGTCCGCGGGCCGGGCCGGGGTCGTGGCCGCCTTGCGGAAGCGGACCCGGTTGGTGCGCGTGTCGAGTTCCATGGCGTCCACGAAGGTCCCGCCGATGTCGACGGCGAGCCGGATGGGGCGACGGGTCATGGCGTGACAGCCTGCCTTCCGATGAGGGCGGGAAGCTCGGGAACGCGCCAGCAGGCGGCCCGGCTCTCGCCGTACGACTGAAGCTCCTGCTGCTCCGATCGGCACCGGTCGGTGACGAACGGGCACCGGGCGGCCAACGGGCACCCGGTCGCGGCGTCGGCTTCCTCCAGGTCCTTGACCAGCTCGACGGCCTCGCCGTCGGACCCGGTCGTCCCGCCGAGGCGGGGGGCGCTGCCCAGCAGCGCCCGGGTGTACGGGTGCCGGGGCGTGTCGAAGACGACGTCCACCGGCCCCTCCTCGACGACCCGGCCGAGGTAGAGGACCACGACCCGGTCGGCGAACCCGCGCACCGTCGCCAGGTCGTGGGAGATGAACACCGAGGCGCGGTCCGCGTCGGCCGCCACGTCGGCGATCACGTCGAGGATCTGCGCCTGGACGGTCACGTCCAGGGCCGAGGTCGGCTCGTCGAACACGATCAGGTCGGGCTCGCCGACCAGCGCGCGGGCGATGCCGACGCGTTGCGCCTGGCCGCCGGACAGCTCGTGCGGGTAGCGCTGGAGGATCGACCGGTCCAGCTCCATCCGGTCCAGCACGGCGGTGACGCGCTCCTGCCGTTGGGCCGGGGACAGTCCCGCGGCGCGCAGCGGCTCGGCGATGGAGTCGCCGACGGGACGGCGCGGGCTCAGCGAGCCGATCGGGTCCTGGAACACGAGCTGCGCCCGGGTCCGGGCCCGGCGCAGCGCCCGGCCCCGCGGGCGCTGACGGCCTGGCTGCTTGACCAGCGCCTGCCCGGCGACCGTGACGGTGCCGGACGTGGGCGCGACGAGGCCCATCACGAGCTTGGCGAGCGTGCTCTTGCCGCAGCCGCTCTCGCCCACCACGCCCAGCGTCTCGCCCGGCCCGAGCCGCAGCGTGACGCCGCGCAGCGCGTGGTGCCCGCCGGAACCGAACCGGCTGCGGTAGACGACGTGCGCGTCCTCGATCTCCAGCACGGCCGGCTTCGCGTCCGCGCCGGCCGCGACCGCGCCGGACGCGGCGGGGACGTGCGACGTCCGCGGCAGGCCGGCGTCCAGCGGCCGGGTCTGCGGGTGGAAGCAGGCGAGCGACCACTCACCACCACCGGGCACCGGCACGGTGGCCGGGCGCCGGGACGAGCAGGTGCCGTCGGCGTGGGCGCACCGGGCGACGAACGGGCAGTTGTGCGGCGCCTGCGTCAGCAGCGGCATGGCGCCGGGGGTGGCGACGACCGGCCGGCCGCCGACGTCCGGCACCGAGCGCAGCAGCGCCCGGGTGTACGGGTGCGCGGGCTCCCGCAGCACCTGCGCGGCCGGTCCGCTCTCCACCACGGTGCCGGCGTAGAGCACCACCACCCGGTCGCAGACCTCCGCGATGGACGCCAGGTCGTGCGAGATCAGCAGGACGCCCCGGCCGTCGGTGTCGGCGGCGTGCCGGAACTGACGCAGGATCTCCCGGGTCAGCGTCACGTCCAGGCCGGTGGTCGGCTCGTCGGCGATCAGCAGCTCCGGCGCGCAGCCGGTGGCCAGCGAGATCATCACGCGCTGGGCCATGCCGCCGGACAGCTCGTGGGCGTACGCGTCGAGCCGGCGCTGCGGGCTGCGGATGCCGACCGCCTCGAACAGCTCGCGCGCCGCCTCCCGGGCCCGCTCGCCGGACATCTCCTGGTGGGTGGCGAGCCGGTCGACGAGCTGCTTGCCGATCGTTCGGGTGGGGCTGAGCGCGCCGCGCGGGTTCTGGAAGCAGATCGCGACCCCGCGCCCGCGGTGGGCGGCGAGCGCGGCGTCGTCCATGCGCAGCACGTCCGCGTCGCCGAACAGCACCCGGCCGGTGGCGTGCGAGCCGCCCGGCAGCAGCCCGACGATCGCGCGGGCCACCATGCTCTTGCCGCCGCCGCTCTCGCCGACCAGGCCGACGACCTCGCCGGGTCGTACGGCGAAGCTCACGCCGCTGAGCGCCGCCACCTGCCGGCCGGGCCGGCGGATCGTCACGGAGAGGTTCTCGATCGAGAGCATGGTCACCGCCGCTTCGCGTTGGCGCGGTCCTGCAGGCCTTCGCCGAGCAGGCTGAACCCCAGGACGCAGACGAACAGGGCCAGGCCGGGCGGGACCGAGGTCCACCACCGGCCGCCGACCACGTCCGCGGCGCCCAGGCTGATCATGGCGCCCCACTCCGCCTCGGGGATGCTCACGCCCAGGCCGAGGAAGGAGAGCCCGGCCAGGGTGAGCATGGCCCAGCCGCAGTTCAGCGGCGCGATGACCCGGACCGGGGTGAGGCTGTTCGGGAGCAGGTGCCGCCAGAGCACGCCGACCGGCGACGCCCCGGAGGTGATCGCGGCGTCCACGAACGGCAGTTCCCGCAGCGACCGCACCTCGGCGCGGACCAGCCGGGCGTACGCCGGCGCGTTCACCGCCGCGATCGTGATGATCAGGTTGATCGTGCCGTTGCCGAGCAGGGCGGCCACGGCCAGCGCCAGGATGAACGTGGGGAACGACTGGAAGATGTCGACCACCCGCATCAGCACGTCGTCGAGCCAGCCGCCGAAGTAGCCGGCGACCAGGCCGAGCAGCGTGCCGACGACCACCGCGAGCGCGACAGCGGCCAGGGCGATGCCCAGGTCGAGCCGGGCGGCGTAGAGCACCCGGCTCCAGATGTCCATGCCGTTGCCGTCGGTGCCGAGCAGGTGGCTGCCGCCCGGGGCGACCAGGGTGTTCGCCGCGTCGATCTCGGTCTCGCCCCACTGGCTCAGCAGCGGCGCGAACACCGCCACCAGCGCGACCACCGACAGGATGCTCGCCCCGGCGATGATCATGCGGCGGGCGAAACGGCTGTCCCGGTCGCCGCCGGGCACGACCACCGGCGCGGCGGCGGGACCGTCCGGGACGGTTCGCAGCTCGGCCATCAGAGCCTCACTCTCGGGTCGAGGATCGCGTGGACCACGTCGGCGACGAGGAACACCAGCACGTAGCACAACGCGATGACCAGCACCGACGCCTGCACCACCGGGTAGTCCCGGTAGAGCAGGCCGCGCAGGGCCCACTGGCCGAAGCCCTGCCACGAGTACACGTACTCGACGAGCACGGTGGAGCCGATCGCCGTGCCGAAGACCAGCGCGGCGAGCGACGGCAGCCGGACCAGCGTCGCCCGCAGCAGGTAGCCGTAGTGCAGCGTCCGGTCGCGCAGCCCGTGCGCCTTCGCAGCGGCGTACGACTCGGAGTGCAGCACCTCCAGCGCGGAGGCCCGGACGCTGCGCAGCAGCGGGGCGACCACGCCGACCACGAGTGTCAGCACCGGCAGCACGAGGTACGCCGCGGCCGAGGCGATCGCCGGCCCGTTGGCGGTGAGGACGGCGTCGACGAGGTCGGCGCCGGTGAGCGGGGTCAGGCCGGTGTCCGGGTCGACCCGGCCGTTGGGCGCCGGGAACCAGCCGAGGATGCTGTAGCCGACGAGCACCAGCACCAGGCCGAGCCAGAACTCCGGCACGGAGTTGCCGACCAGCGCGAAGATCCGGACGCTGTGGTCCCCGGCCCGGTTGGCCCGCTTGGCCGACCAGATGCCCAGCACCGTCGCCACCACGAGCGCGATGGTCACCGAGATGACCACGAGCTCCAGGGTCGGACCCACCCGGAGCGCCATCTCCGAGCCCACGGAGCTGCCGCTCTGGATCGAGGTCCCGAAGTCACCGGTCAGCAGCCCGCCGAGGTAGTCGAGGAACTGCTGCCACAGTGACTGGTCGAGCCCGAAGCGGGCCCGGGCCGCGGCGGCGTCCTCCTCGGTGGCGTTCTGCCCGAGGATGCTGCGGACGGGGTCGCCCGGCAGCACTCGGACCAGGAGGAAGGCCAGGACGACCACTCCGAGCAGAACGGGGATCAGCTGGAGCAGTCGCCTGGCGACGAACCGGAAGATACGCATGGGTGGGTGACGTCCCTAGGCCGAAGCGCTCAGGTAGCGCAGGCGGGCGAGGCCGTCCATCGGCTGCACCCAGCCGGCGACGGATTCCCGGACGGGCAGGTTGAAGTTGGGCTGGCAGATGACCACCCACGGCACGTCTGCGGCGAGGATCTCCTGGACCCGCTTCCACAGCGCGTTGCGGGCGCCCGTGTCGACTGTGGTGTGCGACTTCTCGTAGATCTGCTCGATCTCCGGGTTGCTGTAGTTCGAGTAGTTGAGGTTGGCGCCCTTGACGAAGCTGGTAGCCAGCATGTACTCGACGTCGTCCACCCAGAGCTGCCCGGAGGTGATCTGGAGCGGGATGTTCTTCTTGGTCCGCCGCTCGCCGAGGGTCGCCGGGTCCAGCGGGGTCAGCTTGAGCCGGATGCCGGCCTTGGCTGCCTCGCTCTGCACCTGGACGGCGATCTTCTGCTGCTCCTCGTTGTCGGCCTCGAAGACCAGCTCGGAGTCGAGCGACGCCCGGCCGGCGGCGGCCATCGCGGCCTTCGCCTTGTCCAGGTCGTGGGTGAACGGGTAGCCGCTCTCGTCGTACCCGGGCATGTCCAGCGGGACCGGGCTCTTGGCCGCGCGGGCGTCGCCGCCGTACACGTTGTTGATGATCTGCTCGTAGGGCACCGCGTAGGCGAGCGCCTTGCGCACGTTCACGTCGTTGAACGGCGCCGCGGTGACCGACATCTGGATGGCGACCTGGCGGTTGCTGGCCGCCGAGATGACCTTGATGCCCGGGGCCTTCTTGAGGTCCTGGATGTCGCGCTGGCTGATGCCCAGGGCGATGTCGATGTCACCGGCCTGGAGCTGGAGCCGCTGGTTGGAGGCGGCCGGCACCACCGAGATCCGGATGGTCGGCGTCCTGGCCGGGTCCGGGCCCGGGTAGCCGGTGTTCGCGGTGAGTTCGATCTCCTGGCCCTGGGTGGCCTTGGCGACGTTGAAGTAGCCGCCGGTCGGCGGGTTCTTCGCGAACCAGTCCTTGGCCCACGGGTCGCTCGCGCTCGCGTGCTTCTTGGCCTCGACGGAGTCGAAGACGTACAGCGAGATCGCCTGGATCTGCCGGGTGAGCGCGCTGGGGAACGCCTGGTGGAACTCGACCGTGTAGTCGTCGACGACCTTGACCTGGTCGGCGCTGGTCAGGCCGATGGTGCGGTAGACGCCGGCGACGTTGGCCTGGGCGGCGAACGCGCGGTCCTTCGACCACTTGACGTCGGCGGCCTTCATCTCGTTGCCGCTGGCGAACTTCACGCCGCGGCGCAGCTTGAGCGTCCACACCTTCTGCTCGGCGTCCGGCTCGAACGACTCGGCGAACGTCGGGGTGATGTTCTGGGTGTCGAGGATCTGGCTGCCGCCGGCGTTGGTGACCCCGTAGTCGATCAGGTACGGGAAGACGTTCTTGTAGAGCATCAGCGCGGTGAGATCGAAGCCGACGAAGTCCTGGTCCCAGCTCGACAGGTAGCTGGAGACCGCGATGCGCAGCGTCTTGGCGGAGGCACCGCCGGACTTGCCGTCCGTGGACTTGTTGCCGCTGTCCGCGGCGCAGGCGCCGGTGGCGAACAGCAGCGCGACGCTGCCACCCAACTGCAGGACGCCGCGGCGGGAGAGCGCGGGCGAGGAGGCGCCCGGACGGGGTGAACGAGCCATGAGAAGTCCTCCTAGAAGCACGAGGCAGATGGCCCGAGCAGCGGACCTACCAGGAGTTCTACCGGATTTAGCAAGAGTGAACAATAGGGTGAACGGTGTTCACTGAACACGCCCGCGCCGTGAAACTAGAGCGCTCCCGAAGTGCGGGATAGCCTGAGTGTCAGCGTTCATGACGGTTCATCAAAACGTTACGTACGGCGTATCGAAGAGGGCCGGAAACGCCGATGACCCCGGGAGGGACACCCGGAGTCATCGTGGCGCGAAGATCCGCGCGGTCAGGGGCGGCCGGTCTCCTCGGACCCGCCGGGCGGGCCGGAGCCGGCGCCGTCGGTCAGAACGGCCCGCGGTAGCCGATGTCACGGGACACGGCGCGAGCCGCCTCGACCACCGCCGCGCCGTGCCGCAGCGTCTGCTCGGCGAGCCGCTCCCGCGGACCACACAGCGACACCGCGCCCACCACGTCACCCGAGGCGCTGCGGATGGCCGCCGCGACGCTGGCCGACCCGGCCTGCCGCTCGCCGAAGCTCACCGCGTATCCCCGCTCCCGGATACCGGCGATGTCGTCACGCAGCGCATCGGCCGAGGTGAGCGTCCGCGGAGTGAGACTGGCGTGCCGGTGCTGGGTGAGGAACTCCTCGATCGTCTCGTCCGGCAGCGCGGCGAGGATCGCCTTGGAGGACGACCCGGCATGCAGCGGGTACATCCGGCCCAGGGCCACCGACATCCGCACCTCGTGCGGGGAGAGCACCTGGTCCACGTACACCCGCTGCCAGCCCTGCCGGATGGAGAGCGTGGCGGTCTCCCCGCTGAGCTCGACGAGCCGCTCGAGATAGGGACGGGCCGTCTTCGGCACGTCCAGGGTCCGCAGCGCGGCCAGGCCGACAGTCAGCGCGCCCGGCCCGAGCTGGTACTGCTTGGTCCCCTCGTCGAAGGCGAGGAACGCGTCCGTCACCAGTTCCTTGAGGATCCGGTGCGCGACCGCCTTGGGAATGCGGAGGTCGCGTGCGATCGCCGAAACGCCCAGCGCCTCCGGCGCCCGGGAGGCCAGCAGATTGATGATCGCGAAGGTCCGGGCCAGCCCGGACCGGGCCCGGCCGTCCTCCCCGTCCGGCTGCTCCGCGCCCGGCGCCGGTCGTCGACCGGGGCGGGACTGAACGATGATCTCCGCGCCAGCCGGACCGGTATCCACTGGGGCCATCTGGAAGGCTCCTTACAGAACAGTTGGCGTCTATGGTGCCGGAGAATGCCGCGGACACGTTAACCGCCGAGCCGGACCGCTCGCATCAGCGTCTCGCAATCCGTCGTCGGCAGCGCGGCCGCACCGTCTACCAGCCGTTCCACAGAGGCCTCCGGCCACCGGCCGGCCAGCAGCCGCCGCACCTTGCCCGCGACCCGGTCGAAGCCGAGGGGATTGCCCGCGTGCCCGCTCGCGGCGAGCACCTCGGCGGTCGCCTGCCGGCCGTCCCGGGCCACCAACTGGATCCGGGCGCCCAGGTGCCGGGGCGGCAACCGGTCGAGCCGGTCGTCCACGGCCAGCCTGGTCACCGACTGCAGGCGCGCGAGCTCCGGGTCCGCGATCCGGCCCGGATCCAGATGGGACAGGTCGAAGCTCCCGTCGCGGACGCCACAGGCGACCACGTACGGAGTGCTCATGCTCGCGGCCAGCGCCGTCGCCGGATGGGCCCGGCCGAGCACGTCGACCATCTCGCGGAAGCCCCAGCCGTTGATCTCCACGATCTCGGCGGCGTCGCAGCCCAGTTCGGCACGGGCGGCCACCGCCGCCTCCAGCGCGGCGTGCGTCGCGCCGGAGGAAGGGTACAGCTTCTGGCCCGCCCGCATCAGCATCGGCTCGCCACCCAGGCCCTCGGTGAGGCTGTCGAGGTCGACCTGGTCGGAGGCGGCGGCCAGATAGCCTCGGTCGGCCGCCAGCGGCTCGTCGGTGGCGCTCAGGCCGGCGCGCGCGGCGAGGCCGGCGAGCAGTCCCTCCCGCGACGCCTGGCCGGACAGGGCGTACCAGGCGTCGGAGAAGTACGACGCGCCGACCACGCCCGCCGCCGCGTTGACGGCAAGGCCGATCGCCGCCTGGTAGACCTCAACCCGCTGCTCGCCGCCCACCTTCAGGCTCGCCACGGCGGCGGCCGCCGTGTTGCACCCGCCCCGCGGATGCCAGCCCCGGTCGAACGCCGACCGGCCGAGAGCGGTGCCGATCCGCATGGTGACCTCGTATCCGACCACCGCCGCCTCGATCAGCGCCGGGCCGGAGGCACGTACCTCCTCCCCGCGCGCCAGCAGCGCCGGGAACGTGCCGACGCCCGGATGCCCGAGCGAGCCGTGCCAGACGTCGTCGAGGTTGGGACCGGACGAGCCCGCGACGCCGTTGAGGAACGCCGCCCGGTCGGGTGCCACGCGCAGGGCGGTGCCGACGACGGTGCTCAGGCCCGGCTCACCGCCGCCCATGCGCAGTTCGGTGGAGACCCAGCGCCGGTGGTGGTCGCGGGTGCTGCCGAGCACCGCCACGCCCAGGTGGTCGAGCAACAGCCCGCGTACCCGCCCGACCACGTCGGCGGAGAGGTCGTCGTACCGCAGGTCGGCTGCCCAGCGTGCCAGCGCGGCGGTCGGGTTCATCTCAGCCCTGCTTCCAGCGGGTCGCCCAGCGCTCCAACACGATGATCAGTTGGGAGAGGATGACCGAGACGCATGCCACGAGCGCGACGCCGGCCAGCACGCCGGTGGTGTTGAAGAAGGCGGCGGCGTTGGCGATGACGTAGCCCACGCCCTGGTTGGACGAGATCAGCTCACCGACGACCGCGCCGATGACGGCCTGCGGCACGGCGATGCGCAGACCGGTCATCACCCACACCGCGGCCGACGGCATGACGACCCGGCGGTAGATGGTCAGGCGGTTCGCGCCCATGATCCGCAGGGAGTCGATGAACAGCGGGTCGACGTCACGCGCGCCGGTGAACGTGTTGTAGAAGACCAGGAAGAACGAGATCAGTCCGACCAGGACGATCTTCGAGCCGAACCCGATGCCGAACCAGAGCACGAACAGCGGGGCCAGGGCGAGCTTCGGCATGCTGTAGACGACTGTGACGAACGGGTTGAGCACCGCCGCGGTGGTCGGCAACCGCCCCAGGGTGAAGCCGACGAGTACGCCGGCCACACTGCCGATCGCCAGGCCCGCGCCGAACTCCTGCAACGTGATCAGCAGGTGCGGCCAGATCGATCCGGTACGGAACCACTCCAGCAACTGCTGCCCGATCGCGCTGGGCGAGCTGGTGAAGAACGGGTCGATCAGCCGGCCGGACATCCACTGCCACGAACCGAGCCAGACGACCACCACGGCGATCTGCCCGAGCGCGATCTTGATCTTCGGATTGAGCTTGCGGGGCGGCTTGGCGGCGGCCGGCCCGGCGGCCGGCGCGGTGACCGCGCTGCGGCTGACCGTCTCGGTGTCACTCATGGCTTCGCCATCTCCTTCTCGCCGGCGTGGATCTCCCGCCCGAGGTTGTGCCAGACCCGGCGGCGTACCTCCTGGTACTCCGCGGTGAACTGAAGCTGCTCCAGGTCCCGCGGGCGGGGCAGGTCGACCTCGATCACGTCGACGATGCGGGCCGGGCGGGCGCTCATCACCACGACCCGGTCGGCCAGCGTGATCGCCTCGTCCATGTCGTGGGTCACGAACAGCACCGCCGCGCCGAGCTTCTCCATCAGCGAGAGCAACTCGGCCTGCATGCGCAGGCGCAGGATCGCGTCGAGCGCGCCGAACGGCTCGTCGAGCAGGAGCGTCTCCGGCTCGTACACCAGCGCCTGGGCCAGGCCCACCCGCTTGCGCATGCCGCCGGACAGGCCGGCCGGGTACGTGTTCTCGAATCCCTTGAGGCCCACCATCTCGATGTAGGTGGCGACCTTCTCGCGGCGCTCCCGGGCCGGAACCCGGCGGATCTGGAGCGGCAGCTCGATGTTCTCGGAGACCGTACGCCAGGGCAGGATCGAGTCCCGCTGGGTCATGTAACCGATGCTGGTGTTCGGGCCGTCGATCGGCGTGCCACGGTAGGTCAGCGACCCACTGGTCGGCGTGATCAGCCCGGAGACCATGTTGAGCAGCGTCGACTTGCCGCAGCCGGACGGGCCCAGCAGCGCGACGAACTCACCCTCCCAGAGGTTGAAGTCCACGCGGGAAAGGGCGTTCACCGGGCCACGGCGTCCGTGGTAGGTCATGGACACGCCCTGCGCCGACACGACGGCGTTGCGGGCGGTCCCCGTTTTCTCAGTAGGCATCCGACTTCTCCCGTATCGCTGTCAGGCCGGCTGGAGCATGGATCGGTCGACCTCGGCCAGACTCGATCGCCCGAGCAGGGCCAGCGACTTGACCATCTCCGCCGCGACCATCTCCAGGGCCCGCCGTACGCCGTCGCGGCCGCCGGCGCACAACCCCATCGCCGCGAGCCGGCCCACCACCACCAGGTCGGCGCCGAGGGCGAGCGCCTTCAGCACGTCGGTGCCGCGCCGGATGCCGCCGTCGATGGCGACGCTGATCCGGCCGCCGACCGCCTCCACCACCTCGGGCAGTTGCCGGAGCGTGGCCGGGGTGCAGTCGAGCTGACGCCCGCCGTGGTTGCTGACGATCACGCCCGCCGCGCCCATGTCGGCGGAGAGCACCGCGTCCTCGCCGGTCATCACGCCCTTGATCACCACTGGCAGGGAGGTCTCGCTGAGCGCCTCGGCCAGGTAGTCGAACGTCCACACCGGCTGGCTCATGGCGCGGAACTCGCCGAACATCTCCTCGGCGTGGTTCGTCTCGCCCTGGTAGTTGCCGCGCATGACGTCCTCGTAGACGAACTGGTTGGCGAGGTTGCGGTCGCGGTAACCGGCGGTCGGGCAGTCGGCGGTGATCACCAGGCCGCGGTATCCGGCCGACTCGGCCCGGCGGACCAGCCGCCGGAAGTTGACCAGGTTGCCGACCGGGTGGAGCTGGAACATCAGCGCCGACTCGGGCGCCACCTCGCGGATCCTCTCCAGCGGGTGGGTGGAGACGTGCGGCGCCAGGGCCAGCGCGCCGACGTCCTGCGCAGCGCCGGCCACGGCGAGCTGGCCGTCCGGGTGGAACAGCCCGTCCGCGCCGAACGGCGCGGTGGCCACCGGCATCTTCAGCGGCCAGCCCAGGTACGTCGTCTCCAGTGACGGCGGCTTGCTGCCGGTGAGGATCCGGGGCCGGAACGTCCAGCGTTCGAACTCGTCCAGGTTGGCGGCGACGCTGCGCTCGGCGCCCGCGCCGCCCTCCAGGAAGTCCCAGACGGCCTGGCGCGCCCCGCTGCGGGCGGCTGCCTTGAGGTCTCCGAAGTTCTTGATGTGGGTGGAGCTCACCCCTGGTACCGAAGTCGTGTTCACGATCGTCTTCCCAACGTCGAGGAGCCGGTCCGGCCGGCGATATGGGCGGGGCAGATCAGTAGGACGTGCCGACCTTGTCGAACGCCTGCTGGGCGATGGAGGCGTTCCAGGTGTCGTCGAAGCCGATCTTCTTGGCCGCGGCCGCCTCGGTGACGCTGCCGTTGATCTCGAAGGCGGTGACCACGAACTCCTTGGCCTGCTCGTACTGCTTCGGGGTCGGGACGATGCTCTTGCCGTAGATCGGGTAGTTCGACTCGAACGCCGTCTTGAAGACCTCGGGCTTGATGTCGGTGAAGATGCCGGCGAGCAGGTCGCGGAACTCGTCCTTCTCCGCCTGGATGAAGTTCAGCGACCGCTGGATCGCCCGGCAGTACGAGGCGATGGCCTCGGGGTTCTTCTCCAGGAAGTCCTTCTTGCAGGAGGCCATGATGTAGGGGAAGCCCACCAGCGGCTGGACCGGGTCCCTGGACATGTCGTAGAGGTACTTCATGCCCAGGTCGGAGATCGCCTGGTCGGAGATCGGCGACGAGATCGCCATACCGTCGATCTGCTTGTTCTTCACCGCCGCGAGCATCGCCGAGCCGCCGCCCTGGATCGGCACGATCTGCAGGTCCTTGTTCGGGTCGAGCTTGCCCAGGTTGCTAGAGACGTAGCGGATAAGCAGGTCCGGGGTGCCGGCGACACCGGTGGAGGCCAGCCGCATGCCGCGCATGGCCGCGCCCCGCTGCTCGGGTGTGCTCGAGTCGGTCAGGCCGGCCTTCTCGAACGACTCGGCGCTGACCACGATGTTCGTGGCCAGGGTGGTCACCATGCCGCAGAAGCTGATCAGCGGCTGGCCCACCGCGGTGGACTTCATGGTGTCCATCGGCGAGCCGACGACGAACTCGGCGTCACCGGCGAGCACAATGTTCGCCACCACGCCCTGACCGGCCACCTTGCCGTTCTGCTGCAGCCCTTCCTCGGCGAAGTAGCCCTTCTTCTCGGCGACGAGGAACGGGGCCCAGATGTAGGAGGTCGCGGTCGACCGGATGGTGGTGTACGGGCCGCCGGAGTTGCCGCCGCCGGTGGAGGCCGCCGGGGCGCCCTCCGGGCGGGAACACGCGGCCAGCAGGCCACCGGCGCCGGCCAGGGTGCCGAGCCGGAGCAGGTTGCGACGGGACAGAGAAGACATGGTTACTCCCGGGGGACGAGTAAGAGAGACGGGGTGGGCGCTCAGTGCCGGCCGAGGGTGCCGAATGCCGCCGGCGAGTCGCCGAGACCGGCCGCCCGGAAGGCGGCCCAGATACTGGCCTGGTTGGCCGTGACCACGGGGATGGAAAGGTCGTTCTCCAACTCGGCGACCACGCCGAGGGTGGAGAGGTTCGTGCAACTGATGAACAGCGCCTCGGCGTCCGGGTGGGCGGCGGCACGAGCGAGTCGGTAGACGACCTCCTCGGACTGCTGCGCGATGGCCGAGACCGGTGTGCGGGCGAGCGGGAAGTGCGCGACGCGCTCCCGCAGGCCGAGACCGACCAGGTTGACCACGTCGAGACCGTGTCCGGTGAAGAACTCGCGCAGCCGCCCGTTGATGGTGTCGTCGTAGGGGGTAGCGACGGCGACCCGGGTGACGCCCAGCGCGCGCAGCGCCTGCACACCGGCGCCCGACGTGGACAACGCCGGGCAGCCGGCGCGCTCGGCGATCCGCCCGACCAGGTCGGTCTCGTACTCGTGACCGCCGACGAAGCTGCCGGATGTGCAGCCGAAGATCACCACATCGGCGTCGAGTTCGGACAACTGCTCCGCGGCGCGCAGGGCGTCGTCGGCCATGGTGACAAGACCGGCCGGATCGAGCCGGGGAATCACCATCCGGGCCGCGTGTGCCGACGCGCCGCGGGGCAGAACGGAGTAGATCTCCGGCTCCATCGTCATGTTGACGTGCGGGACGATCAAGCCGATTCGGGCTCGCCAGCCGTGCATCGTCTGTCACCTCCTGGCGGCCCGGTGCCGGGGCGTAGGTTTAGTGGTGAGGCGGATTCGTTCGCCTGAGTGGAACGCCGGTCCGCTGTGTATGCCGGGACGCTAATGGCTCGTCCCGAGGCCCGTCAAGGGTGGAACAGCAGCCGAGACAAAACGTCCGGCCCGCTCACCGCCAGCGGCCGACCAGGTCGTTGACCAGGCACGACGACGACGCCTCCGGCTGACCGAGGCGGTGCAGTGCGCGATACGCCGCGGCCACCGACGAGGAGAGCACCGGTACGCCGAGCTCGCCGCCGACCGCCGCCACGGCCTCGACCGTGGGCATGCCGGTGCCGCTGAGCAGCACCACCGTGTCCGGGTCGGGGCGCAGCTCACGCAGCAGGGCGGTGACCTCGGCGGGGGTGATCGCGTAGATGCCGTTCGGCGCCGGGGCCTTCTCCACGCCGGCCACGGTAAGCCCGGCGGAGGCCCAGTACGCGACCGCCAGGTCGGTGAGCCAGTCCGGGTACGGCGAGACCACCAGCACCCGCGTGCGGCCGAGTTCGGCGAGCGTCTCCAGGATCGCCCGGGCCGCGGTCAGCCCCTGCCCGGCGCCCGCCGCGTCGATCGCCTCGTGCAGCCGCGCGTCGCCGTCCGTTCCCACCAGGTAGGACGAGCCGGTGCAGGCGAAGTAGGTGACCTCGGGCCGGGCCGGGAGCAGTGTGCTCGTCGCGGGGGTGAGCGCGTCGTTGTAGCCGAGCAGCCGCTCCTTCAACGTGCCCGGGATCTGCGGCAGCGGCGCGATCCGGACATCCACCGCACTCGGCAGCAGGGCGCGCAGCTCGGTCGCCACCGTCGGGTTCTCCGGCGGCACCAGCGCCGCGACCCCACCACCGCCGTTACCGCCCGCCGACACGTCGATCCGATTCGGCTCGTCGCCCATGACAGCCACCGCCTTCCAGTTCGCTAAACATTCCGAGACTTGGCCCGACCCGTTGACAGGCCGGGCTGTGGCACGACAGTATCCACCTTGTTCCGCCTGGGAAACCACCGTTTGTTTCAGAGGAACAATCCTTATCTCGGATGGGCACCCAGGAACCCCGAGGCAAAGGTGTGCAGACTGACATGTGGAATCGCCCTGACGTCGACTTCATCGCGACCCAAGACCTGCCCTGGGCCCCGGTCCCGGGCGGTCAGTTCGGCTCCGGCCACGGCGGCGGCCTGCGCAAGACCTTCTCGGTCGACGAGGAGGACGGCGCCCGCACCGAGCTGCTCGCCTTCGCCAACCGGCAGCAGGGCGTGCTCAGCGCCCAGGCCGACATCTTCGTGATCGCCGGCCGGGGCACCGTCAACGACGAGCCGTACGCACCGGGTACCTACCTGCACGCCCAGGCGATGACCGAGCTCGACTGGGTGCCCGGCGTCGGTGAGACGGTGCTGTACTTCGGCCCGCACAGCACGCCGGACTTCGCCGCCGGACCGGGTTCGGGAACGCTCACCGTGCTGCACGAGACCCGCGACGAGTGGGTGTCGATGGGCTGGCGCGGCGCAGAGGCGCAGCCGGCCGACGTGCGGATCCGGTGGCTGCGCCGCGACGAGGCCGGCATCGTCTTCCTGGTCGGGATGCTGCCCGGATACACGGCGATCAACGAGGAGAAGCACCCGGTCTACGAGGAGTCCTTCAAGATCGCCGGGGACCTGATGCTGGGACGCCGCGGCGTGGTCAAGCCCGGCGGCTACTTCTTCCGCAGCCCGCAGACCTGGCACGGCCCGCTCTACAGCCGCACCGGCAACCTCTCCCTGATCCGCAAGAACGACTTCGGCAGCACCGACTACCGCGACCCGCTGCCGGGCCACGACCTGGGCAGTCTCATCCCCGCCTTCTACGACCGCGACGCCTCGTTGACCCCGAGCCTGGGGCCGTCGCAGCGATGAGCGAGCCCGGCCAGCTCGCCGCGATCCGGGCCGAGCGCGGCTACCTGCTGTCGTACCACGAGGTGTACGCCCGCACGGAGCCCGGCTTCCTGGAGGCGTACACCCGGCTCTACCGCCGGTTCACCCTCGACGAACGGCACCTGTCGGCCCGCGAGCGGGAGCTGATCTGGGTCGGTCTGCTCGTCGCCGACGAGGAGGCGGTGGGCACGCTGCACGTCGAGCGTGGGTACGCCGCGGGGCTGACCACCGACGAGATGGCGCAGGCGACGGCGGTGGCCGGGGCCGCGGCCGCGTGGCGGCCGATCTTCTTCGCCGCGCGGTCCTGGTCGGCCACGCTGCCGATGGACGGCTTCGCCTGCTACCACGCCCTGCTCGCCGCCGCCGCCCCGGACCTGTCCGGCCGCGAGGCCGACCTGATCGCCGTGGTGGTGCACGCGGTGCACCAACAGGAGGAGGCGTTCCTGCACCACCTCGACCGGCTGTACGCCGCCGGGGTGCAGGAGCGGGACGTCGCCGAGGCGATCAGCTACCTGCTGCTGCCGCGCGGCGCCAACGCGCTGCTCTGGGCCACCGACCAGTGGCTGGCCGCCGTGGAGTCCGGCCGCATCACCCCCACCGGCGAGCTGGCCGGCGTCAACACCCGGACCCGCCGCTCATGACCTCGCTGGTGGTCGGCGGACGTGGGGCGATCGGCGCCGCCGTGGTCGACGCCCTGCGCCGCGACGGGGAGACGGTCCACGTGCTGGACCGGGCCGACGGCGTGGACGCCGCCGACCCGCGCCAGGTCCGCCGGTTCCTGGACGCGTTGCCCGAGGCGCCGACCCGGGTGGCGCACCTGGCCGGGTCGGTCGGGCACGGCGGGCTGCTCGACGTCTCGCCCGAGCAGTGGCGGCAGGTGCTGGACGACAGCCTGACCAGCGCCTACGTGGTGGTCCGGGCGGTGCTGCCGGCCATGCTCGCGGCCGGTGCCGGCGCGATTGTGCTGATGAGCTCGGTGAACGGCCGGCACGGCGGAAACGCGCTGTCCGGGCCGGCCTACGCGGCGGCGAAGGCCGGTGTGCTGGCGCTGACCCGCAACATCGCCAAGGAGTTCGGCGGCCGGGGCGTCCGCGCCAACGCGGTGGCGCCCGGACCGGTCCGGTCGGTGATGACCGAGCGCCTGTCCGCCCGGGAGCTGTCGGACCTGGTCGGCCAGGTGCCGCTGCGCCGGCCCGCCGAGCCGGCGGAGGTCGCGGAGACGATCGCGTTCCTGCTCGGGGAACGAGCCAGCTACGTCAACGGCGCCACCGTCGACGTCAACGGCGGGATGTGGACGGGATGACCGGGACCGTACGAGTAAGGAGGTACCAGCGGTGACCGAACGGGAGAACCGGGCGGACGGGCACGGCCCGCTGCACGGCATCCGGGTGCTGGACGTCTCGACCATTCTGGCCGGGCCGCTCTGCTGCCAGCTGCTCGGCGACTACGGCGCCGACGTCGTCAAGATCGAGCACCCCGTCGCCGGGGACAGCATGCGCGGCCACGGCGAGGCCAAGGACGGCGTGCCGCTGTGGTGGAAGGAGATCTCGCGCAACAAGCGGACCGTCGGGCTCAGCCTCTCCGATCCCGACGGCGCCGACCTCTTCCTCCGGCTCGCCGCCACCGCCGACGTCGTGGTGGAGAACTTCCGCCCCGGCACGCTGGAGCGGTGGGGCGTCGGCCCGGACCGGTTGCACGAGGTCAACCCCGGGCTGGTGATCGTCCGGATCACCGGCTTCGGTCAGACCGGCCCCTACGCCGCCCGCCCCGGCTTCGGCACGCTGGCCGAGGCGATGAGCGGGTTCGCCCACCTGACCGGCGAGGCGGACGGCCCGCCGACGCTGCCCGCGTTCGGCCTGGCCGACAGCATCTGCGGCATCGCCGCGTCGTCGGCCGCGGTGATGGCCCTCTACGCCCGCGACGCCCGGGGCGGCCGGGGCCAGGTCGTCGACCTGAGCCTGCTGGAACCCATCATGGCCGCCGTCGGCCCCGGGCCGATCACGTACGACCAGCTCGGCGTCGTCGGCCAGCGGCACGGCAACCGTTCGACGAACAACGCCCCGCGCAACACCTACCGCACCCGGGACGGGCGCTGGGTCGCCGTGTCCACCAGTGCACAGGCGATCGCCGAGCGGGTCCTGCGTCTGGTCGGTCACCCCGAGGTCGTCGACGAGCCGTGGTTCCGCTCCGGCCGGGAGCGGGCCGCGCACGCCGACCTCCTCGACGCGTACGTGGGCGGCTGGATCGCCGAACGGACCCGCGACGAGGTGCTGCGGGAGTTCAGCGCGGCCGGCGCGGCCGTCGGCCCCGTCTACGACGCGCGGGATCTGGTGGAGGACGAGCACGTCCGGGCCACCGAGATGATCACGACGGTGCAGGACGACGACCTCGGCCCGATGCGCATGCACAACGTGATGTGGCGGATGTCGGACACGCCGGGCCGGATCCGGTTCACCGGGCGTGCCCTGGGCGCCGACACCGACGAGCTGCTCGGCACCGAGCTGGGCTGCGCCCCCGAGGTCCTGGCCGAGCTGCGCGCGCGCAAGGTCGTCGCCTGACCGCCCCCGTGGTCGGTCGACCGATTCCGAAAGAGTGAGGAACCCGTGACACCCCCAACCCGAGCCACCGTCGCCGACCCGCTGCTCGCGGCCGTCCGTGGCGGAGTGACCGTCTACGACCTCGGCCGCCGGCTCTCCGTCGGCATGCCCCAGTCCCCCAACCACCCCGCCTACTGGCACTCCCTGCCCCGCCGGCACGGGGACATGGTCCGCTCCGACGGCGGCTCCGCGGCGAACGACATGATCACCATGGGTACGCACGTGGGCACGCACATCGACGCGCTCGCCCACGTCTCGCACCGCGGCCTGCTCCACGGCGGGGCGGACGCGGCCGAGGCGGGCCGGGGCGGCCGGTACGTGGAGCTGGGCGCGCACACCATCGCGCCGATGGTGCGCCGTGGCGTGCTGCTCGACGTGCCCCGCGCGATCGGCGCCGGCGACGGCTGCCCGGCCGGTTACGAGATCACGCCGGACGACCTCGCGGCCACCGAGGCGGCGCAGGACACTCCCGTCGGCGCGGACGACGTCGTCCTGGTGCGCAGCGGCTGGGGCCGGTTCTTCGAGCACGAGGACCGCAACGTCTACATGGGCCTGGAGTCCGGGGTGCCGGGCGTCGGCGAGGCCGGGGCGGTGTGGCTCGCCGACCGCGCGGTGCACGCCGTCGGGGCGGACACCATCGCCTTCGAGCGCCTGCGCCCGGGTGCGGCGCACAGCGTGCTGCCGGCGCACCGGGTGCTCCTGGTGGAACGCGGGATCTACATCATCGAGGCGATGGCGCTGGAGGAACTCGCCGCCGCCGGAGTGCACGAGTTCACCCTGATCCTGGCGCCGCTGCCGCTGTTCGGCGCGACCGGCTCGCCGGTGCGTCCGCTGGCGGTGGTCGGGCATGGCTGAGCTCACGCTGGCCGAGCGGCTCGCCGCGTTCGCCGCAGCCACCACGCACACCGGCCTGCCCGACGACGTACGGCACAGCGTCCGCCAGCGGGTGCTCGACGTGCTGGGCCTCTGCGTCGCCGCGTACCGGCTGTCGACGAGCACCGCGGCGGTCGGCTTCGTGGCCGACCAGGGCGGCCGGCCCGAGGCGCACGCCGTCGGCCTGCCCGAGGCGGTGCCGGCCGCGCAGGCCGCGTTCGCCAACGGGGTGCTCGCCCACTCCCTCGACTACGACGACACGCACCTGCCCTCGGTGCTGCACCCCAGCGCGGGCGTGGTGCCGGCCGCACTGGCCGCCGCCCAGGCGGCGGGCGCCGGCGGGGGGCAGTTGACGGCCGCCGTCGCGGTCGGCCTGGAGGTCGCCGTCCGTCTCGGCATGGCCGGGTACGACCGCAAGCTGGGCAACTCGGTCTTCTTCGAGCACGGACAGCACGCCACGTCGATCTGCGGGGCGATGGGCGGCGCCGCCTCGGCGGCGCTGCTGTTCGGCCTCGGCGCCGAGGGCGTCGCCAACGCCCTCGGCGTCACCGCCTCCTTCTCCGCCGGCATCATCGAGGCCAACCGCACCGGCGGCACCGTGAAGCGACTGCACTGCGGATGGGCGGCGCACTCGGCGGTCACCGCCGCGCAGCTCGTCAAACGCGGTTTCACCGGCCCGCCGACCGTTCTGGAGGGCAGGTTCGGCTTCTTCCGCGCCTTCCTGCGCGACGAGGTGGACCTGGATCAGGTGACCGGCGGGCTGGGCGAGGACTGGTCGGTGCCGGGGATCTTCTTCAAGCCGTACCCGGCCAACCACTTCACCCACGCCGCGATCGACGCCGGGCTGCGGCTGCGCGAGCGCGGTGTGCCGCTGGACCGGATCAGCCGCATCGAGTTGCGGGTGCCGGCCGCGGTGATCCGCACGATCGGCCAGCCGATCGAGGTCAAGCGGGCGCCGGAGACCGGCTACCAGGCGCAGTTCTCCGGGCCGTACGCGGTCGTCGCGGGCCTGCTCGGCGGCTCCGGGCTCGGCGTCGGGCTGACCGACTACACCGACGAACTGGCCCGCGATCCCCGCCGCCGCGCGCTGATGGCCACCGTGGACATGCTCCCCGACGGCCGCTGCGACTCGATCTTTCCCAACCAGTTCCCGGCGATCGTGACGGTCCACACCGACGACGGCCGGGAGTGGACCGAGGAGGTGCTGGCCAACCGCGGCGGCCCGCAGCGTCCGCTCAGCGACGAGGAACTCGCGGTGAAGTTCCGGGAGAACGTCGCCGGCCGGCTCACCGACGAGGCCGCGCGCCGGGTCGAGGACCTGGTACTGCGCCTCGACGGCCTCGACTCAATCGACGAGATCCCCCGGACCCTGGCTCGCCTGGAGGCCGGCTCACCACCCTCACGGAGGAACCCATGACGTCCTTTGACACCCTTGTGACGAACGTCCGCGTGGTACGGCACGAGTGGACGCAGCCGCGGCAGGTGGACATCGCCGTCCGCGACGGCCGGGTCGTGCAGGTCGCCGCCGGCATCGACCCGGCGCTGGCCCGGACCCTCGTCGACGGCGGCGGCAGGCTCGCCTTCCCCGGCGTGGTCGACGCGCACCAGCACTGGGGGATCTACAACCCGCTGGACCAGGACGCCGCCTCGGAGAGCCGGGCCTGCGCCCAGGGCGGGGTGACCTCCGCCATCACCTACATGCGCACCGGGCAGTACTACCTGAACCGGGGTGGCGCGTACGCCGACTTCTTCCCCGAGGTGCTCGCCGCCACCGCCGAACGGTCGCACGTGGACTACGCCTTCCACCTCGCACCGATGTCGAAGCAGCACATCGGCGAGATCCCCGACCTGGTCGAGCGGCACGGGGTCACCTCGTTCAAGGTGTTCATGTTCTACGGCAGCCACGGCCTGCACGGCCGGTCGTCCGACCAGAGCAGCTTCCTGATGATCCCGGAGAACGAGCGGTACGACTACGCGCACTTCGAGTTCGTCATGCGCGGCGTGCAGGCGGCCCGGGAGCGGTTCCCCGAGCTGGCCGACGAGATCTCGCTGTCACTGCACTGTGAGACCGCCGAAATCATGAACGCGTACACCCGGATGGTGGAGGAGGAGGGGACGCTGTCCGGGCTGGCCGCGTACCACGCCTCCCGGCCGCCGCACTCCGAGGGCCTGGCCGTCAGCATCGCCTCGTACCTGGCCCACGAGACCGGCCTGCCGACGATCAACCTGCTGCACCTGACGTCCCGCAAGGCGGTCGACGCCGCCCTGCGGATGTCGCAGGCGTTCCCCCACATCGACTTCCGCCGCGAGGTCACTGTCGGGCACCTGCTCGCCGACATCGACACCGCGAACCTGGGCGCCAAGGTGAACCCGCCGATCCGGCCGCGTGAGGACGTCGAGGCGCTCTGGGAGTACGTCCTGGACGGCAAGATCGACTGGGTGGTCAGCGACCACGCCTGCTGCCGGGACGAGGTGAAGTTCGGTGAGCCCCGGGACGACGTGTTCGTGGCGAAGTCGGGCTTCGGCGGCGCCGAGTACCTGCTGCCCGGCCTGATCTCCGAGGGCAACCGCCGGGGCCTACCGTACCACCGGATCGCCGAGATGACCGCGTGGAACCCGGCCCGGCGCTTCGGGCTGCGGACCAAGGGCGACATCGCCGAGGGCTTCGACGCCGACTTCTGCCTGGTCGACGACGACCACACCTGGACGGTGCGGGCCGTCGACTCGGAGTCGGTGCAGGAGTACACCCCGTTCGAGGGCTTCGAGCTGAGCGCCCGGGTCACCGACACGTTCCTGCGCGGCGAGCGGATCCTGGAGGCGGGTGCCGTGGTCGGCACGCCCCGCGGGCGCTACCTGGCCCGGCCGGCGTGACCCGTACGCCGCGCAGCTACCTGTACGCGCCCGGCAACGAGCCGAGGAAGCTCGCCAAGGCCGCCACGGCCGACGCGGACGCCGTGATCTGCGACCTGGAGGACGCGGTCCCACCGGCCGCCAAGTCCGCGGCCCGGGACAACGTGGCCGCGTTCCTGGCCGACCCGCCACGACCGGACGGTGACTGGTGGGTGCGGATCAACGCCGACTCGGCCACCGAGGACGTGGCGGCGGTGGCGGGCCCGGCCCTGCGCGGCGTCGTGGTGCCCAAGGCCGAGCCGGAGCTGCTCGACGAGGTGGCCGAGGCGTTGACCCGGGCCGAGTCGGCGTGCGGGCTGCCGCCCGGCACGCTGCGGGTGCTGCCCCTGCTGGAGACCGCGCGCGGCGTGCTCACCCTGGACCGGGTGGCCGCCGCGCCGCGGGTCCTGCGGCTGGGCCTCGGCGAGGCGGACCTCGCCGCCGAGCTGGGCCTGCGGCCCGGGCCGGACAAGGAGGAGCTGTGGCCGCTGCGCACCGCGGTGGTGCTCCACTCGGCGGCGGCCGGGCTGGTGGCGCCGGTGGGTCCGGTCGAGACGGCGGTACGCGACACCGAGCGCCTCGACCGGAGCACCCGGATGCTGCTGCGGCAGGGCTTCCGGGCCCGAACCGCGATCCATCCCGCGCAGGCGGCGGTGATCAACGAGGTGTTCACGCCGTCCGCCGAGGAGGTGGCCGACGCGCGGGACGTGGTGGCGCGTCTCGCCGCGGTCACCGGGCACGGGCACGGTGTGGCCGTCACGGCGGACGGCCGGATGATCGACGCCGCGGTGGCCCGGGCCGCTCACGACGTCCTCGCCCGCGCGGTCTGAGGCGGATCCGGCCGGCCACCTGTTATCGCTAACAGGCCGGAGTTCCCCCCGGCCGACGACGCCGCGGCGACCAGCGCCGGAACGGGCTCCCGCCGCCCGTTCCGGCGCTCGCGGTTGAATGTGTTATCGATAACCTGCTATGTTCCGGCACGGGAGCGAAGGGCACGCTCCCCGTCACCCCCGCAACCGGCAAGGCGACCCGAGGCACCTTCCTCGCCGCCCCGCCGGCCGGTGACCAGTCCGGGCCGCTCCGCCGATGCACGCCGACGCAGGCGGCCAACGGACGACTTCGGCCCCGGCCGCACGCGCGGCTCCGCGCCCTCTTCGCAGGCGACGTCGGCATCGACGGACGGTCCGGCCTGCACCGCCACCCAGGGCAAGGAGTCCAGCAATGGCGAAACGAACATCCCTCCTCTCATCCGTCGCCGCCGCGGCCGTGCTCCTCGCGGCGGCGGCCGGCGGCGCGCTCAGCGCCGGCCTCGGCGAGACGGCGCAGGCGTCGACAAACGGCACACTCGCCGCGACCGCCGGCTGCGGCAAGGCGCCCACGCTGTCCAGCGGGACGCGCACCATCTCCAGCGGCGGCCAGAACCGCAGCTACATCCTGCGCATCCCGGACGGGTACGACCGCAACCGCCCGTACCGGCTGATCTTCGGGTTCCACTGGCTGAACGGCTCGGCGAACAACGTCGCCTCGGCCGGCTACTACGGGCTGCTGCCGCTGTCGAACAACAGCACGATCTTCGTCGCGCCGCAGGGCATCGACAACGGCTGGGCCAACACCAACGGCCGGGACCTGACGCTGTTCGACGACATCTCCCGGCAGGTCGAGAACGACCTCTGCGTCGACACCAGCCAGCGGTTCGCGCTCGGCTGGAGCTACGGCGGGGCGATGAGCTACGCGGTGGCCTGCGCCCGGCCCACGATCGTCCGCGCGGTCACCGTCATCTCCGGCGCCAACCTCAGCGGCTGCAACGGCGGCACCCAGCCGGTCGCATACTTCGGCATCCACGGCACCTACGACAGCGTGCTGAACATCTCCATGGGCCGGTCGCTGCGCGACACGTTCGTCCGCAACAACGGCTGCACCGCGCAGAGCCCGCGCGAGCCGAGCCGGGGCAGCCTCACCCACATCACCACCACGTACTCCGGCTGCCGCGAGGGCTACCCGGTGCAGTGGGCCGCGTTCGACGGCGACCACACCCCCAGCCCGGTCGACGGGTCGTCCAGCCCGAACGACTCCCGGACCTGGACGTCGGGGGAGATCTGGCGGTTCTTCAGCCAGTTCGCGTCCACCACGCCGCCGCCGACCACCGCGCCGCCCACGACCCCGCCGCCCACGACCCCGCCGCCCACCACGCCGCCGCCGACCACCCCGCCCCCCACGACCCCGCCGCCGACCGGTGAGCCGGGCGCGTGCACCGCCACCTACCGGACCGTGAACACCTGGCCCGGTGGCTTCCAGGCCGAGGTGACGGTGGCCAACAACGGCGCGACCACGCTCAACGGCTGGACCGTACGCCTGACCCTGGCCTCCGGCCAGGCGATCAGCAGCCTCTGGAACGGCGTCAACACGGGCACCACCGGCTCGGTGTCGGTCCGCAACGCCGACTACAACGGCACGGTGGGCGCGAACGGCTCGACGACGTTCGGGTTCACCGCCACCGGAAACGGGGCCACCGCGCCCAGCGGTGTCAGCTGCACCAGTCCCTGACCTCTCGCCGGACCGCCGGTCCCCGCACGGGGAGCCGGGCCGTGGGTGGCATGCGCCGCCCCGGCCCGGCACCGGCCGGAACAACCGATGTCCCGCCGGGCGGCGGGATGTGCTCTAATTAACACTGGTCGATGTTTGCGCTAACATTTGCGACTCCGCCGAGCACCGCCACCGACACCTCGGAGCCGTTGCACCGTCACTGTTAGCGTGTACACCGACGGCCACCCACAACTCGCTAGGCACCGTCCGTACGGTCGGGCGCCCGCGCGTACCCGAGGAGCCGTCATGGTGATCCCCCGTCCCCGGTCCGCCCGATCCGGGCCGTCGCGTCTCGTCATTTCCGCCCTGGCTCTCGCCCTGGCCGCCACCGGCGGCGGCCTGACGCTCGCCGCGAGCCCCGCACAGGCCGCCACCTCGATCACCGTCAACGGCGCCTCCGCCGGCCAGACGTTCGACGGGGTGGGTGCGGTCAGCGGCGGCGGCGGCAACAGCCGGCTGCTGATCGACTATCCGGAGCCGCAGCGCGGGCAGATCCTGGACTACCTGTTCAAGCCCGGCTACGGCGCCGCCCTGCAGATCCTCAAGGTCGAGATGGGCGGCGACACCAACTCCACCAGCGGCTCGGAGCCGAGCCACGAGCACGTCCGGGGCGACCTGAACTGCAACCGCGGCTACCAGTGGTGGATCATGGAGCAGGCCAAGGCCCGCAACCCCGCCATCAAGCTGGCGGCGTTGCCCTGGGGTGCCCCCGGGTGGATCGGCAACGGCAACTTCATGTCCCAAGACATGATCAACTACTTCGTGGACTGGCTGGGCTGCGCGCGGCAGCACAACCTCACCATGGACTACATCACCGCCGCACAGAACGAGAAGCGGACCGACGCGAACTGGACCATCAGCCTGCGTCAGGCGCTGAACGCCAACGGCTACGGCGGCGTGAAGATCATCTACGGGGACGACTACCCCGGCAGCTGGGGCCCGGCCAACGCCGTGGCCAGCAACACCACGTTGCGCAACAGCATCGACGTGCTCAGCGGCCACTACCCGTGCGGCTACCTCAGCGCGCAGACCACCTGCACCGTCTCGTCGACAGCCACCTCCACCGGCAAGACGCTGTGGAACAGCGAGGGCGGCTCGCAGGACTACAACGACGGCGCCAAGCCGCTGGCGCGCGGCATCAACCGCGGCTACATCGACGGCCGGATGGTCGCCTACCTCAACTGGGACCTGATCGCCGCCATCACCCCGAACCTGCCCTGGTCCACGGTCGGGCTGATCCTGGCCAACCAGCCCTGGTCCGGATGGTACTCGGTCGGCAAGAACACCTGGGCGCTGGCGCACACCACGCAGTTCACCGCGCCGGGCTGGCGCTATCTGGACTCGTCCTCGGGCTACCTGGGCGGCAACCGCAACAACGGCAGCTACGTGTCGCTGCGCTCGCCCACCACCGGCGACTACAGCACGGTCATCGAGACCATGGACGCCACAGCGGCCCAGCAGGTCACCATGAACGTCACCGGCGGGCTGTCCACCGGGCAGGTGCGCGTCTGGTCCACGAACCTGAACTCGACGAACCCGAACGACTTCTTCGTCCGTGGCGCGGACATCACCCCGTCGGGCGGTTCGTTCTCGCTCACCGTCCAGCCCGGTCACCTCTACACCGTCACCACGACCACCGGGCAGGGCAAGGGCACCGCGACCAGCCCGGCGCAGGGTTCGCTGAGCCTGCCGTACCGCGACGACTTCGACAGCTACGCCAGCGGGCGGATACCGAAGTACCTCCAGGACATGCAGGGCGCGTTCGAGATCGTCGGCTGCGGCGCCGGCCGGGCCGGCATGTGCCTGCGTCAGATGTCCGCGCAGGCGCCCATCACCTGGAAGACGCTCGCCGACCCGGCCACCTACGGCGGGAACCTGAGCTGGGGCAACTACACGGTCTCCGCCGCCGTCCTGCTCGAACAGTCCGGCTACGCCCAGATCCAGGGCCGCGTCGGCACCACCAACCTGGACCCGATCGGCCGGTACAACGGCTACTTCCTGCGGGTCACCGACTCCGGCGCGTGGTCGATCCTGCGCAACAACACCGCGGGGCAGCTCGCCACGCTGCGCAGCGGGAACGTCGCGGCGCTGGGCACCAACCGCTGGCACAGCCTCGCGCTCGGCTTCTCCGGCACCACCATCACCGCGAGCATCGACGGCACGGCTGTCGGCACCGTCACCGACTCCACGTTCGGCACCGGCCAGGTCGGCTTCGGCACCAGCCAGGGTGAGACCGCCCAGTTCGACAACCTGTCGGTGGTCGCCGGCCCGGGCGGCAACCCCGGCGGTACGAGCGGCGCGTGGCTCAACCCCAACTCCAGCCGGTGCCTCGACGTGCCGAACCAGTCCCAGACCAACGGCACGCAGGTGACGTTGTGGGAGTGCAACGGCGGCGCGAACCAGCAGTGGACCGCGACCTCCGGCCGGCAGCTCCAGGTGTACGGCAGCAAGTGCCTCGACGCCGAGGGCCAGGGCAGCTCGTCCGGCACCCGGGTGATCATCTGGGACTGCAACGGCGGCACCAACCAGCAGTGGAACGTCAACTCCGACGGCACGATCACCGGCGTCCAGTCCGGACTGTGCCTGAGCCCGAACGGCGGCGGGACCGGCAACGGCACCCCGATCGTCCTGTCCGCCTGCACCGGCGGCAGCAGCCAGAAATGGAGCCGGGCGTGACGGCCCGACCTTCGCCGACCGTACCCATCCGCCGCGGCGCGGCCTACCGGGGAGATGACCTGTGACGTCAACGCTATGGAGAACCGACCGCCGGACCAGACGATGGCTCGCGCTGGCCGTGACCATGCTCGCCCTGCTGGGGCTGGCCCCGGCCATCGCCGGAGGGCTGACCCCGACCGTCGCCCGGGCGGACAACCCGATCGTGCAGACGATCTACACGGCCGACCCGGCCCCGCTGGTCCACGACGGCCGCGTCTACCTCTACACCGGCCACGACGAGGACAACTCGACCTGGTTCACCATGAAGGAGTGGCGGGTCTTCTCGTCCGACGACATGGTGAACTGGACCGACCACGGTTCGCCGTTGAGCCTGGCCACCTTCAGCTGGGCCAAGCAGGACGCGTGGGCCGGGCAGGCGGTCCAGCGCAACGGCAAGTTCTACTGGTACGTGCCGATGGTCGTGCGGGCGACCGGCCAGATGGGCATCGGGGTGGCGGTGGCGGACAGCCCCACCGGGCCGTTCCGCGACGCCATCGGGCGCCCGCTGGTGAGCAACGGCGAGATCGACCCGACTGTGTTCATCGACGACGACGGCCAGGCGTACCTGTACTGGGGCAACCCGCGCCTGTGGTACGTGAAGCTGAACGCGGACATGACCTCGTACTCCGGCAGCCCCACACAGATCCCGCTGACCACGGCGGGCTTCGGGGCGCGGACCGGTGACGCGAACCGGCCGACCCTCTACGAGGAGGGGCCGTGGGTGTACAAGCGCAACGGCCTCTACTACATGGCGTTCGCGGCCAAGTGCTGCTCGGAGTTCGTCGCCTACTCGACCGCGCCCGGGCCGCTGGGCCCGTGGACGTACCGCGGGACGATCATGCCGACCCAGGGCAGCAGCTTCACCAACCACCCCGGGATCATCGACTTCAAGGGCAACTCGTACTTCTTCTACCACAACGGCGCGTTGCCCGGCGGCGGCGGTTTCACCAGGTCGGTGGCGGTGGAGAAGTTCTCCTACGGTGCGGACGGCTCGATCCCCACGATCAACATGACCACCACCGGCGCGCCGCAGATCGGCACGCTCAACCCGTACGTCCGGCAGGAGGCCGAGACGAGCGCCTGGGCGTCTGGCGTGGAGACCGAGCCGGCCAGCGGCGGCGGGATGAACGTCGGCTTCATCGACAACGGCGACTACCTGAAGATCAAGGGCGTGGCCTTCGGGACCGGCGCGACCTCGTACACCGCCCGGGTGGCCTCCGCGGGCAGCGGCGGCACCATCGAGCTGCGGCTGGACGGGACCAACGGCCCGGTGGTGGGCACCTGCCGGGTGTCCGGCACCGGCGGCTGGCAGACCTGGACCGACACGACCTGCGCGGTCAGCGGCGCCACCGGCACCCACGACCTCTACCTGCGGTTCACCGGCGGAAGCGGCTCGGTGTTCAACATCGACCACTGGCGGTTCACCTCCGGTGGCAGCACCCCGCCGCCCACCAGCCCGCCGCCCAGCAGCCCGGCACCCACCACGCCGCCGCCCTCCTCTCCCCCGCCGCCCACCACGCCGCCGCCGAGCGGCGACGCCTGCACCGCCACCTACCGCACCACCAACTCCTGGTCCGGCGGCTTCCAGGCCGAGGTGACCGTCACGGCCGGCGCCGCGGCGCTCAACGGCTGGTCCGTGCGGTGGAACCTCGCGAGCGGCCAGAGCATCAACCAGGTCTGGAGCGGCACGCTGAGCACCAGCGGGTCCACCGCGACCGTCAGCAACGCCGCGTACAACGGCTCGGTGCCCGCGTCCGGCTCCACCACGTTCGGCTTCATCGCCAACGGTTCGCCCACCACGCCGTCCCTTACCTGCACCGGCTCGTGAGAGGAGCAGTCATGCGTACCCGAGCGAGAAGATGGCTCACCGCGGGCGCCGCGCTCGCCGTGCTGGCCGCCGGGGTGCTGACGGCGGCCGGGCCGGCGGCCGCCGAGTCCAACGGCGGCACCCGGGTGATGCCGCTCGGTGATTCCATCACCGAGGGCACCCAGGTGCCGGGCGGCTACCGGATCGGCCTGTGGCAGCGGCTGGCCGGCGGCGGCTACCGGGTCGACCTGGTCGGCTCCCAGTTCAACGGGCCGGGCAACCTCGGCGACCACGACCACGAGGGCCACCCCGGCTGGCGCATCGACCAGATCGACGCCAACATCACCGGCTGGCTGAACGCCTACCAGCCGCGCACCGTGCTGCTGCACATCGGCACCAACGACATCCTGCAGAACTACAACGTCTCGACCGCGCCGAACCGGCTCTCCTCGCTCATCGACCGCATCACCGGCACGGCCCCGAACGCGGACGTGTTCGTCGCGCAGATCATCCCGCTCGCCAACTCCGGCCAGGCGGCCGCGGTGCGCACGTTCAACGCCGCGCTGCCCGGGATCGTGCAGTCGAAGGTGAACGCCGGCAAGCGCGTCCACCTGGTCGACCAGTACTCGGCGCTGACCACCGCCGACCTGATCGACGGCATCCACCCGACCGCGACCGGCTACGACAAGATGGCGGCGGTCTGGTACCGCGCGTTGCAGTCGGTGTCCGGCAGCATCGGCACCCCCGGCAGCAGCGGTGGCACGTACCAGAACGTGCAGCTCGTCGGCGCCGGCTCGGGCCGGTGCCTGGACGTGCCGAACGGCAGCACCACGAACGGCACCGCGGTGCAGCTGTACGACTGCTGGGGCGGCACGATGCAGCGCTGGACCTACACCTCGGCCAAGCAGTTGCAGGTGCTGGGCGACAAGTGCCTGGACGCCAGCGGGCGGGGCACCGCGAACGGCACCAGCGTGATCGTCTGGGACTGCAACGGCCAGCCCAACCAGCAGTGGAACCTCAACGCCGACGGCACGATCAGCGGGGTGCAGTCCGGGCGCTGCCTGGACGCGGCCGGCTACGGCACCGCCAACGGGACCAGGATCAACCTCTGGGACTGCCACGGCGGCACCAACCAGCGGTGGAGCGTACGCGCCTGACCGGCACGCGGCGGGCTCCCCGGCGTCGCCGCCGGGGAGCCCGTCCGGGCGGTGCCCGCCGCATGACCAGCGGCCGGCCCGGCGGGTACGTAGAGTGAGAGCCATGTCGAAGCCGCCGCTTCCCGAGCCCGCCGTCGCCATGCTGCGCAAGCCGAACCCCCCCGTCATCGCCACGCTGCGTGCCGACGGCCAGCCGGTGTCGGCGGCCACCTGGTACCTGTGGGAGGACGGCCGCGTCCTGGTGAACATGGACGAGGGCCGCCGCCGGCTGGAACACCTGCGCAACGATCCCCGGGTCACCCTCACCGTGCTCGACGAGGAGGGCTGGTACACCCACGTCAGCCTGATCGGGCGGGTCGCCGAGCTGCGCGACGACGAGGGCCTGGCGGACATCGACCGGATCTCGCAGCACTACACCGGGCGGCCGTACCCCCGGCGGGACCGCACCCGCGTCAGCGCCTGGATCGAGATCGAGCGCTGGCACGGGTGGGGCGCGCACAAGGACAGCAGCCAGACCGGCTGACGGCGCCCCCACGATGTCCGACCCATAGGGGAGAGTGTCGGGCATGACGGAAACGAACGACCCCAAGGCCGCGCTGCACGAATACCTGCGCGGGATCCGGGAGGACCTGCTCTGGAAGCTCGAAGGGCTGAGCGAACGCGACGCCCGGCTTCCGCGCACCGCGAGCGGCAACAACTTCCTGGGCCTGCTCAAGCACTGTCTGAACGTCGAGGCCGGCTACTTCGGGCCCACGTTCGGCCGCGAGTTCCCCACCCCCGGGGAGCTGGTTCCGGCAGACGCGTTCGACGCGGACCCGCAGGCGGACTGGTACGCCCGGGAGGACGAGACCAAGGACGGGCTGATCGACCTGTACCGCCGCGTCGCTGTGTTCGCGGACGAGACGATCGAGACGCTGCCGCTGGACGCGCCGGGACGGGTGCCGTGGTGGCAGCCCGGCCGGCAGGACGTGACGTTGCACCGGATCATCGTGCACGTCTGCGTCGACCTGGCCCGGCACGCCGGTCACGCCGACATCATGCGCGAGCAGCACGACGCGGCGATCGGGCTGGGACGGGACAACACGAACATCCCCAGCGGCTACGACTGGCCGGCTTACGTCAGTAAGCTGTCCGCGCTCGCGGACCGGTTCGCGTAGCCGGCCCTTCCGGTATTGCGGCCGGAAGTTTCATCCATATTTCGGACAGCGGATCGACAGGACCAGCAGCATCGTGAAGCATCTATCCCATGAAGATCCGGCCCGCCGTCGCCCCGCCGACCGCTGAGGACACCGGTCCCGGGCAGCCGCCCGCCGACCTTCCTCCGGACGACCGGCCCTCCGACGAGCGGCCCACTGACGAGCGACGCCGGTGGCGGCCGAACCCGGAGTGGACGCTGGCGATCCTGGGCAGCCTCCTGCTGGCGGTGGTGCTGACCTGGCCGACGATGCGGCACCCGGCGACCACGATCCCCGGCGACCTCGGCGACCCGACGTTGCAGGCGTGGCAGGTCGCCTGGTCCGGGCACGCCCTGCTCAGCGACCCGGCCAACCTCTGGAACTCGAACACGTTCTATCCGGAGCGCTACACGTACGCCTACAGCGACACGCTGCTCGGGTACGCCCCGTTCGGGATGCTCGGCTCCGGCTTCGAGGCCGCGGTGGTCCGCTACAACGTGCTCTACGTGCTGCTGCACGCGCTGGCGTTCCTCGGGGCGTACGCGCTGGCCCGGCAGCTCGGCGCGAACCGCTGGGGCGGGGCGGTCGCCGGTGTGGCGTGGGCGTACGCGCCCTGGCGGCTGGCGCACTCCGGCCACCTGAACATCCTGTCCAGCGGCGGGATCGCGCTGGCGCTGGCGATGCTGGCGCGCGGTCACGGCTGGTCGTTGCGCCACGGCTACCGGCCGGAACGCCGCAAGCCCGGCTGGGCGGTGGCCGGGTGGCTCGTCGCGGCCTGGCAGGTCACGCTCGGCTTCGGCATCGGGCTGCCGCTCGTCTACTTCCTGCTCGCCGCCGTGCTGGTGGCGGCCGGCTGCTACGGCTGGTCCTGGTGGCGCAAGCGGGAGCGGCCCCCGTTCGGCCGGCGGCTGCTGATCGCCGACCTGGCCGGCGGCGCCGTCTTCGGCACCGTGACGCTGCTGCTCGGGCTGGTCTACCTGCGCGTGGTCGACCTCAACCCGCAGGCCGTCCGGTCGCTGGACTGGACGAAGATGTTCTCCCCGCCGCTGATCGGGTTCGTCACCGCACCCGGCGACTCGTGGCTGTGGGGGGAACGGCACGCCGCCGCTCGCGAGCAGCTGTCCTGGCCGCCGGAGATGGCGCTGCTACCGGGAATGACGCTGATCGGGCTGGCCGCGGCCGGGCTGTTCGTCTCGGCGTTCCCGGTGCGGCACCGCGTCGCACTGGGGCTCGGCGTGGTCGGCACCGTGCTGCTGGGCCTGGGCGCCACGCTGGGCGGGGACGGCGACCCCGGCTACCTGACGTTGTCCACGCTCCTGCCGGGCTGGGACGCGTTGCGCACCCCGGGTCGGATGATGCACTGGACCAGCCTGCTGCTCGCAGTGCTGGCGGCCGGGCTGGTGACCGCGCTGGCCGAGTCGTGGCGCCGGCCGGCAGCCGCGCGCGCGTCCCGGGCCGTGGCGGCGCTGGTCCTGCTGGTGCCGCTCGCCCTGGTGACGCTGGAGGGCGTCAACCGCACGCCGCACCCGGCCGTGCCGACGCCACCGGCCGCGATGCGGACCGCGCCGGAGCCGATGCTGGTGCTGCCCGCCGGCGGGGTGGGCGACCTCAACTACATGCTCTGGTCGACCGACGGGTTCCCCCGGATCACCAACGGGCTCGGCGGTTTCGAGCCGGTCACCCAGGCCCAGACGCGGGTCGCCGTGGCGACGTTCCCCGACGCGGGCAGCGTGGCCTACCTGCGCGGGATCGGCGTGCGGTCGGTCGTCGCGGTGCCGAGCCGGGCGGCGGGGACGCCATGGGAGGGCATCGAGGCCCGGCCGGTCGACGGGCTGGGCATCACCCGGGAGGATGTCGATGGCACGCTTGTCTACCGCCTCTGACCCCGGGTGCACACACCCGAGCGCGGGCCGGGCGGGGTGAGCGCCGTGCGGTTGTCGGTGGTGGTGCCCTGCTTCAACGAGGAAGCGTCGGTGGAGCGGCTGCACGAGATGCTCAGCGCCGCGCTCGCCGAGCTGTCCGACGTGGACGTCGAAGTGGTGTACGTCGACGACGGCAGCGAGGACGGCACGCTGGCGGCGTTGCGCCGGCTCGCCGCGGCCGATCCGGCCGTCTGCTACACGTCGCTGAGCCGCAACTTCGGCAAGGAGGCGGCCATGCTCGCCGGCCTGCGCCGGGCCACCGGCGACGCGGTCGTCATCATGGACGCCGACCTGCAACACCCGCCGCGGCTGCTGCCCGAGATGGTGATGCTCTACCGCCAGGGGTTCGACCAGGTGATCGCCCGCCGGGACCGCCGTGGTGACCGGTTCATCCGGATGGTCGCCTCGCGCTCGTTCTACCGGCTGGTCAACTGGTGGATAGACGTCCGCCTGCTCGACGGCGCGGGCGACTTCCGGCTGTTGTCCCGGCTCGCGGTGAACGCGATCCTGGCGATGCCGGAGTACAACCGTTTCTCCAAGGGCCTGTTCTCGTGGATCGGTTTCCGCACCGCTGTGGTGGCGCACCGCAACGAGACCCGGCAGGCCGGGCGGAGCCGCTGGACGTTCGGCAAGCTGTTCAACTACGCGTTCGACGGCCTGCTGTCGTTCAACAACCGGCCGCTGCGCCTGGCCATCTACGGCGGCCTGTTCCTGACGCTCATCGCTGTGGGCTACATGGCCTGGGTGGTCGCGGACGCCGTGGAGAAGGGCATCGACGTGCCCGGCTACACCACCATCATCGTCAGCGTGATCGGGCTCGGCGGCATCCAGATGATGATCCTCGGGGTGATCGGCGAGTACATCGGCCGGATCTACTACGAGACCAAACGCCGTCCGCATTATCTGGTGCAGGAGACCGAGCGCGTCGTCGATACCCCCGGCCGGGCGTCCCGGATTCCGGAGCAGCGTACGGCCGCAGGCGAATCGATGGCCGACGAAACCGGCTGAACGACCCCGATCGGTGGCCGCCGATCACCTGCGAAAAGCGCTCTTTTCGCAGGTGGCGGGCGGTTGCTATGGTCGCCGCGACGCCGGAGACCGGCGCCGAGGAAAGGGTTGCGATGGGGCTGATGGACAAGCTCCGGGGCGAACTCATCGACATCATCGAGTGGCTGGACGACAGCCGCGACACGATGGTCTGGCGGTTCCCCCGGTACCAGAACGAGATCAAGATGGGCGCCAAACTGGTCGTCCGGGAGTCCCAGACGGCGGTGTTCGTCAACGAGGGGAAGATCGCCGACGTCTTCCCGCCCGGGACGTACACGCTGGAGACCCGCAACCTGCCGATCCTGTCCACCCTGAAGGGCTGGAAGTACGGCTTCAACTCGCCGTTCAAGGCCGAGGTGTACTTCGTCAACACCCGGCAGTTCACCGACATGAAGTGGGGCACCCAGAACCCGGTCATCCTGCGCGACGCCGAGTTCGGCGTGGTCCGGGTGCGGGCGTTCGGCGCCTTCGCCGCGCGCGTGGTGGACGCGGCGCAGCTGCTGCGGGAGCTGGTCGGCACCGACCCGCAGTTCCGCACCGAGGAGGTGCAGGAGTACCTGCGGCAGCTCATGGTCGGACGGCTGGGGGGCGCGCTCGCCACCGCCGGCGTGCCGCTGCTGGACCTCGCGGCGCACCAGGACGCGATCGGCCGCCGGCTGGCCGTCGTGCTGACCGAGGAACTGGCCGAGGTCGGCATCGCGATCCCCAAGTTCGTCATCGAGAACGTGTCGGTGCCGCCGGAGGTCGAGCAGGCGCTGGACAAGCGGACCAGCATGGGCGCGGTCGGCGACCTGGACCGGTACACCCGCTTCCAGGCCGCGAACGCGATGGAGGCCGCGGCGAACAACCCGGGCGGCGAGGCGGGCGCGGGCATCGGCCTGGGCCTGGGCATGGCGATGGGCCAGCAGATGGCCCGGACCATGGGCGGTGGCGCGGGCACACAGCCGACGCCGGCCCAGCCGGCCCCCGCCCAGCCGGCCGCCGCCGAGCCGCCGCCGCTGCCGGGCCAGGCCCAGTGGTACGTGGGCGTCGGCGGCCAGCGGCAGGGCCCGTACGACCTCGGTGGGCTGGCCGAGCAGGCGGGTGCGGGCGCGCTCGGCGCGGACACGCTCGTCTGGCGTGCCGGCATGGCGCAGTGGCAGCCCGCCGGGCAGGTGCCCGAGCTGGCGTCGGTGCTCGCCAGCGTCCCGCCGCCGCTGCCGCCGCAATGAGCGACACGGCTGTCTCCCCGCCCTCGTACCAGTGCGGGGGTTGCGGTGCCCGGGTCGAGTTCGCGCCGGGCACGACCGCGTTGAGCTGCCCGTACTGCGGGCACCGGCAGGAGATCGCCGGCGCGGGCCGGGAGGTGCGCGAGCACTCGTACGCGGAACTGGCGTCGCTGCCCCGCAAGCCGGCGGCGAGCGTCGCGGCGCACACGTTCGTCTGCCCGGGCTGCGGCGCCCGGACGGAGAGCGACGCGCTGGCGCAGCGCTGCCAGTTCTGCGCCACCCCGCTGGTGGCCGACGCCGGGGCGGGCGAGCTGATCGCGCCGGAGGCGGTGCTGCCGTTCGCTGTGGACCGCAACGGCGTGCGGACGGCCCTGGGCCAGTGGTGCCGCAGCCGCTGGTTCGCCCCCGGGAGCCTGAAGAAGATCAGCGAGGCGGAGACGCTCAAGGGCACGTACCTGCCGCACTGGACGTTCGACGCGCGGACCGTGTCGGACTACCGGGGTCAGCGGGGCGAGCACTACTACGTCACCGAGACGTACACGGTGACAGTCGACGGCAAGCAGGAGACGCGGACCCGGCAGGTGCGGCACACCCGGTGGCATCCGGCCGCCGGCACGGTCCGCCGGGACTTCGACGACGTGCTGGTGCCGGCCACCACCCACCTGCCCACCGAGCAGCTGGACAAGCTGGCGCCGTGGCCGCTGGCCGAGGTGACCGCGTTCCACGGCGACTACCTGGCCGGATACCAGGCCCTGCGGTACGACACCGAGCCCGAGGCGGGGCTGACCGAGGCGAAGGCGCGGATGGCGCCGGTCATCGAGCGGGACTGCCGGTCGGACATCGGCGGTGACGAGCAGCGGGTGTCCGCTGTGGACACCACGTACTCCGACGTGTCGTACAAGCTGGTCCTGCTGCCGGTGTGGATCGCCGCGTACCTGCACGCGGGCCGGTCGTACCAGGTTCTGGTCAACGCGCGGACCGGTGAGGTCATCGGCGAACGCCCCTACAGCACAGCGAAGATCGCGGCGGCGGTGCTGGCCGCGCTGGCGCTCGTCGCGCTCGTGGTGGCGTACGCGATGAGCCGCTGACGCGCGGGCCACCGGCATGCCGTGCCGGTGGCCCGTGCGCATCGCGCGGCGGGACTTCCCGTTCCGGCCCGCTCAGGCCCGCGCGCCGCCGTCGACCCGCAGCACCGTACCGGTCACGAAGGAGGCGCGGTCGCTGAGCAGCCACGCGGCGGCCTGGGCGATCTCGTCGGGTTCGGCGGCCCGGCGCAGCGGCGTGTGCGCCGCGAGACGGTCGATGATCCCGGGCGACTCGGCGTCCCAGGCCCGCATCATCTCGGTGAGCGTGCTGCCCGGGGCGATCGCGTTGACGCGGATGCCCTCCGGCCCGTAGGTCACCGCCGCGGACTCGGTGAGGCTGTTGACGCCGCGCTTCATCGCCCCGTACGCGGGCAGTTCGGGGTTGCCCATCAGGCTGCCGACGCTGGAGTTGTTCACGATCGCGCCGGTGCCGGCGGTGGCCCGGATCGCGGCGACCTCGGCGACCATGGCGAGCCACGGCCCCTTCAGGTTGACGGCGTAGACGTGGTCGAAGTCTTCTTCGCGCACCCGGTCCATCGGTCCCGGCGGCACGATCGTCGCGCCGTTGTTGAAGGCGACGTCGAGGCGCCCGTACACCTCGACGGCCCGGTCGACGGCGGCGCGCACGCTCGCCGCGTCGGCCAGGTCGCAGACCACGTACTCGGCGGTGCCGCCGGCCGCCCGGATCTGCTCGGTCACCGCCTTCAACTGCTCCTCGGTGCGTGCGGCGAGCAGCACCCGGGCGCCCTCGGCGGCGAACAGCCGGGCCGCCGCGGCGCCGATGCCGCGACCGGCGCCGGTGACGAAGGCGACCTTGCCGGCCAGCAGGCCGGCGGTGTGGTGGGCGGTTGCGTCGGTTCGTGTGGTGTCCATGGCGGCAAGCCTGCGTCCGGCCGCGGAGCCCATCCAGGCACCGCCGGTACCTGGTTACGCTCCGCCGCACACGGGCACACTGGGGTCGTGGACCGACGTGAGCTCGCGGTGTTCCTGCGCAGCAGGCGGGAGCGGACAGCCCCGGCCGACGTGGGCCTGCCCGCCGGGCGGCGACGCCGCACCCCCGGGCTGCGCCGCGAGGAGGCGGCGCGGCTGGCGTTCATCTCGACCGAGTACTACACCCGGCTGGAGCAGGGCCGCGGCCCGCGTCCGTCGCGGGAGGTGCTGGCCGGACTGGCCCGCGCGCTGCGGCTGTCCGACGCCGAACGCGACCACCTCCACCACCTGGCCGGGGAGCCGCCGGGACCGCCGCCCGGGCCACCCCGGGAGGTACGGCAGAGCGTGCTGGACCTGCTGCACCGGCTGCCGCAGGCGGCGGCGTTCGTGACGTCGGCGGCGTTCGAGGTGATCGCCTGGAACGACCTCGCGGCGGCCCTCATGGAGGACTTCTCCGCAGTGCCCCGGCGGGACCGCAACCTGGTCCGGCGGGCCTTCCTCGGTCCGCACCTGCAGGGCGCGGGGCGCGACGACGGGTCGGGCGCGGGTGAGTTCGGCCGCCACTCGGTCGGACGGCTGCGCGCCGCCGCGGCCCGCTACCCGGACGACCCGGAGATGACCGCGCTGATCGCGGAGCTGCGGGCCGGGAGCGAGGAGTTCGCCCGGTTGTGGGCCTCCCACGAGGTGGGCGGCGCGCGGACGCTGTGCAAGACGTTCCGGCACCCGCTGGTCGGGCCGGTCACGGTCAACTGCGACGTCCTCGACATCACCGACCGCGACCAGCAGGTGGTCATCTACACCGCCACGCCGGGCTCCCCGTCGGAGGAGGCGCTGCGGCTGCTCTCCGTGATCGGCACCCAGCGCATGACGGTCGAGCACTGAGCCGCCCGCGCTCTGTGGAACGCCACGGGTGTCCGGGCTGCCGTGCGACACCCGTGACGTTCCACTCTCGGTGGGTCAGCAGCCGATGCGGGTGGATCCCATCGCCACGTCGTCGTACCAGAGGGTGTCGGCACCGCCGCCGTAGCTCTCCCAGCCCAGCTTCAGGTCGGTGAGCTGCGGCCGCCAGGTGCGGTTGTACCACTGGCCGTCGATGTCGTGCGTCGGCACGCCGTCGGCGGTCAGGCCGGTCACTGCGACACCGTCCAGCCAGGTACGCAGCTGGCCGGCGGAACCGTCCACCATGAACTCCAGGCAGGCCCAGCGGTTGGCGGGCAGCGGCACGCTCTGCGCCACACCGGCCGGGCTCTGCTCGGGCAGCGTGGCGTCGTCGGAGGCGCGGTTCCACTGGAGCGCGCCGTTCTGACCGCCCAGCCGCAGGTCCCGGTTGCCGTCGGCGGCGTCGGACATGGTGATCATCGTGGTGTGGTCGGTGGGCTGGGCGGTGGTGTGCCGGACCCAGATCCGGGCGTACCTGATGCTGCCCAGGTTGCTGAGGTTCTTCGTGGTCCGGACGAACACGTGGTTGCAGTACCCGGCGGCGCCGTTGATCCGGACCGCGCGGCTGCCGCTGTGCGTGGTGGTCGTGTCGATGGTGGCCGTGCCGGCGCCGGAACAGTCAGGGCTCACCACGCTCCAGTCACCCGACGGCGTAGACCCGGTCTGGTTCTCGAAGCCGTCGCAGAGCACCGCTCCCGCGCACCCGCTCGGCGGCGGGGTGGTCGGCGGAGGCGTCGTGGTCGGCGGGGCCGTCGTGGGCGGCGCGGTGGTGGGCGGCGCCGTGGTCGGTGGGGCGGTGGTCGGCACCGTCGTGGTGGGCGGCGGCGTGGTCGGGCCGGGCCCGGTGCCGTTGCACGGTACGCCGTTCAGGCTGAATCCGGTCGGCGCGCCGCCGGCGGTGCCGAACGTGCCCTGCACGCCGAACTCGGTCGAGCCGCCGGCCGGAATGCTGCCGTTGTACGACATGTTGCGCGCGGTCACAGTCGACCCGGACTGGCTCACTGTGGCGTTCCAGCCGTTCGTGACGCGCTCGTCCCCGGCGTACGTCCAGGTGACCGTCCAGCCGGAGACGGCTGTGTCACCCGGTGACACCTTGATGTTCGCGGTGAACCCGCCGGGCCACTGGTTGGGTGTGTAGTCGACCCGGCAGCCCTGTGCGGCTGCGGCCGGGCCGGTGAGCAGGGCCGTACCGGCCGCGGTGACGGCGGCCAGCGCGGCGACGGCCGCCACGAGCGGGGCGGGGCGGGCACGGAGAATCGTCATGGGAAGTCCTTCGGCGTCGGACAGGGCGCAGCGACGCGCGTCCGGGACGGACGCCGCAGCGCGGGAGGGTGCGGCGCGGCGGTGCGCCACGTGGTCGATGCGTACGACCGATGTGCCCGGCTCGAAGGCGGCCCGGTCAGCCGCCGGGGTCCGGTCTGCGGACCTCGGCGGCGCCCGAGCCCAATCTATTTACCGTCGCCTATTCAATCAAGGTCTGCGCGCGCCCGTCATCCCGGATCGGCGCTCGCGCCGCCCAGCTGTGGTTGCCAGCCGTCGCGATAGCGGACACCACCGGGTCGCAGCCGGATCCGGTCGTGCGGCGTGCCCGGGACCGGCTCGGTCCGGATCGCCTGTGGCCGCTCCACGACGACGCAGACCTCCTCCCCCGGCCACCACCAGCCGCAGGAGCGGGCCAGGTCGGCCCAGGTGTCGAGGTGTCCGGCCTCGTCCGGCCCGTACCGGGCGAGGCCGAGGCGACGCAGCACGTCGTAGTACGCGATCCACGACGCGTCCTGCTGCCCGTACCAGCACACGGGCACCGGGCCGTCGCTCGCGAGCGCCCCACGCACCGGCAGGTAGAACCCGTGCGCGAGGCTCCGGTGCAGCGCCGTCCGCACCCCCTGGTGCAGCACGACCGCGAGCGGTACGCCGCCGTCGAGAGCCCGCAGCGGCGCCAGCTCGGGCCACGGCTCCTTGGCCTTGCCCGTACGCGCGGGTGACAGTTCGGGATCGGTGTGCACGACGCCCGCGCTCAGCGCGCCCCGGAGCTGGGAGACGACCATGGCGATGTCGCTCGCCAGCAGGGGTGTCCGGGGCGGTCGTACCGCCCGGATGCGTTCGCGGAGGTGGTCGAGTGTGGGCCAGCCGCTGACCAGCGGCATCGCCTTGTCCGGCGAGTCGACCCATTCGAACCGGGGCCGGGGTCGCGATGCCCTCGCGTAGACGGCGGTCAGGCACCGCTCGGCGGCCGGCCGGTCGGCCGGTTGCGTGGACAGGGCGTGGTCGAGCCATTCCTGGCGGATCCGGACCGCCTGCTGCCACAGGTCGTGCGGGGTCTTCGCGGCGCCGTCGCGCCGCGTGGGGGCGCTCATCGCGCCGGGGCGTCGCCGCCCTTCCGGTTGGAGATCATGGCATGACTGTGACTCACGTCGCGGCACCGCTCAAGCGAATTCCACCCCGTCGGTGACCGACCTGCTCACGCGACGCCCCGTCGCGTGGCCCGCAGGCCGCCCCACAGCAGGAGGAAGGCGCCGGCGATCAGGATCGGTTCCAGGGCGAAGCCCGCAGCCAGCCCGTACCGGTCCGCGAGGCCGCCCAGCACGAACGGGGCGGCTGCGGCGATCAGGCCGAGGATCAGCTGCGAGCGGGCGTTGGCCCGGTCCTCCTGCCCGTCGGCGGCGCCCAGGGTCAGCGCCAGCGAGAGCGGGTAGAGGTTGGCGATGCCGACCCCGGACAGGAACAGCGCTGCGACGGCGAGGACCGGCCGGCCGCTCAGCCAGAACAGGACGACGCCGGCGAGGGAGACGGCCAGCGAGGCGTACAGCAGGGTGACGGTGCGGCCGGGACGGCGGGTGAGCCGCGCACCGGCCAGGCGTCCGACGAGGATGCCCAGGAGGTTGCTGCTCAGTGCGGTGCCGGCGGCCGCAGCGGAGAAGCCGGAGTCGATGAGAATCTGAGGGCCGAAGTACACCAGGCAGAACTCGACGGCCGAGCCGATCGCCGTCAGCACGGCGAACAGCCAGCAGGCCGGCGGCAGCCGCCCGGTGTCCCGCGCGGCGTGCCGCTGCGCCGGCACTGGTAGCGGCCGGTTCCGGTAGCGCAGGTGCAGCACCACGAAGGCGACGGCCGGCAGGACGAACGCGGCGCGCCAGCCGATCACGGTGGCCGCCAGCGCGCCGACGGCCAGCGGGGCGAACACCGCCGACACTCCGGCGCCGATGTTGGCCTCGGTCAACGCGCGGTCGCGCCGGCTGCCGTGCCGGTCGGACAGGATCGCCTGGATGACTGTGAGCAGCATCGTTCCGGCCGTGCCGAAGACGGCCGCTCCGGCGAGCGTGGCCGGCACGCCCCGGCCGAGAGTGAACAGGCCGGCGCCGATGGCGGTGGCCAGGGCCGAGCCCCACAGCAGCGCGCCGCGGGAGAGGTGACGGGCGGTCCACGCGAAGCCGGCTCCCGCGAGGGCGGCTCCCGCGGACCAGCACACCTCGTACGCGCCGAGCACCGAGTAGGAGAAGCCGAGCTCGTCCCGCAGCAGCGTCACCGCAGGCGCGAACGCGTACAGCCAGAACGTGAAGCAGCCGAGCGCGGCATAGGAGAGCACCGTCGGCGCGTCGCGGACGAACCCATCAGCGCCGGCGAGCGGGTCCGACTCCTTTGTGTATCGATACACAGCTAGAGTATGGACATGGATCGCTCTGTCGACAACCCGAGGCGACGGCCGACGATGAGCGACGTGGCACGGGCGGCCGGAGTGTCGCCCATGACCGTCTCCTACGCCTACTCGCAGCCGGAGCGGGTCTCGGCCGAGGCCGCGGCGAAGGTGCGGGAGGCCGCCCGGCAACTGTCCTATCCCGGGCCGCACCCGGCCGCCCGCTCGCTGCGTCGCGGGCGCGTGGGGTCGCTCGGCGTCGTGCTGGGCGAGCGGCTGAGCTACGCCTTCGACGACCCACAGGCGGCACGGTTCCTCGCCGGGGTGTCCGACGTGTGCGCCACCGAGGGCGTCGGACTCACCCTCGTGCCGATCACCGGCGCGCCCTCGGACGCGCAGCGCGTCGCCCAGGCCGCTGTGGACGGCTTCGTCGTGTGGACCACGAGCGACGACGATCCGGTCCTGGAAGCCGTGGCCGACACCGGCCTGCCCGCTGTCGTCCACGCCGGCCCGGGCCGGCCGGGGATACCGGTGATCGGCATCGACGATCGCGCCGCGGCCACCGCGATCGGCCGGGTGGCGTTCGTCCGCGCCCGCCGCCCGGTCGTGCTCGGCTTCCCGCTCGACCGCGACCGCATCCGTCAGCTCCTCCCCGCCGGCCGGGTCGCGGAGGTGCGGTTCCCGGTGACCCGCCGCCGGTGGGAGGGCTTCCGCGACGCCTGGACCGACGACGCCCGCGCGGCCTCGCAGCTGCGGCTGGCCGTGTGCCCGGTCAACCATGTCGCCGAAGGTGAGCGCTTCGCCCTCGAACTGCTTCAGGGCGACGAACCGCCCGACGCCATCGCCGCGATGAGCGACGAACTGGCGCTCGGCGCCCTCCGCGCCGCAGCGCGCGCCGGGCTGCGCGTACCCGAGGACGTGGCGGTCACCGGCTGGGACGACAGTGACGCCGCCGGGCCCGCCGGCCTCACCACCCTCGCGCAGTCTCTGCGCGAGCAGGGGGCCGACTGTGCCCGTACGGCGCTCGGCCGTCCCCCCGGGTGCCCGGCGGGGCACGAATGGCGGGTCGTGATGCGCACGAGCACTCGTCGTCCACCCGGTCGTCACGGTCCGGCCATATAGTGACCGCGTTCGCAGTGTCCGACCAGGAGAGAAGGGAACACCACCGGCCCGTGGACAGTGACCACTTGACCCGACCCCCTGTCATCACCGCGCAGATGCTCATCCGCCGTCCGGCCGCCGAGGTCTTCCAGGCGTTCGCCGACCCGGCGGTGACCACGAAGTTCTGGTTCACCAGGAGCAGCGGCCGGCTGGAACCCGGCGCCGTCGTCACCTGGGACTGGGAGATGTACGGCGTCTCCACCGTCGTGACCGTCAAGGACGTGGAGGAGAACCGCCGCATCCTCGCCGAGTGGGATCCGGACTCCCCCACCCAGGTCGAGTGGCGGTTCCTGCCGGGCGAGGGCGACACCACGCTGGTCCGGGTCACCGAGACCGGTTTTGCCGGCACCGCCGACCAGGCCGTGAGCAAGGCGATCGACTCGATGGGCGGGTTCACCATGGTCCTCTGCGCCTGCAAGGCGCTGCTGGAGCAGGGTGTGCTGCTCAACGCGGTCGGGGACGCCCACCCGGCAGGCTTCGGGGACTGACCGCGGCGTCCGCCACAGCCGCCGGCGGTGCGAACCGGTCAGGCGCCGGCCACCGCCACCGGCGCGAACAGGGGCGGCGCCGGATCGGCCGCCCGGATCGCGGCCACGAGCTGCGCCAGTTGCGGGTAGTCGCCGCGGGCCGCACGGAGGAGGCGGTCCGCGGCGACGTGGTTGCCGAGGTACGACTCGGCGGCCGCCCGCAGAAGGAGCGCGACGGCGCAGAGGTCGGTCGGCTCGGCACCGGGGCGGACGTCGAGAAGCAGCGATCGCGCGTCCTCGGGCCGCTGGTTGAGCAGGTGGGCCAGGCTCATCGCGATCCGGGCGGTCAACACGCGCGGCTGCGGCCGGGCGGCGATCCCTGCGAGTTCCGAGATCTCCCGCACCTCGCGGCGTGCCACAGGCGAACCGGTCACCACCGCGGCGTACAGGTACCACAATCCGAACTGGACGCTCAGCGTCTGCCCGATGGCCGCTGCCGCAGCGGGATCGGTGCTGCCCGCACGAGCCAGCGCCGCAAGCCGCTCGGCTTCCCCGACCAGCTCCGCCGACTGCGTGTGTGCAGCGGTCAATCTCCGCTGGTAGGCGGCGAGGGCGAGGAGCGGATCGCCGCCGCAAGCCTGGATGCCGACCCCTTGCACATCGACACCCGCTCGGGCGACCGCCCGCAGTGCCCTGACCACCTCCTCCTGGTAGTAGCCCGCCCGCAGCGCTTCGCGGGCGGCTGCCGGAGCCCGGAGCCAGCGGAGCAGGTTCTGGCCGTCGCTGCGGGTCGAGCGCCCCGGAACGAGGTTGGTCAGGCCGAGCAGCGCCCCGACGAACGCGGCGGCGAGCAACGCAAACCGCGTCAACGCCGTACCGGTGGAAGTCGCCGCGACCACGAGTGCCGTCGCGGTGCCCAGGTTGGTCAGTGGGCCGCCGAGATGGAACAACACCATCCGCAGCGGTAGCGCCGCCGTCGACGGCGAAGGCCGGACCGACACCTCGTTGCGCCAACCGTTGAAGGGCGCGATCCGGACCGCGACGACCGGCAGCCCCAACAGCTTCGCCACGACGAGGTGCCCGCACTCGTGCAGGACGAGGTGCAGCCACAACGACACGCAGGTCAGGCCGGCGACGGCGATCGCATCCGGCACGGACTCGGTGACGAGCAGCGCGAACGCCGCCGTCTCCACCGCCAGGAGGAGTGACACGGCGACCAGCCGACGGCGGACCTTCACCGGGAGATGGTACGGCCGCACGGGCGGCGGCAGGGGTACGCGCGCCCTCGCGCCCGGCATCACCGCAGCCCGACGGTACGGCCGTGAAGCCGCAGCCCGGGCCAGGCGACGTGTCGTAGGCTTCGCCGGTGCTTGAGGTGTCGGGGGACTTCGAAATCCATGTGACGGCCCAGCCCTATGACGCGGAGAGGTTGTCCGCCCTCGCCGCGCGGCACGGGCTGAAGTTCGTCCACATCGTCCTCGACCAGGGTGCCTACGCCTCCCAGCCGATGGTCACGCTGACCGGGCGGGGCACGCACGCCGAGCAGCAGGCCGCGGCGGAGCGCCTGCAGGGCGAGGTGGAGGCGTCCGGGATCCACGTGTGCCGCACGAAGATCGAAGTGGCGCCGTGGGCTGCCGGTGTGCCGAAGTCGGACGAGGAGGCCGCGGCGGAGCCGGCCGCCCGCTACTTCGAGCATCACGTCAAACTGCTGCTGGCCGGGCCGACGGTGGCTCGGACACTGGCGCTCACCGATCTGGTCGAGCCGCACGGGGCACGACTGTCCCGCAACGCGCGCCGGGTACGCGCCGACGGTGTGCAGGAGCGGTTCGTCACCCAGCGCTGCTACCGCGTCGGGCTCGCCACGGCCGGGCAGCGCCTGGAGGCCCTCGTCGCGGCCGTGTCCGCCGCCGGCTTCGAGATCGCCGCGGTAGAGCAGGAGTACGTGGTGTTCGACAGCGGACCGGCCCGCGACCTCGGCTGGCTGCATCCGCCCGGAAGCCCGGAGGAGACGCGGCCGAACGACTGGATGACGAGGCGCGAGAACGCCATGCGGTCCGCGCCCGCACGGTCCCGGGGTTTCCCGCCGACCTACCAGCCGCTGCCCGCCGACGCTCCCGTCCGCCAGCGCGCCGCGTTCGATCCCGCGCTCAAGCACTACCCGAACGCGTACCGCGCCGGTGAGCCGGAATTCCTCGCGCCCGAGATCGGCCGGCGGTGGAGGGCCGCCCGGCGTACCGCGCTCACCGGCGTGCTGGCGGCGATCGCGGCGGCCCCCGTGGGCCGCCACCTGGTGCTGCGGGGCAGTGCGCTGATGCCGGTCCAGGTCGGCGCCGCCGCACGTGAGCCCGGCGATCTGGACTTCGTCGTCGTCCCGCACACGGTCACCAGCGGCAGCGACGAGGCCCGTACGCTGCTCGACGCCGTCAAGGCCGCCGTCCGGAGCATGCCGGACGCCGGCCTGCGACCGGACCGGATCAGCGAGGCGGCCATCTGGACGTACGAGCGGGCCGACGGCCGCCGCCTCGTCGTCCCGTTCGGCGTCGCCGGAGCGCCGGACGGCCACGTTCAGATCGATGTCGTCTTCGGCGAGGAGCTGCCGCTCCCACCGGAGGCGGTGATGCTCCCCGGTGTCGCCGATGCGGTGCTCGCCGCGCCCGCCGCGCTGGCGCTCGCCTGGAAGCTGCTGTGGCTGGCCACCGACGCGTACGCGCAGGGCAAGGATCTGTACGACGCGGTTCTGCTGGCCGAGACGACAAGCGTGGACCGGGATCTCGTCCGCCGCCTGATGCGGCCGGAGCTGGGCGCCGAGGCGGACGGCTTCGTCGCCGAGGACGTGCTGACGTGGAGCATCGACTGGGACAACTTCGTCGACGAGTACCCCGGGATCGAGGGACCCGTGGAGCAGTGGATGAGACGGCTAGCTCTGGCCCTCGAACGCGCCTGGGGACAGCCCGAGTCAGCTGAGCCGGCCGGACCCAGCGATGAGTTCGCTCGCCCTGGCCGGTCTGACCTGGTGTATCCGATCGGATGCGGAGAACCGGCAGACCGCCAGGAGGGACGAGAACCATGACCGTCGTAGACACCACTCCCCCGCCCGTCACGCGCGGGTTGCACCGGACCCTCTGGGCGCTGCAGGGCGTCCTCGGAGTCTTCCTCATCGTCGCCTCCGCCGGCCCCAAGCTGTTCGGCGAGACGAACGCGGTCCAGACCTTCGAGGACATGGGTGCCGCGCCCTGGTTCCGCTATCTCGTCGGCCTGCTGGAGCTGGCCGGTGGCGTCGGGCTGCTGGTGCCGCGACTCGCCGGGCTGGCCGCCGTCGGGCTCGCGCTGCTCATGGTCGGCGCCGCCGTCACCCAGGCGTTCATCCTGGACGGCGGCGCGCTGCTGCTCACACCCGTGGTGCTGTTCGCGCTGTTCGTGTTCATCGCGTGGGGCCGCCGCCACTCGATCCGCCGGCTCCTCAAGCGCTGAGCTGGGGGTGCGCCGGCCGATCCGTCAGGGCGTCCAGCGCACCCCCGGGTTCACCCGCCCGAACCAGTCGAAGACTGCCATGTTGTCCCACTGGTTCCCGGTGCCGTTGATGTTCGCCGGGTCCCACCCGTTGCCGCTTACTGCGTACCAGGTCGGTTCCCAGTAGAAGACGCCGACGGCGCCGGCGTTGCGGGCGGTGTTCTGGACCCAGTCGAACTCCTGGGCCTGCCCGGCCCAGGTCGCGCCGATGCCGTCGCAGGTGGCGTCGCCGATGGCGTTCGGCTCGCTGTCGGCGTTGTCCCGGGTGAAGGGGTACGCGGTCTCGACGATCACCACCGGCTTCCCGTAGCGGTTCCGCAGGTCGACGATGTTGTTGTAGAGGTTCGCCAGGCTGCCGTGCCACATGCAGTAGTACGACAGGGCCGTCATGTCCCACTGCACACCCTGGGCGCGGATGCCGTCGTAGAACCACCGGGCGTTCGGGTTGCTGTCGGCGTTCGCGGTATGGATCATCACCGGGATGCCGCCGCCGCAGGCCTTCACCGCGTTGTAGCCCTGCTTCAGCAGGCCGGCCAGCGGGGCGAAGTCGTTGTCGACGACCTTCCCCTCGTTCCACAGCATCCCGACGTTGATCTCGTTGCCGATCTGCACGCTGTCCGGCAGGGTGCCCTGCCCCCGCAGGGCGGCACAGACGTCGTAGGTGAAGGCGTACACGTCGTTGCGCAGCTGGCTCAGGCTGTGCCCGGCCCAGGCGGCCGGCTTGTACTGCTTGCCGGGGTCGGCCCAGGTGTCGGAGTAGTGGAAGTCGATGAGCACCTTGAGGCCCTTGGCCTTGGCCGCGCGCGCCTGGGCCAGCACCCTGCTCTTGTTGTTGTAGCCGCTGGCCGGGTTGTTCCAGACGCGCAGCCGGACGTAGTTGACGCCGGCGGACTTGAGGATGTCCAGCGGATCGCGGGCGACCCCGCCGGCGTCGTAGTACTTCGCGCCCAGGTCCAGGCTGCGCTGCAACGACGAGACGTCGGCGCCCCGCATGCTGAGCGTGTTCGCGGCGGCGGCGGGCGCGGGCGTACCCCCGAATGTGGTGGTGGCGGCGAGGACGACGGCCGTGACGGCCCCGGCCAGGCTGCGGCGGCGGTGTCGGGGTGTGGTCATGAGACTCCCTCTCAGCCGACAGTGCAGGGGGCGCCGTTGAGCGAGAAGCCGGTCGGTGGCGCGTCGCTCGCGCTCCACCGTCCCTGGAAGCCGAAGGTCGCGGAGCCGTTCGGCGCGACGACGCGGTTCCAGTCGGCGTTGCGGGCGGTCACGGCGGCGCCGGTCTGGCCGACGGTGGCGTTCCAGGCGGTGGTGACGTGCTGGTCCCCGGGGAAACTGAAGGTGACGACCCAGCCGTCGACAGGCGCCGTCCCGGTGTTCTGGACCGTCACCGCCGCCACGAAGCCGCCGGGCCACTCGGACTGGTTCCGATAGGTCACCCGGCAGGTCGAGGGCGGTGGGGGCGGCGGAGTGGACGTCGTGGGCAGGGTGACCGTGTCGGACGCGATCGACACGTTACCGGCCGCGTCCCGGGCCCGCACGTAGTACAGGTTGCGCAGCGGCGTCGACGAGGGCAGCGACGCCGTGTACGTGGTGCCCGCCACGGTGGCGACGCGCGTCGAGGTGAACCAGCCGTCGAACCGGTAGACGTCGTACCCGAGCACGCCGGTGTTGTCAGTCGACGGCGACCAGGACAGTGTGGCGGTCGAGGCGGTCACCTCGCCGACTGTGAGGTTCTGCGGTGCGCTCGGCGGGGCGGTGTCCGGGCCGGTGTCCGTCACCGGGGTGACCACCGTGAGCGCGTCGGTGGAGGGCGAACGGCGGCCGTCGCCGTCCCGGGCGGACACCCGGAACGAGTACTGCCGGCCCGGCTGGATGTAGCCGGTGATCGTGGTGGTGGTGACGTCGCCGAGGCTGACGCCGTAGACCACGTCGTCGAACGCCTGGTAGTAGGTGATGTCGTACCCGACGACGGGGCAGCAGCCGCGGGTGGCGGCGGTCCAGGTGAGGGTGACCGACGTGGTCCGTACCTCGGTGGCGGTCAGGTTCGTGGGCGCGCTCGGCGGGAACGGCGTGGTGCTGGGCGTGCTCGGCGTCGACGTGACCGGCGGCGCGGTCCCGGTCGGCTCCGCGACGGACACCGCGGCGCCGCCGGGCGCCGGCGCGACCTGAGGGTAGGCGGTGCCGGCGCCGGCCGGCGGCACGGCGCCCAGCACGGTGGCGAGCACCGCCGCGGACAGCACGGCGGCGGCGAGCAGGCCCGGCCGCAGGCGGCGGAACGGCGAGGACGAGGAGACGGCTGCCATACGTCGACGATGCGGTCAACCCATCGATGATCGCCAACGTATCTCACGTCTCGGTCGGTGCGGCGGCCCAGCCGGCCCGTCGTGAGGGCGGAAGCTCCGTCTCATTCGTCGTTTTGCGCCGCTCTTGTGGTGAATCGCCCACAATCGAGCTGACGGGTGAGCCGCCGCGGAACGGCCACCGCACGCACGAGAGGCCGGGACGGGAAACGGCGATGGCCACCTTCGAGTACCGCTGCCAGCAGGACGGCAACTTCGACGTCACGCTGCCGGTCGGCGCCGCGGACCCGTCGACTGACTGCCCCCGGTGCGGGGGCCCGGCGACGCGGGTGTTCTCCGCGCCCCGGCTGGGCCGCATGCCGGCGGCGCTGCGCGAGGCCATCGACCGGACCGAACGCAGCGCGGAACAGCCGGAGGTGGTCGGGCGGTTGCCCGGTCGCCGCCCGGTACGCCGCTCGACGAACCCGGCCCACGCCCGCCTGCCGCGATGGTGACCACGAGAAGGGCTCAACGCCGTGCCTGAACTGCTGTTCCCCCTCGACTCCGCCAAGAGGTTCACCGACCAGGAGAAGGTCGGGCACAACCGCTGGCATCCCGACATCCCGCCCGTGGCGACGGTACGGCCCGGACAGTCGTTCCGCGTCCACTGCCGGGAGTGGTTCGACGGCGCGATCCACAACGACGACTCCGCCGAGGACATCCGGGACGCGCCGCTGACCCGGGTCCACGCTCTCAGCGGCCCGTTCGCCGTCGAGGGCGCCGAGCCGGGCGACCTGCTCATGGTCGACATCCTCGACATGGGGCCGATCCCGCAGGAGTCCGGTCCGCTGGCCGGCCAGGGCTGGGGCTACACGGGCATCTTCCCCACCGGCAACGGCGGCGGCTTCCTCACCGAGCAGTTCCCCGACGCCTACAAGGCGGTCTGGGACTTCACCGGCCACAAGGCCACCTCGCGGCACATCCCCGGGGTCTCGTTCACCGGGATCTCCCACCCGGGGCTGATGGGCACCGCCCCGTCCGCGTCGCTGCTGGCCACCTGGAACCTGCGGGAGGGTGCGCTGATCGCCACCGCGCCCGACCGGGTGCCGCCCCTGGCCCTGCCCCCCGAGCCGCAGGACGCGATCCTCGGCGGCCTCACCGGCGCCGACTTCGACCGGGTGGCCGCGGAGGCGGCGCGGACCGCTCCGCCCCGGGAGAACGGCGGGAACCAGGACATCAAGAACTTCACCGTCGGCAGCCGGGTCTTCTACCCGGTGTACGTGCCGGGAGCCAACCTGTCCGTCGGCGACCTGCACTTCTCCCAGGGCGACGGGGAGATCACCTTCTGCGGCGCCATCGAGATGGGCGGGTTCATCGACCTGCACGTGGACCTGATCAAGAACGGCATGCAGACGTACGGCGTCGCCGAGAACGCGATCTTCATGCCGGGCGACACCCCGCCGCAGTTCTCCCGGTGGCTGGCCTTCTCCGGGATCTCGGTCACCCTCGACGGCGAACAGCGGTACCTCGACTCGCAGCTCGCCTACCAGCGCGCCTGCCTGCACGCCATCGACTACCTGACCCGCTTCGGCTACCAGCCGGAACAGGCGTACCTGCTGCTCGGCGCCGCACCGATCGAGGGCCGGCTGTCCGGCGTGGTGGACATCCCCAACTCCTGCGCGACCGTCTACCTGCCCACCGAGATCTTCGACTTCGACATCCGCCCCTCGGCCTCCGGTCCGACCCGGATCGATCCGGGCAGGGGCGCCCCGAAGGCCACCATGAGGTGAGCAGGTGACAGCACCACCGTTCCGGCAGGCTGATCAGGAGGTTCGCGCCGCGCGGGGCGCGGGGACGTCGGCGGTACGGCGCATCGCGGCGGCGCGACCCGGCGTGTAGCCGTACTCCCGGGCGAAGGCGGAGATGAACGCGGACGGGCTGGCGTACCCGATCCGGCGGGCGACCTCGCCGACCGGTCGGGTCTCCAGCAGCGCCAGCGACGCGCGCAGGCGCAGCTTCGTGCGCCACTGCGAGTACGACATGCCGAACTCGCGGTCGAAGTCGCGTTGCAGCGTCTTGACGCTGACGTGCAGGCGGTCCGCCCATTCGGCGAGCCCTGTGGTGTCACCCGGGTCGCTGGCCAGTGCCGTGGCGACCGCCACCGCGACGCCCGTACCGCCGGGCGGCCGGTCGTCGGGGCCGGACCGGGGAGCAAGCCCGGCCATGACGCGGCTGCGGGCGGCGGGGGCGTCGCGTTCGTCGTACCCCGGGGTGGTCAGTGCCAGGACGAGCCCAGCGGCCCCGGCATCGATGGCGGCGACGCCGGCCCGCAGCCCGTCGAGGGCGGCGGGCACCTCGCGCAGGCAGATCCGGTACACCGTCTGCCGGTCCGCCGCGTGCACCTCGTGGGTGACACCCCGGTGCACCCAGAAGACCTCGTCCGGTCCGAGGAAGGTCGTGTGCGGGCCGTGGCGGGCGGAGAGCAGACCGTCGGGTGACCAGTAGAGCTGGTGCAGGAAGTCCTCGCGGTTCTCGGCGAACGCCAGCCGGGTCACCGACCGGTAGCGCAGGACGAGGATGCCGTCCGGGCGGCCGAGGCCGTAGCCGAACTCCTCGCAGCTGACCGGATCCGCCGTGATCGGGCCGGTGACCATCACGCTCTGACCTCTCCCCGACATCGGTTGACCTCTGGGCGACATTCCGCCCGCGCGAGTAAGGCTAGCCTAAGCTCTGCAGCCCAGCGGGGCTGCACCTCTGTGTTGAGACCCCGAAGGAACTGGCAGATGTCCGTACGACAGCACTGGCGCGTGATCGCCGCCGCCGCGGTGACGCTCGCCGTGGTCACCGGTTGCGGCTCCGACGGAGGCGACTCCGCCGCCGAGTCCGGCGACGCCGCGACCCGCGTCTTCGCCGCCGACAACGGTGAGATCACGATCCCGGCCGACCCCAAGCGCGTCGTCGCCACCGGCTACGCGGTGCCGGTCCTGATCGAGGCGGACGCCGCCCTGGTGGGGATCTCCAGTTGGAAGCGCGGCCTGGCGCTGATGACCGAGCAGGACCGGGCCACCTACGAGCGGCTGCCGAAGGTCGCCGGCGAGGCCGCCGCCGAGACCAACTACGAGGCCGTCGCCGCGGCGAAGCCGGACCTCATCGTGATCGGGGTGCCGAAGCCGGCCCTCGGCAGCCTCGACATGAAGCGGCTGGAGAGCATCGCGCCGGTCGTCGCGATCGGCCCCACCACGCCCGCCGCGTGGCGTGAGCTGTCCCGCCGTCAGTCCGACGCCGCCGGTCGCGGCGCGAACTTCGAGGCGGCCAAGGAGGCGTACGAGAAGAAGGCCGCGGAGCTGAAGGACAAGTACGGCACCGCCCTCGCGGGCCTGAAGTTCGGACACGTGGGCAGCTACGGCGAGATCGCCAAGGGCACCTTCCACCGCGAGTTCGCCGGGTCGTGGGGCACCAACATCGCCCAGGACGCGGGCGTGACCTACTACGGCGAGGTCAAGGAGAAGGGCGGCGGCGGGCTCGACGTCACCGAGTACCCGGCGATCGAGGAGCTGCCGAAGAGCCTCGGCGAGGCCGACGCGATCACGTACACGCTCCAGCCCGACGGCACGCCCGCCGAGGCGGTGAAGCAGGTGCTCGACTCCGCGCTGTGGAAGAACCTGCCGGCGGTCAAGGCGGGCCGGGTGTTCGGGTTGCAGTACACGGAGGCGTCCACGTACGAGTCGGCCCTCAGGACGCTCGACTCGATCGACAAGGCATTCGCGCCGCTGCTGAACCGATGATCGATCGCACCGACCCGGCGGGCCGGGTCGCCGCCCACCACCGCGCAGGCAGTGGCACGGTCCGGATCGGCTACCCGATCGGGGTACGCACGGTCCGGGTCGTCGCCCGGCGGCGGCTGACCCCACGCATGCTGCGGCTGACCCTCGGCGGCCCGGCCCTCGCCGGCTTCCACACCTACCAGGCGGACGACCACGTCAAGCTCGTCTTCCCCGATCCGGACGGCACCCGCCGCGACCCTGTCCCGGACGGACGGGGCATGCTCGACTGGCCGCGCCCGCTGCCGACCACCCGCAAGTACACGGTGCGCCGCCACGATCCCGCCACCGGCGAGATCGACCTGGACTTCGTGCTGCACGACGGGGGTGTCGCGTCGGCGTGGGCGGACGCGGCGGCGGTGGGCGACGAGGTGACGATCGCGGGCCCGCCCGGGGCGAAGGCGTTCCCGCACAGCTACGACCACTACGTCTTCGCCGTCGACACCACCGCCCTGCCGGCCGTGGCACGGTGGCTGGAGGAGTCGCCGGCCGACGTGTCGGCGCACGTGGTCGCCGAGGTCGACGACCCGGCCGAGCGGGACTATCCGCTGGCCGCCCGCGACGGGGTGACGGTGACATGGCTGGTGCGCGCGGCCACCGGGTCCACGCTGGCGCGGCAGGTGACGTCGCTGCGGCTGCCGGCCGGGCGGACGTTCCTCTTCGCCGCCGGCGAGGCCGGTGACATCAAGCCGCTGCGGGCCTGGAGCGCCCGCCGCCTCGACTCGCTGATCACCGGGTACTGGAAGCGTGGAGTCGCCGGGCTTGAAGACTGACCTGTCCCGGCGGGTGGCGTTCCTGCTCGTGTCCGTCGCGCTGCTGGTCGTCGCGGCGGGCGCGAGCATGGCCGTGGGCGCGCGGCCGGTCGCGCCGGTCGAGGTGTGGCGGGCGCTCACCGACTTCGCGGCCACGACCGACCACCTCGTCGTACGCGACATCCGGCTGCCCCGGACGATCCTCGGCGTCTGCGTCGGCGCCGCCCTCGGCGCGGCCGGGGTGTTGATCCAGACGCTGACCCGCAACCCGCTGGCCGAGCCCGGCATCCTCGGCGTGAACGCCGGGGCCGGCTTCGCGATCAACCTGGGCGTGCTGGTGGGCGTCGCCGGGTCGCAGGCGGGCCAGCTCGTGCTCGCGGTGGCCGGCGCCGCGCTCGCCGCGGTCGCCGTCTACGCGGTCGGACGGACCTCGCCGCTGCGGCTGGTCCTGGCCGGTGTCGCGCTGAGCTGGGTGCTGATGGGCGTCTCACTCGGCCTGCGACTGGGCTTCCCCGACGTCTTCGACAGGTACCGGTTCTGGTCGGTCGGGGCACTGGCCGGCGCCGGGCGGACGCCGCTGGTGCTGCCCGTGCTGGTGACCGTGGTCGCCCTGGTGGCCGCGATGGCCGCGACCCGGCCGTTGAACGCGCTCGCCCTCGGCGAGGACGTGGCCCACGCGATCGGCGCTCACGTGACCCGGACCCGGATCACGGTCCTGGTGCTCGTCACGGTGCTGACCGGTGTCGCCACAGCGGTGGCCGGCCCGATCGCGTTCGTCGGGCTGATGGTGCCGCACCTGGCGCGGCGGCTCGCAGTCGACTCGATTCCGTGGATCATGGCGTACTCGATGCTGCTCGGCCCGATCCTGCTGCTCCTCGCTGATGTCGGCTCGCGGGTCCTGCTGCCCACGGGCGAGGTCCCGGTGTCGATCGTCACGGCGTTCCTGGGCGCTCCGGTGCTGATCTGGGCCGTCCGCCGCTACGGGGCGGCGGCGCTGTGAGCACCGTGACGCTGCGGGCGGGACGGTTCCTGGTCCGGGTCGAACGGCGCACGGCTGTCGCCTCGGCCGGGCTCGTCACGGCAGCGGCGGCGCTCGCCCTGCTGGCCCTGAGCCACGGGCCGCAGTGGGCGACACCGGCGGAGGTGTTCGACGCCCTGTTCCGGGGCGGCGACGCGGGATTCGTGATCCGGGAGTGGCGGCTCCCCCGGGTGGTCGCGGCGCTGATCTTCGGGGCCTCGCTGGGACTGGCCGGGGCGGTCTTCCAGAACCTGACCCGCAACGCGCTGGGCAGCCCCGACGTGATCGGGCTCGACGCGGGCGCGTACACCGGGGCGCTGGTGGCGATCACGCTGCTGAACGGCACCGCCGGGCAGCTCGCGGCCGGGTCGGTGGCGGGCGGGCTGCTCGCCGCCGCCCTCATCTACCTGCTGTCGCTGGACTCCGGGCTCAGCGGCGTCCGGCTGGTGGTCATCGGCATCGCCGTCAACGCGATGCTGACCGCGCTGAACTCCTGGATCGTGCTGCGGGCCGAGATCGACGTGGCGCTCGCCGCGACCGGGTGGAACGCCGGCTCTCTCAACGGCGTCGACTGGGCCGAGGTGCGGCTCCCGTTCGTCGTCATCGGCCTGTTCGTCCTGCTGCTCGTCGTCGTCTCGCACGCCATGCACCAGGCGGCGCTGGGCGACGAGATCGCGCGCACCACAGGCGTACGCCTGGGCCGGCTCCGCCTGCTGCTGGTCCTGGCCGGGGTGGGCTGCACCGCGACCGTGACAGCGGTGGCCGGGCCGGTCGTGTTCATCGCGCTCGCCGCGCCCCAGATCGGCCGGCGGCTCGCGCGGGCCGCGGGTGTCCCACTGGTGCCGGCGGCGCTGACCGGCGCGGTGCTGCTGCTGGCCGCCGACCTCGTCGCGCAGATGCTGCTCGCGCCGGTCGCCCTGCCGGTCGGGGTGGTCACCACGGCGATCGGCGGTTGCTATCTGATCTGGCTGCTCGGCATGGAGGTGAAACGGCGGTGACCAGTCGTCTGATCGCGGAGGACGTCACGCTCGGCTACGGCGAGCGGGTCGTGTCGGCGGGGGTGAGCCTGGCCGTGCCGGACGGCGCGTTCACGGCGATCGTCGGGCCCAACGCATGCGGGAAGTCGACGCTGCTCAAGGCCATGGTCCGGTTGCTCACGTCGACGTCGGGCGCGGTGCGCCTGGACGGCCGGGACGTCGCCGAGCACCGGCCGAAGCCGTTCGCCCGCCAGGTCGGCTTCCTGCCGCAGGGCCTCGTCGCGCCGGAGAACATCGTCGTCCGGCGGCTCGTCGCCCGGGGCCGCTACCCGCACCAGTCGCTGCTCGGCACCGGCACCGCCGCCGACGAGGAGGCCGTCCGGTCGGCCATGGCGGTTGCCGGCGTCACCGACCTGGCCGAGCGGCCCGTCGAGGAACTCTCCGGCGGCCAGCGGCAACGGGTCTGGATCGCCATGGTGCTGGCGCAGGAGACGCCGTACCTGCTGCTGGACGAGCCCACCACGTTCCTGGACATCACGCACCAGTACGAGCTGCTGGCGCTGTTCGCCAAGCTGCGCGACGAGGGACGCACCGTCGTCGCGGTGCTGCACGACATCAACCAGGCGTGCCGGTTCGCCGACCACATCGTGGCGATGAAGGCCGGCCGGATCGTCGCGCAGGGGCCGCCGGCCGACGTGGTGGACGCCGACCTCATGCGGGAGGTCTTCGGTCTGCCCAGCGTGGTGATGCCGAACCCGGTCACCGGCACACCGATGGTGGTGCCGACCGTGTAGAACGCTTCGAAGAGCGCCGTCACGTTGCGGCGAGCGCCTTGGTGATGTTCCGCTCGGCCAGATCCAGCATCCACTGCCGGTCCGGGAAGTCGGTGTCCGCGATCCGCAGTGGCCCTTCGATCAGGGACAACGTCTGCGCGTACCGGTAGAGCTCCAGCCGCTGGGGATCGAGATCGACCGGACGCAGCGCCGCGTACGTTTCACCGAAGCGCATCTGCAGCCAGGCGTGGTCCCATTCGACATCGAAGTACGTCAGCCCTTCGAAATCGATCATGACGGCCTCACCGGCGGGTGTGACGAGCACGTGATCCGGGCCGAGTTCACCGTGCACCAGCCCGTACTCCTCGCGCGGGGTGACCGCGCTCCTGAGGTGGCGTACATGGGCGGTGACCCGGTGATGGCCATCGGCCAGCCGGGCGTCACGGGCCGCTGCCGCGTCGAGGTGGCCGAGCGCACGGTCGACGATCACGTCCTCCGTGCGTCGGACCTGGGATGCCTCACCTCGGGCGACGGCCGCTACCTTGCCGTAGTGCGGCCCGCAGGCGGTGTGCATGCCCCGCAGGGCGTCACCGAGCGCGGACAGCGGCGCGGCAGCGGCGGCCGGGTCGTGTTCCAGCAACGCCTCCAGCCGTACCGAGCCCGCGTCCTCGACGAGCGCGATGTCGGCGTCGAGGTGGCGGCCCTCCCGGTCGATCATCATCAGATGCGGGACGCGCACACCCGCTGCGGTGAGCGCCGCGTGACCGGCGGCGAAGAGATCCGCGCCCGACGCATCCGTGAACGGGTCGTCCGGGACAGCCGGCGACGGAGGCCAGTAGTTCTCGTCCGCGGCCCACACGTACAGCATCACGGTTGTCCGGTCGTCCAGCCGAAGCCGGTAGACGCCCTTCTTCGTGCCGCCGGTCAGCCGGTCCAGGGCAGCGAGCCGCCGGTCGGAGCCGAACTGGTCCGACACGAGGTCGTGCAGGTCATCCGGCTGCAGGAAGGTCCGCGTCATGGCCGCCTCTCGTCGTACCGAGGCGGCAAGGTTGCCAGGCCGGGAAGCGGCGCACAACCGAGTTGACGGCCGTCCGGCGCGCCCTCGCCCGGTCCGCGACCCGCCACCACAGCTCTGCGGCCGGTCGGTGCTCGACTCTTCGCGGGGCGGTCAGGCCGGGGCCGGACCGCCCCGCCGCCGATCAGGCGCGAGTGCGCTGCCGCTGCCGGGTCGACACGACCGCGACGACGGCCATCAGGACCGCGACGACCAGGGACGGCAGGGCGTCCGGCCGGCGCAGCAGTTCCCCCGTCAGCCCGGCGTTGTCCAGCTGGTGCAACGTGCCCAGCAGCAGGGTGGGCACGACGCCGATCAGCAGTCGCTGGTCGGCGGTCGCCACCCACAGGAAGGCGGCCACCCCGGCGACGACCATGACGGCGGCGACCATCCGCGGACCCGCGTCGACCATGCGAAGGCCGCCCGCGGGGATCAGGTGCAGGGCGAGGATGCCGGCGGTGGCCAGGGCGGCGTTGGCCCGGGGCGCCGGCGGCACGTCAGCCGGGCGCCGCAGACCCAGCACGATCAGCGGCGCGGCGACGACCGGCGCCCACCACTGCGGCAGGCCGTTGAGGAACAGGTGCTGAGAGATCACTGTCGGCACAACCGCCGCGGTCACCGCCAGAACGGCGGCGGTGCGGGTACGGCCCGCAACGAGCGCCACCAGTGCGGCGGTCAGCACGACCTCGTGGATGCCCTGATTGCGCAGGACGGTCAGCGGGTCCGCGAACCCGCCGTACTGCAACGCCTCGGCGATGTCGTCCAGGCCGATGAGCACTCCCAGCGCCAGCACCGCCAGGGCTCCGAGGTGGATGCCCTGCCAGAACAGCACGGCGGCGGGCCGGGGCGCGGTGCTGCCGCCGTACACCCTCAGGCCGCCCCGGACGAGCGCGGCCGCCTCCCGGAGGCTGGGCCAGCGACGGTCGGTGGGGTCGTCGCCGATCAACGTGTCGATCAGCTCGTCGGCGCGTTCGCGGCGGTAGCCGGCCGGGTAGGCCCGCAGCAGCATGCGGTAGCGCTTCTCCAGGACATCGGAACTCATGCGGGTCTGATCCTCACTGTGGAAGGTTGACTGGCACTTGCCTGCGATGCGACACGGCGTGGCAGGCGGTCCATGACCACCCGGGCGGCCTGGGCGAGCCGGTCGGCCTCTTCGGTGAGTACGCGACAGCCCTCGTCGGTGAGCCGGTAGTAGCGACGGGCGCGCCCGTTGACGATCTCCTCACCGTCGGCGGTGACGAGTCCCTCGCCGAGCAGCCGGTCGATCACCGAGTACAGCGATCCGGCGGCGAGGGTCACCCGCCCGTCGGAGAGCTCGGTCACCCGCTTGATCACGGCGTAACCGTGGAGCGGACCGCCGAGCAGGGCGGCGAGGACGAAGTACGACGGTTCCCGTAGCGCGGGACGCGAAGCAGATCCCATGCCGCCGAATATACAACCAACTTGAATATCCGTCCAAGGCGACTGTTCACAGTGCCCCTTGCCCAAATTATCTTAATGGTTAAGGTAATCGGATGAGCGCATCGACCGACTTCTCCGTGGCGATCGCTGGCGCCGGCCTCTCCGGCCTCTGCCTCGCCCAGTACCTGACGCGCGCCGGCATCGACGTCCACGTCTACGAGCGGGACCCCGGCCCGTTCGTCAGGCGGCAGGGCTACCGGATCATCCTCGACCGGTACGGTCTGGCGGCGCTGCGCGAGAGCCTCCCCCGCCCGCTGTACCGCCTGGCGCTGGCCACCGGCGACGAGCCCGGGGGGCACCTGCGCTTCACCGACAGACGGCTGCGGGACGCCTTCACGATCACCTTCAAGGACGATCCGCACGAGACCCGTCAGGTGGACCGGCTGACGCTGCGGTCGATCCTCCAGTCCGGGCTGGACGGGCGCATCCACTACGGCAAGGCCGCAGTCGCTGTGGACAGCGGCGGTCCGGCCGGGCTGCGGCTGCGGTTCTCCGACGGCGGTGCCGCCGCGGCGGCAGTCGTGGTGGGCGCGGACGGCGTCGGTTCGGCGCTACGCGCGCAGCTCATGCCGGACGCCGACCCGGCCGACACCCCGATGGCGGGCATCTACGGCCGGTCGCCGCTGTGGCGCGACGGCACGAGCGTCATCCCGGACGCGCTGCGCACCAGCGGAGTCCTGTCCATCGCCGACCGGCCGGGCAGCGCCTTCTTCTTCACCTCCATGCGGTTCGGCGAGAGCCCACGGGAGGCGTTCACGCGGCTGGCCCCGGGCAGCTACGCCCCCACCGGCGACGACTACGTCATGTGGGCACTGCTGCTCCGGCGGGACGAACTGCCGACCGGCGTCCGCGGCGACCTGCGGGCGCTGTGGCACGTGGCGGCTCGGAGGAGCATCGACTTCCACCCGCTCGTCCGGCGGCTGGTCGACACGGCCGAGCTGGACGCCACGGTGCTCAACCTGTTCGCCACCGGCCGGCGGCCACACCGGTGGGCGGTGCCCCGGGCGACGATGACGGGCGACGCCGTACACGTCATGCCGCCGTTCGGCGCCCACGGCGGCAACACCGCGCTGCGCGACGCCGCCCTGCTCGGCCGCAAGCTGGTCGAGGCTCGAACGAAGGGCACGCCGGTGGAGGAGGCGATCGCCGCATACCAGGACGAGATGGTGCCGTACGCCTTCCGCGCCGTCGACACCGCCGCCAGACTGATGCACCGGCTCACCGGAGGCGCCACGGCACCGCACTGGGTGCTGACCCGCGTGCTACCTCGGCTGCACCGGGTCACCGTGCCGGAGGCATGATTGCCCGCATGTCCCACGATCCGGCCCGTGTCTCCGCGGTCGCCGACCTCATGCGCGCCGGGCGGGAGACGTCGCGGCTGTCCATGGTGTTCCGGTACGCCATCGCGGAGCGGCTGGGCGTCACGGTGAGCGACCTGGAATGCCTGGACTACCTGGCGGACGTCGGATCCGCCACCGCGGGGCAGATCGCCGAGCGGACCAGCCTCACCACCGGCGCGGTCACCAGCATGCTCCGCCGGCTCCAGCAGGCGGGTTACGTGACGGCCGAACGCGATCCGGCAGACCGGCGCCGGGTCGTCGTCGCGATACGGCCGGAGCGGATCGCCGACCTGGAGCGGCCGTACGAACGTTTCGCCGAGCGGGCGGAACGGCTCGTCGAGGGCTACCGCGCCGAGGAGGTCCAGCTGCTGGTCCGGCACCACCACCGCCTGCAGGCGATGTACCTCGCCGAGCTGGACCACCTCCGCGACCACGGCACCGCGCAGCGGCCCGCCTGAGCCGGCGCCTCCCGTCGCTGCCCCGCTATCCCACGGTCGCCAGGAAGTCCGAGTAGAACAGGCCCAGGCCCGCCGCGACGCAGACGCCGGCCACGATCCAGAACCGGACCACGATTGTCGACTCGCTCCATCCGGCCAGCTCGAAGTGGTGATGCAACGGCACCATCCGGAACACGCGTCGGCCGGTGGTCCGGTACGAGACGATCTGGATCACCCAGGTCGTGGTGATGATGACGAAGAGCCCGCCGATCAGGATCGAGAGCAGCGTCGTACGGGTCACCACCGCGAGCCCGCCGATCAGGCCACCCAGCCCGAGCGCCCCCACGTCACCCATGAAGATCCGCGCCGGGGACGTGTTCCACCACAGGAAGCCCACACAGGCACCGGCCGCGGCTGCCGCGATCATGGCGATCTCCAGGGGATCGCGGACCTGGTAGCAGTACTCGTTCACGCGCGCGTACCCGTCGTCGGCGCACCAGTGCCGGTACTGCCAGAAGCCGATCAGCGAGTACGCGCCGAGCACCAGGATCGACGCGCCGGTGGCGAGGCCGTCGAGGCCGTCGGTGAGGTTCACCCCGTTCGACATCGCCGTGATCACGAAGATGAAGACCATGACCGCGCCGACCTTGCCGACGTCCAGCCAGCTGATGTCGCGGATGAGCGAGATGTGTTCGCTGGCCACGGTCTGGCCGTTGGTGCTGGGCACGTAGAGCGCGGCCACGCCGAATCCGCCGCCGACGAGCGCCTGGCCGAGCAGTTTGCCCTTGGCGGACAGCCCGTCGGAGTTGCGCCGGCGCACCTTGAGGAAGTCGTCGAAGAAGCCGACCGCGCCGCAGAAGACGAACAACCCGAGCAGCACCAGGGCCGTCATGGTGGGGCCCTCCTGCGCGATCTGCCGTTCCGGCAGCGTGGTCAGGGCGAGATGCCCGGCGACGTACGCGAGGACCGTCGCCACGATGAAGACGACGCCGCCCATCGTGGGCGTGCCCACCTTGTGCTCGTTGCTGGCGAGCCCGATGGACCGGATCGGCTGACCGGCCTTCAGCGCGGTGAAGACGCGAACCGCCACCGGCGTGCCGAACAGGGAGATGACGAACGCGACAGCGGCCGCCACGATGACCGCCCTCACCGGCGGACCTCCACGAGGTCCGGATTTCGTACCGCTTCCCCACCGCTGTTCGCGAAGTCGTCGACCACGACACGTGAGCTTGCCATCCGGCGGCGGACGGAGCAGCCCCCTGACCGTCACCACGCCGAGGCTGGCGCGTACCCCGTAGCGTCGACGGCATGAGAACGCTGCTGGTGTCGCTCGCGGTGCTCGTGGTGGTGGTGCTCGCGCTCGTCGTCTTCGTCGCCCGGCGCGACCGGACGAGACGCCCGTCGGACGAGGATCCGGCTGCGGTTCGCCGGGCCGGCGCCGAAGCCACCACCCGGATCACCGCCCACCCGGGAGCGCCGCGCGTGCTGATCGTCACCACCTACGACTCCGACGCCGACACCCTGCCCGCCATCGAGGCCGGCGCCACCGGCTACCTCCTCAAGGACGCCCCACCCGAGGACCTGGCCGCCGCCGTCCGCACCGCCGCCGCCGGACGCACCACGCTGGCGCCCGCCGTCGCGGACCGGCTGATGAACCGCCTGCGTACGCCGGGCACCGCCCTGACCCGACGCGAGGCCGAGGTCATCGCGCTGGTCGCGGACGGCCTGTCCAACCAGGCCATCGGCGCCCGCCTCCACCTGACCGAAGGCATGGTGAAGTCCCACCTGGCCCGCATCTACGCCAAACTCGGCGTCGACTCACGCACCGCTGCCGTCGCCACCGCCACCGACCTCGGCCTCATCCGCCGCTGACCGGGCGTCCGACCGGCGGGCGGGCTGGAACAGCTCGACGAGGTTGCCGGCGGGGTCGGCGAGCAGGATCTGGCGTCCACCGGGGCCGCTCACCGGAGCGCTGCGGAACGGCAGGCCGGCGGTGCGCAGCCGGTCGATCTCGGCGTCGAGGTCGTCGACGGTCAGGTGGATCCGGTTGCGGCCGGCGGTGGTGGCGTCGGCCGGGGTGGCCCGGGCGCCGGAACTGGCCGGCCCGGACAGCAGCAGTCGCAGCGGACCGCGGATCACGTCGGCGAAGGCGGGCGCGGCGCTGGTGTTCAGGGTGAAGCCGAGATGGGCGGTGTAGAAGTCGACGGCGGCCTGGACGTCGTCGACGAGGTAACGGACGCTGGCGTACTGATCGGAGGCTGTCACGGCGGGACCTCTTTCATGGACGGATGGCGTCGAGGACCGGCAGCAGGCGCCGGACGCGGGTGTCGATGTCGGCTGCGACGTGCTGGAAGGCGAGGTAGCCCGCCTGGTCGGTGCCGTCGGCTGCGGGATCGGGAATGCTCCAGTGCGCGCGCCGGGGACGCCCCGGGAAGTCCGGAAGGACCTCGCGGGCCTTGTCGCACAGGCTGATCACGAGGTCGAAGCGGCGACCGGTGACGGTGTCGAGGTGTCGAGGGCGCTGCCCGGCGACATCGATGCCGAACTCGTCGTGCAGGACCCGGACGGCGTCGGGGTGAAGGCGGTCCTTGGGACGGCTGCCGGCGCTGACCGCCTCGGCCCGGCCACCGGCGCGGTGCCGAAGCAGCGCCTCGGCGACCGGCGAGCGGGCGCGTTGCCCGTACACACGAACAGCACGCGGACGCGGGGCGATCGGCGCGGGCCGGCCGAGGGCGGCGGGGGTGCCGGTTCCCGACGCAGCTCCGGGTGCAGCGCGGCGCCGGCGTCGGCCAAGGCGACCGCGCAGCGGTCCAGGTCCAGATGGTAGTAGGTGTCGCGGCCGTCGAAGCGGCTGCGCGTGGCGGTGACCAGTCCACCGTCGCGCAGCAGCCGCAGGTGGTAGGAGACGAGGCTCTGCGGCTCGCCCGTCCGCGCCACCAGCTCCCGGACCCGGTAGTCGCTGACGACGAGTTCGGACAGCAGTCGCCATCTCAGCGGATGAGCCGCCAACCGCAGGAACGCCGGAGCGAGTCGACTCGGCGCCATGATCGACATCATACATCAAACCAAATTGATGGAATGTGTCTTGGCCGGGCGGTCAGGCGTCGAAGCGAGAACCTAGACGGCCGGGCTCGGCCGGCGAAGCAGTCCGTTGGCGACCAGCTCGACGGTCACCGCGACGGCGATCGCCTCGACGGCCAGGAGCGCGACCAGGACCAGCAGCTGGGCCGCCCCGGCCTGGACGGGTGTGCCGCCGCCGAGCAGCACGCCGACGAAGGCGCCGGGAAGCGTGACCAGGCCGACCGTGCGTGTCTGGTCCAGCGCGGGCACCAGCGCCTGCCCCGCGCTGGACCGGCAGATCTCCAGCGCCGCGTCCCGCGGCACGAGGCCCAGCGCCAGGGCCGCCTCGTACTCGCCATGGCGGTCGCGAAGCTCGTCCAGCGCGCGGCGGCCCGCCAGGGACGTAGCCGTCATCGCCCCGCCGATGAGGATCCCGGCGATCGGAACGACAGCGACCTCGGTCAGCGGCACCGTGCCGGAGGCCACGACGAGGGCGCAGGCCGGGAGCGCGCCGGCCGCGATCGGCGCCAGCACCGGCCAGCCGAGGCGAAGCGAGCTGACCCGGCGCGCGGAGGTCGCCGCCGCGACCAGGATCATCAGCGTGATGAACCCGGCGCTGGCCCACCACGACCGCAGGACGGCAGTGATGAGCAGCGCCACGGCGCACAACTGCACCACCGCGCGCAGCGCCGCCGTGGCGATGCCACGGGCGTGGCCGAGCCGACCGGCCCGCACCGTCGCCACGGCGACGAGGACGAGAACGACGAGTACGGCGGCGAGCGCCGGACCCACCGCGACTGCACCTTGATCCATGGGACCATTCGACCAGCCGGCGCTTGCTCAGATGTTGGAGCCGTCCGGCGGCAGCCCGGGCGGCGGCTCCCCGGCCGGCAGCCGGTGGGCAGGACATGCCCAGCGTGTAGGCCGTCATGGACAAGGAGCCGTAGGCGTAGCCGTCGACGAGGACCTCGGTGTCGGGGGTGTCCATGGCGGCGGCCAGACCGGCGAGATACAACGCGGGGATGAAGTGATCCGGTGTCGGTACGGCACGGCGGAAGTCCCCGTGCGCGTCGAGGGTCGCGTACTCGCCCGGGTCGGTCAACATCCGGGCCTTGGCGTCCTCGTCGAAGCGTTGCGCCCAGTCGAAGCCGTCGTCGGTCAGCGCCCAGTCCATGCCGCGCAGGTTGTGCACCACGTTGCCGCTCGCCACGATCAGCACACCGCGCCGGCGCAGTGGAGCGAGCCGGGCGCCGAGTTGAAGGTGGTAGTCCATCGGCTTGTCGGCGTTGATGCTGAGCTGGACGACGGGAATCGACGCGTCCGGAAAGGCGTGCATCAGCACCGACCAGGTGCCGTGGTCGATTCCCCAGCTGTCGACGTCCGCCCCGACCCAGGTCGGGTGGACGACGTCACTGACCTCCTCAGCCAGTTCGGGCAGTCCCGGCGCCGGGTACTGCACGTCGAACAACTCCTGGGGAAACCCGTAGAAGTCGTGAATGGTCCTCGGTCTGGGCATCGCGGTGACGGCCGTGGCGTTGATGTACCAGTGGGCGCTGACCACCAGGATCGCGCGGGGACGCGGCACCGCGGCGCCGAAGGCTCTCCACGCGGAGGTGTACCGGTTGACCTCGAGGGCGTTCATCGGGTTGCCGTGGCCCAGGAACGCCGCGGGCATCAAGACCTCCGAGCCCGGATGTACGTCTGAAGGCACGTGGACTTCCCTCCCTGGAGGACCGGTTCGCACGGCGCGGCCTGCCGGACCTGAGGGCCACGATAGTGCCACCGCGCAGCAGTTCCGGCCGGAATCACGCTCCCCGGGGGATCGGTGATCGGGTCTCCCGGATCGTGGCTGCCGATCGCCGTTCGGCAGCCTGCCCGTTCGGGCGGCTGCCGAGTGACTCCTTGCGATGGGAGCATGATCGGGTGACGCCCTTCCACATCGATGTGCCCGAAGCCGTCCTGGACGACCTGCGGGCTCGGCTTTTGCGGACGAGGCTCGCGCCGGCCGCACCAGGAGAGCCGTGGGCCGCCGGCACCGACCCTGGCTATCTGGCAGGTCTGGTGCGGTACTGGCTCGACGGATTCGACTGGCGTGCGGCCGAGCGTGCCCTCAATCGGTACCCCCAGTTCGTCACCACGGTCCGGGGCGCGCCGGTCCACTTCGTTCATGTCCGCTCGGCGTCGCCCGACGCCACGGCGCTGATCCTCACCCATGGCTGGCCCGGCACGTACACGGAGATGTTGCCCCTGGTGTCCCGGCTCGCAGACTTCGACCTCGTCATACCGAGCCTGCCGGGCTTCGTCTTCTCCGGACCGCTCGCCGAGGGCCCGACGACCGAGGCGGCCGTCGCGGACGTGTGGGCGGAGCTGATGACCCGTCTGGGCTACGACCGCTTCGGCGCCTACGGTGGCGACATCGGGTCCGGCGTGACCACGTGGCTCGGCGCCCGCCACGCAGATCGGATGATCGGGGTCTTCTCGCAGCACATCAAGTTCCCGCCGGCGGACCGCAGGGACGACCTCAGCCCGGCCGAGGAGGCGTTCATCGCCATGCTCGACGCGAAGGCCCAAGACGACTGGGGCTACGGAATCATCCAGGAGACACGGCCCGACACCCTTGCGGCGGCGCTGAGCGACTCGCCGTCCGGGCTGGCCGCATGGATCGTCGAGAAGTACCAGCGCTGGAGCGACTGCGGCGGCGACATCTCCCGCCGGTTCGGCTTCGACGAGCTGCTGACCACCGTGATGCTGTACTGGGTCACCAACTGCATCGGCACGTCCTTCCGGCCCTACCGTGACGACCACCTGGCCCCGCATCTGCCCATGGTCGACGTGCCCGCCGGCATCACGGTCAGCGTGGAGGATCGCGGCCTGCCCCGGTCGTTCGCCGAACGCACCTATGCCAATCTCACCCACTGGCGCGAGCCCAGCGTCGGCGGCCACTTCCTCGCCCAGGAAGAGCCCGACCTGCTCGCTGCCGACCTGCGCGCCTTCTTCAACGCGCTGCGGTGATCCAGGAGCTCGACCTCGTGTGCGGCTGGTCAACGGTCGGCTTCGTAGCGGTAGGTGGAGCCTGTCGGTGTGAGGGTGAAGGTGTCCGCGAAGGCGCCGTCACCGTGGCGGATCGCCAGCAGCACCGGTGGAGATTCCGGCTGTGGCTGTGTGGCGTTCCAGTCGCACGTGCCGGCGAAGTGCAGGCAGATCAGTCCGGCGGCGCGGTCGGCGGCGTAGGCCAGGGTCTTGCGATAACAGGGATTGCCACCGCCGAACAGCACGGCGGGTGCCCCGAGTTCGACCAGGGCCTCATCGAGGTAGCGGTCTTGGGCACACCAGCGGGTGGCTTCGTCACGTAGCCGCTGGAAGTCATCGGCGGAGAGCGTCCGATCAACCTTGAGCCAGCCATGCCGCCAGGCGATGTCGGCGTAGACCGAGGCCACCGCTCCGTCGTCGCGGTACCCGGGCAGGACCTCGGAGAAGGCTCCGCGCACACCGAGCGAATTGACGGCCCCCCGCTCATTGAGCTGCTCACACTCTGCCTGCCAGACCTCGTCGAGCCCGTCGACGAAGGCCACCGCGTCCATCAACAGCCGCAAGGCGGTCTCGCCGCCCCACATCCCCGGCCGGCGCAAGGCGTGGTTGAGTCGCGTCACCTGGTATTCGCGTACCTCGTCCAGGTCGGGACGGCCTGTGGCATCAGCCCTCACGTCCAGATCATTTCAACCATGGCAAGAGTGGCCCAGATCCTCTCGACTCAACGTCCGGGCCGCGCTGATGGGCGACATGATCAGCCATCGGGACGGCCAGGCGTTCGCCGCGTAGCCGACCGAGCAAGCGCCGGTCGGGGCGGCCGGCACGACGGGCTGAGCGACCCGGCCAGGTCATCGGGTGCCCTCTGGGCATGCGCCGAAGGTGATCGTGGACAACTGATGCGGGGCGCCGCTTCCTCGCCTAAGCTGCGTCACATATAAATCGATACTGATCAATAGTAAGTGTCGACGGCCGGGGCCGGTCAGGCAACCACGGCCCTCGCATTCACCGACGCCGATTGGAGTACCCGATGACCTGGCGTCCAACCATCGCCGCACTCACCGGCCTGTGCCTGGCACTCGCCACCGCACCAGGCCCCGCCGGTGCCGCACGCCCGACACCTCGCGACGCCTCTGGTGTGAACGTTCACACCTACGCGTTCACCGCCCCACCCGGCGCGCCCCCCGGGGTCTGCCCGGGCGGCACCGGGTACGGCCCGCCCCTGCCGGCCGGTTCCGTGTCCGCGACGAAGATCCGGAGCGGGTTCTCGTTCCTCGAAGGACCGGTCTGGATCGCCGACGGCGGCTACCTGCTGGTGTCCGACATGGCCGCGGGCACCGGACCGAACAACGTGCAGCCCTCCACGATCCGCCGGTTCACCCCGCCCGCGACCTTCGACACCTTCGTCGCCGACGCCGGCAGCAACGGCCTGGCGCTCAGCCCCGACGCCCAGCAGGTCATCGCCGCCACCCACGACCAGCGGACCGTCTCCGCATACCGCCTGAACGACCAGGCCCGCAGCACCGTCGCCGCCGACTACCAGGGCCGGGCGTTCAACTCACCCAACGACGTCACGGTCCGGTCCGACGGCGGCGTCTACTTCACCGACCCCACCTTCCAGCGCGGCAACCGGCCCGACCAGATGAACGGACGTACCGGTGTCTTCCGCGTCTCCGGCGGGCAGGTGTCACTGGTGGACGACCGGCTGCGGCAACCCAACGGCATCGCGCTCTCCCCGGACGGCGGCACGCTCTACGTGGGCGCCTACTCCGAGAACAAGATCTACAAGTACGTCGTCCAGCCCGACGGCAGCACCGGCGCCCGCAGCGTCTTCGTGAACTACATCGGCGGTCCCGACGGGGTCACCATCGACTGCGCCGGCAACGTGTACTGGGCCTCCGGCTCGGACGGGTTGATCCACGTCTACTCGCCCGCCGGCGCGCAGCTCGGCACGATCCGCTCCGGCGGCACCGGCACCACCAACGTGGCGTTCGGCGGACCCGACCGGCAGACCCTCTACATCACCTCTGGCCGAACGAACGACTCGGGCCTGTACAGCGTGCGGCTCAACGTCCCCGGCTACCCGTACTGACCAAGCACCCGGGAAGGAAAGCACCCGTGCGGACTAATCCTCGCCAGTTCCGACACCGCGTCCCGCTCGCCCTGCTGATCTGCGCCGGCACCATCCTGACCGGCGTACCCGCCAACGCGGCGCCGGCCGCACCGGCGACCGGGAGCCGTCCGGCGACCGGGCTCGCCGCCGACACCAGCCCGCCCACCCGGCCGACCGGCCTGCGCAGCACCCGGCTGACCTGCCAGTCCGTCACTCTCGCCTGGTACGCCTCCTGGGACAACGTCGGCGTCGCCTTCTACGACATCTACCACGACGGCCAACTCGTCACCTCGGTCCCGGGCCGGACGCGGACCGCCACGCTCAGCGTCGTACAGGGCGTCACCTGGGGCTGGTACGTCAACGCCCGCGACGCCGCCGGTAACGTCTCGCAGGCCAGCTCCACGCTCTCGGTCACCCCGCCGTTCTGCCAGCAGGACACGTCACCGCCCAGCACGCCGACCAACCTGGCCGCGACTGTGAACGGCACGGACGTGACCCTCACCTGGTCGGCCTCCACCGACAACGTCGCGGTCACCGGCTACACCATCCTGCGCAACGGTACGGCGGTCGGCTCCACCACCGGCACCGCCGGCAACCCGCCGGCGACCACGTTCACCGACACCGGGCTGACGCCCGACACCGACTACCGGTACACCGTGACCGCCCGGGACGCCCAGGGCAACGTCTCGGGGGCGAGCGCCGCGGTCACCGCGCACACCGGCTCGGGCTGCACGAGCCCGATCTGCGGCGCCACGGCGATCACCACCGAGAAGGACCTCCCCTGGGGCCTGGTGCAGCTGCCCGACGGCACGGTCCTCTACGGCCGGCGGGACCTGTTCGACATCGTCGCCATGAACCCGGACGGCACCGACAAGCGCAGCATCGGCACCGTGCCGAACGTGGCCGGCACCAGCGGCGAGGGCGGTGTGCTCGGGCTGGCCGTCTCGGCCACCTTCACCACCGACCGGTGGCTGTACATCTACCACACCACCACGACCGACAACCGGATCGTGCGCATCCGCTACGACGGCACGCTGCAGACCGGCACCGAGCAGGTGCTCGTCACGGGGATCCCGCGCAACAAGTACCACAACGGCGGCCGGCTGCGTTTCGGTCCCGACGGCAAGCTCTACGCCGCCACCGGCGACGGACAGGACCCGGACGTGGCCCAGGACACCGGCAACCTGGGCGGCAAGGTGCTGCGGCTCAACCCCGACGGCACCGTCCCGGCGGACAACCCCTTCGGCAACTACGTGTGGAGCTACGGCCACCGCAACCCGCAGGGACTCGCCTTCGACTCCCAGGGCCGGCTCTTCGAGCAGGAGTTCGGCAACAACGTCATGGACGAGACCAACATCATCGTCAAGGGCGGCAACTACGGCTGGCCCGCCTGCGAGGGCACCTCCGGCGACTGCGCCAACGCGAGCTTCAGGGCCCCGATCCGGACGTACCCGGTGGCCGAGGCCTCGTGCAGCGGCATCGCGATCGTCCGGGACGTGCTCTACATCGCCTGCCTGCGCGGCAACCGGATGTACCGCGCGGAGATCAGCGGCGACACGCTCACCAACGTCCAGCAGTACTTCGTCGGGACGTACTTCCGGCTGCGCACCGTCGAACCGACCCTCGACGGCAACCTGTGGCTGACCACGAGCACCGGCGGGGACAAGGACAGCACCCCGAACAACAGCAACGAGAAGATCCTCAAGGTGACCCTGGGTGGGGCGGCGTCCGGCCCCACGAGCTGAGGGCGAGCCGGAATCCGGCACCGCCGGCCCTTAGGAGGGTGCTCGCGTCCGCGCGGGCACCCTCCGAGCGGTCCGGACTAGTACTGCAGAACGGCCCGGCCAGGCGCGATGCTACGACGCGCTGAGCCGCTCCTGCGCCTCGAACAGTTCGTCGCCGTGCTCGGTGACCCAGGCGCCCAGCGCCCGCATCGGGCCGTCGGCGAAGCTGCGGCCGAGATCGGTGAGCGCGTAATCGACCCGGGGCGGCGCCTGGGGGAAGAACCGCCGCTCGACCAGGCCGTTGCCGACCAGCCTGTGGATGGCCTCGGTGAGGGCCTTGTCGCTGATTCCTCCGATACGTGCCCGTAGTGAGCGGCGGCGGAGGGCGCCCTCGGTCAGCGCGGCCAGCACGACCGCATCCCACGTGTGCGCGAACAGGTCCGCCGCCATCCGCATCCGGCAGTCAGCCACGAGTTCCTCGCAGAGGTCGCCGTCACCCATGCGCCCATCCTGGCACGCGCGACATGCACCATCCGGTGCGCATCGACCTGCCTAGCGTGACGGTATGCGTATCGGAATCCTCGGCACCGGCAACCTCGCCACGGCACTGGCCACCGGCTGGGCCCGGGCCGGACACGACATCATCATCGGCGGTCGCTCGATGGCCGCCGCCGAAGCGATCGCGAACCGGATCGGCGGCACCGCGCGGCCCGTGCCGGCGGTCGCCGCCGGCGCCGACGCGGTTCTGCTCGCGGTCCGCTGGGACGGCGTCGCCGAGATGCTGACAGCGGCCGGCGGGCCCGCCGGCGCACTGGTCGACCTCGCCCTGATCGACCCGACGAACGCCGTCGAGCACGGCGTCGGCACCCTCCAGACGGAACCCGCCCGGTCGGCCGCCGGCCAGATCGCCGCCCTCGCACCCGGCGCGCACGTGGTCAAGGCTTTCCATCTCTTCCCGGCCGAGCGGTGGGTGACGCCCCATGCCGGACCGGTCACGGTCGCCATGTGCGGTGACGACGAGCGCGCACTCGATGTCGTCGGGTCGCTCGTGCGAGACGTCGGTGGAGTTCCCGCGGTCCTCGGAACACTCGACCGGGCACGACAGTTGGAGGAGGTCGCCGGCTTTGTCATCGGGCTGGCGTTCGCCGGGGTCGACCCGCAATCGGCGATTCCGTCGGTTCCCCGCTGACATGTGTCGCCACTTGTAGTCCCCGGCACCGATTGACGGAACGGTCTTCCTGCCATCACTGTCTGCCGTCGACGGACAGGTCACGCCTTCCGTCGTTGTGGACGCCGAGACCCTGCCTTACGGACTGCGGACCGATGCACGCGACCGACAGCCTCAGGCCTGCTCGGTATCACCGTTCCGCTTGGGCATGGAGGGCCGGCCCTCAGCCCCTGCGCCCTGGCCGAAGTAAGCCGGGTCCTGGCGAGCGTCGAACGGGCAATCGCGCAGATTTCGCAGGCAGCACTTCCTGTCGTCGACATCCTCGTGGTGTGGGACGGACCCGCGATTCCCACGCGCGTCTGCGCCGGCGCGCGAGCGCGCCGGCGCAGCGGTAGCGCCTTGGTGTCAGCCCTGACGGAGGGGGCGCAGGTGGCGGTCGGCCCACTCGGCGAACGGAGTCAGGGGGATGCCGAGGGCGCGGGCGAACTCCGGCCGGGCCGGCTGCCCGGCGACGTTCAGGAACTCGTGGGAGGTGGTGGCCCACGGCGGCATGCCGGCGGCAATCGCTTCCAACTCGGTCATGTCGGGAGCGGTGCCGTCGACGCCGAGCGACTCACCGATGATTTTCGCGATCTCTGTCATCGGCAGGTGGTCGCCGGCCAGTTCGAGTTCGACGCGGTGGAAACGGTCGGGGTCGGCGACGGCCGCTGCGGCCGCTCGGCCGATGTCGTCGACGGCGATCAGCGACAGGTGCGTCTGCGGCCGGAGGACCGTCGCGAGCCCGCCCGCGATGCCCCGCGGTAGCAGGTAGGCCAGGTCGGGCAGGAAGTTCTCCATGAAGAAGGCCGGCTTGATCAGCGTCCACCGGTCGAAGCCGGCGGCCCGGACGCGTTCCTGCATGCCAGCCTTGGGCAGGAAGACGCGCTCCATCGCGGCCCAGCGTCCGTCGCTCCAGCCCGGGGCGTCCTCGTGCTGCCCGGCGCCGGACACCGAGGTGTGCACGAACTGCGGGACCTCCGCGGCCAGCGCGGCCTCGATCAGGTTGACGCCCTGGGCGAGTTCGCTCTCGAAGTCCCAGGTGTCGCCGCGCAGCTCCGGCATCTGCACGGAGAAGACGGCGCGGGCGCCCCGGGCCGCCGGGACCAGCGATGCGGGGTCGCGGAGATCGCCGGTGGCCAGCTCGGCGCCGAGGGCGGCGAGGGCGGCGGCCTTGTCGGCAGCAGGGTTACGGACCAGGGCGCGCACCGGGACGCCGGCGGCGAGCAGTACGCGGGCGGTTGCCCCGCCCTGCCGGCCGGTGGCGCCGGTGACCAGGACTGGTGCTCGATCTGACATGGATGCACTCCTCGACCCAAGAAACGGCGGGGCCCGCCGTTTATGCTTGCTAACATACGGCGGACCCCGCCGCTTAGCAACGCCGAGGTGAGACATGCGAGCAGACGCCCGCCGCAACTACGAACTTCTGCTCGCGGTGGCAGCAGAGGCGGTGGCCGAGCACGGGGCGGATGCGTCGCTGGAACAGATCGCCCGGACCGCCGGGGTGGGCTCCGGCACGGTCCGCCGCCACTTCCCGACCCGCCACGCCCTGCTCGAAGCCGTCTTCCGGGAGCGCATCGACGCCCTCTGCGCCCGCGCCGGCGAACTAGCGGGCGAACCGGACCCCCGGGCCGCGCTCGTCGAGTTCCTGGTCGAGATCACGCGGGCTGCCGCGACGATCCGGGGCCTGGCCGAGGCGCTGAACCGCGGCCGCACCGAAAGCGTCTACTGCGCGTCCGACCAACTGGCCGAGGCGGGTGAGCCACTGGTACGCCGGGCCGCCGAGGCCGGAGTGCTGGCGCCCGACGTCACCTTCGCCGACCTGTCGACGCTGGCCACCGGGATCGCCCTGGCAACCGAGAACGACCCCGACCCCGGCACCACCGCGACCCGCCTGCTCTCGCTGGCCATGACGGGGTTCACGGTGACACCGCAGGAACCTAAACGGACGCCCGCCCGCCTTCATGAACGGCCGGTTGGACATTGACTCCCGGAGAACTCGCGTCCGCGCGGCTCGCGGACCAGCTCGCCCTTCTCGTGGTCGACCGGTTGCGCCGCCTCTTCGGTGCAAATCTCGGCGAGGCGGTCAGATCAGGCTCGATGCGAGGTCAGAGAGCCTTGTGGGACTCGTCTCGACCGGGTTCGGCTGGCACGGTTGCTGCACCTCGCTGCTGCACCACCGGCATGAGGTGGCCGGTTTCCCTGGTCCAGTCGAGGAATCGGCGGTGCAGCACGCCGGCCGGCGTCCAGGGCATGTCCTCGGTGGCCTGGACGAGGTAGGCACTGAGGTAGAGGGCCAGCGACACCGGGGCGTCCGCGTACTCCGCCCGCAGCTCCCGCTTCCGGGTCGGGCAGGGCCAGGGCCCGTCGCAGCCACCGCAGCCCCAGACCGGCATGACCGGACCGTGGGTGGTCACCGCACACCCTCCAGGAAACGCGCGGTGATCGCCCGCGCCTGCCGGCTGGTCGCCCATTCCACCTGCCAGCACGGGTACGGCGTCAACCGCGCCCACCACACCCGGCACCCGGCACACATGCCGTCGAGCCCTCGTACATGAACCGCGACGATCGCCTGCTCCTGCTCACTGGTCACTGCTCACCCTCCGACGGCCAGTGGCCCCGATTGGTCGGTATCCGGTGCCGGACGCGGCAGGGAAGGTCGGACCCACAGCAGCAGATGCGCCGCCAGGGCCGCCACGACCACACCGGCCGGTGTCTGCGAGCAAGTGTCAGCGCGGTGGCAGAAAGGTATTCGTCATACGAGACACGCCGCACGGACCCTCCCTCGCTCACGAACGAGGGCGCCCTCCTGCCCCCGAATCTGAGGGGGACGCGGCGGCCAGGCGATACCCGCACCACCCGCCGCATCCCGTGAGCAAGAAGCTACGGTCGGTCGCGGAGCGGAATGGGTAAGGTTCCTACCCCTGGATCACGAGAGCAGCCCGACCTTGACCGCGAGGTCACGGGCGTCGTCACGGGTGGAGCGCGGGCCGTCGAGCAGGTCCAACGTGATCTGGCGGGCGTTACCGCCATGGCGGTGTCCCAGTCCCCGGCATCCCGATGCACCTGACACAGGAACCATGCCGCGAGAGCCACCGCCTCCGGGTCAGCCGAATCCTGCGCCGCCACCATCGCCCGGTCCGCAACCCGCCACAACAACTCAGCAGCCGGCTGGTACGCAGAAACATCTGCGTCAACCCGAACGCCTCCGCCAACAGCGACTGCGCCTGCCGACGCTCAACGCCCTCGTACACCAGCGCGGCCCGCTGCACGTCGTGCAGAAGTCTCGGCAGCAGCCCACCCAGCACCGTCCGGTGATCGGACGCCTGATTCGGCATCATGGCATGTCGGACGCGGCGGCGAGGCGGATGATGATCGGCACCGTCGCAAACCATCAACCGTCTGCTTGCCCCACCTTGTCAGCTGTGATCGTTGGCTGCGAGTTCCAGACCGGTTATGACGCGGTGGCTGCGCGACCACGGGTCTCGTCGGAAGGCGTCGGTTGACCTCAACCAGACTTGAGGTGACACGCTTTCGGCGTTCGCGTCGGCGAACAGACGGGAGCTAGTCATATGCGAGTGGTCCAGGCGGTCCGTTTCGGGGGTCCTGAGGTGCTGGTTCCAGGTCAGGCGCCGGACCCGGTGGCCGGGCCGGGCCAGGTCGTGGTCGATGTGGCGGTGGCGGGCATGACGTTCGTCGAAACGCAGATCCGGCGTGGCATCGACAGGTGGCATGAACGGCCGCAGTTGCCGTACGTGCCGGGTGGTCTGGTGGCCGGGCTTGTGAGCGCAGTCGGCGCCCAGGTGGATGATGCCTGGCTGGGGCGGCGTGTCCTGGCCAGCACGGGAGAGACCGGTGGTTTCGCCGAGCGGGCGGTGGCGCTGGTCGGGGACCTGTTCCCGGTGCCGGACGGCCTGAGTCTGCCGGAGGCCACCGCCCTGTACAGCGACGGCAGCACGGCGCAGGGGCTGGTCGAACACGCCGAGATCGGCGCCGGTGACTGGGTTCTGGTCGAAGCGGCGGCGGGTGGGGTGGGCAGCCTGCTGGTGCAGCTCGCCCGGGCGGCGGGCGCGCGGGTCGTCGGAGCTGCTCGCGGAGGCCGGAAGCTCGATGTGGTCCGGGAGCTAGGCGCCGACGCGGCGGTCGACTACTCCGAACCAGGCTGGGCCAAGCGGGTGCTCGAAGTGACCGGTGACGCAGGACCGGATGTGGTGTTCGACGGCGTCGGCGGAGAGATCGGGCGGGCCGCCTTCGAGGTGACAGCCCGCGGCGGCCGTTTCTCGGTGCACGGCGCCTCCAGCGGTGCGGCCACGCTCATCGACCCTGCAGAGGCGAGCCAAAGGGACGTGAAGGTGATCGGCATCGAACAGCTCTTTGATTTCGGACCGCACGTGGTGCGGTGGGCGGAGCGGATGATGTCGCAGGCGGCAGCGGGACTCGTCCGGCCGATTATCGGGCAGACCTTTTCGTTGGAGCGTGCCGCCGACGCGCACGCCGCGGCCGAGAACCGCACGGCCGTGGGGAAGACCCTGCTGCTGATTTGAGGCCTGCACCTAGTACTCCAACGTCACTCGGCTTCGGCGTTGGGCGTGGCGCGGGCATGAAGACGGCCACCCCGTTGATCATCGATGGCTTGTGGACAACCGAAGATCGTGCGGTGGCCGCGTGCCACAGCGTAGACGTTGATCGGTGGCGGGTCATCCTGGACGAGGCGGTGACGGGTGTCGCCGGCCGGTTCGTGCGGGCGAAGCCACATCGGACCGCCGGGCAGTTCGTGGAAGGGCTGCTGTCGGGTCTGGAACGTAAGACCTGCTGGTCGCTTGCGGAGCGGGCGGGCCATGGTGATCCGCAGGCGATGCAGCGGCTGCTGCGTACGGCGGTGTGGGAGGCCGACACCGTCCGCGATGACGTTCGGGCCTGGGTGTTCCTGGCCTACGTGTCGATGAAGCTCAAGCCCTCCTCCACGCCGGCCATGCTGGCCGCGCTCGACGGCGTGATCGCCGACAAGAAGCCGATCGTGGTCACCCTGTGGCACCCGCACTGGTACGCCAAGTACGAGCTGAAGGACCTGGCCGACCGGAAGGGCACCCCGGGTGCCGCCGCGCAGATCAACACGTTCGGCCGCAAGGGCTTCGGCAAGGACTTCCCCGAGGTCACGAAGATGCTGCAGCAGTTCAAGATGGACAGCCAGCAGCTTGCCTCGCTGGAGGACCTGATGTTCAACACCCACAAGGGTGACGAGAAGAAGGCCGTCGAGGAGTGGCTGAAGCCCAACCCCGACTACCTCAAGTCCCCCGCCTGACAGTAGGCCCAGCCCGTGGTCGGGGCCTGCCGTTGTCGGCGGGCCCCGGCCACGGATCCCGCGCGCTACCCGTGGCCGCCCGGCGACGGTGGCTTTCCGGCACCGATGTTCACCGCAGGGTGAGTGGGGTTTCGGATTGCACGCGGGAGAGCTTCTCCGGGTTGCGGACGTAGTAGAGGCCGGTGATGCGGGCGTCCTCGACGCGGATCGCCATGATGCCGTCGATCTCGCCGTCCAGGCGTACGAGCAGTGCCGGGTTGCCGTTGACGACGCCCGGCTCACCGGTGAGCGTGCCGTGCACCTTGCCCAGGCCACCGAAGAACATGCGGACCACGTTCTCCGCCCCGGTGATCGGCCGGAGCGCGGCCCGCTTGACGCCGCCGCCGTCGCCCACCAGGACGACGTCAGGGGCGAGCACGTCGAGCAGAGCCTGCAGGTCCCTGGTTTCGACCGCACGCTGGAACGCCCCCAGGGCCGCCCGGGTCTCGCCCGCGGAAACCACCCGGCGGGGATGGCGGGCATCGACGTGCTGGCGGGCGCGGTGCGCGATCTGGTGGACGGCCGCGGGGCTCTTGTCGACGGCCGCCGCGATCTCGTCGTAGCTGACACCGAACACCTCACGCAGCACGAAGACGGCGCGCTCGGTCGGCGACAACGTCTCCAGGACGACCATGAGCGCCATCGAAACGCTCTCGGCGAGCGTGACGTCCTCGACAACGTCCGGCGCGGTGAGCAGCGGCTCGGGCAGCCAGGGGCCGACGTACGCCTCCCTGCGGCGTCGCATGGTGCGCAGCCGGTTGAGCGCCTGCCGGGTGGTGATGCGGATCAGGTAGGCGCGGTGGTCGCGCACGTGCTCCGCGTCGACCCTGATCCACCGCAGCCAGGTCTCCTGAAGGACGTCCTCGGCGTCGGCCGCCGAGCCGAGCATCTCGTAGGCGACGGTGAAGAGCAGGTTGCGGTGGGCGACGAAGGCCTCGGTCGCCCGATCGGCGGTGTGGCTCATGTCTTGTTCCTTCTTCTTAGCGGACGGACCCGACTGCCGCCAGCACTCCGGCAGCGATCCGCAGCGCGAGGCTCATTCGATTCGTTCCTTCCGGTAGGTGAGTCCGGTGCCCTGGAACTGTCCGGGTGGAGCCCCGACAGGGCTCCACCCGGTCGTTTGGCGGCCGTTCGAGCCGAATCGCCGTTCAGCGGGGCAGCGCCTCGCCGCGGGTCACCCGCAGCCGCTCCTGGCGCCTGTCGTCCTTGACCCAGGTGAGCGAACCGGGTTTGCGTGCCTCGTCCGCCAGATGCTTGACCGTGTGCTTGCAGACGAACTCCTTGAGTTTCGCGCCCGGGCCGCCGCCGATGTAGAACTTGGTCGCGGTGTCGTCCCTCGAGGCGAACTGGAAGATGCCGGCGCCCCGCCCTAGGCTGATGCACTGGCCGAAGAAGCCCAGGTTGATGGGCGTCGGCTGCTCGCCCGCGATCCGGGCCAGCACGGTGTCGGCGGCGTGCGCGCCGATCCTCGTGGCGGCCTGACAGCTCATCCGGAAGGGCAGGTCCGACGGAGCTGCCGAATCCCCGGCCCCGACGATGCACACGTCATCCACGCTGGTCAACGTCTCGTCGGTGAGCAGGCGGCCCAGCGCGTCGGTCCTCAGGCCGCTGCGGCCGGCCAGGTCGGGCACGCCGAACCCGGCGGTCCAGATGGTCACCTGGCTCGGCAGGGTGCGTCCGCCGTCGAGGCGTACGGAGTCGCGGGTCACCGCCGCCACCCTCGTGCCGGATCCGTCGAGCACGGTCACCCCGAGCTTGGCCAGTCGCCTGGCAACCGAGCGCCGGCCCCGCTCGTGCAGGTACGGGCCCAGCACCCCGCCGCAGACCAGGGTCACGGTACGGCCCGCCTCCGCCAGTTCGGCGGCGGTTTCGATGCCGGTCGGGCCGGCGCCGACCACCGTCACCGGGGCTGTCGCCGGCGCGGCGGCGATGACCGGCCCCAGCCGTTGCGCCTCCTCAAGGGTGGTGAGCGGGTAGGCGAACTCGGCTGCTCCGGGCACGCCCGGGTCGGCGCTGCCACTGCCCACCGCGTAGATCAGGTAGTCGTAGCCGACCGTGCCGCCGGCGGCCAATGCCACGCTGCGCTCGGCCGCATCGATGCGGGTCACCGCATCGACTACCAGTCGGACGCCCTCGGCCAGGACCTCCCGATAGTCGACGACCGCGTCGTCGGACCCGCCCACCAACTGGTGCAGGCGGATCCGCTCGACGAACGCCCGACGCGGATTGATCAACGTCACGGCCACGTTCTCGCGCTGCGTCAGGCGATTGGCCGCCATGACACCGGCGTACCCGCCGCCGATGACAATTACGTCAACTCTCCCAGTCATGCTGTCTCCTCCGTCTTCAGGGGTTCAGCCTCAAGACACCAGGCGACCGACCGCTCTGACAGCGTGTGACGCAGGGCACTGGGCAGGTCTCAACCACCTGGCGGACGCGCTGTTCGCCGCGCCCCAACTCGAGTAGCCCGACGCCCGCGCATCAATCGGCGCGGGCCTCGGCCGGGTGTCCCGACGGCGCAGGGCTCGGGCCGTGACACCGGTGGTCGGCGGCATTGTCGGGGGCGAGGAAGCCCTCGTACACGCCGGCCTTGAACCTGATCAGGTCCAGGCACTCGGTCAGCTTGCCGATCTGAGTGGTGACGTTCGCCTGGTGCTCACGCATGAGCGCGAGTCGTTCCTCCTCGTTTCCGGCGCCCTCCCTGACGAGGTCGGCGTACCTCAACGCCCCTCGTCCTCATCGAGCCGCTACCGCCAGAGCACACCCTGCACTGGTCGATTTGGCGACGAACATCCCAAGCCCGAGCCCGACGAGCCCACTACCAGCGCAGACAGGCCAAGTGACGTTGGCGCTCCGTCCGGGCCCGTCCGCGCGTGTCTCTGACCTCGACCCGTGGTCCACGGCTGCACGGCTTGGCCCTTCTCCGTCCAGCCTTGTCGCTGTCACCGTCGCTGTCGACAGCAGCGGCCGGCCTGCTCAGACGAGGGCTCCGGCCGGCGCGGTCGTCCTCAGCTCCCGTATCCCGGCAACCAAGGCAAAGAGTCAACCTGGGTCGTCCTCCCCTGCAAGAGCATCGTGAACAGGTCCATCATCCCGGCCCGCGAGTAGCCCTCCATGTGCAGCGGGCCACGGACCTCGTCGTGGTCCTCCGAGATCACAAGCCCTCGGCTTCCCGCGAACACCGACACGCTGTACCCAGCCTCGTTATCGCTGATCCACACGTCAGGATGCTCCGGGTCATCGACCTCTAGCCGGCAACAGCTCGCTACTGAAGCGTGTCCTCTGTCGGGCTGATGTGCGGCACCTCGGCGCGCTGATCGCGGCCAGAAGCGTTGCTGCGCCGAGCCGGCCAGACGCGTCGGCCGTTGCCACCGCTAGAAGCAACCTGAGCAGTGACATGATCCAATGGCGCGTGGAACTTACCAAGCAGTTCAGTGAGCGGGAATACGCTGCGGCGCTGGAATCATGGTCCTGGCTGGATCTCGGCGGGAAGGCTGCGCGGTTCACCTCGCTGTTCGGCGATGTGTTCCTTGAGTCTGCCGACGGCGCGTGGTGGTTCCTCGACACCTTTGAAGGGCAGCTCGTACGGGGGTGGAACTCCCGTGCTGACCTGACTGCCGAACTGGACACCGAGGGTGGCCAGGACCGGTACCTTCTGGCCCCCTCGCCAAGGGCGCATACCAGCGGCGCGGGCTCCAACTGGACGCCAGTCAGATCTGCGCCTACGCGCCACCGCCGATCGTCACCAAAAGTTTTGACGTCGATCGAATCGAGGTGTTTGGCTTCGTCGCAGTGGTCAACACCGCCGGTCAGCTCCACCGGCAGCTACGGGACGAGCCCAGCTAGGAGCTGGCGACGACCCGGCGGAGCTGCGTCGCACATCAGCTGTCGGAGCGCACTCGCCACTGAAGCGAAGGACAAGGCGGAGGTCATCGGCCGCCCATCGCTAGCCGCAGCTTCGTGACCGCCGTCCACAGCCATCAAGGGCCTGCGTCGGTTCTCAGGCGGAGGGGTGAGGTTCCCCCGGTTTGCCGGAGGGTTGGTTACCTGGCGCCGGTGGGCTCAGGCTGAACGATAGCCGTCTGGTCTTGTCGGGCCTGGTGGGCATGCCAGGCGGCTTCGTACTCGTCTGGGGATCGCCAGCCGAGGTCGTTCTGAATGCGGCGGGTGTTGTACCAGCCGTCGATGTAGGTGAAGATCGCGTTCTCTGCTTCGTCGCGGGTCCGCCAGGAGTTTCGGTAGACCAGTTCGATCTTCAGCGTTGACCAGAAGTTCTCCATCAGCGCGTTGTCGAACGAGTCGCCGACCGAGCCCATGGAGGGCAGGATGCCGTTGTCGGCCAGGCGTTGGGCGAAGCGGAAGGACGTGTAGTTCGACCCCCTGTCCGAGTGGTGGATTAGGTGGCCGTCGCGGACGTCGCGGGACCAGATGCCGTATTCGAGGGCGCCGAGGATCAGGTCGGTGTCGCACCGGTCGGAGCAGCGCCAGCCCACGATGCGGTTGGAGAACACGTCCCGCACCGCGGCTAGCCAGAACACGCCCTGCCCGCAGGGGATCCGGGTGGCGTCGGCGACCCAGAGCCGGTTCGGCGCCGCAGCGGTGAACTGCCGGTGGACCAGGTCCGGAGCCGGTGTCGCCTTCGGGTTCGACCGCGTCGACGGGATGCGCCACTTCTTGCGCAGGAACGCGCCCTGCAGACCGTGCTGGCGCATCAACCGCTCGACCCGCTTGCGGCCCACGTGCCGGCCTTGCCGGCGCAGCATGGCGTGCACCCGTGGGCTGCCGTAGGTGCCACCGGACACGTCGTGGATCTCCGCGATCTCCACGATCAGATCCGCGTCCTCGCGTCGGCGAGCAGAGGGGTTGGCGGCTTGGGCGAGCCAGCCGTAGTAGGTCGACACGGCGATGTTGAGGACCCGGAGGACGGGCTCGACCCCGAAGCGATCTTTCAGCTCGTCAACGAGCGTCACGACCGTCGCCGGGTCGGGTCGAGTTCCGAGGCGAAAAAAGCCGAGGCGGCTTTCAGGATCTCGTTGGCCCGCTTCAGTTCGGCGTTCTCCCGCCGCAGCCGCCGAAGCTCCTCCAGCTCAGAGGTCGTCGGCCGGTCGTCGCGCTGACCGCGGTCGGCCTCATCCTGGCGGATCCAGTTCCGCAACGCCTCGTGATGCACGCCAAGCTGGCGGGCCAGCTGGCGGATCACGGGCTTCGGGTCCGACTCCCGATACAACCGCACCGCACGTTCACGCAGCTCATCGGGGTACTTCTTCGGTGCTGCCACGGATGACTCCCTTCAGCTCCATCAGAGCATGATCGAAAGCCTCCGAGCTACCGGGGGAACCTCAGGGGAACTGGCATCGGCGGAGCGGCCGAACCTACCCGCTGCACGATTGCAGAGGCAGCTCACGTTTTGGCGAAGGGTTCGATGACCATTCGCTGACGCCGTTGCTGTACGGCAGCAGAAAGGCCACCTCCCGAAGCCGGGAAGTGGCCTTTGACCTGCGTGGGCGATACTGGGATCGAACCAGTGACCTCTTCGGTGTGAACTGTCGGCGAGCCGGTCGGATCAGGATCGATGCGAGGTCGCGGGGCCTGTTGATGCGCTGCTCGGCCTGGTTCGGCTGGCACGGTTGCTGTACTTCGCTGCTGTACTGCTGGCATCAGATCAGACGTTGGATGCGGACCTTCGGGCGCTCGTTTCGGAGGTGCCCCTGCTTGTGCTGGCGGACCTGCTCCTCCCAGACCTCCTGGTCGTAGTCCAGGTCTGGCGGGGTCCACTTGTGGGAGCCGTCGCTGTAGTGGAACTTCTCGTCCCCGGGCCGAAGGATGCTCATCGGGTCCAGCCGAGGAATCGGTGGTGCAGGTGGCCGGCGGGGACGTGGGCCAGATCCTGGGCGGCGTCGACGAGCTGGGCGGCGAGGTAGAGGGCCAGCGACACGGGGACGCGATCATATTCGGCTCGCAGTTCGCGTCGTCGGGTCTGGCATGGCCACTCTCCCGCACAGCCGCCGCAGGACCAGGCCGGTTTGATCGGGTGGTGGGTGGTCATCGCGGGCCGTCCTGGCTGGGCCAGTGGCCGCGGTTGATCGGGATGCGATGACGGCTTCGGCAGGGCAGGTTGCTTCCGCAGCGGCAGACGTGTCGCCAGTGCCGCCACGACCAGACGGGCCGATGACGGCGGGCGAGGGTGAGCGCCACCGCCAGGACGTACTCGTCGTACGAGACGCGCTTCATCGGGTCGCCGGAGCCGTTGGGGCGACTCTTCGCCGCGTCAGAGGATCGGAAAGGAGCACTGCCGCCTCCTCGTGCCGCAGGTGTCCGGGGGCGTGGATGCCCGATCACGGGGGATGCGCCGGGCACCCACGCCGGTGAGGACGGCCCACAGCGCCAACCGAGGGAATCGACCTCCTCGGCAACCTCCCATAGGTACCGTTGGGTAGTCAAGGGCTGACGTAGGTGGTCTACTCGTGTTGCCAACCGAGGGGAACACCGTGCCACCGCGTTACCGCTACGAGCAGATTGCCGACGACCTCGCCGAGCGCATCGCCTCCGGCGAGTTCCCGCCGGGCTCCAAGCTGCCCAGCCGTCGAGAGTTGATCGAGCACTACGGCGTTACCGAGCCGGTAATCGACCGCGCCATGCAGGTGCTACGGATCAAGGGGATGACCGAGACGCTGCCCGGCGTGGGCGTCTTCGTCGCCGAATAATCGCCCAAGGTCAGCCAGCCGCCTGGACCCCTCGCTTGTAAGTTCTGGGCGCTTCGTCCGGTGGCGTCCATCCGCGTACGCGACCTCTGGCGACTGTCCGCGCTCGGCAGCCGGCGGCCGTCCTCGTGCCATCCCGTTGCTGTCACCGTTGCTGTCGCTGGCCGCTATGCCTCCGACTCGGGAGCCTAGTGTCGAAGCCCGCTTGCTCGGTGTAGAGGATCGCAGCCCACCGGTCGAAGGTGAGCCTGTGAATGGCTCGCACGATCGCCCAGTCCAGCAGGTAGCCAGACGTAGCGACCTCCGCGAGCGTGTCACAGAAGGTCAGGTCAACGGGGCCCCCTTGGTCAAGCCCGTGATCGATGGCGCTCTTGACGGCATCGGGTCGGGTAACCACACGCAGGACAATAGGAGACGTTTGCTCGCCGGCGGCCACGGCCGTCGGATATCGGTCGCGGGCTTCCGCAACAACGTCGCGGTCGCTGGACAGCTCGTACGATGCCCAACCGACACCATCCCCAGCCGGCGTAGCAGCCACCACCGGGTACCGCCTTCGAATCTCCGCGACCAGCTCGTCCAGGAGGCGCTGCGCCACTGGCTCGCCGGACCGCATGAACAAGGTCATCACTTCCGCCACGCAGACATCCTTGCTCAGCCTGCACACCACTGGCACGCAGACGAACCCACCCTCAGCTTGGGAATCGCATTGATCTACACGTTAGGTAACCGTCTCGCCTGGATATACGCTACAGAGCGTCAAGAGCGGCCCTCTCGGTACACGGTTGCGTGCCCGTGCTGACCGCCATGTCGGGCACGGATCGGGCACGCCGCTCGCTGCACACCCGGCGGGCACCCGGACCATCGAACACTTCTTGCCTACGCGAGCACTACACGAAGGTGCTCCCGGATCGCATCGTGAGCAACGGTGAGCTCTAGCCCGAGACGCTCGGCACACTCGCGCTCAAGTCGTTCAAACAGGTTGACGGTCACCCACAAGGCACGGGCGACATCGTCCGCGTCGTAGCTGGCATAAGCGCTGCGGAGATCGTGGAGAGCTTGTCGGTCGGCCCACCGTTCCAGAAACCGTCCGCCATGCCACGTGTCTACCTGCGGATGCGACGCCTGCGCGTGCCACGCGAGCAGCCTGACCAGCAAAGTCTTCAGGTAGCAGTCGCAGCACTCCTTGGCGGTCCAGACCTCGCCCCGTCGTAGCTTTTTGGCGGTCCACAACGCGTGATACCAGAAGTCGTGGGTCAGGTGCCCGAACACAGCGGCATCCGGCGGAGCCGGCGGCACCGGTGCACCGGCACCCGGCAGCATCCGCTGCAGGTTGACCTTATCGACCAGCACCCGGAACCCCCGGCCCAACACCGCAGCGGCCTCGGGATCCGTACCGATCTGCTCCGCCGCGCCAGACGGCAGCAGCGCGAAGTCGACGTCCTGTCCGTTGTCAAAGAGCACTCGCCGCTCGATGAACCCCCCGACCGCAGTGGATTCGGTAAAGGTCAGCAACGGCCGACCAAACGTTGCCAGCCAGCTGCCGTCGGCCGCGTAGGTCATCGGATCGTCGACCACGAGGACGATGTCAATGTCGGACCACTGATCCGCTGGAACGTCAGCGCGGGCGTGAGATCCGACCACCAGCGCGGCATGGATGTCGTGTCGCTGTTGAGCCCACAGTTCGATGGCGGCCAGCAAGCTCTCGATATTGTCCACCACGGCAGCGTTCACGGTCGCAGCCGGCAGTGACAATCCATCGCCCGACAGCACGGGCCATAAAACACCTCTGGCATCTCCTGCCCGGTTGCCCACACCTGCCATTCCCGTATGCCGTCGACCCGCCTTCCGGGGAGCGGGCCGCCGCCCGACCCGCCACCTCAAGCGGACCTTGCCGGCTCGTACGGACGCTGGCGGGTCGGGCGGTGGTCTGCTCGGCTCGCCCGGGTCGATGGCAGGCGGGATGGCCTACCGCACCCACCCACGGACCGTGACTCGCCGGCGGAGCCCCGGCCATCCTGGAGCCGGAGCGCCCCCGCCGGAGGCGCAGTAGCCGCGACCGCGCGAGCGCCGCCAGCTCGCCGACGCGGCCGGCGTGCGCTCCCCTACGCCGCGCGGGCTCGTGGCCGCGTGGCCCGGCCGGCTGCCGGCCCACCCGCACCGGTCAACGGTCTGTCGTTCTGGTGGCGGCCCTCCGGGCTTCCCGCTGTCCGCGCCAGCCGCCGGGCATCAGGCGTGACGGCCGCAGAGCGACAGCGGCAGCGGCCGGCGCGCGCCCAGGCGGCGGCGCGTGCGGCCCGTTGCGGGCCGCCTTGATAGACGTACAGAAAGTCCTCCCAGACGGGGGCCGGCGGCCAGCTGTCGGATCACAGGGCCGGCGGCCGGCTCCTGCGCCGCTTGATGGGTCGCATGTGAGCGCGTAGAAAGCCGGTGGTTCGGCAACGGGCGGTCGGGCTACGGTTCGCGGATGAGCATCCCGCCCGGGGCGACGAGACAGTCGTTTGCGGGTCGCAATCTTCGGCATCGCACCCTGGACAGGCACTCCTTCAAGTTCTGCGATTTCCGGGGCGCCGACCTTCGGGGCGCCTCTCTTCGAGGTGCTCGCTTCGCTGGCTGCGATCTGCGGGATGCTGACCTGCGCGATGCGGATCTTTCCTACGCACAGTTCAGCTACGTGAGAACACACGATCCGGAGTACGGGCGCACAGACGTAACCGGGGCCCGGTGGGACGGGGCCATCCTCCGAGGCGTAATCACCGAGCGCGTCCTCGGGTGGCCGGATGGCCTCCCAGGCTCCGGCATTACTTCGGGTTGACGTGTCGGTACCCGGTGCTACTCTGGCGTTCGTCGAGCACGCCAGCGCGGCCTTTCTGCCGGATCGCTGAACTCGACTCTGGAGATGCCGAGCGGCCTTCCTGCCGCTGATGCGGGCCATGTCCCGCCGACTCTCGATCACACCGGCCGCCATGCCGGACCCCCGAACCGCTGAGAGGCCCAGCACGGCTTTCGCCTGCCGTCCACGATGGCCCGGATTCGCACGTCTCCACGGGTGGGGCAGCCTGCGGCAACCCGCCGGATGCCGATATCCCAGGCTCCCCACCCGTGCCGGCCCTCATCACCGAGTTCACGAGCGTGAAAGGACATGACCCATCGGCGGGAAGTGGCATCACCACGATTCCGCCCTCCGGCGTCAGCCGCCCTCTCGGCGGTGCCAGGAGACACGACGAACACCACCAGCGGACCTACGTCCACGGCTGTGGTGCTTCGTCTCCCGTCCCTGCCACCCCCGCACGAGGAGACAGCCATCTTCACCACCTACCGCCCCGGCCTCGCCGCCGGTCGTGACGCCCAGGTCCTGCACCGCGCCGCTACGCCGGAGTTCTCCGGCTGGCTGGAGCACACCCGCCCCGCCGGCGGCTGTGCTCGCCCGGTCCGCCTCACCGGCACCATCGCCGCCGTCGACCGGAACACCGGCCGAGTCCTGAGCGAGCAGCACACCGACGAGCTGCCCGACCGGACGCTCTACAAGGCGTGCGGCAACCGCCGCGAATCGGCGTGCCCCGACTGCGCCTGGGTCTACCAGGGCGACGCCTACCAAGTCGTCTGTCGCGGACTGACCGGCGGCAAGGGCATCCCCGAATCGGTCGCCCGGCACCCGGTCGTCTTCGCCACCTTCACCGCGCCGTCCTTCGGCCCGGTCCATCACCGCCACGTCCCGCGCCACACCTGCCGTAACCGGCAGCGCTGCGACTGCCGACCCGCACCCTGCCGCGCCCGCAGCAACGCTGGAGCCTGCCCGCACGGTCAGCCCGGCGCGTGCTTCGCCCGCCACGACGCAGACGATCCGCGGCTGGGCCAGCCGTTGTGCCTCGACTGCTACGACCACGCCCACCAGGTCGTCTGGAACCACTTCTCCGGCGAGTTGTGGGGACGCACCAAGCAGGCCGCCGAACGTCACGTCGCCGTGCTCTGCCGTCAACGCGGCATCCCGAAGGTCGGCATCGTCACCGCCTCCGGCAAGGTCCGCTGGGTGCCGCCCGTGCGGGTGTCCCACGGCAAGGTCGCCGAAATGCAGCGCCGCGCAGCCGTGCACTTCCACGTCCTGCTGCGCCTGGACGGCGTCGACCCCGACGACCCGGACGCCCTCGTACCTCCACCGGCCGGCATCACCGTCGACGACCTGGAAGACGCGATCCACGCCGCCGCCCGGCAGGTCGCCGTCACCACACCCCCGCACCCCGACCAGCCCGACGGCTGGCTGATCGCCTGGGGCGAGCAGGTCGACGTCCGGCGCATCAACAGCAGCGACGGCGAGCTGACCGACGGCAAGGTCGCCGCCTACCTCGCCAAGTACGCCACCAAGGCCACCGAAGCCACCGGCCACTCCTCCACCCGACTCACCACGGCCACGATCGACGACTACGCCGCCCCCGCAGGCGACCACGTCGCCCGCCTCATCGACGCCTGTTGGCACCTCGGCCGCCCCACCCACACCGACACAACCGGCGGCGCCGCAACCGCCGACGACCGTCAAGACAGCCTTGACACCAAACCCAACATCTACGGCGGCCTGCGCCGCTGGGCCCACATGCTCGGCTACGGCGGCCACTTCCTCACCAAAGCCCGCCGCTACTCCGTCACCTTCGCCCAGCTCCGCGACACCCGCACCACCTACCGCCGCACCGAAGACGACGAACCCGACGACACCCTCACCGTCGGCACCCTCACCTACATCGGCTCCGGCTGGCTTTCCGAGGGAGACGCCCTGCTCGCTAACACCGCCGCCCGCCAGCGGCGCGAGAGCAGACGCATCGGCCGAGAAGAACTCACCCACGAAACCTGGGTGGCCGCATGAGCCGACACCTGACCCCGCGCTGGTACTCCCCCGCTGAGGTCGCCGTGCTGCTCGGCTTCGGCATCTCCAAGGTCAAGATGAAGATCGCCACCGGCGAGCTGCGCTCCATCAAGGACGGCAAGTACCGCCGCATCCTCCCCGAATGGGTCGACGACTACATCCGCGAACAGGTCGAACGCCAGGAGGCCGCCTGATGCCCGCACGCGCCCGAGCCAACGGCGAAGGCTCCATCTTCCCGTACCGGAACGGCTTCGCCGCGTACGTCTGGGTCACCAAGCCCGACGGCCGGCGCACTCGCAAGTACGTCTACGGCAAGACCCGCGACGCCGTCCACGACAAGTGGATCAAGCTGCACCAGCAGGCGAAGCAGGGTCCGGTGGCGACCAGTGTCCCCACGGTCGGCAGCTTCCTCACCTACTGGCTGACCGAGATCATCAAGCCGAACCGGGCACCCCTGACCTACGCCACCTACGAGACGTTCGTCCGCCTCTACATCTCCCCCGGCGTCGGCGCGAAGCGGCTCGACCGGCTCTAGTCACGCGACGTGCAGACCTGGATCAACCAGGTCGCCCGCACCTGCCAGTGCTGCGCACAAGGCAAGGACACCGCCCGCCCGAAGCACAAGCGCCGCTGCTGCGCGATCGGCCGCTGCTGCCAAGCGGTCCCGTCGACTCGCACAGTGAGCGACATCCGGGCCGCACTGCGGGCCGCCCTCACCCACGCCCAGGCCGAAGACCTCATCACCAGGAATCCCGCCGTGCCGGTCACCCTCGCCACCGTCCGCCGTCGGCGGGGCAAGTCCTGGTCGAGCGACGAGGCACGGAAGTTCCTGGAGTCCGCGAGAGCCGACGACGACCCGCTCTACGCCGCCTACGCCCTGGTCCTCGTCACCGGCCTCCGCAAGGGCGAAGCGCTGGGATTCACCTGGGAGGACGTCGACCTCGACGCCGGAGAGCTGACCATCGGCCGCCAGCTCCAACTCGTACGCGGACAGCTCCTGCACCGCGACACCAAGACCCAGGCATCCGACGCCACCCTCCCCCTGCCCGACATCTGCCTCACGGCCCTGAAACTGCGAAGCGAGCAACGCGACGAGGCGAGAGCAGTCGCCGGCAAGGCGTGGCACGAAACCGGACTCGTCTTCACCACCCCTACGGCACACCGGTCGAGCCCCGCAACTTCCAACGCTCCTGGCAGACGCGATGCGACAAGGCAGGCGTCAAGCCGATCACCGTCCACGACGCAAGAAGAACCTGCGCCACCCTCCTGGCCGACCTCGACGTCCACCCCAGAGTCGCCATGCAGGTGCTGAGGCACGCCCGCTTCTCCGTAACGATGGAGATCTACACGCAGGTCACATCGACAAAGACGAGAGAAGCGCTCAAGCGCCTCGGCGATTCCCTGAGCCGCTGACGAGAACTGCTGTACAAAGCTGCTGTACGCAAGCAGAAAGGCCACCTCCCGAAGCCGGGAAGTGGCCTTTGACCTGCGTGGGCGATACTGGGATCGAACCAGTGACCTCTTCGGTGTGAACGAAGCGCTCTCCCGCTGAGCTAATCGCCCTCAGCGCGCATGACTCTACCCGATCACCCGCCCGGACCAAAAACCGGGCCTCAGTGCGTCGCGAGGTAGTGCAGCGCCTCCGCCACCACGTCGATGCCGAAGCTGTACTTGAGCGACAGCCACACCACCACCGACACGAACACGAGCCCGACCGCGCCCAGCACGAACCGCACGCCCAGCGACTGCCTCTTCACCCATTGCGTCCAGGAGTTGACGTGCCGGCGGGTGAACGCGAGCAGCCGTCGCGCCCAGTGGAACTCGACCGCCCAGACACCGAGGCCGGCGATGACCAGCAGCCAGCCGGGGCCCGGTAGCGGGATCAGCGCGATGCCGACTGTGACGACGATGGCGCCGAGGATGCCGATGAAGATCTTCAGGGCGACGCGGCCGGTGGGGTTGGCGCGGATGAGGTCGAGCGTCGTGTGCAGGCGTCCCCGCCAGCCCTGTCGCCGCCGGCGCTGCTCCATGAGAGCGCCTTGCGACCGCCCTTCCACCGGCACCTCGTACCCCCGACTTTCGGCTGCTCGGACCGCACCTTTCGGCGATTCGGCCGTGGTCCGCGACGTCACCGAGGAGCCCCTCGTGACCATTTCCACCCCCAGTGTCGCGCGGGACCGTCACCCCTGCTCACGACTGGACGTTACCGGAGTAAGTCGACGACTGAACCACCCGTTGCCGGGCGGAACGACGGAGTGGGCGGAACCGGAAATTCTACGCGGGGCCAGGCGGTCCCGGGGGCTTTCGGAACCCCTTCCCACCACTGGGTGAAGTCAGCGTATGGCGGAGCGTAGCCAGGAGCAGCACCTGAGTATGGGAAAAGCGGGACACGCGCGTTCCGCAGCGGTGCCGGGGGGAGAACGTCCATGAGTGTCATCCGACCGACGACCGTAGAGGTCGAGACGTCGCTAAGGCTCGTCGCGCCTGACGCCACCGCCTTGCCGGTGCGTGCCAGTCTGCGTTACGACCCTGCTGACCCGTATGCGGTCCATGTCCTGTTCCATGCCGAGTCCGCCGGCGGCGAGGCGGTGAGCTGGTCGTTCGCACGCGAACTGCTGGTCACCGGGCTCGACGAACCGGCCGGCATCGGTGATGTGCGGGTCTGGCCGTGGGCCACTCCGCGCGGCGACTTCGTCGCGCTGGCGCTGTCGTCCCCGGACGGCAATGCCCTGTTCGAGGTTCCGCGCAGCGTGCTGGTGCGTTTCCTGCGCCGGACCTACGTCGTCGTCCCGCGCGGCCGCGAGGCCGAGCACCTGGACGTCGACACCGCGGTGAACCGGCTGCTGGCCGGTCGCTGACACGGCGACACCCGGGGCCGCGCGGATCTGCCGAGTCCGCGCGGCCCCGGGCCGTCTCCAACCGGGGTACGCCTCAGCCGCGCGTGGTGATCCCGCCGTCGACCGGGATGACCGCTCCGGTCAGGTACGCGCCGGCACGCGACGCCAGGTAGATCGCCGTGCCCGCCATGTCCTCGGGCCGGCCGATCCGGCCCAGCGGCACCTGCTGCTCGATGGCGGCGCGCGACTCGGGGTCGTCGAGTGCGAACGCCATCATCTTGCTCTCGAACGGTCCGGGTGCGATCGCGTTGACGGTGATCTGCTCGCCGGCGAGCTGGTGGGCGAGGCCACGGGTGAGCATGTGCACTGCCGCCTTGGTGGCGGAGTACGCATACACCTCCATCCACGGCACCCGGATGCCGTCGATCGACCCGATGTTGATCACGCGGGCGGGGTCGTCGGCGCCGGCCGCGGCGCGCAGTTGCGGCAGCAGCGCGGTGGTGAGCCGGAAGACGGCCTTGACGTTCACCGCCCAGAGCTTGTCGAAGGCGCTCTCCGGGTATTCCTCCAGCGGCGCGCCCCAGGTGGCGCCCGCGTTGTTCACGAGCACGTGCAGCCGGTCGTGGCGTTCCCGCACGGCCTCGGCGAGCGCCAGCGCGCCCGCGTCGCTGCCCAGGTCGGCCGGGATCGCCTCGCAGTGGCCCTCGGCGGAGAGTTCCTTGGCGACCGACTCGCACACGTCGGCCTTGCGCGAGGAGATGATCACCTTGGCGCCGGCCCGGACGAAGCCGCGCGCGATCATCAGCCCGATGCCGCGTGAGCCGCCGGTCACCAGGACCGTCTTGCCGTCGACCGAGAACAGATCCGTCATGCCCATCCCATCGCCGTCGCCCGGCCGCGGGCCGGTCGGCCGGGGCCGCGTGGCCGGGTGTCCAACGCACGCCGGCCCGAGTCTTACCGATCGGTAACCTAACCGTCCGGCTCGGCTGCCGACAAGAGCGGCCCGAGCGGGTGAAACCGTCGAGATGCAACGTGCGGGCGCTCCGGTTACCGTCGGGATGATGGTCACTACCGGTCAGCCCTCCCCGGCCACGCGCACCGGCCTGCCGGATTTCCACCCCGGCGCCGACGAGATCGTCACCGGTGTGCTCGGCGACCTCGCCGCCGAGCCCGGCTGGCCCCGCCCGGTCCTGCTCGACCGCGATCTGCTGATCCTGGTCACGCACGGCCACGGCACCGCCGAGCTGGACTTCCGGACGGTCCCCTGCCGTCCGGGCACGCTGCTGCGCGCCCACCCCGGCCAGGCGCTGCGGTTCGTCGGCTCCCAGCTCGACGCGACTGTGGTGAGCTGGGCGCCGGACGCGCTGCGCGGCCTCGACGTCGACCCGGACGCGGTGCCCGCCCACCGTCAGCTCGCCGGCGAGGACGAGGACGCGGTGATCAGCGAGGTGAGCCAGCTCGCCGTGGACGCCGACCGGCACGCGCTGGTGCCGGCCGCCGCGGCGCTGTTGCGCCACCAGCTCGCCGTACTGCTGCTGCGGCTGAGCCTGCTGCCGCATCCGCGCAACGGCGCTACGCCCCGGGCCGAGACGGAGACGTTCCGGCGGCTGTGCCGGGAGGTGGAACGCGGCTACCGGCACACCCGCCGGGTGGAGGACTACGCCGCCCAGCTCGGCTGTTCGGTGCGTACCCTGACCCGGGCCTGCCTGGCGGTGACCGGCCGCAGCGCCAAGCAGGTGATCGACGAGCGGGTGGCGTTGCAGGCGTGCCGGCTGCTCGCCGCCACCGACGAGTCGATCGCCGCGATCGGCCGGGAGCTGGGTTTTCCCGAGCCGACGAACTTCGGCCGCTTCTTCACCCGGGAGGTCGGGGTGAGCCCGGGGACGTTCCGGGCCGAGCGGGAACGCCCGCTGCCCGTCCGTCTGGTGCGACCCCGGCCGCCCGCCGACTCCCCCGCACCCGGCGGCCAGGCATGATGGCACTGTGCAGATCTCCGCGCGCGGCGACTACGCGGTCCGGGCAGCCCTGAGCCTGGCCACCGCGTACCCCACCCTGCTGTCCACCCAGGCCATCGCGGCGGAGCAGGACATGCCGCGCAAGTTCCTCGAGGCGGTCCTGGCGGACCTGCGCCGGGCCGGGGTGGTCCGGGCGCAGCGCGGCGCCGAGGGCGGCTACACGCTGGCCCGGCCGCCGCGGGAGATCACCATCGGGCACGTGTTGCGCGCCGTCGACGGTCCGCTCGCCGGGGTACGCGGGCTGCGCCCCGAGGAGACCCGGTACGAGGGGGCGGCGGAGAACCTGCCCCGCCTCTGGGTGGCGGTGCGCGCCTCGGTGCGCCGGGTGGTCGACGAGGTGAGCCTGGACGAGCTGGTCAGCGGCCGGTTGCCGGCCCACGTGCGCAAGCTGACCGCTCAGCCGGACGCGTGGGAGCCGCGCTGATCACAGCGTGCTGACCACCTCCTCGTAGGGCAGGCGGGGCAGCCGTTCCCGCCAGGCGTCCGGCGCCGGGCGGCCGATGTTCATCAGCAGCAGCACCCGGTGCCGCCCGTCGGGGAAGAACTCCCGTTCCACGCCTGCGGCGTCGAACCCGGCCATCGGCCCAGCGGCCAGCCCGGCGGCGCGTACGCCGACCAGCAGGTAGCCGATCTGGAGCGCGGCGTTGAAGCGGGCCTGTGCCTCCCGGCCGGCCGGGTCGCCGGCGAACCAGTCCCGCGCGCCGGGGCGGTGCGGGAACAGCTCGGGCAGCCGGTCGTGCCAGTCCACGTCGGCGGCGAGCACGGCGGCCAGCGGCGCGGCGGCCGTCTTGTCCCGGTTGCCGGAGCTGAGGTACGGCAGCAGCCGCGCCCGGGCCTCCGCCGAGCGCAGCAGCAGCACCCGCAGCGGCTGGGCGTTCATCGCGGTCGGGCCGTACCGGACCAGGTCGTGGATGGCGCGGACGTGCTCGTCACCGACCGGCTCGGCGGTGAACGCGTTGGCCGTGCGGGCCGCCCGGAACAGCAGGTCCTGGGCGGCCCGGTCGAGCGCGATCAGCTCGTCGGCGGCGGTGGTCACCACGCCTCGGGCCAGTCGCCGAGCGTGGTGGTGTAGCGGCCGCGGTGGTGCAGCAGCGGGTCGCCGTCCTCGCCCGCGCCGAGCGCGAGCGGCTCGCCGAGCAGGATGGTGTGGTCGCCCGCCTCGATCCGGCGGACCACCCGGCACAGCAGCACTGCGAGCGCGTCGCCGATCAGCGGCACGCCGAACGGCCCTGTGGTCCAGCCCGGATGGGCGGTGAACCGGTCGATGCCGCTGGTGGCGAAGATCTGCGCGATCTCCTGCTGGCCGGAGGCGAGCAGGTGCACCGCGACGTGTTCGGCCTGCTCGACAGTGGGCCAGCTCGACGAGGCGCGGCCGAGGCAGACCGAGACCAGCGGCGGGTCCAGCGACACCGAGGTGAACGAGGTGGCGGTGAAGCCGGCCGGCGGCAGGTCCGGCCGCATCCGGTTGCCGCGCAGGCCGGGGGTGGTGACCACGGTGACGGTGGACGCCTGGCGGCGCAGCAGGCCGCGGAACGAGTCGACGTCGACCGGGCGCAACTCGACGGCGGCGCCGGGCCGGTCCACGGTGGTCACGACGCCACCAGCTCACGGGTCGCGTAGACGCTGGCCGGGCGGGGCAGGCCGTAGTGCTCGCGCAGGGTGCGCCCGGTGTACGCGGACCGGAACAGCCCGCGCCGGCGCAGCAGTGGTACGACGTGGTCCACGAAGGCCTCCAGTCCATCGGGTAGCAGCGGTGGCATGACGTTGAAGCCGTCGGCGGCGCCCTGGGCGAACCAGAGCTCGATCTGGTCGGCGATCTGTTCCGGGGTGCCGACCACGACGCGGTGCCCGCGCCCTCCGCCGAGGCGGCCGATGAGCTGCCGCAGGGTGAGCAGTTCCCGCCGGGCCAGGTCGACGACGAGCTGGTAGCGACTCTGGTGGGACTGCACGGCGCCGGCGTCCGGCAGGTCCGGCAGCGGGCCGTCCAGCGGCAGCCCGGTCAGGTCGAGCCCCGTCATGCCGGAGAGCTGGGCGAGCGCGTGCTCGGGCACGATCAGGGCCTCCAGTTCGTCGGCGAGGTCGCGGGCCTCCTTCTCCGTACCCCCGATGACCGGCGCGATACCGGGCAGCACCTTCACCAGTTCCGGATCACGGCCGGCGTCGGCGGTGGCCCGCTTCAGCGCGGCGTAGAACGCCTGCCCGTCGGCGAGCGTCTGCTGGGCGGTGAACACGGCCTCGGCGTACCGGGCGGCGAACGCGATGCCGTCGGCGGACGAGCCGGCCTGCACCAGCAGCGGCCGGCCCTGCGGCGGGCGGGGCGTGTTCAGCGGTCCGCGGACCCGGAACCGCTCGCCGGCGTGGTCGATCTCGTGCACCCGGCCGGTGTCGGCGAACACGCCCGCGGCGGTGTCCAGGACCAGCGCGTCGTCCTCCCAGCTGTCCCAGAGCTTGATCGCCACGTCGACGTACTCGGCGGCCCGCCGGTAGCGGTCGGCGTGCGCGGGGTGGTCGTCGAGGTTGAAGTTGCGGGCCTCCCGGGCCTGGGCGGAGGTGACGATGTTCCAGCCGGCCCGGCCGCCGCTGAGGTGGTCGAGCGACGCGAACGCGCGGGCCAGGTTGAACGGTTCGGTGTACGTGGTGGAGGCGGTGGCGATCAGGCCGATGTGCTCGGTCGCGGTGGCGAGCGCGGCGAGCAGCGTGATCGGTTCGAAGACGGCCTGGATGTTGTGCCGCACGGCCGGTCCGACGGCGAGCCCGTCGGCGAGGAACACCGAGTCGAGCGTGCCCCGCTCGGCGATGCGGGCCAGTTCCTGGAAGTGGCGTACGTCGGCCAGGCGGCTCGGGTCGGCGCGCGGGTGCCGCCAGGCCGCCTCGTGGTGGCCGACACCCATCAGGAAGGCGTTGAGGTGCAGGGTCCGGGACATGGCGGTTCCTCTCAGGCGGTGGTGACGTCGGCGCGCCAGGTGGAGAAGCGACGTTCCCCGGCGACGAGGAGCTGGTTGACCACCAGCCCGATGGCGGAGATGGTGATGATCCCGGCGTACATGTCGGGGATCGCGAAGTTGTACTGCGCGTAGTTGACGAGGTAGCCGAGCCCGGCCTTCGCGCCGACCATCTCGGCGGCGACGAGCACCAGGATCGAGTACGCCCCGGCGAGCCGGACGCCGGTGAACACAGTGGGCACGGCCGCCGGCAGGATCACCTTCTGGAACAGCCGCAGGTGGTTCAGCCCCATCGAGCGGGCCGAGCGGATCAGCAGCGGGTCGACGCCCTTCACGCCCGCGACGGTGTTGAGCAGGATCGGCCAGGAGCAGGCGTAGACCACCAGGGCGATCTTCGACGTCTCACCGAGCCCGAGGATGAGCACGAAGACCGGCAGCAGCGCGAGCGCGGCGGTGTTGCGGAACACCTCCAGCAGCGGGCTGAGCAGGTCGGCGAGCGGCCGGTACCAGCCGATGAGCAGGCCGAGCGGGATGGCGGTGACCACAGCGAGCGCCAGGCCGGTCAGCGAGCGGGTGAGGCTGGCGCCGACGTGGTCGGCGAGCTGCCCGCTGCGCAGCAGCTCCCACCAGGCGGCGAGCACCTCGGACAGCGGCGGCAGGAAGACCCGGTCGACCAGCCCGGCGCGGGGTGCCGTCTCCCAGATCGCGGCGAGGGCCAGCAGCGCGGCGCTGCGGTGCAGCACCCGGCCGCCGAGGCCGAGCAGGCGGCGGGGCCGGGCGGGCACGGCCGCCGGGGCGGGGGGCGCCACCGGCCGGGCCGGCGGTGCGGCGACGTCAACCAACGCGGGCCTCCTCGCGTACGGCGGACTGCGCGGCGCGTACCTCGTCGCGCAGCAGCGTCCAGATCCGGTGCCGGTGGTGGCGGAACGCGTCGGTGGAGCGGACGTCCTCCTCCGCCTCCCGGTCGCCCAGCTCGATGTCGATGACCTGCTTGATCCGGCCGGGCCGCGACGTCATCACGGCGACCCGCTGGCCGAGGTGCACCGCCTCGTCGATGCCGTGCGTGATGAACACGACGGTCTTGCCGGTGGCCTGCCAGATCCGCACCAGCTCGTCCTGCAGCGAGTCGCGGGTCTGCGCGTCCAGCGCGGCGAACGGCTCGTCCATGAGCAGCACGTCCGGGTCGTACGCGAGGCTGCGGGCGATGGCGACGCGCTGCTTCATGCCGCCGGACAGCTCGTGCGGGTAGCGGTCGGCGAAGCCGGTCAGCCCGACCAGGTCGAGGTGGTACGCGACCAGTTCGGCGCGCTCGGCTCGGGGCAGGGCCTTGGCCTCCAGTCCGAACGCGACGTTGCCGGCGGCGGTGCGCCAGGGCAGCAGCGCGTACTGCTGGAAGACGATGCCCCGGTCCAGGCCGGGCCCGGTGACCGGGCGGCCGTCGACGAGCACCTGCCCGCCGGTCGGGGTGGCCAGCCCGCCGAGCAGGTCGAGCAGCGTGGACTTGCCGCAGCCGCTGGGACCGACGACGACGAGGAACTCGCCGGGGCGTACCCCGAGGGTGAGCCCGTCGAGCGCGGTGACCGCGCCGCCGCCGCCACGCCGCCCCGGGAAGACCTTGCGCACCCGGTCGAAGAGGATCTTGTCGGTGCTCACGCGCCACCGCCGGGGGCCGCGAACGTGTTGAACCGGTTGGTGTAGAGGTCGGACGGCTTCGGCCGCTCGCCCTTCAGCTCGCCGGTGTCGGCGAGCCAGTCGATCCAGGTGGCGAACTCCCGGTCGGTGATGACGCCGCCGGGTTCGGCCACGCCGCTGGACTTCCAGTACTCGACGAGCGTGGCGTCCTCGTTGTGCCCCCGCTTGGCGATGACGGCCTTGAGCCGGGCCACCACCGTCTCGCGCGGCTGGGTGCGCGCCCACTCGATCGCCTTGCCCACTCCGGTGACGAACGTCCGGACCGTGTCCGGGTTACGGGCGAGGAAGTCGTCGCGGAAGACGTAGCTGCCGGCGCTGAACGCGCCGAGGAGTTCGTAGTCGGTGAAGACGGTGCGGATGCCGCCGTTCGCGACCGCCTTGTCGCGGATCACGCCGCCGAGCACGGCGACGTCGATCTGCCGGGCGCGCAGCGACTGCTCGGTGTTCACCGGCGGCAGCGCGACCAGCTCGACCTTGCCGATCTCGGCGGCGGTGAGGCCGCCCCGGGCCAGCCAGGTACGCAGGACGGCCTCGGCGTGCGCGCCGAGCGTGTTCATGCCGACCCGCTTGCCGATCAGGTCGCGGGGGCCGCGGATCGGGCTGTCGTCGAGCACGTAGTAGCCCTGGAACGTCTGGGCGTCGGAGCCGTAGTAGCTGACCACTGCGGTGATCGGCGCGTTCGCGGCCTGGAGCTTGACGATCGCGCCGTTGAACGCGCCGCCGAAGTCGCTCTGACCGGTGGCGGTGGCCTGGATGTCGGCCGGGCCGCCGGTGACGTTGCCGATCCAGTTCAGCTTGACGTCGCCGAGGTAGCCGAGGTCGGCGGCGAGTTCGGGGAGGGTCACCTGGCCCACCGAACCCTGGTAGCGCAGTTCCTTGGTCTGTGCGCCGCCGGCGGCGTCGGCGCCGCACGCGGTGGCGGTGGTGAGGGCGAGCAGGGCGACGGCGGCGGTGAGGGCACGCCGCGGTGATCGGGTCGAGGGCATGGCGGAGTCTCCTGATCTGTCCACGATGCGGTGGAGGGGGCCCGCGCGGGGCCGGGGAGCACGCCGTGCCGCGCCGGGCCACGATGCGCCGGCTGCGGGAACGGACGGGCGGAGAGGGGACGACGAGCGCTCGGCTCAACAGAGCGCGCTCGCGTGCCGGACCAGGTCGACGTGCACGCGAGCGGTGAGGAGAAGCTCGTCCCGCTGCGACATGCCCTCATGCTGCCGACCGTTCTCCACGCCGGTCAATGCCCTTCCAGACAGTGAGACTTTCGTCGCTGGCTTTGTTACGACCCGCCTCCACCAGCATTTACGACTCCTTAACACCTACCCGTTGGATAGAGATTTTGCCGGGCGGCAGGCCCACCGTCCAGAGCGGACCGGGCAGGGTTTCGCGAATCGTCGATCCGGGCATGTTCGATGCCGCGAAGGCACACAGACGACTGCAGAGGCAGGGAGACGAAGGAGGCACCCCCGATGGGCGTCCAGTTCCGCAAGCGTAAGAAGTACGGGCCGCTGATCCTCCACTTCACCCAGAACGGCTTCTCGTCGTGGAGCATCAAGATCGGCCGCTGGTCCTGGAACTCGAACACCCGCGCCCACCGCGTGGACCTTCCGGGCCCGCTGTCGTGGAAGCAGGACAAGGCCTGACCTTCCCAGGCGACGAGCGGGGTGACGGCTGACCGCCGGCACCCCGCTCGCCGTCTGCGGCCGGGTTCGCGGTTCCGCCGGCCACGGCGTCCCGGCGACCGGAGAATCGCCGCATGGCGGGCGTGTTCCTGCGCCGGTTGCGCCGGCGGGCCGCGGCGGCCTGCGCTGCTACGGCGACGTGCACGCCCAGGGCCAGATCGCCCGGGTGGCGGTGTGCGCGCAGATGGTGTTCAGCATCGAGGTGGTCGCCACCGGGGCGTCGATAGTGGTCAAGCAGATGACCCAGCGCTCGGGACGGCGCTGATCAGCACGTCCCCGCCGAGCCGGCCGTGCTCCGGGTCGCGGGTCACCGCGCCCGAGGCGAGCAGCGAGGCGAGCGCCCGGTTGGCGTCGGCGGCCCGGTAGACGGTCGCTGTGGTGGCGAAGCGGCGCAGCTCGGTGACCGTACGCGGGCCGGAGCGGGCCAGCTCGGCCAGCAGCTCGCGGCGCAGCGGGCCGGGCTCGGGGTCGAGCGAGATGTCGAGCAGCCGGCCCTGCGGGTCGGCCGGGTCGCGGTAGCGCACACCGGCGTACTCGTCGACCGCCCAGAGCGCCTCCTTGACCGCCTCCAGCCCCCGGTCGGAGCCGGTGCCGTAGCCGAGCAGCCGCGCCGGGCCGTCCCCGTCGGGCACCAGCTCGACCTCGGTGACGAGCGGGAACCCGGCACCGGTGAGTGCCGGGCGCAGCGACCGGCCGGGCGTGGTGACCAGCAGCAGCTCGGCCGGGCGCCCGGACGCGGCGGCGGCCAGCAGGGCCGGGTCCGGGTCGGCGCCGTCGGCCACGACGAGCAGCGGCGCGCCGGCCGCGCCAGCGGCCTTGAGCGCCACCGGCAGCCGGTCCGGGCCGCCGGGCACGAGGTGCACGGCGACGTCGGCGGGCAGCGCCGCCTCGGCCGCGCCGAGGCGTGTCGGCAGGCCGGTGCCGTCGTCGGCCACCACCAGCACTGTCAGCCGCCGCCCGCGCAGCCGGTCGGCGAACTCGGCCACCACCCGCAACGCCTCCTCGGCGCCGGCGGCGTCACCCCCGGCGTACGCGAGCGCGAGCGTGGCCCGCCGCGCCCGGTGCAGCGCGGCGGGGAGCCAGTGGTCGAGCTGGCGGACGAGCAGCTCACGCAGGACGGCGTCGGTCGACATGGTGCCGTTTCTACCGCACCGCGCGGCGGCCCGGCCGTGAACCCCGCTCAGACCGGGACGGAGATGCCCACGCCGCCGCGGGTCTGCCCGCCGTAGCGCTGCCGCTCACGGTCGAGGTCGAGCCGCCCGATGCGGGTACGCGCGGTGAGCGCGGCGTCGTCGAGCAGGTCGGCCGGGACGATCCAGACGATCTCGAACTCCAGCCCGTCCGGGTCGCGGCCGTAGAGGCTCTTGGTGGTGCCGTGGTCGGACGCGCCGACCAGCGCTCCGGCGGCGGAGAGCCGCTCGGCGGTGGCGGCCAGCTCGTCGAGCGTGTCCAGCTCCCAGGCCAGGTGGTAGAGCCCGACGGTGGCCCGGCCGGCCTGGGACGCCCCGGCCGCCGCGCCGATGGAGAACAGGCCGAGGTCGTGGTCGTTCGTGGAGTCGGGCGCTTGGAGGAAGGCGGCGCCGCGGAAGCCCTCGGGCGTCATCGGCACCCGGCGGAAGCCCAGCACGTCGCCGTAGAAGGCGACGCTGCGCTCCAGGTCACTGACGTAGAGGACGGCGTGGTTGAGTCGGTGGATGCCCATGCCACCGACCGTACCCGGGTTTTGTTGAGCGTTCAACTATCTGCGCTATGATGGGCGTCATGACCCGGTGGCTGGACCCTGACGAGCAGCGGACCTGGCGCGCCTTCCTGACCGCCTCCCGGGCGCTGATGGAGACGCTCGACCGCGAGCTGCAGCGCGACGCGGGCATGCCGCACGCCTACTACGAGATCCTGGTCCGCCTCTCCGAGGCCCCCGACCGGCAGCTGCGGATGAGCGAGCTGGCCGAGCTGACCGGCTCGTCCCGCAGCCGGCTGTCGCACGCCGCCGCCCGGCTGGAGGCGGCCGGGTGGATCCGCCGGGAGGACTGCCCCACCGACCGGCGCGGGCAGATCGCCGTGCTCACCGACGAGGGCTTCGCCACCCTTGCCGCCGCCGCGCCCGGGCACGTCGAAGGGGTGCGCCGGCACCTGTTCGACGCGCTCAGCCCGGCCCAGGTCGACCAGCTCCGCCGGATCAGCGAGACGCTCGCCGGCCACCTGACGGATTCGGGACCAAACTGATCCACTCCGGGTCTTGTACATACCGTCGCCGGACGAGCACGATGGGGCGTGTCCTCCGGCTTCGCTGACCTGACCGTCCAGGCGCACCAACTGGTGTCCGAAGGCGACCTCACCGGCGCGGAACGGCTGCTCGCCGACGCGCTCAGCGACGCCGATCCCCGTCCCGGCAACGCCTCCCCCGAGCTGGCCGAGGCAGCCGGTCTCCAGGCCCGGGTGCTGGTCGCGCTCGGCGAGCCGCACTCCGCCCGCGGCTGGGCCGCGTTCGCGTACGCGGCGGCCGCCCGCCTGTTCGGCCGCTCCGACGAACGCACCGTCACCGCCGCCGCGACGCTGGCCGCGGTGCTGCACCGGGTCGGCAGCGACGCCCGGGCGGCCCGGCTCTACTCCGACGTGATCATCGAGCTGACCGCCCGCGACGGCCCGGAGTCGCAGCGGGTCCTCGCCGCGCACGCCGACCTGGCCACCGTGGAGTACGCGCGCGGCCAGTGCGAGGTGGCCCGCGACCGGTTGCAGGACGCCTGGGAGCTGCACCGGGAGGTCTACGGCGACGGCCACCCCAGCGGCATCAAGATGCTGGCGAAGCTCGGCGCGATGGAACGCGACTGCGGCCGGTACGCCGACTCGCACGAGCACCTGACGCTCGCCGAGGAGCTGTGCCGCCTGCACCTGGACGCCGACGACCCGCTCGCCGCCCAGGTGGCCGGGCTGGCCCGCGCCGCCGCCGACCCGGACCACGTCTGCACCGCGCCCGCTCCTGCTCCGGCGCCCGAGCCGCCGCCCGCCCGCACCACGCCGGTGGTGCCCGCCGCCCGGGTTCCCCCGCCCACCGAGGGCCCGCACGACCTGCCGCCCTACTCGCCGCCCGCGCTCGACGACCCGGTCGAGACGCCGCTCTACCACCCGCCCGGCCGGGCCGCCGAGACCGCGCACGTGCCGACGCCGCGTACCGCGCCCGAGGCCGACGGGTTCGACGACTACCCGTGGCCGCCCGACGAGCCCGCCGAGCAGCCGTGGCGCCCCGGCGCGGACCCGCTGCCGCCCACAGTGGTCGGGCTCGCCGACGACGAGCCCGACGGCGTACGCCGGGTGCCGCCGCCCCCGCCCGAACCGCCGTCGCGCTACCTGCCGGTGCACGTGCCCCGGTCACCGGCCGCCGAGCGGCGCACGCTGCCCTGGCTGCCGCTCGTGGTGCTCGGCGTCGTGGTGGCGCTGCTGCTCGGCACCATCGCGGTGATCGCCGGGGTGTCCCGGGTGGACGACGGCCGTGACACCCCGCCGCCGGCCACCAGCGCGCCGCCGCCCACCTCGGCCGCTCCCGCGCCCACCACAGCGGCGGCCGCCGCCCCGGGCACGCCGCCCGGGCGGTTCACGCTCACCGACCGGCGCGACAGCATCGTGCTGAGCTGGACGTACCCGGCCGGCGCGGAAGGGCCCGTCGTGGTCGCCGGGGGCCGGTCCGGGCAGCCGCAGGGCACGTTCGCCACGCTGCCCGCCGGGTCGGCCGACTACATCGCCTACGGGCTCGACCGCACCACCGACTACTGCTTCACAGTGGCCCTCGTGTGGTCCACCGACACCGTGGCCCGCACCGCCCCGGTCTGCACCAGACGCCGCTGACGTTCACTCCGGGTCCGGCTCGGCCAGCGCGGGCAGCCGTACCGTCGCGCGCAGCCCCGGCGCGGCGGCGCCGGGCGTCGCGTCGGCCAGCTCCACCGTGCCGCCGGCCCGGCGCACCAGCTCGCGCACGATGGCCAGGCCGAGGCCCGCGCCGCCCGCGTCGCGGGCCCGCGCGTCGTCGAGCCGGGTGAACCGGGCGAACACCCGCTCCCGGTCCGCCGCCGGGATGCCCGGCCCGTCGTCGGTCACCGTGATCAGGTGGTACGCACCGTCCGGCCCGCTCACGGCCAGATCCACACCGGTGTACGCGTGCCGCAGCGCGTTGTCCACCAGGTTCACCAGCACCCGGCGCAGCTCCCCCGCGTCCCCCTCGACCCACCGGGGCGCGTCCGGCGGCGTCAGCCGCACCGGCGGCGACGGGTAGCGGGCCGCCACACCGCGCAGCAGCTCACCCAGCTCCACCGGGCCGACCGGGGACGGCCGGGCGTCCTGCTCGTCCAGGCGGGCCAGCAGCAGCAGGTCGTCCACCAGGCGGCTCAGACGTTCGGTGTCGGCGAGCAGGTCGTCGGCGACCGCCGGCCAGTCGGTGTCGTCGCCGAGACGCCGCGCCACCTCCAGCTCGGTGCGCATGTTCGTCAGCGGGCTGCGCAGCTCGTGCGCGGCGTCCGCGACGAACGCCCGCTGCCGGTCCCGGGACGCGGCCAGCCGGTCCAGCATGTCGTTGAGCGTGACCGCGAGCCGGTGGATCTCGTCCTGCCCGGCCGGTACGGGCAGCCGCTCCGCCCCGGCCCGCCCGGTGATCTCGGCGGCGCCGCTGCGCAACTGCTCGACCGGGCGCAACGTCGCGCCCACCACCCGCCAGGCCACCACGCCGAGCCCGGCGACCAGCAGCGGGAAGCCGACGAGCAGCAGGTTTCGGACCACGCGCAGGCTGTGCCGCACGTCGGTGAGCGACTTGGCGACGAGCACCGTGCGCGGCTCCTGCGGCGTGCCGGCCGGCACCGTGACCACCCGGACCGGGCCGGGCATGCCGGCGCGCCGACCGTCCACCACCAGCCGCTGCCGCTGCCCCGGGCGCAGCTCGTCCGGGCCGAGCATCGGCACGAGGCGGTCCGCGTCGATCGAGGCGGCCCGGATGCGGCCCTGCGCGTCGACCACCTGCACCCGCAACTGCCCGCCGGCCACCGGCAGCGGGTCCGGCAGCGCGTCCTCGGCGGTGAGCAGCGCCACCGCGTCGGCGGTGCGCAGCGCCTCCTCGTCGACCGAGCGCTGCAACGTCCAGCCCAGCGCGCCGACCAGCAGCGCCCCGCCGAACGCGAACCCGACAGCCAGTCCCAGCACCCCGAGCGCGAGCAGCCGGGCCCGCAGGCCCAGCCGCGGCAGCGGGCCGCGTACCCACCGGCTCATGTGGCCAGCCGGTAACCGGCGCCGCGCACCGTCTCCAGCCGCTCCCGGCCGATCTTGCGGCGCAGGTAGCCGACGTAGACCTCCACCGCGTTCGGGGCGGTGTCGACCGAGGCGTCCCAGACGTGGTCCAGCAGCTCGGTCTTGGAGACCACCTCGCCGGGGCGGCGCATCAGGTAGTCCAGCAGCGCGTACTCCCGGCTGGTCAGCACCACCTCGGCGTCGGCCCGGGTGACCCGGCGGCGGGCCGGGTCCAGACGCAGGTCGCCGACTGTGAGCACGGTCGGCCGCCGGGGCGCGCCGCGACGCAGCAGCGCCCGCAACCGGGCCAGCAGCACCACGTACGAGAAGGGCTTGGTCAGGTAGTCGTCGGCCCCGCAGTCCAGGCCGTCGGCCTGGTCGTACTCGCCGTCCTTGGCCGAGAGCATCAGCACCGGCAGCCAGCGCTGCTCGGCGCGCAACCGGCGGACCACCTCGTAGCCGGAGAGGCCCGGCAGCATCACGTCGAGGATCATCGCGTCGTACTCGCCGTGCCGGGCCGCGTCCAGCCCGTCCGGGCCGGTGGCGGCCACGTCGACCACGAAGCCCTCCGCCGACAGGCCCCGGCGCAGCGCCGCCGCGAGCCGCGTCTCGTCCTCCACCACCAGCAACCGCACCGGTCCAGGGTGCCACCACCGGGTCACCCGTAGGGGATCTCCTCAGCGTGGTCACAGCGACGATCGCGCAGCATGGTGCGCAGGAGGTGCACACTATGTCAGTGATGAAGAACCGCGCCGTGCTGCGCTGGCTGGTCCCGGTGACCGCGGGGGTCGCCGTGATCGGCGGTGGCGCCGCCGTCGGCACGTTCGCCGCCGGCGCCGACCCGGCGCTGCCGCCGCGCAGCGCCGCCCAGCTCCTGGAAGACCTGCGCACGTCCCGCCTGGACGGGCTCTCCGGCACCGTGGTGCAGCGCGCCGACCTCGGCCTGCCGCCGATCGCCGCGCTCGCCGGGCGGGCCGCCGGCAACGACCTGGCCGGCCTGGTGTCCGGCACGCACACGCTGCGCGTCTGGTACGGCGGCGAGGACCGGCAGCGGCTCGCCCTGGTCGACACGCTCGGGGAGCAGGACATCCTGCGCAACGGGCGCGACGTCTGGACCTGGAACAGCCGGGAGAACACCGCCACGCACCGCAAGCTGCCGGCCGACGCGCCGGACCGGGCCGCCGTGCCGGCCACGCCGGTCGACGCCGCGGACCGGGCGCTGGAGGCGATCGACCCGACCACCGCGGTCACCGTCGGCCGCACCGCGACCGTGGCGGGGCGCAGCGCGTACGAGCTGGTGCTCACCCCGCGCGACAAGGCGTCCCTGGTGCACCAGGTCCGGATCGCGCTGGACGCGGAGGAGCACGTGCCGCTGCGCCTGCAGGTGCTCGCCGACGGCCAGGACGAGCCGGCGTTCCAGGTGGCGTTCACCCAGGTCGACTTCCGCACGCCGGAAGCCGACCAGTTCCGGTTCAACCCGCCGCCCGGCGTGAAGGTCACCGAGGCGACCGAGGGCGAGCGGCCCGGACCGGCGGGCAAGAAGCTCGACCGGAAGGACGCCGAGAAGCCTGACGTGCGTACCGTCGGCACCGGCTGGACCACTGTGGTGGTCGCCAAGATCGACGGCGCGGCGACCGGCGACGGCGCGAAGCCCGCTGCGAAGCCCGGCGCGGACGCGCCGGACGCCCAGATGCTGGCCGGCGTGCTCGGTGACCTGCCGAAGGTCAGCGGCGACTGGGGCAGTGGCCGGCTGCTCAGCGGCAAGCTGTTCAGCGTGCTGCTGACCGACGACGGCCGGGTGATCGCCGGTCTGGTCACGCCGGAGCGGCTCTACGAGGCCGCGAAGGGCTGAGACTGCCGTGCCCGGGGCTCGGTCGGCTGACGCCGGCCGGGCCCCGAGTCGTGTCCGGGCTTGGTCGAGTGGCGGCCGACGCGCTATCTTTCTCAGTTCAGGCACAAAAAAGGAATGGCTTCTGAATGCCATTCCTGCGGCAATTTTAGTCAATGAGGAGCCGGATTGTCAACGCACTCCGACGTGTCGGCTGACCTGCGCCAGGACGACGAGATCGGCCGGGAGCAGGAATACGTCTCGATGCTGTACGACCGGCTGGACGGCATGCGGGAACAGGCCGCCCGGCGGCTCGACGAGGAGTTGCGCCACACCGGTGGCACGCAGCAGGCCCGGTCACAGCGCGACTCGACCGTGGCGATGTACGCCGACCAGGTCGAGCAGTTCTCCGCCGTGGAGAGCGGCCTGTGCTTCGGCCGCCTCGACGGCGACGACGGCGCCGTCCGCTACATCGGCCGGATCGGGATCTTCGACTCCTCCGGCGACTACGACCCGCTGCTGATGGACTGGCGCGCCCCCGCCGCCCGCCCGTTCTACCTGGCCACCGCCGCCAACCCGCAGGGCGTACGCCGCCGCCGCCACCTGCGCACGCGCGACCGCAAGGTGACCGGGCTCAACGACGAGGTGCTGGACATCACCGCCGCCTCCCCCACCGCGCACGAGGAGCTGACCGGCGAGGCGTCGCTGCTCGCCGCGCTCAACGCCGGGCGCACCGGCCGGATGCGCGACATCGTCGAGACCATCCAGGCCGAGCAGGACCGGATCATCCGCGCCGACCTGCCGGGCGTGATGGTGGTGCAGGGCGGCCCCGGCACCGGCAAGACGGCGGTGGCGCTGCACCGGGCCGCGTACCTGCTCTACACCCACCGTCAGCAGCTCTCCACCCGCGGCGTGCTGCTGGTCGGCCCGAACGCCACGTTCCTGCGCTACATCTCCCAGGTGCTGCCCACGCTGGCCGAGACCGGCGTGCTGCTGCGTACCCAGGCCGACCTGTTCCCCGGCGTGCAGGCCCGCCGCGCCGAGCCGGCCACCACCGCGGCGCTCAAGGGTCGCGCGGTGCTGGCCGACGTGCTCGCCGCGGCGGTCCGCGACCGGCAGTGGGTGCCGGACGAGCCGGTCACCATCGAACTGCCGCAGCGGGAGGTGCTGACGCTCGACCCGGAGACCGTGCGGCAGGCCCGCGACCGGGTACGCCGCACCGGCCGCCCGCACAACCTGGCCCGCGCCGTGTTCGACGTGGAGATCGTGCACGCGCTCGCCGACCAGGTGGCCGAGCGGATCGGCGCCGACCCGCTGGGCGGGGAGAACCTGCTCTCCGAGGCCGACCGCGCCGAGATCCGCCGCGAGCTGCGCGAGGAGCCGGAGATCCGGGCCGCGCTGGACGAGCTGTGGCCGGTGCTGACCCCGCAACGCCTGCTCGCCGACCTGTACGCCTCGCCGGAGCGCATCGCCACCGCCGCGCCCATGCTCACCGACGCCGAGCGGGCCGCGCTGCACCGCGAGCCGGGCGGCTGGACGCCCGCCGACGTGCCGCTGCTGGACGAGGCCGCCGAACTGCTCGGCGAGGACGAGCGCGCCGCCGTCGCCCGCCGGGAACGGATCCGCGCGCTGGAACGCGAGTACGCCGAGGGTGTGCTGGAGATCTGGCGCGGCTCCCGCTCCATCGACGTCGAGGACGAGGCCGACGGCGGTGAGATCCTCGGCGTCACCGACCTGATCGACGCCGACCGGCTCTCCGAGCGGCAGGAGGAGTCCGACCGGCTCACCACCGCCCAGCGCGCCGCCGCCGACCGCACGTGGGCGTTCGGGCACGTGGTCGTGGACGAGGCGCAGGAGCTGTCGCCGATGGCGTGGCGGCTGCTGATGCGCCGCTGCCCGAGCCGGTCCATGACCATCGTCGGGGACGTGGCGCAGACCGGCGCGCTCGCGGGCACGCCGTCGTGGGGCGAGGCCCTGGCGCCGTACGTGGCGGACCGGTGGCGGCTGGAGGAGCTGACGGTCAGCTACCGCACCCCGGCCGAGATCATGGCGGTCGCCGCCGACGTGCTCGCCGAGATCGACCCGGCGCTGCGGCCACCCCGCTCGGTACGCGCCACCGGCGTACCGCCGTGGGACCGGACCGTACCGGCGGACCGGCTCGTGGACGAACTGGTCGAGGCCACCGCCCGGGAGGCCGCGTCGCTCGGCGACGGGCGGCTCGGCGTGCTGGTGCCGACCGGCCGGGTGGCCGAGCTGGGCGGCGCGGTCGTGGCGGCGCTGCCCGAGGCGACTGTGGGTGAGCAGCCGGAGCTGGCGAACCGGGTGGTGGTGCTGACCACCGAGCAGGCCAAGGGGCTGGAGTTCGACTCGGTGCTGGTGGTGGACCCGGCCCGGATCGTGTCCGAGTCCCCGAGGGGCAACAGCGACCTCTACGTGGCCCTCACCAGAGCCACCCAACGCCTCGGCATCCTCCGCACCCACCCCGCCTAACTCCCACCCCGCCCCCGCCCACTGCGTTGATCATGCAGTTTCGGCTCGTGCGAACTGCGCCAACCGGGCATTTTGGGGGCCGAAAGTGCAAGATCGGCGAGCAGGGACGGCGGGGGCGGCCCTGAAGGGCCGCCCCCGCCGTTCGGTCTGCCCCGGTCAGCCTGGGTTGGGGCGGTTGTTGGTGAAGTTGCCCACCTGGGCGCCGGTGGCCGAGTTGTCGCTGGTGGAGCCGCCGGCCGGCGTGCTCAGGCCACCCGTGGTGGCGTCACCGGTTGTCGTCGGCGCAACCTTGCCCCGGTGCTTCTCGGGCTGCCGGGCCACCCGGCGGACACTGGCCGGACCGGCGGTGCCACCTGTCGTGGTCACCGCGCCCTGCCCCCGGGTCGGTCCGCCGTCGCGCAGCACAGTCGGGTCGACCGGCACGTCCGCCGGGTCGTCCGGGTCGAGTTCCTGCCGCATCCGTTCCACGTCGGTCTGCGGCACAGTGACCTCGTCCAGCGCACCCTCGCCGTACACGCCTCCGGCGACCCGCTGCTCGGCCTGCCGGGCGGCGTCCTGCCGCATGTCGTCCTCACGCATGTCAACCACCTCGCAGCTCTCTCGGGACATCGGTCGTGCGTGCCCGAGGCCGGGTGGCTGAAACCGGAACCAGGGGCGAAGCGCACGGTCCGTGCCCGGATGACCGTTTCCCCAGCGCGGCCACCATTTGACGGTGACCGGCGGTTACCTTGTCTCCGGCCCGGGGTAGACCCAGGGTGCCCCCGCCACAGAGCGCGAACCGTGCCGTGGCCGACCTGCGGTAGCGGGGCGAGGGTGTGCAGGTAACGACTCATCAATCCTGAGGAGGACAGATGAGCACGCAGGCTGCATCCACCAGGCCGGCCAACCGGCCGATGTCCGACGTCCAGAACCGGTCGAGCATGCAGGACACGTCGACCCAGCAGATGCCGGCGATGCACAACGGTCACCGGGAGCCGCAGCCGTCTCCGGGTACGGAGACGAAGCAGGCGTTCCTGACCACCGAGTTCTGGGTGTACGCAGCAGCGGTTGCGCTCGTGGCGATCGCCGCGTTCTGGAAGGGCACCACCGCCAACGGCCTGAACATCAACAACCCGAACCAGGCCTGGTGGTACCTGACCGCGCTGACGGGCGCGTACCTGGTCAGCCGTGGTCTGTCGAAGGCGGGCAGCGCGCGCCGCTCCGGCGAGGAGCGTCGAGCCAAGCGCTGACGCGCGCCACGCGAACGGCGACGCCCCCGGGATCCGTCCCGGGGGCGTCGTCGCGTGCGCTCACTCCTCGCCGAAGTCCCCGAAGTCGTCGCCGCCCTCGAACGCGTCCTCGAGCATCTCACCGGCGATCATGCCGCCGGCGACACCGAGCGCGGCGCCCGCCACCACGCCGCCCATGCCCGGGCCGCGCCGCCCGTGGCCGGCGTAGCCGTGGTGACCCGGGTAGCCGTGGCCGCCGCGCGGCATGCCGAAGCCCTGGGCCCGCAGGCTGCCGTAGCGACCGGTGGTCTCCCGCAGCCAGCCGTCGACGACCTGCACCCAGTCGGTACGGGCGGCGTCGCTGTGCGGGACCGAGTACCGCCCGATGACGTCGTGCCCGGCGCTGAGGAAGCCGCCGCGCTTGTCGCACTCCAGGATCACCTCGACGCCCTGCTGGCTGGTCACGAACGTCAGCTCGACCTCGGTGACCGTCTGCGCGTACTGCGGCGCGGCGAAGAACTCGATCTCCTGGTAGAACGGCAGCGTCTGCGGCACCCCGTAGATGTGGCCCCGCTCCAGGTCGGCGTGCTTGAACCGGAAGCCCAGCGCCTGGAACGCCTCCAGGATCCGCTCGTGGATCGGCAGCGGGTGCACCGACACCTGGTCCAGGTCGGACTTGTCGACCGCGCGGGCCACCGCCAGCTCGGTACGCAGGCCCATGGTCATGCCGTGCAGGCGCTGGCCGTACACGTCGGTGATCGGGGTCTCCCACGGCACCGGCATCTGGAACGGGATGGAGAGCTGCTGCTTCGGGGCCAGCTCAAAGGCGCCGCTGACCGGCATCCGGTGGAACTCCATCACGCCCGCGAACTCGTGGTCGCCGCTCTCGATCTCGACCCGGGTCACGAGACCGATGTTGATCTGCTCGATGCGGGCCGGTGCGTCGCCGCCGACCAGGTTCACGTGCCCGTCCAGGGCCAGGCCCGGCCGGGTGTTCGGGTTGCTGAGCACCGTGTCGACGCTCGGACCGCCCACGCCGAACGCGCTCAACATCTTCTTGAAGACCATCGGTCACTCCCGTGCAGCTGCGCTCCGACATGGACCGTCGGGCACTTCGTCAGGGCACCCTAGACGGCGGGGCTGAGAACTGTCTGTGAGGCGCGCCGTGGCCTCAGTCCGCCGGGACCACCACCAGCTCGCCCACCTGCTCGCCGAGCTGCCGGCGGGCCTCCGGCGGCAGGCCGCCGTCGGTGATCAGCACGTCGGCCTCCTCCAGCGGCGCGATGGTGGCGATGCCGATGGTCTCCCACTTGGTGTGGTCGGCGAGCACCACGAGCCGGCGCGCGGACCCGATCAGCCGCCGGTTCACCGCCGCCTCCAGCAGGTTGGGCGTGGTGAACCCGGTGCGCGGGCTCATCCCGTGCACGCCGAGGAAGAGCAGGTCGACGTTGAGAGCGGCGATGGCCGCCTCGGCGACCGGGCCGGTCAGCGCGTCCGACGGGGTACGGATGCCGCCGGTCAGTACGACTGTCTGGTCGGCGCGGGGGTTCTGGTAGAGCGCGTCGGCCACCGGGATCGAGTTGGTGACCACTGTCAGCCCGCGTACCTCGGCCAGCCGGGCGGCCAGCGCGGCGGTGGTGGTGCCGGCGGAGAGCGCGACGGCCATCCCCGGCTCGACCAGGCCGGCGGCCCGTTCCACGATGGCGCGTTTCTCGGCCTGCTGGCGGACCGACTTGGCGGCGAAGCCGGGTTCCTCGGTGGAGCCGGGCCCGGCCAGCGTGGCGCCGCCGTGCACCTTGTCGATCAGGCCGCGGTCGGCCAGCACCTCCAGGTCGCGACGGATCGTCATGTCGGACACCCCGAAGCGGCTGACCAGGTGAGAGACCCGGACGCCGCCGCGCTGGCGGATCAGCTCCAGGATGGCGCTCTGCCGTTGCTGGGCGAGCATGGGAACCTCCTCGGCGCGAACGGCAGGGTGCCGGTCAGGCGGTAGCGGGCACCGGCGCGGGCTCCTCGCGGACCACAGCCACCTCACCCGCCGGCACCTCCAGGGTGCCGTCATACCTGACGCCACCCAGCAACTCGGTGCCGCTGACCGCCAGCCGGGCCGGCTCGGTGGTGTGGTTGACCACGAACAACCAGCTCCGGTCCGCCGAGCGGCGCCGGACCACCTCCACCCCGGGCGGCGCGTCGACCGGCGGGCGCACGCCGGTCTCGTCGAGCAGCCGGGCCACCAGCCGGTCGGTGGCGTCGTCGTCGAGCCGGGTGCCGACGTACCAGGCGGCGCCCGCGCCGAGGGTGTTGCGGGTCAGCGCCGGCACGCCGGGCAGCGGCCCGTCGGTGTACGCGGCCAGCACCTCGGCGCCCTCGGCGTGCAGCCACTCGGTCCACACGTCGGCGCGGGCGCCGTCGTCGAGGCGTACCGTCTCGCCGGCCCGCAGCGGGAAGAACTCCTCGACGCGTACGCCGAGCAGGTCGCGGAACGCGCCGGGGTAGCCGCCGAGCCGGATGTGGTCGTGCTCGTCGACGATGCCGCTGAAGTAGGTGACCACAGCGGTGCCGCCGGCCTCCACGAACCGGCGCAGCGCGTCGGCGTCGGCGTCGCGGACGAGGTAGAGCGTCGGCGCCAGGACGAGCCGGTAGCGGGACAGGTCGGCCGAGGGGTGCACCACGTCGGCGGTGATCCCGGCCCGCCAGAGCGCGGCGTGCAACGCGAACAACCGGTCGGTGTACGTGACGTCGACACTCGGGTGGGAGTCGAGTTCGGCGCCCCACCACGCCTCGTAGTCGAACAGGATCGCCACGTCGGCGTCGACCCGGCTGCCGCGTACCTCGGCGAGCGCGCGCAGGTCGGCGCCGAGCCGGCAGACCTCGCGGAACACCTTGGTGTCCGGGCCGGCGTGCGGGACCAGCGCGGAGTGGAACTTCTCCGCGCCGGCCCGGGAGGCCCGCCACTGGAAGAACAGCACCCCGTCGGCGCCGCGCGCGACGTGGGCGAGGCTGTTGCGGCGCATCTGGCCGGGCGTCTTCGCCACGTTGCGGGGCTGCCAGTTGACCGCGCTGGTGGAGTGCTCCATCAGCAGCCACGGCGCGCCGCCGGCCACGCCCCGGGTGTGGTCGGCGGCGAGTGCCAGGTTGACCTGCGGCTGCGGGTCGGCGGCGGTGAGGTAGTGGTCGTTGGCGACCACGTCCACGTCGGCGGCCCAGGAGTGGTAGTCCAGGTACTTGATGCCGGTGCCGATCATGAAGTTCGTGGTGACCGGCTGCGGGACGAGCCGGTTCAGCAGTTCCCGCTCGGCGCGCAGCTGGGCGCGCTGCTCGTCGGAGGAGAACCGCAGGAAGTCCAGTTGCTGGGTCGGGTTGGCGAACGTCGGCGCGGTACGCGGCGGGTTGATCTCGGCCCAGTCGTGGTAGCGCTGACTCCAGAACGCGGTGCCCCAGGCCGCGTTGAGCGAGTCCAGGTCGCCGTAGCGCTCGCGCAGCCAGCCGCGGAACGCCTCGGCGCTGACGTCGCAGTAGCAGTGCACGTTGTGGCAGCCGAGTTCGTTGGAGACGTGCCAGAGCACCACGGCGGGGTGGCGCGCGTACCGGCGGGCGACGGCCTCGACCAGGGCGAGCGAGTGGTCCCGGAACACCGGCGAGCTGGGGCAGTACGCCTGCCGGCCGCCGGGCCAGAGCACAGTGCCGTCGTCGCGGCGGGGCAGCGTCTCCGGGTGCCGGTGCGCCAGCCACGGTGGCGGGCTGGCGGTGGCGGTGGCGAGGTCGACGCTGATGCCGCCGGTGTGCAGCAGGTCGATCGCCCGGTCGAGCCAGTCGAAGACGTACCGGCCGGGGCTGGGCTCCAGCAGTGCCCAGGAGAAGATGCCGACCGAGACCAGGTTGACCCCGGCCCGGCGCATGAGTTCGACGTCCTCGGTCCACGTCTGCTCGGGCCACTGCTCCGGGTTGTAGTCGGCGCCGTACCAGATGCCCTCGCCGTGCCAGTTCCGCATGACAGCAGAGGCTCCCCCCGAACAGTACCCAAGTCAACACTTTCCAACATCGACTGAGTTCCCCGCGTGCGCCGGCCATTCACCCCGCGCCACCGGCGGCGGCGCTTTCTTCTTGCCCTCTTGACAGCACCGAGCCAAGGGGTAGCTTCAAGCGCCACCGGCTGTTGGTGTTCGGACGTGTGGGTTCTCGGTGGATCCGCTGCGACCGGCACGAACATCGCCCACCGCCAACGATCACGGTCCATGAGCGCAGCGCACCTCTTCCACGCAGGAGGATCCATGTCCCGTCCCCGCTCACAAGCCGAATACCTCGCCCGTCTCGTACCCCCGTCCGTCGCCGGTCTGAACCGGCGCTCGCTGCTGGCCGGCGCGGCCGGCGCGGGGGCGCTGCTCGGCACCGGTCTGCTCGCCGGCTGCGGCGACTCCGACTCCGGATCGGCCGGTGACGCCAAGAGCGTCTCGCTCGGGTCCAACCAGTCGGACCCGAAGCCCAAGGACGTCGTCGCGAAGGTGATGGACGGCTTCAAGACGTCCTCCGGGGTGACCGTCGACATCAACACGGTCGACCACAACACGTTCCAGGAGAACATCAACAACTACCTGCAGGGCAAGCCGGACGACGTGTTCACCTGGTTCGCCGGCTACCGGATGCGGTTCTTCGCCGCCAAGGGCCTGGCCGGTGACCTCAGCGACGTGTGGGGCAAGCTCGACGGCTTCTCCGACGCGTTCAAGAAGGCGTCCACCGGCGACGACGGCAAGCAGTACTTCGTGCCGGCGTCGTACTACCCGTGGGCGGTCTTCTACCGCAAGTCGGTGTGGCAGCAGCGCGGCTACGAGGTGCCCAAGACGCTCGACGACCTGAACACGCTCGGCACGCAGATGAAGAAGGACGGCCTCGTCCCGATCGCGTTCGCCGACAAGGACGGCTGGCCGGCGATGGGCACGTTCGACATCCTCAACCTGCGGATCAACGGCTACCAGTTCCACATCGACCTGATGGCCGGCAAGGAGGCGTGGACCTCCGACAAGGTGAAGAAGGTCTTCGACACCTGGGCCGGGCTGCTCCCCCTGCACCAGCCGGACGCGCTCGGCCGCACCTGGCAGGAGGCGGCCCAGTCGTTGCAGCAGAAGAAGAGCGGCATGTACCTGCTCGGTCTGTTCGTCGGCCAGCAGTTCAGCGGCGCCGACCTGGAGGACCTGGACTTCTTCACGTTCCCCGAGGTCGACTCCACGATCGGGGCGAAGGCGCTGGACGCCCCGATCGACGGCTACATGATGGCCCGCAAGCCGAAGTCCAAGGACGCGGCGCAGAAGTTGCTGACGTACCTCGGCTCGAAGGAGGCGGCGGACATCACCGTCAAGAACGACCCGAGCACGCTGGTCGCGAACGGCGGCGCGGACACCGGCGCCTACAGCGCGCTGCAGAAGAAGGCCGCCGACCTGGTCGGCTCCGCCACCGAGATCGCCCAGTTCCTCGACCGGGACACCCGGCCGGACTTCGCCTCCACCGTGATGATCCCGGCGTTGCAGCAGTTCATCAAGGACCCGAAGGACATCGGCGGGCTGCTCACGAGCATCGAGAACCAGAAGAAGTCGATCTTCACCAGCTGACGGCGGAAGGGGGAAGGACATCATGTCCGACCTGCCCCTGATCCAAGCGGATCGCGCCGTGCCGCCGCCGGCCGCGACCACCACGAACGGTGGTCGCGGTCGCCGGCTACGGCTCCTGTCCCGCACCGACCGCGTGGTGATCACGCTGATGGTGCTGGTACCCCTGCTGCTCGTCACCGGCCTGGTCTGGCTGCCCGCGGTGGCGACGGTGCTGCTCTCCGGCACGAACTGGGACGGCATCGGCCCGATCGGCGAGATCGAGTGGGTAGGGTTCAAGAACTACGACGACGTGGTGAACATCTACCCGCCGTTCGTCCCCGCCGTGCAGAACAACCTGCTCTGGCTGGCCGCGCTGTTCGTGGTCGCCACCCCGATCGGCATGTTCCTCGCCGTGCTGCTCGACAAGGAACTGCGCGGCAGCCGCTTCTACCAGACAGCGCTCTACCTGCCGGTGGTGCTGTCGCTGGCGCTCATCGGCTTCATCTGGCAGCTCATCTACAGCCGCGACCAGGGCCTGCTCAACGGCGTGTTCGGCGGTGAGACCGACTGGTACGGCGACCCGAACGTCAACATCTGGGCCGTGCTGGTGGCGGCCGGCTGGCGGCACGTCGGCTACATCATGCTGCTCTACCTGGCCGGCCTCAAGGGCGTCGACCCGTCGCTGCGCGAGGCCGCCGCGGTGGACGGCTCCTCGGAGACCAGCACGTTCTTTCGGGTCGTCTTCCCGGTGATGCGCCCGATCAACATCATCGTGCTGGTGGTGACGGTGATCGAGTCGCTGCGCGCGTTCGACCTGGTCTGGGTCATCAACAATGGCCGCAACGGGCTGGAGCTGATCTCCGCGCTGGTCACCCAGAACGTGGTGGGCGAGGCCAGCCGCATCGGGTTCGGCTCCGCGCTGGCGACGATCATGCTGGCGGTGTCGCTGGTCTTCATCACCATCTACCTCTGGACCGTGATGCGGGAGGACAAGCGATGACCGCCGTCTCCGCCGGCCGCCGCCGCCCCGTGCGGCCCGCCCGGGTCGTCCTGCACCTGTTCCTGGGTACGGTCGCAGTGGGCTGGCTGTTCCCCATCCTCTGGGCGGTGCTCACCTCGTTCCGCTCCTACGAGTACACGGCCGTCAACGGCTACGTGTCGCTCGGCGGCTGGACGATCGACAACTACGTCACCGCCTGGCGTACCGCCGAGTTCGGCAAGCACTTCCTCAACTCGGCCTACATCACCGTCCCCGCGGTGCTGCTCACGCTGTTCCTCGCCTCCTGCGTGGCGTTCGTGATCGCCCGGTTCAGCTGGAAGCTCAACATCGCGCTGCTCGGCCTGTTCACCGCCGCGAACCTGCTGCCGCAGCAGGCGCTGCTCATCCCGCTGTTCCGGATGTTCACCGAGATCCCGCTGCCGGCCTGGATGAGCGACTCGGAGCTGCTCTACGACAGCTACTGGGGGCTGATCCTGGTCAACGTCGCGTTCCAGTGCGGCTTCTGCGTGTTCGTGCTCAGCAACTACATGAAGGCACTGCCGCACGAGCTGTACGAGGCCGCGATGGTGGACGGTGCGAACGTGTGGCGGCAGTACTGGCAGGTGACGATGCCGCTGTGCCGCCCGGCGCTCGCCGCGCTGGCGACGCTCGAGGTCACCTGGATCTACAACGAGTTCTTCTGGGCCACTGTGCTCATGCGGACCGGCGACAAGTTCCCCGTCACCAGTTCGCTGAACAACCTGCGCGGCGAGTTCTTCACCGACAACAACCTGGTCTCGGCCGGTTCCGTGCTGGTCGCGATCCCCACCCTGGTGATCTTCTTCCTGCTCCAGAAGCAGTTCGTCCGGGGCCTGACGCTGGGAGCCTCCAAGGGATGACGATCGTCCACCTGCGCCGCGCGCGGACCAGCCTGGTGCTCGACGCACGCGGCCCGGGGCTGCCCCGGGTCGTGCACTGGGGTGCCGACCTGGGCCCACTGCCCGACGGGGACCTGCCCGCGCTCGTCGACGCCACGGTGCCACCTGTCGTGCCGAGCAGCTTCGACGCGCCCACCGTGCTGTCGCTGCTGCCCGAGGCGAGCGCCGGGTGGAGCGGCCGGCCCGGTCTCGCCGGTCACCGCGACGGCCGGGATTGGTCCACGGCGTTCCGCCTGACCGGCCTCGACGTGCACGACGACCTCGTGGCGCCGCCGCCCGACCTGTTAGGAGGGGACCCTTCACATGCACCAGGCGTTAAGAAGGGGCCCTTCCTTACCTCCGGGCGGGTGACGGTGCGGGCGGCGGACCCGGGCGCGGGGCTGAGCCTGACCGTCGAGATCACGCTGGACGCGGCGGGCGTGCTGACGCTGCGGCACCGGCTGCGCAACGACGGCGACGGCCGGTACGAGGTGCGGGAGCTGACGCCGGTGCTGCCGGTGCCGGCGGTCGCCACCGAGCTGCTCGACCTGACCGGCCGGTGGTGCCGGGAGCGCGCGCCGCAGCGGCACCCGTGGCCGATGGGCGCGTGGGTACGCGAGGGGCGCCACGGCCGCACCGGCCACGACGCCACGTTGCTGCTGGTCGCGGGCACGGCCGGGTTCGGCTTCCGGCACGGCGAGGTGTGGGCGGTGCACACCGCGTGGAGCGGCGACCACGTCACGGCCGCCGAGCGACGCCCGACCGGTGAGGCCACGCTCGGCGGCGGTGAGCTGCTCACACCGGGCGAGATCGTGCTGGGGCCGGGCGAGGAGTACGCCACTCCCCTGCTCTACGCGGCGCACTCGGCCGACGGGCTGGACGGGCTCAGCGACGCGCTGCACACACACCTGCGGGCGCGCCCGTCGCACCCGCGCACGCCGCGGCCGGCGACGCTGAACGTGTGGGAGGCGGTCTACTTCGACCACGACCTGGACCGGCTGCGGGCCCTCGCCGACGCGGCCGCCGAGGTCGGGGTGGAACGCTTCGTGCTCGACGACGGCTGGTTCCGCGGCCGGCGGCACGACCAGGCCGGGCTCGGCGACTGGTGGGTCGACGGCGAGGTCTGGCCGGACGGGTTGCAGCCGCTGATCGACCACGTACGCGGGCACGGCATGCAGTTCGGGCTCTGGGTGGAACCGGAGATGGTCAACCCCGACTCCGACCTTTTCCGCGCCCACCCCGACTGGGTGCTCCAGGCGCCGGGCCGGCTGCCGCCGCCGTGGCGGCACCAGCAGGTGCTCGACCTGGCCCACCCGGACGCGTACGCGTACCTGCTCGAACGGCTCGACGCGGTGCTGGGCGAGCACGACGGGATCGCGTACCTGAAGTGGGACCACAACCGCGACCTCACCGAGGCCGGGCACGCCGGACGGCCGGGGGTGCACGCGCAGACGCTCGCGGTGTACCGGCTGCTCGACGAGCTGCGCGCCCGGCACCCGGACGTGGAGATCGAGAGCTGCTCCTCCGGCGGCGCGCGGGTCGACCTGGAGATCCTGCGCCGCACCGACCGGGTCTGGGCCAGCGACTGCAACGACGCGCTGGAACGGCTGTCCATCCAGCGCTGGACCGGCCTGCTGCTGCCGCCGGAACTGATCGGCACGCACATCGGTCCGGAGCGCTCGCACACCACGCGCCGCGTGCACGACCTGAGCTTCCGCGCGGTCACCGCGCTGTTCGGCCACCACGGCATCGAGTGGGACATCACCGCGATCGACGCCACCGAGCGGGCCGAACTCGCCGCCTGGGTGGCGCTGCACAAGCGGCTGCGCCCGCTGCTGCACACCGGCCGGGTGGTCCGGGTCGACCACCCGGACCCGGCCGTGCAGGCCCACGGCGTGATCGCCCACGACGGCTCGCATGCGGTGTACGCGGTCAGCCGGGTCGCCACGTCCGCGGCGCAGGTGCCGGGCGCGGTCCGGCTGCCGGGGCTGGACCCGGCGCGGCGCTATCTCGTGCGCCCGCCGGCCGGGGTGCCCGAGCCGGCGATGCTGGAGCTGTACCCACCGGGCTGGCTGGCCTGGCCCGGCGACGGCATCACGGTCAGCGGTTCGGTGCTGGGCTCGGTCGGCTTGCAGCTGCCAGCCCTGCACCCCGAACAGGCCCTCCTGCTGGAGGCGACCGCGGCCTGACCGCCGCCACCCCGGGTGATCAAGGAGTTTGTGTCACCGCAGGCGTCCGGACGGGACACAAACTCCTTGATCACCGGTTAGGGGGTCAGCTCGCGGTGCAGGTCACCGTGGGGGTGGGGTTGGTGCCCTGCCAGGTGCCGATGAAGCCGAAGCTGGTGCTCGCGCCCGCGCCCAGCCGGCCGTTGTAGTCGACGTTGCGGGCGGTGTACGCCGACCCGCTGTTGCTGACGCTCGCGTTCCACGCCTGGGTGACGGACTGGCCGTTCGCGTACGTCCAGCGCACCGTCCAGCCGGTGATCGCCGCGGCTCCGGCGGTCACCTTGACCTCGCCCTGGAATCCGCCCTGCCAGGAGTTGCCGACGGTGTAGGTGGCGGTGCAGCCACCGGACGGCGGGGGCGTGGTGGTCGGCGGCGGGGTCGGGCTGGGGCTGCTGGTGGGCGTCGGGCTGGTGGTCGGGCTGCCGGTGGGGCTGGCGGTCGGGGTGCTGCCGGCGTACACCGACGCCTCACGGGAGGTGGCGGCGATACCGTTGGCGCCGTTGAAGATCCGCTGACCCCAGCTCGTGAGCTGGGCCGGGTTGAACGCGGTGGTCATGTCCAGGTACTCCACGCCGCCGCCGTTGCCGCTCCACGACCAGCCGAGGTAGCCGATGCCGTTGGCCTGGCTGTACGCCATGATGGCGTCCTCGTCCGGGTTGCCGTCGGAGTGGTTGAAGCCGAACTCGCCGACCACGATCGGCAGCCCGGCGGTCCGGAACCGGCCCAGGTAGTCGCTGATCTCGGCGGCGGTGTCGAACACGCCGTACATGTGGATGGAGAAGACGGTGTTGCGCTGCGGGTCGGCGGCGAACACGGTGCCGGCGTTGTCGCGCATGGTGAACGACCAGTCCTGGCCCCAGTTCGGCGCGTCCACCATGATCGTGTGCGTCAGGCCGGCGGCGCGCAGCCGCTTGATCGCGTTCGAGGTGTCGGTGGTCCAGGCGCTGTAGCCCTGGTTGCCGAACGGCTCGTTGCCGATGTTGACGATGACGTACTTCTCCTGGCCCTTGAGCACGTCGGCGATGCTCAGCCAGTAGTCGGTGGCCTCGGCGAGCGTGGCGGCGGCGCCCTCCTCGCCGTACCCGGTGGTGTCGTGCACCTCCAGCACGCAGATCAGCCGGTTGGCCTTGCACAACGAGATCACGTTGGCCACGTCGGCGGCGCTGTTCTTCGTCCAGCGGTCGCCGCTGGCCAGCACCACCCGGACGGTGTTCGCGCCTAGCGCCTTGATGTTTGCGAACGAGCTGGTCTGCTGCGGGTACCAGGTGTGCGCGTGGTTGACCCCGCGCATCACGAACTCGACGCCGTTGGCGTCGTAGAGCCGCCCGTTGAGGACGGAGAACCCGGTGGCGGCGTGGGCCGGCTGCCCGAGGGCGAAGACGGCGGCGAGGGCCGTCAGCAGGGCGGCGCCCGCGACGGAGAGCAGTTTCTTCATGGCTGTCCTCAGGGGAAGGTCTCCCCCGTGCCCGAGCGGGGGTGCGGTGACGGTGACGAGGTGGTGGCGACTGAGCCCGGTAGCCGCCGCCCGGTTCCCGAACGGACGCAGGCATCAGCGTAGGGCGATGGAAGGCGTCAGGCAACCGGTTAAGCGGGATCGGCCGGGAGGCGGCGACCGCTGACGGGCCACATCAGCTGAACCGGTTAAGAGTCCGCCCGGAAGCGGACAGCAGGGTTGACCCGCGCCGGGTGGGGTATCCGGGGACGATCCGCCCGGGAAGGAGACGCGCCATGGTCAACGTCGGTTACACCCTCATGTGCGAGCAGGCCGGCCCGAAGGAACTCGTCGACCACGCCGTACGCGCCGAGGCCGCCGGCTTCGACCATCTGGTCATGTCCGACCACTACTACCCCTGGCTGGAGTCACAGGGCCACTCCCCGTACGCCTGGTCGGTGCTCGGCGCGGTCGCGCACGCCACCAGCCGGGCCGAGCTGATGTCGTTCGTTACCTGCCCGATCCGGCGGTACCACCCGGCGGTGGTGGCGCAGAAGGCCAGCACCATCGGGGTGCTCTCGGACGGCCGGTTCACGCTCGGCCTCGGCGCCGGGGAGAACCTCAACGAGCACGTGGTCGGCGGGTGGCCGCACGTGCAGCAGCGGCACGAGATGTTCGAGGAGGCGCTGCAGATCATCCGGCCGCTGCTCAACGGCGAGACGCTGACGTTCTCCGGCAACCACTTCGACGTGCCCGACGCGTACGTCTGGGACCGCCCGGAGCGGCCGGTGCCGATGGCGGTGGCCGCGTCCGGGCGGCAGTCGGCCACGCTGGCCGCCGAGTACGCCGACGCCATGATCGCCACCGACCCGCTGTCCCATCTGATCGACATGTACGAGGACGCGGGCGGCGCGGGCCGTCCCCGCTACGGGCAGGTGGCCATCTGCTACGGTCCGGACGAGGACGAGTGCCGCAAGATCGTGCACGACCAGTTCCGCTGGTTCGGCCTGGGCTGGAAGGTGAACGCCGACCTGCCCGGCCCGGAGTCGTTCGCCGCCGCCACCCAGTTCGTCCGCGAGGAGGACGTGGCCGAGGGCGTCTCCTGCGGCCCGGACACCGACCGGCACGTGGAGGCGTTCAAGAAGTTCGTCGACGCGGGCTTCACACACGTCGCGCTGATCCAGGTGGGCGGCGACACCCAGCCGATGTTCCTCGACTGGGCCCAGGAGGAGCTGCTGCCCCGGCTGCGCGAGCTGTGACAGTCGTACCGTCCCCGCCGGGGCGCTTCGGCCCGGCCGAGCTGCGCCTGGCGCTCGCCGCGCCCCGGCCGGCCGCCGGGCTGACCAGCGAGTTCCGGCAGGTCGGCGGGCTGCGGGCGCACACCCGCCGCTCCGCCGGCCCGGGCGGGGACGGGACGCCGGTGGTGCTTGTGCACGGCCTGGCCGTGTCGCACCGCTACCTCACCCCGCTGGCCGTCGCGCTGGCGCCGCGCCGGCCGGTGTACGTGCCGGACCTGCCCGGCTTCGGGCTGACCGAACGTCCCGGCGCTCCGTACGACGTGGACCGGCACGTGGCCTTCCTGGTCGACTGGCTCGACGCGTACCGGTTGGGTCCGGTCTGCCTGCTCGGTCACTCCTTCGGCGCGGAGGTCGCCGCCGCGCTCGCCGCCCGTCACCCCGGCCTGGTCCGCGCCCTGGTGCTGGCCGGCCCGACCTGCGACCCGGCCGCCCGGTCCCGGCGCGGGCTGATCGGACGGTGGCTGCGGGACACGCTGCGGGAGGCGAGGTGGCAGGCGCCGATCCTGCTGCGCGACGTGGCCGACGCCCGGCCGTGGCGGGTGTTCGCGACGCTGTCCCACTCGGTCCGCAACGCGGTCGAGGAGGACCTGGCCCGGGTCAGCGCGCCCACGCTGGTGCTGACCGGCGCCCGCGACCCGGTCGCCCCGGCCGCCTGGCGGGACCAGGTGGCCCGCCTGGTGCCCGGCGCCCGGTCGGTGGCCGTCCCGGGCGCGGCGCACAACGTGGCCACCACCGCCCCGACCGAGGTCGCGGACGCCGTCCACGACCTGCTCACCACCCCAGCGAGGAGTTGACGCCATGCGTATCGGAAACACCGAGATCCGTCCCGCCGGAGGCGGGCTCGGCTGCCTGCTGATGATCCTCTTCTCGATCGTCGCCTCGGTGGTGCTCACCGTGCTGCTCAACCTGGTCCTGTAGAACCCGGCCCGGCGGGTGCGACGGCGACACCAGAATGGGGCATGCCCCTGCTGACCGCGCTGCCGCTGGCGCTGGAGATGGTCGCCGGGTCGAAGCTCGTCAGCGCCGTCGTCCTCGCCGCCGGCCGCCACCCGCGCCGCAGCTCGGTGGCCTACCTGGCCGGCGTCACTGTGGGGGTGCTCGGGCCGCTGACGCTCTGGTACGCGGCGTTCCGGGTGGTGCGGCACACCGCCGTGCACGGCATCGGGGCGGGCGGCAGCCGCCGGCTCATCGACTGGATCGTGCTGGCGCTGCTGGCGGTCCTCATGGTGGTCACGTTCCGCAGGCGGCGGCGCGACCGGCCGCCCGGGTGGCTGAGCCGGTTGCAGGACCCGCGGCCCGCGTACGCCTTCGGTCTGGGGCTGCTGCTCGCCGTCGCCGTGCCGAGCGACGAGCTGGTCATGGCGTCGGTCGCGGGCAGCATGGCCGGGCACGGCCGGCCGTGGTGGCATCTGCTGCCGTTCACGGCGCTCACCGTGCTCCTGCTGGCCCTGCCGCTGCTCACGCTGCTGCTGGCCGGCGAGCGCGCGGAGCGGCTGCTGCCCGCGTTCCGCTCCTGGACCGACAGGCACTCCTGGCTGGTCAGCGAGGCGGTCATCCTGATCTTCGCGGCCTTCGTGGTGGCCGACCTGGCGGGGTCGTTCAGCCGGCCGTGAGGTCCACCTCGGCCAGCACGGGATAGTGGTCCGAGGCCGAGTCGGCGTCACAGTCGCGGACCACCCGCACCGCGCGTACCCGATCGGCCAGCGCCGGAGTGGCGAGCAGGTAGTCCAGGCGCATTCCGGCGAACTCGGCGCCGCCGTGCCGGGTCGGCACGGTCAGGCCGCCGGATTCGTCGCCGCCGGAACGCGGCCACAGGTCGACCAGCCCGCCGTCGAGCAGCCGGGCCACCGCCCGCGTGTCCACGGTACGGCCGTCGCGGCGCAGGTGCCGCCGCCGGTACGGGGTGGCCAGCCCGGCCAGCCGGGCGGTGTGGTCGGCGGTGGGCTCCAGCGTGTTCAGGTCCCCGGCGAGCAGGGCCAGCGCTCCCCCGGTACGCCGCAGCGCTGCCGCCAGCCAGTCCGCCTCCATCCGCCGCCGCCCGCCCGAGTAGGGGTACAGGTGGGTGCTGACCACTGTGAGCGGTCCCGCGCCGGTGGCCACCTGGACCCGGGCGGCGGCGTGGTGGAACGGGCGGCGGACCCGGCCGGCGCGCAGCACCCGCAGCGGCGGGCGGACCAGCACCGCCACCGGCTGGCCGAAGCAGGACCGGGCCAGGTGCGCCTCCATCCCGAGCCGCCCGGCCAGGCCGTCCAGCGTGGCGTCCATGCCGCGCAGTTCCTGCAAGGCCAGCACGTCGGGGCGCTGCGCGGTGACGACCGAGACGATCCGGTCCCGGCGGTCGGTGCCGCCTGCGTCCCGCCCGCCGGTCCGGATGTTCCAGGTCATCACCCGCAGCATCGGCTCAGTCCGGCCGCGCGGCCTTGGCCAGCTCGTCGTCCAGCTCGTCGACCTGTTCGGACTCGATCGCCGGCCGGTTGCCCTCGTGGACGTCGGCGTTCGGCTTGATCACCCAGTACAGCAGCGACAGCCACAGCGCACCGAGCAGGATCGCGCCCATGAAGTCGGTCGGGTGGTGCATGCCCCGGTACATCCGGGAGGTGGCCACGCCGACCGGCATCAGCACCGCCATGCCCACGAACAGCCACCGCCACCACCTGTCGGTACGCGGGAAGACGATGACCGCCATGGCCACCCAGAGGCAGATGGTGGCCGCGATGTGCCCGGAGGGGAACGACGAGGTGGGCATCGGCCCGTCCAGGTTCTCCACCGGCGGCCGGGGCCGGTCCACCACCCGGGCGCTGGCCAGGAACAGGCTCAGCTCGCCGAACATCGCCAGCACCACGTACAGCACCGGCCGCCACCGCCGCCACACGGCCAGCACGATCGGGCAGAACACCAGCGAGACCAGCAGGATGGCGTGGGTGTCGCCGAACTTGCTCCACCACCAGCTCAGCTCCGTGAGCGCGTCGGTGTGCCGCTCGGCGAACCAGCGCGGCACCTCGGTGTCGAGCGTGTCGAAGAACGTGCCCTTGGCGTGGTAGCTGACGAACATGCCGAACGCGTAGAGCACGCCGAAGACGAGGACCCAGCCGACGAGCAGCTCGGCCACCGCCGAGCGCGGGTGCTCCAGCACCTTCTCCTCGTCCGGCGCGAGCGCCAGCTCCTCGCCCGCCTCCGGCTCCAGACCCTCGCGCAGCGGCGGCACCGGCCGGCCGCGCTCGCGCCGCCACAGCCGGAAGGCGTACGCGGTGACGCCCAGCCAGGCCGCGCCGAGCAGCCAGCCGCCGAGCACGTCCGACACGAAGTGCACGCCCAGCGCGATCCGGGTCAGCCCGACCAGGAAGATCAGCACACCCGCGACGGCGATGGCGGGCTTGCGCCAGCGCGGCGACATGGCCGGCAGGAACACCAGCAGCAGCGCCCCGTACGCGACGAACGAGCCGAGCGCGTGACCACTGGGGAAGCTGTTACCCGGCGCGCTCGCGATCGGCACGTCCACCACCGGGCGCAGCCGCCCGACCAGCGCCTTGAGCGACGGGTCGAGGATCAGCCCGCCGGCGCCGGTGACGATCAGGTAGACCGCCAGCCGGGACTGGCGTCGGATCAGCAGGCCCACCACGGCGATGGTGACCAGCCAGATCAGCACCGGCCGCCCGCCCAGGTCGGTGATCGCCTGGAGCACTGTGACCAGCGGGCCGTGCGGGGCGACCAGGTCGTTGAACCACTCGGCCACCGCGTGGTCGGCGTCGCCCAGCGGGCTCCACCGGAAGCGGACGAGCATGAGCAGCACGCCGAACCCGACTCCCGCGCCGGCCACGGCGAGCAGGCCCGCGAGGCTCCGCTCCGCGAAATGGCTGAGCGGCCGGCTCCCGGCTTCCTTGACCGCGGTCACACCGCACCTCCCTCGTTCTTCTGCGAGGCGCGCTGTACCCGATCGGCGTGTCCCGTACACGCCGTACCGGCGCGGCGTCCACGCCGGACCGGTCGTGGCGTCAGAGCGAGGTCATCTCGCCGGTGTCGAACAGCTCCTCACGTTGCGCCTCCGGCTCCCACAGGTCCGGCTGGGCGGGCTCCTCCACCCCGATACGCATCGCTTCGAGCTGCGCGGCGAAGGCCAGCCCGCCGAACAGCGCGATCCCGGTGAGGTTGGCCCAGAGCAACAGGGCCATCATGCCGGTCAGCGCGCCGTAGGTCTGGCCGAATCCGCCGCTGTACTTCACGTAGGCGGCGAGCAGCAGGCTGGCCAGCCACCAGATCGCGATGGCGATGGACGCGCCGAAGAAGAGCCAGGACAGGCCGGGCTGGCGGCGGCGCGGCGCGTGCCGGAACAGCACAGCGACGGCGAGCACTGTGAGACCGAGGCTCAGCGGCCAGCGGATCACGTCCCACCCGGCCATGGCGAGATCGCCCCACTCGTAGTGCCGCCGTACCGACTCGCCCATCGCCCGGCCGCCGACCAGGATCAGGAAGCCCGCGAGCGCGGGCACGCCGGCGACCACCGCGAGGACGGCGGCACGCAGGTACTTCGCGAGCGCCGGACGGTCCCGCTCGACGCCGTAGATCCGGTTGGCGCCCCGCTCGATCTGCGCCATCGTGGTGGTCAGCGCGACCAGCCCGGTGAGCAGACCGAGCGTCAGCGCCAGCTCACCGGCGTCCTCCGTGCGCTCGCTGTCGGTCAGCAGGTCCTGCACCATGGCTTCGCTCTGGCCGGGCGTGATCGCCAGCACCGTGTCGGCGACGACCTTGCCGCCCTCGTCCACGCCCAGATCGGTGATCAGACCGGTGAGCGCGATCAGGAACGGCACCACCGCCAGGCAGAGCTGCAACGCCAGCGCCCGGGAGTGGCTGAAGCCGTCGCCGTAGCGGAACCGGATGAACGCGTCCCGCAGCAGGCACCAGCCGCCGTGCCGGCGCAGTGTGTGCCAGGCGTCGTCGGCGGAGAGCTGGTCCTCGGTCATCAACCGGGTCTCGGGGACCAGCTTCGTGCTACTCACGGCGGGCCTCCTCGACCAGGTGCTCGCCGCGCTCGCCGACCGCGTCGGCGTCCTCCGCGAGGTCGGGGTGCTCCTCCGGGCGCGGTACGCAGAGCCAGAGCGACTCGGGGCGGATGGTGGCCTTCAGCGACCGGCCCGGCTCGATCAGGTCGCCGTCGAGCTGCCGCGGCTGCGCCCGGGTGCTGGTGATCTCGACCGAACGGGCCCGGAACACCTCCATCCCGGGCACCCGGTCGCGGCGGCGCAGCACCGCCCAGCCCATGGCGAGCCAGTGGCGCAGCGTACGCGGCGTCAGCACCGCCACGTCGAGCCAGCCGTCGTCCGGCTCGGCCTCGGTGAGCAGGCGTACCCCGCCCTGGAGCCGGCCGACGTTGGCGACCAGGACCGAGCGGGCGCGGCGGCGCAGCGGCGGCTTGCCGTCGATGCGCACCGAGACGCGCATCGGCCGGTCGCGCAGGTGCCGGGCGGCGCCCACCACGTACGCGGGCCAGCCGATCCGCTTCTTCGTGGTCTCGGAGGTGGAGTCGAGCATCTGGGCGTCGAAGCCCATCCCGGCCATCACCGCGAAGCACTTGTCGCCGACCACGCCGACGTCGAGGCGGCGCATCCCGCGCTCGACGGCGACCTCCAGCCCGGCGGCCAGGTCGCCGGAGAGGCCGAGGTTGGCGGCCAGCAGGTTGCCGGTGCCCTGCGGCAGCACCGCCAGCGCCACGTCGGTGCCGGCCAGCGCGGTCACGCAGGCCATCACCGTGCCGTCGCCGCCGCAGGCGAAGACGACTTCCGCGCCCGCCTCGACAGCCTGTTCCGCCTGCCCGCGGCCCGGATCCTCGACAGTCGTCTCGTACCAGGTCGGGGCCGGCCACCCGGCGGCGGCGAGCGCGCCGTCCACGGTGCGGCGGAACTCGTCCAGATCGGCCACCTTCACCGGGTTGACCACCACTGCCGAGCGCGGGGTGCGGTTCTCCGCGTTCACCGGGCGCTTGTCGTCTGCACCGTCCACGGCGTCAGTGTGCAGGACACGGGGCGTGACGGCGACCCGGCGGGGCGGGACGTTGCGAGGACCGCAAACAGGTTTGAGATCCGGGTGCGGGTCAGGCCGCCTCGCGCAGCGCCGCGTCGACGCGCCGCCGCAGGTCGTCGATGTCCACCCCGGCCTCGGTGAGCACCACGGCAGCCAGGCCGCCGCCCTCGCGCAGCAGGCCGAGCAGGATGTGTTCGGTGCCGATGTGCCGGTGGCGCAGCCGCAGCGCCTCGCGCAGCGACAGCTCCAGCACCTTCTTCGCCCGGGGCGAGAACGTGCCGTGGTGCGACCCGCGACGCCACCACCGGCGCGGACGCGGGGTCGCCTCGCGCAGCGCGTCGGGGCCGAAGGACTCCTCGATCCGGGCCACGATCGCGGCGAGGTCGATGCCGATCTCACGCAGCGCCGCGGCGTCCGCCGCGCCGAGCCCGTCCACGCCCTGCGCGGTGTGGCGGGCCACCGCGGCCCGCAGGGCGTCGGCGTCGACGCCGCCGGCTGCCAGCAGCCGTACCGCCAGGTTGTCCCGGTCGGCGAGCACGCCCAGCAGCAGGTGCTCGGTGCCGACCGGCCGCCGGCCCTCGGCGCGGGCCTCGTCGAGCGCGTGGTGCACCACGCTCCGGGCCCGGTCGGTGAATCGTTCGAACATCACGCCTCCCAGCTCTCGCGCACCGCCGGTCGCCCGGCGTGCTTCTTGTGGACCGCCTGCCGGCTGACCTCGAGGGCGTCGGCGATCTCCTGCCACGACCAGCCCTGCCGCCGGGCGTTGTCGACCTGGATCACCTCGAGCCGTTCGAGCAGCCGGCGCAGGGCGAGCACCGCGCGCAGGCCGACCCTGGGGTCGGTGCTGCCGGCGGCCGCCGCGAGTTCCGTCGCCTGACTCATGCTGTCAATGTAGGTTGACACGCCATCGCCTGTCAACCGTGGTTGACAGGCGATGCGGCCTGCCGCTGTCCGGCCCGTCTCGGTGTTACGGTCCGCTGGTGTTCCGCCGCCGTCCGCTGGACCGGCCGGTCGAGTCCGCGCGCCGGCTCACCGCCGGCCGCCTCACCCTGGAGATCGCCGGCGGCAGCGTGGTCGGGCACCGCTACCCGCAGAACTACGACGTGCTGCACGTCGACCCCGAGCTACCGCTCGCGGCGGTCTGCGACGGGATGGGCGACGGCGAGGGCAGCCGGGTGGCCGGCACGACCGCCGCGGAGACGTTCACCGCGCAGGTCCGCGCCGGCTGGCCCGCCGTCGGCGCCGCCGCGCTGCGGGCCGCCGTCGCCGAGACCCAACGGCGGGTACGCCAGGCCGGCGCGGCGCAGTCCGGCCTGACCGGGTGCACGCTCACCGCGCTCGTGGTCGAGCCGGACGGCGAGCAGGGCTGGCTGGTGCAGCTCGGCGACTCGCGGGCGTACCGGCTGCGCGACGGGCTGCTGGAACTGGTCACCGTCGACCACACGATGGCCTGGCTCGGCCTGCTGCACGGCTGGTGGCCGCCGGACTCGCCGGAGGCGGCGCGGGCGCGCTACCAGCTGCTGCGCTACGTCGGCCACCCGGACCGGCCCGAGCCGGACCTGCTCGCCGTGCCGCTGCGCCGGGGCGACACCTGGCTGCTGTGCACCGACGGGATCAGCGACCAGCTCGGCTACCACCGGTTGCGCGACCTGCTCTCCGCGCGGCGCGACCCGGCGCGCACCGCCGAGGCCCTGCTCGCCGCCAGCCTGGACGAGGGCGGCGAGGACAACGCCACGGCCGTCGTGCTGCGCGTACACCCGGCGCTGCCCGCCCCGCGCTGAGCGCCAGTTCCGCCGACCCGCTCCGGCGCACCCGATCCCGCGACTACGGTGGGTGAAAAGCAGGGGTCGGGAGGTGAGCCGGGGTGGCCGCACCCAGCCACGGCGCGGTGGTGGTCGGCGTCGGCCGGTCCGAGGCCGATCTGACTGTGGTCCGCACGGCCGCCGACGAGGCCGCCGCCCACGACCGGCCGCTGCACCTGCTGCACGCGTTCAACTGGGCCGCGACGCCCGGTCCCGCCCCGGCCGGCGGCACCCGCACGGACGCGGAGAACGTGCTGGAGCACGCCGGACGGGTCGTCGCCGAGTGCGCGCCGCAGGTGCCGGTCAGCGGCCGGATCGTCGAGGGCTCGCCGGTCGAGGCGCTGCTGCGGGTCGCCGACACCGCGTTCCTGATCGCGCTCGGTGACGGGGGCATGTCCGCGCACCCGGACCGCGTACCCGCCGACACGCCGGCCGTGGACGTGGCCGCCCGGGCCGGTTGCCCGGTGCTGGTCGGGCGCACCGAGCCGGCCCCGCCCGGCCCGCTGCTCGTCGGCTTCGACGGGTCGCCCAGTTCGCGGGCCGCTCTCGGGTACGCCTTCGACTGCGCGCAACACCGCGGCGCCCGCCTGCTCGCCGTCCGGGTGATCGAGCCGGAGTCCGGCGACCGCGACGACGGGCGGCTGGAGGAGGCGGTCACCCGGACGGCCCTGCGGTACCCCCGGGTCGCCGCCGACTGCGAGACCGTCCACGGTGACCCGAAGTCCGTCCTGCTCGACCGGTCCCGCGCGGCGCAGCTCGCGGTGGTGGCCGCCTGGGGAGACGGGCCGGTAGGGTCCACTCTGGGCGCGGTCAGCCAGTCCCTGCTCTACCATTCGCCGGCCCCGCTGATCGTCGTACGGGGCATCGCCGCGGACGCCGGGGACGGGTCATGACGCCCGCGCGAGGCGGGACCTACGGCCCTGACCGACGACCCCCGACGGGGGCGAGGCTGGACGCGCCGGGGAAGAAGATGTCGTCCCCGAGTGGCCGCCGACCCCGAGCCACGAGAGGCTAAGGCAGCATGGACACCGCGGTGAACCTGCACAGCCCCCTGACCGAAGACGAGTTGCGCCGGCTGGACGCCTACTGGCGCGCGGCGAACTACCTGACCGTCGGCCAGATCTACCTGCTCGACAACCCGCTGCTGCGCGAACCGCTCAAACCCGAGCACGTCAAGCCGCGCCTGCTGGGCCACTGGGGCACCAGCCCCGGGCTCAACCTGCTCTACACGCACCTCAACCGGGTCATCGTGAACCGGGACCTGTCCGCCATCTTCGTCACCGGTCCGGGCCACGGCGGCCCGGCGCTGGTGGCGAACACGTGGCTGGAGGGCACCTACAGCGAGCTGTACCACAGCATCCCCCGGGACGAGACCGGCATGCAGCGGCTGTTCCGGCAGTTCTCCTTCCCGGGCGGCATCCCGAGCCACGTGGCGCCGGAGGTGCCGGGTTCGATCCACGAGGGCGGCGAGCTGGGGTACGCGCTGAGCCACGCGTACGGCGCCGCGTTCGACAATCCGGACCTGCTGGTGGCCTGCGTGATCGGCGACGGCGAGGCGGAGACCGGCCCGCTGGCCGGGAGCTGGCTGTCGAACGTGTTCCTGAACCCGGCCCGCGACGGTGCGGTGCTGCCGATCCTGCACCTGAACGGCTACAAGATCGCCAACCCGACGGTGCTGGACCGGATCCCCGGCGAGGACCTGCGGGACATGATGCGCGGCTTCGGCTACGAGCCGTACGTGGTCGAGGGCGACGACCCGGCGACCGTGCACCAGCTGCTGGCCGCGACGCTCGACCGCGCGGTCGACGAGATCGCGGCGATCCAGCGCCGGGCCCGCTCCGGCGAGCACGTGGAGCGCCCCCGCTGGCCGATGATCATTCTGCGGACGCCCAAGGGCTGGACCGGTCCGTCCCGGGTCGACGGCAAGCAGGTCGAGGGCACGTTCCGCGCCCACCAGGTGCCGATCTCGCAGGTCCGGGACAACCCGGAGCACCTGGCCGAGCTGGAGCGCTGGCTGCGCAGCTACCGGCCGGAGGAGCTGTTCGACGCCACCGGCGGCCCGGTCGCCGAGGTGGCCGACCTGCCGCCGGCCGGTGACCGCCGGATGAGCGCGAACCCGGTCGCCAACGGCGGCAGCCTGCTGCGCAACCTGGAGCTGCCGGACTTCCGCGACTACGCGGTCGACGTGCCGACGCCGGGCGAGCCGATGGCCGGCGCCACCGGTGTACTCGGCCCCTGGGTCCGCGACGTGATCGCGCGCAACCCGGAGACGTTCCGCCTGTTCGGCCCGGACGAGGTCGCCTCGAACCGGCTCGGTGCGGCGTTCGAGGTGACCGACCGCGCGTTCGTGGGCGCCGAGGTGCCCGGCGACGACCACCTCTCCCCCGACGGCCGGGTGATGGAGGTGCTCTCCGAGCACCTGTGCCAGGGCTGGCTGGAGGGCTACCTGCTGACCGGCCGGCACGGCATCTTCACCAGCTACGAGGCGTTCATCCACATCGTCGACTCGATGGTCAACCAGCACGCCAAGTGGCTCAAGGTGACCCGGAACATCCCGTGGCGGGAGCCGGTGGCCTCGCTGAACTACCTGCTGTCCAGCCACGTGTGGCGCCAGGACCACAACGGCTTCTCACACCAGGATCCGGGCTTCATCGACCACGTGGTCAACAAGAAGGCCGAGGTGGTCCGGGTCTACCTGCCGCCGGACGGCAACACGCTGCTGTCCACGATGGACCACTGCCTGCGGAGCAGGCACTACATCAACGTGGTGGTGGCCGGCAAGCAGCCCGCGCCGAACTGGCTGACCATGGACGAGGCGATCCAGCACTGCCGCCGCGGCCTGGGCATCTGGGACTGGGCCAGCAGCGACGACGGCGCCGAGCCGGACGTGGTGCTCGCCTGCGCCGGTGACGTGCCGACGCTGGAGACGCTGGCCGCGGCCGACCTGCTGTGCCGGCACCTGCCGGACCTGAAGGTGCGGGTGGTCAACGTGGTCGACCTGATGCGCCTGCAACCGCCGTCGGAGCACCCGCACGGCCTGCCGGACAACGAGTTCGACACCATCTTCACCAGCGACAAGCCGGTGATCTTCGCGTACCACGGCTACCCGTGGCTGATCCACCGGCTCACCTACCGCCGTACCAACCACGAGAACCTGCACGTGCGCGGCTACAAGGAGGAGGGCACCACCACGACGCCGTTCGACATGGTGATGCTCAACGACCTGGACCGCTTCCACCTGGTCATCGACGTGATCGACCGGGTGCCCGGCCTGCGGTCGCGCGCCGCGCACCTGCGCCAGGACATGGTGGACGCCCGCCAGGCCTGCCGCGACTACACCCGCCGCTACGGCGAGGACGACCCCCGGGTCGCCGAGTGGCGCTGGATCAGGGAGAGCGACCCCGCGCTGAGGAGTGGCGAATGAGCGACGACGAGATCCTGGTCGGCTACGACGGCTCCTCGGACGCCGCCGTCGCCCTGAACTGGGCGCTGGACGAGGCGGGCCGCTCGGGGCGGCCGGTACGCCTGGCGTACGTCTTCGAGTGGTTGACGGTGACCGGCTGGATCGGGCCCGGTGTGGCGCCCGGGGTGTGGCCGGACGAGGCCGCCCGGCAGCAGGTCGAGGAACTGGTCCGCAAGGCGGCGGCGGACGCCGCCGCCGATCGGCCGGGCCTGACCGTGTACGGCGAGGTGTTCGACGGACCGCCCGCGCTGGTGCTCCAGGAGCGGTCCGCCGACGCCGGCATGCTGGTGCTCGGCAGCCGGGGCCACGGTGGCTTCGGCGGGCTGCTCGCCGGGTCCACGGCGGTCTCGGTCACCGCGCACGCCCACTGTCCGGTGGTGGTGGTCCGCGACGGTCAGGCCGCCACGTCCGGGCCGGTGGTGGCCGGGTCGGACGGCTCGGAGTCGGCGCTGCGCGCGCTCGGCTTCGCCGTCGAGCGGGCCGCGCAACGGGACGTGCCGCTTCGCGTGCTGCGGGTCTGGGATCCGCCGGGTGACAGGTGGGTGCCGCCGGACTTCGACCCGGAGCAGGTCGCCGCGAGCGAACGGGCCGCCGCCGAGGCGGAGCTGGCGCCGTGGCGGGAGGGCTTCCCCGACGTGCCGGTCGAGATCGAGGCGGTCCCCGGCAGCGCGTCGGCGTTGCTGGTGGAGGCGAGCCGGTCGGCGCAGCTGGTGGTGGTCGGCAGCCGGGGCCGGGGCGGCCTGCGCGGCATGCTGCTCGGATCGGTCAGCCAGCAGCTCATCCAGCACTCGCACTGTCCCGTCGCTGTGGTCCGCGAGCGCTGACTCAACGGCCGGGCGCGGTGGAGCCCTCCTCCGGGTTGAGCGAGAAGTAGTCCTCCTCCTCCTGGGCCAGGTGCAGGCGCAGCACCGCGTCCAGACCGTAGAGCGCGGCCAGCAGATCGGGCACCTCGTCACGGCGCAGCCGGCCGTCCGGCTGCGCCGTGAGGTGTCCGCCGATCCGCTCCACCAGCCGCACGATCTCCACGTGCGCCCGGCTCATCGTGGAGGTCGCCTCGGCGCTGCCGAGCGGCCCGGCCAGCGCCGGGTAGAGCTGCCGGTCCTCGGCCGCCTCGTGCGGCAGCACCTCGTCGACCAGACGCCGGTGCACCTCGCGCAGCGCCGGCAGGCACGCCGGGTCGTCCGGGCGGGTCGCCACCAGGTCGGCGGTGTCCCGCAGCCCGGCGAGCACGTCGCGCACACCACCGTGCTCGCCCGCGTACCTGTCGATCAGCTCGACGGTGTGCGCCGGCAGGTCGCGCCGCCGCAGGCCGCCGCCGAGCGCGCGCAGCGCGTTGAGGATCACCAGGACGTCGATGCCCTCCTGGAGGAACGCGCCGGCCACCGGGGGCAGCCGGCCAGCCGCGGCCACGAGCATCGCCAGCACCGCCAGGCCCATGCCGACTGTGGCACTCTGCACCGCGATGCGGCGGGCGTACCGGGCGATCTCGACCGCGTCGGCGAGCCGGTCCAGCCGGTCCACGGTGAGCACCGCGTCGGCCACGTCCGCGGAGGCGGTCGCCCCGGTCGCGCCCATCGCCACCCCGACGTGCGCCTCGGCCAGCGCGGGCGCGTCGTTCACGCCGTCGCCGACCATCACGGTCACCGCGTGCGCCGACTCCTCGCGTACCCGATCGGCCTTCTCCCGCGGCGAGCACCGCGCGATCACGTCGTCCACGCCCACGACCTGCGCCACCTGCCGGGCCGTGCCCGGCCGGTCGCCGGTCACCATGACCAGGCGGGAAAGGCCCGCCTGGCGCAGCCGCCGCACGGTCCGGCGGGCGTCCGGGCGGACCGGGTCCTCCAGCAGGATCGCGCCGAGCGGCCCGTGGTCGTCGCTGACCCAGACCGCGGAACGCCCGGCCCGTTCGGCGCGCTCACCGAGCCGGCCCGCCCACTCCGGCGGTTCCCCGGCGAGCTGCCCGACGTGCACCATCCGCCCGCCGACGCGCCCGCTCACCCCGTGCCCCGGCTCCTCGGTGACCTGCGTCGGCTCGGCCAGCGGCAGCCCGCGCTCGCGGGCCTGCCGGACCAGCGCGGCGGCGAGGACGTGCGGGGAGAGCTGCTCGACCGAGGCGGCCAGCCGCAGCACCTCGTCCCGGTCGCCGCCCGGCGCCACCACCACCTCGGCCGCCCGGGGCCGGCCCGCGGTGAGCGTGCCGGTCTTGTCCAGCAGCAGGGTACGGGCGCGGCCGAGCTGTTCCAGCGACCCGCCGTCACGGACCAGCACGCCACGCCGGGCCACCCGGGACAGCCCGGAGACGACGGCGATCGGGGTGGCCAGCAGCAGCGGGCACGGTGTCGCCACCACGAGCACCGCCACCGCCCGGGTGAACTCGCCGGACAGCAGCCACGCCAGGCCGGCCAGCACCAGCGTGAACGGCACGAACGCGGCGGCGTACCGGTCGGCCAGCCGCACCATCGGGGCCTTGCGGGCGGTGGCCTCGCCGGCCAGGCGGACGATGCCGGCGTAGGTGCTCTCCGCCGCGTTGCGGCGGGCCCGAAGCCCGAAGCCGGCGCCCGCGTTGACGACGCCGCTGGCCACCTCCTCCCCGGCCGCGCGGGTGACCAGCTGCGACTCGCCGGTCACCACCGACTCGTCGAGCGTGGCCGCCTCCTCGACCACACCGTCCACCGGCACCACGTCGCCCGGCCCGACGACGAGGCGGTCGCCCACCGCGACGCGGTCCAGCGGCACCAACTCGATCCCGCCGTCCGGGGTGCGCCGGCGTGCCTGCCGGGGCGCGCGTTCCAGCAGCGCCCGCAGGTCGCGGGTGGCGCGGCGCTGGGCGTACTCCTCCAGCGCCCGCCCGGTGGCGACCATCACCGCGATCACGGCGCCGGCCAGGTACTCCCGCACCAGCAGCGCGCCGAGCAGCGCCAGCACCGCGATGACGTCCACCCCGAACTGCCGCAGCCACAACTGGCGCAGCGTCGTCCAGGCCGCGGGCACCAGGGCGACCACCGTGACCGCCGCCCAGACCAGCCGGGCGGCGTCGCGCGCGCCGGCGAACCACAGCGCCGCCCCGGCCAGCACCGCCGCGGTGAGCAGCACCAGCGGCGCCCACTCGGTCCAGGCCCGCCGCGGGGCGCGGGCCGGGCGCTCGGGTACGCACTCGCGTGGTTCGCTTCCCACGTGTGGATCGTCGCAGCCCGGAGGTGGCGCGGGCGGGGCGACGCGGGTAATCCGGCCCTGCGGGGCGGCCCGGCATGCCCGAGGATGGAGCGGCATCCCCACCCGGGCGTCCCGGGCGTGGGGCACGATGGGGAAAACAGGAAAGGTCGTGACGATGAGCCACGAGACGCCGGCGGGCGATCGCCCGTTGACCACCGCGCTCGCGGAGGCCGCCGGGATGGCCGGCCACGCCCCCTCGGTGCACAACACGCAGCCGTGGCACTGGACGGTCCTGCCCGACGCGCTGGAGCTGCGGGTGGTCCGCGAACGGCACCTCAGCGCCCTGGACCCGGAAGGGCACCTGCTGGTGGTGAGCTGCGGCGCCGCGCTGCACCACGCGCGGGTGGCGCTGGCCGCCGAGGGCTGGACCCCGGTGGTGGAGCGGCTGCCCGACCCGAAGGAACCCGACCTGCTGGCCCGGATCACCAGCCTGAAGCACACCGGCGCCGACCCCGACGCCATGCGCGTCGTGCAGTGCATGCAGGTGCGGCACACCGACCGCCGGCCGGTCAGCGACGAGCCGATCCCCACCGCCGCGCTCGGCGACATCGACCGGGCCGCCACGCTGGAGGGGGTGAACCTGCAACTGCTCGACGACACCCAGAAGATCCAGCTCGCCGGCGCCGCCCAGCAGGCCGCCGCCGTCGAGGCGGACAGCCCGGAGCTGCGCGAGGAGCTGGCGTACTGGACCAGCCGGGCCGGTACCGGCACCGGGCTGCCGCCGGAGGTGCTGCCCGAGCAGGCACCGCAGACGACCGTTCCGGCCCGCGACTTCGGCCGCGCCGGGTCGCTGCCGATCGGCCCCGGCCACGACAAGACCGCCGTGTACGGGATCCTGTGGGGCTCCGACGACGAGCTGATCAGCTGGCTGCGCGCCGGTGAGGCGCTCTCCGCCGCCTGGCTCACCGCCACCCGGCACGGGGTGTCGCTGGTGCCGCTGTCCGGTGTGGTGGAGGTCGAGAGCACCCGCGCGGCGCTGCGGCAGATGCTCGCCGGCCTGGGGTTCCCGTACATCAGCATGCGGCTCGGCGTGGCCGACCCGACGCACGCCGGCCCGCCGCACACGCCCCGGCTGGACGTCGCGCAGACGGTCGACACCTCGGCGGTTCGCGACCGTCTCACCTGACCGGTCTCGATCACGGCGGCCACCGGGCGATACCATCGCCGGGTGGCCGCCGCACCCCAGTCCCGGCACGAGCACCTCACGCCGTCGCTCGGGCTGACCCCGCTGTCCCGCGTCCGCCTGGACGAACTGCTCCAGGAGATGCTCGACCGCGTCGGCGAGGTGGTGACCAGCCGCGAGCGGCTCCGGGCGCTGCTGGACGCGGTCGTCGGCATCGGGTCCGACCTCGACCTGCGCAGCACGTTGCAGCGGATCGTGCAGTCGGCGTGCGAGCTGGCCGGCGCCCGCTACGGCGCGCTCGGCGTGATCGGGCCGGACCGCATGCTGCACGACTTCATCGTCCACGGCATCAGCCCCGAGCTGCACGCGAAGATCGGCGAGCTGCCGCACGGGCGGGGCGTGCTCGGCCTGCTCATCGACGACCCGAAGCCGCTCCGCATGCCGGACATCACCAAGCACCCCAACTCGTACGGCTTCCCGCCGAACCACCCGCCGATGCACAGCTTCCTCGGCGTGCCGGTGCGCATCCGCGACCACGTGTGGGGCAACCTCTACCTGGCCGAGAAGCAGGGCGCGGCCGAGTTCACCGAGGACGACGAGGAGATCGTGGTGGCGCTGGCCGCCGCGGCCGGCGTGGCGATCGAGAACGCCCGCCTCTACGCGCTGGCGCACCGCCGGGAACGCTGGCTCGCGGCCGCCGCGGAGATCACCTCGGTGCTGCTCGGTGAGGTACGCCGCACCGACGCGCTGACGCTCGTGGCCCGCCGCGCCCGCGAGGTCGCCGAGGCCGAACTGGCCCTGGTGCTGCTCTACGACGAGGACGAGGCGCAGTTCACAGTCGAGGTGGTCGACGGCGCGGACCCGGTCGCCCGGGAACTGGTCGGCGCGGTGCTGCCGGCCGCCGAGACCAGCTTCGCCGCGTCGGTCACGCAGGGCCGCCACGACCAGGTCGACGACCTCGCCGCGGCGGCGCCCTGGCCCCGGCCGGTGGTCGCCGGGCCCGCAGTGGTCTCCCCGCTCGCCGCCGCCGACACGCTGCACGGCGTCCTGGTGATCGGCTACCGGCCCGACCACGGGCCCGCCGCCGACGACGACCTGGCGCTGCTCGCCAGCTTCGCCGGGCAGGCCGCGCTGGCCATGGAGCGGGCCCGCGGCCAGGAGGAGCGGGAACTGCTGGTGGTCCTGGAGGACCGCGAGCGCATCGCCCGTGACCTGCACGACGTGGTGATCCAGCGGCTGTTCGCCACCGGCCTGCAGCTGCAGAGCGGCGCGATGAACGCCCGCCCCGAGGCGGCCAAGCGGATCAACCAGGCGGTCGACGACCTGGACGCCACCATCCGCGACATCCGCCGCACCATCTTCGAGCTGCGCACGCCGATGAGCGCGGCGCTGCGCACCGAGATCCGTGAGGCGATCGAGGTGGCCGCCGAGTCGCTCGGCTACCGACCGGACCTGGAGCTGATCGGCCCCATCGACAGCGCCGTCCCGGACGACCTGCGCCCCGAACTCACCGCCGTGCTGCGCGAGGCGCTGTCCAACGCGGTACGCCACGCGCGGGCCGACCGGGTGTCGGTGCGCGTACGCGTCGACTCCGGCCGGGTCGAGATCACCGTCACCGACGACGGTGTCGGCTGCGACCCGGAGGCGGCCCGCAGCGGCCTGGTCAACCTGCGGGAGCGGGCCGAGCGGCTGGGCGGCGAGTTCTCGCTGCGCCGGGCCGAGCCGCGCGGCACCGAGGTGCGCTGGAGCGTCCCGCTCGACTGACCGGCGTCAGGTGTTCTTGCCGAGCAGGCGGGTGGCCAGCACCGCCGCCTGGGTACGCCGTTCCAGGCCGAGCTTGGCCAGCACGCTGGAGACGTAGTTCTTCACCGTCTTCTCGGCCAGGAACATCTTCCCGGCGATCTCCCGGTTGGTGAGCCCCTCCGCCACGTACTCCAGGATCCGCCGCTCCTGCTCGGTGAGCGACTTCAGCTCCCGCGGCTGCTCCACGCCGCTGCGGATGCGATCCAGCACGCGGGTGGTGATCGCCGGGTCGAGCAGCGACTGCCCGGCCGCCACCCGGCGGACCGCGTCCACCAGGTCGGTGCCGCGGATCTGCTTGAGCACGTACCCGGCGGCACCCGCCATGATCGCCGCGAACAACGCCTCGTCGTCCTCGTACGAGGTGAGGATCAGGCCCTTGATCGAGGAGTCCACGGCTCGGACGTCCCGGCAGACGTCGATGCCGTTGCCGTCGGGGAGCCGGGCGTCGAGGATCGCCACGTCGGGGCGCAGCGCCGGGATGCGGCGTGCCGCCTCCTGGGCCAGGCCGGACTCGCCGACCACCTCGATGTCGCCGCTGCTCTCCAGCAGGTCGGCAAGGCCACGACGGACGACCTCGTGGTCGTCGAGCAGGAACACCCGGATCATCAGTCCTTTCTACCCGCTTTCCCGCTTCCGTAGCACGGGTCGAAAGTCCCGTCCTGCCCGCGCCGGCCGGGACTGACGGCCGGGCCCAGGTGGGGACCTCCGGCCCTGCTCACCGCGCCGTCCGCTGACGCACCGTAGTGGAGTACCCGACGGAGGAGCCGGCGGCACGAGAGGGAGCACGACCATGACGACCGAATACACCACCGCGGACCTGCGGGCCGCGGTCGCCGACGCGGTCCGGGCGCCGTCGCTGCACAACACCCAGCCGTGGCGGTTCCGGCTCGTCGACGGCGGCATCGAGGTGTCCGTCGACCCGCTGCGCGGCCTGCCCGCCACCGACCCGACCGGCTGGGGCGCGCGCATCGCCGCCGGCGCTGCCGTGTTCAACCTGCGGCTCGCGCTCGCCGTCGCGGGCACCCCGGCCACCGTGCGGCTGCGTCCGTACCCCGCCGACCCGGACGTCGTGGCCCGGCTGGTGCCGGACGTGCCGCGCCGTCCCACCCCGGTCGAGCAGAGCCTGTACGGGGCGATCGGCCACCGGTTCAGCAACCGCGCGCCGTTCTGGCCCGACCCGGTGCCGGCCGAGGCCCGCTGGCGGCTCGGCGAGGCGGCCCGCGCCGAACAGTGCTGGCTGGAGCTGGTGATCGGCACCAGCGCCGTCAACGCGGTCGCCGAGGTCGCCCGCAGCGCCCACCGGGTGCTGGAACGCGATCCCGCGTACGTGGCCGAACGGGCGGAGTGGATCCGCTCCGAGCCGGCCCCGGACGGCGTGCCCGCCGGCGCCGGCGGACCGCAGAGCGAGCCGCAGGACCTGCTGCCCCAGCGTGGCTTCGGCGGACGCAACCGCGCCCCCGGCCGCGACTTCGAGCCGGAGCCGCTGGTCGCGGTGCTCGGCTCGGCCGGCAACACCTCGGCCGACCAGATCCTCGCCGGGCAGGCGCTGCAGCGGGTGCTGCTCACCGCCACCGACGCCGGGCTGAGCGTGTCGATGCTGTCCCAGCCGATCGAGGTGCCCGCCGCGCGGGAGGCGCTGCGGATGTCGCTGGGCCGCTTCGGCACCCCGCAGATGGTGATGCGGATCGGGTACGGCCAGCCGGGCCGGGCCACCCCCCGCCGCCCGGTCGAGGAGGTGCTTGACCTGCCGGTCGTGCGGGCCTGACCCGAACCCCTCCGCGGGTCGGGCCAGGAGCGCCCGCTCCGCCCGCCCGCGCGGGCCGGGCTCAGGCCGCCCGTGCGGGCCCGGGTCCGGCCGTGCGAGCCCCGGGTACGCCCGTGCGGGGCCCCGGGCCCGGCGGTGCGGTGCTTGCTCCCGGGGTCAGGCCGGGAGGGCGGCCAGCAGGGTGGCCTCCCGCTCCGGCGCCAGGCCGACCGGGGCGCGGGCCGGCCGCCCCGCGCGCTCGGGCACCCGGCCCACCTCGCGCAGCCACCGCCAGGTGTCGGCGACCGTCTCGGTCACCGGCCGGCAGACCAGCCCCGCCGCGTACGCGCGTTCCACGTCCCGCTCCTGCAACCAGCGGTACTCGTGCCCGCGCGGAATCCACACCGGCAGGTCGTTCCACGGTTCCACGCCGGCGGCCAGGATCGGCTCCGGCGCCGTCCACCGCAGCGTCGCATCCGACCCGGTCGCGGCCACCGCCGCGTCGAGCAGGTCACCCATCGTCGCGTGCCCGGTGCGACCCACCACGTTGTACGCCCCGCCGACGCCCTCGGCACCCCGGTCCAGCAGCCAGGTCGCCAGGTCCCGGACGTCCACGTACTGGATCGGGAGGTCACGCGGCCCCGGCGCCAGCACGTCCCCGCCCCGTGCGATCCGGTTCAGCCACCACGGCAACCGCCCGATGTCCTCCCCCGGCCCCAGGATCAGCCCGGCGCGCGCCAGCAGCGCCCGGTCACCGAAGACCCGCGTCGCCGCGAGCTCCCCGCCGGCCTTGTTCGCCGGGTAGTCACCGTCGCCGGCGTCCGGGTCCGCCGCCACTGTGGGCGCCTCCTCGCCGCTGCCCGGCGCGACAGGTGGCGCGTACACCGATCCGCTGGACACGTAGACGTAGTGCGCCACCGCGCCTTCCAGCGCCGACGTCGCGTCCCGCACCGCCCGGGGCGCGCCGTCCCAGGTGTCCACCACCAGATCCCACTCGCCGCCGGTGAGCGCGGCCAGACCGTCCGGCGCGGTCCGGTCACCCCGCAACCGGTGTACGCCGTCCGGCACCTGCCCGTGCACACCCCGGTTGAACACGGTCACCTGCCAGCCGCGGCGTACCGCCTCGGCCACGACCGCACCACCGACAAAGCCCGTACCGCCAAGCATCAGAAGTCGCATACGTCCCAGCGTGCCGCCGCCGGTCGGGTGTGGCTGCCCTGTTTCACGGTCAGCGGATCTGCCAACGGCAGAACCCCGTCCTCCCGTAACTCGGACAGCACCGCACTCGTCCCCCGCGATCTTGCACTTTGGTGCCCCGCAAACCGCGCGAATGGGACGTGTGGAGGGCTGGAACTGCAAGATCGCCGGCGGCGTCCCGTTTGTCGCTGGCAACTTCATGATCGACCGC
>NZ_JAUMKG010000002.1:0-951252 GCF_030519385.1 Micromonospora sp. C28ISP2-4 | reverse complement strand
CGGCCGAGTGGCCGGTCAGGCGCACCGCCCCCGTCGGATGCCGTGACCGACAACCCGCGACGAGTCTGTGTGCCGTCGCTATCGGATCGCTATCGCCTCGTCGCGCCGCTCGGTGACCGTCGGGCTACGCTGCTGGAAGTTGCATGGCGGCAGGCGGGGGCGCGGATGCGATTCGGGATCTTGGGGCCCTTGCGGGTCGGCGGCGGCGAAGCCACCGTCACCGCGGGCCGGGATCGCACCGTGCTCGCCATGCTGTTGCTGCGCCCCGGCCGGGTGGTGCCGACCGAGGATCTGGTCGACGCCGTCTGGGAGGAACGTCCCCCGGCGACCGCGCGGACCCAGCTCCAGATCTGTGTGTCGCGACTGCGGCAGCGGTTCGCGGCGCTCGGGCTGCCGGCCGCGACCATCGTCACCGACCCGGCGGGCTACGGCATCCGGATCGAGCCGGACGACCTCGACGCCGACATGTTCGCCCGTGCCGTGGAGGCGGCCCGCGCCGAGGCGGCCGCCGGCCGGCTGACCGAGGCCCGCCGCCACTACCGGGCCGCCCTGGCGCTGTGGCGCGGTCCGGCGCTCGCCGGTATCCCGGCCCGGCTGGTGCGACTGCGGGCCCAGGCACTCGACGAGCAACGGCTCGCGGTGCTGGAGGACTGCGTCGACGTCGAGCTGCGGCTGCGCCGGGGGGCCGAACTGGTCGACGAACTCACCGAGGCGGTCGAGAACAACCCGCTGCGGGAACGGTTGCGAGGGCAGCTGATGCTGGCACTCGCGGCGATCGGCCGGCAGGCGGACGCGCTCGCTGTCTACCGGGAGGGCCGGCGGATCTACGCCGAGGAACTGGGCATCGAGCCCGGCGCGGCGTTGCAGGAACTGCACCAGCGCGTGCTGGCCGGTGACGAGGCGGCCGGCCCGCGCCCGGCGGCGCCCGTACGCACGCTGCCCCGGGCCATCCGGGACTTCACCGGCCGTCAGCAGACCATGGCGCGGCTGGTCAAGGACATCGTCGAGGAGGGGACGCGGCTGTACCTGATCGACGGGATGGCCGGCAGCGGCAAGACGACCCTCGCCGTCCAGGTCGCGACCGCGTTGCGCGAGCGGTTCCCCGACGCGGCACTCTTCATCGACCTGCACGGCTACAGCGAGCGCAGCCCGCTGACACCCGCGGCGGCCGCGGCCACCCTGCTGCGACAGCTCGGCGTGCCCGCCGAGCGGGTGCCGGTCGACGCGGAGGACCGGCTTGCCATGTGGCGCTCCGAACTGGCCGACCGGCGGACCGTGGTGGTGCTCGACAACGCGGCGAGCGCCGCCCAGGCCGCGGCGCTGCTGCCCAGCGGTCCGGACAATCTCGTGCTGGTGACCAGCCGGCGCCGGCTGGCCGGCCTGGACGAGGGACGTCCCCACTCGCTGCCCGTCCTGGACCCGGACGAGGCCGTCGAACTGCTCGGCCGGATCGTCGGCGCCGACCGGGTGGGCGCCGAGCCGGCCGCCGCCGCCGAGGTGGTCCGGCGGTGCGGTCATCTGCCGCTCGCCATCCGGCTGGCCGGTTCCCGGCTCGCGCACCGCCCGCACTGGCGGGTCGCCGACCTGGCACGGCGGCTGGCCGAGGCGCAGGACTCGCTGGCCGAGCTGGCCGTCGGGGAGCGGTCCGTCGGCGACGCCTTCACGCTCTCGTACGCGCAGGTCTCGGCACCGGCCCGGCGGCTGTTCCGGCTGCTCGGACTCCACCCCGGCGTACGGTTCGACAACCGGGTGGCGGCGGCGCTCGCCGACGTGCCACTGCCGGAGGCGCAGGACCTGCTGGACGAACTGGTGGACGTGCACCTGGCCGAGGAGACCGCGCCGGGCCGGTACCGCCTCCACGACCTGCTCCGGGATTACGCCCGTCGGTTGCTGGCCGAGACGGAGCGTCCGGACGAGCGCCGGACGGCGGTGGCACACCTGCTCGACCATCACCTCCAGGTGGCGGTCGGCCTGGCGATGACCGCCGAGACGAAGATGGGCGCGCTGAGCCAGGTCGCCTTCCCGCCGCCACGCCGCCCCGACCTGTTGCCGGTCCAGGACAGGCCGGGTCAGTCCTGGTTCGACGAGAACCGGGCGGCTCTTGTCGGGCTGGTGCACCTGGCCGAGTCGGAGGGCCTTGCGGCGTACTGCTGGCAGCTGACCCGGGCGTGCTGGTGGTCCAACTTCGTCGGTGGCCACCTCGACGAGCTGGTCGAGACGCACGAAGTGGCGCTGCGCGCCGCCGTCGGGTCGGGCGACGAGGAAGCAGTGGCCATCACCATGAACTACCTCGCCTCGGCGAAGTTCCGGCTCGGGGACTTTGCGGAGGCGATCCGGTTCCTGGAGGCGGGCGTCGACAGGTACCGTCGGCTCGGGCTGCGCCGGGAGCAGGTCCAAGCGCTCTCCAACCTCGCCGCCGTGTGTTTCGGGACGGACGACGCGGAGCGCTGCGTCCGGTACGTCGACGAGGCGCTGGGGATCAGCCGCTACCCGGACGACGCGGCGACCATCTCCAGCCTGTTCAACATGCTGTCGGTCGCCGAGCTGTTCCGTGGCCGGTACGACCTGGCCCTGCGGGCGGCCCGCCGGCACATCGTCCTGAGCAGGGAGGCCGGGGATCCGCGGCACACCTCGAACGCCGTCGGCCACCTCGGCATGATCCGGCACCGCCTCGGTCACACCGGGCCGGCCCGCCGGCTGCTCCGGGCGGCGCTGCACCTCAAGCGGACCACCGCGAACCGGTTCGGTGAGGGGGAGATCCTCAACGAGATCGGCATGATGGAGCGTGAGGCGGGCCGCCCGGCCGAGGCCGCCGCCCAGCACCGGGCCGCCCTGCTCGCGATGACCGACGCGGGGGACCGGATCGGGCAGTGCGCCTCCCGTAACCTCCTCGCCCGCGCCCTGCACGATCTGGGCGACGTCGACGCCGCGGTCGACCTGCACCGCCGGGTGCTGGACGACGCCACGCGACTGCGCCTGCGCTACGAGCAGGCCCGGGCCCTGGACGGCCTCGCCCGGTGCCTGCGGCACACCGACCCGGCCCAGGCCCGCCGGTACGCCGCGCGGGCGGTGGCGCTGTTCCGCCAGGTCGAGTCGCCGGACCGGCGGGAGACCGAGAGGCTGCTCGCCGAGCTGGGCTGAGGGCCGCGCCACTTTCCCTGCACACCGACCGGCGGCGCGGCAGGATGGAACGCGTGACGACTCCAGAGGCGACCGGCTACCGGATCGAACGCGACTCGATGGGCGAGGTGGAGGTGCCCGCCGAGGCGCTGTGGCGGGCGCAGACCCAGCGCGCGGTGCAGAACTTCCCGATCTCGGGGCGCGGGCTGGAACCGGCCCAGATCAAGGCCCTGGCCCAGATCAAGGGGGCGGCCGCCCTGGTCAACGGTGAGCTCGGGGTGATCGACGCGGACGTGGCGCAGGCGATCGCCACCGCCGCCGCGCACGTGGCCGAGGGCGGCTACGACGACCAGTTCCCGGTCGACGTGTTCCAGACCGGCTCCGGCACGTCGTCCAACATGAACACAAACGAGGTGATCGCCACGCTGGCCGGCCGGGAGCTGGGCCGCGACGTGCACCCGAACGACCACGTCAACGCGTCGCAGTCCAGCAACGACGTGTTCCCCACCTCGATCCACCTGGCCGCCACCCAGTTCGTGGTGGAGGATCTGATCCCGTCGCTGAAGCAGCTCGCGGGGGCGCTGGAGGAGAAGGCGGCCGAGTTCGAGACGGTGGTCAAGGCGGGGCGTACCCACCTGATGGACGCCACGCCGGTCACGCTCGGGCAGGAGTTCGGCGGCTACGCCGCGCAGGTGCGCTACGGCGTCGAGCGGCTGGAGTCGGTGCTGCCCCGGCTGGCCGAGCTGCCGCTGGGTGGCACCGCTGTGGGCACCGGCATCAACACGCCGCTGGGTTTCGCCGACCGGGTGATCGGCAAGCTGCGGGAGTCCACCGGCCTGCCGCTGACCGAGGCGCGCAACCATTTCGAGGCGCAGGGTGCCCGGGACGCTCTGGTGGAGACGTCCGGGCAGCTCCGTACCATCGCGGTCGGCCTCTACAAGATCGCCAACGACGTGCGTTGGATGGGCTCCGGCCCGCGCGCCGGGCTGCGTGAGCTGCGCATCCCCGACCTCCAGCCGGGTTCGTCGATCATGCCGGGCAAGGTCAACCCGGTGGTGGCCGAGGCGATGCGGCAGGTCTGCGCCCAGGTGATCGGCAACGACGCGGCGGTGGCGTTCGCCGGGTCGCAGGGCGACTTCGAGCTGAACGTGATGCTCCCGGTGATGGGCCGCAACCTGCTGGAGTCGATCAAGCTGATCGCCGCGTCCAGCCGGCTGTTCGCCGAGCGGCTGGTGGCCGGCCTGGTCGCGGACGCCGAGGTCTGCCTGGCGTACGCGGAGGGCTCGCCGTCGATCGTCACCCCGCTCAACCGTCATCTCGGGTACGACGAGGCCGCCTCGATCGCCAAGGAGGCGCTGGCCAGGCAGGTGTCCATCCGCGAGGTGGTGATCTCCCGGGGTCACGTCGACTCGGGCAAGCTCACCGAGACCCAGCTGGACGAGGCGCTGGACCTGCTGCGGATGACGCATCCCTGACCCGGCGCCGGTAATTGCCTCGACCCGTCACGATGGGCGCGGCATGATCCGACGGTGCGTGACGACGGCGTGTTGCTGGAGACCGCGCGGCTGACGCTGCGCCGGTTCACCATGGACGACGTGGACCGGCTGGTGGCGCTGGACGCCGACCCGGAGGTCATGCGCTTCCTGACGGGAGGCGTGCCGACCCCGGCCGCGACGTACCGGGACGAGGTGCTGCCCCGGCTGCTGGCGCAGTACGACAGATTTCCTGGGCTCGGCCGCTGGGCGACGCTCGACCGGTTCACCGGCGAGTTCCTCGGCTGGCACTCGCTCGACCCGTCCGACGACGGCGCCGAGGGGGAGCTGGGCTACCGGCTGCGTCGCGCGACATGGGGACACGGGCTGGCCACCGAGGGCGCGCGGGCGCTGGTGCGGCACGCGTTCGACACGGTCGGCGTCCGCCGGGTGTGGGCCCAGACGATGGCTGTCAACGACCGCTCCCGCGCGGTCATGGCCCGCGCCGGGTTGCGCTACGTCCGCACGTTCCACCTGGCCTTCGAGGACCCGATCCCGGGTACGGAGCACGGCGAGGTGGAGTACGAGCTGGCCCGCGACGCCTGGCCCGCGACGCGTCAGGAGTGGGACGCGGCGGCCCTGCGGGCCCGGTAGGCGCTCACCGCGGCCCGGTTGCCGCAGCCTGCGTCACAGAACCGGCGGGACCGGTTCCGGGACAGGTCGACCAGCACGTTGTCGCAGTCGGGGTGGTCGCAGTGCCGCAGCCGGCTCAGCTCGCCCATCCGGACCAGGTCGGCCATCCCCATCGCGGCCTCGACCGCCATCCGGGTCGCCAGCGGCGCGTCCCGTGGCACGGCGTGCACGTGGTACGGCTCGTCGTCGTGCCGGACGAGCTGCGGCAGCGCGTGCGACTCGCGCAGCAGCCCGTTGACGATCGCCACCACCTCGTCGATGTCGGCGTACCAGATGCGGCGCAGCCGGGGCCGCAGCGCGCGGACCTGGCGCAGTTCGGCGTCGGTGTGCTCGTGCCGGCCGCTCCACCCGTGGGCGGTGAAGAAGGCGTCCAGGGCGGCCACGTCGGGCAGCCCGTCCCGGTCACCGGCGGTGTTCACCAGCGCGGCGGCGGCGACCAGCGCGCATTCGGTGTCATGAGCGAAAAGCAACTTGACTCCTGTCGGAGGCTGCGCCTAGCGTCATCAGCATAACCTCCCTTTACTCATGACCAGGAGCTCCCGATGCGTGAACGGTCCGGCGCCGGGCTCGGTCTGGCACTGCTCTCCGCGATCACGTTCGCCACCTCGGGGACCTTCGCCCGTCCGCTGATCACCGGCGAGTGGTCAGCGGTCGCTGTGGTGATCGCCCGGGTGGGCATCGCCGCGCTGGTGCTCGCCGTTCCCGCCGTGCTGGCGTTGCGCGGAAGGTGGGCCGTGCTGCGCCGCAACGCGGTGAGCGTGGTCCTGTTCGGGCTGCTCGGCGTGGCAACGGCGCAGGCGTGCTTCTTCAACGCGGTCCGCTACCTCCCGGTCGGCGTGGCGCTCCTGCTGGAATACCTCGGCATCGTGCTCGTGGTCGGGTGGATGTGGCTGGTCCACGGGCAGCGCCCCCGGCTGCTCACAGTGGCCGGCTCGGTCACCGCCCTGTGCGGGCTGGTCCTCGTCCTCGACCTCACCGGCGCCGGGCGACTCGACCCGGTGGGCGTGCTCTGGGGTCTCGGCGCGGGCGTCGGGCTGGCCGGATACTTCGTCATCGCCGGCCGGATCGACGCGGGCCTGCCCTCGGTGGTGATGGCCAGTGGCGGCATGGCCGTCGGCGCGCTGGCGCTCCTGCTGCTCGGCGGCATCGGGGCGCTGCCGCTCGCCGCCGGCACCGCCGACGTCACCTTCGGCGGGCACCGGGTGAGCTGGCTGGTGCCGATCGCCGGGCTGTCGCTGATCGCCGCCGTGGTCGCGTACCTGGCTGGTGTCGCGGGCACCCGGCTGCTCGGGGCGCGGCTGTCCTCCTTCGTGGGGCTGACCGAGGTGATGTTCGCGGTGCTGATCGCCTGGCTGGTGCTCGACGAACTGCCCAGCCTGATCCAGCTGGCCGGCGGCGTGCTCATCCTCGGCGGCGTCGCCCTGGTCCGGGCGGACGAACTGCGGGGCACACCGTCGGCGTCCGTGCCGGCCGAACCGGTGCTGGCCGGCGACCGATGAGCGGGCCGCTCGGCGCCGTCGTCTTCGACGCGGACGAGACACTCGTCGACCTGCGCCCGGCGCTCACCGGCGCGCTCGTCGCCGTACTGGAGGAGATGCGGCGGCGGACTCCGGCGGCGGCCGGAGTGGTGCTCGCCGACCTGGAGGGCGACTGGGGTGCGGTCTTCGGCGCGCTCAGCGCCGCCCCGGTGCAGGAGATCCGGCGGGCCGCCCTGGCCCGTTCGCTGGCCCGGGCCGGGCTGGAGGCGGACCTGGACGAGTTCGCGGCGTTGTTCTTCGCCCGCCGGTACGCGCTGAGCCGCCCCTTCCCGGACGTGCTGCCCGCGCTGGCGGCGCTGCGCCCGCACCACCTGCTGGGCTTCGCCACGAACGGCAACAGCCGCGCCGAACGCTGCGGCCTCGCCGGGCAGTTCGCGTTCGAGGTGTACGCGCACGAGGGCGGCCTGCCCAAGAAGCCGGCGCCGGACTTCTTCGCGGCGGTGGTGGCGGCGACCGGGCTGCCCGCCGCGCACATCGTGCACGTGGGTGACTCGCCGGAGCACGACGTGGTCGCCGCCCAGCGGGCCGGACTGCGTGCCGTCTGGCTCAACCGGGCCGGACTGCCCCGCCCGCGCGGCCTCGAGCCGGACGCCGAGGTGTCCACACTCGCCGGACTGCACACGGTGCTCACCACCTTGACGAACGCGAATGCCTAGTTGCCGCCGATAACGGACGTCGATCTGGCGGAACCTGCTCCCGTGATGTGGGATGACACCACGTCCCTCAACGAGAGGATCTGATGTGGTGAGCAAGCGCTTCACCGTCGGCGCGGTCGCGGCTGCGGCCTCGCTGGCACTCACGGTGACCGGCCTGAGCATCCCGGCGAACGCCGCGCCGTCGGAGTTCCGGACCTTCACCGTGCTGGCCGAGAGCGGTGTCTCCAGCGACGCCGCGGTCGCCGCGATCACCGCCGCCGGCGGCAAGGTCGTCGCCCGCACCGACGACGTCGGCCTCTTCCAGGTCAGAAGCGACCGAGCGGACTTCGCCAGCCGGGCCACCGCGGCCGGCGCGCTGGTCGGCGCGGCCGAGGAGAAGGCGATCGGCCGCAAGCCGAAGCTGGACCGGGTCGAGCAGGAGCACCTGCTGGCCGCCGCGGCGACCAAGGGCAAGGCCGCCAAGGGCAACGGCAAGAAGATGGACCCGCTCGACGACAAGCTCTGGGGTCTGGACATGATCCGGGCCGACAAGGCCCGGAAGATCGAGCCGGGCGACCGCCGGGTCACCGTCGGCATCCTGGACACCGGCGTCGACGCCAGCCAGCCCGACCTGGCGCCGAACTTCAACTGGGCGCTGTCGCGCAACTTCGCCCCGGACATCCCCGAGGTCGACGGCCCGTGCGAGGTGGCGAGCTGCCTCGACCCGGTCGGCACCGACGACGGCGGACACGGCACGCACGTGGCCGGCACCATCGGTGCCGCCGCGAACGGCTTCGGCCTCTCCGGCGTGGCCCCGAACGTCTCCCTGGTCGAGCTGAAGGGTGGCCAGGACAGCGGCTACTTCTTCCTCAACCCGGTGGTGAACGGCCTGGTGCACGCGGGCCGTTCCGGGCTGGACGTGGTGAACATGTCCTTCTACGTCGACCCGTGGCTCTACAACTGCACCGCCAACCCGGCCGACTCGCCGGAGGCGCAGGCCGAGCAGCGCACCGTCATCGAGGCGATGAAGCGGGCGCTCAACTTCGCGCACCGCAACGGCGTCACGCTCGTCGGCTCGCTCGGCAACAACCACGAGGACCTGGGCGCGCCGCGCACCGACGTGAGCAGCCCGGACTACGGCGCCGACCCGTACCCGCGCCCGATCGACAACGCGACCTGCTGGGACCTGCCGGTCGAGGGTCCGCACGTGATCGGCGTGTCGGCGGTCGGCCCGTCCGGCAAGAAGTCGGACTACTCGAACTACGGCACCGAGCAGATCTCGGTGGCGGCGCCGGGTGGCTGGTTCCGCGACGGCTTCGGCACCGACACGTACCGTACCGACGCCAACATGATCCTCTCCACGTACCCGAAGAAGGTTCTGCAGGAGGAGGGGTCGGTCGACGAGAACGGCAACATCGTCGCCGGCTTCGAGAACTCGGTGTTCAAGCAGTGCACCGCCAAGGGTGAGTGTGGCTACTACACCTACCTCCAGGGCACCTCGATGGCGTCCCCGCACGTCTCGGGCGTGGCGGCGCTGATCGTCAGCAAGCACGGCAAGAAGGAGGGCCGCAACGGCTACGGCATGGCGCCGAACCTGGTCGAGCAGCACCTCTACCGGACGGCGGCCGAGCACGCCTGCCCGGAGCCGCGGCTGCAGAGCTACACCAACGAGGGCCGGGACGCCGAGTTCGACGCGTACTGCGCGGGCTCGCTGAACTTCAACGGCTTCTACGGCTACGGCATCGTCGACGCCTACGCCGCGGTGAAGACCCCGGTCAAGCCGAACGTGCGACCGTAACGACTGTTTTCCCGTGGTGGCGGTGTCCGGATCACCCGGACGCCGCCACCTCGGCGTTCCGGCCCGTGTCACGGGCGCCATCCCCGGGCCACCAGCGCGGCGCGGATCTCCCGGACCAGGGTGGGGAACTCCTTGCGCAGGCGGCGGCCGGTCACGTGCAGCACCAGCCAGCCGGCTGCGACGAGCTGGTTGAGCCGCCGCCGGTCGAGATGCATCCGGTCCGCGTCGGAGTGCCACTGACCGTCGTACTCGACGGCGACCCGGAACTCCGGCCAGGCCAGGTCGGGGTGCAGGATCAGGCCGGTCGACACCCGCACCGGATACTGGGCCACCGGGCGGGGCAGGCCGGCGAGAACGAGACGGACCCGCAGATGGGACTCGGGCGGGGACTGGGCCAGCCCGTCGGTCAGGCCGAACACCCACGCCGCCCGGCGCCCACCGGGGCGACACGCGTTCCGGGCGGCCTCGCTCGCCAGCGCCGACCGGTTCACCGAACCGGTACGCAGCAGCCCGTCGACGATGCCGACCGCCTCCACCGGATCGGCCCAGACCGCCGTCTCCCAGGCACAGGCGGCCGGCTCGGTGCGGGGCGGAGGCCCGGCCAGGTTCATCACCGCGCCGGGGGTCCGGGTGTCTGCGGGCGGGCTCGAACCGGCGGGCGACCTCTGGCCGACGGGTGGGCTCGTGCGCGCGGGTGCGGCGCTGCCCACGGGAACCAGGAGGCCGCTGCGGGTGCTCGACATCGGGGCGTGGTGCACCCGGACACCCGGCTGGGAGTCGGCCCGGACCGTGGCCGGCAGCAGGACGTGCACGTCGTCGGTGAAGCCCGCGGCGTGCTCGACCCCGTGCAGGTAGGCGGCCGAAGGGCCGGCGATCGCCGCGCCGGGTGGCATGCGTAGCAGCGCCGCGCGGCAGGCCAGCGCGTGGTCGCGGTCGAGCCGCGCGTCGGCGTAGACGTCCTGCCGGAGCCGGATCCAGGACGAGCCGCGCAGATGATGCCGGGACAACAGCCCGCGCCGGATCGCTTCCGAGCCCCGGAAGACCTGCCAGGCCAACTCCGGTGGTCGATGAGGATGAGGTGGCATGTGGCGAGCGTGGCGGCGCACGGGTCGAGATCGGTACCCCTGTGGACAGCCGCAGCCGCGCCGCCCACCGCACCCTGTGGACAACCCCCACCCGGCCTGTCCATGTGCTAAGGCCCTCGACTTGCGCATGATCCACTCCACCTCGGGGAGGTGGCGGCATCCGTTCGCCTTGATACAGCCGTTCCGGCGAGCTGGCGTGAGGGAGCGTGGAGGGATTGGCCTGGGTGCGCCGATGTGACCACCTCGGCGTAGTGGCGTGAGGGTGGGCTGGACAGCAAGACCTGTCTTGATCGACTCCACTTCGGGGAGGTGGCGGTATCCGGGCCGCTTGATGCAACCGTTTCGCCGAGCTGGCGTGAGGGTGTGTGGAGGCGGGCGGTTCGGGTGCGCTGATGTGACCACTTCGCCGAGCTGGCGTGAGGGCCTGCGGGGGTCAGGAGAGCGCGGCGGCGACCGCCTCGGCCGCGGCGGTGACCTGGGCGCCGACGTCGGCCACGTCGAGCGGGGTCAGCGACACCACCCCGACGCTGCCCTCCAGACCCGGCACGCCGAGCACCGGCGCGGCCACCCCGTACGCCCCCGACTGAAGCTCGCCGCTGGTGCTCACCGGCCCCGGATCGCCGGTCCGCCCGGCCAGCACCGCCCGGCCGGCGGCCCCCCGCTCCAGCGGGTGCCGGGTGCCGGTCCGGTACGCCACGTGGAACGACGTCCAGCTCGGCTCGACCACCGCGAGCGCTACCCCCTCGCCGCCCTCGACCACTGTCAGGTGAGCGGTCGCCCCGGTGCCCTCGGCGAGCCGGCGCAGCGCCGGCAGCGCGCCCTCGGCCAGCAGCGGCTGGGCGCGGCGGGCCAGATGCAGCACGCCCACGCCGATACGCAGGCGGCCCTCGCCGTCGCGCCGGAGCATCCCGTGGCTGGTCAGCGCGCCGACCAGCCGGTAGACGGCCGCCCGGCCGATGCCCAGCCGGTGCGCCGCCTCGGTGACCGTCAGCCCGCCCGGCGCGTCCGCGACCAGGTGCAGCAGCCGCAGACCCCGGTCCAGGGTCTGTGCCGTCTCTCCCGTGCGCGCCGCCGTGTCCACAGCACGCAGCGTACGACCCGGCTCCGGCCAACCCGGAAATGTGCGGACGGCTACCCTTGTGAGGTGACGCTACGCCTGTATGACACCGCCACCCGATCGGTGCGGGACTTCGTCCCGCGGGAAGCCGGCAAGGTGGGGGTCTACCTGTGTGGTCTCACGCTCCAGGCCCCGCCGCACATCGGCCACCTTCGCTCCGGCGTCAACTACGACGTGCTGCGCCGCTGGCTGGTGAGCAAGGGCTTCGAGGTCACGTTCATCCGCAACCTGACCGACATCGACGACAAGGTCCTGGCCAAGGCGATGGAGCAGGACCGGCCGTTCTGGTCGATCGCGTACGCGAACGAGCAGATCCTCACCGCCTCCTACCGGGCGCTCAACGTGCTCCCGCCCACGTACGAGCCGCGGGCCACCGGGCACATCCCGGAGATGCACGAGCTGATCGCCCGGCTGATCGAGACCGGCCACGCCTACCCGGCCACCGACGGCTCCGGCGACGTCTACTTCGACGTGGCCTCCTGGCCCGCGTACGGTTCGCTGTCCGGCCAGTCCCCGGCGGACATGCAACCCGCCGGCGACGCCCCCGACCGCGGCAAGCGTGACCCGCGTGACTTCGCGCTCTGGAAGGGCGCCAAGCCGGGCGAGCCGGCCGACGCCTACTGGCCGTCGCCGTGGGGCCGCGGCCGGCCCGGCTGGCACATCGAGTGCTCGGCCATGTGCTGGCGCTACCTGGGCCCCGAGTTCGACATCCACGGCGGCGGGCTCGACCTGACGTTCCCGCACCACGAGAACGAGATCGCCCAGTCGCAGGCCGCCGACCTGCCGTTCGCCCGCTACTGGGTGCACCACGGCCTGCTCGGTATCGGCGGCACGAAGATGGGCAAGTCGCTCGGCAACACGCTCGACCTCGACTACGTGGCCTCGCTCGGGGTCCGCCCGGTGGAGCTGCGTTACTACTACGTGGCCGCGCACTACCGGTCCCGCATCGACTACTCCGAGGACGCGTTGCGCGAGGCCGCCGTGGCGTACCGGCGGATCGAGGGCTTCGTGCAGCGGGCGACCGAGCGGGTCGGCCCGGGCCGGCCCGGCGACCTGCCGGCCGGTTTCGTGGCCGCGATGGACGACGACCTCAACACGTCAGCGGCGCTGGCGGCGCTGCACGAGGTGGTCCGGGACGGCAACACCGCGCTCACCGCCGGCGACGATGTGACCGTCCGCACGACGCTGGCCGCCACCCGGGCGATGCTGGATATCCTCGGCGTCGACCCCCTGGACCCGGCCTGGACCGGCGGCGGCCGCACGGACGACCTGCGCGGCGTGGTGGACTCCCTGATCGCGCTGGCCCTGGAGCAGCGCGCGCAGGCCCGCAGCCGCAAGGACTGGGCTGCCGCCGACGCCGTACGCGACCAGCTCAAGCAGGCCGGCGTGGTCGTCGAGGACACCCCCCAGGGCCCGCGTTGGACTATTGGAGAGCAGGACTGATGGCCGGCAACTCGCAGCGCCGTGGCCGGCGACTGACGCCGAAGGCGGGCGCCCCCAAGGGCACCGGTGGCAAGAACAAGGACTCGCTCGCCGGGCGGGGCCGCACGCTGCCCGCCGACGAGCGGCCCTGGCACAAGGCGTACTCGGGCACCGAGAAGCTGCCCCAGCGCACCGCCTGGAAGCAGGACAAGGAGCGCCGCGCCGCCGCCGAGGAGGGCCGCGCGCCCAAGATCGGCCAGCCCGGCACCAAGGACACCACCTGGGGCAAGGGCGGTGGCCGAGGCACGCCCACGACCAAGGGGCGGGGCGGCAAGCCGGCCGGCGGCCGGTCCGGGCCCCGGGTCGCGCCGGGCCGCAAGGCCAACCCGGCGAAGGACAGCCCGGAGCTGCTGGTCGGGCGCAATCCGGTGCTGGAGTCGCTGCGCACCCAGGTGCCAGCGACCGCGCTCTACACCGCGCAGGGCATCGACATCGACGACCGGGTCAAGGAGATCGTCCGCACCGCCGCCGACCGGGGCATCGCGATCCTGGAGGTCAGCCGCGCCGAGCTGGACCGGATGACAGGCGGCGTGCTGCACCAGGGCGTCGGCCTCCAGGTGCCGCCGTTCGCCTACGAGCCGTTCGACGACCTGGTCGCCGCCGCGCTGGAACAGGCCGCCCCGCTGCTCGTCGCGCTGGACGGCGTCACCGACCCGCGCAACCTCGGCGCGGTCATCCGGTCGGCCGCCGCGTTCGGCGCGCAGGGTGTCTTCGTACCCGAACGGCGTGCCGCCGGAATCACCGCGACCGCCTGGCGGACCAGCGCCGGCGCGGCCGCGCGCGTGCCCGTCGCCCAGGTCACCAACCTGACCCGGTCGCTCAAGGCGTGCAAGGACGCCGGCTTCGTCGTGGTCGGCCTGGACGCCGACGGACAGACCGACCTGTACGACCTGGAGGCCGCCGTCGGCCCGCTCGTCGTGGTGGTCGGCTCGGAGGGGCGCGGGCTGTCCCGCCTGGTCGGTGAGACCTGCGACCTGACCGTCAGCATCCCGATGGTCTCCGACGTGGAGTCGCTCAACGCGAGCGTGGCCGCCGCGGTCACGCTCGCCGAGGTCGCCCGCCGCCGGTCCGTCGAGGCCTGATCGAGAGCAACGAAAAGGGGCGGTCCGCCGTGGCGGGCCGCCCCTTTCTCGCGTACGTCAGATCCGCTGGCCGGTGGCAGCGTGGAAGACGTGGCTGCGTCCGGTACGCGGCTTGACGAACACGGTGTCACCCATGTTCGGCATGCTGCGCCGGTCGGTACGGACCACGAACCGCTCGTTGTGGCCCTCCAGCGCGGCGTGGCCGTAGACGTTGGCGTCCGAGCCGAGGTCCTCGACCAGCTCGACCACGACCGGCATGCCGCCCTCGGACGGGCTGACCAGGTCGCAGTCCTCCGGCCGGAAGCCGACGGTGACCTTGCCGTCGCCGCCCTCGGCGCTGGCCGCCTGGACCTGCTCGCGGGTCAGCGGCACGATCATCTCGGCGAACGCGCCGCCCTGCTCGGTCAGCTTCACCGTCTTGATGTTCATGGCGGGGGAGCCCATGAAGCCGGCGACGAAGACGTTGGCCGGGGTGTCGTAGAGCGCCCGCGGGGTGTCCACCTGCTGGAGCACGCCGTCCAGCATGACCGCCACCCGGTGACCCATGGTCATGGCCTCGACCTGGTCGTGGGTGACGTAGACGGTGGTGACGCCGAGCTTCGCCTGGAGCGAGGCGATCTGGGTACGGGTCTGCACGCGCAGCTTGGCGTCGAGGTTCGACAGCGGCTCGTCCATGAGGAAGACCTGCGGCTCGCGGACGATCGCGCGGCCCATGGCGACACGCTGGCGCTGACCGCCGGAGAGCGCCTTCGGCTTGCGGCTGAGGAACTCCTCCAGCTGGAGCAGCCCGGCCGCCTCCTTGACCCGCCGGTCGATCTCCGACTTCGAGGTCTTGCGCAGCTTGAGCGCAAACGCCATGTTCTCGTACACCGTCATGTGCGGGTAGAGGGCGTAGTTCTGGAAGACCATCGCGATGTCGCGGGCCTTCGGCGGGAGGTGGGTGACGTCCCGGTCGTCGATGTAGATCGCGCCGTCGTCGACGTCCTCCAGGCCGGCGAGCATCCGGAGGCTGGTGGACTTGCCGCAGCCGGACGGGCCGACCAGGACGAGGAACTCCCCGTCACCGATCTGGAGGTCGAGCTGGTTGACGGCGGGGCGCTCGGTGCCCGGATAGATCCGGGACGCCTTCGCGTAGGTGACCGTAGCCATGATGGAGCGCTTCCTTTCACCGGCAGGAACGTGCCGGACGATCCGAGTGAAGGAGCGACCGGCGCCCAAGGCACCGGCCAACGGGGTCGTCGCTCAGGCAGCCGAGGCCGGCCGGAGTGTCGTCCGTGTCACTGCACGGTAAACGGCTTTCGCGATCGTGCCAAGACGTGCCACGTCGGATGGGACGGATGGCATACGCATAACGGTCAGGAGGGCACTGCGAGGTATCAATCTCCCCGCCTGTGAGCGCGGCGGAGCGATGATCCATCGGTCGTACCGGTCGGGATGCCGACGTTTTCCGTGCTCGGGAGCCCTGCGAGGCGGGATTTCCGGGGCTCAGTCGCTATGCTGAGCCCGACGCACGCGCCCCTGTAGCTCAGCTGGCCAGAGCACTCGCCTTGTAAGCGAGATGTCGCCGGTTCGATCCCGGCCGGGGGCTCCAATTCCATCAGGCAGTTCGCGGCGGCAGCCGCCGCGATCCGGCCGGATGACAGCAACGACGGTCGCGACAGCCGCCCGTCGAGCGCCTGACGCATCACGTCTGGGTTGGCGTGGGCGGAACGGGGGCGCCGGGCGGACTCGACGGCCCGTCAGAGGCGCGCGGTCGGCGGCAGATGCGCGCACGTGATCTTGGCTGACCGGCGCGTTCAGGGGCTGGAGCGGTGCGGTCCGCTTCGACTTGCCCGGGAGCAGTGACCTTTGGCGACCCGAGGCATCGCCGCGTCGGCAGGGCGTGTGTCCATACGCGCCAGCGGGAGACTCCGACGGACGTACGGACGGTGAGGAAGGTGCCGGCGGCGAAGCCCGCTCGGCTGTGAGCGGGCGTCGGTGGAAGGCGCGCATGAGCACGGTTCGATCACTGCTGACCGGTTTCCTCGCCGGTCACCTTGTCCTCGGAGCCGACGGACGGGGCCGTGCCGTCGCGGAGGTCGTGGGCGGCACCGGGCACGGCGAACTCCAGCAGCCGGGCGCCTTCGGCCTCGATCTCGGCGCGCTCGATGGCGGTCAGCGGCCGGAACGGGTCGATCTCCAGAGTCGCTGACGCCTTGCCTGGATGGAGCTTCCAGGTGCCCGTCACCTGCCCGTCCACGACGAAGGTGGCGCGCATCCCGTTGCGCGTCATGACCCGTTTGCGGGCCTCCTCTGAGATCACGCGGGTGCGGTCGGTATGGGAGGCCAGGAGGTTGTCGTATTCGGGCAGGAAGCGAACCGGCGCGCGGGCGTCGGCGTCGGGGCGTGGTGCATCCGGGAGGTCGAACAGCTCCACCCCGTGCTCGTCGCGGAAGACCGCCAGCCGTGGCCGCAGCCTCTCCAGGACGGGCCGCAGCCGGGTTCGGCCGGCCCACGTCTGCACGTCGGCGACCGACGCCGGGCCGGACGCGGCGAGGTAGCGCAGCACGATGTGTTCGGAGTCGGCGGCGGAGGCGGGCTCGGCTCCGGTCCAGCAGGCCGCCGTCGCGTACCGGGTGGTGCCGCCGACGCCCCAGACGGCGCGTGGCGGCACCTGCACCAGCGGTACCAGGTTCCGCACCACGGTGGCGAGTGCGCGGGGCTCGCGATCGGGCCACCGCTCGTGCAGCGCCGCGCCGAGTTCCTTGGGGGTGAGGTGTCGTGCGCCGAGCAGTGCCCGGCCCGACTCCGCCACAGCCGCACGGTCCAGACCGGTCAGGATCGTCTTGAACGCGGTGTCCAGCTCACGGTCGAGCGCGGGCTGCGCCCATGGCCGCAACGAGCGGTAGTCCGCCGTGGTGACCAGGTGGACGGTGCTGCGCATCAGCGCGACCCGCACCAGGCGGCGCTTGGTCAGCGCGTCCGTCAGGTCGGCAGTGCCGAACTTCCGCAACCTGCTCCAGAGCCCGAAGTAGGGCGCGTGGGGCGCCTGCGCCTGCATGCCGACCAGCCGGGTGACCGCCTCCTCGGCGGTCGCGTCGGCCCGTTCCAGCAGCATCTGACGGGCCAGCAGGGCTCGCCCCAGCTCCCGTCGCCGCAGCACCTGTGCCACCGTGCCGTCCTTTCCGTCGTATGGCAGGGGCGGCGGATGTCGCCCCTGCCTCGTCGATCAGCCGCCGAAGTCGGCCCGGTGATCCGCGGCCCACCGAGCGTAGGTACGCGCGGGGTGCCCGGTGATCTGCTCGATGACGTCGTTGACCGGCGCGGGCCTGCCGACCGCCTGCGCCATGAGACCGAACAGCGCCGCCAGGAACTCGGGGTCCATGAACTGGCTCATCTGCTCCAGCACGGGCTCCGGGTCGAGGTCCTCGACGGTGAGCGGGCGCCCCAACGTCTCGCCGAGGATGCGGACCTGCTGCGCCTGGGTCAGCGACTCGGGGCCGGTCAGGTCGTAGGCCCGCCCCGCTTGCCCGCCGCCGGTCAGGATCCGCGCGGCCACCTCGGCGACGTCCCTCTCGTGCACGGCGCTGAACGCGGCCTCGGCGTACGGCGCGCGAATGACGTCACCGCCCTGGAGCTGCATCGCGAACGTCAACGAGTTGATGGCGGGGAAGAGAAGCCGCAGGAACGTCCACTCGATCCCAGACGCCTCGATGGCCTGCTCGACGTCGCGGTGGTACTGGGCGATTACGTCGGGCTGCCGCTCGGCGCCCGGGACGATCGCCCCCGAGGACAGGAACACCAGCCGCCGCACCCCGGCCCGCCCCGCGGCCGCCAGTAGCGGAGCGACATCCATCCCGTACTGCAGAACCAGGAAGGCGGCTTCGACGCCGGCCAGCGCCGCTGGCAGCGTCTCGGGCTTGGTCAGATCGCCCTGGACGACGTCGACTTCCGCCGGGAGCCCGGCCTGTTCCGGGGTACGGGTCAGCGCCCGTACCGGCGCACCCGCGGCGACCAGCTCTTCTACTGCCTGACGTCCGAACTGAGCCGTGGCACCAACGACGAGATACATGAGGGCTTCCCTTCGTGTGAAGACTGGGGGTCTGATGGGGTCCGCCTACAACCGGCGGCGGATCAGCGAACCTTGCGGAAGAACTGCTGGATGTCGTGGACGAGCAGATCGGGCGCGTCGTGGGCGGCGAAGTGGCTGCCCCGGTCGTAGACGTTCCAGGAGACGATGTTTTCGTGGTCGCGGTCGGCGAACGTCCGGATCGACTGGTAGTCCCAGGCGAAGTTGGCCAGGCCGAGGGGCACGGTGGTCGGTTTCGGCACGGTGGTGCCCCGGCCGTTCGACTTCTGCTGTACGGGGGCCGCCGCCGCGTCCTCGTAGTAGAACCGGGCGGCTGAGGCGGCTGTGTTGGTCAGCCAGTAGATCATCACGTTCGTGAGCACGTAATCCGGGTCGAGCGAAGCGCCGAGCAGCTGCGCGCTCCAGCCCAGCAGGCCGGCCGGGGAGTCGGCTAGAGCGTGCGCCAGATTCTGCGGTTCGGTGGACTGGAGCTTGTCGTACGCGCCCCGGTTCTGGGTGAACCACTCGGCGAACGCGAGCTTGCCGCGCTCCTCCTCGGAGAGGCCGGCCAGTTCGGCGGGGTCGCCCGACGGGAACGAGAAGACCTGTGTCACGTGCACGCCGCAGACGTGCTCAGGATCGACCCGGCCCACCTCGGGCGAGATCAGCGATCCGCCGTCGTTGCCGGCCGCGCCGTACCGGTCGTAGCCGAGCCGCTGCATCAGCTCGGCCCAGGCCCGGGCCACCCGGTACCGGTCCCAGCCGCGCTCCCGGGTCGGCCCGGAGAAGCCGAAACCCGGCACCGACGGAATGACCAGGTGGAACGCGTCCGCCGGGTCGCCGCCGTGCGTTCGTGGCTCGGTGAGCGGGCCGATCACATCCAGCCACTCGACCACCGAGGTCGGCCAACCGTGGGTCAGTATCAGCGGCGTCGCGTCCGGCTCCGGCGACCGCACGTGCAGGAAGTGGATGTTCTGGCCGTCGATCTCGGTGGTGAACTGCGGGTACGCGTTCAGCCTCGCCTCCCAGGCCCGCCAGTCGTACCCGGTGCGCCACCGCTCGACCAGCTGCCTCACGTAGCCCACCGGGACGCCGTACTCCCAACCGGGCGGCACCGGACCAGCCGGCGCCGACTCGTCCGCGGGCAGTTCCTCCGCCCACCGAGTGCGGGCCAGCCGCTGCTGGAGATCGTCGAGCTCGGCCTGGGGGATGTCGATCCGGAACGGTGCGATCGCGCTGTCGTTCGTCATGGTCATCAGCGTAGGAGGAAATTAGGCAAGGACCGTTCCTAATAAACTGGCATACTGCGAAGAATGTTGGAAACCGCGGCGCGGCTGCTGCGCCTGCTCTCGCTACTCCAGACACCCCGCGAGTGGACCGGCGCCGAACTGGCCGAACGGCTGTCGGTCAGCACCCGGACCGTTCGCAACGACGTGGACCGCCTGCGGAACCTCGGCTATCCGGTGCACGGCAGCCGGGGCGCGGTGGGCGGCTACCGACTCGGCGCCGGGGCCACGCTGCCGCCGCTGCTGCTCGACGACGAGGAAGCGGTCGCGGTGGCGATCGGGCTGCGCACTGCCGCCGGGGGCACGATCACCGGGGTCGAGGAGACCTCGTTGCGCGCGCTGGCCAAGCTGGAGCAGGTGCTACCGGCGCGACTCCAGCGTCGCGTTGACGCCCTCAAGCGGTACGCCGTCGTGGTGCCGCGGGACGACCTGGGCCCGCGGGTGGACGCGGACAGGCTGAGGCAGCGGCGGGCTCACGCAAGTCCGCAGGGCGAGCCGGCTGACCTGGGCGGCGGGCGACACCAGGGGGCATGACGATCAGGCGGCGCCACGCTCGCTGACCGGTCGGCGGCGCAGGTTCGGGTTCAGCAGGGCCGGGGGTTGGTAGGCCTGGTCGAGCCGTGTGACATCGGTGCCGGGCGGGACGATCTCGTCGATCCGGTCGAGGATCTCGTCGGTGAGCGTGACCTCGACGCCGGCGAGCAGGCCGTCGAGGTGTTCCATCGTGCGCGGGCCGAGGATTGCGCTGGTCACGCCGGGGTGTGCGATGGCGAATGCCATGGCGAGGTGGGTCAACGGCATGCCTGCCTCGTCGGCGAGCGGGATGAGTTGCTCGACGACGTCGATCCGGCGTTCGTCGGTGAGGTGCTTGGAGAAGCGGGCGCGGCGCAGGTCGTTCTGTTCGCCCTTGCGGACCCTGCCGGTGAGCATTCCCTGCCCGAGCAGGCCCCACACCAGCGTGCCCATCCCGTAGCGCTGCGCGGCCGGCAGCACCTCGCTCTCGATGCCGCGGTTGAGGATCGAGTAGGGCGGCTGCTCGGTGTGGAAACGTTGCAGCCCGCGGCGCTCGGCGACCCACTGGGCCTCGATGATGTCGGATGCGGGCATCGTGGACGACCCGATCGCCCGGACCTTGCCGCTGCGGATCAGGTCGGAGAGCGCGGAGAGCGTCTCCTCGATGTCGGTGCCGGGGTCCGGACGCTGGATCTGGTAGAGGTCGATGTGGTCGGTCTGCAGGCGGCGCAGCGAGTCCTCCACCGCGGTCATGATCCAGCGGCGGGAGGCGCCCCGCTGGTTGGGGTCGGTGGCCGCTGCCGCGCCCGGCGTCCGGGGCAGCGCGGTCAGCCTGGGAAGGCCCACCTTGGTCGCGAGGACGACGTTGTCCCGGCGCCCCTTAAGGGCCCGGCCCACGATCTCCTCCGAGTCGCCGTAGGCGTCGGCGGTGTCGACAAAGTTGATCCCCGCGTCCAGCGCCCTGTGGATGACCTTGATCGAGTCGTCGGGGTCGGGGTTCCCGATCACCGTGGCGAACATCAGCGTGCCGAGCGCGTACGGGCTGACCTTGATGCCCGTCCGGCCCAGGGTGCGGTACTGCATGAGCGTCTCCCTGCGGTAGCGTCGTTATGCGGAATCTCTTTCCGGAACTATACGGAAAAGCTTTCCGGAACAGCAAGGGAGGAGTAGCCGTGTCCGAGGACACAGCGGATTTCAATGTTCGCGAACGCGCCCCGCGCCGGATGCGCACCGACGCGCGCCGCAACGTCGAGGCCCTGCTCGAAGCGGCGAAGACGGTCTTCAGCACCGTCGGTGTCGACGCCCCCGCCAAAGAGATCACCGATCTGGCCGGCGTCGGCGTCGGCACGCTCTACCGGCACTTCCCGCAGCGCTCGGACCTGATCAAGGCCGTCATCGAGCGCGAGATCGACGCCTGCGCCGACGCGGGCCCGGCGCTGGCCGCCGCGCACGAGCCGGGGGTCGCCCTTGCGAAGTGGCTCGACCGGTTCACCGCGTTCGTCGCGACCAAACGCGGATTTGCTGCGGCCCTGCACTCCGGCGACCCGGCGTTCGACGGCCTGCCCGGATATCTCATGCAGAAGCTGGGACCGGCCCTCGAGTCCCTGCTCCAAGCCGCGACAGCCAGCGGCGAGATCCAGGCCAGGATCAGTGCCCAGGACCTGTTGTACGCCGTTGCGAAACTGTGTGCGCCCATGCCGGACGAGGACCCCGACTACGGCCGGCGCATGGTCGCGCTCCTCGTCGACGGACTACGGTCCGGCGAATCCCCGCACTGACACACGGGTACGACGGACCGCTGGACGGCCTGGTCTGCCATGAGGGTCACCGCTGAGACCCGGCGCTGTCACCGCGTCGCCGGATATCGATTGCCTGCTCGGGACGCCTGCGGAACCCTCTCGGCATGCTCGATACGCGCGTCCTCGGCGAGGACGACTGGAAGGTCTGGCGGGAGCTGCGGCTCGCCGCGCTCACCGAGGCCGGGTACGCCTTCGGCGCCCAACTGGCGGACTGGCAGGGCGACGGTGACCGCGAGGAACGCTGGCGTGGGCGGCTCGCCGTCCCCGGGTCGTACAACGTCGTGGTGATGCTCGACGGGCATCCGGTCGGGATGGCCAGCGGGATGCCGACCGAGCACGACGGGGTCGTCGAGCTGATCTCGATGTACGTGGCACCGGCGGGTCGCGGACGGGGCGTGGGTGACCACCTCGTCCGGGTGGTCGAGCGGTGGGCCCGGCTCGTGGGCGCGCGGACGCTGCGGCTCGCCGTGGCGGAGGGCACCCGAACGCCCGTGCTCTCTACCTGCGCACCGGCTTCCGGGACACCGGTGAGGTCGGCGGCCTGATGCCCGACGGTGTGCGCCGCGAGCACATCATGATCAAGAGCCTCGTGGACGAGCCGTAATGACCGAGAGCCTCGTGGACGAGCGGCAGGCGGTGCGAGACGCGGGACGCGCAGTAGGCTGACCAGCGATGAGTCGCGCGGTCGAGGAGTCCAACCGGGCGATGCTGCGTGCGCGGGACGCGATGGACCGGGCGTACGCGCAGCCGCTGGACATCCCCGCGCTGGCCCGGATCGCGCACGTCTCGGAGGCGCACTTCATCCGCACCTTCCGGGCCACCTTCGGCGAGACGCCGCACCGCTACCTGCAACGCCGCCGGGTGGAACGCGCCATGTACCTGCTGGTGCGCACCGACGAACCGGTCACCGAGATCTGCCACCTGGTCGGCTTCGGCAGCCTGGGCACATTCAGCCGGACGTTCCACGGCATCGTCGGTGAGTCGCCGTCGGCCTACCGGCGCCGCAAGGCCGCGCCCGCCGACGTCCCGAGCTGTTTCACCAAGGCCTGGATGCGCCCGAGCGCCACCGTCGGCAAGCCGGCCGCCACCCGCAAGCCGAGCACCGTCGGCGAGAAGGCCGCAGCGGTCAGCGCCCCCGCACCCTCCGCCGCATCATGACCCAGAGCCGGTCGCCGAGCCGGGTCCGCCGCAGCCAGCGCACTCCGGCGAACCGGCTCTCCGATGGCGTACGCGGGCGTGGCGGTGTGGTGACCCGGGCGTAGGTGGCGCCGGTCGGCGGTCCGGTGAAGCCGGGTTCGAGCCGTTCGGAGGCGACCGCCAGCGCGGTGAACTGGGCCAGCACCCGCGGATCGGGCTGGCCTCCCCGGGCGGCGGTACGCAACTCCCGCTCCACGGCGGGACGGCGGATCAGCTCGGTGAGCGGCCCGTGGACGGTGTCGAGCAGGTCGGCCACGGCGGCGACGCCGTCGCCCTCCCAGATCCGGGTGGCCCGGGACGGCCCGGTGACGGGGCTGACGAACGGCACGTCCGCCCACTCCGGCACGAGCCGGGCGATCAGCGCGGTGTGCGGCAGCCGCGCCCGCTTCTCCGCGACGGTGAACGCGAAGCTGGCCGCGACGAAACCGGGTGCCAGGAACGGGGTGACCATGCCCGTGGTGTACGCAGCGGTGCACCAGCGGCGCATCCGCTCGATCAGGTAGACGTAGTCGGTCAGGTGCTCGTCGTGCAGGCCGAGCCCACGGGCGTGGGCCGTCAGCGCGGTGACGCGGGCCCGTTCGGCGGCCAGCGCCTCGGGCGTCGTGGCCCCGCGCGGCATGGCTGCCAGCAGCTTGGTCATGGCCGACTGTTCGGGCGTGGGCGCCGGGTCGGCGTCGGCGCGGGGATACCAGAAGCCGACCACCAGTTCGCCTGCCGCGCCGGTGAGGCTCGGCGGGCGTACGTCCTCCGGCAGACGGGTGCGCACCGCCGGCCGCGTCAGGTAGCTCGACGGGTACTGGTGGTCGTGCAGCGCGGCGACCCGCAGCGCCCGGTCCCGGAGACCGGTGTCGAGGACGGTGGCCGGCGGCGCGGCGGGCATGAGGCGGTGCGGCAGGTCCAGGCCGCGCCGGTCCCGCAGCAGCCGCACCAGTTCCCGCGCCACCTCTCCCTCGGCGGGGGCGTCGTCGTTTGTGACCAGGTCCGGCGTACGGCCGGCGGCGACGAGCGTCGCGGCGATGAGCCGGGAGTCCTTGCCGCCGGAGAGGCCGAGCGTGACCTCGCCGTCGTACAGCCGGTGCAGGCCGGCGACGGATCGGGTCAACGCGTCGGCGGCCCGGTCCAGCCGCTCGCCGATCGGCCGGTCCCGGTCGGCGAGGCCGCTGCGGACCACGTCGTCGGCGGCGTACCGGATCTCGGTGGTGAGCTGCCAGCCGCCGTCGGCGCGGCGGCGGCCGGTGACCCGCTCGCCCGGCCGGAGCAGCCGGGTGCCGGCGAGCGGCGAGAGGTCGCCGCCGAAGTGACCGATTAGCAGGTACGACGTCCAGCCGACCGGGTCGGGTCGGGCCTCGCCGTGCAGGAAGGCGGCGAGCGGCCCGGGCCGGGTGCACCAGGCGGTGACCCCGTCGGCGGTGCCGGTGAACACGCGGGCCATGCCCAGCCAGTCCTGTTGCAGGGCGAGACGGTCGCGGTCGAGGGCGAGCAGCGCGAACGGCGGTACCACGTCGCGGTGCACGTCCGCGCCGGTGAGCAGGTGGCGGGCGAGCGTCACCGGGTCGTCGCGGTCGGTCCCGACCGGGATGCCCACGGAGACCGCGGTGACGGGGCCGTCGGTGGCGACGGGTGGCCACCGGTAGCCGCCGGGGTCGGCCGGGTGCAGCACCAGCACGCCCCAGTCGGTGCCGCCGAAGCGGCGGCGCTGCCAGCTGTCCGGCACGAGGTCGGCGACGGCCCGCTCGAACCGGGCGGCGGCGTCGTCGCGGCGCGCTTGTGGCAACGGCTCGGTCGCGGCCCACGCCAACATCAACTGCATCGATTCCCCTGAGTCTTGTCAGGGGGACGTTAACAGTCGATGTCCGGGCGGTGTCGTCACGCGGACAAACGACACAAGCCGGACCAGGTGCCGAGGGCGACAGGACTGCGCACTTTTGGATAAGCAGCAGGTCGGCGCGCTGCTCTAGCGTCGTGGGCATGACGATGACTTCGACTTCCCGCTCCCAGATCTACGTGCTCGACCAGGACGAGGCGCTCGACTTCTACGTGGGCAAGCTCGGCCTGGAGGTCAGCACCGACCAGGACCTCGGTTTCATGCGCTGGCTCACCGTGAACGTGCCGGGTGACCCGGGCCGGGAGATCCTGCTGGAGAAGCCGGGCCCGCCGGCGCTGGACCCGAAGACCGCCGAGCAGGTCCGGGAGCTGCTCACCAAGGGCGCGGCCGGCGGTTTCCTGTTCTTCACCACCGACGACGCGCACAAGACGTACGCGGACCTGGTCGCGAAGGGCGTCGAGGTGACCGACGAGCCGACCGACCGGCCGTACGGGATCGACTTCGGCATCCGCGACCCGTTCGGCAACCGCATCCGGATCGGGCAGATGCACCAGGGCCGGTGAACGGCGCGGCGGCGGGATAGTCTCGCGGTCCCCGACCGTGGAGGTGCCGATGCCCAGCCGCCTGCTCTATCTGGTCCGTCACGGCGAGCAGGACCGGCCGGAGGACGAGGCGGACACCGGCCTGTCGGAGCGGGGCCGGCGGCAGGCGACGCTGTTGGGCGAGCGGCTGCGCGGGACGCGCTTCGCCGCCGTACACCATGGGCCGGCCCGCCGGGCCGCGGAGACCGCCGCGCTGGTCGCGGCGTCGCTGCCCGGTGTTCCGGTACGCGAGGACGACCGCGCCGGCGACCACATGCCGCACGACACCGACCCGGCCGGCCTGCCCGAGCGGTACGCGGAGTTCCTGGCCGGGTTCACCGAGCGGGAGCGGCGCGACGGGCCGCGCGTGACGGCGGAGGCGGTGGCCCGGTTCGCCGCCGCCCCCGCGGAGGGTGACGTACGCGAGCTGGTCGTCACCCACAACTTCCTGGTCGCCTGGCTGGTGCTGAACGCGCTGGACGCGCCGGCCCGGCGGTGGATCGGGCTCAACCAGCAGAACTGTGGGCTCACGGTGATCCGCTACAGCTCGGGCGGCCCGCCGGCGCTCATCGCGTTCAACGACGTGACCCACCTGCCGTCCGAGCTGCGGGCCACCGGCCTGCCCGACGACTACCGGATCTGACTCAGGCGAGCAGCTTCACCACGGCGTCGGCCACGGCGCGGGCGGACTGCGGGTTCTGGCCGGTCACCAGGCGCTCGTCGACCACCACGTGCTCGGTGAAGTCGGGTGCCGGCACGTGCTGCGCGCCCGCCTCGGTGAGCTTGTCGGCCAGCAGGAACGGCACCTCGTCGGTGAGGCCGACGGCGGCCTCCTCACTGTTCGTGAACCCGGCCACCCGCTTGCCGGCGATCAGCCGGGAGCCGTCGGTGAGGGTGAGGTTCACCAGCGCCGACGGGCCGTGGCAGACGGCGGCCACCACGCCGCCGCGCTCGTAGACCGAGCGGGCGATCCGGGCGAGGTCGGGGGCGTCGGGGAAGTCCCACATGGTGCCGTGGCCGCCGGCGAAGAGGATCACGTCGTAGCGCTCCGGGTCGACGTCGGCGGCCTTCGGGGTGTCGGTGACGCCGGCGGTGGCGAGGAAGTCGTTCTGGGTGGTGTCGTTCTCGTCCCGCCCGTCGACCGGCGGTTCACCGCCGGCCACCGATGCCAGGTCGACGTCGTACCCGGCGGCGCGGAACACCTCCCACGGCTCGGCGGCCTCGCCGACGTAGTAGCCGGTCGAGCGGCCGGTACGGCCCAGCTCGGAGTGACTGGTCAGGGCGATGAGTGCGCGAGTCATGCCGTCCATGCTGGCGTGGTCGGCGGTCCGCCGGCCATAGGCCGATGTCACAGCGACAGGGGGTTTGAAGAACGGGTCAGCCGGTGGCGCGGGTGAGCAGCTCGACCACCTCGGCGGTGACGGCCGGCGGCCGGGCGGCGGGCCCGCAGTCCACGTACCCGCTCTCGGCCGGGCCGACGGTGAGCCGGTAGGTGAACCCGTCGGCGCAGTTGTCGGGGCCCTTGGTCTCGGTGGCCTCCGCGGCCAGCCGCGGGTCGGTGGCGAGCTGTCGCAGCCGGGCGAGGTCCGCCTCGGCGAGCCGGCCCTCCTGCGCGGCGCCGGTCCGGTCGGTCCTGGTCCAGTGGCCGTCCGGCCGCACGGTGACGGTGTCCTTCACCCCGGCGATGCCGCCGGACTTCTCGAGCACGACCTCGGCGGCGGGCAGCGGCGAGGGCCCGTCCGTGATGACGGGTGGCGCCTCGGTGCGGGCGCAGCCGGCGAGCGGGACGAGAAGGGCGGCGACGGCCGCCACGGCGGGGGCAGCTCTCATACCGGTTCGGACGCGCGACGGGACCACTCGGTTCCGGCCCACCGGCCCTCCTCATCCGTTCGGTCAATGTCTCCGGCGGGATCTCGCCAGCCTCTTTCACGTTCTTCGATGTATCGCTATATCTACATCAGTGACTACCCCCGTCACAACTTCGCCTTCCAGGAGGGCCCGTGAAAAGATCCGTCGCCGCCGTCAGCGCAGCGCTGCTCACCAGCGGCGTGCTGGCCTGCGTCACCACCTCGGCGCAAGCGGCAGCGCCAACCGCCCCCAGCCCTGAGACCTCGGCCGCAGCCCGGGCCGCGAGCCTGCTGCGCGCCAACCCCGGCGCCGTCCAGGGCGCCGGCGGTGAGGCCTATCAGGCCGTCCGCACCAAGGTCGACCCCTCCGGGGCCGCGCACACCCGGTACAGCCGGACCTACCAGGGTCTCCGTGTGTACGGCGGTGACTTCGTCATCCACACCGCCCCGAACGGCACCATGACCAGCGCGTCGGTCAGCCTCTCCGCCCCGCTGACCCTGAGCACCACCGCGAAGGTCGGCGCGGATGCGGCCAAGGCCAGCGCCCGCAAGACGTTCTCCGGGTCGCTCACCTCGGTCGGCGCGCCGGAGCTGTTCGTCGACGCCAGCAGCGGCAAGGGCCGGCTCGCCTGGGAGACCGTCGCGACCGGCTGGAAGGCGGACAAGCAGACGCCGTCGAAGCTGCACGTCATCACCGACGCCACCACCGGCAAGGTGATCGGCTCGTACGACGAGATCGAGACGGTGGCCGGCACCGGCCAGGGCATCTACACCGGCTCGGTCACCATCGACACGACGCTCTCCGGCAGCACGTACCAGATGATCGACCCGGTACGCGGCAACGGCCGTACCTGCGACATGAACAACGGGACCTCCACCTGCACCACGTTCACCGACGCGGACAACGCGTGGGGCAACGGCGCCACCTCGAACCGGCAGTCGGCCGCGGTGGACGCCCACTTCGGCGCCGCCAAGACGTTCGACTACTTCAAGAACGTGCACGGCCGCAACGGCATCTTCGGCAACGGCCAGGGTGTGCCGAGCCGGGTGCACTACGGCAACAACTACGTCAACGCGTTCTGGGACGGTTCCCAGATGACCTACGGCGACGGCTCGGGCAACTCCCGCCCGCTGGTCTCGCTGGACGTGGCCGGTCACGAGATGAGCCACGGCGTCACCGAGGCGCTGGCGGGGCTGGTCTACTCCGGTGAGTCCGGCGGCCTCAACGAGTCCACCAGCGACATCTTCGGCAACATGGTGGAGTTCTACGCCGCCGCGCCGAGCGACCCGGGCGACTACCAGGTCGGCGAGAAGATCAACATCAACGGCAACGGTACGCCGCTGCGCTACATGTACAACCCGTCGCTGGACGGCTCGTCCGACTCCTGCTGGTCCACCAGCACGAAGAACAAGGACGTGCACTACTCCTCCGGTGTCGGCAACCACTTCTTCTTCAACCTCGCCGAGGGCACCGGCGCCACCGCGTACGGCACCTCGCCGGTCTGCGGCTCGGCCCCGGCGGTGACCGGCATCGGCCGCGCCAAGGCGGAGAAGATCTGGTACCGGGCGCTCGACGTGTACTTCACCTCGAACACCTCGTACGTCAACACCAGCAACCCGGCCAACACCGCCCGCGCGTACACCCTGCGGGCCGCTACCGACCTGTACGGCAACTGCTCCACCGAGTACAAGACCGTCCAGGCCGCGTGGACCGCTGTGAACGTGGCCGGCAACGACGCGCCGTGCAGCTCGACCGGCAACGACTTCTCCGTCTCGCTCTCGCCGACCTCCGGGTCGGTCACCGCGGGCGGATCGGCCTCCGCCACCGTCGGCACGTCCACCACCAGCGGCACCGCGCAGACCGTGACGTTCTCCGCGTCCGGCCTGCCGACCGGCGCGACCGCCTCGTTCAGCCCCACCTCGGTGACCTCGGGCGGCTCGTCCACGCTCACCATCTCCACCAGCTCCAGCACCCCGGCCGGCACCTACTCGGTGACCGTCACCGGCAGCGCGGCGTCGGGTACGAAGACCGCCACGTACTCGCTGACCGTGAGCAGCGTCGGCGGCGGCTGCACCGGCGCGGGCCAGAAGCTGGGTAACCCCGGCTTCGAGTCCGGCAACACGGTCTGGAGCTCCACCTCCGGCGTGATCGGCCAGTACGGCTCGCAGGGCCAGCCGACCCGCACCGGCACGTGGAACGCATGGCTCAACGGCTACGGCAGCACCCGCACCGACACGCTGTCGCAGTCGGTGAGCCTGCCGAGCGGCTGCTCCGCGTACACCTTCTCGTTCTGGCTGCACATCGACTCGGCCGAGAGCACCAGCAGCGTCCAGTACGACAAGCTGAACGTGCAGGTCCTCAACTCGTCCGGCTCGGTGCTGGCCACGCTGGCGACCTACTCGAACCTGAACAAGGCCAGTGGCTACAGCCAGAAGTCGTTCTCCCTGGCGGCGTACGCCGGGCAGACCGTCACGCTGAAGTTCACCGGCACCGAGGACAGCTCGCTGCAGACCTCGTTCGTGCTCGACGACACCGCGCTCAACGTCTCCTGACCTGACCGCCCGACCCCGGGGCCCGGCGGCCACCCACTCGGGTGGTCGCCGGGCCCCGCCCGTTACGGTCGGACCCATGTCCGACGCGGAACTGACCGTCACCCTGGACGGCCCGGTGGCAACCGTGATCATCCACAACCCGGCCCGGCGCAACGCCATGACGCCGGCCATGTGGCGGCAGCTCCCGGTGCTGCTCGACGGCCTGGAGGCCGACCCGGCGGTACGGGTGCTGGTGCTGACCGGCGCGGGCGGCACGTTCTGCGCCGGCGCCGACCTGGGCGACCTGGACGAACTGCTGGCGGCCGGTGACGGCAGCATCGCGGTGGCCGCCGAGGAACGGCTCGCCGCGTTCGGCCGCCCCACAGTCGCCGCGATCGAGGGCGCCTGCGTGGGCGGCGGCTGCCAGCTCGCCGTCGCCTGCGACCTGCGGCTGGCCGCTGCGGACGCCCGGTTCGGCGTACCCCCGGCCCGGCTCGGCCTGGTCTATCCGGCGCCGACCACCCGGCGGCTGGCCGCGCTGGTCGGACCGTCGGCGGCCAAGCACCTGCTGTTCACCAGCGAGCTTGTGGACGCCGAGCGGGCGCTGCGGATCGGCCTGGTGGACGAGGTGCTGCCGGCCGGTGAGCTGGCCGGGCGGGTGGCGGCGATGACCGCCACCATCGCCGAGCGCTCCCGGCTCACGGTGACCGCTGCCAAGGAGATCGTCGACGGGCGCGCCGACGCCGACCGGCTGGCCTGGTGGCACGGTCAGGTGCGGGACAGCGGCGAGGCCCGCGAGGGCGTGGCCGCGATCAACGAGCGCCGCCCGCCGCGCTTCGGCTGGACCCCGCCGACCACCCGCTGAACGCGGGCGTGGCCGGCGCGTACGGGGCCCGTACGCGCCGGCGTGACCTCAGTCCCGCTCCGCCAGGACGACGGTGACCCGGGTGAGCTTGTCGGGGCGTACCCGCACACTCTTCGCCGAGTCGAGGTCGGTGCCGCCGTACCAGCCGGCGACCCAGGGGCCGGACGGCACGTATCTGATTTTCACGGGCTGCTCGGCGAGGCCGTCGACCTGCGCCGGCCCGGTGGCGGAGAACTCCTTGACCAGGTCGCCGGTGCGGGCGTTGTAGATCTCACCGGCGAGCCAGCCGCGGTAGGGCTGCCCGTCCTGCGACACGGCGTCGACGGTCAGCCGAGGGCCGGTGCGGGCCAGGGAGACGTCGGACGCGACGCCCGGCTGGTCGATGCCGGCCCGAACCGGGGTGGCCTGCTTCCGGTCCGGCGCGCCGCCCGACCACACCGACGCGTACGGCTCGATGTACGAGTAGAAGTGGGTGAACTCCAGCGGCCAGTCGTACGGGCCGAGGTTGCCCACCGTGTAGACGCCGTCCGAGCCGGCGCAGGACCGGCCGGCGCCGGGGACGTAAGCGGCCTGCCGGATCGGCAGCACCCCGGCGCAGCCGTTACCCAGCGGCTCGCCGGTGCCGGCGTCCCGGATGGTGCCGGTGATGCTCGCGGGGGGATCGAGCCGGACGGTCGCCACGGTGCTCAGGCGGCCCGGCTCGCCCGTCACCGGCAGCGCGTTCTGCTGCCGGCCCACGCCTCCCCTGCGACCCACCCACTGGATGCCGTGCGCGCCGTCGTCGGGCAGCACGAGCAACCGGTAGTCACCGGGTTCGAGTTCGCCGACTGTGACCCTGCCTTGGTCGTCGGTGTAGTTGACGTCCCACTGGCAGGTGCGGTCGTCGAGCGCGCCGAAGACGGTTGGCAGCACCGCGACGCAGGTGTTCGGGACCGGCTCGCCGGTGGCCCGGTCGACCACCGTCGTGGTGATCGCGGTGGTGGCGCGCAGGGCGACCTCGACGCGGGTCACCTGACCGAGCACCACCTTGACGTTCTTCACCTCCTGCCGCGCGTGCAGACCGTCGGAGGAGCGGACGTGGAGGGTGTAGGTGCCGTCCGCCAGGTTCTCCAGCCGGAGGCGGCCGTCGGTCCCGCCACACTGGAGGGACCATTCCTGCACGCCGGCGCAGACCGCGTCGACAGGGGCTCCGGTGGTGGCGTCGATGGCGACCACCTCGACCGTGCCGGGCCGGAACATGGTCTCCTCGGGCACGGTGGTGACCTGCCCGGCGGCGACCGTGACGACGTCGGCCGTGGAGAATCCGAGCTTCGCGTGCGACCACTGGAAGCGGCCGAGGAAGCCGTACTGGATCTTGTAGGTGCCGACCGGCACGCCGTCGAAGCTGAAGGTGCCGTCGGTGCCGGTCAGTACCTGCCCACCGCTGGCCCCGTCGGTGGTCCAGAGATTGACGGTGACGCTGCCCGGCTGCTCCGTCACCACGCGGCCGGTGACGCGACCCGAGGCGGGCTCCTCGGCGTACGCGGGCGTGGCGGTGAGGCTGAGCAGGACGCCGGCGGCGAGCACGGCGAGACTGCCTCGGTTTCGGTTCATCTGGTCCCCGTTCAGCGGAGAGGGTTGCGTGCAAGCTACTCGGCGGTGCGTCGTCCCGGCAGTCCCGTACGCCCGGAACGGTCCGTACGGATCGACGGGGATCACCGAGACGACGACCGCGTCCCTCCGAACGGCTTGATCTTGGCGGGACCGCCGATGCCCGCTGGTCAGGGACCGTGGTGATCGCCGCCGATGGCTACGATCCAGTCCGTCATCCCGCTGTGAGGCTGACCGATGAGGAGGAACGTCCACGTGACAATCAGGACCGGCGACGGACGGGGGCGCGGGCGCACGATACTGCGGGGAGCAGTGGCCGGGTTGGTGCTGGGTGCGGTGGCACTGCCACCGCTGTCGGCCGCCGCCGCGGAGCCGCACTTCGTGCTCACCCCCTCGTTCCTGGCCTACACCGACTCCGCCGACCCGGACTCCGCCGTCTTCTACCCCAGCGGCGGTGAACTGCCGGTCGGCTCGTGGCGTGACGACGAGTCGGCACCACACACCTCGCGGGTCTACGTGGGCTTCGAGGTCCCCAGCGTCTACGCCGGCCGGTTGAGCACCGCCACGCTGGTCGCCCGGGAGAGCCGGGCCAACGACTGTGCCAAGCCGAGAACGGTGACTGCCCAGCCGACCGCGCCCTTCACCGGGGACAACAGCTGGTCCAGGCCGCCGGCGACCACCGGGAAGGTGGTCACGGCCACCGGCGACGGCGAGGGCTGCACCTCCTGGCGGACCACGTGGAACCTGACCGACGCCGTCGCCCGGGCGTTGAGTCGCGGTGAGCCGACGATCACCGCCGAGCTGCGCGTCCCCAAGAAGCACGAGGCCGCCGTGGCCTTCGGGCGCTGGCTGGAGGCCAACGAGTTCCGGTTCGAGGTGGAGTTGAAGAACACCGCCCCGCTCAAGCCGACGACGCTCTACAACGGATCCTCCGAGACGCCGTGCGGCCCTGACTACTACGCCCGCTCCGAGTTCAGCGTCGGCGCGGACATGACCGACCGGGACCGGGACCCGGGCGACTCGCTCACCCCCGAGATGGAGTTCTGGCCGGTCGCGGACCCGACCGCCACCACCGCCATGAGCACCGGCATCTCCAGCGGGGCGGACGGGCTCAGCGGTGTGGGTTACGTGCCGGTGAGCAGCCTGGCGGACGGCGAGTACGCCTGGCACGCCCGGACCTACGACCAGCGGGCCTGGTCTCCGTGGAGCGACCCTTGCCGGTTCGTCGTCGACCGCACCGCGCCCGACAAGGTGCCCACCGTGGCATCCCCGGAATACCCGGAGAACCCAGCCGCTCCGACCGGCGGCACCAGCGTGACCGGCACCTTCCTCCTCACCGCGAGCGGTGTGCCGGACGTGGTGGGGTTCCGGTACGGCGACAGCCAGTGGAGCATGTACAACCAGGCCCCGGCGGACCAGCCGGGTGGCGCGGCGACGATCCGGTGGCAGCCGCGCAACGCCGGGGAGCAGACGCTCTACGTCACGAGCGTGGACCGGGCCGGCAACAGCTCGCCGGTGCGCGCCTACACGTTCAAGGTGCGTGACCTCTCCGTCACCGCCTGGTCGACGGGTCAGGAGGTGGACCCGTCGGGCGCCGGGATCCGGGTACGGGTGCGCTTCGGCACCCAGCCGGGCAACGGCATCGGTACCGTCACCTACCGGGTGGACGGCAGCGCCGAGCAGTCGGTAGCGGTGAACGCGCAGGGCGTCGCCGAGCCGCTACTCGGCCCGCTCTCCGGCGGTGAGCACACTTTGGCGTACGCCGGGCGCAGCGCTTCGGGCGAGGTGCTCTTCCAGGCGGAGACCACGGTCTTCGCCGACGACGCCCCGACGGTCACCTCCGACGGGGTCTACCCGGTGAACGGCTCCGGTGGCGGACCCGCGGTCCCGGGCGTCTTCACCGTCACGCCCACGATCACCGCGGGCGCCACGGCCGTGAGCTGGCACACCACTCAGGGCGGTGATCCCGTGGTCGTCCCGCTGGACGCGGACGGCAAGGCCCGCGTCACGTTCACGCCGACCACGTCGGGCTGGACGTACTTCTGGTTCACCGTGAAGTACGCCGACGGCAGCTCGTCCCGGTCGCTGTCGTTCTCCGTAACGGTCAACTGACCCGGCGGGGGTGCGGGAGCGGTCCCGCGCCCCCGCCGGTCGCGGGACCGGCGGGCGCGGCGCCGGGGCGTACCCCCGACACCGCCCCCTGTGCCCGCCGGCCGTCGGTCACCGCGCCAGCGCGGCCCAGCTCGGCGTCACCGGCTCCCGGCGCAGCGGCATGCCCGCCTCGGCCGGGGTCCGGTCACCCTTGCGCTGGTTGCACGCGTAGCAGGCGGCGGTGGTGTTCCCCCAGGTGTTCCGGCCACCGCGCGAGCGGGGCAGGATGTGGTCGATCGTGCTCGCCGCGCCGCCGCAGTAGGCGCACCGCCGCCGGTCGCGCACCAGCACTCCGGCCCGCGACCAGGCCGGACCGGCGCTGAACCGCCAGCGGGTCACCACGTACCGGACGAGGCGGACCACCCGCGGCAGCGGGAAGACGCCGATGACGCGGTCGGGCTCGGCCTCGTGGATCTCGGCGACCCGGCGGCAGAGCATCCGGATCGCGTGCTTGACGGTGACCCGGTGCAGCGGGCCGAGGTCGGCGTTTATGACGAGGACGGCGTCCACCGGGCTCTCCCTTCACGATCGGCGGTACGGCGACGACGGGGACGCGCGGCGCGCGTCAGTCGTGCCCTCCGGGCCAGGGACCGTGTTCCCGGCAGCCGTCGCCGAGCAGCCACGACGTCATCGTGGTGGCGGATCGTGGCGACATCGACGGCTCCCGGAACGGTGGTTGACCTTGCGCGCTCACGGTAGATCGATTCGGGAATCACGGGCAACGTATTTCGATCCGCCGTCGGTGGGCCGCCGCTGCCGTCCCGCCCGCCCGGCGCGCCTCGCGGCGGTGAGCGGCCGGTCGATCCGGGCGGTCATCTGCACCACCAGCTCGCTGTCCAGCAGCGGGCGGTTCACCTCGGCCGCCACCGACAGCGTGGGCGTGGAGATCGACCGCCAGATCGCGGTCAGGCCGGCGCCGAGGCCGACGAGCGCCACCGCCGCCCGGGTGGTGGGGGAGCCGGCCGCGGCGGCGGCGCTGACCCCCACGACAGCGAGCAGCACCACCAGCAGTGGCGCCAGCACCGGCCAGAAGATGCCGCGGGCCGCCTGCGCCACCAGCTTCCGGTCCCGGATGATCACGTTGCGGGCGATCACCGCCCAGTTCTCCTCGTCCAGCAGGTCGCGCGGGTGCAGGCCGCCGGTGAGCACGTCCTGCCACAGGTCGCCCTGATTGCGCAGCTCGCGGGCCAGCTCGGCGAGCCCGGCCTCGCCCGGATCGCCCACAGCGGCGCGGCCGACAGCCGTGGCCCAGGCGGCGAGGGAGCGGCGCACCACGGCGGCCGAGTACGGCGGCAGCACGCTCGCCAGCTCGTCCAGCCACCTGCTGATCTGCAGGTGCCGGCCGCCGAAGCGGGCGGCGAGCTGGTTGGCGTCGCCGCGCCGCACGGTGTCGGCGAGTGAACGCCCGAGCCGGTACGCCACGCCCACCCGGTGGTTCGTCGCCATGGTCCAGCGCAGCACGTCGATGTTGAGGTCGTCGAGCGCGTGCAGCAGCGGTTCCCGGTCGGCCCCGGTGGCGGCCCGGGCGGCGACAGTGGACGGCACCGTACGGCCGGCCGGGGTCAGCGGCGCGATCTGGGTCAGGGCGACGTCCACGCCGTCGAGATACATGCCGAGCCGGTGCCGTCCGGCCAGCTCGGTCAGGTTCGACAGCTTCGGCGGCGCCGGCGTCTGCCGGTGTCCGTCCCCGGTCAGGTCGGCGGTCTGAGCGTGGTGGTAGGCGTCCGCCATGGACCAGCCGAGCCGCAGCGCGGTGACCACCACGGTCCGTTCGTCCCGTGGTGGTCCGTGCTCCTCGTCGCGCCGCTCCTGCGTCGCGGTGCTCACCGCCCCGACCTCCCGTGTCACCGGATCAGTCGAGCGTAGAGCCGTTTTTACCCGCTTATGACCGTTTCGGTGTGGCCCGCCCGGCCAGCAGGCCACGCGGCCGGATCGACCGGACCGGCTCGGCCGCCGCACCCTCGGCACGCAGGATGTGGTTCGCGGCGATGATCCCGGTGGCCGCCGACCGTTCCATCAACGCGCTCGGGAACTCGGTGCGGATACCGTCCCCGGCCAGGTAGAGGCCCGGCGCGTCGGTGCGTACCCCCGGACGCCAGGCGTGGCTGCCCGGCGTGAACGCCGGCGCCTGCGCCTCGACCCGGGCGCGCAGCTCGCGTACCCGCAGGTCCGCCACCTCCGGCCAGAGCGCGGTCAGCTCCCGCAGCATCCGGGCGGCCAGCTCGTCGGCCGGCACGTCCGGCTCACAGGCGTACGCGTGCAGCTCCACCACCGAGCCGCCGGTCCACTCGGCCCAGCGGCGCGGCTCGTCCTCCAGCCGGTGGTAGAGCGTCACCGAGTCCAGCGTCGGCTGTCGGGAGACGCCGCTGAACACCGCGCGGTCGGCCCGGACGTCGCCGTCCATCCAGTAGCGCGCCACCGCGTACGGCGGCCCGGGCCGGCCGAACGCGGGCATCCGCGCCACCAGCTCGGGCGCCGCCGCGACCAGGCCGGGCGAGGCGGCGACCAGCGCGGCGAGCGCCGGCGGGTCCACCGCGAGCACCACGTGCGGCGCCTCCCAGGCGTCGCCGTCCGCGCCGGTCACCCGCCACCCCGCCGGGGTACGGTCCAGCCGGGCCGCCGCCGCGCCGGTCAGCACCCGGCCGCCGTGCTTCTCCACGTACCGGGTCAGCGGCTCCCAGATCGCCGTGCCGTAGTCCCGGTCCGGGCAGTCGAAGGCCAGCCCTTCCGGGTTGCCGAGCAGGTAGAAGTGGAACTGCGCGATCATCTCGGCGGCCGACATCTCCGCCTCGTGGTTGAAGAACGAGTGCGAGAAGACCTCGAACAGCATGGCCCGCGCCCGGTCCGGCAGCCGCAGCGAGGTGAGCAGGTCGTCGGCGGTCCGCTCGTCGAACTCCTCGTAGGTGCGTACCGGGTCGTAGGTGAGCAGCGGCAGCGCCGCGTCCCGGTCCATCGCGCGCAGGTCCGCCAGGCGCAGGCTCGGACTGCGCAGCAGCAGCGCCAGCAGGTTCGCCGGCGGCGCGGGCGGCAGCTTGCCGAACTCCTCGGTCGGCCACTGCTCGGACAGGATCGGATAGCCCGGGATCGGCTTGAGGAAGCCCAGCTCCGGATCGACCCGGCGCAGGATCGACCGCCAGTTCCAGTACTGCCGGAAGAACGCGTGGAAGCCGTGCTCGTTGCGCTGGACGCCGTCGGGCAACTCCTCCGGCCAGGCGCCGAGCCGGCCGCCGAGGTGCGGCGCCGCCTCCAGCACCGTCACGGCCACCCCGCGCTCGGCCAGCACCACGGCTGCCGACATGCCGGCGATGCCGCCGCCGACCACGAGCGCCGGGACCGGTCGCGGCACGCGGTCCGCGCCACCGCCGCCCGGGTCGACGAGGTGCTCGCGTACGCCGATCAGGCGACCTACCACTTGCGACAGACCCACGGGGCATCCTCCAGTCGGCGGTCCCCCCAGTCTGCCTGAGGTGAAAGGAAGGGGCCCTTTTTAACGCATACGGATGTGCGGGGCCCCTTCTTAACGCCCCGGCGGGCCGCGCCTCGCGTACGGCGCGGGCGTGCGGGGGCAGGTGTTAACAAGGGGCCCTTCCTCTACCTGAGGCGTTAAGAAGGGGCCCTTCCTTTCAAGGCAGGCAGCGGCGGGGGCGGTCCGAGGGGGGCCAGACGTACTCCAGGTCGGGGGAGACGTCGGTGAACAGCTGTGCATAGTGGGCGGGGTCCTTGCGCAGCAGCGACGACCGGTGGCTGCGGTGCAGGTCGTCGCGGCCCAGCCACGGCGGCAGTTCACCGGCGGCGGCCAGTTCGTCCTGGGTGCGGATCACCGAGATGCCGCAGGCGGCGGCGAGATCGGTGGCGAGCGTGCCGGCGCACGTGTCGGCCCGGCCCGGCTCGCACCACACCGCGCACATGTCCAGCCCGTACCGGGTCAGCGCCTCCTCGTACCCGGCCCACATCTTCACCGCGGGGTGGTTGCGCCAGCCGTAGTCCGGCCGGGTCAGCCCGCGCAGCACCTGGATCGCCTCCACACGCTGCTTGCCCAGCCGCTTCTGGTCCAGCGTGCGCGCGCTGGCCAGGAAGTCCGGATACGGCAGGAACGTCTGCATGCCGGTGCTCTACCCGTACCCGGCCCCGCCATGCGTTCATGATCGCCGGGGCTGCGCGCATCGCGAGCGGCTGACTACGATCCGGACATGGCCGAGCCACTGCGCGACCGCGCGCGCCGCGCGACCGGCTGGCGGCTCCGGATGAACGGTGACGAACGCCCCCACTACGTGGTCTGCGGCTCCGACCCGCTCGCCTACTGGGTGGTCCGGTCGCTGCTCGCCACCGACAGCGCCGACGGCCAGGTGCGGGTAACGCTCGTGGTGCCGGGCCGCCGCCGGTCCGAGGGCCCCGACGGGCGGGACGTGCCGGGGGTACGGGTGGTCACGGCGGAGCGCCTCGACGAGGCCGCGTTCCGCCGGGCCGGGCTGGCCGGCGCGGCCGGGCTGGCCCTGCTGCACCAGGACGACGTGGGCAACATGCACGCCGCGCTCTGCGCGCAGGAGGTCGAGTCGAGGCTGCGCCTGGTGGTGCGGATGTTCAACACGAACCTGGCGGACGGGCTGCGGCAGCTCTTCCCCGACTCGGCGGTGCTCTCCGACGCCTCGATCGCTGCCCCCGCGTTCGTCGCCGCCGCGCTGGGCGAGGTGGCGCCGACCCACTTCCGGCACGCCGGGCGCACGCTCTACGTGGCCCGCCGCGACGACGTACGCCCGCAGGACGTGGTCTGCGGGCTTGCGGTCACCACTGATCCGGACCTGGTCCGGGTGCTGCCCGCGGACGAGGTGGCGGCCGACGTGGTGCTGGCCGAGGCGACCGGGCGGCCGGCGGGCACCGAGGTCGCCGCGCGGCGGCTGGTACGGGCGCGGCGGCGCCGGCAGCCGGTGGCCGTTCTGCTGCGTGCGGTCCGCCACTTCGCCACCCGCAAGATCGGCATCGCGGTGCTGGTGCTGCTCGCGGTGATCGCGGCGCTGGGCTGGCTCAACGCCCGGGCCGCCGATGTGAGCTGGAGCGAGGCGGTCTACCTGACGCTGGTCACCACGCTCACCGGCCAGGACCCGGACGTCAACAAGCCGGTCGCGGCCCAGGTGATGCAGGTGGTGCTCAACCTGGCCGGGCTGGCGCTGATCCCGCTGATCACGGCCGCGGTGGTGGACGGCATCGTGAACGCCCGGCTGGCGCTGCACGCGGGCCGGGTCCAGCCGGACCGCTCCGGGCACGTGGTGATGGTCGGGCTGGGCAACATCGGCACCCGGGTGATGGCGCAGTTGCACGACTTCGGCGTCGAGGTGGTGGCGATCGACAAGAACCAGGACGCGCGTGGCGCCGCGTTGGCGCACCGGCTGGGGGTGCCGCTCATCGTGGGCGACGCGGGCCGGGAGGAGACGCTCCGGTCCGCTTCGGTGGACACCTGCCAGGCGCTCGTGGTGGTCTCCACCGACGACGGGACGAACCTGCGGGCGGCGTTGATCGCCCGTTCGCTCGACCCGGACCTGCGCGTGGTGCTGCGGTTGTTCGACGGCGACTTCGCGGAGCGGATCCAGCAGGCGTTCGGCATCGGCATCTCGCGCAGCGTGTCCTATCTGGCCGCGCCCGCGTTCGCGGCGGCCCTGCTCGATCGCGCTGTGGTCGCCACCATCCCGGTGGACCGGCACGCGCTGCTGGTCACCGAGGTGCCGGTGGTGGCCGGTTCGCCGCTGGACGGGAGTCCGCTGAGCGCGGTGGCCCGGCCCGGTGAGGTACGCCTGCTCGCGCACACCCGCCCGAACCAGAAGGCCGACTGGTCGGCCGACCCGCGCATGGTGATCCAGGCCGGTGACCGGCTGACTGTGGTGGCCCGGCGGGCCGGGCTGACCGCGTTGCTGCGGGAGACCACGCCCGCGCCGCCGCCGGCGCCCACCGGCCCGCCCGCCGCACGCCGCCCGCAGGAGTGACCGGACGCGCCAGCGGTCGGGGCCGTCGGGCGCATCAAGGGCGGTCGGCGCCTCAAGGTCAGCCGGGCGCGTCAAGGGCGGCCGGGCCGCGTCAGGCAGGTCGACGACGACGGCGGACCGCGTACCCGAGCGCGCCGAGGGCGAGCACGCCGAACCCGGCGAGCACGCTCGGCAGCGGCAGGCTGACGGCCAGCACCAGGCAGCCGACCAGCCCCAGCGCGGCGAGCAGCCGTACCGGGACGCTCCGGGCCGGGTCCGGGCCGAGCGTCAGCGCGGACGCGTTGGTGATCGCGTAGTAGACCAGCACCGTGCAGCTGGAGAAGCCGATCGCGCCCCGGATGTCGCCGACAGTCACGACGGCGATCACCACGGCGGCCACCGCCAGTTCGGCCCGGTGCGGCACCCGGTGGCGCGGATGGACCGCCGCCAGCGCGCCGGGCAGGTCCCGGCGGCGGGCCATCGCCAGCGTGGTCCGGCCGACGCCCGCCAGCAGCGACAGCAGCACCCCGGTGACCGCTACCGCCGCGCCGGCCCGGACCAGCCAGGCCAGCCCCGGGTGCCCGGCGGCGGTCACCACCTCGACCAGCGGCGCGTCGGTGGACGCCAGCCGGTCGGCGCCGAGCACGCCGAGCGCGACCGCTGCCAGCGTCAGGTAGATCGCCAGCACCGCGCCGAGCGCCAGCGGCACCGCCCGGGGGATGGTGCGCTCCGGGTCGCGTACCTCCTCGCCGAGCGTGGCGATCCGCGCGTACCCGGCGAACGCGAAGAACAACAGCCCGGCGGCGGTCAGCACGCCGCCTGCCCCGAGGTCGGCCGGCGTGGTGAACCGGTCGGCTGCTACCTGCGGCGCGCCGGTCACCGCCACCACGGCGAGCACTGTGAGCACCACCGCGACGAGCACCCGGGTGGCGGCGGCGGTCTTGCCGATGCCGCGCAGGTTCACCACTGTCACCGCCACCACGGCGAGGACCGCGACGAGCCGCGCCCGCCCCGGCCACAGGTACGCCCCGACGGTCAGCGCCATCGCCGCGCAGCTCGCCGTCTTGCCGACCACGAACCCCCAGCCGGCGAGGAAACCGGCGAACGGGTGCAGCCGTTCCCGGCCGTAGACGTAGGTGCCGCCGGACTCGGGGTAGCGGGCGGCGAGCCGGGCCGAGCTGGTCGCGTTGCAGTAGGCGATGAAACCGGCCAGCGCCAGCGCGACCAGCAGACCGGTGCCGCCGGCCGCCGCGGCGGCCGGGGCGAAGACCACGAAGACGCCCGCGCCGAGCATCGAGCCCAGACCGATGACCACCGCGTCGGGTACGCCGAGCCGCCGTGCCAGCTGTTCCACACCGGCAGCCTAGGGCGCTCAGGTGAACGGCAGCAGCCCGCGGACCCGAAATTGACGAAAATGATTTGCATAAATAACCGGCGTTCAGCGGTGGTCGATTGCCGATGCTGTCGGTAGAGTCGTTTACGCAGGTCAAGTGCGGTTCGCGAATTCCCCGAGCCGATTGTTCGATGGCGATGATCAGATTCTTTCCGCGTCGATCGGGCAAGGGCGCCCTCGAATCGGATCCGGCAATTCCGGGAACGTCTTCACCGCGACCGCGGGAGGTACCGCACATGACGCTGTTCGGCTGGGACGCGAGTGACTACGACGTCGACCGGGGGTTGACCGCCGACCGGATCCGGGACGCGCGGGCCGCGGGCATCGACTTCATGACCTACAAGGGCACGGAACAGTCGCGCGACGGCACGTTCCACAGCCAGTACTACGGGGTGATGCTCACCGCCGCGAAGGACGCGGGCATCCCGTTCCTGGGCATGTACGTGGTGGTGCACTCCGACGTCTCCGTCGAGGACCAGGCCACCACCGCGATCGACTACGCCGACAAGCACACCCCCTGGTGGCGCACGTACGACGGGTTCTTCTGGCAGATCGACCTGGAGCGCTGGCCGACCGACGACGTGCCCCCGCACATCGGCGTCGACGTGGGCCGGGAACTGGAGGAACGCACCGGCAAGGTGGCGGTGATGTACGCGTCGCGCGGTCAGTACGGCGACGACGACCTGGGCGAGTTCCCGCGCTGGAACGCCGACTACCCGTACCGGGTGGCCGAGGACTTCAAGGCCGCGTACGCGCGGGCCGGCGGGGACTCCGGCCCGGGCTGGACCCGTTACGGCAAGCCGGCGGAGACGCCGCGGATCTGGCAGTTCACCGATTCGGCGATCATCGGCCGCCAGCACACCTGCGACGCGGACGCGTTCCGCGGCACCACCGGCGACTTCGCGAAGATGATCCGCGAGAAGACGTCCACGACGGCGAAACGGGACGTGATCGCCACCTTCCACAGCACCGCGCACGCGGACGACACGCTCGACACCACCGACCGGTTCCACGCCATCCGCTGGGCCACCGGCCTGTACCACTGGACCGTGCCGGAGACGGGGCTGGTGAGCATCCAGGCGACAGTCGACCTGCGCGGGTTGCGGCGTGACGACCTGGTGCGGATACGCGCCGAGTACACCCGGCCCGGAGACGCGGAGAACGACACCCCGCTGCTGCGGCAGGAGCGGGTGTCGATCGACCCGGAGACCACGGGCGGGGTGTTCGTGGTGAGCACGCCGGACGAACGTGTCGAGCTGCCGAAGGGCACCCAGATCCGCATCCAGGTGGCGGTGCGGCCCGAGGACGACGACCACCGCCGCAGGCTGACCTACAGCACCCGTACCCGGATCAGCATCGTGGAGATCCGGCCGGCCGGGTGAGCGCCCGTCACCGCGCCGAGGAGCTGGCGGGCGGGGCGGACCAGGCGACCGGGCGTCCCCAGTCGCCGAGGCGGCGGGGCAGCGGCAGGTCGTCCCAGGGCACCCGGCGCAGCAGGCGGTCCAGCAGCAGGCCGAGCAGCAGCCCGGCGACCGAGTCGGTCAGCCAGTGCCAGCCCAGGTAGACGGTGGTGCAGAAGACCACCGCGGGCGGCACCACCCGGACCACGGTGACCAGCCGGGACGGCACGGTACGGCCGAGCGTGCGCACCAGCGGGGCCAGCAGCAGCGCCAGCACGCCGTACCAGACGATCGCGTTGGCGACGTGCCCCGACGGGTACGACTGCGCGAACCGCACCGGCAGGTCGTGCTGGAACAGCGGCAGCGTCTGCTCGGGCGACAGGAACGGCTCCTTGACCGAGGCGCTCGGTGCCGGGCGCGCCGTCCACACCTTCAGCGGGCCGACCGTGAAGAACGTGAGCACGAACCCGACCACCGGCGGCAGCAGCGGCCGAACCGAGCGCAGCCGCAGCGCCAGCAGCACACCCAGCCCGGCCGCGAGCAGCGTCAGCGGGGTGCCCTGCCCGAGCAGGTTCAGCGTCATCGCCACCCAGCGGGCGGCGGTTGGGCGGTTGTCGTCGGACCAGTCGGCGACCGCCCGGTCGAGGCCGAACAGGTGACCTGCGGCGAGCGCGACGGTCAGCGCCACCACTGCCGCGAGCAGCAGCCCGTCGAACCACCACCCGGCCGGCCGGACCGGCCGCAGCCGCAGGTCATCGCGTACCCCCGAGGTCTGACGCACGCGACCACGCTACCGGCCGCGGGCGGCGGCCGAGCGGCGCGGGCATCGGCGGCTGTGTGCCCAGCCACGAAGGGAAGCGCGGCGCGGGGGTCAGCGGTCACACTGGTTGCCGTGCGGATCACCTCGGCTCTCGTCGACCCGGCGCTGCTCGACCTCCCCTGGTCGACCCCGCTGGAGCAGTGGCCTGCCGAGCACCTGGTGGCGCTGCCGCAGGGCATCTCCCGGCACATCGTGCGGTTCGTCCGGCTGGGCGAGTACGTCTACGCGGTGAAGGAGACCGGCGAGCGGGTCGCCGAGCGCGAGTACGACCTGCTGCGGGCCCTGGAACGGATCGACTTCCCGTCGGTCGAGGCCATCGCGATCGTGGCCGACCGGCAGACCGACGACGGCGAGCCGCTGGACCCGGTGCTGATCACCCGGCACCTCCAGTTCTCGCTGCCCTACCGGGCGCTGTTCTCCAACACGCTGCGCCCGGAGACGATGAACCGGCTGCTGGACGCGCTGGCCGCGCTGATCGTGCGGATGCACCTGACCGGGTTCTTCTGGGGCGACTGCTCGCTGTCGAACACGCTGTTCCGGCGCGACGCGGGCGCGTTCGCCGCGTACCTGGTCGACGCCGAGACCGGGGCGCTGTACCCGTCGCTGTCCAACGGCCAGCGCGGCGAGGACCTGGAGATCGCCCGGCTCAACATCTTCGGCGAGGCGCTCGACCTCCAGGCCGCGGGCCTGCTGCACGAGTCGATCGACCCGGAGGTGGTCTGCGAGGAAGTCGTGCGGCGCTACGAGCGGCTCTGGCACGAGATCACGTACGAGCAGCAGGTCGAGCGTGCCGCCCGGCACGACATCGAGCGCCGCATCCGCCGCCTCAACGAGCTGGGCTTCGACGTGGCCGAGGTGGCCATGTCGACAGTCGACAACGGGCGCTACCTGGTCCGGCCGAAGGTGGTCGACGCCGGCTACCACACCCGGCGGCTGCTGCGCCTGACCGGCCTGGACGCGGAGGAGAACCAGGCCCGCAAGCTCCTCAACGACCTGGACGCCTACCGGCTGGAGAGCGACCTGACCGACGAGCAGCAGGCGGCGCACCGCTGGCTGACCGAGGTCTTCGAACCGGTGGTCCGGGCGGTCCCCGGGCACCTGCGGCGCAAGCTGGAGCCGCAGGAGCTGTTCGCCCAGATCATCGAGCACAAGTGGCTGCTGTCCGAGCAGGCCGGGCGGGACGTCGGGATGCGTCAGGCGGTGCAGTCGTACCTGGCCGACGTGCTGGTGCACCGCCCGGACGAGCAGGCGGTGCTCGGCGTCGAGGTGCCCACCGCCTGACGCCCGGGCGGATCACTCCAGCCAGTCGCCGCCGCGCATCACCCGTACCACGTTCAGGTCGTCGTCGAGCACCACCAGGTCGGCGCGCAGGCCGGTCTGGAGGGCGCCCACCCGGTCGCCCAGGCCGATCGCGCGGGCCGGGGTGGTGGCGACCATCCGGCAGGCGTCCGGCAGGGCCACGCCCGCGCCGACCGCGTGCCGCAGCGCCGCGTCCATGGTGAGCGTGCTGCCGGCGATCGCGCCGTTGTGGCTGAGCCTTGCCACCCCGCCGGCCACCGTGACCTCCTGGCCGCCCAGCTCGTACTCGCCGTCGGGCATGCCGGCTGCGGCCATCGCGTCGGTGATCAGCGCGGCCCGCTCCGGGCCGGCCACCGAGGTGGCGAAGCCGAGCATTCCGTCGTGCAGGTGCACCCCGTCGGCGACCAGCTCGCAGACCACGTTCGGGGCCTCCAGCAGCGCCACCACCGGGCCGGGCTCGCGGTGGTGCACCGGGCGCATCCCGTTGAACAGGTGGGTGCCGACGCTCGCGCCCGCGGCCACCGCCGCCCGGGTCTGCTCCCAGGTGGCGTCGGTGTGCCCGACCGCCGCGACCACGCCGTGCGACACCAGCAACTCGATCGCCTTGGTGGCGCCGTCCCGCTCGGGAGCGATCGTGACCATGCGTACGGCGCCGCCGCCCAGCTCGATCAGCTCGGTCAGCTCGGCCGTGGAGGGGTCGCGGAGGAACTCCGGGTTCTGCGCGCCGCAGCGGTCGGCGGACAGGTACGGGCCCTCGAAGTGGATGCCGGCGAGCACGCCCGCCTCGACCAGCGGGCGGTAGGCGGCGGTGGCGTCGCGCATCAGCTCGAACGGGGAACTGACCAGGCTGGCCAGCAGCGTGGTGGTGCCGTGGCCGCTGTGGAACGCGGCGGCCTGCCGCGCCGACTCCGGGTCGCCGGTGGTGAACGTGTGCCCGCCGCCGCCGTGGGTGTGCATGTCCACGAAGCCCGGCACGATCCAGTGGCCGTCGCGCACCGACGGGTACTCGGCGACAGCTGTGATCCGCCCGTCCGCGATCTCCACGCAACCCTGCCGGATGACGCCGGTCGGGGTCACCACCTTGCCGGTCACGCGCCGGGTCATCGACTCTCCTTCGCCAGGGTGTCCAGGGCCAGCAGGGCGGCGCCCAGGCAGCCGGCCTCGTCACCGAGGTCGGCCGCGACCAGGCGCGGCTCGCGGTGGAACGTCAGCCGCTCGCGCAACGCCGTCCGCAGCGGGTCGAACAGCCGGGCACCGGCCTGGGCCAGCCCGCCGCCGAGCACCACTGTCGAGACATCGTAGAGCGCCTGCCCGGTGGCGAGTCCGTCGGCGAGCGCCTCGACCGCCTCCTGCCACACCTCGACGGCGAGCGGTTCACCCGCGGCCGCCCGGTCGGCTACCTCTGCCGCGGTGGTGGGCGCGCCGGACAGCTCGGCGTACCGGCGTCCGATCGCCGAGGCCGACGACACCGCCTCCAGGCAGCCGGCCCGCCCGCATCCGCAGCGCGGGCCGCCGGGGCGTACCAGGATGTGGCCGATCTCCCCGGCGGCGCCGTGCGCGCCGGTGGCGGCCGACCCGTCGACCACGTGGGCGGCGGCGATGCCGGTGCCGATCGCGACGAACAGGACGTGGCCGGCGTCCCGCCCGGCGCCGAGCCGCGCCTCGGCCAGGCCGCCGACACGCACGTCGTGGCCGAGCGCCGCGGGCAGTCCCAGCCGCGTGGCCGCCAGCTCCCGCAGGGGTACGTCCCGGAAGCCCACGTTCGCCGACCAGACCGCCACGCCGCGCGCCTCGTCGACCACACCGGGTACGGCGATGCCGCAGGCCACCGGCGTACGGCCGTCGGCGCGGGCCTTCCCGGCCAGCCCTTCGGCCACGTCGAGGATCGTGCCGACCACGGCCTCCGGACCGCGCTGCGCGCCGGTGGCGTGCCGTTCGGTGTGCACCGTCGTACCGTCGGGCCGGACCAGGGCGCACTTCATCCCGGTGCCGCCCACGTCCAGCGCGACGACGACCTCGTCGCCCGCGCTCACGCCGTGGGCTCGCTTCGCTCGCTCACGCTGTGCCGGCTGGGCATGCGCTCACGGCCCTCGCTGCGCTCGCTTCGCTCGCTCATGCTGTGCCGGCTGGGCATGCGCTCACGGCCCTCGCTGCGCTCGGTGCGTTCGCTCATGCCAGGACCACGGACCGGGTGAGATGCCGGGGCGCGTCCGGGTCGAGGCCACGGCTGGTGGCGAGCGCGACCGCGAAACGCTGGGCCAGGATCAGGTCGGCCATCGGGTCGACCGGGTTGCGGCCGGCCGACCAGCTCGTCAGCACCGTGCGCCAGCCGTGCGTGCGGCTGTGCACGAACGTGGCGCCGGTCGCGGCCACGTCCTCGGGCAGGCCGTCCGGGATCTCGCCGAGCGCCCAGACCAGCCGGCCGGGGGCGGCGATCGAGATCGGGCCGTGCCGGTAGTCCATGGCCGGGTACGCCTCGGCCCAGAACGTGGCCGCCTCGCGGCACTTCAGCGCGGCCTCCTGGGCCAGCCCTACGGTCCAGCCGCGACCGAGGAAGGTGACCTGCTCGATGCCGGCCGGGTCGATCGGCAGCGGGGCGCGTACGGCCACCTCGGCGTCGGCGGCCAGGCGGCCGAGGTCCTCGCCGAGGTGGGCACGCAGCAGCGCGAGCGCGGTGGTGGCGAAGCGGGTCTGCACCACCGACCGCTCGTCGGCGAAGGGCAGCGCGACAGTGGCGTCGGCGAGCGTGACGGCTGCCGAGTCCGTGTCGCCGACCAGGACCGTGGTGGGGATCCGCCCGCGCAGCGCGGTGAGCAGGTCGAGCACCTCGGTGGTGGTGCCGGAGCGGGTGATCGCGATGAGCCGGTCGTACTGGCGGCCGACCGGGAACTCGCTGGCCTGGAAGGCGTCGGTCTCGCCCTGGCCGGCGGCCTCGCGCAGCCCGGCGTACGCCATGGCCATGAACCACGACGTGCCGCAACCGACCACGGCGACCCGCTCGCCGGGGCGCGGCAGGTGCTCGGCGACGGTCGGGGCGAGTCGCGCCGCCTCCCGCCAGCAGTCGGGCTGGCTCGCGATCTCCGCGTGCACGTACGCCATGACAACTCCTCGCCGGGGGAGACCTTGCGCAATACGGCGCGATATGGCCGCCTTTCGCGCGTCATTCTGCGCGAAGCGGGGTGGTCGTGGCAACCGTCTCCCGGTTCGCGCAGCGCGGGGTTTTGCGCGGACCCAGTTTCGCGCACTAGTGTGCACGAAACCGATCACCGTTCACGCACAGTCTGGGGAGGGCCCCGCGGTGGACCGCTACGCGCGCTGGAACGCGCTGCTGGAGATGCTGACCGACAGCGGGCGGGTCACCGTCGAGGAGGCCGCCGAGCGGCTCGACGTCTCCCAGGCCACCATCCGCCGTGACTTCGACCAGCTCGCCCAGCAGCAGATGATCACCCGTACCCGGGGTGGCGCGGTCGCCAACGGCGTCTCCTACGACCTGCCGCTGCGCTACAAGACCGCCAAGCACTCGGCCGAGAAGCAGCGGATCGGCGCCGCGGCCGCCGCGCTCGTGTCGCCGGGCACCGTCGTCGGCCTCAACGGCGGCACCACGAGCACCGAGGTGGCGCGGGCGCTGGCCGTCCGTCCCGATCTCAACACCAGCGCCGAGGGCGCCCAGCTCACAGTGGTCACCAACGCGCTGAACATCGCCAACGAGCTGCTGGTGCGCTCGCGGATGAAGGTGGTGGTGGCCGGCGGCGTGGTCCGGCCGAAGTCGTTCGAGCTGGTCGGCCCGCTCGGCGGCGCGCTGCTGCGCGAGGTCACGCTGGATGTCGCGCTGCTCGGCGTGGACGCGATCGACCCGCAGCTCGGCGCCGCCGCGCACCACGAGGGCGAGGCGGCCATGAACAGCCTCATGGTGGCGCGGGCCAAGCGGGTCGTCGTGATAGCGGACTCCTCCAAGCTCGGCGGGCACGCGTTCGCCCGGATCTGCCCGGTGGACCGGATCGAGACGCTGGTGACCGACTCCGGCGCGTCTCCCGACGTGGTGGCGGCGTTCCGCGACGCGGGCGTGCACGTCGTCTGCGCCTGAGGCGCAAGGAAGGGCCCCTTCTTAACGCCTGCGGTAGAGGAGGGGCCCCTTCTTAACGCCTGCGGTGGAGGAGGGGCCCCTTCTTGACACGCCGACACTGCATACCGGGTATTGCCTTCGCGTGCATACCGCGTATGGTGTCGCTGACGCCTACTTATCGGGGGAGGTCAGCTGTGTCGGCTGTCCTGGAGATCGAAGGTCTCCGCAAGACGTACCGGAGCCGGAAACGCGGGGTCCGCCACGCGCTCGACGGCTTCGACATGCGAGTCGAGGCCGGCCAGGTGCACGGCTTCCTCGGCCCGAACGGCTCGGGCAAGACCACCACGCTGCGTACGCTGCTCGGCCTGATCCGGCCCAACGGCGGCCGGATGGCCATTCTCGGCCAGGAGCTGCCGCACGCGCTCCCGGCGGTCGCCGGGCAGGTCGGCGCCATCGTGGAGAGTCCGCAGTTCTTCCCGCACTTCTCCGCCCGCGACACGCTGGGCCTGCTGGCCCAGGCCGGTGAGCTGCCCAAGCAGCGCGTGGACGAGGTGCTGGAGCTGGTCGGGCTGCGCGACCGGGCCGGCGAGCGGGTGAAGACCTACTCGCTCGGCATGAAGCAGCGGCTCGCTGTGGCCTCCGCGCTGCTCAAGAACCCCAAGCTGCTGATCCTCGACGAGCCCGCGAACGGCCTCGACCCGGGCGGCATCCGGGAGATGCGCGGGCTGATGCGGGACCTGTCCGAGAACGGCATGACCGTGGTGCTCTCCAGCCACATCCTGGGCGAGATCCAGCTCATCTGCGACTCGGTCACCATCATCTCGCTCGGCCGCCGGGTCGCGTTCGGGCCGGTCGAGCAGGTGCTCGCGGCCCACTCCCAGGGCTCCGTGCGGGTACGCCTGGAGGCGGTCAGCGACCTGCCCCAGGCCGCCGACGCGCTCACCCGCGCCGGTGTCCGCGTCGCCACCGAGCCGGACCACCTGTTGCTGTCCGGTGTGGACAAGCCGGCCACCGTCAGCCGGCTCCTCGCCGAGCAGGGCCTCTACGTCAGTGAGCTCACCCCGGTCGCTGTCGACCTGGAGAGCGTCTTCCTCGAACTGACCGCCACCGCGCCGGTCCCCGGCCAGCACCGTCAGGTCGATCAGTCCGCCAAGGTCGACCAGGCCGGCACCGCAGGAGGTTGGGGCGCATGAGCCTGTTCGTCACCGAGCTGCGCCGGCTCGGCAAGCGCCGGGTGACCCGGCTGATGCTCGTGCTGCTGGTGGTCGGCCTGGCCACGGTCGCTACCGCGTTCAGCTTCTCCAGCGAGAAGCTGTCGCCCGCCGCCGTGGCCGAGGCCGAGGCCAAGGCGAACAACGACTACCAGAGCGCGATGACGGAGTGGAAGCGCACCGTCGGGGAGTGTGAGGCCGCCGCGGCCCGGGGCGACAACACCGAGGAGCGGTACGGCCCGAACTGCGGCAAGGACTACCAGCCGCAGCCCGACATGTTCGAGGCGAAGTGGTACCTGCCGTACCAGTTCGACTTCCGGGCCGAGTTCCCCCTGTTCATCGCCGTGTTCGCCGCCTCCGTGGCGCTGTTCGGCTTCATCGTCGGCGCCTCCTTCGTGGGCGCCGAGTGGAACACCGGCGGGATGATGAACCTGCTGCTCTGGCGGCCGAAACGGCTCACCGTGCTGGGCACGAAGCTGGCCGCCCTGCTCACCACCGTGTTCGGCCTGACCGTGGTGCTCGGCGCCCTCTGGACGGCGGCGTTCTGGCTGATCGCCAGCCAGCGCGGCAGCACCGCGAAGATGACCGCCGGAGTGTGGCAGTCGATCGGGCTGGACGGGCTGCGCGCGCTGGGGATGACGCTGATGGTGGCGGCGATCGGGTTCGCGCTGGCCTCGCTCGGCCGGCACACGGCGATGGCGCTCGGCGCGGCGGTGGGGATCTTCGCGGTGAGCGAGATCGGCATCCGGATCGCGGTCGCCGTGCTCGGCGTCCAGTTCGGTGACCGGTACGTGCTGTCCACGTATGCCCAGTCGTGGTTCCTGAAGCAGGCGGAGCTGTTCGACTACGACACCTGCCAGTTCTCCCAGGGCTCCTGCGAGCCGGCCACGTACATGGTCACCTGGCAGCAGTCGGCGGTGGTGTTCGGCGTCGCCCTGGTGGGCGCGCTCGTGGCCGCGTTCTGGACGATGCGGCGGCGGGACATCGCCTGACCTCGTCCGCGCCGCCGGCTCCGGCCGGCGGCGCGGACCCCGCGTCCGATGCGGCCGGGGGCGGCCCTGGTTACGCTGGGGCTCCCCCGGCCGGCGCGTTCCGCGTGCCGGTCACCCGCCGTCGGAGAGGAGCGTCATGTCCGCCGACGCCTCGCAGCGGGCCGCCGTCGACCGGCCCGACCTGTCAGGGACGACAGCGGGTACGCGCCACGCGGGCGGGACCGTACCGCCACCGCGGACCGCTCCGCCCGTCGAGTCGACGGCGCCGTCGAAGCCGGTCCCGCCGTCGGAGTCCGTTCGGCCGGCTGAGCCCGGGTCGCCGCCTGTCGAGTCGACCGCGCCGGTCGAGCAGGCCGCTCCGGATGCGGCGGATGCGGGCGTGGCCGGTGCGGGCGCGACGCCGGACGGCTTGACCGAGCGGGAGCGGCGGATCCTCGCGTTCGAGGCGCAGTGGTGGAAGCACGCCGGCGCAAAGGAGCAGGCCATCCGGGACACGTTCGGGCTCTCCGCGACCCGCTACTACCAGCTGCTCAACGCCCTGCTCGACCAGCCGGCCGCGCTCGCCGCCGAGCCGGTGCTGATCGGTCGGCTGCGCCGGCTGCGCTCGTCACGCGCCCGTAACCGGCGCCGCTGACGAGCCTCACTTCTCGTACGTGCGCAGCCCGTTGCCGATGGCGAAGAACGTCGGCGCCCACTCGCCGATGAAGATCCCCCAGCGGTCCGCCCGCGCCACCCCGGCGCGCTCCATGTGCTTGGAGAGGAACCAGCTGGTGACCGAGAGGCCGATGCTGACGAACCCGGCGAGGTAGGCGTGCTCCGCCCGGATGCCGCCCTCGTGCAACCGCTCCAACATCTCGTACCCCCTGTCACCGGGACCGACCCGGTCGCGTCCGACGCTACCGAAGGTCCGGAGAAGATGACGCACGGTTACCTCGATCGGGTCGGCGGCGGATGACCGGGCGCGGGCCGGGTAGGCGGCCGACGACGAACGGAGGCCGACGATGGGGGCACCAGACCGCCGGTACGCGATCGGCAGCAGGCCGGCCCGCCCGGCCACGGAGGCGCCGGTGATGCGGGTGCGTTCCGCCTCCGACCCGGCGCCCGGGCGGCCGGAGAACGAGGACGTGGTCTTCCGGTTCGGCCCGCTCGTCGGCGTCCTCGACGGCGCGACGGTGCCCGAGGGCTTCGACACCGGCTGCGTGCACGGTCCCGCCTGGTACGTCCGGCACCTGGCCGCCCGGATCGGCCTGGCGATCGCGGCCCGCCCCGCCGCCACGCTGATGAGCAGCCTCGCGGCGGCCGTCCTCGCGGTGCGGGCCGACCACGGCGGGACGTGCGACCTGGACCATCCCGGCACCCCGTCGTCCACGGTCTGCCTGCTGCGGCACAGCGGTGACCGGGTCGACTACCTGGTGCTCTGCGACAGCCCGTTGGTGCTCGACACCGGCCGGGGGATCGAGGTGGTCACCGACGACCGGCTGGCCGACGCGGTGGCGGACCTGCGCCGGGGCGCCGCCGCGCTGCCGGACGGCGAGACCGACCCGGTGACCCGGTTCCGGCGCGCGACGACGGTGCAGCGGACCCGGATGAACCGCACCCACGGCTACTGGGCGGCGGCGAGCGACCCGGACGCGGCGTACCACGCGCTGACCGGGACGCTTCCGCTGCGCGGTCCGGGGGCGCTGCGCCGGGCCGCGCTGCTCAGCGACGGCGCCTCCTGCGCGGTCGACCAGTTCGGGCTGTTCGACTGGGCCGGGCTGCTGGAGGTGCTGGCGGTGGAGGGGCCGGAGGGGCTGATCGGCCGGGTTCGCGCGGCCGAGCGGGACCACCCGGACCGGTTGCGGCGGCACAAGCGCACCGACGACGCCTCGGCCGTGCTCTGCGAGTTCGACCCCTCGGCGTGACCACGCTCACGACGGAACGGCCGGTCGGATGACAACGCAGCGTGAGGCGGGAACACCCTGGGGGTACGACCGGACGAGGCGGTCGGCCATAGCGGCAATCCCTCCCCAAAGGGGTGGACGGCCCGGACCGCGCGCGGCAGACTGCGCGACGTGACGGGTGCTGTACGGCTGGAGCCGGTGGACGAACGGAACCTCGAACCGTTGCTCTCCGTAGCGGCGGCTGAGGCGGAGCCGGAGGACGTCATGCCTCCGGTGGACGCCCCGGCGGGCTGGTCGCTGGCCCGCCGCGACGCGTTCCGCGAGTTCCACCGTGCCAGCCTCGGCGGACTGAACGGCCCGACCCGCACGGCCATGTACGCGATCGTCTCCGGCGGTGAGGTGGTCGGCATGGTGCGGATGACCCGCCGGGACGAGCCGGGAACTGTGGAGACCGGCATGTGGCTGGGCCGGTCGGCGCGGGGCCGGGGCCTGGGCGCCGCGGCGCTGCGGCAGTTGCTGAACGTCGCCGCGGCGGCCGGGATGCACACGGTGGTCGCGAACACCACTCCGGACAACGCGGGCGCGATCTCGGTGCTGCGCAAATGCGGCGCGGAATTGCGTGAGGAAGACGGAACCCTGCACGCCCGGATGAGCCTGGATTCCGCCCTGCCGATCCGCTGAGGCCCTTCGCTCCCCATTGACGTTTCTCCTGCTCAGTACCGCCTCAATGGGCGGTTTCGCGCTCCGGCGGAAATGTTTTGCCGAAGGGGTGACGGGTACTGCCCGCCTCTCCGGGGCGCGATTTCCGCCTCCCGGAGAGCGCGAAGGAGAGCGGATGAAAAGCGGATCACGGGTGGCGTTGGCAGTCGGTTTCGGATATCTGCTGGGCCGCCGGAAGAAGATGCGTACCGCGCTGACGCTCGCGGCGGCGGTCGCCGCCGGGCGGGCCAGCCGGCGCCCGGGCGGTCTGAAGCAGATGGGCGCGGACCTGATGGCCGCGAACCCGCAGTTGCGCAACCTCGGCGGGCTGGGCCCGCCGCTGGTGGCGGCCGGGCGGGCGGCCGCGACCGCCGCCGCCGGCAGCGGTATCGATGCGATCGGCGGGCGGCTGCGCGGCGGTGCCGACGCGTTGCGCCGCAAGAGCGGCGCGGGCCGGGAGGACGGGGCGCGCTCCGCGCCGGAGGCCGGGCGTTCCGCACCCGACGAGGAGCCGGAGCTGGACGACCAGCCCGACGAGCCGGTGCCGGCCCGGGCCGATCGGGGGCGGTGAGCAGTGGCGACGAGCAACCTGACCGACCGGGTACGCGACGAGATCGGCGGCGAACTGCGCAATCTCGCCTCGGCCCTCGGTGATCGGGCCGTGCAGGTCGTCACCGACCGGGTCACCGACGCGACCGGACGACTCAGCGAGTACGCGAAGCGGGGCGGTGACCCCGGCCTGGTCGCTGCCGCCACCGGCGCGCGCAAGATCGCCGAGGGCACGTCCCCGGTGAAGGCGATGTTCCATGCCGGCGTGGCCGGCGGTAAGGAGAAGCTGATGGCGGCGTTCGGTCGCAAGGGTGGCCAGGACGGCGGCAAGAAGCTCAAGGTCACCAACATCGTCGAGACGATCGAGGTCGGCGTGCCGGTCCGGGTCGCCTACAACCAGTGGACGACGTTCGGCGACTTCCCGAGCTTCATGAAGAAGGTCGAGCAGGCCGACTGCGACGCCGACGAGAAGATGACCTGGAAGGCGCAGGTGCTCTGGTCGCACCGGAGCTGGGAGTCGACGATCGTCCGGCAGATCCCGGACCGGCTCATCCACTGGCGGTCCAAGGGCGAGAAGGGCTCGGTCGACGGCACCGTCAGCTTCCACGAGGTCGGCTCGGAGCTGACCCGGATCCTGGTCGTGCTGGAGTACCACCCGCAGGGCTTCTTCGAGCACACCGGCAACCTGTGGCGGGCCCAGGGCCGCCGGGTCCGGCTGGAGCTGAAGCACTTCGTCCGGCACGTGATGACCCAGACCGTGCTCGACCCGGACGCGGTCGAGGGCTGGCGCGGCGAGATCGAGGACTCCCAGGTCGTCAAGGACCACGAGACCGCGCTCCGGGAGGAGCGGGGAGAGGCCGGGCCGGACGACGACGAGTACGCCACCTACGACGAGGGCGAGGACTTCGACGACGACGAGCCGGTTCGGACGGCGCCGGAGCGTGCCCGCAGCCGTCCGGCACGCGGGCAGCGCGAACCGGAGCGCCGCCGCCGCGTCCCGGAGCGTCCCCGCCGCCCGGCCGCCCGTCGCCGCGGCGAGAGCTGACCGTCCGGCGTCGGGCGTCGGCGCCGCCGGCGGTTGAGCGCCCGGCGCCGCAGGCGTGGGAGAGCTGACCGGTCAGGACCGTCCGGCGGCGTACGACTCCAGGTGCGCGAGCTGCACCGGGTCCAGCGAGGGGCGGACGCGGGCCCGGGCCGCCTCGACGTGCGCGGCGGTCACAGTGCTCGCCTCCAGCGACTCCCGCATGGCGGCCAGCGCCGCCTCCCGGATCAGCGCGGCGCAGTCGGCGGCGGAGAAGCCGTCCAGCTCGCCGCCGAGCGCGTCGAGGTCCACGTCCGGCGCGAGCGGGACGTTCCGGGCGGACGCACGGAGGATCTCCGTACGGGCCGGGCCGTCCGGTGGCGGCACGTAGACGAGGCGTTCCAGCCGGCCGGGGCGCAGCAGCGCCGGGTCGACCAGCTCCGGCCGGTTGGTCGCGCCGACCACCACCACGTTGCGCAGCGCCTCCACGCCGTCCAGTTCGGTGAGCAGCGCCGCCACCACCCGGTCGGTGGTACCGCCGTCGGTGGCCTGCCCGCGTACCGGGGCCAGCGCGTCCACCTCGTCGAGGAAGACGAGCGTGGGCGCGGCCTGGCGGGCGCGGCGGAACAGCTCCCGGACCGCCCGTTCGCTCTCACCCACCCACTTCGAGAGCAGCTCCGCGCCCTTCACCGACAGCACGTTGGCCCGCCCGGACCCGGCCAGCGCGGTCACCAGGTAGGTCTTGCCGCAGCCGGGCGGGCCGTAGAGCAGCACCCCGCGCGGCGGCGTCACGCCCAGCCGGGCGAACGTGTCCGGATAGGTGAGCGGCCACAGCACCGACTCGGTGAGCGTCTGCTTTACCTCGTGCAGCCCGCCCACGTCGTCCAGCGTCACGGACGCCAGCTCCAGCGTGGACGCGGACATCGTGGTCGGCCGGACCACCTCCAGGGCGGCGGTGAAGTCGGCCATCGCCACGCTCGGCGTCTCCGCCGTCTTCTGCCGCAGCGCCGCGCGTACCCCGGCCTCGCGTACCAGCGCCGCCAGGTCCGCCGCGACGAACCCGGGGGTACGGGCGGCCACCTCGTCCAGCCGGACGTCACCTGCGAGCGGCACCTCGCGGGTCAGCACCGTCAACTGCTCCCGGCGCAGCGCCGCGTCGGGCAGCGGCACGGTGATCCGCAGCGCGAGCAGGTCCGGGCCGCGCAGCGCCGGGTCGACCGCCTCGGGGCGTCCGCTGGTGCACACCACGGCGGCGCCGGCCCGCAGCGTCTCGGCGACCACCTGCCGGAACACGGTGGCCAGCGGGCCCGGCTCGTCGGCCGGGGCGATCGACTCCACGTCGGTGACCAGCAGCACGGCGGGACCGCCGGCGCGTACCGCCGAGGCCGCCTCGCGCAGCCGGCGGGCCGCCGCGTCATTGCTGAGCGCGGCCAGTTCCGGTGCCCACAGCGGGCGGATGCCCGCGCCGACCCGGGCGGCGACGGCACGTACCAGCGCGGACTTGCCGGAGCCGGCCGGACCCTCCACCAGCACACCGAGCGAGACGGTGGTGCCGAGCCGGCCCAGCACCTCGCGATGGTGGAAGCCCAGGTCCAGCAGTTCGGTCAGCTCCTCGGCCTGGGCGCGCAGACCGGGCAGCTCGTCCACGTCGGGCGCGTCCTCCGGGCCGAGCAGGTCCGGGTCGGCTTCCGTCCCGGCCGGGGTGGCGGGGGCGGAGACCCGCGCGGTGGAGGCCGAGGACGCCGGGCCGGAGCCGCGGGTGGCGGCGCCGTGTTCCCAGCCCACGACCGTGTCCATGGTGACGAGCGCGCCGACCGCCGGTTCGGCCGACAGGACGGTGAGCAGCGTGCTCGTCCAGGCGTACCCGACGGAACTGGCCAGACTGCGCCGCGCGGCCTCGATCAGGCCGCGCACGGCGGCGTCCGGCAGCACGTCCTGCGGCAGCAGCGAGACGTCGTCCCCGGCGGTGACCACCTTGCCCAGCAGCGCGAGCCGCAGCATCTCCGGCGGGACCGCGGCGACCACGGCGGCGGGGCCGGACAGGGTGAGACGGCGTGCCGGGGTCGCCGGTAGCGGGCTCACCGTGACCTGGCCGCCGGCCCGCAGACCGAGGTTGCCCAGCAGCAGGTCGTCGGCGTGCAGCAGGGCGCCGCTGGTGCTCGGCTCGGCGGCGGCCGCGATGCCGGCGGTGACCCGGCGGCCGGTCAGGCGTACCGGGTCGCCGGGGCGCAGCGCCAACGCGGTGAGCACCTCGGGATGCAGGCGCACCACGCCGCGGCGGGCGTCGAGCGCGGCCGGCCGCAGCGTCGCGGTCAGGGTCAGGTCGGGTTCGGCCACCCGCCGACAGTAGCCGCCCCGATCATCGGGTGCCGGGTCAGCGCGGACCCGGGTCGTCCAGCAGCGAGGGGTCGCGCCGGATCATCTCGGCGAGCCGGGCCGCCGGGTCGGACTCCAGGGGATCGTGGCCGGGCGCGGGCACCGTCTTCACCGACATGGGCCACGCCGGCGGCGGCGTGGGCGGCGCCGCCGGGCCCACCGTCACCGCCGTGCCGGACCAGGAGACCCGCAGCGGGTACGCCTGCTCGCCCAGCTCCACGCGCAGCGTCACGGCCAGCCCGGGGTGCTCGGCCACCACCCGCCGGACCGCCTCGGCCACCTGCTCGACCGGGTCACGCCGCACCGGCGCCTCGCCACCGCGCAGCCGGTACGCGCCGTGCCCCGCCCGACCGTCGCCCGGCTCGTCCGCCGCCTCCTCGGGTACGTCCCGCCCGGCCGCCCCGGCCGGCTCGCCGGGCATCGGCGCCCGGCGGCGCAGCGCCTCCTCGCGCCGCGCCATCCGGGCCAGTGTCTCGTCCAGATCACCTCTCATGGCGTCCACCCCTTCGCCAGACAACGGATCGAAACGACTGCCGGTTCAGCCTGCCCGGGATCGGGTGGCCCGGTCCAGCGCGCGGTCCAGGACGACGAGCAGAGCGTCCCGTACCGAGAGGCGGTCCCGGGCGTCGAACTGCACCAGCGGCACGTGCTCACCGATCGCCAGCGCCCAGCGGATCGACGGCAGGTCCAGGGCCAGCCGGCCGTCGAAGGCGTTGACGCCCACCACGAACGGCAGCCCGGACCGCTCGAAGAAGTCGATCGCCGGGTAGCAGTCGTCGAGCCGGGCGCTGTCCACCACCACGAGCGCGCCGAGCGCGCCCCGGGCCAGGTCGTCCCACATGAACCCGAAGCGCGCCTGTCCGGGCGTACCGAAGAGGTAGAGCTTCAGGCTGCGGTCGATCGTCACGCAGCCGAAGTCCATGGCGACTGTGGTGGTGGTCTTGCCGGCGACCCCGCCCGGGTCGTCGATGCCGATGCCGGCGGTGGTCATCTCCGCCTCGGTGGTCAGCGGAGCGATCTCGGAGATCGCGCCGACTGTGGTGGTCTTGCCGACACCGAACCCGCCCGCGATGAGGATCTTGACCGGGATCGGCGGTCGGGGCGCCGGCACCCGGCTGACGATCGGGGCCGGTTCGGCCGGCGGCACACCGGGCGGCAGGTACGGCAGCGGCGGCGTGGGCGGGGGCGGCGTGGCCCGGCCGATCAGCGGCGCCGGGCCGCCGTAGCGGCTCGGGGCGCTGTTGGCGGACGGCCCGCCGGTGGCGGCGGCCGGCCATTCAGGAGATCGCACGAAGTCCATCAATCACTCGCAGGATGATGTCGGGATCGAGGGCGTCGTCGACGTCCGCGACGTGCACGTCGAGATGGCCGGCGGCCCGGAGGTCGCCGACCAGCACCCGGGTCACCCCGAAGTGCATCCGGGTCCGGGCGGAGATCTCGGCCACCGAGACGGGCTCGGCGCAGATCGCGACGATCGCCGCCAGCTCCGGGGCCAACCGGGCGGTCACCGCCCACGAGGTGCTGCCCGGACGAGCGGTGACCTGGGTCTCCAGGCCGATCGCCGGGTCGCCGTCCACCCGTCCGGAGGTCAGCACGAAGGGGCGTGGGCCGGTCGGCTCCCCGTCGCCCGCGTCCGGCTCCGGCACCGGAGCGGACGCGTGCAGGAAGGGGCGGATCCGGACGCCGGGTTCCGGCTCCGGGTCCGCGCCGGCGGCCCCTGGGATCATTGCTGTACGGCGTTCTTCAGCTCGGCGATCAGGCGCGGACTCAGGGCGCCGCCGGCGCGGCCGGCGAACAGCGTCATCTCGTACGCCACGGTGCCCAGGTTCGCAGTGCGGTCGGCGACGACGCCGAGCACCGAGCCGCTGCTGATCGCGCTGATCAGCAGGTAGCCCTCGGCCATGTCGACGATCACCCGGTTGAGCGCGCCGAGCGCGTACCAGCTGGCCGCGCCCCCGGCGAGGCTGGTCATGCCGGAGACCACGGCGGCGAGCCGTTCCGCGTTGGACCGGTCCTTGATCGCGGACATGGCCATCAGCAGCCCGTCCGAGGAGACCGCGATCGCCTCCATCACCCCGGCGGTGCTGGAGGTGAACGAGTCGAGCAGCCAGTTGAAGGTGCGCGCCTCGGGACTGAGGTCGCCGGTGGTGCTCTGTTCGACGTTCTCGTGGAGGAAGGGGCTGGTCACCGTGATGGGTCCTCTTCGTAGCGGTCGGTACTGACTTCGCGCAGAGCACGGGCGACGCCCGCCTCGAACTCGCTGATCCGGTTGCGGACCTCGACGGGGTCGCCGGGGTCGGAGCTGGTGGGGGGCACTGACTGCGCCGGGGAGACGGACAGGTTCGCGCCGGGCACCCGGCGGCTGAGCCGGGGCCGTTCCGCCGCCGGGGGCGTGGGGTCGACAGCGCCCTCGGCCCGCCGTACCCCGTCCTGGAACGCCTCGACCAGGGCCCGGACGCTCGACGGGTCCGCCGGGACGCCGATCAGCGGTCCGCCGGTGGCCGGTCCGGCCGGCGCGGCCGGTGCGGCGGTCGGCAGGTTGGCGCCGGGCACCCGCTGCCGGATCGGCGACCGGGTACCGGGCCGCCCGGCGGGCGGCCCGACCGGGTTCGGTCCGGTCGGCGCCGGCACGGCCGGGGGTGGCCCGGCCGGCGCCGACGGGCGGGCGCCACCGGGCGGCGGCACGAGCCCCGGCCCGCGCTGCGGCGCGACTGCCGGCCCGTGCTGCGGCGCGAGCCCCGGGCGGTGCTGCGGCGCGAGCCCGGGACCGTGCTGCGGGGCGACGGCCGGACCGGCGAGCGCCGGCCCGGTGGTCGGCGCCAGGGCCGGGCGGGTGGCCGGCGGCGCCAGGGTCGGGCCGGTCGCCGGCCCGGCGGCCGGGGGAGCGGCCGGGGCCGGGCCGACGACCGGTGTCGGCGGGGCGACGTGCCCGGGACGCGCCGCCGGCCCGGACGGCCGGGTCGCCGGCGGCCAGACCGGCGGCGGACCGCCCGCGGCCGGACCGGCGTCCTCGTCCGCCTCCGCGGTGTCGGCCTGGCCGCCGAAGGCGTTCCACGGATCGCCGCTGGACATGCTGCGCGTGGCCCGGGTCAGCAACTCGGCGTCGAAGCCGGTCGGCGCCTCGACGGCCGGTGGCTCCGCCTCGCGGGCGCCGGGCACCACGGCCCGGCCGGCGCTGACGCCGACCGGCTCGGGACGACGGATCACGAGCGAGGCGCCGGGGATCTCCAGGGCGGCTGTGACGCCGCCACCGGGGGTGTGGCTCAGCCGGACGCTCCAGCCGTGCCGGCGGGCCAGCCGGCCGACCACGAACAGGCCGAGCACCTCGGTCGGGGCGAGATCGAGGCGTTCCCGCCGAGTGAACCGGGCGTTCTCCTCGGCCATCCGGTCCCCGGTCAGGCCGATGCCGTGGTCGACCACGACCAGCCGTGCCCCGCCGTCGGTCAGCTCACCGGCCACCACAACCCGCGTGTGCGGCGGCGAGAACGAGGTGGCGTTCTCCATCAGCTCGGCGAGCGTCAGCACCAGGTCACCGGCGATGGCGGGGGACGCCGCCACGCCGGGCGGGACCTCCACGTCGACACGGGTGTAGTCCTCGATCTCGCCGAGCGCGAGCCGGACCACGTCGGCCAGCGGGACCGGCGCCACGTGGCCGTCCGAGCCGGTGGCGCCGGAGAGCACCACCAGGCTGCCCGCGTTTCGGCGCAACCGGCTGGAGATGTGGTCCAGCCGGTAGAGGTGCTCCAGGCGGCCCGGGTCGGTCTCCTGCCGTTCCAGGCGGTCGATGAGCGCGATCTGGCGGCCGACGAGGTTCTGCGTACGGCGGCCGACGTGGCCGAACATCTGCGCCACGTTGCGCCGCCCGGCGACCTGCCGTTCGACCAGCCGGGCGGCGGTGTGCTGCACCCGGTCGAACGCGCGGGCCAGATCGCCGATCTCGTCCCGGGCGCTGACCTCCACCGGGTCGAGACGTACCGGGGGGACGGTCTCGGACTCGTCGTCGGCGACCCGGGTCAGCTCGGCCTCGGTGACCCGGGCGACCCGCTCGGCGGAGCGGGTGAGCCGGCTCAGCGGCCGGGCCACCGTACGCGCCACAGTCATGCTCAGCAGCACCACGACGAGCAGGATCGCCGCCGCCGCGAGGCTGACCAGCCAGGCCGCGGTCAGGGCCTCCCGTTCCCGGGCGCGGGTCTCCGCGATGACGTCCGCGACGACCTTCTTCTCCACGAACTGGCCCAGCGTGATCATCGACCGGGCCGAGGGGAACAGCACGTCCAGCGGTACCGGCGCGATCGCCCCGACCGGGTCCCGGAGACTGTCCACCAGGAACGTCGGGCTGGTCCGGGCGGCCACCGCCGCGTCGTCCAGCTCGGCCACCTTCAGCTGCTCGGGCGTGATCAGCTTGCGGAACCGCCGGTTGTCGACGTTGAGTCCCGCCATGCACGCCACGAACGACCGGGCCACCAGCGGATCGCCTGTCGCCTTGACCAGCACGATCTGGGTGGTGCACGAGCTCAGTGCCTCGTCGACGCGCAGCAGCGCGTCCAGGGCGAGCACCTGCCGTCCGGCTGCCGTGTCGGTGTCCACCTGGAAGGGCAGCCGCAACGCGTCGATCAGGGCGGTGTCGACCTCGCCGAACACGGTCAGGATCTGCTGCGGCGTGGCCCGGCCGGCGAGCGTGGCGTTGCGGACGTCCTCCAGCCGCCGTACCCCGTCGAGGCTTTCGCGGACCGCCGACGGCAGCGGCTCGGCGCGCAGGTCGGCGACCCGGTCGTCGACCGTCGCCGACTTCTGGATCAGCTCGGTTCGGCTCACCCGCCCGAGCAGCAGCCCGACCGAGAGCAGGCGTTCCTGCTGGAGGTCCTGGACCAGGCTGCCGACCCGGCTGGCGACGCGGACGGTCTCGGCGGTGTCGGCGGCCCGCTGGGCGGTGGTCACCCGGTCGATGACGACCGGTACGGCCAGTCCGACCATGCTGAGCAGCGGAATGATCACCAGCAGGGCGAGCTTGCCCCGGATTCGTAACCTACCGAGCAGCATCGAACGGCCTCCACCGGTCGGCGTCGCCACCGTGCCCCACCGCGACCGGCTGGCGGTCGGCCCCCGGTGCGGTGAGCGGTGGTTCCGGCTGGACAGTCGGCGCCGGTGCGGCCTCGGCCGGTTCCCGGCGTGCCGGGGCGGCCCGGGACCGGTCCCGGCGCAGCGCGGCGACGTGCAGCGCGACGATCCCGGCGATCAGCACGACCGCCGCACCGGCGGCGATCCGGCCCAGCAGCCGGTCCCGCTCCAGGGCGTCGAGCCGTTCCGCGAGCAGCGCGTCGAGCTGGTCGAGGATGACCGTGCGGAGCTGCTTGGCGGCGTTCTGCGCGCTGATCCCGGCGCGGGTGAGCTGGTCGGTGCTCGGCGCGCCCCGGCCGGCGCCGGGCGCCGAGTAGGTCGCGAACGTCTCCAGTGAACGCTGGTACGTGTCCAGCGGGGTGAGCACGTTGGCGCCCAGGTCGGTGCTCTCCGAGCTGTCGACCGCCGAGCGCAGGTCGGCGACCAGGTCGGTGGCGGGACCGAGCGCGGAGACGCGCAGTTCGGCCAGCTCCGCGCCCGCCCGGGCGCGCTCGGCGGCGGGGCGCTTGGCGGCCAGCCGGGCCAGGTCGACGAGCCGCCCGGCCAGCACCGTCGCGGTGGGCAGGTCCCCGCCGATCCCGTCCTGGAGGAAGAACGAGTCGGAGCGCGGGTCGCGGATCAGGCCGGAGCTCTCCCGTACCTTGCGGTAGAGGGCCAGGAGCAGGTCGGACGCCTCGCCGTAGGCGCGGTACGCGGCCTCGGGGTCACCGATCCCGCGGTCCGGCAGCGACTCCAGCTTGGCCCGCAGCCCGGCCCAGCGTTCGTGGGTGCGCAGCTCGTCTCCGACGGCGTTGTCCACCTCCGCGACGCCCTCGATGGCGGCGGCGAGCGAGGCCCGGGACACGGCACCTTCGGCGACGGCGATGGCCTGGGCCTCCACCAGCGTGTCGGTGACCGGCCCGAGGGCGCGCAGGTAGCGGACGCCGAGCCGTTCCCGGGTCGCCAGGTCGTGGTCGTCGGCGAAGTCGCGTTCGGCCTGGACGAAGATCAGCCCGAGCGGGGCCAGCAGCGCCAGCACCAGAACCAGGGCGAGCGTACGGCCCGGTACGGCGGGCCGCCGACGAACCCGCGACGCGGGGACTGTCATGGTGTGTCTCCTCCGGCGACGGCGGGGCGATCGGTGCCCCGGGAGGTCGCCGTACGCAGTCCCGTGCACCGGACCGGAAAAGTAGCCGAACCGGACGCGAGTGGGACCTAGGCCGATGAGTCGGCTTCACGTCAGTCCACTTTGGGTGACCCTGTGTCAGGGCGAATGGTACGTAGCGTGTGATCGTGTCGCCGAGAAGTGACATCGACGATGGTTTGCGCCCGTAGATGTGAATTCACATGATCCGAATTCGTCCCGCTGGGACGCTCTGGACCTTTGGCGGATGACGGACGCTACGCGACGATCGGTGCAACCGGACAGACGTACGGCGGATCTCAGCGAATGCTCAGCCGTCGGCCCGTACCGTGTGGCGCATGAGATCAACCGCCGCGCGGCTCCGGCGCGCCCTGGCCGGCCGTCCGCGCCGCACCGTCGCCGCAGCGGTGGTGGTCGTCCTCGTCGCCGCCGCGCTGGTCTGGGTGGCCCGGCCGGACGGCACGGACTTCCGGACCGAGCCGGCGTCGGTGACGGTGCGCTCCGGGCCCTCCGGCGACGAGCCCGTGGAGCTGGACACCACGCTCTACCTGCCGGAGGACGCCTCCCCGTCCAACCGGGTGCCGGCGGTGCTGCTGGCGCACGGCTTCGGCGGGACCAAGGACTCGGTCCGCTCCGACGCCGAGGACCTGGTCGCCCGCGGGTACGCGGTGCTCACCTGGACCGCCCGCGGGTTCGGGCGCAGCGGCGGCCAGATCCACCTGGACAACCCCGACTACGAGGTGCGGGACGCGCAGCGGCTGCTCGACCGGCTGGCGCAGCGGCCGGACATCCGCCTCGACGCGGCCGGCGACCCCCGGGTCGGTGTGGTCGGCGGCTCGTACGGCGGCGGCCTGGCCCTGCTGCTGGCCGCCCAGGACCAGCGGATCGACGCGATCGTCCCGATGATCACCTGGAACGACCTGTCCCGGGCCTTCCTGCCGGAGAGCAGCGGCCGGCAGCCCACCGACGGTGTGTTCAAGAAGGGCTGGGCGGGCATCTTCTTCGGCGGCGGCGGGAACGCCGGCTCCGGCCCGGCCGGTCTCTCCGGAGCCACCGCCGCCGCACCGGAGGGCGCACCCGAGTCGGCCGGCCCGCCGAGCCCGCAGCCGGGCGCCGGGCCGGGCACCGGTTCCGGTCGCGCGCCGGCCGGCGCCGCCGACCCGTCCTGCGGGCGCTTCGCGGCCGACGTCTGCGCCGCGTACCTGCGCATCGCCACCACCGGCCGGGCCGACGCGGCGGCTGTCGAACTGCTGCGCCGGTCGTCGCCGGCCGGCGTGCTGGACCGGATCAAGTCGCCGACGCTGCTGGTGCAGGGCGAGGCGGACACGCTCTTCCCGCTGGCCGAGGCGGACGCCAACGCCCGCGGCATCGCCGCTGCCGGCACGCCGGCGCGGGTCGCCTGGTTCACCGGCGGCCACGACGGCGGCTCCGGACCCACCTCCGACTCCGACCGGGTGAAGTTCCTGACCGCGCAGTGGCTCGACCACTACGTCAAGGGCGACGGGGCGGCGCCCGGCGACACGTTCACGTTCTCCCGGATCGCCGGGTTCGACGCGCTCGACCGGGGCCTGGTGGCGACCGGCTTCCGTACCGCCGACTATCCGGGGCTGACCGGCGAGGGCCGCCGAGAGGTGACGCTCGCCGGTGCGCCCCAGCCGGTCGCCGTACCGCCGAACGGCAACCCGGCGGCGATCTCCTCGGTGCCGTTCGCGGGCGCGCTCGGCTCGCTGCTGGACGGCGTCGCCGGTGACATCCCCGGCCAGCACGCCCGCTTCGAGTCGGCGCCGCTGGACGAGCCGGTCGACGTGGTGGGTGCGCCGACCGTGCGGATCAGGGCGGCCTCACCGACCGGCGAGGCGGTGCTGTTCGTGAAGCTCTACGACGTGGACCCGCAGGGCGCGTCCACGCTGCCGTCCGGCCTGGTCGCGCCGGTGCGCCTGACCGGCCTGCCGCGCACCGTCGACGAGGCCACGCCGGTCACCGTGACGCTGCCGGGGATCGTCCGGCGGGTCGAGGCCGGGCACCGGTTGCGGCTCGTGGTGGCGACGTCGGACCAGGCGTACGCCTCGCCCGCGGAACCGGCCGTGCACACGGTGGCGCTCGCGGACGGGCCGCTGACGCTGCCGACCGTCGACGCCACGCCGATCCCCACCACCGCCACGATCTGGCGCTGGGCGCTGGCCGGACTGCTCGCCGTGATCGTGGCCGGGCTCGTCGTGGTCGTGCTGCTCACCCGCCGCCGGCACCGTCGCCAGGACGACTCCGTGCACCCGGAGTACGCGGGCGTCCCGCTCGCCGTGCGCAACCTGCGCAAGGAGTACGCGGACGGCTTCGTCGCGGTCTCCGACGTGGACTTCGAGGTGCACCCCGGTCAGGTGGTCGGCCTGCTCGGGCCCAACGGCGCGGGCAAGACCACCACGCTGCGGGTGCTGATGGGGCTGACCCAGCCGACCGCCGGGGAGATCTACGTCTTCGGTCACCGGCTGGTGCCGGGCTCGCCGGTGCTGTCCCGGATCGGCGCGCTGGTCGAGGGGCCGGGCTTCCTGCCGCACCTGTCCGGCCTGGACAACCTCAAGGCGTACTGGCGGGCCACCGGGCGGCCGTGGGAGGACGCGCACTTCGACGAGGCGCTGGAGATCGCCGGCCTGGGCGACTCGGTGCACCGGCGGACGAAGAAGTACAGCCACGGCATGCGCCAGCGGCTGGCCATCGCGCAGGCCATGCTCGGCCTGCCCGAACTCCTGGTGCTGGACGAGCCGACGGACGGGCTGGACCCGCCGCAGATCGCCGAGATGCGCCGGGTGCTCCAGCGCTACGCCACCGACGGCCGGGCGGTGCTGGTCTCCAGCCACCTGCTGGCCGAGGTGGAGCAGACCTGCACGCACGCGGTGGTGGTGAACAAGGGCCGGATCGTGGCGTCCGGCCCGGTGGAGGAGATCGTCGGTGAGTCGCCGAGCGTGCTGTTCGAGGTGAGCGACCCGGACGCGGCGCGTACGGTGCTCGACCGGCTCGGCGGCGTACGGGTGCTGCCCGACGCCGACGGCGGGCTGGTGGTCGACACCAACGGCACCGCCCGCAGCGAGGTGGTGGCCGAACTGGTTCGCGCCGGCATCGGGGTGGACCGGGTGGTGCCCCGGCGCCGCCTGGAGGACGCGTTCCTCGCCCTGGTGGGCGAGAACTCTCGGGGAAGCGGGGACCGGTGATGGCGGGTTCGTCTGTGGCATCGTCGCCTGGCGGCGGCATGTCCGGTACGGCGGCGCCGGGCGCGGGCGGTGCGGCTGCCGGCTACCGGCCCTCGGCCACGCTCCCGTTCGCCGCGGAGTTCCGACGGCAGGCGTCGCGCCGTCGTACCCAGCTCGCGCTGGGGTTCATGGTGCTGCTGCCGCTGATCATCCTGGTGGCGTTCCAGTTCGACGCCGGCGACGACGACGGCGGCGGGCGGGGCGAGTTCTCCAGCCTGGCCGACCTGGCCACCTCGGGCGGGCTCAACTTCACCCTGTTCTCGATCCTGGTGTCCGCGTCGTTCCTGCTGGTCGTGGTGGTGGCGCTGTTCTGTGGCGACACGGTGGCGAGCGAGGCGAGCTGGGGCAGCCTGCGCTACCTGCTGGCGGTGCCGGTGCCCCGGGCCCGGCTGCTCGCGGTGAAGCTGGTCGTCGCGCTCGCGTACTCCGGGCTGGCCCTGCTGTTGCTGGCCGGCACCGCGCTGCTCGCCGGCACGCTCCGGTACGGCTGGAAGCCGCTGAGCAGCCAGGTCTCGGCCGAGCTGGCCCCGGCCGACGGGTTGCTGCGGCTGCTCGGCGTGCTCGGCTATCTCGCGGTCGTACTGCTGGTGGTGGCCGGGCTGGCGTTCCTGCTGTCGGTGACCACCGACGCCGCGCTCGGCGCGGTCGGCGGGGCGGTGCTGCTGTGGATCCTGTCCAGCATCCTGGACCAGATCACCGCGCTGGGCGGGCTGCGGAACCTGCTGCCGACCCACTACAGCAGCGCCTGGCTGGGGTTGCTGTCGACGCCGATGCAGACCGACGACGTGGTCAAGGGCGCGTTCTCGGCGGTCGTCTACGCCACGCTGTTCTGGGGTCTGGCCTTCTGGCGCTTCACCCGCAAGGACGTCACGAGCTGAGGTGAGGCGGACGGGGTCGCCGCGGGAGCGGTGCGGCCCATATCATGGGAGCGTTCCCACAAGATTGTCCCGCCTGCAAAGAAATCGATTAACATCAATCAATAGTCCCGCCATCCTGGACGGCGTCCGGTCCCCGTACCAGGAGGTTTCCCATGATCCCGGCGCAGCTGAAAGCCCCCGTGCTGTCCCTGTTCCGCATCGTCACCGGCGTGCTCTTCCTCTGCCACGGCGCCGCCTCGATCTTCGGCGTGTTCGGCGGCAACCCGGCCACCGGCGGGGCCGTCCCGTTCGCCACCTGGCCCGGCTGGTGGGCGGCGCTGATCCAGCTCGTGTGCGGCGCGCTGGTGCTCGTCGGCCTGTTCACCCGGCCGGCCGCGCTGCTCGCCTCCGGCTCGATGGCGTACGCGTACTTCGTGGTGCACCAGCCGGACCACCTGATGCCGATGCAGAACGGCGGCGAGCTGGCCGCGCTCTTCTGCTGGTCGTTCCTGCTGGTCGCGGTGCTCGGCCCGGGAAACTGGGCGCTCGACGCGCTGCTGGCCCGCCGCCGGTCGACCGCGACCGAACCCACCGCGGCCCCGGCCTCGGTCCCGGCCTGAGTCCCCGCCGGCGAACCAGATCCCGGTCGGGGCGACCCTCGTGCCGGGCTCTGGTTCTACAGCGGATTCACCGGCGGAGTCGTGGGCGGCGGCGGGACGGCCGGCGTGGGCGTGTCGTCCGGGCCGGGCTTCCGGCGCTCCCACGCGCTGACGCCCAGCCGGCCGGTGCTGCCGAGGTCGATCGGCCCGTCCAGGGCGACCGGGTACGCCGGCCGGCCCGCCACCGGCGCGACGTCGAGTTCGGTGCCGTTCGTCGCCGGCGCCGTCGCGTCGGTGACCAGGTTCCGCCAGATCAGCGCCGCTCCGGCCCGCTCGCCGGGGGCCAGCACGATCCGGGTGGGCGGGTGGTCGAAGCCGGAGGTGATCGGCTTGGCGCCCGGGATGATCCGCACCTCGACCGGGTCGCCGTCGGCGTCCCGGAGCGTGACCGCCGGATAGCCGCGCAGCTCGTACGGCCGGTCGCCGCAGTTGAGCAGTTCCAGGCCCATCGCCCGCAGGCCCATCGCGGCACTCACCCCGAGTCCGGTGATCGCGATGCCCTCCGGGGAGCAGATGGCGGCGGGCGTGTGGTCGGCGGTGGGAGCGCCCGCCCGCGGCGGCGGGTCGGACAGTCCGTCCGCGGGCCCTCGCGCCGGGGTGCAGGCGGCCATCAGCGTCACGCCGGTGAGGACGCCGATCAGGCGCGCCGGTCTCCGCATCCGGCGATCATGCCATTCCGCCGCGTTCGGCGAGGACCGCGTCGAGCAGGCCGGGGTAGAGGCGGTCCAGTTCCTCGCGGCGGAGCCGCACGTAGCGGGTGGTGCCGGCGACCCGGGTGCGGGTCAGGCCGGCCTCCCGCAGCACCTTGAGGTGGTGGCTGCGGGTGGCCTTGGAGACGCCGAACTCGAACGAGCCGCAGGCGTGTTCCCCGCCCGGCGCGAGCGCCCGCACGATCTGGAGCCGGACGTCGTCGGCCAGCGCCGCGAGCACGGCTGTGACCGGCACGTCGCGCAGCTCGGGTTCGTGCAGCTCCATGTGACTACGATAACCCATGTTCGACAATCGTCGAACAAGCTCCTAGAGTCGTGGCGTTGGTTCGACGGTATTCGAACATAGGAGCCGCGATGCGTTCCCGTCACGCCACCCTCCCGATCTTCGCCGCGGTCAGCTGGGGTGTCATGTTCCCCGTGCTCGCCAGCGCGCTCACCCGCGTCGACGCGCTCAACCTGACCACCGCCCGCTACGTGCTCGCCACCGCCGTGCTGCTCGCCCTGCTGCTGGCCCGCGAGGGGGTCACCGCCCTGGCCACCCAGCGGCGCGGCGTCGAGGTGGTGCTCCTCGGCGCGCTCGGCTTCGCCGGGTTCAACACGCTGACGAACCTCGCCCTCGGCCACGCCGCACCGCAGCAGATCGCGCTGTTCGCGGCCACCGTGCCGCTGGTCACCCAGTTCGTCCGCTGGGCGCGCGACGGCGTCCGCCCGCGTCCGGCGCTGCTCGGCATCTCGCTCGTCGCCCTGGCCGGTGTCGGCCTGGTGATCACCCGCGGCCGGCTCGACGGACTGGGCCAGTTCGGCTGGGGCGGGCTCCTCATGATCGGCGCGGTGCTCGGCTGGGCGTTCTACACCCACGGCGCGAGCCGGTTCCCCGAGTGGTCCGCGCTGCGCTACACCACGCTCACCGCCGTCGCCGGCATGCTCGCCATGATCGGCGCCAGCGCCGTCGCCGACCTCACCGGACTCCAGCACGCGCCGGCCGCCGCCGACCTCGTCGCGATCGCTCCCCAGCTCGCGTACGCGGTGCTGGTCGCCGCCGTCCTCGCGGTGCTGGCATGGAACACCGGCGTACGACGGCTCGGCCCGGCCGACGCCGCGCTGTTCATGAACCTGGTGCCGGTGGCCACGTTCGCGGTGCAGATCGTGCGCGGCTACCGGCCGGTCGCGGTGGAGCTGGTGGGTGCCGGGCTGACCATCGCCGCCCTGGTGGCCGCGAACCTCGTCACCCGTACCCCCTCGGCAGCGGTGACCACGACGGCGCCCGAGCCGCTCGCGGTGGTGGACCGGCCCGTGGTGGTGGACCCGGTCGCGGTGGTCGGACGCTGAGCCGGCCCACAGCGTGGGATCCCGAGGTGGCGTGGCCGTGAGCAGCGCCTAGACTCGGCGGCACAACTGAATACCTCATCCAGAGGGGCTGAGGGATACGGCCCGACGACGCCCCGGCAACCACCCGCACGCTCGATGACGAGCGACAGCGGGCAGGTGCCAATTCCGTCCCCGCCGCACCCGGCGATGCGGGGAAAGATGAGAGGAACTCCTCGACATGACGTCGACGCTTCCCGTCGCCACCGGTATCGACACCACCCTCAGCCCGGCCCGCGCCCTGGTCTGCCGTGCCTGTTCGGCGCGGTACCCACTGGCCGCCCAGCACGCGTGTTACGAGTGTTTCGGGCCGCTGGAGGTCGACTACGACACCGCCGCGCTGGCCACCGTCACCCGCGAGCAGATCGAGGCCGGTCCGGACAACATCTGGCGGTACGCGGCGCTGCTGCCGGCCGGTCAGGACCCGGCCACCCGGGTCACGCTCGACCCGGGGCTGACCCCGCTCGTCGCCGCCCCGAATCTCGCCGCCGAGCTGGGACTCACCGCGCCGCTCTGGGTCAAGGACGACAGCGCGAACCCCACCCACTCGTTCAAGGACCGGGTCGTCTCGGTGGCGCTCACCGCGGCCCGCGCGCTCGGCTTCTCCCGCTACGCCTGCGCCTCCACCGGCAACCTCGCCAACTCGGTCGCCGCGCACGCGGCCCGGGCCGGCGTGCCGTCGATCGTCTTCATCCCCGGCGACCTGGAACAGGGCAAGGTCGTCACCACCGCTGTCTACGGCGGCGACCTGGTCGCCATCGACGGCTCGTACGACGACGTGAACCGGCTCTGCGGCGAACTGGTGGAGACCGACGAGTTCGAGGACACCGCGTTCGTCAACGTGAACGTGCGGCCCTACTACGCGGAGGGCTCCAAGACGCTCGGCTACGAGGTGGCCGAGCAGCTCGGCTGGCGGATCCCGGCCCAGGTGGTCATCCCGATGGCCAGCGGCGAACTGCTCACCAAGATCGACAAGGCGTTCACCGAGCTGGTCGAGATCGGGCTGGTCGAGGCGCCGGCGGGCGGCTGGAAGGTGTTCGGCGCGCAGTCGGCCGGCTGCAACCCGATCGCCACCGCGCTGCACGGCGACACCGACACGATCGTGCCGGTCAAGCCCACCGGCATCGCCAAGTCGCTCAACATCGGCGACCCGGCCGCCGGGCTGTACGCGCTGGAGGCGGTGCGCCGTACCGGCGGCTGGATGGACTACGCCGACGACGACGAGATCCGGGCCGGCATCCGGCTGCTCGCCCGTACCACAGGGGTGTTCGCCGAGACTGCGGGCGGCGTGACGGTCGCGGTGCTGCGCAAGCTGGTCGAGTCGGGCCGGCTCGACCCGGCCGCCGAGACGGTGGTGTTCAACACCGGCGAGGGCCTGAAGACCCTCGACGCGGTGGCCGCGCAGGTCGGTCCCACCCACCGCATCAAGCCCAGCCTCCGCGCCGCCCGGGACGCCGGCCTCCTCGCCTGATCGCGGAGCCGGCTCCTCGGTCGGACGGGGGAGGTGGGCTCGCCCGGGTGGGGGATCGGGTGAGACCGGTGGGTAATCGGTGATGTGCGGTGAGTGCCAGAAAACCGTCCTCAAGGACTTGACGGCAGGAACCGGACGGCGCAAGATGCTTCGTGCGGGAGGGCATCCGCCGGAGACTTTTCAAGTTCTTGCGACCCAACGCCGGAGGCGTTGTGCGGACGTCCCTCCCGACCAACGTCCGAAGAGGCCAGCGGAAAACCGCTGGCCTCTTCGCTGTGTCCGGCGCACCCTCGGTGCCATGACGCTGACGGTGACGCCGCTGGATCCCACCGACCGGCAGACGCTCGACGCGGTCCACCGGATCGCGTGCGCCGCGCGGGCCGCCGACGAGCCGGACCTGCCCGACCCCTGCCGGCGGCGGTTCGAGGCGCCGCTGTGGCACCCGATGCCCGGCATCGACACGCGCTGGCTGGTGGCCCGCCTCGACGGGTCGCCGGTCGGCTGGCTGCGGCTCTACCTGCACACGATCGACAACACCGAGAACGCGAGCGTCGAGCTGACCGTGGACCCGGCGTACCGGCGGCGTGGCATCGGGCGCACGCTGCACGAACACGGCGTCCGGCTGCTGCGCGAGCACGACGGCAAGCGACTGGTCGGCGCGACGGTCGCCGCGCTGCCCGGCGAGGAGGGCCGGACCTTCCCCGGTGCCGCGTTCGCCGCCGCCATGGGCGCCAAGCCGGCGCTGTCCGACGTCCGCCGTCGCCTCGACGTGGCCGGGCTCGACCGCGACCGGCTGTCCGCGCTGCTGGCCGAGGCGCGCGCCGCGGCGACCGGATACCGGCCGGTGCGGTGGCGGGACCACACGCCCGAGGAGTACGTCGCGGACGTCGCCTACCTGGAGGGCCGGTTGCTGCTGGACGCGCCGATGGGCGAGCTGGACTGGGAGCCGGAGCAGATGGACGCGGCGCGGGTGCGGGAGGCGGAGCGGGCGCTGGACGCCCGGGGCGTACGCCGGTACAACACCGGGGCGGTGCACGAGGCGACCGGCCGCCTGGTCGGGTGGACCCAGCTCAGCCTGGACGCGGGCAGCACCGACCACGCCTGGCAGCAGATCACCCTCGTCGACCCCGGCCACCGCGGCCACCGGCTCGGCCTGCTCTGCAAGGCCGGGAACCTGGCGTACGCGCTGGCACACGAACCGGCGTTGCGTGCCGTCGACACCTGGAACGCGGCGGCGAACCGGCACATGATCGCGATCAACGACCAGCTCGGCTTCCGCCCCGCGGCCGGTTCCGTCGACTGGCAGTTGACGATCTGAGTTGTGACACGCCCCTACTGATCTGGTGCCTTTCTGTTGCATGATGGCGGGCATGACGGAGACCCCGCACCCCCTGTACGACAGGCACCGCGAGACCCTCGACCGGGCGCTGACCGCCATCGCGGAGCGCGGGTACTGGTCGGCCTACCCCGAGTCGCCCAGCCCCCGGGTGTACGGCGAGACCGCCGCCGCCGACGGCAAGGCCGCCTTCGAGGCGTACCTGGGCGGGGACTTCCCGCTCGACCAGGCCGGTGACGGCACCACCGTGGCCACCGAGGTCAGCCCGTTCGGGGTGGCGCTGGACGTGCGCTACCCGCACGCGGGCGCCGACCAGCTGGTGTCCGCCGCGAGCGCCGCGCTGCCCGCCTGGCGCGACGCGGGCCCGCAGGCCCGGGCCGGCGTCTGCCTGGAGATCCTGGACCGGCTGCACCGCAACGTGTTCGAGCTGGCGAACGCCGTGCAGTTCACCAGCGGCCAGGCGTTCGTGATGGCGTTCCAGGCCGGTGGCGCGCACGCGCTGGACCGCGCGTTGGAGGCGGTCGCCTACGCGTACGCCGAGATGACCCGCCACCCGGGCACCGCCGGCTGGGAGAAGGCCGCCGGCAAGGGCGACCCGCTGCGGATGACCAAGACGTTCCACGTGGTGCCGCGCGGGGTTGCGCTGGTCATCGGCTGCAACACGTTCCCGACCTGGAACTCCTACCCCGGCCTGTTCGCCTCGCTCGCCACCGGCAACCCGGTGGTGGTGAAGCCGCACCCGCGCGCGGTGCTGCCGCTGGCGATCACGGTGAAGTACGCCCGCCAGGTGCTCGCCGAGGCCGGGCTCGACCCGAACCTGGTGCAGCTCGCCCCCGAGACCGACGGCGAGAAGCTCGCCACCACGCTGGCCCTGCACCCGGCCGTGAAGATCGTCGACTTCACCGGCTCCACCGAGTACGGCGACTGGCTGGAGGCGAACGCCCGGCAGGCCGCCGTCTACACCGAGAAGGCCGGCCTGAACACGGTGGTGATCGACTCCACCGACGACTTCGCCGGGCTCTGCCGCAACCTCGGCTTCACGCTGACGCTGTACAGCGGGCAGATGTGCACCACCTCGCAGAACCTGCTGATCCCGCGCGACGGCATCTCCACCGACCAGGGGCACAAGAGCTTCGACGAGGTGGCGGCCGGGATCGCCGGCGCGGTCGCCAAGCTGACCGCCGACCCGGCCCGGGGCGTCGAGCTGACCGGTGCGATCGTCAACGACGGCGTGCTGGAGCGGCTGGAGGAGGTCACCAAGGTCGGCGAGCCGGTGCTGGAGTCGCGCACCGTCGAGCACCCGTCCTTCCCCGGCGCTGTGGTGCGTACGCCCACCGTGGTGAAGCTGGACGCGTCCGACACCGCGACCTACTCGCGGGAGTGGTTCGGGCCGATCTCGTTCGCCATCGCCACCGACTCCACCGAGCACAGCCTGCGCATCCTGCGCGAGACGGTGGGGGAGAAGGGCGCGCTCACAGCGGGCGTCTACTCCACCGACGAGGCGGTGCTGGACGCGGCCGAGGCGGCGGCGATCGACGCCGGTGTGCACCTGTCCTGCAACCTGACCGGCGGGGTGTTCGTCAACCAGTCGGCGGCGTTCTCCGACTTCCACGGCTCCGGCGCGAACGCGGCGGCCAACTCGGCGCTGACCGACGGCGCGTACGTGGCAAACCGGTTCCGCATCGTGCAGAGCCGCCGGCACGCCTGAAAGGAGGGGCCCCTTCTTAACGCCTCCGGTAGAGGAGGGGCCCCTTGTTAACGCGGCCGGTCAGGCCGGCCGGCGCATCTGGAGTTCGTACAGGCCGACGATCCGGGGGTGCGGCACCCGTACCCCGGTGTCCACGAAGCCCAGCTTCTGATAGGCCCGGTAGGCGCGGTCGTTGCCGACCACCACCTCCATCATCAGCTCGGGCCGTCCGCAGGCGCGCGACCAGGCCGCCACCTCGTCGACGAGCGCCGCCAGCAGGCCGCTGCCCCGCCGGGCCGGCGTCACGTAGACCGCGTAGACGAGCGTCAGGCCCGGCTCGTCCGGCGCGGCGATGCCGCCGGCGTGGCCGACCAGACGGCCGCCCGGGTCGGCCACGAACTGCGCGGTGTGGTCGCCCCGGGAGACGGCCGCGACCCGGGCCGCGAACTCCGCGTGCGGCCGGGCGGCGGCCTCGGCCACCGTCTCCAGGAATGCCAGCGGGGAGTCGGCCAGCATCTCCAGCCGGAGCGCCCGCATCCGGGCGGCGTCGGTCGGCCGGACCCGGCGGACGGTGGTCGTGGTGGTCACGCTGGTCATGCCGCATGCATACCGGACGGCCCGCCGCGGGCGTGCGACAGGCCCGGGTACGCCCCGGAATATGCCCGATTTGTGGTCGTGCGCCGTCGTCACGCCTCGTGTAGCGTGCGATTTCGGTCACTCAATTCAGCGTCACCGATTGCTGAATGGGTGCACCGCCGGTGCCGGTCCGCCGGTCTCCGGGTGTTGGAACGCCGCGCAGAGTGAGGAAGTGCACCGTGGCACAGGGCACCGTGAAGTGGTTCAACGCCGAAAAGGGCTACGGCTTCATCGCCGTCGACGGCGGGCAGGACGTCTTCGTCCACTTCTCCGCGATCGAGATGGACGGCTACAAGGCGCTCGACGACGGCCAGCGGGTCGAGTTCGAGATCGCGCAGGGGCAGAAGGGTCCGCAGGCCGAGCGGGTCCGCGTCATCGCCTGAACCGCGGCGGGCGGTGCTCCCGCGACCGGACCCGGACCGGGGGCTGCGTTGCGGCCGGCCACCATGGAAGATCATGAGCCGTTCCAGCCGTAGTCGCTGAGGAGGGCCCATGTCCGATCTGCCCCCGTCGGGTTCCACCGAGCCGGCGGCGTCCGGCCCTCCGGCCGACCCGACCGCGCCCCCACCTCCTGCCGCCGAGCCGGCGCCGGGACCGTCGGGGGCCACGCCCGGCTCCGGTGCGTCCGGCGCCGACCCGTGGGCCGGTCATACCGGCCCCGTGCCTATCGTGCCTGACCAGCCGGGGTACGACAGCCCGCAGCCCGGCGCCGCGAACCCGGTCGGCCAACCCGCCTGGGGCGCCCCGCCCGGCTGGACCGCGCCGGGCGACGTCCCACCCGGCCACACCTCGCAGGGCTGGAACGCGCCGGGCACCCCGCCGCACGGCTGGCCCGCGCCGGGCACCCCGCCCCAGGGCTGGACCGCGCCGGGCACCCCGCCGCCGGGTTGGGGCGGCCCCGCGTACCCGGGCTATCCGATGCCCGGCGCGGCGTACCCGATGCCCGGCGCGGCCTACCCGGTCCCCGGCGCGGCGTACCCGGCGCCGGCCGGTCCCGGTGCGTACGCCGGCTGGTATCCCGGCATCGACCCGCAGGATCCGCTGGTCAACCCGCCGCACGGAGGCATCGGTCCCTGGTTCGCCCGCTGCACGGGAGCGCTGCGGCGCGGCTGGCGGCAGCTGCTGCCGATCGTGCTGCTCACCCAGGTGGTCCCGGCGGCGGTGATCGGCGTCCTCACGCTCGTCTTCAGCCCCGAGGGCGAGCTGGCGACCGCCCCGGACGGCGCGCCGGTGCTGCCGGCCGGCTTCTGGGGGCAGATGTTCGCCTTCTACGGCGTGCTCCTGGCAGCCGGGTTGGTCTTCGGCCTGCTCCAGGCGGCGGGCTGGGCCGCCGGCACCTGGGTGGTCGCCCGTCAGGCGGCCGGCGAGCCGACCGGACTCGGCGCCGCCTTCCGGTACGGGATGCGCCGTGCCCTCGGCCTGTGGGGCTGGACGCTCCTGGTCTCGCTGCTGGTCATGGTCGGCACCTGTTTGTGCTTGCTGCCCGGCCTCTACGCCGCGTTCGCGCTGGCCCTGTTCGGTCCGGTCTACCTGTTCGAGCGGCGGGACCCGATCGGGCGGGCGTGGCGGATGTTCCACAGCCGGTTCGGCATGGTGCTGGGCCGGGTCGCGCTGGTGATGGCGGTCCTCCTGGCGACGACGGTGCTGGACGCGGTCGTGGGCGGGATCAGCGGGGCGCTGTTCGGCGTCGAGCCGATGACTGCCGTCGGCACCGCGATCGGCGCCGTGGCGTTCGCCGTGTTCGGCGCCCTGCTGGCCGCCCCGGCGTACCTGGCGCAGCAGGTCGGACTGGTCGTCACGTACGCCGAACAGCGGGCTCAGGAAGGCCCGGTGAACGCGGCCCGGCTGGCGGCGGAACTCGGCTGAGCGGGGCTGTCGTGCTTGCACTCGGCTAGGGAGAGTGCTAAACAAGTCATTGGCACTCGCGTACGGTGAGTGCCAGAAGGTCGGGGCGGTAGGGCCACGGCCGCACCGGTGTCCGAAGGGGCGCCGGAGCGGTACGAGGCCGGTCGTCGCGGGCTGTCCGGCCCGACCGAGGAGACGTCGTCGTCGCCAGGTGGCGACGTCCCCAAGGTGCGTACACCAGACGGCCCATCCGGGCATCCGGGTGGCCCGTGAGTGTCCAGGAGGACAACGCCGTATGGCCAAGATGATCGCGTTCGACGAAGAGGCGCGCCGCGGCCTCGAGCGGGGCATGAACCAGCTCGCCGACGCCGTGAAGGTGACCCTCGGCCCCAAGGGCCGCAACGTCGTGCTCGAGAAGAAGTGGGGTGCCCCCACCATCACCAACGATGGTGTGAGCATCGCCAAGGAGATCGAGCTCGAGGACCCGTACGAGAAGATCGGCGCCGAGCTGGTCAAGGAGGTCGCGAAGAAGACCGACGACGTCGCCGGTGACGGCACGACGACGGCGACCGTCCTGGCCCAGGCCCTGGTCCGTGAGGGTCTGCGCAACGTGGCCGCCGGCGCCAACCCGATGGCCCTGAAGCGGGGCATCGAGGCGGCCGTGGCCAACGTCTCGGAGGAGCTGCTCAAGCTCGCCAAGGACGTGGAGACCAAGGAGCAGATCGCCTCCACCGCCTCCATCTCCGCCGCCGACACCAGCGTCGGCGAGATCATCGCCGAGGCGATGGACAAGGTGGGCAAGGAAGGTGTCATCACCGTCGAGGAGAGCAACACCTTCGGCCTGGAGCTTGAGCTCACCGAGGGCATGCGCTTCGACAAGGGCTACATCTCCGCCTACTTCATGACCGACCCGGAGCGTATGGAGGCCGTCTTCGACGACCCGTACATCCTGATCGTCAACAGCAAGATCTCGTCGGTGAAGGACCTGCTCCCGATCCTGGAGAAGGTCATGCAGTCGGGCAAGCCGCTGCTGATCATCGCCGAGGACCTGGAGGGCGAGGCCCTCGCCACCCTGGTGGTCAACAAGGTCCGTGGCACCTTCAAGTCGGTCGCCGTCAAGGCGCCGGGCTTCGGTGACCGCCGCAAGGCCATGCTGACCGACATCGCCATCCTCACCGGTGGCCAGGTCATCAGCGAGGAGGTCGGCCTCAAGCTGGACGCGACCGGCCTCGAGATGCTGGGCCGCGCCCGCAAGGTCGTGGTGACCAAGGACGAGACCACCATCGTCGACGGTGCCGGCGACGCCGAGCAGATCCAGGGCCGGGTGAACCAGATCCGGGCCGAGATCGACAAGAGCGACTCCGACTACGACCGGGAGAAGCTGCAGGAGCGCCTGGCCAAGCTGGCCGGCGGTGTTGCGGTGATCAAGGTCGGCGCGGCCACCGAGGTCGAGCTGAAGGAGCGCAAGCACCGCATCGAGGACGCCGTCCGCAACGCGAAGGCCGCCGTCGAGGAGGGCATCGTCCCGGGTGGTGGCGTCGCGCTGGTGCAGGCCGGCAAGACCGCCTTCGACAAGCTGGACCTGGCCGGCGACGAGGCGACCGGCGCGCAGATCGTCAAGATCGCGCTGGACGCCCCGCTGCGGCAGATCGCCGTCAACGCCGGCATGGAGGGTGGCGTCGTCGTCGAGCGCGTCCGCAACCTCGACCCGGGTCACGGCCTCAACGCCGCGACCGGCGAGTACGTGGACCTGCTGGCCGCGGGCATCATCGACCCGGCCAAGGTGACCCGTTCCGCGCTGCAGAACGCCGCCTCGATCGCCGCGCTGTTCCTCACCACCGAGGCCGTCGTGGCGGACAAGCCGGAGAAGACCCCGGCCGCCCCGGCGGGTCCGGGTGGCGGGGAGATGGACTTCTGAGTCCAGCTCCACCCAGTACACCGAAGGGGGCGGGCCGCGTCAGCGGTCCGCCCCCTTTCCACGTATCCGGCTCAGGTGGGCAGCGGGCGCTGGTTGCGCCGCTTGTGCGCCCTGTCGTACGGCGGTGGCGGCCGCCTCGGCTCGTCCACCGGCTGCCGTTGCTCCTCCACCGGTGGCCCGTCGGCACCGGTCAGCTCGGCGAGCTGCTCGGCGTCGCCGACGTCGAGCCGGTCGAACGGGAGCTGGCCGGGAAGCTCGTCGGCCGGGCGCCGGGCCGCCGCCGGGTCCTCGGCCCGTTCGTCATTCGTGGTCATGCACCGCCTCCTCTGCTCCGACCGTAGAGCCCGGTCGATGGCGAAGGAGGCCGAATGGCGCTATTGACGTCTATGCCCCTTTGATGGCTTTCCGGTAGAGGAAGAACACCCGCTCGATCCGGGCCCCGGCCGCGTTCGAGTAGAACGGCACCGGCCCCACCCAGCCGATCTGCGCCGCGGTGATCCCGGCGGCCGCCTGGTCGCGCAGGCAGCGGCGCAACAGCACGCCACCGATCCCGGAGCCTTCCGCCGCCGGTGCGGTGCCCATCGGCCCGAACCAGCTCGGCCGCGCCGACCCGTACGCGGCGAACCCGAGGATCTCGCCGTCCCGCTCGGCGAGGTGCACACCCGCGTCCGGCCGCCCCACCGAACCGGCCAGCTCACCGTCCCAGGTGCCGCCGAACGTGGACCGGGCGAACGCGGCGAGCGCCGGCAGGTCGTCGGCGCCGGCCCGGCGTACCGTCACGCCCCGCCCGGCCAGCCGCTGCTCGGCGGCCTCGGTCGGACGCAGCGCCGCCGACCCCTCGGACAGGTCGGCGGTCATGTTCCAGGCCGTACGGTCCTGCCGGTAGCCGAGCCGCTGCGCGGCGCAGACCGCCGGCGTGTAGCGCACGTCGATGCCAGGCCAGGCGTAGTACGGCGGATTGCCGGCGAGCAGCACCTCGGCCGCCCCGAGCGCGCCGAGCCGGCTCTCCGCCTCGGCCAGCAGCGCCCCGCCCACGCCCTGGCGGCGGTCCGTCGGCGCCACCGCGACCAGGTCGACGTGGCCCAGGCGCCCATCGGCCGCCGAGAGCGACCCGACGAGTACGCCCACCAGCGCGCCGCCGCGTACCGCGCCGAGGCGCAGCACCGGACGGTCCGCCTCGGCCCGCTCCGCCACGGTGACCACCACAGCCGGCGCCTCGCTCGCGTCCTCCGGCAGGTCGAGCGACAGCCGGCACAGCTCGACCACCTCGGGCAGCCGGTCCCGGCCCAGCTCGATGATCTCCACGTCCATGGACGCCGACAGTAGAACATCGGCAGGCCAATGGACAGGGTTGTTAACCGGTCGCCGTGGACCGGGCCGCGCGCACTGCGGCGTACGCGTCCACCAGTCCGGCGCCGGAGACGTCCTGCGGTCCGCCGCAGGCCTCCGCCCCGGCAGGCTGGGCGACCGGCTGCGCGGTGTCGCGCAGGATCGCCCGCGTCCGTTCCAGGTCCCCGACCAGCGCCGGATTCGCCGACCACATCAGCGCCACCACGCCCGCGACCTGCGGCGTGGCCATCGAGGTGCCGTCCAGGGTGGCGTACCCGCCGCCCGGCATCGCGGAGAGCACCGCGGCGCCGGGGGCGACCAGGTCCGGCTTGGCCTGACCGTCCGGCGCCGGGCCACGGCTGGAGAACTCGGTGACGCGCCGCTGCCGGTCCACCGCCCCGACGGTCAGCACGTCCGGGTACGGCGCCGGCGCGTCCGCGATCGAGCCGCACGACGGGCCGGTGTTCCCGGCGGCGGCCACCACGAGGATGCCCGCCGCTGTCAGCGCGGCGGTCGCCGGTCGCAGCGCCCCCTGGTCGCACCCCTCCACCGGCGGGCAGCCCCACGAGTTGGTGAGCACGTCCGGGGCGCGAGAGGGACGGCCGTCGGTGAAGGCGTTCCCACCTTCAGGGAACGGAGCCAGCATGAACTGGAGGCAGTCGAGGTAGCGGGCCGGGCTGCCCATGTTGCGGTCCAGGTTGACGCAGCCGACCCAGCTCGCGCCCGGCGCCACGCCGATCCCGTCCCGGCCCACCGCGCTGCCGAGCGTGTGGGTGCCGTGACCACCCCGGTCGGCCGGGGCGCGGCGGCCCTCCCACGGGTCGTACCAGGAGTCCTCGCCGCCCCGGAAGCCGTCCGCGAGCGCCGGGTGCCGGCCGTCCACCCCGGAGTCGGAGCTGCCCACCACCACGCCGGACCCGGTGACGCCCAGCTCGGACCAGACCCGGTCCGCGCCGATCAACGAGACGTTCCAGGCCGGGCCGGCCGGCGCCGGCGCGTCGCCGCGCGCCTGCGGGGCGAGCGCGGGCAGCGGGCGCAGCCGCTGGCTGACCAGCACCCGGGCCACCTCCGGACGGCTGGACAGCCAGGCCCGCACCGCCGGCCCGCCGTCCGTCTCGATCGCGTTCACCAGGTAGTACGGCGTCGGGTTCAGCCGCATCCCGGTCAGCGTGCGGCGCAGGTCGCCCTGCGTGCGCTCGGCGGTGGCCACCAGCCGCCGGTAGACCTCGGTCGCACGGGCGTCCCGCCCGGCCCGGCCCGGCGTCCCGGCCGGCAGGCCGGTCAGGTCGGCCTGCTCGCGCAGCACCACGAGCAGACGCTCGCCGTACAGTCCCGGCTGGCCGGGGACGACGTACACCACGGCGACGGCGGCGAGCAGGGCGGCGGCTGCGAGCGCGGCCGGACCGCGCCGGGGCGCGCGGGCGCGGGACCGGGCGAGCAGCACGCCGTACCCGACGGCCAGGACGACCGCGACGGCGAACGCCACGCCGGTGCCCACCGCGACCCAGAACGGCGTGTCGCGGGTGGCGGAGAGCAGGAGGCTGATCTCCTCCGGGTCGGTGAACGCGAGCGGCCCCAGCAGCGCGAGCCCGACCAGCCACCGCACCGGCGCAGGTCCGGCCGGGCGGCCGGCGTGGCGGGCCGCCGCCTCCAGCGCGGCCAGCACGAAACCGAGCGGCGGCAGCAGGAGCAGCGCCGGCAACTGCACGCCCGACTGCCCGGCGGCGGCCGCGAGCGGCGTCAGCGCCACGCCCGCCACCAGACCGCCGAGCAGCACCAGCCGGGCCGGACCCGGCCCGAACGCGGCCCAGAAACCGGCGCCGAGAAGCGTCCCGGCGAGCGCGCCCAGCGCGGCGGCGGCCAGGCCGGCGAGCAGTGTCTCCAGCGCTCCGCCGAGCCCGCCCACCCAGACCCAGGGCAGCAGCACGGCCAGGCCGGCCGCGACCGCCAGCAGCGACACCGGCCCGAACCGGCCCTCCGGGACCGCGTCCACCACTACCGGTGGCCGGACGCGGCCGAGACGGACGGCGACGAGCGCGAGCGCGGCGGCGGTCACCGCCAGCAAGGCCAGGTACGCCTCGTGGTGCACCGGCGGCACCGTCCGCAGCAGCGTGGTCGCGCCGAGCGCGACCACGGCTGCGGTCCAGGCCCGGCCGGTCGCCCGCAGCGCGGGGGAGCGGGGCGCGAGCGCGAGCGCCAGCGCCGGGGCGCCGGCCAGCAGCACGGTGGCCACCGCGACCACCGGCCAGCCCGCCACCGGCCGGTCGGCGCCGATCACCAGCGCCACCTGGTCGACCAGCCAGCCGGTGATCTGGCCCGGCACGGTGACCAGCACGATCCACACCCCGGTCGCCACCGCCGCGACGACCGGCCACGGACCGGTCTCGCGCGGTGGCGGCGGCGGTACGGGGGCGGGCGGCGGGCCGGTCAACATGGTCATCACGGTACGGCGGGGCCGTGTCGCCGCGCGCCCGGGACGGTTACGGTTGACTGGTGCGTGACCCGAGTGTGTCCCGATCCACGGCCGGCCGGCTGTCCGCCGAACGCCGCGCCGACGACCTGCGTCGGCTCCGCGCCGAGCGGTTCGACGTGCTGGTCATCGGCGGTGGCGTGACCGGAGCGGGCGCCGCGCTCGACGCCGCCTCCCGGGGGCTGAAGGTCGCCCTGGTGGAGGCGCGCGACTACGCGGCCGGCACGTCCAGCCGGTCCAGCAAGCTGATCCACGGCGGCCTGCGCTACCTGGAGCAGTTGGAGTTCCACCTGGTCCACGAGGCGCTGACCGAGCGCGGCCTGCTCGCCACGCGGCTCGCGCCGCACCTGGTCCGGCCGGTGCCGATCCTGGTGCCGCTGCCCGCCGAGGGTGGCGCGCGTGACCTGCCCCGGCGGTTCTTCCGCCGCTCCTACTACGGCCTCGGCGTGGCAGCGTACGACGCGTTCGCCGGGATCTTCGGCGGCGGGCGTGGCATGCCGCTGCACCGGCACCTCACCCGCGAGGGCACCCGCCGGATCTTCCCCAGCCTGCGCCCGGACAAGCTGGCCGGCGCGATCCGCTACTACGACGGCCAGGTCGACGACGCCCGCCTGGTGGTGACGCTGGCGCGCACCGCGGCCAGCCTCGGCGCGACAGTGGTCACCAGCGCCCGCGCGGTCGGCCTGACCCGGCAGGCCCGGGAGGTCACCGGCGTGCGGGTCCGCGACCTGGAGGCGCCCGCCGGCTCGCCGGACGCCGAGTTCGAGGTGCGCGCCCGCACCGTGATCGCCGCCACCGGCGTGTGGAGCGACGACATGTCGCGGATGCTCAACGACGTCGGGCTGCGCCCGAAGCTGCGGGTCCGGGCCTCCAAGGGGGTGCACCTGGTGGTGCCCCGCTCGGCGATCGTCGGCGAGACCGGCCTGATCCTGCGTACCGCGACGAGCGTGCTGTTCGTGATCCCCTGGGGCGGGCACTGGATCATCGGCACCACCGACACGGACTGGCAGCTCGACAGGTCCCACCCGGCCGCGACCGCGAGCGACATCGACTACCTGCTGTCGCAGGTCAACACGGTGCTGGACCGGCCGCTGACCACAGCCGACATCGAGGGCGTCTACGCCGGGCTGCGCCCGCTGCTGGCCGGCGAGGCGGACTCCACCTCCAAGCTCTCCCGCGAGCACGCGGTGGTGGAGCCGATGCTCGGCCTGCTGCTGGTCGCCGGCGGGAAGTACACCACCTACCGGGTGATGGCCTCCGACGTGGTCGACCGCGCGATGCACCGGCTCGGCCGGACCCGCCCCTCGCGCACCGCCGACCTGCCGCTGCTCGGCGCCGACGGGTACGCGGCCATGTGGCGGGACCGGGCCGACCTGGCCCGCCGGCACGGGGTGGCGGTCGGTGTGGTCGAGCACCTGCTGGAGCGCTACGGCACCCTCACGCTCGACCTGCTCGCCCTGGTCGACGCCGACCCGCTGCTCGGATCGCCGCTGGCGGGCGCACCGGAATACCTCGCCGCCGAGGTGACGTACGCCGCCCGCGCCGAGGGCGCGCTGCACCTGGAGGACGTGCTCACCCGGCGTACCCGGATCTCGATCGAGACCAGCCACCGCGGCCTGGAGTCTGCGGAGCACGCCGCGGAGCTGATGGGCGCGGTGCTCGGCTGGGACGCGGCGACCCGGGACCGGGAGGTCGCCCACTACCGGGCGCGGGTGCTCGCCGAGCGGGAGTCGCAGCTCATGGCGGACGACATCGCGGCCGACGCGGCCCGCCTCGGCGCGCCCGACGTCCGCGGATTCGCGGCCGACCGGGGCATCGACGGCCCGGGCGTTGAACTCCCGGCCTCCCCCAGGTAGGGGATCCCCGACCCGGGCCGCTCGGCCGGTAGTGCGCGCTACCTACGGAAGTGTAGGTTTCCGGCGTGGTCCGCCCATCCCGGTTGCGCGTCCCCGCTCTGTCCGCCGTCGTCGTGCTGGCTCTGGCCGGCTGCTCCTTCGGCCGGGCGGAGGGCGCCACCACACCCGGGGCGGCGGGCACGGCCGGCCCGACCCCGGACGGCAGGCGTGTCTCCCTGGTGCAGCGGCTCGGCGACGGCCCGGTCCGCAACCTGGAGGTGGACCCGACCGGCCGCTGGCAGTGCCGCGACTGCGCCGGTGACGGCGTGGACGCCACCGGCACGCTGAGCCCGGAGCAGACCAAGCGGCTCCAGCGGATGCTCGCGGACCCGGCGATCGCGAAGGAGACCGACCAGGCCCGCGGCTACAAGCAGGGCTGCATCGGCGTGCTGACCTCGACGCTGCTCGTGCCGCCGGACCTGACAGTCACCATCCAGGACTGCCCGGGCGAGCCGAAGCCGAAGGTGGCCTACGACGTGCTGCTGCTCGTCACCCAGGCCACCCCGGCCGAGGACAAGAGCTAGAAGATCTTGCCGGGGTTGAGCAGCCCCGCCGGGTCCAGCGCCGCCTTGATCGCCTGGTGCACGCGTACGCCCACCGGGCCGATCTCGCGGGCCAGCCAGTCCCGCTTGAGCAGCCCGACGCCGTGCTCCCCGGTGCAGGTGCCGCCCAGTTCCAGTCCCAGCCGCATGATCTCGTCGAAGGCCCGCCGTCCCCGGGCCAGGCTCGCCGGATCGGCCCGGTCGACCACGATGTTGGGGTGCATGTTGCCGTCGCCCGCATGGCCGACCACCCCGATCGGCACCTGGCACGCCTCCGCGATCCGGGCCACCCCGTCGAGCAGTTCCGCCAGCCGGCCGCGCGGCACCGCCACGTCGTCGATGACCAGGCCGCCGTTGCCGCCCGGGAACGTCTGCGCCGCGAACTGCTCCATCGCCGGGTGGGCCAGCCGCCGCGCCTGGAGCAGTGCGGCGGCCTCGGTCGCGTCGGTGGCCGCGTAGACCTCGTCCGCGCCCGCGGCGGTGCACACCTCGGCCAGCCGGGCCAGGCCGTCGGCGGCCCGCGTGCCGGTGTCCACCGCGGCGAGCAGCAGCGCTTCGGCATCAGTCCGCAGACCCATCGGCCGGTACGCCTCGATCGCCAGCAGATGCGTCCGGTCCAGCAGTTCCAGCAGGCTCGGGGTGAGCCCTCGCTCGGCGATCCCGGCTACCGCGCCACCTGCGGTCGCCACGGTGGGGAAGACAGCTACCAGGGTCAGTGACTCCTCCGGGGCCGGGCGCAGCGCCACAGTCACCTCGGTGATCACACCGAGCGTGCCCTCCGAACCCACGAACAGGCGGGTCAGGTCGTACCCGGCGACCCCCTTGGCGGTACGCCGCCCGGTGCGCAGCACCTCGCCGGAGGCGAGCACCACCTCCAGGCCCAGGACGTACTCGCTGGTCACGCCGTACTTCACGCAGCACATGCCACCGGCGTTCGTGGCCACGTTGCCGCCGATCGTGGACGACTCCCAGGAGCCGGGGTCCGGCGGATACCAGAGGCCGTGCTCCCGTGCCGCGCGGGCGAGCGCCGCGTTCACCACGCCCGGCTGCACCACAGCGATCCGGCCGACCGGGTCGATCTCCCGCACCGCGTCCATCGCCACGGTGCTCACCACCACCGCCCCGGCGACCGCGTTCGCCGCGCCGGCCAGCCCGGTCCGCGCACCCTGCGGCACCACTGGTACGCCGTGCCGCGCGGCCGCCCGGACCACCGCCACCACCTCGTCGGTGTCGCGGGGACGCACCACCGCCAGCGGGGTGCCCGAGTCGCACAGATCGGCCTCGTCGCGCTCGTGCCCGGCCAGCAGGTCCGGGTCGGTCAGCACGGCGGCGTCGCCGAGCGCGGCCCGCAGGTCGTCGAGGAGGGGATGGGCGGCCATGCCGGGAAGGCTACCGGCGTACCGTCTGTTGCCGTGCTCTACCTGGACCCGCCCGCCGTGCCCTGGCGCGGCCGGCTCTGGTCGCACCTGATCAGCGACGTCTCGTACGCCGAGCTGCACGCGTTCGCCGAGATGCTCGGCGCGCCCCGGCGCGGCTTCGACCGGGACCACTACGACGTGCCCGCCGAGCGGTTCCGGGCGGCGGTCTGGCTCGGCGCCACTGTCGTGCCCTCGCGGGAGATCGTCCGGCTGCTGCGTGAAGCCGGCCTGCGCCGCCCGAAGCACCGCGTCTCAGGCGAGCGCGGCCAGCTCCCGGGACAGGTTGGCCCGCGCCCGGGCCTCCCAGCGGGCGTGCGGCTCGGGTAGGCGGTACAGCGCCGGCAGGGCGAGCAGGTGCCGCAGCACCGCGGCCCGGCTGGTGCGGAAGTCCGGTTCGGGCACGTGCGCGTACTCGGCGCGGATCGCGGCGGCGTACCTGTCGTACCGCTCCGCCGGGGCCGCCAGCACCGCCAGGTCCGCGTCGCAGAGCAGCGCGCCGTCCGGGTCGTCCGGCCCGACCAGGTGGCCTGCGGTGAGCAGCACCAGACGGCGTACCCCGGTCACCGTCGCGGCCGGGAGCCCGGCGGCGGCCAGCAGCTCGCCGGCCAGGCCGGCGCTGGCCCGCTCGTTGGCGTCGCCCTCCGCGCGCGGGTCGTAGACCGCGTCGTGGCACCACGCCGCCAGCCGGACCAGGTCGGGGTGGCGGGCCATCCCGGCGTACGCGTCGACCACGTCGAGCACCGCCCGCAGGTGCGCCTCGTCGTGGTAGCGCCGGTGCGGCTCCCGCCAGCCCGCCAGCAGCCGGGAACCGGCCCGGTCGACTCCCGCCGGATCGGTCGCGCCCGCCGCCCGTGCCGTCTCCCGCCACCGCGCCGTCAGATCGTCCACCGGGTGCAGTCTGCCCCACTTCGCGACCGGACCGGGGGTTCAGCGGGATCGTCGCGGGTAGTACCCGCCATGGCCCCGGACCGACGACTGCCGTTCCTTCGTCGCGGCGATCAGCGTGAAGGCCCGGGTGACCGTGACGGCCAGCGGATCGCCTCCGCGATGGAGGAACTGCGGCACCGCAGCAAGGCAACACTGCACGACCGGCTGCACCGGGTCCGTACCGCGTTCGGCCTGGCGGTGCAGGCCGGACTCGCCGCCGGCCTGGCGTACCTGGTCTCGCACCGGCTGCTGAAGAACCCCCAGCCGGTCTTCGCCCCCATCTCCGCTGTCGGCACGCTCGCCGCCTCCGTGGGGCAACGGTTCCGCCGCACCGTCGAGTTGATCGTCGGGGTGGCGGTCGGCGTGCTCGTCGGCGACGCGCTCATCTACTTCGTCGGCACCGGTGCGTGGCAGCTCGCGCTCGTGGTGACCTCGGCGATCCTGCTGAGCATCTTCGCCGGGGCGAGCGTCGCCATCGTCATCCAGGCCGCGGCCACAGCGGTGCTGATCGTGACGCTCAGCCCGTCCACCGAGAACCTGGAGTTCCCCCGCTTCATCGACGCGTTCCTCGGCGGCGGCATCGCGCTGCTGGTCACCGCCATCCTGCTGCCGCTCAACCCGCTACGGGTGATCAACCGGGCCGCCCGGCCGGCGCTGGACCTGCTCGCCGACCAGCTCGACGCCTGCGCCGGCGCGGTACGCGGCCGGGACCGGGACGCGGCCCAGCGGGCGCTGTTCCGGCTGCGCGAGAACAAGGAGGAACTGGCCGCGCTCTCCGAGGCGATCGAGGGCGCCAAGGAGACGAGCACCCTGTCACCCGCCCGCTGGCACCGGCGCAGCGAGCTGACCCACTACGCCGAGGCGGCCGAACCGATCGACCGGGCCATGCGCAACAGCGGCACGCTGATCCGCCGCGCGGTCACCATGATCGAGGACGCCGAGCCGGTCCCCGAGCCGATGCCGGACGCGATCGGTCACCTGGCCGAGTCGGTACGCCTGCTCCGGCAGGAGTTCGCCGCCGGGCAGGAGCCGGAGGAGGCCCGGGAACGGTCGCTGCGCGCGGTGAGCGAGGCCGGCCGGGCGTACGCCGAGGGCGTCGGCTTCTCCGGCAGCGTGGTGATCGCCCAGGTGCGTACCACGGCGAGTGACCTGATGGTGGCCTCCGGGATCGAGCAGGAGGAGGCGAACCGGCTGGTGCGGCAGGCGCCCTGGGCGAGAACCGCCAGGGTGAACCCGCAGCCCGGAACCCCGCCGCCCATCCCCCCACGGCCCCACCTGTCGGCCGACCCCCGGTGCCCCCGCCCCGCTCCCGCCCCGCCCCGATCCCGCCCTGCCCTGCCCCCGCCCCGCCCGCGTTGATCAAGGAGTTTGCGGCCTCTCCAGAGATCAACTAGCACGCAAACCCCTTGATCACCGCCCGGGATCGGGCGGCTTCGTCACCGGGGCGGGAGGGGCGGGGCGGGAGAGGGCTAGCGCTGGGGCTGGGGGAGGTGGGTCAGGGCGGTCAGGAGGGCGTCCACCTCGGTCGTGGTGGTGCCGAGGCCCAGGCTCGCTCGTAGGGCGGTCGGGGGCAGGTCGGTGCGGCCGGTACGGGCGGCGGCCTCGGCCAGCAGGCGCCGGGTCAGCGGGTGCGCACAGAACAGGCCGTCGCGTACCCCGATCCGGTGCCGGCTGGCCAGGTGGGCGGCCACCTCGGCGGAGTCCCGCCCGGCGACCACGAAGCTGACGATGCCCACGCGGGGCGCGTCCGGGCCGAACACGCGCAGCTCCACCACGTCCGGCAGCGCGGCCAGGCCGGTACGCAGCCGGGCCAGCAGCGCCTGTTCCCGGGCGTGCAGCGCGTCCCGTTCGGCCGCGCCGAGCGCCTCGCAGACAGCGGCGAGCGCCACCGCGCCGAGCAGGTTCGGCGTGCCCGCCTCGTGCCGGGCCGGGCCGGTCGTCCAGCGCACCTCGTGCGTCGCGGCGCCGACGTGGCTGGTGGCGCCGCCTCCGGCCAGGTACGGCGGGGCGGCGTCCAGCCAGTCCGCGCGCCCGGCCAGCACGCCCGCGCCGAACGGGGCGTACAGCTTGTGCCCGGACAGGGCCACGTAGTCCACGTCCAGCGCGGTCAGGTCGACCGGGGCGTGCGGGGCGAGCTGCGCGGCGTCGACAAGGATGCGGGCGCCGTGCCGGTGCGCCACCCGGGCCAGCTCGGCGACCGGCCAGCACTCGCCCGTGACGTTGCCGGCGCCGGTGACCGCGACCAGCACGGGCAGGCCGGGCCGGGCGTCGCGGGCGAGTTCGCCGAGCGCCGCCGCGAGGGAGCGGACCGCGCCGGCCGGGCTGTCCGGCACCGGCAGCCGTACCGAGCCGCGCGGCCAGGGCAGCAGGTTGGCGTGGTGCTCGCCGCCGAACGTGATCACGGTGGTGCCGGCGGGCAGCGCCCGGGCCAGCAGGTTCAGCGCGTCGGTGGTGTTCCGCGTGAAGATCACGTGATCGTCGGGGCGGACGCCGAGGAAGTCACCCACGGTCTGCCGGGCCCGCTCGTAGGCGAGCGTGCAGCGCCGCGACAGCGCGCCGGCACCGCGGTGCACACTCGCGTACCAGGGAAGCAGCTCGGCCACCGCGTCGGCCGCGCCCCGCGCGCACGGCGCGCTGGCGGCGTGGTCCAGGTTGATCTCTCCCGGTACGCCGAGCACGCCGAGCGGGTCGGGCCGGACCGGCGCGGGCAGCACGGGCAGCGAGGGTACGAGGGTGGGTGACGGTCATGCCGGAGCCTCCCGGGTCACAGGGGACCCCAGGTGGTGCCGGGACGGGGTCCGCGCTTGCCCGGCACGCGGAGCGGCACCGGGCCCGGTCATCACCCGGGGCACCCCACCGCGAACCTCGACGAGGGTTGCCGGCCAGCAAGCCGGGGCTTGACGCTGGCGCTCGTGACCTGTCCGGGAGCATAGCCCTCACGATGCGACCGGACCAGTGGGTCGCGGGTGACTACGCTGACCGCATGGCCGACACCCCGCCCGGCGCAGCCCCGCCGCCACCGCACGCGCCCGCCGCCCCGCCGGGGGCGCCGGCGCCCCGGATGCCGCTGCGCCGGCTCGGCTGGCGGCGCTTCCTGGTGCTGGCCGGTGTGGTGCTGCTGATCGCGGCCGGTGCGCTGTTCATGGTGTTCACGCTCGGCGAGAGCCTGGGCGCCGAGGCGCTGCTGATCGGCGTGATCGCGGCGATCCTGCCGGTGCCGGTACTGGTCTTCTGCTTCCTCTGGCTCGACCGTTACGAGCCGGAGCCACTGAAGTACCTGATCTTCTGCTTCGCCTGGGGCGCCTTCGTCTCCACCGCCATCTCGCTGCTGGTGAACACGGCCAGCGCGGGGCTGTTCGAAGACCGAGGGCTGCCGGTCGCGCTGACCGCCGTGCTGGTCGCGCCGTTCATCGAGGAGCTGACCAAGGCGGCCGGTCCGCTCCTGGTGCTGATCTTCCGGCGGCGGGAGTTCTCCGGCATCACCGACGGCCTGGTCTACTGCGGGCTCTCCGCGGTCGGCTTCGCCATGGTGGAGAACATCCTCTACCTGGGCGGGCACGGCTACCGCGCGGGCGCCGACGAGTACGGCCCGGCCACCGGCGCGCAGCAGGTGATCGCGATCTTCATCGTCCGGATCCTGCTGTTCGGCTTCGCCCACCCGCTGTTCACGTCGATGACCGGCGTCGGGCTGGGTGTCGCCGCGCGTACCGCCGACCGGCGGGTGCGGGTGCTCGCGCCGCTCGCCGGGCTGCTGCTGGCGATGATCCTGCACGGCACCTGGAACCTGCTGCCCTCGCTGGCCCAGGCCACCGGGGAGACCGTGATCGTGCTCTACGGCTACATCGGCGTGATGGTGCCGATCTTCTTCGCGATGGTCGGCCTGGCGGTCTGGCTGCGCGCCTGGGAGGGCCGGCTGACCGAGCGCACGCTGCCCGACTACGTACGCGCGGGCTGGCTCACCCCGCCCGAGGTGGCGGCGCTGGGCAGCCTCGGCCGGCGGCACGCGGCGCGTACCTGGGCGCGACGAGTCGCCGGTGACGGCGGGGTACGCGCGATGCGCGGCTACCAGTTCGCCGCGACCCGCCTGGCGCTGCTGCGGGACGGGATGCGCCGAGGGCTGGACCGCAAGCCGGAGGAGCGGGAGCGGACGGCACGGGAGGAACGGGAGCTGCTGGACGCGATCACCGCGTACCGGTCGTTCTTCGTCGGTCGTGACCCGCAGGCGCCGGTCGGGGTCTGGGACGGTCAGCGCTACCACCTGCGGTTCCCTGACGGGTCGCAGCGTCCGGTGGAGGCGCCGGACGACCCGGTGGTGCCGATCCCGGTGGTGCTGGCCCAGCCGCCCGCCTTCCCGCAGGGCGGCTACGGCCCGAGCGGTCACGGCCCGGCCGGCTGGCACGGTCCGGCCGTCGGCCACGGTCCGGCCGCCGGTCACGGCTACGGCCCGGGCGCCGGCCACGGCCCGGGCGGCCGGCACGACCCGGGCGCGCCCTGGCACCCCGGGCGCTGAGGCCGGTCGGCCGGTCAGCGGTGGCGGTGGTCAGCTCATCAGTCCGGTCAGGAAGTCGCCGAGCCCCTGGGCGATGGCCATCAGCGCGCCGCCGATGCCCTTGAACAGCTGCGCCGCCCCGTCCGGCCGGAACGCCATGAAGTAGATCAGGAACGCGAGGAATCCCCAGGCGAGGATCTTTTTGATCACTACCGGCATGGTGTCCCTCCCCAGGGCGCGCTGAGGTGCCTGGGCTTCCCGCCGGGCGGCGCGGCAAACAGCGCCGCCGTGCCGCGAGCGGCGCCGGAGGGGCGAGCTACAGGTAGAGACCGGTGGAGCCGGCGGCGGTGGTCTCCACCCGCTCGGCCGCCACGGCGTGCACGTCCCGCTCGCGCAGCAGCACGTACGCTCGCCCGTGCAGCTCGACCTCGGAGCGGTCGTCCGGGTCGAACAGCACCCGGTCGCCGGCCACGATCGCGCGGACGTTCGGCCCGACGCCGACCGCTGTGGCCCAGGCCAGCCGCTTGCCCACGGCTGCCGTCGCGGGGATCACGATGCCGGCGGTGGAGCGACGTTCTCCCTCGCCACCCTCGGTACGCACCAGCACGCGGTCGTGCAGCAGGCGGATCGGCAGCCCGGCGTCGAGACTCTGGTCGGCGGTCACGCGAAGACGCTACCGCGTGGCCGCCGGTCGATTCCGCAGTGGTTGGTGAGAGCGCCGGGCGGGCAATGTGTGGCCGAGTCGCCCTAGGGTGGGGCGTACGGACGTATCCTGTGCCCCCTGCGACCAGGTGGGGCTGATTTGCCGGAGGTGCGCTTGAGCCGCATGGAGCGGATGCGCGGACGGCTCCGCCGTGCGTACGAGTCGGGCCGGGAGGCGGCCCGGACCCGGCGGGCCGACGCGGACTCGGCGGATGCGGGAGTGGCCTCGCCCGCCTCGCCTGGGCCACCCGCCTCGCCGGAGGCGATGGTCGTGGGCGCCGGGTCGCCGGCGGCGTTGCACTCCTCGACTGTGAGCCGGGACGACACGGAGGTGCCGCACGCGCTGCGCATCGCCGCCGCGTGGTGCTGGCGTCTCATCGTGATCGGCATCGTGACCTGGGCCCTGCTCAAGATCGTCGGCACCATCAGCATCGTGATCATCCCGCTGACCGTCGCGCTGCTGCTCTCCGCGCTGCTCGCCCCGGCGGTGGGCTGGCTGCTCCGGGCCCGGCTGCCCCGGTCGCTGGCGACAGCAGTGGTGCTGGTCGGCGGCCTGGCCGCCGTCGTCGGCACGCTGACGCTCGTGGTGAACGAGTTCATCAAGGGCGTGCCGAAGCTGAGCGAGAAGTCCTCCGAGGGCGTCCGGCAGATCCAGGACTGGTTCAAGACCGGCCCGCTGCACCTGTCCGACAGCCAGCTCGACCGCTACATCGACGAGGCGCAGAACTGGATCAACGGCAACACCGAGCGGTTCACGAGCGGTGCGATAAGCACCGCCGCCACGCTGGCCGAGGTGCTCACCGGCACCGTCCTCGTCCTGTTCGCCACGTTCTTCTTCCTCCGCGACGGCAACAACATCTGGCGGTTCCTGGTCCGGCTGCTGCCGGTCGCGGCGCGCTGGAAGGTCGACGACGCCGGGCGCGCGTCCTGGGCCACGCTCGGCGCCTACGTGCGGGCCACGGTGGTCGTCGCGTTCATCGACGCGGTAGGCATCGGTATCTTCCTGGTGCTCTTCGACATCCCGTTCGCGTTCCCGCTGGCCGCGCTGGTCTTCCTCGGCGCGTTCATCCCGATCGTCGGCGCGTTCCTGTCCGGCGTGGTGGCCGTGCTGGTGGCGCTCGTCGACAGCGGCCCGGTGACCGCCCTGATCATCCTGGGCGCGGTTGTCGGCGTGCAGCAGGTCGAGGGCCACGTGCTCCAGCCGCTGATCATGGGCCGCGCAGTGGCCATCCACCCGCTCGCCGTGATCATCGGCATCGCCGCCGGAGTGGTGCTCGCCGGCATCGCCGGCGCGCTCGTCGCGGTGCCGCTGATCGCCGTACTCAACACAGCGGTGCGCCGGCTCGCCGCGCGCAGCGTCCCGGACACCCCACCGGACGCGGTGGTGGTCGCCTCCCAGGCGCCCTGACCGGCACAGACCCGCAGACGCCCGCGTCACCCTCAGGGGGAGGCGCGGCGTCAGCTCTTGGCGAGCCGTTCCAGCGCGCCCCGGGCCACCTCCGGCCGGGTCGTGTACCAGAACGGCGGCAGCGAGCGGCGCAGGAACGGGCCGTACCCGCGTGCCGTCTCCAACCGCGAGTCGAGCACCGCCACGACGCCCCGGTCGCCGGTGGCCCGGATCAGCCGGCCGACACCCTGGGCCAGCCGCACCGCAGCGATCGGCACGCTCACCGCCGCGAAACCGGACCCGCCGCCCGCGTCCACCGCCGCCGCCCGCGCCGCCGCGAGCGGCTCGTCCGGGCGGGGGAACGGCAACCTGTCGATCACCACGAGCTGGCAGGCGTCGCCCGGCACGTCCACCCCCTGCCAGAGCGACATCACCCCGAACAGGCAGCTCTCCCGTACCTCGCGGAACCGGCGCACCAGCAGCGGCAGCGCCTCCTCGCCCTGGAGCAGCACCGGCAGGTCGGTCCGCGCGCGGACCAGCTCCGCCGCCTGCTGCGCGGCCCGTCGCGACGAGAAGAGCCCGAGGGTACGACCACCGAGCGCCTCGACCAGCGCCAGCAGCTCCTCACCGGCCGGTCCGGGCAGCCCGGAGACGCTGGGGCGGGGCAGGTGCGCGGCCACGTACAGGATGCCCTGCCGGGCGTAGTCGAACGGCGAACCGACGTCGAGCGAACTCCAGCCCGGCCCCTCGGTCGCCGGTACGGTGCCGATCGATGCCCGGCTGCCCTCGGTGGCCGCCACCGGCGTGACCGGGAAACGGCCGGCGGCGGCAGCGGTGGCGAGCGCGGCGGCGGCCGGGGACGGCGGGGCCGGCGGCGGCGCGTCCAGCCCCAGCGCCCGGGCCACCGTGTCGAAGCGGCCGCCCAGCGCCAGCGTGGCCGAGGTGGCGACCACCGTGCGCTCGTCGTACAGGTGGGTGGCGAGCGTGCCCGCCACCGACAGCGGCGCCACCACGAGCGCCCGGCGGCTGCCGTTGTCCGGCTTCTCGACCCAGGCGACGTCGTGGTCGGCCTCCTCCAGCAGCCGCTGGGCGGTGGTGGACAGCTCGTCCAGCACGGCCTTGGCCTGCTGCTTGCGTACCGGGTCTGGGTCGTCGGACTTCACGTCACCGATCGCCTCCAGCGCAGCCCGGGTCGCCGAGTCCAGCAGCGTGCACGCCTCGCGCAGCGCGGGCGGCAGACCGGCGGTGAGCCGCCCGGCGGGCGCCTCGGCCAGCCCCACCGCCAGCGCGTCACCGGCCTCGGTGAGCCGCTCGGCCACGTCGGGGCGCAGCAGCGGCCGGGCCCGCCGGGTGGACCTGTCGATCAGCTCCGGCACCAGCTCGGCCTGGGCGGCCGAGGAGACCCGGTCGGCCAGCTCGTGCGCCTCGTCCACCACGAGCAGCTTGTGCGGCGGCACGATGTGCCGCCCGGCGAGCATGTCGACGGCGAGCAGGCTGTGGTTGGTGACCACGATGTCTGCCTCGCGGGCGCGCGCCCGGGACGCCTCCGCGAAGCACTCCTGCCCGAACGGGCAGCGGCTCGCGCCGACGCACTCCCGGGCCGGCATGGACACGCTGCGCCACACCTGGTCGTCCACGCCCGGATCCAGCTCGTCCCGGTCGCCGGTGGCGGTCTCCTCGGCCCAGTCGCGCAGCCGCTGCACCTGCTTGCCCAGCCGGCCCGCCTCGCCGAGCCACTTGGTGCCCCCGTTGCCGGAACGCGGCGCGTCGAACAACGCGTCGTCCGGCTCGTCCTCGACCGAGCTGTCCAGCCGGGCCAGGCACAGGTAGTGGTGGCGCCCCTTGAGCACGGCGAAGGTGGGACGGCGGCCCAGCACCGGCTCGACCGCGTCGGCCAGCCTCGGCAGGTCGTGCTCGACCAGCTGGGACTGCAACGCCAGCGTGGCGGTGGAGACCACCACCGGCCCGTCCACCGTCAGCGACGGTGCGAGGTACGCCAGGGACTTGCCGGTGCCCGTACCGGCCTGCACCAGCAGGTGCTCACCCGAGGCGATGCTGCGCTCGATCGCCTCGGCCATCTGCTGCTGACCCGGCCGGGCCGCGCCGCCCGGGACCGCGCCCACCGCGGCGGCCAGCAGCTCCCCGGCACCGGCGCGGCCACCGCGGCGCTTCTTCGGGACGGCCGGGCCGGTGGCGGTGCGGGACGGAGTCACCGTGCGACCGTACCCGCCGGCACCGACGCGGGTCCGGCCGCTCCGGCGGCGTGGCGGGACGGCGGGTCGCGTCCGGTTACCTCCCGATCGCGTGGCGTGGCCGGAATCGGTTAGGGTGCCAGGCATGCCGAGCGACGTGGTCCGCGTGATCTACCGCAAGTACGACGGCAGCGCCCACCGCGACTACCCGGCTCGCCGGCTCGCCGAGGACGACCTCGGCGTCTGGCTCGGCGTGCCCGCCGGCACCGAGTCCGTCTACCACGGCCGCCCGTCGGTCGAGCAGATCCCGTTCGTCCTGCTGGTGCCGCACCACGGCTGGTGGACCGGCATGTTCAACCCGCCGCCGCGCACCAGCGAGGTCTACTGCGACATCGCCACCCCGGCCCGCTGGGAGGGCGAGGAGACGGTCCACCTGATCGACCTCGACCTGGACGTGGTGCGCCGTCGCGAGACCGGCCTGGTCGAGCTGCGCGACGAGGACGAGTTCGCCGTGCACCGGGCCCGCTGGGGCTACCCGGACGACGTGGTCACCGAAGCCGAGGCCGCGTCCCGCTGGCTGCTCGGCGCGCTCGGCGACGGCACCGAGCCGTTCGCCACGTCGTACCGGAAGTGGCTCGCGCTGGTGGTCTGAGCCGGCTCACCAGCGCGGCGGCCAGACGGCGTCCGGCCCCAGCGGCGGCAGCTCGCGCACCTTGTCCGGGTTGAGCTGGTTGAACACGCCGGTGACCCGCCCCTCGTGGACCGCGAACGAGGTGACCATCCGGATCGGCCGCCCGTCCCGGTGGAAGAACTCCGACTGCCACCCCAGCGTCCCGTCCACCAGCACCGGCCGGCCGCGCAGGCCACCCCGCTGCCGGGCCTGGCCGTACAGGCCGAGGAGCAGGCGGGCGACCGAGTCGACGCCGACCACCGGCCGGCGTCCGGCCGGGAAGTGACCGCCGGCGTCGCCGATCGACACGACGTCCGGGGCGAGTACGCGGACCAACTGCTCCAGCTCACCCGACTCCACAGCGGCGGCGAACGCGGCGAGCACCCGCCGCTGCTCGGCGATGTCGGCGCTGTGCCGGGGCGCGTCCGGCCCGTGCACCGCCCGGCGGGCGCGCGACGCCAGCTGACGCGCGGCCTCCGGGGTCACCGCGAGCACGTCCGCCACGTCGGGGAACGGCACCGCGAACACGTCGTGCAGCACGAACGCGACCCGCTGCTCCGGCGTCAGCCGTTCCAGCACCACCAGCAGCGCGGTGCCGAGCTGGTCGGCCCGCACCGCCCGCTCGGCCGGGTCGGGCGCGAACCCGTCCGCAGCCGGCACCGCTGTCACCATCGGCTCGGGGAGCCACTGACCCGGGTACGCCTCCCGGCGCACCCGGGCGGAGCGGAGCACGTCGAGGCAGATCCGGGAGCAGGTGGTGATGAGCCAGCCCCGCAGATCGCGTACGCGGGCGCGCTCCGCCGGGTCGCTCAGCGCGCCGGAGAAACGCAGCCAGGTTTCCTGCACCGCGTCCTCGGCCTCGCTGCGGCTGCCCAGCATCCGCTGAGCGACCGCCAGGAGACGCCCTCGTTCCGCCTCGAACTCCCCCGCCAGCTCGTCCACCCCCCCATTCTCCCGCCCCCGAGCCCGCCCCACCGCCCCCGGCACCCCACCCACCCCGCCCGCCCCGCCGATCTTGCACTTGCTGCCCCGGCAAACGGTGCTTTCCGGACGCGCCAGGGGCCGCAACCGCAAGATCGGCGGAACGGGGCGAGCGGGGACGGGCTCCGGGGGTGAGGATCGGGGGATGAGTGAGGTGGTGGGGCCCGTCGGCGGGCGTATGCGGGAACTGCTTCGGGTGGGGCCGGGGGCGGTGGATCTGGCGGCGATCGACCCCCGGTCGACGCCGGGGCTGCCGGCGGCGGCCGGGCGCGGACCGGCGCGCAAGGAATGGGCGCGGGCCCAGGTCGAGCTGATCGGCGCGGAACTGGGGCGGCAGCAGGAGATGCTGTACGCCTCGGCCCAGGGCGCCGCCGGGCCGGGCAGCGCCACCAGCGCGCCGGCGCAGGCGGACGCCGGACTGGACGGGAACCGGCCGCGCCGGGTGCTGCTGGTGCTCCAGGCGATGGACTGCGGCGGCAAGGACGGCACGGTCAAGCGGGTGACCGGCGCGATGAACCCGCTCGGGCTGCACATCCGCTCGTTCGGTCCGCCGACCGAGGAGGAACTGCGGCACGACTTCCTGTGGCGGGTACGCCGGGCGCTGCCGCCACCCGGGTACGTGGGCGTGTTCAACCGCTCGCACTACGAGGACGTGCTCATCGCCCGGGTCGAAGGGCTCGTCGACGAGGCGACCTGGCGGTCCCGGTACGCGATCATCAACGACTTCGAGCGGGAACTGACCCAGCAGGCGGTCACAGTGGTGAAGGTCATGCTGCACATCTCGTACGACGAGCAGGGCGAGCGGCTGATGGAGCGGCTCACCGACCCGGCGAAGTTCTGGAAGTACAACCCGAGCGATCTGGACACCCGGGCACGCTGGGACGACTATCAGGCCGCGTACGCCGAGGCCTTCGAGCGTTGTCGCACGGACGCCGCGCCCTGGTTCGTGGTGCCGGCGGACCGCAAGTGGTACCGGGACTGGGCGGTCGCCCACCTGCTCCGGGAGACGTTCGACGGGTTGGATCTGGGGTATCCGCCTGCCGATTTCGACGTCGAACGGGAGCGTGACCGGTTACGGAGCCAGCGCCGTGAGTGATCAGGTGAACAGAAGGTGAACGAGCGGTGAATCGGGCCTGACCAGGGGTGGGCCGATCGAAAGTGGGTTCGGCGCGGTCCCTAGCATGCGCAGAGCAGACGCCCGGGGGGCGACGGCCACCCTTCCACCGACACGACGAGGTCCGTGCTGTGAAGTTTTCCTTCCGTCCCACCGAGGGCGCTTTCTACGAGCTCTTCACCAGAGCCGCGCAGAACCTGGTGAAGGGGACCGACCTGCTCAACGAGCTGGGCCTGCCCGGTGCCGACGTGCAGTCGATCAGCGAGCGGCTGACCGACATCGAGCACGACAGCGACCAGATCACGCACGAGCTGTACAAGAAGATCAACTCCACGTTCATCACGCCGTTCGACCGGGAGGACATCTACCGGCTGGGCTCACTGCTCGACGACGTGATGGACCACCTGGAGGCGGTCGGCAACCTGCTCTACCTGTACGGCCTGACCAAGCTGCCGGCGCTGCCCCGCGAGCTGCACGAGCTGGTCAACGTGCTCGACCAGCAGGCCAAGCTCACCGCCGAGGCGATGCCCCGGCTGAAGTCGATGAAGGATCTCGAGGACTACTGGATCGAGTGCAACCGGCTCGAGAACGACGGCGACCAGGCGTACCGGATGCTGCTGGTGCGCCTCTTCTCCGGTGAGTACGACGCGCTCACGGTGCTGAAGATGAAGGAGGTGGCCGACGAGCTGGAGGCCGCCTGCGACGCCTTCGAGCACGTGGCCAACACCGTCGAGACCATCGCGGTCAAGGAGTCCTGATCCAGTGACACCCGAACTCATCGCCGTGCTGGCGGTGATCGCGGTCGCCATGGCGTTCGACTACACGAACGGCTTCCATGACGCGGCCAACGCGATCGCCACCAGCATCTCGACCCGGGCACTGACCCCCCGGATCGCGCTCGCGCTGGCCGCCGTCGGCAACTTCGTCGGCGCGCACTTCGGCGCCGGGGTGGCCAAGACGGTCGGCGACGGGCTGGTGACGTTGCCGACCGGGGTGGAGAGCCTCGGCGTGGTCTTCGCCGGCGTGCTCGGCGCGATCATCTGGAACCTGATCACCTGGTACTTCGGCCTGCCGTCCTCGTCCTCGCACGCCCTCTTCGGCGGCCTGGTCGGCGCGACCCTGTTCGCCGCCGACGGCATCGTCCAGTGGGGCACCATCGTCGAGAAGGTCCTCGTCCCGATGGTGCTCTCGCCGGTGGTCGGTCTGATCCTCGGCTTCCTGGTGATGCTGGCGATCATGTGGCTGTTCCGGAAGGGACAGCCGGGCAAGCTCAGCCGCGGCTTCCGCTGGGCGCAGACCGCGTCCGCCGCCGCCATGTCGGTCGGCCACGGCATGCAGGACGCCGCCAAGACCATGGGCATCATCGTGCTCGCGCTCTACACCGGCGGTTTCCAGGAGAGCAAGACGCACATCCCGGGCTGGGTCTTCTGGACCTCCGCCGCGATGCTGGCGGCCGGCACGTACGCGGGCGGCTGGCGGATCATCCGTACGCTCGGCCGGAAGATCATCGACCTCGGCCCGGCGGAGGGCTTCGCGGCCGAGACCGTGGCCAGCGCGGTGCTCTACTTCAACGCGCTGGTGCTGAAGGCGCCGATCTCCACCACGCACACGATCACCTCGGCGATCATGGGTGTGGGCGCGACGAAACGGCTCTCCGCGGTGCGCTGGAACGTGGCAGGCAACATCGTGATCGCCTGGATCATCACGTTCCCGGCCGCGGCCGCGATCGCCTGCCTCGCGTACCTGCTGGTCCGGCCCTTGTTCTGATCTCCGCGCGCTGACGTCGAGGGGTTCCCCGCCGTGGCGGGGGACCCCTCACGCGTAGGAGACGCCGATCCGGGCCTTGATGTCGTCGATCAGGCCCATCACCTCAAGTGTGGCGGCGTGCGGCACCAGCGGGCTCTCGATCAGCCCGGCCGCCAGGCAGCGCTGCACCTCGATCGCCTCGTACTGGTAGCCGCCGCCGGTCAGGTCCGCCGGGATCGTCTCCGGTTCGGCGCCGGCCCGGTGCAGCACCACGTGCGCGGGCCGGAAGAACAGCTCGGGCAGGTCGATCCGGCCGGTCGTACCGGTGATCGACGCGGTGATCGCTGTCGCGCCGACCATGCCGCAGCTCAGCGTCGCCACCGCGCCGGAGTCCCAGCCGAGCACCATGCCGGTGTTCTCGTCCACCGCCTCCGGGGTCAGCTTGGCCCACGCCTGCACGTGCTGCGGCGCGCCGAGCACCAGGTGGGCCAGGCTCAGCGGGTAGACGCCGAGGTCCAGCAGCGCGCCGCCGCCGAGCGTGCGGGCCCGCATCCGGTGCTCCGGTGGGAACGGGCCGGCCACGCCGAAGTCCGCCCGCACGTGCGTCACCTCACCGATCGCGCCGTCCCGGATGAGCTCCAGCACGCGCAGGATCAGCGGGTTCGTCCGCATCCACATGGCCTCCATGAGGAACAGGCCTCGGGCGCGGGCCGTCTCCACCAGCTCGGTGGTGGTCGGCAGGTCCAGCGTGCACGGCTTCTCCACCAGTACGGCCTTGCCGCCGGCCAGGCAGGCGAGCGCCGCCTCGTGGTGAGCGGCGTGCGGCGTGGCCACGTAGATCGCGTCCAGGTCCGGGTCCGCGGCCAGTTCCGCCGATGAGGCGTACGCCCGCGGCACGTCGTGCCGGCGCGCGAACAGTTCGGCGCTCTCCCGGGTACGCGATCCGACCGCCACGAGTTCGGCGTCCGGTACCAGCCGCAGATCCTCGGCGAAGCGAGCGGCGATGTTTCCGGTGGCCAGGATTCCCCAACGCGTCATGCCCGGCACGCTATCCCGTACCGCCTGGAGGCCGGGAGGGTGATCCACCGGTCGGGACGGCTCAGCCGCGGACGTCGGCGGCGGCCCGGGCGGACCGTTCGATCATCGCCCGCCGCGTCGCCAGCGTCGACCGGTCGGGCTCCAGGTGCGCGTACGCGGCCCACGCCCCGGTCGAGCCGTCGAGCTGCTCGCGCAGGATGTCGGCGTGCCCGGCGTGCCGGCTGGTCTCGGTGAGCACGTGCACCATGACGTTGAACAGCTTGACGTCCGGCCGCGGCCACCACGGCACGTGGCCGGGCGCGTCGACGGGGAGGGCGTCGATCGTCGCGTCCGCGTGCGCCGCCGCCCGCCGGTAACGGCCGATCACCTCCTCGCGCTCTCGTGCTCACCCACCCACATGTCGGTGTTGTCCGGATCCGGCTCGTCCCACCGGGGCAAGGGCTCCGGGAACGGTCGGCCGAACACCTCGCCGAGGTACCGGGCCTCCCAGAACGACAGGTGCTTGACCAGGCCGAGCAGGTTGGTGCCGGACGCGGTCAGAGGGCGGCGCACGTCGTACTCGGACAACCCGTCGAGCTTCCACAGCACCGCCTCGCGGACCTGGCGCAGGTCGTGGTGCAGGTACTCCTTCGCGAAATCGTCGATCACGATTCCGACCCTGCCAGGCGCGGCCGACGCGCGCTGCCCCGTGCGTGCCGTGCCGTCGGCGGCGGGCCGGCCCGGCGTGCGAGTGGCCGCACTCGGCGGGAAGGGCATCCTGCGCCCTCGCTCGCGGCCTCCCGTCCCGGCCGCCTGACGTCGACCGATGCCAAACACGCACCGTGAGGGTTGCTCTGCGTAACGGTGGTTGCGCTTCTTTTCGTCAGCCCGTGTGGGCAAAAGCGACGTGTACGACCAAAACCTGCTCCCGAACCCGGGCCGGGCACATCGCCTCCCGCCTCCTTTGCTCTGCAGCCTCATGCGCACCGGCCACGGATGGTTGCCGATGCGGATCTGGCTGCAGAGCAAAGGAGACAGAGAGGTGCCCTCCCGGCGGGCGAGGGAACTACACAGCGTAAGTGTGTGCCGTCGCCCTCGACGCGGATCGGGCCATCGCGACGCGACGCGACGGGCAGGGCGGGGGCGACGCGGCGCCGCGGGGCGGGGGCACGGTCGGCGGGGTGCGGGTGCTTGCGGGGGCCGCGAGCACCGGCACCGACCGGGCCTCCCGGCGGGAACTAGGCTCGGCGCATGACGATCGACGGCTTCGCCGCACCCCCCGCCCTGGTGGAGCACGCCCGCCGGTTCCGGGCCGAGGGCGCCGTACCGGCCGTGCCCCGGGTCGCCGCCACCGTGCTGCTGCTCCGCCCGGTCGGCGACGGGTTCGAGGTCTACATGATTCGCCGGGTGGCGGCCATGACGTTCGGCGGCATGTACGCCTTCCCCGGCGGCGGGGTGGACCGCTCCGACTCGGAGGCGCACCTCGGCTGGGCCGGCCCGGACCCGGCGGCGTGGGGGGAGCGGCTCCGGCTCGACCCGGCCGCGGCGCAGGCGGTGGTGTGCGCCGCCGCCCGCGAGGTCTTCGAGGAGGCGGGCGTGCTGCTCGCCGGCCCGGACCCCGACACCGTTGTCGGCGACGTGAGCGGCGACGACTGGGAATCGGCCCGCCAGGACCTGGAGGGGCGGCGGGTCGGCTTCGCGGACCTGCTGGCCGGGCGGGGCCTCACGCTCCGGTCCGACCTGCTGCTGCCGTGGAGCCGGTGGATCACCCCGGAGTTCGAGCCGCGCCGCTTCGACACGTACTTCTTCGTCGCCCTGCTGCCCGAGGGGCAGCGGACCCGGGACGTCTCCGGCGAGGCCGACCACACGCTGTGGCTGCGCCCGGCGGACGCCCTGGCCCGGGCGGAGGCCGGTGAGCTGACCATGCTGCCGCCCACCATGGTCACGCTCGCCGAGGTCGCCGCCGCGGGCGACCTCCGCGACGTGGCCCGCGCCGCGCAGGAGCGAGACCCGGGTACGCCGATCCTGCCCCACATCGACGGCCTGGACGGCGCGGAGCCCCGCCTCCGGCTGAGCTGATCTCAGCCGGTGGCGCGCAGGTAGCGGGCCGCGAGGGTACGCAGGAGATCGGCGAGTTCCGGTGGGTCCTCGACTGTGAAGTCGAGGTCGAGCAGGCCGATCCAGACCGCGATGGTCTCCAGCCGGTCGGCGCCGGTGTGCAGGAGGCAGGCGGTGTCGCCGGCCGGCTCGACAGTGCCGATCGCCGGATTGATCCGGTCGGCAACCACCTCGGCCGGGGCGTGGACGCGGATGCGCGCCCGATGCCGCCAGGCGGCCGACGAGACCCCGTGCCGGACCCGGTCCACCACGTCCTCCGGCACCTCGCGCGGTGCGAACCGGGGACCGGCCGGAGTGCGCGGGGTGATCCGGTCCACCCGGAACGTGCGCCAGTCGTTCCGCGCCGGGTCGAAGGCCACGAGATACCAGCGCCGTCCCCAGTTGACCAGCCGGTACGGCTCGACGTCCCGCCGATCGGCGGCACCGTCGTGCCGTACGTAGTCGAACCGCAGCCGCTCCCGGTCGCGGCAGGCGGCCCCGATCAGGCTGAGCGTCGAGGCCTCCACCGTCGGGCCGGGTTCGTCGTGTGGCACCCGGACGGAGTGGGCGTGCAGGGCGGTGACCCGTCGGCGAAGCCGGTGGGGGAGCACCTGCTCCAGCTTGGCGAGCGCCCGTAGCGAGGTCTCCTCGATGCCGGTCACGCTGCCGCCCGCCGCCGTACGCAGCCCGACCGCCACTGCCACCGCCTCCTCGTCGTCGAGGAGCAACGGAGGCAGGGCCGCGCCGGCGCCCAGCCGGTAACCGCCGACCGCGCCCCGGGTGCCGTGCACCGGGTAGCCCAACTCGCGCAGCCGTTCCACGTCGTTGCGGACGGTCCGGGTGCTCACCGCGAGCCGCTCGGCCAGTTCGGTGCCGGTCCAGTCGCGCGGGGTCTGCAACAACGACAGCAGGCGCAGCAGCCGCGCCGAGGTCTCCAACATTCCTGGGATCCTGCCAGCTCATTAGGAAGGGCGTGTTCCTAATCGGTTCGTACCGTCGGGGCATGGCAGACAACACCGCGATAGTCCCGTTCCGTATCGACGTCCCCCAGGAAGAGCTGGACGACCTCGCCGACCGGCTCGCCCGTACCCGCTGGACCGAGGAACTGCCGGCGGACCCGCGGACCCGGCCGCCGCACCCGGCCCGATCCCGCCCGGCTGGGAGTACGGCGTCCCGCTGAGCTGGGTCCGGCGGCTGGCCGAGCGCTGATCCTCACCCACGGCTGGCCGGGCACCGTCGCCGAGTGGCTGGACGTGATCGGCCCGCTCACCGACCCGCTGTCGCACGGCGGCGACCCGGCCGACGCCTTCCACCTGGTCATCCCGTCGGTGCCGGGGTTCGGCTTCTCCGGGCCGACCCGGGAACCCGGCTGGAACCGTCACCGGGTGGCCCGGGCCTGGGCCGAGCTGATGCGCCGCCTCGGCTACGAGCGGTACGGCGCGGCCGGCAACGACCTCGGCGCGTTCGTGTCGCCCGAGGTGGGGCGGGTCGACCCGGAGCACGTGCTCGGCGTGCACGTCACGCAGGTGTTCTCGCTGCCGTCCGGCGACCCGGCCGAACTGGCCGCGCTCACCGAGGAGGAGCGGGGCAAGCTGGCGTTCGCCGAGTTCTTCGTGCAGCGGCAGGGCGGCTACGACAAGCTGCACTCGACCGCGCCGCAGAACGTCGCCCACGCGCTCGCCGACTCGCCGGTGGGTCTGCTCGGCTGGCTGGGTCAGCTCATGGGCGACCAGATCGACGTCGACCACGTACTGACCCACACGACCATCTACTGGCTGACCAACACGGCCGCGTCGGCAGCCCGCTACTACTACGAGGACGCCGAGGTGGTGCACCCGGCGCAGAAGGTCAACGGCCGGGGCACCGACCTGCCCGAGCCGACCGCTGTGCCGCTGGGCCTCGCCAACTTCGCCTGGGACTTCCAGTCCATCCGTACGCTCGCCGAACGCGACCACAAGAACATCGCCTCCTGGCGCACGTACGACAGGGGCGGCCACTTCGCGGCCCACCAGGTGCCCGACCTGCTCGTGGCGGACCTGCGGCAGTTCTTCGCCGCGCTGCGCTGAGCGTGCGGTGCCAGGACCGGCGGTGTTAAGAGGGGCCCCTTCCTCTACCGGAGGCGTTAACAGGGGGCCCCTCCTTACACCTCACCCGAAGCGGCCGGTGATGTAGTCCTCGGTCTTCTTCCGGGCCGGGTTGCTGAAGATCTTCTGGGTGTTGTCGTACTCGATCAGGCGGCCCGGGTCGCCGGTCTTCTCGATGGAGAAGAAGGCGGTCCGGTCCGACACCCGCGCGGCCTGCTGCATGTTGTGGGTGACGATGATGATGGTGAACTTGTCCTTGAGCTGGAACATCAGGTCCTCGATGGCCAGCGTCGAGATCGGGTCCAGCGCCGAGCACGGCTCGTCCATCAGCACCACCTGCGGCTCGACAGCGATGGTGCGGGCGATGCAGAGCCGCTGCTGCTGGCCGCCGGACAGGCCCGCGCCGGGCTTGCCGAGCCGGTCCTTCACCTCGTCCCACAGGTTCGCCGAGCGGAGCGCCCGCTCGGCCGCCTCCTCCAGGATCGACTTGCGCCGTACGCCGTTGAGCCGCAGGCCCGCCACCACGTTCTCGAAGATGCTCATGGTGGGGAACGGGTTCGGCCGCTGGAAGACCATGCCGATCATGCGCCGGACCGCCGTGACGTCCACGTCGCGGTCGTAGATGTCCTGGTCGTCGATGGTGAGGCTGCCCTCGACCCGGGCACCGGGCAGCACCTCGTGCATCCGGTTGATCGACCGCAGGAAGGTGGACTTGCCGCAGCCGGACGGCCCGATCAGGGCGGTGACGGTCTTCGGCTCGACGGTCAGGTTGATGTTCTCGATCGCCTTGAACCCGCCGTAGTAGGCGGTCACGTTCGTGGCTTCGATGCGCTTGGCCATGGTGGCGGTACCTCCGGGGTTCATCGGCCGAGCCGGTTACGACGGGCCAGCAGCTTCGCCGCGACGGTCAGGACGAGGACGAGGGCGACGAGGGTCAGCGCCGCGGTCCACGCCCGTGCCGGCGAGTACTTCGACGCCTCACCGGCCTGCTGGTAGACGAAGAGGGCCAGCGACGACTGGTTGTTCTCGAACGGGTTGAAGTTGATCGCCGCGCCGCCGCCGGCGACGAGCAGCACCGGCGCCGTCTCACCGGCGGCCCGCGCGACGGCGAGCATGATGCCGGTGACTATGCCGGGCAGCGCGGTCGGCAGAACGACCCGCAGGATGGTCTTCCACTTCGGTACGCCCAGCGCGTACGCGCCCTCGCGCAGCGGCGCGGGCACCAGCCGGAGCATCTCCTCGGTGGATCGGACCACTGTGGGCAGCATCAGCACGCTCAGCGCCAGCGCGGCGGCGAAGCCGGAGAAGCCCGGGCGGCCGTCGTTGAACCACGGCGAGACGATCAGCACCCAGAAGGCCAGCACGAACAGGCCGGTGACGATCGACGGGATGCCGGTCATCACGTCCACGAAGAAGCGGATGGTGAACGCGAACCGGCCCCGGCCGTACTCGACGATGTAGATCGCGCAGAGCACGCCGAGCGGCACCGTGATCACCGTGGCGATGCCGACCTGCTGCAACGTGCCGACGATCGCGTGGTACGCGCCGCCGTTGGCGTCGCGCGACCCGATGTTGTTCATCGAGGTGCCGAAGAAGTTCGCGTCCAGCCGCTCGGAGCCCTTGCTGACGAGCGTCCAGACCACCGAGGCCAGCGGCAGCACCGCCAGCACGAACGCGGAGTGGATCAGCGCGCTCCAGGTCCGGTTGCGGGCGGACCGGCGGCCCTCCACCGCGTTGGCCGCGACGAAGAGACCGGCCAGGTAGAGCAGCGCGCCGACCACCACGACCAGGACCGGGCCGCCGATGCCGGCGCCGTACACCAGGGCCGCCGCGAGCAGCAGCGCGGCGACGGCGACGGCCGGAGCGGCGTACGCGGGAAGCCGCCTCGCCCGCAGCGTGACCGGCTGGGCCGGCGGGCGCGGACGGCGGGGGGTGAGGGTGGTGGTCATGCGGCCGACTCCGTGAACTCGCGCCGCCGGTGGATGATCGCCCGGGCGGTGATGTTGACGATCAGCGTGATCGCGAACAGCACCAGGCCGGAGGCGATCAGCGCGCCCCGGCCGGTGTCGTTCGCCTCGGCGAACCGGTTGGCGATGTTCGCGGCGATCGAGTTGCCGCCGCTTTCCAGGATGTTGAGCGAGATGGCGTACGTCGAGCCGAGCGTGAGCGCCAGCGCGATGGTCTCGCCGAGCGCCCGGCCCAGGCCGAGCATCACCGCGGCGATGACACCCGGCCGCCCGTACGGCAGGACCGCGGTGCGGATCATCTCCCAGCGGGTGGCGCCGAGCGCGAGCGCTGCCTCCTCGTTCGCGGTCGGGGTCTGCCGGAACACCTCGCGGGACAGCGAGGTGACGATCGGCAGCACCATGATGGCGAGCACCACGGAGCCGAGCAGGATCGAGTTGCCGTACGGGCCGTCGCCGAAGATCGGGATCCAACCGAAGTACCTGTTCAGCCACGCGGACAGGTCGGCCACCGGCTGGGCGAAGTAGTCCCGGCCCCAGAGGCCGAAGACCACGCTCGGCACGGCTGCGAGCAGGTCGATCAGGAAGCCCAGGGTGTTGCCGAGCCGCCGGGGCGCGTAGTGCGACAGGTACAGGGCGATGCCCAGCGCCACCGGCACCGCCATGAGCAGCGCCAGCAGCGAGCTCAGGACGGTGCCGAAGGCGAGCGCGCCGATGCCGAACTGCGGCGGGTCGTCGTTCGGGAACCAGCCCTCGAAGGTCCAGAACGACTCGGTGTTGGCCCGCAGCGCCGGGACGGCCTTGGCGATCAGGAAGATCGCGATGGCCGCGATGACCACCAGGACCGTGGTGCCGGCGGCCAGGGTCAGGCCGCGGAACGCCCGTTCCGCGCCGAAGGCGCGGGCCCGGGGGAGGGCACCGCCGCCGCCGAGGCCACCGTCGGGGCGGCCCGGGTTACCGGGGCGCTCGGCCACACGCGCCGAGGCACCGGCGGGTCGCTCGTGGCTCCTGGCCACGGGGTTCCCGCCGGTGCCGGCGTGGGCCGAGCGGTGAGGGGTGTCACCCATCTGCTCGCTCGCTTCGTGTTGAGGAGGCGTCGGTCGGAGCGTCAGGAGAGGCTCTCGACAGCGGCCTCGACCTTGGTGCGGACGGTCTCGGGCAGCGGCGCGTAGCCGAGTTCGACGAGCTCCTTCTGCCCCTCGGCGCTGGCGGCGTGGCCGAGCAGGCCCTTGACCAGCGGCAGCTTGTCGGCGGCGAGGCCCTTGCTGCAGACGATCTCGTAGGTCGCCAGGACGATCGGGTACGCCCCGGCCTCCTTGGTGTTGTAGTCGATCGACATCTTCAGGTCGTTGCCCTGACCCTCGAACTTGGCACCGGCAATGGTCTTGCCGGCCGAGTCGCCGGTCAGCTCGACGAACTCGCCGTTGCCGTTGCGGATCTTGGCCATCTTCAGGTCGGAGTTCTCGGCGTACGACCACTCGACGTAGCTGATGGTGCCGTCGGTGCTCTTGACCTTGCTGGCCACACCGTCGGACTTGGCCGCGCCGACGCCGCCCGGGGCCTTCCACGCCTTGGAGTTGCCGAGCGTCCAGTCCGTCTCGGCGGTCTTGGAGAGGTACTTGGTGAAGTTGTCGGTGGTGCCCGACTCGTCGGAGCGGTGCACCGCCTGGATCGCTGTCGACGGCAGCTTGGCGTCCGGGTTGTCGGCCTTGATGGCCGGGTCGTCCCACTTGGTCACCTTGCCGGCGAAGATCTTCGCCAGGGTGGCCGGGCTGAACTGGAGGTTGTCCGCGCCGCCGACGTTGTAGACGACAGCGACCGGGCCGATGACCATCGGCAGGTTGAGCGCCTGGCCGCCGGTGCACTTGGCGTCGGCCTGCGGCTGCTCCTCCGGCTTGAGGGGGGAGTCCGAGCCGGCGAAGTCTGCGGTGCCGGCGATGAACGCCTGAATGCCGGCGCCCGAGCCGCTGGGCTCGTAGTTGATCGTGGTGCCGGCGCACTTCTGCTGGTACGCCTTGATCCACTCGGCCATGGCGTTCTTCTGGGCGGAGGAGCCCTGCGCGTTCAGCGTGCCCGTCGCGCAGTCCACCGCGGCGGTGGAACCGGAGGCGCTGGCCGTCTCGTTGTTGTCCGAGCCGCAGGCGCTGAGACCGAGAACCGCGGTAAGAGCGAGACAGGCGATGGCGCCGTGCCGCTGGAGCTTCACTTCAGGGGTTTCCCTTCACGTCTTTGGTCAGGTCGCCCGGAGTGCCGGGGGCCGGAGCTGACCGGCTGACACGAAAGGTAGGAGGGCCAGGTGGACGGTTCGCCGGACGCAAGTGAACGCGCGGTGAACACGTTCAGCCGACGAGGTGTCCGTACGCTGAGGAAGGGTTGTCCATTTCGTGAACTAGCAACCCGGCATCGCCTTTGTGGCGATTTTCCCGGGCCGGCGCGGGCTCAGCCGAGCTGGTAGTTGACGTGCGCGGACCAGCGCGCGAAGCCCAGCCGCTCGTAGAGCGCCACAGCGGCGGTGTTGCTCTCGTCCACGTAGAGCATCACCCGGTCCAGCCCGCGCTCGTCGCGCAGGTGGGTCAGGCCGGCGGCGGTGAGCACCCGGCCCAGCCCGCCCCGATGCGCGGACGGGTCGACGCCGAGCACGTAGACCTCGCCGATCCGGGCCGACCCTGGCCGCTGGTGCACCTTGGTCCAGTGGAAGCCGAGCAGCCGCCCGGTGGCGGAGTCGACGGCGAGCAGGAACCCGGCCCTGTCGAACCACGGCTCGGCGATGCGGACGCGCAGGTCGTCCAGCGTCCACTTGCCCTGCTCGGGGTGCTGGGCGAAGGCGGCGTTGTTCACCGCCAGCCAGGCCTCGTCGTCCTCGCCGGGGCGGAACGCGCGCAGCGTCACGCCTTCCGGTACGACCGGCGCCGGCAGCTCGGCGGTGAGCGGACGGCGCATCTGCCAGAGCACCCGCGCCCGGGAGAAGCCCAGGTCGACAGCGAGCGCGGCGGCCGACGGGTGGTCGCCGTGCGCCCAGGCGCGCAGCGGGCCGGGCGCGGCGGCCACCACGCTACGGGCCAGCGCCCGGCCGGAACCCCGCCGTCGGTACGCCGGGTGCACGACCATCTCCACGCCGACGCCGTCGGCCGGGGCGGTGGTGTCGAGGTGCGCGTACCCGGTGAGGGTGCCGTCGGTGGTCCGGGCGGCGAGGTGCACGGCGGGGGCCGCGGGGTCGCGCAGCCGCAGCAGCACGTGCTCGTCGAGCGGGTCGGCGCCGTCGGCGTCACCGGCGGCGCGGGCCAGCGCCAGCACCTCGGCGACCTCGTCCGGCGCGAGCCGGTCCGCCCGGTCGATCCGGTCGGCTGCGGGACCACTCGTCGGCTCGGTGCTGCTCATCTGAGTCACGGTAGCGGCAGGCGGGCCGCGGTTCGCGCCGGACGGCGACGGCGATCGGTGGCGATCGTCACGGGGCGCCGACGGGCAGCGGCTCCAGCTCGAACCGGGCCAGCATCTCGGGCAGGAGTTGCTGCAACGCCGCGACGGTGCCGGACCGGTCCCCGCCCGCGTCGTGCATGAGCACGATCGCGCCCGGGCCCATCTGCGTGCGGATCGTCGCCTCGATCGCGTCGGGTCCCGGCGCCTTCCAGTCCGACGGGTCCACGCTCCAGTGCACCGGGGTGAGGCCCAGGTCGGCGCAGGCCGACATGACCGAGGGTGTCCAGGCCCCGCCGGGCTGCCGGTAGTACGTGATCCGAGCGTCGGGCGCGGCGGCCAGGATCGCGTCGTTTGTGCGCAGCATGTCGGCCCGGATCGTCGCCGGGGATCGCTTGCCCAGGTTGACGTCGTGCCTCCAGGAGTGGTTGCACAGGGTGTGGCCCTCGGCCACTATCGACCGGACCAGGTCCGGGTGGGCCTCGACGTTCTCGCCGACGACGCAGAACGTCGCCCGTACGCCGTACTGGGCCAGCAGTGCGAGCACCTGCGGGGTCCAGCGGGGATCGGGGCCGTCGTCGAAGGTCAGCGCGACCCGGGACGAGCCGGTGGCGACCAGGGCGCCGTACGGCCCGTCGCCGTCGGGCGGGACCGGGGCGGCGTCCGGCGCGGCGTCGGGGCTCGGCCGGGCGCTGGCCGTGCCGCCCGGGAAGTCGGTGCTGGGTGGCTGGTCGCCGTACCGCGGCCCGTTGAGCGACGTGGCGACTCCGGCGGCCGACGGGTGCGGGTCCGGCACCAGGCTGCGGCCCAGCGCGAACGCCGAACCGAGCAGGCCGGCCAGCACGACGGTCACGAGGCCGGCGGCGCGCAGCGTCGAGGCCCGCATCAGCGGCACCGGCCGTTCGTCGCCCTCGTGTTCACCGCACGCACCGTCGCCCCCTTAGCCCGACAATTCCGGCAGCCAGGATATGGCTGACTGATCGGGCAAAAAGGGCGTACGAGGAAAGTGCCCTCTAGCGGGGTGGAGCGTGGGCGGTCAGACCGGCAGCGGGGCGGGCTCCGACTCCGGCAGCGAACGCGACGGCGGCACGACGAACTTGTAGCCCACCTGGCGGACGGTGCCGATCATCGACTCGTACTCCGAGCCGAGCTTGGCGCGCAGCCGCCGCACGTGCACGTCCACGGTCCGGGTGCCGCCGAAGTAGTCGTAGCCCCAGACCTCGCGCAGCAGCTGGTCCCGGGTGAACACCCGCCCCGGGTGCTGGGCCAGGAACTTCAACAGCTCGAACTCCTTGTACGTGAGGTCGAGCGGCCGGCCCTTCAGCTTGGCGGCGTACGTGTCCGGGTCGATGTTCAGCTCACCGGCCCGGATCGAGCCGCCGGCGCCGGCGGTGGCGTTGCTGAGCCGGCCCACAGCGAGCCGCAGCCGGGCCTCCACCTCGGCCGGCCCGGCGCCGGCCAGGATCACGTCGTCGACGCCCCAGTCCGCGTTGAGCGCGATCAGCCCGGCCTCGGTGACGACCGCGACGAGCGGCACGCCGAGCCCGGTGGCGTGCAGCATCCGGCAGGTGGCCCGCGCCTCGCTCAGCTCGGAGCGCGCGTCCACCAGGACGGCGTCCGGTGTCGGGCCGGAGACCAGCGTGCGGACGTCACGGGGTGCGGTGCGAACCGAGTGCGGCAGCAGGTCGAGTGCCGGCAGCACCGCCGACGGCTCACCGGCCCGCGCGGTCACGAGCAGCAGGAGCTCCACGATCACCTCCGTCCCGGCGGCCTTCCGGCCGCGCGCGACCAGCGACACGCCCGGGTGGGGGCGGCACTGTGAACTTGCGTGGGTCCCGGCGTCGTCGACGGGCGGGTAACGGCCTGAGCGTAACCGATGGACCGGCCGTCACCTTCGCGCGATTTACCGTTTGCCCTTTCTGCCCTCGATCGCGGCGCAGGTTTTAACGTCGCCGAAACCGGGACCTCCGCCGAGCCGCCCGGGTCTGGCACGATCGGGGCGTGTTTCCCTCCACCTCGCGCGACACCGGTCGTGAACCGTGGGCCGACGACCCGTCCGCCGGGCCGTCCGGCCCCGCCCGTGGCTACCCGCCCGCCCCGCGTACCGGCCCCGCCGACGAGGGCGACCGGCCGGAACGCAAGGGCCCGCGCCGGCTGCGCAAGGGCGGCCCCGGCCGGCGTCCCGACGACGAGTCCGACGAGGAGCCCGAGGAGGAGGTGCCTCCGGTCCCGGTCCGCCGCCCGCTGGCGCTCACCGTCGCCGGCTTCGCCGCGCTGCTCGGCGTCGGCCTGGTGCTCGGCGCGCAGACCTCGGGCCCCGGGCACCGGCTGCCGTTCGCCGCGATCATCTTCGGCGTCCAGCTGCTGTTCGTGCTGGCCTGGACGATGGCCATGCGGCCGCCCGCGCTGCTCGTCGTCGCGCTCGTCAGCGCCGCGACGGCGGTGATCGCCGACGTCGCCGCCGTGCAGTCGGACATCGCCGGCCTGGCCCCGCTCGGCTACGCCGCCGTGGCCGGGTTCCTGCTCGCCGTGCTGGGGCAGCTCGTACGGCGGGTGGACCGGGTCCGGGTGACCGACTCGCTCGGCGGCACCCTGCTCATCGTGGTGGGCGTGGTCGCCTTCGCCACGCTCGTCGTGCTCAGCCGGATCCCCAAGGGCACCCAGGCGATCACGGTCTGCCTCACCGCCGCCGGTGTGGCGTTGCTCGTCGCCCGGCTCACCGACGCGGTCGCGCCGTGGCCCCGGCTCGCCCCGCAGGTGCCGCGCGGCGCGGCCGGCGTGGTCGTCGGCGCCATGCTCGGCACGCTCACCAGCGCCGTGCTCGGCAGCTACCTCGTCGGTTTCACCCCGACCAGCGCCGCCCTGGTCGGGGTGGTCAGCGCGGCCACCGCCGTCCTGGCCGACCTCGCCGTCGGGTACGCCGAGGCGGGCCGGCTGATGGCCGGTGAACCGCCCACGATGTGGGTGGCCCGGCACATGCAGGGACCGCTGGGCGGGTTCGCGCTGGCCGCGCCCGCCGCCTACGCCATGTGCGTGCTGTTCCTCTGACGCGGTTGGGGAAGATTCGCCTCGGGTAAGTACGGTTGCGCCGCGAGGCGCGGTGACGGCGGCGAGGACGGGAGGCGGCGTGGCAGAGGCTTATCCGGCGGAGGGCCGACCCCGGCGACGGGGCCGGAAGGTGCTGATCGGCTTCATCGTCCTGCTGCTGGTGCTGGCCGGTCTGCTCGTCGTCGCCGACCGCGTCGCCGCCGGGGTGGCCGAGCGCGCCATCGCCGACCAGGTCCGGCAGGAGATCGCCAAGCAGGACGCGCAGTCCGCCGCGCCGCAGGTCGAGGTGGGTGGCTTCCCGTTCCTCACCCAGGTGCTCGACGGCCGGTACGAGCGCATCTCGATCCAGCTCACCGACGTGCGCGGCGACGTGCAGGGCGACGCGGTCGAGGTGCCGAAGCTGGACGTGGACGCGCGCAACGTGACCGCCTCGCTGGACACGCTGCGCTCCGGCCGGGGCGACGTGGTGGCCGAGACCGTGGACGGGCGGGGCACCGTTACCTACGAGAGCCTGGCCAAGCTGCTGGACCGGCCCGGGCTGACGCTGGGCGAGCGCAACGGCAAGCTGGCCGTCACCGCCCCGGTGGACGTCCTCGGCATCAAGCTCACCGTCAACGGCACCGCCGACGTCACTGTGGCCGGCAACAAGGTGGCGCTGCGTTTCAACGACCTCACCGCCGACGGCCTGCCGAACGTGCCGCTGGCCCGGGCCGCGCTGACCCGGTACGCGCAGGGCATCTCGATCGACGTGCCGCTGCCGGAGCTGCCGTTCCAGCTCAACCTGCGCAAGGTGGAGCCGAAGCCGGAGGGCCTGGTGGTCACGGCGGACGCGGCGAACGTGCCGATCAACTCCGCCGGCTGAAAGCCGGCCTGCTGTCAACTCCGCCGGCTGAAAGCCGGCCGGTCGTCCCGGATGCTGGTCGGCCTGGTGGCAGCCGTTGCCCCGGCTGGTAATCTCCCTGCCCATGGGGACCCTCCTCACCAAACGGCGCGCGGTCGACCTGTGCCGCGTGGCCACCTGCCTGTGTCGCCCCGTCATCTGACGGCGGGGCTGTCTCCGGCCGCCTGAACGGCGGCCACCCAGGGTCCACGAACCTTCCCCGGTTCCCCTCAACGCCCGGCAGCGGCGCCGTCGCACGTACCCGTGATCCGTTCCTAGCTCAGGGTCCGCGTGTGGTGCGACAACCATCGACATCGATCTCCACGCGCAGGCTCACCAAACCATCCTCACCAGGGAGTGATCTGATGAGTCGCGACACCGCACTCGTCTCGGCCGAGTGGGCCGAGAAGAACCTCGGCGCCCCGGGCGTCGTCTTCGTCGAGGTCGACGAGGACACCTCGGCCTACGAGACCGGGCACATCGCCGGCGCCGTCAAGCTGGACTGGCGCACCGACCTCCAGGACCAGATCCGCCGGGACTTCGTCAACAAGAGCCAGTTCGAGGCGCTGCTGTCCGACCGGGGCATCGCCAACGACGACACGGTGATCCTGTACGGCGGCAACAACAACTGGTTCGCCGCGTACGCGTACTGGTACTTCAAGCTCTACGGCCACCGCGACGTGAAGCTGCTCGACGGCGGCCGCAAGAAGTGGGAGCTGGACGCCCGTCCGCTTGTCACCGACGCGGTGGAGCGGCCGAAGACGCAGTACGTCGCGCAGGAGCCGGACACCTCGATCCGCGCGTTCCGCGACGAGGTGGTCGCCGCCATCGGCACCAAGAACCTGGTCGACGTGCGCAGCCCCGACGAGTTCGCCGGCCGGCTGCTCGCCCCCGCCCACCTGCCGCAGGAGCAGGCGCAGCGGGCCGGCCACATCCCGACCGCGATCAGCGTCCCGTGGTCGAAGGCGGCCAACGAGGACGGCACGTTCAAGTCCGACGACGAGCTGCGCAAGATCTACGCCGACGCCGGGCTGGACGACAGCAAGGAGACGATCGCGTACTGCCGGATCGGCGAGCGCTCCTCGCACAGCTGGTTCGTGCTCCAGGAGCTGCTCGGGCACCGCAACGTGAAGAACTACGACGGTTCCTGGACCGAGTACGGCTCGCTCGTCGGCGTGCCGGTGGCGCTCGGTGACGAGCCGGGGGAGGCCTGATGACCGCCGCCTCCGCCGCCTCGACGGCTGCCGCCGGCTGCGCCGCGCCGGACCAGTCCGCCCCCCTCCCGGCGAGCCTGGACCTGGAGAAGGAAACAGTCATCACCGGCCGCGTGCTGGCCGAGTCCGGTGAGGTCGTGCCGGGCGCGTACGTGCGCCTGCTCGACTCGACCGGCGAGTTCACCGCCGAGGTGGTGACCTCGGCGGCCGGGCAGTTCCGATTCTTCGCCGCGCCGGGCTCCTGGACGCTGCGCGCGCTGTCCCGCCACGGCAACGGCGACACCGCCGTGTCCGCGGCCCGCGGGATCAACGAGGTGACCGTCTCGGTCGCCGCCTGACCCACGCTCTGATCGTGGCCCGCCGCCCCACCGGGGTGGCGGGCCACGAGCCGTTCCGAGGGTGCCGAGGCGCGGCCGGTGACCTCGCCGGGGCGTGACACCATGGCCGGGTGACTGCCGTCGAGACGGGCTACGTCCCGCCCACCCCGCCCGGCCGGCCCGGCCCCGGTGGCCGACGCCGGGTGCGCCGGCTGACGGCCGTCACCGTGGCGTGGGCCGTGCTGCTCGCGGGTCTGACCTGGTGGTCGGTACGCACCGACGCGCCGACGGTCAAGGAGCAGCGGTCGCTGGACCAGGCCGGGCCGGTGGTGGACCGGGCGGTCGGTGAGCTGACCGCCGCAGTCGGCGCCGCGGGCGTACCGGCGCTCCTGCCGGACCGCCTGGAGCGCGGCTGCCGGATCACGCCGATGGACGACGGCGCGACGCTGGAACGCGGCGTCGAGGTGGCGATCGGCGGCGACGTACGCGAGGTGCTGCGCGGCATCGCCGACCGGCTGCCGCCGGGCTGGCGGGCAGGCGTGTCGATGCTCGACGGCGAGCCGCTGCTGCGCGCCGACGCGGGCGAGTTCGTCACGGTCGAGGGCCGGGCCGCCGGCCCGGGGCGGGTACTGCTCACCGCCGACACCGGCTGCCGCCCGACGGGTTCCGGCTACCGGGCCCCGTCCGCCGACGCCGCCGCCGAGTCGGCGGTGCTGGCGGCGGCGCTGGGCCGGTGGGGCGGCGCGACCGGGCCGGTCCAGGTGCTCGCCGCGCCCTGCCCGGGCGGCGGGACGGCCCGCACCGCCCGGTCCGAGGCGGCCGCGCCGGCTGATCAGTCGCTGGCGACCGCGTTCGGCGGCGGCGCCGCGCCGGTGGTGGACTCGGCAGACGCGTACGCGCGCCCGGGTGACCCGGCGGTGCTGGCGCAGCGGGCCGGGGAGCGGGTCCGGGTCGCGGTGACCACGCCCTGTCCCGCCTGACGTCAACCACCGGGCAGCGTGAGCGCCGGCGGCGAGGGCTGTTCCTCGTGCGGCTCCCGGCTGCGGCCCAGCGCGTCCACCCGGCCCCAGCGGCCCGGGATGTCGAGCAGTTCCACCCGGCCCATCCCGGGCGGCACGGCCGGGTCGATGATCAGGTGGTCGCCCTGCGGTTCCAGCCCCAGGATCACCCGTAGCACCAGCAGCGGGGTGCCGGCGGACCACGCCTGCGGACTGCACGCGGTGGGGTACTCCACCGGGTAGTCGGTGAGGCCGCGTTCGTAGCCGGCGAACACCTCGGGCAGCCGCCCGTCGAAGTAGTGCGACGCGCTGAGCAGGGCGTCGCAGATCTGGCCGGCCTCCTGCCGGAAGCCGTACCGCCACAGGCCCCAGGCGATGATCGAGTTGTCGAACGGCCACACCGTGCCGACGTGGTAGCCGACCGGGTTGTACCGGCCCTGGTCGTCGGCGAGCGTGCGTACGCCCCACCCGGAGAACAGGCGCGGGCCGAGCAGGTGGGCGGCGACGGCCGGGGCCCGGGACTCGTCGACGATGCCGCTCCAGAGCAGGTGGCCGATGTTGGAGCTGAGCGCGTCCACCTGCCGGCCCTGCGGGTCGAGCGCCAGCGCGTAGTACTCCCGGTCCGCGATCCAGAAGTCGCGGTTGAACCGCTCCTTCAGCGCGGCCGCCTCGTGTTCCAGCCGGTCCGCGTAGGTCGGGTCGTTCCAGTGGGTGCGGGCCAGCCGGGCGCCGCGCAGCTTCGCGTCGTACGCGTACCCCTGCAGTTCGCACGTGGCCCGGGGGAACTCGGGCATCCGCCCGTCGGCGTAGGAGATGGCGTCCGGCGAGTCCTTCCAGCACTGGTTCGGCAGCCCGGTCTCCGCGTTGCGGGACATGTACCAGACGTAACCGGTGCCGAGCAGGTCGCCGTGCGTGTCCAGCCAGGTCAGCGCCGCCCGCGTCTCCTGCTCCAGATTGCGCACCAGTTCGGCGTCGCCGGTCCACCGCTCGTACTCGTCGAGCAGGATCACGAACAGTGCCGTGGTGTCGGCCGCGCCGTAGTACGGCGAGTGCGGCTGCTCCTCGAAGCCGGCGGTCTCTCCGTAGCGCAGCTCGTGCAGGATCTTGCCGGGCTCCTCGTCCCGGAAGTCGTCGACCCGGCTGCCCTGGAGACCGGCGAGCATGACGATTGTGGGCTTGACCATCTCGGGCAGGAACGGCAGCACCTGGAGCGAGGTGAAGATGCTGTCCCGGCCGAACAGCGTCATGAACCAGGGCAGGCCGGCGGCGAGCAGCCGGACGCCGAGCGTGATCGACTCGTACCGGAGGGCGGCCAGGTCGTTGAGGCTGCGCCGGTACGCCCCGGCCAGCGGCTCGCAGTCGCAGCCCAGCTTCGGCGCGTGGCTGATCAGGGCGCTCTGTTCCGCCTCGATGTCGGCCGCCGTGCGCTGGCCGCCCAGCGGCAGGATGGCCCGGATGTCCTCGCCCCGGGCACCGTAGATGACCGTGTCGATGTGCAGCCCGGTGGTCCACTCGCCGTGCGGGCCGACCCGGATCCGGAACGTCATCCCGCCGGCGTCGACCTCGGCCGGCGCGCTGCTCGTGACGAGCGTCTCGCGGTGGAACGCCTGCCTGCGGTAGGTCAGCCGCAGCGCGTTCGGCTCCACGCTGGGCGTGGTGTGTCCCTTCTTGTCCCGCTGGTGCTTGATCTCGAAGAGGTCGGCGAAGTCGGAGCCGATCTCCAGCCGGAGCCGGAACTCCTTCTCCTGATTGGAGTGGTTGAGCAGGGTCAGTTCCTCGTCCAGGCTGCCGCCGATCGCGCGGCTGCGGATCACCGAGACGTCGGCGTCCAGATAGTGCGTCGGCTCGCCGGGGACCAGGAAGAACCGCGTCTTGTACGACAGCGAGTCGTCGATGGAGAGCGCGTGCAGGGGTTCCCCGTCGAGGGTGAGGATCCACGTGGAGAGGAACCGGGTGTCGAAGGAGAACAAGCCGGTGGGGAAGTCGTACGACGGCTGGATGTTGCCGCGATCGTCGCTGACCAGGAATGTGTTGCCGTCGAGGATGCTGACCCGGTCCTTCACGCCAGCCGCCGGACGTGTTCGCGGGCGGCGTCCCGCGGATCCCGTACGTCGGGCCGGGCCGGCAGGAACCGGCGGAACGCCAGGAACAGCACGACGTGCCCGCTGAACGTGGCCTCGTTGCGCAGCACCGCGGCCATGCCGGCCTCGCGGCCGGTGACCAGTTTCTCGAACAGTTCGGTGGAGAGGGTCAGCACGCCGTCGGCCTGCCGCTGCTCCTCCTGGCTCACCTGGGCCGATCCGGGGGCCAGCGTCACGTACCAGTGTTCGGTGCGGTTGCCGTCGGCCAGGTCGATTTGGAGCGTGCCGCCGATCGGGCTGTTCAGCACCGACGCGGCGCGCGCCGGCAGCGACGCGAAGAACTGTCGGATGGCCTCACTCACGTTCACATTGTAGGCACAATCCGGACATGTCGGGTCGGGATCGGCGGACCGGGCAGAGTGGACAGCCCCGGCGGTTGCTCAGTAGACCAACGCCTGCGCGCCCTCGGCCATCGCCTCCTCGACGAACACCGCGGCGCCCGCGATGCGTACGCCGGGGATGACGTCGTCCGGGCCGATGTCCCGCCGGGCCGCGCACTGGGTGCAGGCGGTCACCCGGCCCGTGGCCAGGACCACGTGCAGCAGCTCACCGAGCGGCGCGGAGTGCGGCAGCTCGAAGGTCTCCGCCCGCCCGGGGAGCGCGAACCAGGTGGACTCGCCGGTGAGCCAGAGCGAGACGTCCACCCCGGCCGCGGCTGCGGTGGAGGCGACTGTGAACGCCTGGGCGCAGCGTTCCGGGGAGTCCGCGCCGGCGGTGGCCTTGACGACGAGAGTGCGCGCCATGACGCCAGCATAGGATGGTCCGGATGGTTACCGAGATCGGGTTCGTCAGCCTGCTGGTCGCCGGCCTGGGCGCGCTCGCCGGTGGCCTGGTGTACGTCGCGGTCCGCATAGCTAGAGGTAAATGGTGAGCGCGAGGAGTGAGCCGGTTTTGCGAGCCCCGCAGTCGCGAACGAAGGTGGCGCTGTGAATAGTGAGAATCCGCTTCAGCCGCCGTGGTTGAACGCGCCGCCGGTCGACCCGTATCCGTACGAGGAGAGCCACGACCTGCGCGTCGGCCCGAAGCTGCACCCGAGCCTGGACGGTCTGCTGCCGTACATCGGGGTGTGGCGTGGCCGGGGCCGGGGTGGGTTCCCGACGATCGAGGACTTCGACTACGCGCAGGAGATCCGGATCAGCCACGACGGCCGGCCGTTCCTGTTCTACGAGTCGCGGGCCTGGATCCTGGACGAGCAGAGCCGCCCGGTCCGTCCCGCCGGCCGGGAGGTGGGCTGGTGGCGTCCGGTGCTCGACGGTGAGCGGGTGACCGACGAGCTGGAGGCGCTGATGACCACGCCGACCGGCGTGATGGAGCTGCACATCGGTAAGCGCAAGGGCACCCAGATCGAGTTCGCCACCGACGCGGTCGTGCGTACCGCGACGGCGAAGGAGGTCACCGCCGGTGCCCGCCTGTTCGGCATCGTCGAGGGTGCCCTGCTCTACGCGCAGGAGATGGCCGCCGTGGGCCAGCCCCTGAGCCCGCACCTGTCCGCCCGCCTGACCCGGGTGGCCGGCTGACGCTTTCGTCCCGGCGATCATGAAGTTGGCGGCGACAAATCGGGCACCCGACGCCGCCAACTTCATGGTCAACGGGGGAAGTTCAGCAGGGCCTGGATGCGGGGGGTCAGGAGGGAACCGGGACGAGAGGTTCCGTTCAGGGCCGTGGCCTCGACGACGCCCCGTAGGGAGCTGGTCAGCCAGATGGCCTCGGCCTCGTGCAGGTCGGCCACGGTGGGCAGGTGCTCAGCCGCGGCCAGGCCCAGCTCGGCCGCCCGTTCCAGCAGGTGACCGGCGGTCACGCCGGGCAGGATTCCGGTCTGTGCCGCCGGGACCGTGCGGAGCGTGCCTCCGCTCAGCCACACCACGTTCGCGGTCGGCCCCTCCAGCACGTAGCCGTCGGTCGAGACCCAGAGCACGTCGTCCACGCCGGTCCGCTGCGCCCACCGCCGGGCGGCGGTGCTGAGCGCGTACGAGGTGGACTTCACGCCGCTGGGCAGCCACCCCAGCTCCGGGCGGGACCGGGCGGCCACCCCGAGCGGCAGCGTGGCCACAGTCACCCCGTTGCGCCGGGCCAGGCGGGCGGACGCGGGCACCTCGCCGAGCGTGGCGTACACCGTCGGCGGCCCACCGCCCTCCGGCCCTCGGGTGCAGACCAGCCGCAGCGCGCCCTCGGTCTGGGCGGGCCAGCCGGCGCTGACCGCGTGCAGCAGCTCGACGAGCGCGGCGTCCGGTGGCAGCGGCAGGTCGATCGCCGCCGCGCCGGCCCGCAGCCGGGCCAGGTGGGCCTCGCGCAGCCAGGGGCGGCCGTCGCGCAGGTGCAACGTCTCGAACAGGCCGTCGCCGTGCAGGACGCCCCGGTCGTCGCCGCGCACCACCGGCTCACCCGCCGGTACGAGCCCCCGGCCGAGCACAGCCACCCGTGTCGTACCCATTGGCGCAGCGTAGTGGCGTACCCCCGGCGGCGGACCGGCCGGCGCGGCGGCCGAACTATGATCGAAGGGTGTCCGAATCCTCCCTCGCGGAAATGCTCCGCTCGCGCGGGCTGCGGCTGACGGCGCAGCGGCAGCTGGTGCTCCAGGCCGTCCTGGATCTGGGGCACGCCACCCCGGAGCAGGTGCACACCGCGGTCCGCGAGGTGGCGGCCGGAGTCAACATCACCACCATCTACCGCACGCTTGAGCTGCTGGAACGGCTCGGCCTGGTGACGCACACGCACCTGTCGCACGGTTCGCCGACCTACCACGCGGCGGGTGAGCACCAACACGTCCACCTGGTGTGCCGGGAGTGCGGGGCGATCGACGAGATCGCCCCGGAGATGCTCCGCCCGCTCGCCGACCAGCTGGACGAGCAGCGCGGGTTCACTGTCGACATCGGGCATGTCGCGCTCTTCGGGGTCTGCGGCCGCTGCGCACAGAACGGGGAACGCACATGATCGACACCGCGGGCGCGGTGACCACCGACGCCATCGACGACCAGACCCGGGACCAGCCGGAGCCGGCCCACCGGGCAGCCGGGGTCGGCCCGGTGGCCGCCCACTACGGCGACCCGATGCGCGAGCAGCGGCTCCTGGCCACCGGCGTTGGCCTGGTCGACCGCTCGCACCGGGGCGTGGTCGCGGTGCCCGGTGAGGAGCGGATCGGCTGGCTGCACACGCTCACCAGCCAGCACCTGGCCGCGCTCGCGCCGTGGCAGGGCACCGAACTGCTGGTGCTCTCCCCGCACGGGCACGTCGAGCAGCACGCGATGGTCGCCGACGACGGCGAGACCACCTGGCTGGACACCGAGCCGGGGATGACCGCGGGCCTGCTGTCGTACCTGGAGAAGATGCGGTTCTTCAGCAAGGTCGACCCGCGCGACGCCACCGCCGACCACGCGCTGCTGTCGCTCGTCGGGCCGGAGGCGCCCGGCGCGCTGGACACGCTCGGCGTCACCGGGCTGGCCGCTCCCGACGTGGCAGCGGTGCCGGGTCCGAAGTTCCGGTCCGGCGAGCTGCCCGCGCGCCCCTCCGTGGTGTACGACGTCAAGCCGCTCCCCGCCGGCGGCTGGGCCCGGCGGGTGGCGCTCGGCGTCGACCTGCTCGTGCCCCGGGCGGCCATGGACGAGGTGGTGGCGGAGCTGCGCGGCGCCGGGGTGCCGGTGGCCGGGCTGTGGGCGTACGAGGCGATCCGGGTGGCCGCCAAGCGGGCCCGGGCCGGCGTGGACACCGACCACCGGACGATCCCGGCCGAGGTCGACCTGATCGCCCCGGCCGTGCACCTCGACAAGGGCTGCTACCGGGGGCAGGAGACGGTGGCCCGGGTGCACAACCTGGGCAAGCCGCCCCGCCGGCTCGTCCTGCTGCACCTCGACGGCGTGGCGAGCGACCAGCCGCCCGTCGCCGGTACGCCGGTGACGCTCGACGGCCGGACCGTCGGTTTCGTGGGCACCGCCGTCCAGCACTACGAGCTGGGGCAGGTGGCGCTCGCGGTGCTGAAGCGCAACACGCCCGACGACGCCCGCCTGCTGGTCGGCGAGAGCGCCGCCGCGATCGATGCGTAAGGAAGGGCCCCCTATTAACGCCTCCGGTAGAGGAAGGGTCCCTTCTTAACGCCGCTCGCACCGGAAATCCTCCGGTCGACCCGGCCTCGGGCGCCGGTCTAGGATCCGGGGCATGACGACAGGGACGTTGATCACGGTTGCCCCCACCGGCGCGGAGTCGGCGAAGGCGGAGGTGCCGGCGCTGCCGGTGACGCTCGACGAGCTGCTGCTGACCGCCAAGGAGTGCGAGGCGCTCGGCGCCGCCGTGATCCACGTCCACATCCGCGACGACGACGCGCGGCCCACGCTCGACCAGGGGCGGCTGCGCGACACGGTGGCCGCGCTGCGGGAGAACACCGACCTGATCGTGCAGCTCTCCTCCGGCGGCGCGGTGACCGATCCGGAGTCCGCCCGGCTGGCGGTGCTCGACGCCGGTCCGGACATGGCCTCCTGCACCATGGGCACCGTCAACTTCGGCGACGACGTGTTCCTCAACCGGTGGGAGTTCATCGTCGACCTGCACACCCGGATGCAGGAGCGGGGCGTCGTCCCCGAGTACGAGATCTTCGACCTGGGGCACCTCACCGCGTTGCAGCGACTGCTCGGCAAGTACGGGCTGCCGCACGGCGGGCACGTGCACGTCGACTTCGTGATGGGCGTGCCGGGCGGCATGCCGGGCACCACAGCGACCCTGGTCGCCGCGCAGCAGATGGTGCGCGACCTGCCCGAGGGCACCACGTTCTCGGCCACCGGCATCGGGCGCAGCACCATCCCCGTGATGCTGGCCTCGCTGTCGGCCGGCGGTCACCTGCGCGTCGGCATGGAGGACACGGTCACGTACGCCAAGGGGCGCCCGGTGGAGTCCAACATGCAGCTCGTCGCGCGGGCGGTCGGCTTCGCCCAGCTCGCCCAGCGTCCTCCGCTGACCACCGCCGAGGCTCGTACGCTGCTCGGCATCCCGGCCACCGCCCGGTAAGCGGCGCGCCCGGCGGAAGCCCCGTACCGCCCCGGTCGACGTCGCAGGTCACCCCGCCGCCGACCGGGTCCGTCCCCTCGGTACGGTCCATACCGTGGGAAAAACGTACGAGGGCGGTGTGCCGCTCGCCGAGGTGGTCCGGTCCGGTTTCGTGGAGGGCGTCCACCGGGGTTCCGTGGTGGTGCTCGACGCCGCCGGTGAGCCGGTCGCCGGGGCCGGTGACGTCACCTCGCCGATCTTCCCCCGCTCGTCGAACAAGCCGATGCAGGCGATCGGGATGCTCCGCGCCGGGCTGCCGCTCACCGGCCCGGCCGACATCGCGCTGGTCGCGGCCAGCCACGCGGGCGAGGAGTTCCACGTCGAGCGGGTCACCGCGCTGCTGCGCGACGCCGGCCTGACCGAGGACGCGTTGCACTGCCCGCCGGACCTGCCGTTCGGCGAGGCCGCCCGGGAGGCGGTGCTGCGGGCCGGCGGCGGCCCGGCCCGGGTGCTGATGAACTGCTCCGGCAAGCACGCCGGCATGGTGCGCACCTGCCTGGCGGCCGGCTGGCCGCTCGACGGCTACTGGCGCCCGGAGCACCCGCTCCAGCAGCGCCTGACCGCCACCATCGAGGAGTTCACCGGCGAGCGGGCGGCTGCGGTCGGGGTGGACGGCTGCGGCGCGCCGGTGCTCGCCGTCTCGCTGACCGGGCTGGCCCGGGCGTTCCTGCGGCTGGTCAGCGCCGAGCCGGGCACCGTCGAGCGGACGGTGGCGGACGCGATGCGGACGTACCCGGAGCTGGTCGGCGGCACCCAGGCGGAGGACACGCGGCTGATGCGCGGCGTACCCGGTCTGCTCGCCAAGATCGGCGCGGAGGGCGTGATCGCGGCGGCGATCCCGGAGGTCGGCGCCGTCGCCCTGAAGATCGACGACGGCGCCGCCAGAGCCCGCACACCGGTCCTGACCTCAGCCCTGGCGCGCCTGAACGTGCGAGCTCCCATCCTCACCGAGTACGCCGAGCCACCCCTGCTCGGCGGCGGCCTCCCGGTAGGTGCCATCCGCCCCCTCTGGTGACTCCGCCGCCGCGATCTTGCACTTCCTGCCCCGACAAACTGCACATTCCAGGCGAACCAAGGGCCGCAAGTGCAAGATCGGCGAGGCGCGGCGAGGCGAGGCGAGGCGCGGGAGGCGAGGCGCGGGAGGCGAGGCGCGGCGCGGGAAGGTCAGGGGAGGAAGGGCAGTAGGGCGGTGTTCGTCTCGGTGGGGCGCTCCAGGGGGAGCAGGTGGGCCGCGTCGGGGACGTCTGGCATGCGTACGCCGTTCGGGGCCTCGTCGGCGATGCGGTCGGCCAGGCGGCGGATGTCGGCCAGGTCGTCGGCGCCGGTGCCGACGAGCACCGGTACGCGCAGCTCGCCCAGCCGGTCGATCGCCGGCGGGTCCAGCTCGCCCACCTCGATCGCGCTCAGCGCCTGCTCGGCGGCGAGCGCGCGGCGGTCCATCTCCTCGGCGAACCGGATCAGCTCCGGGTCGACGTCCTCCGGGCGACGGGTCGGGCCGACCACCCAGAACCGCACCTCGCCGGCGGCGGTGGCGGCGAAGTCCTCCGGGTCCACGTCACCGACCAGTTCCTCCCAGAGCTGCTCGGTCTCCTCGGACCACTCGTTGCCGGAGACGGGCGCACCGAAGAGTGCCAGCGCCGAGACCCGCTCCGGGTGGGCGAGCGCGGCGTCCACGGCGACCCGGCCGCCGAACGAGCAGCCGACGAGCGCGGCCCGCTCGATGTCCAGCGCGTCGAGCAGCCCGATCACGTCGTCGTGGTGAGCGAACGGCGTGGGTGGCAGCTCCGACTCGCCGTAGCCGCGCAGGTCCAGTGTGATCACCCGGTGCCGCTGCGCGAGTGCCGGGACCTGCCCGCGCCACATCCGCCGGTCGGCGATGCCGGCGTGCAGCAACACCACGGCGGTTCCGGTGCCGCTCTCGTCGTACGCGAGCTGGGCGCCGTTGATATCGATCTTGGTCACGGGGGAGAACGGTACGGACCGGACATGGGCTCCGCAACCCACCTTTGGTGACCCTGCTAACTCTGGCTAGCGATTTGCTTGCAGGAGTTAGCGGCCCGGGCTAGCGTTGAGTCATGGCCACCAGCAAGGACCTTCCCGATGTCGGCGGGTTCATTCGCGACCTGCGGCGCAACGCGAAGATCTCACTGCGCCAGCTCGCCGAGCAGGCGGGCGTCAGCAATCCCTACCTGAGCCAGATCGAGCGCGGGCTGCGCAAGCCGAGCGCCGAGGTGCTCCAGCAGCTCGCCAGCGCGCTGCGTGTCTCCACCCCGGCGATGTACCTGCGTGCCGGGCTGCTGGACGACAAGGAGGGTCAGGGCGTGCTCGCGGCGATCGCCGTCGACCCCGAGCTGACCATGGCCCAGAAGCAGTCGCTCACCCAGATCTACGAGACGTTCCGGCGCGAGAACGCCCGCCTGGCCGAGGCGACCGACGCCGCCGCGACCGAGGCGGCAGCGACCACCATGACCGAGACGACGGCGGCTGCCGCTCCGGAGGCCCCGGCGACCGTCGCGGCGGCCGCGACCGGTCCGGTCACGCCGGAGGGCACCCCGACCGAGGCGGTCCTCGAATCCGTAGCCGTCACCGAAGCGGGCGGCGCGCCCGCCCCGACGACCACCACCGCCGCCCCTGAGCAGACGGCCGCCCGCCGGGCGGCCCGGAAGGCCGCCGGTGCGGCCGAGGAGGAGCAGTCATGACCACCCAGCCGAAGACCAACCGCATCCCCGCACCCCTCTACGCCGCCGCCGGCGCCGGTGAGCTGGCCCTGGAGCAGCTGCGCAAGCTGCCGACAGTGGTCAGCGGCCTCGGCACCCGGGTCGTGACCGACCTCGGCGGCAAGGCCGTCGTCACCGGCTTCGAGCTGCGCCAGAAGGCCACCGAGACGCTGAAGACCGCCAACCAGACCGCCACCGGGCTGCGCGAGCGGGCCGTCGCCACCGACCTCGACCAGCTCCGCGAGGCCGCCAACCTGGAGAAGCTGCGCGAGGCGGCCAACCTGGACAAGCTGCGGGACGCCGCCAACCTGGACAAGCTCCGCGAGGCCGCCACCCGCAACGCCGCCGTCGTAGTGGCCGGCGCGTACGCCGCGCAGGAGCGTGCGCTGGCCGCGTACGCCGAGCTGGTCGCTCGCGGTGAGCGCGTCGTCGGCGCCGGCGTGCTGGAGGCCGCCGACACGGTGAACGCCGACATCGAGGCCACCGAGGCCACCGGCACCGACGTGACCATGAAGGCCGACACCGCCCCGAAGCCGGAGACCGCCGCCGCGACGACCGAGGTGCCCACCCCGGCGGAGGTGGCCGAGGCGGTGGCCGCCAAGCCGGCCGCGGTGAAGCGGACCCGTGCCACCAAGGCGACCGCGACCAAGGCCGTCACCAGGACGACCGCGACCAAGGCCGCCGCCAAGCCGGCCACCCCGTCGGCGAAGCTGCCGAAGACCACGAAGCGGACCCGCCCGGCCGCCGAGTGACCGAAAGTTCCACCGGGACCCCGGACAACGTCTTGTCGGACGTTTCCGGGGTCTCGGCATAAGCTTGCCCCCATGGCCATCGCCGCGCCGATCTTCGCGTTCGCAGTCCAAGACGTGATCCAGCTGATCCTGCTCGTCTTCGCCCTGGTCGTACAGGGAGTGGCGCTGGTGCACGCGGTCACCCAGCGCGGCGACGGGTTCGCCGCGCTCGGCACGCTGCCCAAGGGCGGCTGGGTCGCCATCCTGGCGGTCTGCCTGCTGCTGACCCTGCTCGGCTTCGGCCCGATCAGCCTGTTCGGACTGATCGGCATCGCGGCCGGTCTCATCTACCTGCTCGACGTGCGGCCCGGTCTGCGGGACCTGCACGACGGCCGAGGGTCCTGGTGAGAGGTTTCCGCTGGCCTCCGCCACCCGACGGCGGTCCCCGCACCTGGGGGCCCGGCCCCGGCGCGCCCCGCACCGGGCGTCCCGCGCTGCCCGAGCCGGAGACGGAGCTGGTCGCCACCCCGCACGGGGTGAGCCTGGAACGGCTGGTCACCGGCACCGGTGATCCGGTCACCGTGTTCGCGCACGGGCTCGGGAGCGGCATCGCCACCACCCGGCCGTTCGGCAGCGGCGTCGCCGGTCGGCGCGTCTTCTTCCAGTTCCGCGGGCACGGCCGCTCCGACTCACCGCCCGGGCCGTGGAGCTACCTGGACCTCGCCCGTGACCTGCGCGCGATGGCTGACCTGAGCGGCGCGACCCGGGCGTTCGGCGCCAGCCTCGGCGCGGGCGCACTCTGCCGGCTGCTCGCGGAGAGCCCGGAACGCTTCGAGAAGCTCGTCTTCTTCCTGCCCGCCGTGCTGGACACGCCGCGCGGCGAGGTGGCGCGCGCCCGGCTCACCGGCCTGCTCGACGCGGTGGCCGAGGGCGACGCCTCGGCGCTGGCCGACGTGGTGTCGCTGGAGCTGCCGCCGTCGGTGCGCAACACCCCGGCCGGCTGGGCGTACCTGCGGCAGCGGCTCGACCAGCTGCTACGCGACGGGCTCGCGCCGGGGCTGGCCGACCTGCCGGCCCAGGCCCCGCTCGACGACGCCGGGTCGCTCGCCGCGGTCACCGCGCCGGCCCTGGTCATCGCCGCCGCGGAGGACGACCTGCACCCGGTCGCGGTCGCCGAACGGCTCGCCGCCGCGCTCCCCAACGCCACACTGCACGTGTACGACCGGCCCGGCGTTCTCTGGACCGAGCGCGCCGACCTGCGGGAGCGCGTCTCGGAGTTCCTGAACGGGTAACGTCGCCGTCCATGGGCGTCACACACCACGGCCGTACGCACCGGCTCGACCTCGCCGACCCGACCCTGCGCGAGTGGACCTGCCGGGTGCTGGCGGCCGATCCCGAGCAGGGCGTCGTGCTGGACCGGTCCGCGTTCTACCCCGGTGGCGGCGGGCAGCCGCCGGATCACGGGGTGCTGCTCTGGCAGGGCGTACAGACGCGGATCGTCGGCACCCGCAAGGGCGACGACCTGTGGCTGATCCCGGCCGAGGGTGACCCGGTGCCGCCGGTCGGCGCCGAGGTGGTCGGCGCGGTGGAGGACGCCCGCCGGAGCATGCTGATGCGTACCCACTCCGGGCTGCACGTGCTCTGCGGCGTGGTGTTCCGCGACTTCGGCGCGCTCGTCACCGGCGGCAACATGGAGCCGGGCGAGGCGCGGATGGACTTCAACCTCCCCGAGGTGCCGCCGGACTTCAAGGCCCGGATCGAGGAGCTGGTGAACGCCGAGGTGGCCGCCGACCGGTCGGTGGCCGTGCGGGTGCTGCCGCGCGCCGAGGCGCTCGCCCTGCCGGACATCATCCGTACCCAGTCGAACCTGATCCCGCCCGAGGAGCAGGAGGTGCGGATCGTCGACATCGTCGGGCTGGACGTGCAGGCCGACGGCGGTACGCACGTCGCCTCCACCGCCCAGATCGGCAAGGTCCAGGTGGTCAAGGTGGAGAGCAAGGGACGGGCCAACCGCCGGGTACGCGTACGCCTGGCGGACTGACCCGTCCGGTCAGCGCGGCAGGTGAGCCGCCCGGACGGCGAGCAGCCAGCGTTCCACCGTCTCCTCGTCCGGCCGTTCCGGCAGCGGCGAGCGGGTCCTGTCGAACTCCGCCTCGGCGGCCGCCACCAGGGCCTGCGCCTCGTCCAGCGCGCCACCGGCGACCCGTTCGCCGAACGCGCGGAACCAGCCCGGATCGGCGAGGCGGATCTCCAGCACGCCCGTCGCGTACAGCACCCGGCCCTGGTGCAGCAGCCGGGCCAGGTGCCGGGCGTGCTTCGCCGAGCGCCGCCGGCCCCCGCTGTCCGCCGGTGCGGCGGCGAGCTTGCGGAACTGCTGCGAGGCGTACCCGAAGTAGGCGTCGCGGACGCGCGGCGCGCTGAGGAACGCCGACCGGATGGCGATCAGCTCCTCGCCGAACCCGGTACGGGTCTCGTAGCAGTCGTCGGGCAGCCACATCAGCTCGGTGGCGGTCGGATTGCTGCTCAGTGCCAGCAGCGCGTACTTGCGGGCCTCGTGCAGCGTGACGTCCGGGTCGGTGGTCACCACCGAGTCGCGGGGCGGGCGCAGGCCGTGGAACGCGACCGTGGGCGCGGCGAACACGCCGATCCGGTCGGTGTCCGAGCCGGGACCGGCCAGCCCGTACGCGACCGACCCGACGATCCCGGACAGCAGCAGGTGCATACCGGTGATGATCGCCCATCCGGGTCTTGAGGGAAACCGGACTTCCGCTGTCAGGTATCGGTGACACGGTGATCCCATGAACTCACCACTGACCGGAAAGGTTGCGCTCGTCGCGGGCGCGACCCGGGGTGCCGGCCGGCAGATCGCCGTGCAGCTCGGCGCCGCCGGGGCCACCGTCTACGCCACCGGCCGCACCACCCGCGAGCGTCGCTCCGAGATGGACCGGCCGGAGACCATCGAGGAGACCGCCGAGCTGGTCACCGCCGCCGGGGGCACCGGGACCGCCGTCGCTGTCGACCACCTCGACCCGGAGCAGGTACGCGCCCTGGTCGAGCGGATCGACGCCGAGCAGGGCCGCCTGGACGTGCTGGTGAACGACGTCTGGGGCGCGGACCCGCTGATCACCTGGGAGAAGCCGGTCTGGGAGCAGCCGCTCGACGCCGGTTTCCGCACGCTGCGGCTGGCGGTCGACACGCACATCATCACCAGCCACTTCGCGTTGCCGCTGCTGATCCGCAACCCGGGCGGCCTGGTCGTCGAGGTCGGCGACGGCACCAAGGAGCACAACGACAGGGAGTACCGCCTGTCGGTCTTCTACGACCTGGCGAAGGTGTCGGTGAACCGGCTCGGCTTCAGCCAGGCGCACGAGCTGGCCCCGCACGGCTGCACCGCCGTCGCGCTCACGCCCGGCTGGCTGCGCTCGGAGGCGATGCTCGAACACTACGGCGTCACCGAGGCCACCTGGCGCGACGCCGCGAAGACCGAGCCGCACTTCGTCATGTCGGAGACGCCGGCGTTCGTCGGGCGCGCGGTGGCGGCCCTGGCCGCCGACCCGGACCGGGCCCGCTGGAACGGGCAGTCTCTCGACAGCGGCGGCCTGGCCCAGGTGTACGGCTTCACCGACGTCGACGGCAGCCGCCCGCACTGGGCCCGCTACTACGAGGAGGTGGTCAAGCCGGGCAAGCCGGCCGACCCGGACGGCTACCGCTGATCCGGCGGCGGATCGGTGTAGAGCGCCGCCGCGCGGCGGGCCGCCTCGGCGAAGCGTGCCCGCAACCGCGGCGGCGCCAGCACCTCCACCTCCGGACCGAGCGCCAGCAACTGGCTGTACGCGACGTCCACCGACTCGACCGGCAGCCGCAGCACCAGCCGGCCCTGCTCGTCCGGCGGCCCGGCCGCGTCCACCGCCTCGGTGTAGACGAACGGCGCGTCCACCAGGTGCCGCAGCATCCGCAGCCCGGCCGGGCTCAGCCGCACCGTGACCCGCTCGCGCAGCAGCTCGCGCAGGAACGCGCCGGCCTGCTCCCGCCAGTACGCCCCGAGGTCGAAGTCCTCGTCCCGGTCGAAGCCGTCGGCGCCCACCTCGACCGCGACCACCCGGTCGACCCGGTACGTCCGCCAGGCGTCGCCGACCCGGCCGACCAGGTACCAGACACCGCTCTTCAGTACCAGCCCGTACGGGGCCAGCGTGCGGGTCACCTCCCGGTCCCCGCGCCGGTAGCGCAGCTCCACCATCCGGTCCCGCCAGACCGCCCGGGCCAGCTCGGCGAGTGCCGAAGGCGGCGTGGTCTCCCGGAACCAGCCCGGTACGTCCAGGTGGAACCGCTGCCCGGTACGCACGGGCGCGTCCCGCAGGCTCGGCGGCAGCGCGGCCAGCACCTTCAGCTCGGCGGCGGCCACCGAGTCGGCCAGCCCCATGTCCCCGGCCGGTCCGGGCAGCCCGGCCAGGAACAGCGCCTCGGCCTCGTCCCGGCTCAACCCGGTCAACCGGGTCCGGTAGCCGCCCAGCAGCCGGTAGCCACCGGCCCGGCCCCGGTCCGCGTACACCGGGACACCGGCGGCGGAGAGCGCCAGCACGTCCCGGTAGACGGTGCGCTCGGAGACCTCCAGCTCGCGCGCCAACTCGGCGGCGGTCATCGTCTCCCGGGACTGGAGCAGCAGCACAAGCGAGATCAGCCGGGACGCACGCACCCACCCATTGTGTAAGGAAGGGCCCCTTGTTAACGCATACGGATTGGAGGGGGCCCCTCCTAACAAGCCGGGTTTGTGCGCGAGCCCACTAGGCTGTGCCGTCGTGAACGCCTCCCGTGCCGTCGCGCCCGTCACCGGCGCGGCCACCCGCTTCCTCGCCGGCGCCGGGCTGCTGCTGCGCGGCTTCGGCATGTACGTCCGCAGCCCGAAACTGATGCTGCTCGGCGTGATCCCGGCGCTGATCACCGGCGCGCTCTACGTGGCCCTGTTCGCCACGCTGCTCTACTTCGTGGACGACCTGGCCGCCTGGCTCACCCCGTTCGCCGACGACTGGTCGTCGCCCTGGCGCGGGCTGCTGCGGGTCGTCGCCGGGCTGGCGGTGGTCGGGGTCGCCGGGCTGGTCGGGGTGCTCACGTTCACCGCCGTCACGCTCGTCATCGGCGACCCGTTCTACGAGGCGATCTCCGAGCGGGTCGAGAACCGCCTCGGCGGCACCCCCGGCGCGGTGGACGTGCCGTTCTGGTCCTCGCTGCGGCGCAGCCTCGCCGACTCGCTGCGCCTGGTCGCGCTGTCCGCGCTGATCGGCGTACCCCTGTTCGCCGCCAGTTTCATCCCGGTGGTGGGACAGACGGTGGTCCCGGTGGTCGGCGCCCTGGTGGGTGGCTGGTTCCTGGCGCTGGAGCTGGTCGGCGCGCCGTTCTACCGGCGGGGGATGCGGCTGCCGGACCGGCGGGCGCGGCTGCGAGCCGACCGCCCGACGGCGCTCGGTTTCGGGGTGGCGGTCTTCCTGTGCTTCCTGATCCCGCTCGGCGCGGTGCTGGTCATGCCGGCCGCCGTCGCCGGGGCCGCGCTGCTGGCCCGCCGGTCGCTGGGCCAGCCGATCGAGGAGAGCTGAGATGGACACCGTCCTGATCGAGGGGGACATCACCGCGCAGCAGGTCGACGCGATAGTCAACGCCGCCAACTCGTCGCTGCTGGGCGGCGGGGGAGTCGACGGCGCGATCCACCGGCGGGGCGGTCCGGCCATCCTGGAGGAGTGCCGGGCGTTGCGCGCCTCCCGCTACGGGCGCGGACTGCCCACCGGCCAGGCCGTCGCCACCACAGCCGGCAACCTGCCCGCCCGCTGGGTGGTGCACACCGTCGGGCCGGTCTTCTCGCCGCGCGAGGACCGCTCGGCGCTGCTGCGCGACTGCTACGCCAACAGCCTGCGCGTCGCCGACGGGCTGGGCGCGACCCGGATCGCGTTCCCGCTGATCTCCGCCGGGATCTACGGCTGGCCGGTCGAGGACGCGGTGGCGCAGGCGCTCACCGTGCTGCACGCGGCCACTCCCGAGCACGTCGCCGAGGCCCGGCTGGTGCTGTTCGGCGCCGACACGTACGCCGCAGCGCTGCGGGTGGCCGCCGGGCTCAGCTGAGCTTGCGCCGGCACGACCACTGGCTGTCCACCGGCCGGTAGCCGAGCCGCTCGTTCACCGCCAGCATCGGCGCGTTCGCCTCGTCGTTCGAGGTGTACGCGGTGCGTACCCCGCGCGCCGCGGCGGCGTGCAGCGCGGCCTGCTTGGCCAGCCGGCCCAGCCCTCGCCCCCGGTACGCGGGCAGCGTGCCGGTGAAGTCCGACCACATCCGGTCGCCGTCGCGCTTCACCAGGCTGAGTGCGACCAGTTCGCCGTCCACCTCGGCGAGCGTGCTCGCCTCCCGGTCCAGCCCCGGGTTGTCCCAGCACTCGTGCCGCCACAGGTCGAAGTCGAGCGAGTCCGTGGGCACGTCCCCCGGCTCGTCCCGGGACGACTCGGCGTCGACCCGGTGCACGCGCCGCGGGTCGAGCCCGGCGGCGGACACCAGCCGTACGCCCGGCGGCGGCTGCGGCATCGGCGGAGGCGTGCTCAGGTCCAGCGCCGAGTAGCGCACCTCGCGGCTGGGCTCGAAGCCGTGCCGCTGCGCGAACGGCAGCGACTCGGTACGCGCGTGGGTGAGCACCCGGGTGGTCCCGAGCGCCCGCAGGTGGCCGAGCGCGGTGTCGAACAGCGTGGTGCCGGTGCCCCGGCGGCGGTGTTCCGGGTGCACGTGCAGCAGGGAGATCTCGCCCACGCCGGGCGTCGAGGTCTGCGTGTTGCGGTACGCCGACACCCAGCCGACGACCTGCTCGTCCGCCTCGGCGACCCAGGCCGCCCAGTCCTCGCCGGGCGGTGGTTCGGCGATCATGCGACGGGTCGACTCGACCCCGCGCACCAGGTACGGGTAGACGAGCGCGCGCAACGCCACCACGGCGGGCGCGTCCTCGGCACGGGCGGGACGGATCAGGGCTCCACTCATCCGGCGGACCCTAGCCCCGCCGCCGCCCGCGCCGCGACCGGTTAACGCGCAGCGGGTTGTTAACAGGGGTCCCCTCCTCTACCGGAGGCGTTAAGAGGGGGCCCTTCCTTACGCGGACTCGCGCAGCACCAGCTCCGTGGGGAGCACCAGCGCCTGCTCGACCTCCTCGCCCGCCGCGATGCGCAGCAGTTGCCGGGTCATCGACCGGCCCAGCTCCACTATCGGCTGCCGCACCGTCGTCAGCGGCGGCTCGGTGTAAGCGGCCGTCTCGATGTCGTCGAACCCGACCACCGCCACGTCCTCGGGCACCCGCCGCCCGGCCTCCCGCAGCGTACGCAGGGCGGCGTGCGCCATCAGGTCGGAGGCGGCGAACACGGCGTCCAGTTCCGGGTCGGCGGCGAGCAGCTCGCGCATCGCGGCGGTGCCGGACTCCCGGGTGAAGTCGCCGTACGCGACCAGCTCCGGCAGCCCGGCGTCGCCGATCGCGCTGCGGTAGCCGATCAGCCGCTCGATCCCGGCGACCATGTCCTGCGGTCCGGCGATGGTGGCGATGCGCCGCCGTCCGCTCGCGATCAGGTGCTGGACCGCTGTGCTCACGCCACCTGTGTGGTCGACGTCCACGTACGGCACGTCGACGCCGTCGAGCGGCCGCCCGCTGCACACCACCGGGATGCCGAGCCGGGCCAGCCGGCCGGGCAGCGGGTCCTCGCCGTGCAGCGAGGCGAACAGCACGCCGTCGACGTGCCGGCCGGTGGTGTACCGCTCGACCCGTTCGTGCCCGGCCGGCGAACCGGCGAGCATCAGCACGAGTTGCTTGTCCGCCGCCTCCAGCTCCTGCGCCGCGCCCCTGATGATGCCCGGGAACACCTGGTCGTCGGAGAACACCCGGGTGGCCGCCTCGGGCAGCACCAGCGCGACCGAGTCGGTCCGCTGGGTGACCAGGCTGCGGGCGGCGAGGTTCGGGACGTACCCGAGCTCCTCGACCGCTCGCCGTACCGCCTGCCGGATCGGCTCCGCGACTGTGGTCGAGCCGTTCACCACCCGGGAGACGGTGGCCCGGGACACGCCGGCCAGCCGGGCCACCGCCTCCAGGGTCGGTCGCTGTGCCGTCGTCATCCCCGTAACCACCACCTCGTCACAGCCCGTTCCGGGCGATCACCTCCTGGTACCAGCGGGCGCTGCGCTTGGGTGTGCGCCGCTGGGTCAGGTAGTCGACGTGGACGATCCCGAACCGCTTCCGGTAACCCTCGGCCCATTCGAAGTTGTCCAGCACCGACCATACGAGATAACCGCGCAGGTCCACGCCCCGGGCGATTGCCTCGTGCGCGGCGCGCAGGTGCCCGTCGAGGTAGGCGACCCGGTCGGCGTCGGCCACTTCGCCCCGCTCGTCGAGGTCGGCGTCCGGGAACGCCCCGCCGTTCTCGGTGATCATCAAGGGCAGCCCGGGGTGGTCGGCGGCCACCCGTTCCAGCAGCCGGGTCAGCCCGGCCGGCTCGATCGACCAGCCCATCTCGGTCAGCGGCCCGGCCGGCGGCAGGAACTCGACGGTCCCGGCGGTGCCCGGGTACGCGCCACCTCCCGCGCCGTCGGCCCGTCCGGCCACGTAGGTGGGCGCGTAGTAGTTGAGCCCGAGAAGGTCCAGCGGCGCGGCGATCAGCTTCTCGTCCCCGTCCCTGATGAAGTCCGGCGCGACGATCCGGCTGACGTGGGCCAGCACGTCCGCCGGGTAGCCGCCGCCGGTCAGCGGGTCCAGGAAGATCCGGTTGTGCAGGCCGTCGACGAGCCGTACCGCCTCGGCGTCGGCGGCGCTGCCCGCGTCGGCCGGCTGCACGTCGGCCAGGTTGAGCGTGATCCCGAGCGTCTGCGCGCCGGCCGCGCGCAGCGCCCGCGCCGCCAGGCCGTGGCCGAGCAGCAGATGGTGTACGGCCCGGAACGCGTCACCGGCGTCGCGCCGGCCGGGCGCGTGGACGCCGGAGCCGTACCCGAGGTAGGCCGAGCACCACGGCTCGTTGAGCGTGGTCCAGGTGCGGACCCGGTCGCCGAGGCGGCCGTGCACGGCGAGCGCGTACTCGGCGAAGTGCTCGGCGGTCTCCCGGACGGTCCAGCCGCCCCGGTCCTCCAGCGCCTGCGGCAGGTCCCAGTGGTAGAGCGTGACGATCGGGTCGATGCCGGCGTCCAGCAGCGCGTCGGTCAGCCGGTCGTAGAAGTCGAGCCCGCGCGGTTCGACCGGGCCGGTGCCGTCCGGCCGCACGCGGGGCCAGGACACCGAGAACCGGTACGCCCGCAGCCCCAGCTCGGCCATCAGCGCGACGTCCTCGGCGTGCCGGTGGTAGTGGTCGCAGGCCACGTCGCCGGTGTGGCCGGCGAACACCGCGCCCGGCGTACGGCTGAAGGTGTCCCAGATCGACGGGCCGCGACCGTCGTCGCGGGCGGCGCCCTCGATCTGGTACGCGGCGGTGGCCCCGCCCCAGACGAAGCCCTCCGGGAATCGGACGTTGCTCATGCCTTGACCGCACCTTCCATGATCCCGCCGATGATCTGGCGGCCGAAGACGATGAACACCAGCAGCAGCGGCAGCGTGGCGATGGCCGTGCCGGTGAACACCTGCGACATGTCCTGGTAGTACCCGTCGGAGAGAGCCCGCAGCGACAGCTGCACCGTCGGGTTCTCCGGGTCGTTCAGCACCGCGTACGGCCACAGGAAGTCGTTCCAGGTGGTCATGAACGTGAGCAGACCGAGGACGGCGGCGGCCGGGCGCAGCGCGGGCAGCACCACGTTCCAGTAGATCCGGGCGGTGTTGCAGCCGTCCATCCGGGCCGCCTCGATCAGTTCGGTGCTGACCGCCTGGCCCGCGTACTGGCGCATCATGAACACGCCGAAGCCGGTGACCAGCGCCGGCACGATCACGGCGGGCAGCCTGTCGTTCCAGTTGAGCTTCGTCATCAGCAGGTAGAGCGGGATCACGCCGAGCTGGGTGGGGACCATCATGGTGGCGACGATGACCAGCAGCAGCGCGTTGCGCCCACGGAAGCGCAGCTTCGCGAACGCGAACCCGGCCAGCGTGGAGAAGAACACCACCGAGATCGTCACCGTGGTGGCCACGATCGCGGAGTTGATCAGGCCGGTCAGGAAGTACGCGTCGGTGTTGTCGAACAGCCGGGCGATGTTGGCGCCGAGGTTGCCGCCGGGCGTGAGCGGCGGCGGCACCTGGCCCATCGTGTCGCTGGTCCGGCTGGCCACCACGAACATCCAGTAGATCGGGAAGATCGACAGGACGGCCGAGAGCGTCAGCGCCAGGTAGGTGAGCCGGCTTGCCGACCAGAGGCGGGTCATCGGGAGACCTCCTTGCGGGAGCCGCCGCCGAGCCGGCGCAGGAGCAGGACGTTTATCGCCGCGACCACGGCGATCAGGGCGAACAGCAGCCAGGCGACCGCGGAGCCGTAGCCGAAGTTGTAGTGCGGCGCGAAGGCGTTCTCGAACATGTACATGGTCACCGTCTGCGACTCCCGCAGCGGCCCGCCGCGGATCGCGTTGGTGCCGGAGTTGAACATCCGCGGCTCGGTGAAGAGCTGGAGGCCGCCGATGGTGGAGATGATGACCGCGAAGATGATCGTCGGCTTGAGCAGCGGCACAGTGATGGACCAGAACTGCCGGGCCCGGCCGGCGCCGTCGATCGCCGCCGACTCGTACAGGTCGCGGGGGATGGCCTGCATGGCGGCCAGGAAGATCAGCGCGTTGTAGCCGGTCCAGCGCCAGTCGACCATCGTGGAGATCGCGACCCAGGCGGCGAACCGGTTCGCCTTCCAGTCGATCGCGTTGATCCCGACGTGGTCGAGCAGCCAGTTGATCATCCCGAACTCGCGGCCGAACAGCACCGCGAACACGATCGCCACGGCGGCGGTCGAGGTGACGTTCGGGATCAGCACGGCCATCCGCCAGGTGGTACGGGCGCGCAGCTGGCGGTTGAGCAGGTTGGCCAGCCAGAGCGCGGCAAGCAGCTGGGGGACCGTCGAGATCACGAAGATGCCCAGCGTGTTGACCACCGAGTGCCAGAAGTCCGAGTCGGCGAGCAGCTGGGTGTAGTTGTCGAAGCCGATGAACGGGTGCTCGGCGCCGAGCAGGTCCCAGTCGTGCAGCGAGACCCAGAACGTGTACGCCAGCGGGTACGCCCCGAAGACGCCGAACAGCAGGAAGAACGGGGCGATGAACAGGTACGGCGAGTATTTCGTGTCGATCCGGCTGAGCCGGTTGCCCAGACCGGGACGGGTGGGGCGGGGCGCCGGTGCGACCGGCGGGCGGGCGTCGAGCTGGACGGCCATGACCCGGGACTCCTTTCCGCCGCGCGGGCGGCCCCCCGTGGCCGGGTGGCCGCCCGCACGCGCTGCTCCGGTTACTTGGCGGCGGCCTTCTCGGCGTTGGCGACCGCGTCGGTCCAGCCCTGCTCCGGCGAGCGCTTGCCCAGCTCCACGCTGCGGACGGCGTTCTCGACCTCGGTGCGTACGGCCTGGTTCTTCGGTCCCATGTAGACCGGCTTCAGGCTCTTGGCGCCCTCGGCGAAGATCTTCCCGACCGGCGCCTCGGAGAAGTAGGCGTTCTTCGAGTCGATGATCGCCGGGTCCTCCAGCGCCTGCGGCGAAGAGGGCAGGGGACCCTTCGCCTTGAACGCGCCGATCTGACCCTTGGCGCTGGTCAGGAACTTGGCCAGCTCGATCGCCTCGGCCTGGTGCTTGCTCTGCTTCGGCACGGCGAGGAACGAGCCGCCCCAGTTGCCGCCGTCGCCGGGGATCTGGGCGATGTCCCACTTGCCCTTGGCGCCGGCGCCGGCGTTGCCCTCGATCACCCCGGTCATCCAGGCCGGGCAGGCGATGGTGGCGAACTTCGACTGCTTGAACGCCGACACCCACTCCTCGGACCAGGAGCCGTACTTGCCGGACAGCCCCGAGTCGATGATGTCCATGGTGGTGTCGTACGCCTGCTTCACCGCCGGGTTGCTGCCCACGACCAGGTTGTTACCGGTGTCGTAGTAGCTGTAGCCGCTGCTGTTGCCGGCGGTCTGGAGCAGGATCGTGTTGAAGGTGTTGGTCGCCGCGTCCAGGAACGAGGCGCCGGTCTTCTTCGCGGTGAACTGCTCGCCGACCTTGATGTAGTCCTGCCAGGTGGGCCAGAGCTTGGACACCGCCTCCCGGTCGGTGGGCAGACCGGCCTTGGCGAACAGGTCCTTGCGGTAGCACATCGCCATGCCGCCCACGTCGGTGCCGAGGCCGATGAGCTGCTTGCCGTCGGCGGTGAGCCCCTGGTTCCACTTCCAGTCGAGGAAGTTGCCCTTCAGGTCGGCCGCGCCGTGGTCGAGCAGGTTGACGAAGTTCTGCGGGTTGGCCTTGTACTCGACGAGCAGGCCCTCCTCGATGGCGACCACGTCGCCGGCGCCCTTGCCCGCGGCGAGCCACTGGGTGAGCTTCGGCGAGTACTCGTCGAGGTTGCCGCCGGTGCCCCGCTCGACGATCTTCACGCCGGGGTGGCTGGCCATGTACTCCTGGTAGAGGTCGGCGTAACCGAACTGGCCGAAGACGTCGACGGTGAGCGTTATCGGCCCGTCGGCGGCGGCATCGTCGCCGCCGCCGCAGGCGGTGGTGCCGAGCAGCGCGGTGGCGGCGACCACTGCAACCGCCGCCAGGCGGCGGCGCGTGAAGGTGAGCATGCTGTCCTGACCTCTCGGGTCGTCGAAACGGGTGGTGGAAGGCGGTTCCGGAACTAAGAGAGCGCTCTCACGACAGCCTGGGGGAGGGGCGTGGACCTTGTCAAGAGAGCGCTCTCAGGGGTGTCAGAAAAGAAGGAGAGGGGCGATGGCCGCCCCTCTCCGCGTGGTGCCGTTCGTCAGCCGACCCGCAGGCCGCCAAGCAGGGAACGGTCGCCCGCAACGTCCAGCGCGTCGAAGCTGATCCGGCCCATCAGCGCCAGCAGCAGATCGCTCGCCGTGCCGGCCACCTGCGCCCGCGCGCGGTGGTCGTCGTGGTCGAGGATCGTGGCGGTGTCCAGCAGCGCGACCCCCTCGCCCCGCAACCGCAGGTACCACTCCTGCGCGGCGTCGGTCGCGTTCAGCTGCACCACGCCGCGCCACTGCCCGGGATGCACCCGCCGTCCCGCCGGCAGCCAGGTGTCCAGCACCTCGCTCACCCCGTCGGCTGCGAGCTTCGCCTCGATCGGATCACCCGCACCGATCGCGAGCTGGGCGTCCCAGCGGTGCACGGCCGTCTCGTGCGCGAGGCGGCGGGGCCAGAAGACCGCCTTCTTCGGCTGGGGCGCGAAGTTCCAGGCCGGCGCCTCCGGATCCGTCGCCTCCAGCAGCGCGCTGATCCGCTCGTACTCCTGCGTGTACCACTGCGCCGCGGTCAGGCCCGCGGGCGGCTCCGGGTCGTGCCGCTCCGGGCGGGTCGCGGTGCCCGCGGTCAGTACGGTGCCCGCCCAGGCGTACGCGCGGGTCAGGTGATGAGCGAGATCGGTGACCGTCCAGCCGGGACAGGACAGCACGGGTGTCTCGGGCGGCGCCTCCGCCACCGCCGCGGCGAAGGCGGGGCCCTCCGTGCGCAGCGCGCCGATCCAGAAGTCCTTCGTGTGGTGCAGTCTGCTCATCGCCATCCTCCCGGGGGTGACCGGGCCACCAGTGGGTGCTCCGGCTACCCCTCAGCCTAGGGTGAAAGGCGTGTCAGACGTCTACGCCGAACCGGCTACTGCCGGTGACCCGACCGATCCGGCCACCCTGGCGCGCTACACCACGCTCCGGCTCGGCGGACCAGCCGGCCAGCTGGAGACCGCCGAGAACGCCGCCCAGATCGTACTAAAGGTGCAGGAAGCGGAAGCCCGCGACCAGGCCGTTCTGGTGCTGGCGGGCGGCAGCAACGTCGTGATCGGCGACCAGGGCTTCCCCGGCACCGTCGTGCTCGTCCGCTCCCGGGGGTTCCGGGTCGTCGCCGAGGACGGCGACACCGTCACCGTACGTGTCGAAGCCGGCGAGCCGTGGGACGACCTCGTCGCCGCCACCGTCGAGCGCGGCTGGTCCGGGCTGGAGTGCCTCTCCGGCATCCCCGGGTCGGCCGGCGCGACCCCGATCCAGAACGTCGGCGCGTACGGCCAGGAGGTGTCCGAGACGATCGTCGCCGTCGAGGCGTACGACCGTACCCGCCGCGAGGTGGTGCGGATCGCCGCTGCCGACTGCGGGTTCGTCTACCGGGGCAGCATCTTCAAGTACAGCGACCGCTGGGTGGTGCTCACCGTCGACTTCCGGCTCACCCGGTCCCCGCTGTCCGGCCCGGTCCGCTACGCCGAACTGGCCCGGGCGCTCGGCGTCGAGGTCGGCGACCGGGTGCCGCTCGCCGACGCCCGCGCCACCGTGCGCGAGCTGCGCGCCGGCAAGGGCATGGTGCTGGACGCGGCCGACCCGGACACCTGGTCGGTGGGCTCGTTCTTCACCAATCCGGTGCTGCCGGGCGACGTGTTCGAGCAGGTGCGGGAACGCGCCGCCGACCTGGGGCAGCCGCCGAACTGGCCGGGCGCCGACGGCACGGTGAAGGTCAGCGCGGCGTGGCTCATCGACAAGGCCGGGTTCGGCAAGGGGTACGCGGGCCCGGAGGGCGTCGCCATCTCCAGCAAGCACACGCTGGCGCTGACGAACCGTTCCGGCACCGCCAGTACGGCCGCGCTGGTGGCGCTGGCCCGCGAGATCCGCGACGGCGTACGGTCCCGCTTCGGCGTGACCCTGCACCCCGAGCCGGTCCTCATCAACTGCACCATCTGACCCGCCCCACCCCACCCCTGCCCCGCCCCCGCCCCGGCGATCTTGCACTTGCGGCCCTCGATTCGAGTGTTTTGCCCGCTTTTCCGGGGCAGCAAGTGCAAGATCAATGCGGATGTGGGCGCGGGGTCAGCGGGGGGCTACGGCGGGCCAGGGGAGCGTGAGGTAGCCGTGGCGCCACGTGCGCGGGGTGTCCTGGATCGGCCAGCCCGCCTCCTTCACCGCCTCGACCGTCCGCAGCCAGCGCTGCCGGGGGCCGAACGGGGCGTAGCCGGCGGCCGAGCGCCAGGCGTGTTCCAGCACCTCGATCAGCTCGTGGATGCGTTCGCCCGGCACGTTGCGGTGGATCAGCGCCTTCGGCAGCCGCTCGGCGAGCGTCGCCGGGCTCTCCAGCGTGGTCAGCTTCGCCGACAGCGTGAGCGTGCGCGGGCCGGCGGAGTCGAGCAGCACCCAGGAGCCGAGCCGCCCCAGCTCGTCGCAGGTGCCCTCGACCAGCAGCCCGCCCGGCGCGAGCCGCTCGGTGACGGTACGCCAGGCGTCGGCCACCTCGCTCTCGTCGTACTGGCGGAGGACGTTGAACGCCCGTACCAGCGCGGGGCGTAGCCCGGCCAGTTCGAAGCCACCCCTGGCGAACGTCAGCCCGGGCGGGTCGGCGGCGGGCAGGGCGGCGGCGACGCGTACCGGCTCGATCTCCAGGCCGACCACCCGCACGTCGGCGCGGACCCCGGACGCCAGCCGGGCGCGCAGCTCGACCGGGGTGACCGGGGTGGCGCCGTAGCCGAGGTCCACCACGAGCGGGTCCGCGGCGGCGCGCAACGCGTCGCCGCAGGTCTCGACGATCCAGTTGTCCACCCGCCGGAGCCGGTTGGGGTTGGTGGTGCCCCGGGTGGCCACGCCGAGCGGACGCTCCATTAGGACGTCCGGTGCACCTTGTGCTGCGCGGCCTGAGCCAGCGGGCGTACCACGAGCTGGTCGATGTTGACGTGGTGCGGGCGGGTCGCGCACCAGGCGACGCAGTCGGCCACGTCGTCGGCCACGAGCGGTTCGGCGACTCCGGCGTAGACCGCCTCGGCCCGGTCGGCGTCACCGCCGAAGCGGACCAGGCCGAACTCCTCGGTCTTCACCATGCCGGGGTCGATCTCGATGACCCGGACCGGCCGGCCGCACAGTTCGAGCCGCAGCGTGCCGGCGATCGCTGTCTGCGCGTGCTTGGCGGCCGTGTAGCCGCCGCCGCCCTCGTAGACCACGTGCCCGGCGGTGGAGCTGACGATCACGATCGTGCCGGCGCCGGAGCGCTCCAGCGCCGGGAGCAGCGCCTTGGTGACGCGCAGCGTGCCGAGCACGTTGACGTCGTACATCCACTGCCAGTCGCCCACGTCGGCCGTCTCGACCGGGTCCAGGCCGCGGGCGCCGCCGGCGTTGTTCACCAGAAGCGTGACCGGCCCGGGGGCGGCCTCGGCGGCGGCGGCCAGGCCGACTACCGACTCGTCCGAGGTCACGTCGCAGGCCACCGCTGTGGCCGCGCCGCCGGCCGCCTCGATCTGGGCGACCAGCGCGACCAGCCGATCGGTACGCCGGGCGGCGGCGAGCACGTGGAACCCCTCGGCGGCGAGCCGGCGGGCGGTGGCCGCGCCGATCCCGCTGGACGCCCCGGTGACGATGGCGACTGAAGTCATCCGGTCATTGTCTCCCGTCGCCGGGCCGGGCGGCGGGATGAGGTCCGTCACGCCCGGGACCCGGCGGAAAGCATTTCCGTACCCCCATGGGGAAGATGACATCCGGCACACGGGTTGACCGAGAAGCGCCGGTCGTGCGGGACGGCATCAACCGTGACAGAGGGAGCGGACGTGGCGGATTTGCACACCGGTGTCGGTCGTCAGCGAGGTGCCCTTCCGTGGCCGCGGCCCCGCCGTATCGCCACGCTGTCGGTGCACACGTCGCCGCTGCACCAGCCCGGTACCGGTGACGCGGGCGGCATGAACGTCTACATCCTGGAGGTCGCCCGGCGGCTGGCCGAGGCCGACGTCGAGGTGGAGATCTTCACCCGGGCCACCGCCGGTGACCTGCCCCCGGTGGTCGAGGTGGCGCCCGGGGTGTCCGTCCGGCACGTCACCGCCGGTCCGCTGGAGGGGCTGACCAAGGAGGAGTTGCCGGGTCAGCTCTGCGCCTTCACCGCCGGGGTGCTGCGCGCCGAGGCGGCCCGCCCGCCGGGCCACTACGACCTGATCCACTCGCACTACTGGCTCTCCGGTCAGGTCGGCTGGCTGGCCAAGGAGCGGTGGGGCGTACCGCTGGTGCACACCGCGCACACCCTTGCGAAGGTCAAGAACGCCCGGCTCGCCGCGGGGGACCGTCCCGAGCCGAAGGCGCGGGTGATCGGCGAGGAGCAGGTGGTCACCGAGGCGGACCGGCTGGTCGCCAACACCCGGGTCGAGGCCCGCGACCTGCTCGACCGGTACGCCGCCGTTCCGGGCCGGGTGGCGGTCGTGGAGCCCGGCGTCGACCTGGACCGGTTCCGTCCCGCCACGGGCGACCGGGACGCCGCGACCCGGGCCGCCCGCCGCCGGCTCGGCCTGCCGACCGACGGGTACGTGGTCGCCTTCGTCGGCCGGATCCAGCCGCTCAAGGCGCCGGACGTGCTGGTCCGTGCCGCCGCCGCGCTGCGTGAGCGGGACCCGGCGCTGGCCGACGAGTTGACCGTGGTGATCTGCGGCGGGCCCAGCGGCACCGGCCTGGACCGGCCCACCGCGCTGATCGAACTGGCGCACGCGCTCGGCGTCGCCGACCGGGTGCGTTTCCTCCCGCCGCAGACCGGCGGGGACCTGCCCGCCCTCTACCGCGCCGCCGACCTGGTCGCGGTGCCGTCGCACAACGAGTCGTTCGGGCTGGTAGCGCTGGAGGCCCAGGCGTGCGGCACGCCGGTGCTGGCCGCCGCCGTGGGTGGCCTGGTCACCGCGGTACGCGACGGCGTCAGCGGCATGCTCATCGACGGGCACGACCCGGCCGACTGGGCGCGGGCGATGGCCCGGCTGCTGCCCGACCGGGTACGCCGTGCCGCGCTGGGCCGGGGCGCCGAGCGGCACGCCCGGGACTTCTCCTGGCACCGCACCGCCTCCGGCCTGCTCGCGGTCTACGGGGAGGCGATCACCGAGCACCGGGCCCGGCTGGCGCGGCGGCTCGGCGAACCGGCCGCGCTGTGCTCCTGGTGATCTCCACCGGCCACCGGGCGGCCCCGGTACGCCGGTCGTAGAGTGGGTGCGATGAGCCGCAGGAGTGAGGTCGCCGCGCTGATCGAGTCCGTCTGCGCGGAGCGTGAGCTGGAGTGGGAGTCGACCGGCGAGGCGTCGTACGCGGTGACGCTGCCCGGCACGCACAAGCTCAAGACGATCTGCAACCTGATCGTGGGTGAGCACGCGCTGCGGGTCGAGGCGTTCGTGATGCGCCAGCCCGACGAGCGCCGCGAGGAGCTGTGGGCCTGGCTGCTCCAGCGCAACGCCCGCATGTACGGCGTCTCGTTCTCCATCGACTCCGTCGGCGACGTCTACCTGACCGGGCGAGTCAACCTGGCCGGGATCGACGCCGACGAGCTGGACCGGCTGCTCGGTTCCGTGCTGACGTACGCCGACGAGTCGTTCGACAGCATGCTGGAGATCGGCTTCGGCACCGCCATCCGCCGGGAGTGGGAGTGGCGGGTCAAGCGCGGCGAGTCGACAGCCAACCTGGCCGCGTTCGCGCACCTCTTCGAGCCGTCCGCCACTGCCGGATCGTCCGCCGGAGGTTCGGAGCCCTCCTGACGGGTATGCCGCCCCGCGCGGTGCGGAGCACTAGGGACCCACCGCGGGCCGAGGACGGACTGTCGAGGAGCGTGTCCCATGGCTCAGCGCAACAGCTCAGGTCGCGGCACGACTGCGACCCGGACGAAGCGGCAAAGCGGCAACCAGACGCCGAACACCCCGAGGGTGTCGGAGTCGGAGATCTCCCGGATGAAGGTCGACGACATCCGCAGCCAGCTCAAGCGGCGCGGGGTCTCCGGGATCTCCGCGCTGCGGAAGCCGGAACTGGTGAAGACCCTGGCGCGGACCATGCGCGGGGAGGGCGGCGCCGCCCGGCGGAGCACCGGACCGGCCGGCCGGGCGTCGGCGACCCGCAAGAGCACCGCCGCCAAGAAGACCACTGCGGCGAAGCGGACCACGTCGGCCCGCCGGAGCGCCACGTCGCCGGCCAAGGCCGCGCCGGCCGCACGCGCCACCGGCGCCAGGGCCAAGGCGACGGGTACGCGCAAGGCGGCCCCGTCCCGCGCCAAGGCGACCTCGTCGCGGGCCAAGGCGGCGCCGTCCCGCGCGAAGGCGACTTCGTCACGGGCGACCACGGCGAGGTCGAAGGCGGCCCCGTCCCGCGCCAAGGCGGCCCCGTCGAGGGCGAAGGCGGCGCCCGGCCGGGCCACTGCCGCGACCTCCCGCGCGAAGGCCGCGCCCGCTCGGGCGAAGGCGGCTCCGTCACGTGCAAAGGCGGCTCCGTCGAGGGCGAAGGCGGCTCCCTCGCGGGCCAAGGCCGCGCCGGCCCGGAAGGCGCCGAGCGCGCAGGCCGCGCCGACCCGTGGGCCGGCGTCCAGCCGGTCGATCGGATCGTCGCAGCTCATCACGTCGCTAGCGGACCGGCCGGAGCGTCCGGGCCGGAGCCTGGTCACCCGTAACCACGAGGTGATCCAGCGCTGGGCGCGCGAGCGGGGCGCGAAGCCCGCCACCATCGCCGGCACCGAGCGTGAGGGCCGGCCCGGGGTGCTGACGTTCAACATCCCCGGGTACCGGGAGAGCAGCCGGATCCGCGAGATCACCTGGGACGACTGGTTCCGCACGTTCGACCTGCGGCGGCTGAACCTGATCTACCAGGAGCAGATGCGGGACGGCCGGCAGAGCAACTTCTTCCGGACCGAGAACCCGAATCGCGAGGACGGCTGAGGTTTGCGGGAATGGCGGACGGGAAACCCGTGTTTGCCATTCCAGGGACGACAGCACGGACAGCCGGATTTCCGACACGGGCGCTGTGACGGGCAAGACAGCGTTCTGGGTTGAATCCGGAATCCGGGCGAACTAACTTTATTGCACCGCGTCACGCTTGTTTTCGTTCGGGGGAGCGGTGGATCGATCAGATCCGCGCAGGCGAGACGCGAAGATCGGGTGGAGCACACCGTTGGGGGACGGTGCCGCCCGTGGAACCGGCGGCGCGAGCGGGCGACGCTTACGGGGGTGAGTGTCGCCCGCCGCCGCCGGGCGTACGGTACGAGCGCCCATCTCGACGGGGGTCGGGGTGGGCGCTCTGCCGTTGTCTCCAGGGCCGTCAGCGGGCGACCGGCCCGTCAGCGGGTGGACCCGACTGTGGTCCCGGAGCGCTGCGCCGCCCGTAGCGCGGCCACCCGCCGCTCACGGCGCGGTCCGGCGAGCAGATGCCCGGCTGCGGCCACCAGGCCGAGCGCGCCCACCACAAGCCAGTGCCGCTCGCCCAGGTGTTCCAGGCTGAGCCCGCCGAGCGCCGGCGCCACGAACGACGCGGCCGGGAACGTCAGGTAGAACACCGACTGGTAGCGGGCACGCAGTTCAGGTGGCGCGAGGTCCGCGTTGATCTGCGCGTTGGGCGGCGCGGCGAGCATCTGCCCGGCCGTCCAGACCACCGCCGCGCCGAGGTAGAGCGGCAGCCCGTCGGCCGCCGTCAGCGCGCCGAACCCGAGCGCCATCAGGCCGGTGGAGACGGCCAGGACGCTCGACTTCCGGTACGGCTCGATGAGCCGGGGCACGAACAGTTGCCCGACCACGATGAGCGCCCCGCCGAGCGCCACCACCAGCCCGTACGCCGACGGGCGCAGACCGTCCTCGCGCATCGCCAGCGGCATGATCGTGGAGGTCTGCATGGTCAGCACGGCCAGCAGGAACGTCAGCCCGACGAACACCAGGAAGGTGCTGTCGGTCAGCGCGGTGTGCAGCCCGGGACGGCGTCCTGCCAACGCCTGCGGCGTGGGCGCCGGCCGCCGGGTGAGCGTCTCCGGCACCTTCAGCGCGATCACCACCGCAGCGGCCAGCGTGGCGGCGGCGTCGACCAGGAACAGCGCCGTGAAGCTCGCCTCGGCGAGGACGCCGGCCAGCAGCGAGGCCACCGCCATGCCCAGGTTGAACGCCCAGAACTGGAGGTTGAACGCGCGGGAGCGGCGCGCCTCGGGCACCACGTCCACGATGGCGGCCACGAACGCCGGACTGGGCATCGAGTGCGCCACCCCGACCAGCGTGGCGAGTACGGCGATCACCGCCAGGTGCGTGGTGAACGCCAGCGCCGCCATCAGCCCGGCGGCGGCGAGGTGGGCGGCGAGCAGTGTGGCCCGCCGTCCCCACCGGTCGGCCAGCACACCGCCGAGCAGCGTCCCGGCCGCACCGCCGATCCCGTACGCGCCGACCACCAGCCCGGCCAGCGACGGCGGTGCGCCCCGCGCGGCGGTCAGGTAGAGCGACAGGAACAGCAGCGCGAACGCACCGGCCCGGTTGATCAGCAGGCCGGACCAGAGGTACCAGAACGTGGCGGGCAGCCCGCCGGCCGTGTCGTCCCACCAGCGCCGCAGACCGTGCACCAGTCCTCCAGGAAGGTTTCCTTACCGATTCCTTCCCGTACCGTATCCACAGGTCTCGGGGTGGCCGCGCCGGGGCGTACTCAGGAACCGGACCGGACCGGGGCGGCGGGTGCGGTGGCCGCGGCCTCGCCCGCCTCGGGCGCCGGGGAGGCGGTGACGGTGACCGGCGCGACGGGCGTGCCCACGGCGCGCAACGCCACCGCGCGGCGCTCCCGGGCCGGGCCGGAGATCAGGTGGGCGACCGCCGCCACGACGCCGATGCCCGCACAGCCGAGCCAGAGCGCGCTGTTGCCGGCGTTCTCCCGGACCAGGCCGCCGAGGATCGGCGCGGCGGCGCCGGCGAGCTGCCAGGACAGCGAGAAGACGCCCTGGTAGCGGCCCCGCAGCGCGGCCGGCGAAAGCTCCGCGATCAGGGTGGCGTTCGACGGCGAGTTGAGCATCTCGCCGAGGGTCCAGATCAGCACGGTCAGGCCGTAGAGCCAGACCGTGTCGGCGAGCGCGGTGAGCCCGAACCCGGCGCCCATCACCAGCGACGCGAGTGCGAGCACGTGGGAGCGGCTGCGGCCCTTGATGAGGCGGGGCACGAACAACTGGCCGACCACGATGAGCACGCCGTTCAGTGCGATCACCGAGCCGTACGTGGCCGGGCTGAGCCCGGAGTCGCCCATGGCGATCGGCAGCATCGAGATGTGCTGGAGGAACACCAGCGCGGCGAGCAGGTTGAGCGCGACGAAGCCGAGGAACACCCGGTCGGCGAGGATGGTGCGCAGCACACCGGCCGGCGCCGGCATCCCCTTGACCGGGAGCGCGGTGACCGGGCCGCGGGTCTCGCCGACCTTGGTGAAGATGATCAGCGCGGTCACCAGCGTGGTGGTCGCGTTCACCAGGAACAGCAGCAGGTAGCTGCCCTGGGCGGCGAAGCCGGCGAGCACCGCGGCGCAGGCGAAGCCGAGGTTGATGGCCCAGTAGTTGAGCGAGAAGGCGCGCAGCCGGTCCTTGTCCGGCACCACGTCGACCATCATCGCGCCGAACGCGGGGCGGGCCGCCTCGGCGAACGCGCCGAGCAGCAGCGCGCCCACGGCGACCGCCCAGAGCGGACGGGCGAGGCCCAGCGCGATCATCATGCCCGCCGCGCCGACGTGCGCGGCGAGCAGCGTGGGCCGCCGTCCCCAGCGGTCGGTCAGGGTGCCGCCGATGGTGGTGCCGACCGCGCCGCCGGCGCCCCAGAGACCGATCACCAGGCCGGCCTGGGAGGCGGAGAAGCCGCGTTCCTGCGTCAGGTAGATGGCCAGGAAGATCAGGACGAAGGAGCCGAGCCGGTTGATCAGCGTGCCGGCCCAGAGGTACCAGAACGTCCGTGGCAGGCCACCCGCCGTGTCCTGGAACCAGCCCCGTACCGTCCGCATCCTGACGCCCCCCGCTTGGTAATGACCGACCTGATCAGAACGCCTTACAACCTAGTGGCGGGCCGGAGCCGTGGTCATCAGGATTTCCACGTGGTGGTCGTCACCACAGGTCGCCGCGTGTCCGCCCGGCCGGTACGGCAGGATGATCGGCATGACTGCGAGCGAGGGGCCCACCGTCGGGACGCTGGTCCTGCTGCGGCACGGCGAGAGCGACTGGAACGCCAAGAACCTCTTCACCGGCTGGGTCGACGTCGACCTGACCGCCAAGGGGGAGACCGAGGCGCGGCGCGGCGGCGAACTGCTGCGCGAGCACGACCTGCTGCCGGACGTGGTGCACACGAGCCTGCTGCGCCGGGCGATCCGCACCGCCGAGCTGGCGCTGAACGCCGCCGACCGGCACTGGATCGCGGTGCGCCGGTCCTGGCGGCTCAACGAGCGCCACTACGGCGCCCTGCAGGGCAAGAACAAGAAGCAGACCCTCGACGAGTACGGCGAGGAGCAGTTCATGCTCTGGCGCCGCTCGTACGACACGCCGCCGCCGCCGATCGACGACGCGGACGAGTGGTCGCAGGTCGGCGACCCCCGGTACGCGCTGCTGCCGACCGAGCTGATGCCGCGCACCGAGTGCCTGAAGGACGTCGTCGACCGGATGCTGCCCTACTGGTACGACTCGATCGTGCCGGACATCCTGGCCGGCCGGACGGTGCTCGTGGCCGCACACGGCAACTCGCTGCGCGCCCTGGTCAAGCACCTCGACCAGATCTCCGACGACGCGATCGCCAAGCTGAACATCCCCACCGGCATCCCGCTGCGCTACGACCTGGACGCCGAACTGCGTCCGCACGTGCTCGGCGGGACCTACCTGGACCCGGAGGCGGCCAAGGCCGCCGCCGCCGCGGTCGCCAACCAGGGCCGCTGAGCTTGGGGTGTAAGGAAGGGCCCCTTATTAACGTCTGCGGTAGAGGAAGGGCCCCTTCTTAACGCTGACTGTTAAGGAGGGGCCCTTCCTTACACGCGGGCGGGGGTCAGTTGGACGTCGAACCGGTGATCAGGTAGACCACGTGCTCGCCCGCGTTCACCGCGTGGTCGGCGAAACGCTCGTAGAAGCGGCCCAGCAGCGTCGCGTCGATCGCCGTCTCCACCCCGTACGGCCAGTCGTCGCCGAGCAGCACGCCGAACAGGCTCTTGTGCAGGTCGTCCATCGCGTCGTCGTCGCCGTCCAGCTCGGCGGCCACGTCGGCGTCCGGCTCGGCCAGCACCGAGCCGATCTTCTCCGCCATCCGGTCGGCGATCCCGGCCATGTCGGTGAAGACCGGCCGCAGCTCCGCCGGCACCGCCGGGGACGGGTGCCGGCGCAGCGCCGTCTTCGCCACGTGGTCGGCCAGGTCGCCCATCCGCTCCAGATCGGCTGCCACGTGCAACGCGGTGATCATCGCCCGCAGGTCGGAGGCCACCGGCGCCTGCCGGGCCAGCAGGTCACAGACCCGCTCCTCCACGTGCCGGTAGAGGTCGTCGATCTCGGCGTCCCGCGCGATCACCGTCTCGGCGGCCGTCCGGTCGGCGGTGAGCAGCGCCTTGGTGGCCTGCCGCATGGCCGCGCGTACCGCCTCGGCCATGTCCACCAGCAGCTGGCTGACAATCTGCAGGTCGGCCCGGAACTCGTCGCGCATCGTCACTTCCTGGGGTCGGTGGCCGCCACCCCCACGGGGTACGGCAGGAGCAGGTGCGCGCCCCACGCTAGGCCGAACGGTCGGCACCAGGGTGAACGCGGATGAACGACGCGGGGCCCGCAGGTGAACTTTGCCGAAAGCGAGAGTGGTTCGTCCCTTTGTGCCCGATCCCCGGGTTAACAATGACCCTACGATCGCCGGGTGGAATGGGCGGTGGCCGTAGTGGTGGCCGGAGCGCTGGTGACCGGACTGGTCGCCGGGGCGCTGCTGTCCGGACCCGTTGACGAATGGCGGCGCCGCCGGGCGTCGCGGGGCGGCGGGATCCTCCGTCGTGACGCAGGGAGGACGACGATTCCGGACGACCAGCAGGGGGGCCTATCCGGGCTCGGCCGCAAGACGATCGACTCGCTGCGCGCAGGTGTGGTGGTGCTCGGCCCGGACGACGTGCCGGTGCTGGTGAACCCCGCCGCCCGGGCGATGGGTCTGCTCCGTACCGGGGCGACGCCGGGGTCGATCGCGGCGCACCCGTTGATCCGTACCCTCGCCGGGCAGGTCCGCCGCACGGGCGTGCGGCGCGAGATAGAGCTGGACCTGCCCCGGGGCCGCGACGGCGGCGGGGACAACCCGCTCGGCGTGCACCTGCGGGCGATGGGACTGGGCTCCGGTTACATCTCGATCGAGGCGGTCGACGTCACCGAGTCGCACCGTCTCGCGCGGGTACGGCGGGACTTCGTCGCGAACGTCAGCCACGAGCTGAAGACGCCGATCGGCGCGCTGCAACTGCTCGCCGAGGCGCTCGTCGACGCCACCGAACCGGCCGCCGGCGGCGCGCCCGACCTGTCCGAGGACCTGGTCGCCGCGCGGCGGTTCGCCGAACGGATCCAGCACGAGTCGACCCGGCTCGGCCGCCTGGTGCAGGAACTGCTGGAACTGACCCGCCTCCAGGGCGCCGAACCGCAGCCCGCCCCCGAGCCGGTCTCGGTGGACTGGGTGCTCGCCGAGGTCGTCGACCGGACCCGCACCGCCGCCACCGCCCGCCGGGTGGAGATCGCCGTCGGCGGGCAGCGGGGCCTCACCGTGTACGGCAGCGACAGCCAACTCGCCACAGCGGTGGCGAACCTGGTGGAGAACGCGATCACCTACTCCGGCGAGGACACCACGGTCCGGGTGACGGTCACCGGCACCGAGGAACACGTCGAGATCGCCGTGGCCGACCAGGGCATCGGCATCGCCCCGAACGAGGTCGACCGGATCTTCGAGCGGTTCTACCGGGCCGACCAGGCCCGCTCCCGCGCGACCGGCGGCACCGGCCTGGGCCTGGCCATCGTCAAGCACATCGCCAGCAACCATGGCGGCCGGGTGGAAGTGTCGAGCACCCTTGGTGGGGGGTCGACGTTCACCCTCCGGCTGCCCGCACGCCCCCCGGACGACCTGGAGACGACACTCGCCTCCGCTGGGATCGAGGCCGGCCCGGCCGAGCTCCGGCAGGTCTGACCACAGGAAAGGAAACACCCGTTGAGCCGCGTACTGGTGGTCGAGGACGAGGAATCGTTCTCCGACGCCCTGTCCTACATGCTCCGCAAGGAGGGGTTCGAGGTCTCCGTCGCCGCGACGGGCCCCGCCGCCCTCACCGAGTTCGACCGGACCGGCGCCGACATCGTGCTGCTCGACCTGATGCTGCCGGAGATGTCCGGCACCGAGGTCTGCCGGCAGCTCCGCCAGCGCTCGCACGTGCCGATCATCATGGTCACCGCGCGGGACAGCGAGATCGACAAGGTGGTCGGCCTGGAGATCGGCGCCGACGACTACGTGACCAAGCCGTACTCGCCGCGTGAGCTGGTCGCCCGCATCCGGGCGGTGCTGCGGCGGCAGAGCGCCGAGTCGAACGAGACGGGCGCGCCGACGCTCGCCGCCGGCCCGGTCCGGATGGACATCGAACGGCACGTGGTGACAGTCGGCGGCGCCGGGGTGCAGCTTCCGCTGAAGGAGTTCGAGCTGTTGGAGCTGCTGCTCCGCAACGCCGGGCGGGTGCTCACCCGGGGCCAGCTGATCGACCGGGTCTGGGGCGCCGACTACGTGGGCGACACCAAGACGCTGGACGTGCACGTGAAGCGGCTGCGCTCCAAGATCGAGCCGGAGCCCTCCGCGCCGCGCTACATCGTCACGGTGCGAGGCCTGGGCTACAAGTTCGAGCCCTGATCCCCTCCCGCCCGAGGCCGCCCCGCCCTCCTGGAGTTGTGGTGCCCGATTCGGCACCTCTCGTGAGGTGCCACAACTCCGACGCCCTCACCCGAGGCTTCGGACGAGAGCCGCCCCGGGCTCCCGTCCTCGCTCACCGATCTTGCACTTTGGTACCCCGCAAACCGCCGCGAATGGGACACATCAAGGGCCCGAACTGCAAGATCGGCGGTGCGGGCCGGCGGCGTCGCGCCCGCCTGGCCCGGCCTTGCCTGGGTCGTGGTGATCATGAACTTGGCGGTACCGAGTGTCCGGTTTGTCGCCGCCAACCTCATGATCGACCCTCCGGAGGGCTGGGGAGGGTGCTTCGGGGTGATCAAGGAGTTTGTGTCCTGGTCGGCGCCGGAAGTTGGCGCTAACTCCTTGATCACGAGGGCGTGGAGCGCAGGTGTCCGGGTGGGTTCGGTGAGGGGTCTCTGTGCGCGCCGGGTGTGTCCTGTGGGGGTGTCCGGGTGGGGGTGGTGGCGCCCGGGGGTGATGGGGTGTCGGGTCGGGGTGTCCGGTTCGGGGGTGGTGGGTGGCACTCTGACGGTGGAATCGCTTGGGGGGTGGGTGGCGTTGTAACCGGGTGAACGACCGAGCATCGGCCGCGCCCCGAAACAAGCGGCCGTCTGCCTGCGGGAACAGCCCCGGTTCGCTGGTCGTTGAGTACGGTTCTGGCGACGTGAGCCCGTGGGGAATCATCCCGGCCGGCTGGTCGTTGCACACGGTTCCGACGACGTGAACCCCCCGCGCCGCCCTCCGGTGGCGTGCAGCGCCCCCGGGAATGATGCCGGGTGGTGGGTCGTTGGACATGCTTCCGGCGCCGCGACGAGGCACCCCCTTGCCCCGCGAGCGACCCGGAACCCCCCTGAGACTTTTTGAGCGCCTGACGGTGCCCGCGCATCCCGTCCCCCGGGTGCGTCGACCCCCGAATGGAGCAATTCTGATGAACACGATCCTGCGGAAGAGCATCCTGGGTGTTGCTGGTCTGGCCTTCACCGGTGGCGTGTTCGCCGGTCCTGTGGCCGCTCACGCGGCGGACACCACCACCACGCACGCGAAGCCGGTGGCGGTGAGCGTGCAGGGTGACAAGCTGATCCCGCACGGTGTGCAGGGCGAGCAGTCGCGGATCGAGCTGAACGACGAGCAGGTCGCGAATGTGAAGGCGATCATCGCGGCGACGAAGAAGGCCGGCATGGACGAACGCGCCGCGGTCGTGTCGATCGCGACGGCGTTGCAGGAGTCGAAGCTGGAGAACCTCGGCCACCTCGGTGACCGCAACGACCACGACTCGCAGGGCCTGTTCCAGCAGCGCCCCTCCAGCGGCTGGGGCACGGTCGAGCAGATCACCGACCCCGAGTACTCCACCACCGCGTTCCTCACCGGCCTCAAGCAGGTCGACGGCTGGCAGGACATGCCCCTGACCAAGGCCGCCCAGACCGTCCAGGTCTCCGCCTACCCCGACCACTACGCCCAGTGGGAGCAGCAGGCCGCCGACCTGGTCGCCGAGCACTGGAACAGCTAAGACGAACAAGCAAGACACACAGCGAAAGGCCGGCACCCCGAACCCGGGGTGCCGGCCTTCACTCGCTTGCCGGGTGCGGGGCGACCTGACCCTGGCGCTGCCGGGCGGCGCAGAGTTCGGCCAGCTTCGCGTACGCGGGCGCGCCGATCAGCGCGGTCAGTTCCGGCCCGTACGAGACGTACATCGGCTCGGCGCCGACGTGCGCGTCGGTGGAGGACGTGCACCACCAGTCGAGGTCGTGCCCGCCGGCGCCCCAGCCGCGCCTGTCGAACTCGGCGAGCGTGGAGATCAGCACCTTCGTGTTGTCGGGCCGCTTGTGCCATTCCTGGTCGCGGCGTACCGGCAGTTGCCAGCAGACGTCCGGCTTGTACTCCAGCGGGTGCACCCCGTCGCGCAGCGCCTGGGCGTGCAGCGCGCAGCCGCCCCCGCCGGGGAAGTCGGCGTCGTTGAGGAACACGCACGGGGCGTCCACGTCGCGGGTGGCGGTACGCCGGGCCGGCGTCTTGCCGTCGACGGTGTCGTTCTCGGTCCAGTTCTTGAACCCGCGCCGGAAGTGCTGCCACGTCTCCGGCGTCAGCCGCTTCACCGCGGCCCGGACGCGCTTCTCGTCGTCGGAGTCGGTGAAGAACGCGCCGTGCGAGCAGCACCCGTCGGCGGCGCGCCCGGCGATGATGCCGTGGCAGCCCCGGCCGAAGATGCACGTCCAGCGGGACAGCAACCAGGTGAGGTCGGCGCGGACGACGTGCTTCGCGTCGGCCGGGTCGACGAACTCGATCCACTCCCGTGGGAAGTCCAGCCCGACCTCGCGGCTGCGCGGGTCCTCGGGGTCGTCCACCAGCACGTGAAGCTCGATCTGCCCTGTCACTCGGACCAGCGTACGCGCGGTGACCCCGCCCGGCCGTCGAGCCGACGAAACGTGTTGGCCCTAGGGTTTCTCCCATGCGACTGGGTGTCCTCGACGTCGGTTCCAACACGGTGCACCTGCTGGTGGTCGATGCCCACCACGGCGCGCATCCCTGGCCGGCGCACTCGGAGAAGGTGGTGCTGCGGCTCGCCGAGCAGATCGGTCCGGACGGCGCGCTCACCGACGGCGGCGCGGACGGCCTGGTAAAGGCGGTCGGCATGGCCCGGGCGGCCGCTGACGGGCTGGGTGCCGAGGATCTGCTGGCGTTCGCCACGAGCGCGGTCCGCGACGCCACCAACGCCGCCGACGTGCTGGCCCGCGTCCGCGACGAGACGGGCGTACGCCTGGAGGTGCTCTCCGGCGCGGACGAGGCGCGGATGACGTTCCTGGCGGTGCGGCGGTGGTTCGGCTGGTCGGCCGGCCGGCTGCTGGCGATGGACATCGGCGGCGGCTCGCTGGAACTGGCCGCCGGCATCGACGAGCACCCGGACGTGGCGATCTCGCTGCCGCTCGGCGCGGGGCGGCTCAGCCGGGAGCGGCTCGCCGTGGATCCGGCCGGCACGGCGCCGCCGTCGGCGGAGGCCGTGGAGGAACTGCGGGCGTACGTGGACGCGCAGCTCGATCCGGTGGTGGAGCAGTTGACGGCGGTGGGCTGGGAGCGTCCGGTCGCCACCTCGAAGACGTTCCGCATGCTGGCCCGGCTGGCGGGTGCCGCGCCCTCCGGTGCGGGGCTGTGGGCGCGCCGCAGCCTGACCCGTACCGGCCTGCGGCAGGTGCTCGGGTTCATCCGGCACATCCCGCCGGCCCAGTTGCCCGGGTTGGAGGGGGTGAGCGCGCAGCGGGCGCACCAGCTCCTCGCGGGCGCGGTGGTGGCCGAGGCGGTGATGCGCCGCCTCGACGTGGACTGCGTGGACATCTGCCCGTGGGCGTTGCGGGAGGGCGTCATCCTGCGCCGGCTGGATCAGCTCGCGCCGATGTGACCGTACGAGCGCTCTGGGTTGCTTTGCGGTTGCTCGTCCCGATGCTCGCTGGCGGTTGGGGGCTACCCTCGAAGGCGTGACCTACCGCGTTCCGGTGCTCCTGTCCACGTCCTCGGTCTTTCCCGAACGGACCGCGGCGGCGTTCCAGCTCGCCGCCGAACTCGGCTACGACGGCATCGAGGTGATGGTCTGGACCGACCCGGTCAGCCAGGACGCGGGCGCGCTGCGCGGCCTCGCCGAGCACTACGGCGTCCCGGTGCTGTCGGTGCACGCCCCCTGCCTGCTCGTCACCCAGCGGGTGTGGAGCCCCGACCCGTGGGAGCGGCTGCGCAGGGCCGCCGAGCTGGCCGAGACGCTGGAGGCGCCGACTGTCGTGGTGCACCCGCCGTTCACCTGGCAGCGTGACTACGCGCGCAACTTCGCCGACGGGCTCGACGCCATCGCGGGGCAGTTCGGCGGCCTGCACTTCGGGGTGGAGAACATGTACCCGGTGCGGATGGCCGGGCGGCAGTTCGTCCCGTACGCCCCGGGCTGGGATCCGACCGAGATCGGGTACGCCTCGTACACGCTGGACCTGTCGCACTGCGCGGCCTCGCACACCGACGCGATGGCGATGGCCGACCGGATGGGTTCCGGGCTGGCGCACGTGCACCTGGGTGACGGCACCGGCGAGGGCCGCGACGAGCACCTGGTGCCAGGTCGCGGCGGTCAGCCCTGCGCGGAGATGCTCCGCTCGCTGGCCGGTCGGGGCTTCACCGGCTCGGTGGCGGTGGAGGTGACCACCCGGGGCGCGAAGAGCCGCTCGGTCCGCGAGGCGGACCTGCGGGAGTCGCTGGAGTTCGCCCGGGCCAACCTGACCGCGCCCTCCCCGGTCGACGCCTGACCGACCGAGCCCTCCCCGGCCGAGCGGCACCGGCCGCTCGCGCACGGGCGGCGGCCGGAGCGCCGGAGGTCAGCTCACCGGGGACAGCGGCTGCGCCGGGACGGCCTGCTCGCCGACCGCTGCGCGCTTGCGGGCCCGGTGCGCGGCCACGTGGGAGCGGGTGGCGCAGCGCTCGGAGCAGAACCGGCGGCAGCAGTTGGACGAGGTGTCCAGGTAGACGTTGCCGCAGCGGTCGTCGGCGCAGACCCCGAAGCGGGCGCTGCCGTACTCGCAGAGCCACACCGACAGGCCCCACACCGCGCCGGCCAGGTATTCGGAGGAGACCGACGCGCCCCGGCTGGTCACGTGCATGTGCCAGTCGGAGGAGTCGTGGCCCGAGATGCGGGGCTGCACCGGGAACGCTTCGAGGAGCGCGTTCAGCTCGGCCACCGCCTCGTTGTCCCGGCCCGAGGTGCCGTACTCGAAGACGTCCCGGAGACGCTTCTGCGCCCGCCGGAAGATCGCCAGGTCCCGTTCCGCGACCTCGTCGCGCATCCAGGCGTTCTCGTCCGGGAAGAGGGCCCGCAGGCCGTCGAGGTCGTCCAGCCGGGCGTTGACGAGCTCGACCCCGGTCCGGGCGTACGCGTCGAAGTTCACGACACCAACGGTAGACGACTCAGAGCGCACGCGGTGCGTCGATGTAGTGGGGCAGAAACCGCGCGTAACCGTCAGTGATGAGGCTCTCGCTCTCGCGTACGCCCGCGCCAGCCGACTCGCCGTCCACGATCCAGCTCCCGAGCACCGTCCGGTTGCCCTCGAACTCGGGCAACGCGCGGAACTCCTGGAAGCAGAAGCCCTCGTCGCCGTAGATCCCCGGGTTGGTGATCTCCGTGTCGCCGGTCACGATGCGTACCGAGCCGCCCTCGCGGCCGAGCAGCGGCTTGGCCACGTACTCGGTCATGCCGCGCGGCGAGTCCAGGTACGCGGGCAGCAGGTAGTCGTGCCCCGGGTACATCTCCCAGAGCACCGCCAGCAGCGCCTTGTTCGACAGCAGCAGCTTCCAGGCCGGTTCGATCCAGGTGGTGGGCGTGCCCGGGTCGAGCGCCGGCCGCCCGTACGGCTCGGCCAGCATCCACTCCCAGGGGTAGAGCTTGAAGCAGGTGGTGATCGGCCGGTCGTCGGCGTCGACGAAGCGCCGCCCGTCCCAGCCGACCCGCTGGATCGGCATGAGCGTCACATCCAGCCCGGCCTGGCGGGCCGTCTCGGCCAGATAACCGGCGGTGATCTGGTCCTCGCCCGACTCCTCCTCGGAGGACCAGAGCACGTGCGCCCGCGGCTCGTGCAGCCCGGCGCCGATCTTGGCCCAGGCGCCGACCAGCCTTTCGTGCAGGCTGTTCCACTGGTCCGCGTCCGGCCGGGTGTGCTCCAGCCAGTACCACTGCACGATGCTCGCCTCGACCAGCGCGGTCGGGGTGTCGGCGTTGTACTCCAGCATCTTCGGCGGCCCGCTGCCGTCGTACCAGAGGTCGAACCGGCCGTAGAGCGTCGGCGGGTTCTCCCGCAGCGAGCGGGCGACCGCCTCGGCGGCCCACTCGGGGATGCCGAACTCGGCGTACCGGCGGCGGGCCACCACGTGCTCGGCGGCGGCCACCGACATCCGGTGCAGCTCCTCCGTGGCCTCCTCCAGCCGGAGCACCTCGTCGAGCGTGAACGAGTACGCCGCCGTCTCGTCCCAGTACGACATGATCTCGCCGTCGGGCAGCTCGGTGTCGACGTACACCAGGCCCTGGGCCCGGATGGTGTCGTCCCAGTCGGGGCGCGGCGTGCTCGCCTCGCGGCGCACGTCAGCCGCCGCAGGAGGCGAGGTGGGTGCCGAAGCCGCCGCGCTCGGGCAGCGCGGCGGTCGGGGCGGGCTCGCCGCGCGCGGCGGTGGCCGGCGCGGGCACGCGCAGGGCGACCGCTACGGTGTCGCCGCCTCCGCCGGCCGGTCCGAGCGCGCAGTCGTCATCGTCGTCGTCGTAACCGTTGTTGCAGCCGGAGAGCGCGAGGGCCAGCGCGGTCAGCGCGCCGAGCTGCACGGAGGCCGAGCGGAGCCGGCGCCGGGGGTGTCGTCGATCCACGTGAACGTTGTAGCCGATCCGCGCCAGCCAGGAGTGCCCGCCCCGGCGCCGGCGAGCGGTTCCGAGCGGGCCTCGGACGCACCCGGCGGAGGCCGGGTGGTGAGCGTTACGCTCGGCTCATGCTCCGTTCCGTCATCCTCGCCGCCTCCCGGTCTTCCCAGGTGGAGCGGCTCGTCGCGACGGCCCCGTTCACCCGGGACGTCGTCCGCCGGTTCGTCGCCGGCGCCGCCACCGACGACGCGCTGCGCGCCACCCGCGAGCTGGTCGCCGACGGCCAAGCGGTCACCCTCGACTACCTGGGCGAGGACACCACCACCCCGGAGCAGGCGAACGCCACCCGGGACGAGTACCTCACGCTGCTGAGCCGGCTGGCCGCCGCCGGGCTCACCCCGGCCGCCGAGGTCAGCGTGAAGCTGTCCGCGCTGGGCCAGATGTTCGACGAGCAGCTGGCGTACGACAACGCGCGAGCGATCTGCGCGGCGGCCGACGCGGCGGGCACCACTGTCACGCTGGACATGGAGGACCACACCACCACCGACTCGACGCTGGACATCCTGGCGAAGCTGCGCAAGGACCACCCGTCGACCGGCGCGGTGCTCCAGGCGTACCTGCGGCGGACCGAGTCGGACTGCCGGGAACTGGCCTCGGCCGGGTCGCGGGTGCGGCTGTGCAAGGGCGCGTACAAGGAGCCGGAGTCGGTGGCGTACCAGTCCGCCCGCGAGGTGGACAAGTCGTACGTGCGCTGCATGAACGTGCTGATGTCCGGCGACGGCTACCCGATGCTCGCCACGCACGACCCGCGGCTGATCGCGATCGGCGAGGACCGGGCGCGCTGGTTCGACAGGGACCCGGGCCGGTTCGAGTTCCAGATGCTCTACGGCATCCGCCCGGAGGAGCAGCAGCGCCTGATCGGCGAGGGCTACACGGTGCGGACGTACGTCCCCTACGGCGACCAGTGGTACGGCTACCTGATGCGCCGGCTCGCGGAGCGCCCGGCCAACCTGGCGTTCTTCGGCCGCGCGGTGCTGTCGAAGAAGTGAGCCGAGCCTGACACCCCTCACCTGTCCCGGTACGGGCCGGCGGAGACCTCCTGGTCCCGCCGGCCCGTCTCCGTCTCGGGCGGCGACTTGACCGGGAAAGCTAATGGACTTAGCTTTACGGCTATGACGGTTAGCCAGGTGGCGCGGAACGGCGGCACGATCGCGTACGAGGTGCACGGATCGGGACCGCTCGTGGTCCTCGCGCACGGTATGGGGGAGAACCGGGCCGCCTTCCGGCACCTGACGCCCCGGCTGGTCGCGGCCGGCTACCGGGTCGCCTCGATCGACGTCCGGGGGCACGGCGACTCCAGCCCGCACTGGCCCACGTACGCCCCCGAGCACGTCGGCGGCGACCTGCTCGCCGTGGTGCGGGCGCTCGGCGGTGAGCCGGCCACCCTGGTCGGCAGCTCGTCCAGCGCCGCCGCGGTCGTCTTCGCCGCCGCCGAGGCGCCGGAACTGGTCAGCGGCATCGTGCAGATCGGCGCGTTCGTCGGCACGCCGAAGCCGAACCCGCTGATGCGGGTCGCGCAGGCCGTCGTACTCCGTAGCCCTCGCCTGTTCGGGCTGTTCCATCGCACGCTGTTCCCGTGCGGGCGCCCGGCGGACGACGCCGCGTACCGCAAGGAGATGGTCGCCAAGCTGCGCGGGCGGATGGCCGCGGTGCGCGGCGTGGTCACACCGGCCGACCCGCACTGGACCGCGCGGGCGCCCGAGGTGCGCCGCCCGGTGCTGGTGCTGATGGGCACGAAGGACCCGGACTTCCCCGACCCGGGCTCCGAGGCGCGGGCCGCGCGCCGGCTGTTCGCCGTCGCCGAGGCGCGCATGATCGCCGACTCCGGCCACTACCCGCACGCCGACCAGCCCGACGCCACAGCCGCCGACCTGGTCGAGTTCCTGGCGGTGACCGCTCGTGCCTAGGGCCGGCCTGACCCCGGCCACAGTCGTGCGGGAGGCCGCCGCGCTCGCCGACGAGGTCGGCTACGAGAAGCTGACCCTGGCGGCGCTCGCCGCGCGGCTCGGCGTGGCGCTGCCGAGCCTCTACAAGCACGTGCGGGGCGTGGACGCGCTGCACCAGAAGCTCGCCGTGCTCGCCACCGCCGAGATCGCCGACGTGCTGACGGCCGCCGCCGCGGGCCGGGCCGGTGGCGACGCGTTGCGCGCCGTCGCCGCCGCCTACCGGGCGTACGCGCGGCAGCACCCCGGCCGCTACCCGGCCGCCCAGCGGGCGCCCGACCCGGCCGACCCCGAACACCTGGCCGCCGGGGAGCGCGCGGTCGGCGCGGTCCGGGCCATCCTGCTCGGGTACGGCCTCGACGGCGACGCCGCGACAGACGCCATCCGGATGTTCCGGGCTGCCGTGCACGGCTTCGTCGCGCTGGAGGCGGCGGGCGGATTCGGGCTGCCCCGCGACACCGACCGCTCCTTCGACCAGATGATTGCGGGTCTGGACCGCGCCTACCGTTCCTGGGAGGACCGATGACCGCGCTGCTGCTGGGCGTGATCTTCCTGCTGGAGCTGGCCGTGCTGGGCTCGGCCGGGTACTGGGGCTTCACGCTCGACGCCGGCTGGCCGCTGCGCCTGCTCGCCGGACTCGGTGCGCCGCTGGTGATCGCCGTGGTGTGGGGACTGTTCTGCTCACCGCGTGGCACCGTGACGCTGCCCGACCCGGCCAAGCTCGCCGTCCAGGCCGCCTGCTTCCTCACCGGCGGCGTGCTGCTGACCTTGGCCGGCCACGCCGCCCCCGGAGTGGCCCTGGTGGCCCTCTGGGCAGCCGACAAGACGGCGTTGACGCTGACCGGCACCCCGGTCTGAGAGATCTTGGTACGAACCGGCCCCTATCAGGGCGCTTTCGTACCAAGATCTAGGCGAGGCGGAACACGGCGGGACTCTTTCCCGGAACGCCCGATTGGTCGTACCCTTCGCCGGTGACCGACGGCGACGAGCAGCCTCCCGGCCGGACGACGGACGGCGACGAGCCTCGTCCGACCGTCGACGCCGCCGACGCGAGCGCCGACAAGGCGAGCGCCGCCGACACGAGCACCGCCACCGTCAGCGCCAACGCCGACCGCGCGGCCGACGCGAGCACCACTGACGCCAGCGACGCCGAAACCACCGCCGACGCCGCCCGCGCCGCCGACGCGAGCGCCGACGCCGCCCGCGCCGACGCCGCCCGCGCCGCCGACGCGAGCGCCGCCAACGCCCGCGCCGACGCCGCCCGCGCCGCCGACGCGAGCGCCGCCAACGCCCGCGCTGACGACACCCACGCCGAAACCGCCGCCACCTCCGCCGTCGACACCATCGCACCGGCACCGGCACCGGCACCGGCACCGGCACCGGCACCGGACGCGGCGTCGTTGCCGCACCCCGCCGCTGGTCCGGCGCCGTACCCCGTACCCCTGGCGCAGCCGGACCCGGCGCGGACGCGGGCGGTGCGGGGACGGCGGCGGTTGCCGCTCTGGACCGCGCTCGGACTGGCGCTCGGCCTGGTGGCGGGCGCCGTGCCCGGCGTACTCCTGCGGGAGTCGGCGCCTGATGCGGCCGGGCGGCCGGCCGCGAAGGGCGACCCGGGCACGGCGGCGCAGCGGCGGCTCGGCGGGCGGATGCTCGCGCTGCTCGACCGGCAGGCCGTCGCGCTCCTCGGCGCCGACCGGGCCGGCTTCCTCGCGATCGCCGAGCCGGCGGCCCGTCCGGCGCTGAGCCGCCGGTACGCGGCGCTGCGGGCACTGCGGGTCACCGTGTGGCGGCCGGTGGCCGACGGGGTGCCGGAGGCTGTCGACGGGCGGCCGGGGGAGTGGCGGCAGACGGTGACGGTGGGTTACTGCTTCGTGGTGCCGGACTGTGAACCGAGCACTGTGGAGCTGGGCGCGCGCTGGCGGATGGCGGGGGAGGAACCCCGGTTGACCGCTCTGGAGACGTCCGAGGCGGACCCGGCCGGTGTTCGGCCGTGGCAGGCGAACGACCTGGCCGTGACGGTCGGCAAGCGGGTGGTCGTGGCCACCACGCCGGCCCAGCGGCGCAGACTGCCCGGCCTGCTCGCCCAGGCCGAGACCGCTGCCCGGGCAGCGGACCGGTACGCGATCGGCGGCCGGCCGCCGGACCGGTACCTCGTCTACTACGCCGGGAAGGGCGAGTGGCAGCGCTGGTACGGCGGCGGCCGACCGAAGTGGACAGCCGGCTACGCGGTGGGCGTCGGGGGTGGACGCCACGACGTCGTGCTCAACGCCCAGATCGTCACCACGGCCGGCATCGACGACCTGCTCCGGCACGAGCTGACCCACGCGGCCTCGCTGCCCGACCGGGGTTACGCCGACCGCGCGGACTGGTGGCTGGTGGAGGGGCTGGCCGAGTACGCCGGTGCCGACGGGCAGCCAGTGCACCGCTACGACGGCCTGACCGAGGTGCGGGACCTGCTGCGCGGCGGGTGGTCCGGGCGGCTGGACGCGGTGGCGCCCGCCGACGACGCGAGCGACGGCCGGGTCGGTGGCGCGTACGGCGTCGGCTACCTGGCCGTACGGCATCTGGTCGACAGGTACGGCGAGCAGCGGATGCTGGACTTCTACCGGGCCGTGGTGCACCAGGGCCGGACCCCGGAGCAGGCCGCCGACGAGGTGTTCGGCGACCCGTGGTCGATGCTGCACGACGACTGCGTCGCCTACGTGCGAGCCGTCGTCGGCTGACACGTCGACACCTGTCTACGGGTCGTAGCATGGGCCAGGTGGCCCGCACTCCCTCGCCGCGGCTGCCCGCGGCCCGCCGCCCCCGTCTCGTCACTGCGGTGCTCGCCGTCGTCGCGCTGATCGGCACGACCGCCGCGTCCTGCGGCGACGACGCCCCGGCGGTCACGGTCGCCGAGGTGGGCCGCGCGCCGGTCAGCGAGGTGATCGACGCCCCGGCCACCGTCACCGCCCGCGCCGCGGCCACGCTCACCGCACCCGCCGACGGCACGCTGGCCCGGCTGCGGGTCCAGCCGGGGCAGCGGGTGACCCGGGGGCAGGTGCTCGCGGTGATCGACTCGCCGTCGGCCCGGGACCGCCTGGCGAAGGCGCGGGACGCGCTGCGTGCGGCGAAGCGGGCCGGGCGGGGGGCCGGCACGGGCGACCTGGGCGGCAGCCGGCGTGGCACCGACCGGGCCGCCGACGAGGCGTTCGCCGCCGCCCGCGCCGCCGCCGGCAAGGTCGGCGACCCGCAGGTACGCGCCGCGCTGCTGCTCCAGGTCCAGTCGGCGCAGCGGCAGTACGAGTCCGCCGCCCGCGCCGCCGACCGGGCCGTCGCCCAGGTGCAGCGCGGCGTCGCGGGCCTGAACAGCGCCGTCGGCGCGCTGTCGGCCGCGCAACGACTCCAGGCCCAGCAGGCGTACGACCTGGCGAAGGCGACTGTGGACGCGCTGACGTTGCGCGCGCCGATCGCCGGCGTGGTGCAGCCGGGCGGCACCCGGGCGGCGGCGCCGGCCGACCTGGCCGGGCTGCTCGGTGCGGCAGGTGGCGCGGCGGTGCCCGGTCTCGACCCGTCGGCGCTGGGCGGTGGCGGGCAGGGCGGCCCGCCACCGGGGGTGGACGACGCGATCCCGGCCGGTGGCCGGGTCACCGCCGGCACGCCGGTGCTCACCGTGGTGGACATCGGCCGGCTCGGCCTGCTCGCCGAGGTGGACGAGACCGACGTGCTGCTGGTCCGGGCCGGGGTGCCCGCGTCGGTCGAGCTGGACGCGGTGACCGGCGCGACGTACGACGCCACTGTGCGGTCGGTGGACGTGCTGCCCACCAGCTCGGCCCGGGGTGGCGTCACCTACCGGGTCCGGCTCGACCTCGGCGCCGGCCGCCTCGGTGAGGCCGAGGCCGCCCCGGCGCCCCGGCCCGGCATGAACGCGGTGGTACGGCTGCGGGTGCGGGAGGCCACCGACGCGGTGGCGGTGCCGGCGTCGGCGGTGTTCTCCACCGACGGGCGGGACGCGGTCTGGGTGCTGCGGGACGGCCGGGCCGACCGGGTGCCGGTGACTGTCGGCGTGCAGGGGCAGGACCTGGTGCAGATCGTCGACGGCGTACGGGCCGGTGACCGGGTCGTGGTGCGCGGCGCCGACCAGGTGCGCGACGGCCAGGAACTCCCGTGACCGTACCGGCGGTCGAGGCGGTCGACGTCTGGCGCACGTACGAGCTGGACGGGGTGTCGGTGTCCGCGCTGCGCGGGGTGTCGCTCACCATCGACCAGGGCGAGTACGTGGCCGTGATCGGGCCCTCCGGCTCGGGCAAGTCGACGCTGATGCACCTGCTCGGCGGGCTGGACCGGCCCAGCGGCGGCCGGCTGGTGATCGGCGGCCGGGACGTGACCACACTCACCGCGCCGGAGCTGGCGACCCTGCGCAACGAGACCATCGGCTTCGTGTTCCAGGCGTTCCACCTCCTGGCCCGTACGTCGGCAGTGGACAACGTGGCGTTGCCGCTTGTCTACCGGGGTGTCGGGGCGCGGCAGCGGCGGGAGCGGGCGGCGGCGATGCTGGGCCGGGTCGGGCTCGGCCACCGGCTGCACCACCGGCCCAACCAGCTCTCCGGCGGCGAGCAGCAGCGGGTGGCGATCGCCCGGGCCCTGGTCACCGAACCGGCCGTGCTGCTCGCCGACGAGCCGACCGGCAACCTGGACAGCGCCACCGGCGAGGCGGTACTGGAACTGCTGGAGCAGCTGAACGCCGAGTCCGGGGTGGCGCTGGTGATGGTGACCCACGACCAGGAGGTGGCCGCCCGGGCACACCGGCGCATCGCGGTACGGGACGGGCTGATCCGGTCCGACAGCCTTCATGATCGACCGCCGTCGGACCGCTCCGGCGTACCTGCGACACTGGACCCCGCTCCCAGCGCGGAGCCCCGGTCCGCGTCCGGAAGCGGCCCGGGGCACCCGCCCGGTGGCCCCGGTGGCGCCACCGGGGCCACCGGGCGCCTTCCGCGAGCCGAGGAGCGCCCTGCGTGGGCGGACGGCCGCCTCCCGCCAGGCGGGGGAGCCGCCGGATGAGGCTGGCCGAGGCGTGGCGGGTGGCGTCGGACGCGCTGCGGGCCAACCGGATGCGCAGCCTGCTGACCATGCTCGGGGTGATCATCGGGGTGGCCTCGGTGGTGATCCTGGTGGCCATCGGCACCGGTACGAAACAACAGGTCGAGCAGCAGGTCGAAGGGCTCGGCTCGAACCTGCTGCTGGTGGTGCCGGGCCGGATCGAGGTAGGCAACGCGCCGGTGGTCTCGCCGCTGGACCTCAGCGACGCCGACGCGGTCTCCCGGGTGGTCGGTGACCCCGGCCGGGTCGCCGTCACGGTGGCCTCCGGCGCGACCGCGCGGGCCGGTAACCGCTCCGACTTCACCACCGTGCAGGGCGTCCTGGAGACCACCCCGTCGGTGTTCACCCGTTCGCTGTCGCGTGGCCGCTACCTCACCGGCGCGGACGTGGACACCAGCCGCCGGGTGGCGGTGCTCGGCGACTCGGTGGCCCGGGCGCTCTTTCCCGACCGTGACCCGCTCGGCCAGCAGGTCACGCTGGCCGGCGTGCGGTTCCGGGTGATCGGCGTCTTCGCCCCGCTCGGGCAGAGCCTCGGCGTCGACCGGGACGACGAGGTGCACGTACCGGTGACGGCGGCGCAACGGCTGTGGGGCACCCAGCGCATCGACGGCATCGCGGTGAAGGCGCCGGACCGGGAGCGGATCGACGAACTCGGCGACCGGATCGTGGCGGAGCTGTCGCGCCGGCACCCGGACACCGAGTTCAGCGCCGTCACGCAGCGGCAGATCCTCGGCGTGCTCGGCGACATCCTGGGCGTGCTCACCGGCGTGCTGGCCGCCATCGCGGGCATCTCGCTGCTGGTCGGCGGCGTCGGCGTCTCCAACATCATGCTGGTCTCGGTACGCGAGCGGACCCGCGAGATCGGCCTGCGCAAGGCGGTCGGCGCCCGCCCACGCGACATCGGCGTGCAGTTCCTGCTGGAGGCGGTGCTGCTCACCTCGGTGGGCGGCCTGACCGGGATGGCGCTGGGCGTGGGCACCGCGCTGCTCGTGGACGCGTTCTCGCCGATCCCGGCGGCGATCACCTGGTGGTCGCTGGCGCTGGCGTTCGGCGTATCCGCGGCGGTCGGCATCGTCTTCGGCGTGGTGCCGGCGCAGCGGGCCGGACGGCTCGACCCGGTGGTGGCGCTGCGCGCCGAGTAGCCGGTGGCGTAGCCGGATCGGACGAGACACCCGTCCGGGCGAAAAAGCCCTGGTGGACATCGGGTGAACGGCTGTCTCGCCATGATCAAAGGGTGGAAGGGATCGCGCAGGTCACAGCCGTCCCGCTACCGTACTGGTTACACGCGCGTCGCTCGTCGAGGCGGGAACACCTGCCCGGTGACACGCGCCGGGCACGGGAATGGGTCGGTGAGCCATGGCCGGGTCGCAGTCCGACGCACGGCTGTCGGATGTCAGGTTCCTGACCGTCGCCGAGGTGGCGACGGTCATGCGGGTCTCCAAGATGACCGTCTACCGCCTCGTGCACAGCGGTGAGCTGACCGCGGTACGGGTCGGCCGGTCGTTCCGGGTGCCCGAGCACGCCGTACACGAATACCTCCGGGGCGCCTTCCAGGAGTCCGCCTGAGCCGTCGGCCGGCCGTCCGCCGAGTGCGACGAAAAGGGGCATCGACGGGGGCGCGTTGGTCCTGCTGACGCACTCCGGTTAGGCTGGGCCACGACCGTGACCGCTCTCTGGTGTGCCCTGCCCACCACGCTGGTCCGGTCCGTTGTCCGCAAGCGGTCACGGCGCCACCCGCGGTGGTGCCGTCCGGTCCGCCCCGCACGTTGCATCGAAAGGCTGTCGTATGGGCTCGGTGGTCAAGAAGCGCCGCAAGCGCATGGCTAAGAAGAAGCACCGCAAGCTGCTGCGCAAGACCCGCGTCCAGCGTCGCCGTCTCGGCAAGTGACCGGGGCCGGGCACTGGCCCGGCACCGGCACCACTTGCCAACTGTCGACCCTCGGAGGCTCAGGTGATCAGGCCGCGGACGTCCCGGCTCGATCCCGCCTGCCGCGCTAGGCGCACGACATGACCCCCGGTGACACCTCCGGTGCCCCGGGGGTCGTCGTCGTCACCGGGGTCGGCCGGTGGCTGGGCGCCCACGTGGCCGCCCGGCTCGCCGCCGACGAGCGGATCGAGCGCGTCATCGGGGTCGACTCGGCACCGCCCAACCCGGAGCTGACCGACCTGCTCTCCGACGTCGAACGGATCCGCCTGGACCTCGACTCGCTCGGTGGCCTCCTGCTCGACCTCGACGTCGACACGGTGGTGCACCTGGCGCTGGTCACCTCCCCGGACCCGCAACAGGGCGGCCGCTCGGGGATGAAGGAACAGAACGTCATCGGCACCATGCAGCTGCTCGCCGCCGCGCAGCGCGCGCCCCGGCTGCGCAAGCTCGTGGTCCGCTCGTCCACCGCCGCGTACGGGGTGTCGTTCCGCGATCCGGCCGTCTTCACCGAGGAGACCGAACCGCGCGAGGTGCCGCGCGGTGGTTTCGGCCGCGACATCCTCGACATCGAGGGGTACGTCCGCGGGTTCCGCCGCCGCCGGCCCGACGTCACCGCGACGGTGCTGCGGTTCGCGCCGTTCATCGGGTACGCCGCCGACACCACGCTCACCCGCTACTTCTCCCAGCCGGTGGTGCCAACAGTCTTCGGTCGCGACCCGCGCCTGCAGTTCGTGCACTTCGACGACGCGTTGGAGGTGCTGCACCGGTCGGTCGCCGAGGACCACCCGGGCACGTACAACGTCGCCGGGCCGGGGGTGCTGTCGCTGTCGCAGGCGATCCGCCGGGCCGGCCGGGTGGCGGTGCCGGTGCTGGAGCCGGGCCTCGCCGGGGTGGCCGCGGTCGCCCGCAGTCTGGGCTTCGGCCGATACGGCCTGGACCAGGTGGACCTCTTCGTGCACGGCCGGGTGGTGGACACCAGCCGGCTGGAGCGGGAGTACGGCTTCACGCCCCGCTCGACCGCCGCCGCGTTCGACGACTTCATCCGCGCCCACCACGGCGGCGTCGTGGTCACCCGCGATCAGCTCGCCGCCGCCGAGCAGTTGGTGCTGGAGAGCATCCGGCAGGTCCGCTCGACCGTGCGGGAGCGATCGTGAGCAGCCCGGACGAGCGGCGTGATGCGCGCTACGACGTACCGCTGGGTGTGCCGGATCCGGGCGCGGAGCCGGCGCGGCGCAACGGGCACCGCCGGGTGACGGCGCCGTCCGCCCGCCCGGCCGCGCCGGCCGACCCGGCGAGGGACGACGAGCCGGACACCTCCGCCGACGAGCCGGGCGCCGCCGACGCGGGCGTTCCGAGCCCGGCCACGCCCCACCAGCCCGTGAAGAAGACGGTCGCGAAGAAGGCGGTCGCCAAGAAGACCGTCGCGAAGAAGGCCGTCGCCAAGAAGACGGTCGCGCAGCCGGCACCCGCCGACGCGGTGCCCGCCGGGAACGCGCCGGCCGGTGACACGCCGCCGGGCCCGGCGGTGGCCGACCGGCCGGGGGACCACTGGGACCGCAAGGTGGCCCAGGGGCTGGCGTTCCTGCGGCGGCGGCTCGCGGGCGACTACGAGGTCGACGAGTTCGGCTTCGACCCCGACCTGACCGACGCGGTGGTCCACCCGTTGGTCCGGCTGCTCTACCGGGACTGGTTCCGCACCGAGGTCACCGGCGTCGAGCACGTGCCCGACGAGGGCGCCGGTCTCGTCGTGGGCAACCACTCCGGCACCGTGGCGCTCGACGCGCTGATCCTCTCCACCGCGCTGCACGACCGGCACCCGGCGCACCGCTACCTGCGGCTGCTCGGCGCCGACCTGGTGTTCCGGATGCCCGTCGTCTCCGAGATAGCGCGCAAGACCGGCGGCACCGTGGCGTGCAGCCCGGACGCGGAGCGGCTGCTCGGCAACGGGGAACTGGTGGGCGTGTTCCCCGAGGGCTTCAAAGGCGTCGGCAAGCTCTACTCCGACCGCTACAAGCTCCAGCGGTTCGGCCGGGGCGGGTTCGTCTCCGCCGCGCTGCGCACCGGTACGCCGATCGTGCCGGTGGCGATCGTCGGCGGCGAGGAGATCTACCCGATGCTCGCCGACATCAAGCCGCTGGCCCGGTTGCTCAAACTGCCGTACTTCCCGGTCACGCCGACGTTCCCCTGGCTGGGGCCGCTGGGCATGGTGCCGCTGCCGAGCAAGTGGCTGATCGAGTTCTGCCCGCCGATCCCGACCGCGCACCTGCGCGACGCGGCGGACGACCCGCTCGTGGTGTTCAACCTCGCCGACCAGGTGCGGGAGACGATCCAGCAGACGCTGCACAAGCTGCTCGAACGCCGGCCCGACCCGTTCGGCCCCTGAGCCGGGCCGCTCGGTTCAGGCGTCGCGGTGGCGGCGCCGGTGCAGCGCCAGGCCGGCCGTGACCGCGCCCGCGAGCAGCCCGGCCGCCGCGGTGGAGGGCACGGCGATGCGTACGGCCCGCCGCCCGGTGCGGAAGTCGCGCACGTCCCAGCCCCGCTCGCGGGCCTGCCGCAGCAGCGCCGGATCGGGGTTCACCGCCACCGCGCGGCCGACCACGGAGAGCATCGGCAGGTCGTTGGCCGAGTCGCTGTAGGCGGCGCACCGGGCCAGGTCCAGCCCTTCCACGGCGGCGAGCTGGGTCACCGCCTCGGCCTTCGCCGGCCCGTGCATCAGGTCACCGACCAACCGGCCGGTGTACGCGCCGTCGACCACCTCGGCCACCGTGCCGATCGCGCCGGTCAGGCCGAGCCGGGCCGCGATCACCCGGCCGATCTCCACCGGCGCGGCGCTGACCAGCCAGACCCGCTCACCCGCGTCGAGGTGACGCTGGGCCAGGCGACGGGTGCCGGCCCAGATGCGCGGCGCCATCAGCTCGTCGAAGATCTCGTCGGCGAGGCGTTCCATGTCGTCGACCCGCCAGCCCTCGACGAAGGCGAGCGCGGCGTCCTTGGCCTGCGACATGTCGCCCGCGTGCTCGGTGGCGAGCAGCCGGAACCGGGCCTGCTGCCAGGCGAACCGGGCCAGGTCACCGGTGGTGAAGTACTTCCGGGCGGCCAGACCGCGGGCGAACCAGTAGATCGAGGCGCCCTGCATCATCGTGTTGTCCACGTCGAAGAACGCGGCAGCGGTGGGGTCGGGTGTGACTGTGGTCGCCGGCGCCGACGGGGTCTCCGACCAGCCCGCGGTGTGCCCGTGCGCGTCGGTGCTGACGGTCACCTTCCGGCTTTCGGCCACGGCGACCTCCCTGCCTCGACGACCGCGTACGCCCTCCGCGTCGAGCGTATCCGGCACCGTGTGACGGCCGGGTGTCCGCCGGGCGAAGTGTGGCGCGCTACGCGTCCGCCGCTCAGCGGTCGGCCGGGCAGGTGGCCGGAGCGGGCCCGAGCGTGTCGCTGGCCTGCGGCGCGGGCAGCCCGCAGGCGATCGCCTCGCGGAGCGCGTCGGCGCGCTTGCCGGCTGCGTCGAGCAGGGCCAGCGAGCGGCGGGTGCGGTCCCGGTCGGCGTGGTCGGGCCGGTCGAGAAGGCCGCTGACCACTCGGCGCTGGCCGGCCAGGAACGTGTCCACCGCGTCCAGCGCCGCCGGGTCGGAGCGCTGCGCGGCGACAGTGGTCAGCAGGCGTACGCCCTGGCGGGTGTCCGCGTCCATGTCGTCCAGGACGGCGCTGAAGCCGAGCCGGTCGTCGCGGACCGAGGCGGCCTCGTCGAGCCGGGTGCGGGCGAAGTCGAGGAAGAGCTGCCCGCGGCTGATGTCCGAGCTGGCGAGCGCGAGCTGGGCGCGCTCGGTGGAGCGCTTCATGCCGTACAGGGCGTCGCCCGGCAGTGCGTTCTCGCTGGCGGCGGAGATGCCGGAGAGGGCGACCGCCCCGGCGGCCACACCGACCAGGATCGCGCCCCGGGCCCGCGCCCGGCGGCCGGTGATGGCGGGTAGCAGCGCGCCGCGTACCCCGCTCGTGGTGGTGGTCCTGGCCGGCGTCCCGATGCCCTCGCGTTCGGCGGTGGCCACGAGCATCGCCCGCAGGCCGGTACGGAACTCGGCGTCCACCTCGACGTCGGGCCGTTCGGTGGTGAGCCGGCGGCTCACCTCGACGAGTGCGGTGAGTTCACCGTCCGCCTTGGACCGGACGTGGTGCCGGCGTCCGCCGTTGGCCTCGTCGAGGAGTTGCGCGAAGCGCTCGGCCCGCCGACGGGAGAAGAGGTCGCTGTCCACCGCGGCACCCCCTCTCGCTGGTCACGGCCGGGCGGCCGTCGTCGTCACCAGCGACCGGTGGCAGCGTGTGGCGCAGAGCCGACCGGAACGGCCGACCTGACCCGCCGGACCGGGTGGCCCGGGGGACGCCGGGACAACCACTGGTCGCACCCGGAGAAACGGACCGCGCCGGTCGCCGGTTACGGCCGGGACGGCGGCGAAATCACCAAGAGTGATCGGCTCGCGTGGGGCGTCGGGCACGCGACAGCGCCCGGCGTGTACGCCGGTGGAGAGGACGGGTGCGGGTGCCGCTCAGGAGTGGAAGCCGTCGGGCAGCAGCCGGGCCAGCGCCCGGACCGCCCGGTACTGCAAAGCCTTGATGGCGCCCTCGTTCTTGCCCATGGCGCGGGCCGTCTCGGCCACCGAGAAGCCCTGGAGGAACCGCAGCACGATGCACTCCTGCTGCTCCGGGTTGAGCTGCTTGACGGCGGTGAGCAGGGCGACGTTCGTGATGTGCTCCACCACTGCGGCCTCCGGGCTGCCCTCCGGCCCGCGGTCCTCCCGGTCGGCGTCCAGGACGTCACCGGTGGTGACCTCCAGCCGGTAGCGCCCGGACTTGAAGTGGTCGGCGACCAGGTTGCGGGCGATGGTGACCAGCCAGGCGCCGAGGTCGCGCCCCTGCCAGGTGAAACTGCCGATCCGCTTGAGTGCCCGCAGGAACGTGTCGGAGGTGAGGTCCTCGGCGAGCTGGCGGTTGCCGACCCGGAAGTAGACGAACCGGAAGACGGTGTCGACGTACCTGTCGTAGATCAGCCCGAACGCCTCGGACTCGCCCGCCTGCGCGCGCTCGACCAGCGTCCACACCTCGGTGGCCGGGTCGGACGGGTCGGGGCGGCTGGGGAAGCCGGTGGCGGGCGCGGCGGCCGGGACGGCGGGCAGGACGGCGGTGTCGCCGGTGGTCACCGCCGGCAGGACAGCGGTCTCGGCGGCGGACGGCTCGGCCCCGGTCGCCGCGTCGCCGCGCCGTGCCTGGGCCGGCATGGTCGGGCGGGTCGGGCTGCCCAGGCGGCCGGTCGCGGGCTTCGCGTTGCCGCCCGGGGTCGCGGGGCGGGGCGGCGCCTCGTTCGTGTGGTGCGCTCGGCTGCGTACCCGCCGCCCGTCGCCGCGTACCGCGAGCTGCCCGTCGGCGCCTCGTGGGCCGGGGTCCGCGCGTTCGTTGAGCGGGTTGCGCTGTGTCGGGCCGGTGACGCCGGCCGGTCGTTCGGCGTAACCGAAGGTGGTCACCGCGCCTCCCCAGGCTGAGCGGACAGTGACCGCGCCGGAGGACCGGGTATCACCCGGTCGGGCACGGCCGGGTCGGGAAGTGCCGGCGGGCGGCAGATCCCCTTGAGGTGCTGGTCCAATGCGCTCACGGGCACGGGGGCCTCCTCGGGCTGAGGGGTGTCGACTCACGGCAAATGGGGTGAGCCGACCCGAGTGATGATAGGGCCAACGTCACCCACGCGTGGCAAGTCCGTTACACAGAGCGGAAGTATTTCCCGCCAGGTCGCACACGTGGCGGACCCGTTGTCCGTCGTGTGTGGTTGACTTTCGCGCCGGAACCTGGTCTGGAGTGGAAAGTCCTGGTCGGAGCCGATTTTCTTTTCGCTCGGCGTGTCGCGGGAGAGGTGCGGCCGGGTCGCCTCCGGCTGCCCGCCCCACATCGGTGGAGATCCTCATCCCGTGGCTAGGAATCCCACCGTACGGCAATTGCAGTCCCGTGCGGCGGACCCCACGCGGTGTTCGGGCATGGCCCGGCGCACGCGGCTGTGCCAGACTCAGCCACCGTGCAGGACGCCGCCGAAAGCTCCGCGCCGAACCTCGCCGACCGGCTCCGCCAGGCCGCCGCGCAGCGGGCCGACCGGGCCGCGTTGCACTGGCGCGACCGGACGCTGAGCTGGTCCGAGCTGGACGACGCGGTCACCGCCACCGCCCGCGCGCTGCCGGCCGACGCGCCGCCGGCCGACGGCACCGGCCACCCGCCCCGGGTGGCGATCGCGTTCGGCAACACCCCGGACTTCGTGGTCACCTACCTCGCCGCGCTCCGGGCCGGCCTGGTGGCCGTGCCGGTCAATCCCACGCTGACCGCCCGCGAGCTGCGGCACGTGCTCGCCGACTCCGGCGCCGCAGTGCTGGTCGGCGCGCCCGAGGTGACCGGACGGGTGGACGCCGCCGAGCTGCCCGCGCTGCGTGCCGTGCACACCGCGCCGCCGGTGGCCGGCGACGACGCGCCGGACGGGTTCCCGGCCCGCTCCGGCGACGACCTGGCCGTCCTGCTCTACACCTCCGGCACCGAGGGCCGGCCCAAGGGCGCGATGCTGTCGCACCTGGCGCTCGCCGCCAACCACGACCAGGTCGACCGCATCGAACCGCCCGTGGTCGGCCCCGACGACGTCGTGCTGCTCGCCCTTCCGCTGTTCCACGCGTACGGGCTGAACTCCGCGCTCGGCGCCGTGGTGCGGCACGGCGCGACAGGCGTGCTGGTCGACGAGCCCGGTCCGGCCGGTGCGCTGGACGAGATCGCCCGGCACCGGGTCACAGTGCTCGTCGGCGTACCGTCGATGTTCCTGACCTGGGCCGAGGCGGCGCGTGACCCGGCCACGGCGCTCGCCTCGGTGCGCGTCGCGGTGTGCGGCGCGGCGCCGCTGCCGCTCGCGGCCGGCGCGCGCTTCACCGAGCTGACCGGGCATCCGGTGCACGTCGGCTACGGGCTCACCGAGACCGCGCCGGTGCTCACCTCGACGCTCGTCGGCGGCGAGCCGAAACCCGGTTCGATCGGCCGCCCGCTGCCCGGCGTCGGGCTGCGCCTGACCGGCTCCGACGGCACCGAGCTGTGGCGCGACGGGGTGCCCGCCGACGCCCCCGACGAGGACGAGATGGACCTCTCCGACGAGATGACCGGCACCGACCCCGGGCAGATCGTGGTACGCGGCCCGAACCTGTTCGCCGGCTACTGGCCGGACGGGCGGGGCGGGCCGGACCCGGACGGCTGGTGGGCCACCGGCGACGTGGCGTACGCCGACGGCGACGGCGACCTGTTCCTGGTCGACCGGCTCGGCGAGCTGATCCTGGTCAACGGCTTCAACGTCTACCCGCACGAGGTGGAACTGGTGCTCCAGGCGCACCCCGGGGTGGCCGAGTCGGCCGTCCTGGGCGTGCCGCACCCGCGGACCGGCGAGACTGTGCGGGCGTACGTGGTACGGGCGGCCGGCCCGCCGGTGACGGCGGAGGAAGTGCTCGCCCACTGCGCGCGTAACCTGGCCCGGTTCAAGTGCCCGACCGCCGTCGAGTTCGTCGACAGCCTGCCGTACTCGGCGATCGGGAAGGTACGCAAGACCGAGCTGCGCCCGGCGCCCGCGGTGCCGTCGCCGGCGTCGCCGACCGAGATCCGCACGGAGGTATCCGATGTCCAGTGACCCGAGGCTCATCCTGATCACCCGGCCCGGCTGCCACCTGTGCGACGACGCGAAGGCCGCGCTCGACCGGGTGGTGGCGGTCACCGGTGACCGCTGGGTGGAGCGGGACGTGACAGGAGACCTGGAGATGGAGCGCGACTACGGCGACCGGCTGCCGGTGGTGCTGCTCGACGGCAAGGAGCACGGCTACTGGCGGGTCGAGGAGGACCGGCTGCTGCGGGACCTGACCACGCCGCAGCTTTAGCTATGGTGCTGGGGTGACGGTTACGCGACGCCACCTCGTGTGGGACTGGAACGGAACGCTCCTCGACGACCTCGACCTGGTGGTGAAGGCCACGAACGTCGCCTTCGCCAGCGCCGGCGGACCGGCGGTCACCGCGGCCGAGCACCGGGTACGGTTCCGGCGGCCGATCGCCGACTACTACGCCGAGATGCTGGGCCGGGCGGTGGACGCCGAGGCGTTCGGGACGCTGGACCGGGTCTTCCACGACGCGTACCGCGCCGGGCTGACCACCTGCGCCCTGGCCGCCGACGCCACCGCCGCCATCGAGTCGTGGGAGGGTAGCCAGTCGCTGCTGTCCATGTGGTTCCACGACGAGCTGGTGCCGACGGTGCACACGTACGGGCTGACCCCGCACTTCCGCCGGGTGGACGGGCTGCGCGCCACTGTCGGCGGCGGGCGCAAGGCCGAGTGGCTGGAGAAGCACCTGGCCGAGCTGGGGCTGGGCGGGCACGAGGTGGTGCTGATCGGCGACTCGCTCGACGACGCCGACGCGGCCGCCTCGGTCGGCGCCCGCTGCGTCCTCTACACCGGCGGCTTCTCCGACCCGGACCGGCTGCGGGGCAGCGGCCACCCGGCCGCCGACACGCTCACCGAGGCGGTGACGCTGGCCCGCACGCTCGCCTGACCCGCCCGGTCAGGCGCGCAGGTGGGCCAGGACGGCCAGGACGCGGCGGTGGTGGGTGGTCGCGTCCGGGGGCAGGTCCAGCTTGGTGAAGATGTTGCGGACGTGCTTCTCGACCGCGCCGTCGCTGACCACGAGCGTCCGGGCGATGGCGGTGTTCGAGCGGCCCTCGGCCATCAGCGCCAGCACCTCGCGCTCGCGCGGGGTCAGCGACGCCAGTGGGTCGTCGCGGCGCCGCCGGACCAGCAACTGGCTGATCACGTCCGGGTCGAGCACGGTGCCGCCCGCCGCCACCCGGGCCAGGCCGTCCAGGAACTCGTCGATCGCGGCGACCCGGTCCTTGAGCAGGTAGCCGATGCCGCCGCCGGCCCCGCCCGCGGTGTCCAGCAGGTCGTCGGCGTACGACACCTCGACGTACTGGGACAGCACCAGGATCGGCGTACCAGGCACCCGCCGACGGGCCTCCACCGCGGCGCGCAGTCCCTCGTCGGTGTGTGACGGCGGCATCCGCACGTCCACCACCGAGACGTCGGGCCGGTGCGCCACCACCGCCTCGACCAGCGCGTCACCGTCACCGACGGCCGCCACCACCTCGTGCCCGTACTCGGTCAGCAGCCGGACCAGCCCCTCCCGGAGCAGTACGGCGTCGTCCGCGATCACCACCCGCATGGGTCCGGTGTCTATCACGCCCGGACCCGGTGCCGGCCCGGCGGCCCGGATCCCGGGCGCGCCACGCGGTCGCGCGACGCCCCGGAGTCCGGGCGAACCGGGTCACCTCGGCAGTTCGGCGTGGATCCGGGTCGGCCCGCCGACCGGGCTGTCCACCTCCAGCGTGCCGCCGGCCGCCCGGACCCGGTCGGCGATGCCGCTGAGCCCGTGGCCCTTGGCCAGGTGGGCGCCACCGGTTCCGTCGTCGGTGACGGTGATCTCCAGCCGGCCCACCTTCCGGGCGACCTCCACCCGGCAGGCGTTCGCCCGGCTGTGCTTCGAGACGTTCGTCAGGGCCTCGGCCACCACGAAGTACGCGGTGCTCTCCAGCCCCGGGTCGAGCCGCCCGGCGGCGGTGCCCAGGTCTTCGTCCACGGTCAGCTCGGTGGGCACCAGGGCGCGGGCGGCGAGCGCGGCGAGCGCGCTGGGCAGGCCCCGGTCGACCAGGATCGGCGGTGCGATGCCCCGGGACAGGGCACGCAGCTCGTCAAGCGTCTCCCGGGTCTGCGCGACCGCCTCGTCGAGCGTCTGCCGAGCCGCCTCCGGGTCGGCGGTGAGCTGGTGGCGGGCCCGGCCGAGGTCCATGGCGAGCCGGACCAGCCGCTGCTGCGGGCCGTCGTGGATGTCGCGCTCCAGCCGGCGCAGCGCGACCGCCTCGGCCGAGGCGGCGGCCCGCTTCTGCTCCTCCAGCGTGACGATCCGCTGCCGCATCTCGGCCACGCCGGTGAGCAGCGAGTACGCCAGCCCCGCCTGGAGCCGGGCGCAGCCGCGGGCCACCAGCGGGAGCGTGAACAGGGCGAACAGTCCGATCGCGGTGTTCAGCGTGATCCGCGCGCCGGCGCCGTCGCCCATCCCGAGGAGCTGGCTCAGGTCCTGCTCGCCCGGCCCGCGCGGGATGGCCCAGTCGTAGGTGATGTAGAGCGTGCCGCCCAGGGCCAGCACCCACCAGACCACCAGCAGCACGAACGTGGGCACCGCCACGAGCAGCCGGACGAAGGCGTGCAGCAGGTCGAGCCACGACTGCGCGTCCCGGATCGGGGTGAACACCCGGCGCCAGAACCCGGCGCCCGGCTCCGGCCTGCGGTAGACCGGGCGTACCCGGGGCCGGTCCAGCACCCCGGCGAGCCGGAGCCGCTCGATGTCGGCCAGCCCGCGGGCCGCGTAGAGGAAGCCGGCGAGGATCGGCAGGCCGAGCGTGGTCACCAGCAGCCCGGCGGTGAGTGAGATCCCCACCACTGCCAGCACGAAGCTGACGATCGCCAGCGGGAAGCCCACCAGTACGTAGGTGGTGTCGCGGGCGAGGCGGCGCAGCAGGCCCTGGACGGGAGACAGCGGAGTGGGCGCGGTGGCGAGTGGTACGGCGGTCATGGTTCGAGGCTATGGGCGCGAGCCCCGCCCACCCATCCCGCACGCTGGCCTTTCGGGGGTGGGGTTCTCCCTACTGAAAACGTGAGACTCGCCTCGCCACGCCGGTCACGGAGCGCTACGGGCCCCGCGCGATTGGTCAGGGAAGTCTGGATTGAGCCATAATCGCCACGCACCGCCGAGAGCTGCGGTTGATCGATCTTGCGGGAATGGAGGGGCAGGTGAAGGCGCGTCGCGAGCTTTCAAGATCGCGATTTGTGCACCCCTTCACAAACACCTACTCTGTAGTTCCGACGCGCCCTGCTAGCACAGCCGGCAATCTCGGTCGCCAGCGGGAGTCCCGAAACGACCGGCCCCCGTCGCTGGTCGAGGATCGCACCGCACGGAGTCTCATGAGCCAGCACCGTCAACCAGGCGCGCCCGGTCGCACCGGTGCCGTACCGGCGCTTCCGGACCTGCCCGAGGCGACCGTGTCCCGGCTCCCGGAATACCTGCGTGCGCTGCACGCGCTCGCCGACGCCGGACACGAGACGGTGTCCAGCGAGGGCCTCGCCAACGCCGCCGGCGTCAACTCCGCGAAGCTCCGCAAGGACCTGTCCCACCTCGGCTCGTACGGCACCCGGGGCGTGGGCTACGACGTCGCGCTGCTTGTCGACCAGATCTCCTCCGTGCTCGGGCTCACCCAGTGCCGGACCGTCGCGCTCGTCGGCGTGGGTAACCTCGGTCACGCCCTGGCCGGCTACGACGGCTTCGCCAACCGCGGATTCCGCATCGCCGCGCTGGTCGACGCCGACCGGTCCCGCGTCGGCGAAGTGATCAACGGCCTGGTCGTACGGCACGTCGACGAGCTGCCGCAGATCGTCGCCGAGGAGTCGATCTCGATCGGCGTCATCGCCACGCCCGCCCCCGCCGCCCAGGCGGTCGCCGACCAGTTGGTCGCCGTCGGCGTGACGAGCATCCTCAACTTCGCGCCGTGCGTACTCTCGGTTCCGGACGGGGTCGACGTGCGCAAGGTCGACCTCGCCATCGAGCTGCAGATCCTGTCCTTCCACGAGCACCGCAAGGCATCGCTGACCGCGCTCCCCGCCACCGGCGGGTCCGCCCTCACCGCCCTGCCCGGCGGACTCGCGGCCACCGACACCCAGGAGGCGATCGGCACGTGAAACTGCTCGTCGTCGGCGCGTCCTACCGCACCGCCCCGGTCGCCACCCTGGAACAGCTGGCCGTCCCGCCCGCCGACCTCACCCGCACGCTCGACCGCCTGATCGCCCAGCCGTACGTCGCCGAGGCCGTCCTGGTCTCCACCTGCAACCGGGTGGAGGTCTACGCCGCTGTCTCCGGGTTCCACGGCGGACTCGGCGACATCTGCGCGGTCCTGGCCGACCAGGCCGGCTGCCAGCCCGCGGCGCTCGCCCCGCACCTCTACGTGCACTACGACGCCGCCGCCGTGGACCACGTCTTCCGGGTGGCCGCCGGGCTCGACTCGATGGTGGTGGGCGAGGCGCAGATCCTCGGCCAGCTCCGCGACGCGTACCACTCCGCAGGTGGCGCCGACTCGGCCGGGCGGCTGCTGCACGAGCTGATGCAGCAGGCGCTGCGGGTCGGCAAGCGCGCGCACGCCGAGACCAACATCGACCGGGCCGGGCAGAGCGTCGTCACCGCCGCGCTCGACCTCGCCGCCGAGCTGCTCGACGGTGACCTGGCCGGCCGGCCCGCGATGGTGGTCGGCGCCGGCGCGATGGGCTCGCTGGGCGTCGCGACGCTGTCCCGGCTGGGCGCCGGCCCGCTCACCGTCACCAACCGGGGCGCCGCCCGTGCCGTCCGGCTCGCCGAGTCGTACGGCGCGTCCGCAGTGCCGATGGCCGAGCTGATCACCGCGCTCAGCACCGTCGACGTCGTGGTCGCCGCCACCGCCGCCACCGAGCCGGTGCTCACCCGCGACGTGGTGACCCGGGCGCTGGCCCGCCGGGACGCCGACCGCGGCCCGCTGGTCCTGCTCGACCTGGCCGTCCCGCGCGACGTCGAGCCCGGCGTCGCCGAGCTGCCCGGCGTCGAGGTGATCGACATCGACCGGATGGCCGCCGTCCTCGCCGACGGACCGGCCGCGGCCGACGCCGCCGAGGTGGCCCGGATCGTGACCGGCGAGGTCGAGGCGTTCCTGAGCTGGCTGCGCGGCGCCGACGTCGCGCCGACGGTGGCCGCCCTGCGTGGCCGGGCCGAGGACGTCGTCACCGCCGAGCTGCGCCGGCTCGGCCAGCGCCGCCCCGACCTCAGCGACGACCAGCGCGCCGAGGTCGCCCGCACCGTGCACCGGGTCGTGCAGCGGCTGCTGCACCAGCCGACCGTACGGGTCCGCCAGCTCGCCGCCGAGCCCGGCGGCGACCAGTACGCGGCGCTGCTGCGCGAGCTGTTCGACCTGGACGTCCCGCAGACGTCCCCGGTCGACACCGTTCCCGACGTGGTCGCCACCGATCTCGACGGGCGGCCGTCGTTCGACGCCGCCGACATCCCGCCCACCGGAGGTGCGCGATGACCGCCCCCCTGCGCCTCGGCACCCGGGGCAGCGCCCTGGCGATGGCCCAGTCCGGCCATGTGGCCGAAGCTCTCACCGCGGCCACCGGCCGCCCGGTCGAGCTGGTCGAGGTGGTGACCGCCGGCGACAGGTCCACCGCCCCGGTGCAGCGACTCGGCGTCGGCGTGTTCGTGTCCGCGCTGCGCGACGCGCTGACCGCCGGTGAGATCGACTTCGCCGTCCACTCGTACAAGGACCTGCCCACCGCGGCGGCGCCCGGCCTGCACGTCGCGGCAGTGCCGCCCCGGCAGGACCCGCGCGACGCGCTGGTGGCCACCGGCGGCCGTACGCTCGCCGAGCTGCCGCCCGGCGCCCGCGTCGGCACCGGCGCGCTGCGCCGGATCGCCCAGCTGCACGCGCTGGGGATGCAGTTGGAGGTCACCCCGATCCGGGGCAACATCGACACCCGGCTCGGCCGGGTGCTCGGCCCGGACGCCGACCTCGACGCCGTCGTGCTGGCCCGCGCCGGGCTCAACCGGATCGGCCGCGCCGACGTCATCACCGAGACGCTCGATCCGATGCTCATGCTGCCCGCACCCGCCCAGGGCGCGCTGGCCGTCGAGTGCCGGGCCGACGATCAGGACGTGATCGAGCTGCTCACGCTGCTCGACCACGCACCGTCCCGTGCCGCGATCATCGCGGAACGGGCGCTGCTGGCCACCCTGGAGGCAGGGTGCAGCGCACCCGTGGCCGCGTACGCCGTCCTCGCCGAAGGCGAGCCCACCGACGAGGGCGACGTCAATCAGGAGATCTACCTGCGCGGTGCGGTGATCAGCCCGGACGGTACTCGTGACCTCCGGCTGTCCCGCACCGGAACGCCCGCCGACGCGGCGGAGATCGGCAAGGCACTCGCCGCCGAACTCCTCGAACTCGGCGCCGACTCGATCCTCGGCCAGGACGCACAGGCCGGCCCGGGGACCCAGCAACTTGGGAGCACAGAATGACCCGCACCCGTAAGCCCGTAGGCCAGATCGCATTCGTCGGGGCCGGTCCCGGCGACCCGGGCCTGCTGACCCGCCGGGCGCTGGACGCCCTGGTCGACGCCGACCAGGTGGTCTACGACCGGGGCGTACCCGAGTCGCTCCTGGCGCACGTCCGCGCCCAGGCCCGGCCCGACGCCGAGTTCAGCCCCGCCGAGGGCGTACCGGGGGACGTGGCGAAGGTGCTGATCTCCGCGGCCCGGTCCGGGCAGAACGCCGTGCACCTGGTCGCCGGTGACCCGTTCGGCCACGACTCGGTGGTCAAGGAGGTGCAGGCGGTCGCGCGTACCGCCGCGCACTTCGAGGTGGTGCCGGGCGTCGGCCAGGCCGAGGGCGTCGCCACCTACGCGGGTGTCCCGCTGCCGGGCGTACGCACCGCCGCCGACGTCGAGGACGTCACCGCGCTCGACTTCGAGGCGCTGGCCACGGCCGTGGGCCGGGGTTCGCTGGCGCTCGCCGTGGACGCCGGTGACCTGGCCGCCGTCCGGGACGGCCTGCTGGCCGCCGGGGTCGACGGCACCACAGCGGTCGGGGTGACCGGCGACGGCACCGGCGAGACGCAGTACACCACCACGTCGAGCGTGGACTCCTTCGTCGCGGCGGCGCTCGGCTTCACCGGCCGGGTGGTGCTCACCGTCGGCGCGGCCGTCACCGACCGCGACAAGCTGAGCTGGTGGGAGAACCGCCCGCTGTACGGCTGGAAGGTGCTGGTGCCCCGCACCAAGGAGCAGGCCGGCGTGATGAGCGCGCGTCTGCGCGCGTACGGGGCGATCCCGTGCGAGGTGCCGACCATCGCGGTCGAGCCGCCGCGTACCCCGGCGCAGATGGAGCGGGCGGTCAAGGGCCTGGTCGACGGCCGGTACGCCTGGGTGATCTTCACCTCGGTGAACGCGGTCCGGGCGGTGTGGGAGAAGTTCGCCGAGCACGGCCTCGACGCCCGCCACTTCGGCGGCGTGAAGATCGCCTGCATCGGTGACGCCACCGCCGAGGCGGTCCGCGCCTTCGGCATCCAGCCGGAGCTGATCCCCTCCGGGGAGCAGTCCTCCGAGGGCCTGCTGGCCGAGTTCTCGCCGCACGACGAGATCCTCGACCCGGTCGGCCGGGTGCTGCTGCCGCGCGCCGACATCGCCACCGAGACCCTGGCCGCCGGCCTGACCGAGCGGGGCTGGGAGGTCGACGACGTGACCGCGTACCGGACCGTCCGGGCCGCCCCGCCGCCCGCCGAGATCCGCGACGCGATCAAGTCGGGCGGGTTCGACGCGGTGCTGTTCACCTCGTCGTCCACGGTGCGGAACCTGGTCGGTATCGCCGGGAAGCCGCACGCGCGGACCGTTGTTGCAGTGATCGGGCCCAAGACTGCGGAGACCGCCACCGAGTTCGGCCTGCGCGTCGACGTGCAGCCGCCGCACGCCTCGGTGCCCGACCTGGTGGAGGCGCTCGCCGCCTACGCCGTCGAGCTGCGGGAGAAGCTCGCCGCCATGCCGGCGAAGCAGCGCCGGGGCTCGAAGGTGCAGGGCCCGACCGCCCTGCGGTTCCGCTGACAGGAGGCCCGTCATGCCGTACCCCGAGATCCGGCCCCGCCGGCTGCGCCGCAACGCGGCCGTGCGGCGGCTGGTCTCCGAGACCCGCGTCGACCCGGCTGAGCTGGTCGTGCCGATGTTCGTCAAGGAGGGGCTGACCGAGCCGCGGGCCATCGCGTCGCTCCCGGGGGTGCTCCAGCACTCCCGGGACTCGCTGCGCAAGGCCGCCGCGGAGGCGGTGCAGGCCGGGGTCGGCGGGATCATGCTGTTCGGGGTGCCGGCGACGCGGGACGAGACCGGTTCCGGTGGCATCGACCCGGCCGGTGTCCTCAACACGGCGATCCGGGACGTGATCGCCGAGGTCGGCGACTCGACAGTGGTGATGAGCGACCTGTGCCTGGACGAGTTCACCTCGCACGGGCACTGCGGCCTGCTCACCCCGGACGGCGAGGTCGACAACGACGCCACGCTCGCCGCGTACGCCGACATGGCGGTGGCCCAGGCCGCCGCCGGGGTCCACGTGGTCGGGCCGTCCGGGATGATGGACGGCCAGGTCGGCGTGGTCCGCAGGGCACTGGACACCGCCGGGCACCAGGACGTCTCGGTGCTCGCGTACGCGGTGAAGTACGCCTCCGCCTTCTTCGGCCCGTTCCGCGACGCCGTGGAGTCGGCGCTGGAGGGGGACCGGCGCGCCTACCAGCAGGACCCGGCGAACCTGCGCGAGTCGCTGCGCGAGGTCGAGCTGGACGTGGCCGAGGGCGCCGACATGTTGATGGTCAAGCCGGCGCTGCCCTACCTCGACGTGGTGTCGGCGGTCCGGGCCGCGGTGAACGTCCCGGTCGCGGCCTACCAGGTCTCCGGCGAGTACGCGATGGTCGAGGCCGCCGCTGCGAACGGCTGGATCGACCGGGAGCGCGTGATGCTGGAGACGCTCACCTCGATCCGCCGGGCCGGCGCCCAGATCATCCTCACCTACTGGGCCGTCGAGGCCGCCCAGTTGCTGCGCGAGCGCTACTGACCGACGCTCGGCCGGCGCGGCTCCTCTGCTGCCGGCACGCGCGGCGGCGAGCTCGGCTCGCCGAGTCAAGTCTTCCGGGTTCGCCCTCCTAGTTGTGGTCGCCGCGCGTTGTCCACAGCCCCAGGAGGTCACTCAGCGTGTTGCCTGGGGTGGCAGGACACTTCACCCCTCGCCGACTTTGCTCTGCAGCCATTGGCGCAACTGCCACCAACCGTGAGCGCTGCCTCGATGGCTGCAGAGCAAAGTCGGCGTAGGTGGTCCTTCCTCCTCCAGTGACCACGACAGCTATGTCCGATTAAGCCGTGTTGTAATGGTGCTGGAGCGCTCGCTTCCCCGGCGGGCCGTAACCCTGTGTGAGCGTGACCCTCTGTATGTACCGACGGTCGGTGCCGAGCGGGCTTGGACGCCGCATCCCGGGTTTTCCACAGGGGCGGGGAGCGGGGTTGCCGGGCCCGTGCGCGAGACGGGACCGTTGGTGGCGTGACAGACATCGCCGACACCGAGCCGAAGGCGGCCACCGCAACCGGCACCGCCACAGGCGCCGGCACCGCCGCCACGGCCACGGACATGGCCACGGCCACGGCCACGGACATGGCCACGGCCACGGCCACGGACATGGCCACGGCCACGGACACTGGCACTGGCACGGACCCGGGAGCCTGCGCCGCACCGGCCGCACCGGCCGCACCCGCCGCGCCCGCCGAGGCGGCGGGAGACGGCGGGCCGGCGCTGCTCACCGAGCCGTTCGACGTCCCGTTCCCGGCGCCGGGGATCGTCCGGGCGGTGCGTCGTCGCGCCGACGCCAGCCAGCGCGAGCTGGCCCGGTTCGCCCGGGTCCATCCGAGCACGATCGGGCGGATCGAGGCGGGCAGCCTGACGCCGAGCCTGGCCATGCTGTCGCGCATCGTCGGCACGGCCGGCTTCCGGCTCGTGGTCGTCGACGAGGCCGGGCGGGTGCTCAAGCCGATGCGGGACCGGGCCGACCTGCGGGACGGCGCGGAGCGGCGCTACCCGTCCCACCTCGACATCGTCACCGACCCGGAGCCGGGGGAGTGGTGGGCCGACCGGTACGGGCTGGCCCGCCCGCCGGAGACCTTCTACCGCAATCGCGAGGTCCGGGACTGGCTGCGCCGCCGCAGCCAGTGGGAGGTGCGGGTGGCCAAGTACCGGAGCGTGCCCCCTCCACCCGATCCGCAGCGGTGCGGCTACCGCGGCGGCCCGCCGATCCGCCCATGAGGGGATCGACGGGCCGCCGCGCGCAACGCCGCTCAGTCGTCGTTCAGGATCGTCCCGACGCCGGACGGGTCGGCGAGCCGCAGGCCCGGCACACCCGCCACGTACAGCGTGAGCTTCTCGTCCGCCTCGCGCTTACGGTCACCGCGCACGGTGACCGGGAACGTCAGCGAGGTCCGGCCCGCGGCCAGTACCCGGCAGCCCACGTACGGGTCGTAGTCCGACCCGGCCTGGGCTGTGGTGCCGTACGTGGTCGCGCAGATCAGGGCCGGCTCGGAGAGCGGGCGGGACACGGTGACGGTGAACGTCATCGCGCTGGTGCCCTTGTCGCCCTCGGTGACCGAGGTGTCCGCGACCCGCAGCGAGGCGTGCGACCGGAACCGGGCCACCTGCGGGTCGTGGTCGCTGGCGCCCCGGTCGCCCAGTTCCGGCGCGTCGGTGGGGTAGTCGGCGTTGATGTGCGCCGTCCGTACCTGCACCAGGTCGTCGTGCATCGGGTCGTTCACGAACAGGTTGTCCAGCGTCTGCGCCTGGCCGCTGAAGGTGTACGAGTACGCCGACGCCGGCGCGTCCTTCACCAGGTCGTCCCAGAGGTTGTGCAGCCCGGCCTCGTACAGCGGGGCGAGCTGGTCCGACGGGGTCGGGTTCTGGGCAGTGGCGATCGGGTCGTCCGGGCGGGGGAAGACGTTCAGGTCGCCGCCGTACACCACGCGGGCGTTCGGGTCGCTCGCCTCGACCGCCTGCACGATCGCCGCCCCGTACGCGGCCTGCTCGCGGCGCTGCCCGACCCGGCTGTCCGGCCCGGACGAGAAGTGGTTGGCGACCGCCCAGAGCGTGAACCGCTCACTCGATCCGGGCGCGGCCTTGACTGTGAACCGGGCCGCCTGCGCCGCGCGGGTGTAGACGTTGCTGCCGTCGACCCCGGTCGACCGGTCCACGTCGGCCGGCAGCACCGCGTTGAACGCCTTGGGGTTCTGCACGTCGGCGTTGGACGGCAGTGCCGCCGAGCGGTACTGGACGGTCGGGGCGGAGCCCAGCAGCGGGTCCGCGGCCGTCGCCTCGGCGAGCGTGAGGCGGTCGGTGCGGTAGAGGAACGCCGAGGCGATGCCCCGGGCGTCCGCGCCGGTCCGGTCGTACGCGGCGGCGTACGCCGGGCCGCCGTTGGCCGCGATGGTCAGCGCCAGCTCCTGCACGGTGTCCGGCGCGCCGTCTGCGTTGTCGGTGTCGCCGCAGGCCAGAGCGCCGTCGACCACCGAGCAGATGTCCTGGTCCTCGGCCTCCTGCACCAGGATCAGATCCGGGCTGTGCAGCGAGTCGACGATCTGGCGGGCCTGCACGGCCAGCCGGGCGGCGTACGCATCGGGGCTCGCCGGGACGTAGTCGAACGGCGGGCTGACACCGGGGCATCCGGTGTTGCCGGCGAAGTCGCAGCCGTCGAACGGGTCGTCCCGGTAGTCGTACAGGTTCTCCACGTTGTAGGTGGCGATCGCGACCTCGCTGCCCCGGTCGGCGGGCTGCGGCGGGTGGTTCCCGGCCGGGTCGGCGCCACCGGTCAGGGTGAGCTGCTCGGGCTGCACGCTGTACTTGCTGAACGCGTACGAGACGGAGCCGTAGGCGTCCTCGGTGAGCGTGTCGAAGGTGCGCGCCTCGGGCAGCAGCGCCCGGGAGTCACCGGCCGTTGCCTTCACACCGCCGGCGCCCAGCAGGATGCGCTGGTTGTTGCCGTTGTCGAACAGCGTGCCGGGGATGTCGTCGAGGGGGTGCGCGTCCCGGAACACCCGCCGGGCGTACGGGTCGGACCGCTTCATGATCGGGTCTTCGCGGTCCAGCACGTAGATCTCGGAGTCGGCGGTGGAGGAGTAGATGTGCCGGGGCGCGGACACGCCGCTGCCGGCGCGTACCCGCATCCGCTCGCCCTCGTGCCGCTCCCAGAACAGGTCGGCGGCGGCCGCCTCGGCCGGCGGGGTCGCGTCGTCGACCCGGACCGCGGTGTCCACGTCGAGGCCGGAGTCCAGCTTGCGGACCAGCGAGGCGCCGGAGAGCTGGGTCTGGTTGAAGTACTCGGACACCCGGCCGCGCAGCACGACCTCGTCCCCGACGGTCGGGGCGTACCCGCCGATCAGCGTGGTGAACGAGCCCATGAAGACGAACAGGCCGTCGGAGGTCAGCGGGTCGCCGTCCTCGCTGCCGAGCCGGCTCTGCAGGTAGAAGCCCCACTGGTCGGCCCCGGCCGAGCTGCGGGTCAGCGACATGCCGGTGATGACGCCGCGCACGTCGTACAGCGTGGAGCTGGTGCCGTTGCCGCTGGCCGGTGCGAGCGGCGACCGGTCGGTGCGGCCGTCCTCGTCGTCGGCGGTGCGGCCCTGCACCTCGCCGATCGACAGCACGCTGGTGGCCTGCACGGTGAGCGTGCAGGTGGCGGTGCCGCCCTCGGCGTCGGCGGAGGTGACGGTGACCGCGTAGCTGCCGGCCGGCAGGCCGGTGGCGGTCAGCGTCGCGGTGGCGGTGCCACCGTTCCCGGTCGCCGGGGTGAACGCGGTACGGCTGATCGAGCCGCTCGCCGGCACCGGCACGACCGAGGTGACCGCCAGGTCGGTGACCGTGTCGTCGGCGTCGGTCGCGGTGACCTCGCGAGTGGCGGTGGCGCCCGCCGACAGCGTCAGCGCACCGCCGCAGGCCAGCGTGGGCGGCTGGTCCACCGGGCCGCCGCCGACGGTGTGGCTGCCCAGCCCGTCGAACGTGTCGGTGGCGAAGCCGGCCCACTGCGCGGCCGGGTCGAACGCGTCCGCCGGGTCGGTGTCGCCGGCGGTCACCGACGGCAGCCGGCGCAGCGTGTTGTCCGCAGTGCTGGTGAGCCCACTGCCCCACTCGGTGCCCGGGTCGACGCCGACCTGGCCCAGGGAGTCGACCACCGCGTCGCCCTTGCGCAGCACGAGCGCGTCGTCGCCGTTGAACAGCGAGCCGGAGTACGTCTGGTCGGCCTGGGCGAGGATCGCCGGCGCGGCCGCCGCGGCGGCGAAGACGAACACGTCACCGGCGGCGACGGTGCCGGTCAGGCTCACGTTCGTGGAGGTGGTGGCGCCGTTGAAGAAGAGCTGGAGCTGGTAGCCGCCGGCCGCCAGGTCGATCGGGGCGCCGGTGCCGTTGTACAGCTCGACGGCCTTGTTGTTGGACGACCCCTCGACGTACTCCGAGATGAGCAGGTCGGTGGGCGCGGCGCTGGCCGCGGTGGGTGCGACAGCGATCGCCGTGAGGGTGACGGCGGCTGTGGTCGCGAGCGCGGCGAGGGTGCGGCGCGGGCGCATGGGGCCTCCACGATGGGTGGACAGGAACTAACGAACGTTAAGGCTCTCGTGGGCTCACCGTCCAGCCCTTCGATGGCCGGACGTGAAGCCTCAGCGGTGACTGTCCAGCCGGTGCACCAGCTCGGCGACGTCCACACCGTATTCGCACCAGTCGCGGTCGGGGCGGTAGCCCAGCTCGGCGTTGACCTTCAGCATCGACTCGTTGTCCTGCGCGTTCCAGGTCTGCACCTCGGCCACCTCCGGCTCGGCCGAGCGCAGTTCCAGCAGCATCCGCGCCTTGATGGCCCGGTCGATGCCGTAGCCGCGGTGGTCGTGGACGACGATCGTGTCGTACTGGTCGGCCCGGGTCGGGTGCTGCGCCGGCACCACCACCTCGGTCAACCCGGCCACCTCGCCGGTCCGCTCGTGCAGCGCAAGCACGATGTACGGCTTCATGCCGCGCCGGTGCAGCGTGGCGAGGCTGTCGCGCAGCCGGTCCGGGTCGTAGGAACTGGGCCGCAGCTCGACGTCGTCGGAGTCGCGCACCTCGGCCTTGGCCCGCGCGTACGCCTCGATCAGCTCGTCCGGCGGGCCACCCGGCCAGAACTCCACGCGGTAGCCCGCGCCGACCTCGGCGGCCATCTCGGTGAGCGCCGGCCAGTCCACCGAGCGCAGGTCGAGCACGCTGCGGGTCTCCACGTAGTCGCGGGTGAAGCCCAGCGACTCGTAGAACGCCACGGCCGGGGTGTCGCCGACCACCTCCACGCCGATCGACTGGAAGCCCTCGTCCCAGACCCGGCGGGCGGCCACCCGCACCAGCTCGCGGCCGATGCCGCTGCGCCGGATCGACGGGTGCACCAGCACCTCCAGCACGCCGATCCCGCCGAGCAGCAGCACGTGCACATGCCCGAGGATCGCACCGGGCGTGCCGTCCGGGGCGGCGTCGTCCTGCGCGACCCACGATATCCGCCGCTCGCCGGGCATCACCTCGGACAGATACTCCCGCATGGAGCTCTCCCGCCATGGCGGATCCTGCGGCAGATCGGCCGCCAGGACCGCGTTCAGCGTGTCCAGCAGGGACGCGATCTCGGCGGACGACGCGGTCCTGGGATCCCACTCGCGCACCATCACCCGTCTAGCTTGCCGTCAACGGCAGCCGGGGGGAAGGGTTGAGTCCGCGAATGTACGCGAGCCGTCACCTCACGTTGCGGCTGAGCCTGCCGTACTCGTCGGCCTTGTCGAAGACGGCCTGGGCGTACCGACGCACATCGTTGTAGGAGAGGATGGCGCCCCACCAGTCGCCCGGGATGGTCATGTTCCGGCCGCCCTTGCACAGGTAGAGCCCGGCGGCCAGCGCCGCGTCGTCGATGTCGTGCGGGTTCTTGGCGCCGTCGCCGTCGGCGTCCGCGCCGATCTCCTGCCAGGTGGTCGGGATGAACTGCATCGGGCCGAGCGCCCGGTCGTGGACCCGGTCGCCGTCGAGCGCTCCCTGATCGGTGTCGAGGATGCGGGACCGGCCACCCTGCCCGTCGAGCGGCTGCCCCTTGATCTCCGGCAGGGCCAGGCCGTCGGCTTGCAGTGTGGCGCCGTTGGCCGAGCCGTGGCGCGACTCGACGTACCCGATGGCGGCCAGCGTGGTCCAGCTCAACTGGCAGGCGCGGTTGGTCTGGGCGAGCACCAGCTCGGCGTAGGCGTACGCCTGGAGCGCCACCGGGGGGATGCCGGTCACCGCGCTGACCCGCTGCGCCCAGCCGGCGAGCGCGTCGGCCGGACGTCCGGTGGGCAGCACCGGGGCGGTGGTCGCGCCCGGCAGCGGCGTGCCGGTCGGCGCGGCGGTGCCGGGCAGGCCGGTCAGCTCCGGCAACGGAGGCGTGGCGGGCGCCGCGGCGGTCTGCGGCACGCTCTGCGACGGCGTCGCCTCGGCGACCGGTTCCGGACGGCCGACCGCCGCCGGCACGATCACCGCACCGGCCGTGGCGGCGGCGGCGACCAGGGCGAGCAGGAACAGCGCGGGCAGCGTGGTGCGCCCGCCGGGCCGCCGGGACCAGGCCCGGGTGGCCCGGGCCGCGCCGACGGCGAGCTGCCTGGGGCGCGCTCGGACGGCGTGTGCGAACGGCATCCGCCGACGCCGCCCGCCGCTCTCGGCCGCCGCCTCGGCCTTCCTCTCCGGCCCGGACTCCGGCTGCTCGTCCCCGCCCGAGCCGGGCTCGCCGTCCGCCTTCACGGCTGATTCGGGCTGTGGCTTCCCGCCGGGCTGGGCGTCCAGCTCCACGCCCGGCTTGAGGGCCGGTTTCTCGCCGGCCTCGGCGCCGGCCGTGGCATGCGGCTTCGCGCCGGGCTCGCCGCCCGCGTCGGCCGCCGCACCCGCGCCGGCTGCGTCGCGGGCCGGGTCGGCGGGTTGCTCCGGGGGGAGGGAATCGCGCTCGCGGGGTCGAGGGACGGGCGGGGTGCCGTCGTCGGGCGGCGCGGCGGGTCGCAGGGGCCGGGCCGTCGCTCGCCGTTCGCCGTCCACCACCCGTCGAGTATCACCCATCCGGGTGACGACGTCAGGCCCGGCCGTACGCTTGGGCCATGCCCCGGTACGAGTTCCGTTGCCGCGCGTGCGGCGACACCTTCGAGGTCAACCGCCCGATGGCCGAGGCCGCACAGCCGGCCACCTGCCCGCAGGGCCACGCCGACACGGTGAAACTGCTGTCCACGGTGGCCGTCACCGGCCGGGGCGGCTCCGCTCCGAGCGGTGGGATTCCCAGCGGTGGCGGTTGTTGCGGCGGCTCCTGCGGCTGCTGACCTTCCGCCGCCCGTCCCGCGGGTCGATCGGGGTCTTGCCGCCGCTGTGATCTTTTGGCACCTTGGGGCGGAATCTGCCCAGCCGTTCTCACGATGCGTGACGGCACGACCATAGGGCAGCATGAACCCGACGTCACCGGGCGGAGGTTCGACGTATGTCGCAAGGACACCACCTCCCCAGCGGGTGGGTGACCTTCGTGTTCACCGACATCGAGGGCTCGACGCGGCTGGCCCGGATGCTCGGCCCGGTCTACCGCCCGGTCCTGCACGAGCACCGGCGGCTGCTGCGCGACACCCTGGCCGGCACCGACGGCGCGGAGCTGCTGACCGAGGGGGACTCGTTCTTCCTCGCGTTCCCCGACGCCGCCGCCGCGGTCCGCGCCTGCCTGACCGCGCAGCGCGCGCTCGCCGGCCACGAGTGGCCCAACCCGGACGCCACCCCTCGGGTACGGATGGGGCTGCACACCGGCTACGCCGAGCCCCGCGACGGCGAGTACGCCAGCCCCGAGGTGCACCGGGCCGCCCGGGTGGCCGCCGCCGCGCACGGCGGGCAGGTGCTCTGCTCGGCCGCTACCGCCCAGCACGCCGACCCGCTGCCGGACGGGGTGTCCCTGCTGGACCTCGGGCTGCACCGGCTGCGCGGCTTCGACGACCGGGAGCGGCTGTTCCAGCTCGTCGCGCCCGGACTGGAGCGGCGGTTCCCGCGTCCGCGTACCGCCGACGCGACAGCGCACAACCTGCCCACCCAGGTCACCTCGTTCGTCGGCCGGCAGGCCGAGCGCGCCGAGCTGGGGCGGCTGGTCGAGGCGTACCGCCTGGTGACGGTGCTCGGCGCGGGCGGCGCCGGCAAGACCCGGCTGGCGGTGGAGCTGGCCTCCGGGCTCGTCGAGGACTACCCGGACGGCGTCTGGTTCGTCGACATCGCCGCGGTGACCGACCCGGGGCTGGTGGCGTTCGAGATCGCCGCCGTGCTCGGCCTCCGTCCCGAGCCGGGCCGGCCGATGGTCGACACCCTCGTCGAGTACGCGGCGCCGCGCCGGATGCTCGTGCTGCTCGACACCTGCGACGCCCAGACCGCGGCGTCGGCCGAGGTGATCGGCCGGTTGCTGGCCGGTGGCCGGGGTGTGCGGGTGCTGGCGACCAGCCGGGAGTCGTTCGGCGTACCCGGCGAGGTGGTGTGGCGGATCCCGCCGCTGTCGGTCGACGAGGGGCCCGACGGCGGGGGCAGCGACGCGGTGGCGCTGCTGCTGGACCGTACCGCGGTGGCCCGGGGCGGACGGGCGCCGGAGCCGGCCGAGCAGGCCGACCTGCACCGGGTGGTACGCCGCCTGGACGGGCTGCCGCTGGCCATCGAGCTTGCCGCGGCCCGGCTGCGGGTGCTCTCGGCCGGGCAACTGGCCGAGCGGCTGGACGACATGCTGGGCACGCTCGACGCCGGCCGCGAGACGGCGGAGCCGCCGCCGGTGGAGGCGGGCTGGAGCGGCAACCAGCAGGACACGGTGGACCTGGTGGCCGCCGCGACCGGCGCCGCCCCGCCCACCCCGGCGACCCGGGCGGTGCAGCGCTCGGCGAGCGAACGGCACCTGACCATCCAGGCCACCGTGACGTGGTCGTACCGGACGCTGGGGGCGCGCTCGGCCCGGCTGCTGCGCTGGATGGCGGTGTTCGCCGGCCCGGTGGACCTGCCGACGGTGCAGTGGCTGCTCGACGAGGACCCGCTCGACCCGCTCTCGGTGCTCGTGGACAAGTCGATGGTGCTGGCCGAGCCGCACGCCTCCGGCAGCACCTACCGGATGCTCGACCCGATCCGGGCGTACGCGGCCCGGCGGCTGGTCGAGGCGGGCGAGGAACAGAGCGCCCGGGACCGGCACGTCGCCTGGTGCCGGCACGCGCTGGACCGGGCACACCTGGGACCGGACGGCCGCCCCGTGACGCTCTCCCTGTACGCGCTCGACCCGCTCGCGAACGAACTGCGGGCCGCGTTGCGCTGGTGCGCCACCGGTGGCAGCGCACGGTCGGGGCTGTCGCTGGCCGGTGACCTGGACCAGTGGTGGCGGGAGCGCGGGCTGGCCCGAGAGGGGCGGCTCTGGCTGTTCCGGCTCTACGGCCGCCTCGCCGAGACCGGCGAGGTGATGCCGGACGCCGAGCTGGCCGCCGCGTACCACATGCATTCGCTGCACGCGGGCGCCGACGGCGAGTTCGGCGAGGAACTACGGTACTCGCAGCGGGCCGAGGCGGCCGCCCGGCAGTCCGGCGACCGGGGGTTGCTGGCCCGGGTGCTGGCCGGACGCGCCGCGCCGCTGGTCGACATGGGGCAGTTCGCCGAGGCGGAGCGGGTCTGCCGTGAGGTGATCGACTGGGCGTTCGCGCAGGACGTGGTGGGGGACGCGCTGCTGGCCGTCTACAACCTCGCCGAGCTGCTCTGGCGCCGGGGCGCGCTGGACCAGGCGGCCGACCTGCTCGCCGCGGCCCGCCCGGTCGAGGCGGCCCGGCCGGCCGAGCGGGGCGGCCGGTCGGTGGACATGCTGCTCGGCATGGTGGCCCTGGCCCGGGGCGATCTGGTCGCGGCGCACGAGCATTTGCTGGTGGCGTTGCGGTCCCGGATGAGCCACGGCTACCTGGGCCGGGCCTGCGACACGATAAACGCGATAGCGGTGCGCTGCGCGCTCGCCGGGGACGCGCTGTCCGCGGCCCGGCTGTTCGGGGCGGCGCAGGCCACCAGGGCGAACCTGCGGGCCACGCCGGGGATATACGACCCGTACTGGTCGGCCCGGCAGACGGAGCTGCGCCGGGTGCTCGGTGACGAGGCGTTCGACGCCGCCTACGGCGCCGGGTCGGGGCTGCGGCTGGACGAGGTGGCGGCGCTGGCGCTGCACGTCGAGCACCCGGACCTGGCCGCCGACTCGCCCCGGTTCGGCGCGCAGCCGCCGCCGGGTTCGTGGCCGGCGTTCGAGCCGCGCAGCACGGCCGGCTGAGCGCGTCGGGGAGCCCGCGGGCCGGCGGACTCCCCGCGTGGTGGGTCAGGCGCGGGCGGCGGCCCGGCGCTCGGCGTCGGCCTTCATCCGGGCGGCGCGGTCGAGGTCGGCCTGCGACACGGCGGCGACCGAGCCGAAGACGCTCACCGCCTGGTAGTACGTCCAGGCGAGGCTGTAGCAGGCGGGCCGGACCACCGCGTTGTACGTGGCGCAGACGCGCTTCAGGTCGGCGTAGAAGGCGCTGTCCAGGCGGGACTTGCCGGCCGAGAAGACGCCCATCGCCTTGTGGTTGCGGTAGCCGAAGTCGTGCCGGTAGCAGGAGAGCTTGAAGTTGAACCCGATCGGGTTGTCCGGGCTGGACGAGCAGTAGTCGGTGGACCAGTCGAAGCCGTACCCGGTCCAGGGCGCCCGGTTCTGCCGGGCGCTGTTCCAGGCGTTGTAGCTGGACGCGCTGGTCTGCGTCCAGCTGGTCAGGACGGACAGCTTCTGCTGGGTGCTCACCGCCGCGGCGGCCGGTGTGGCCAGGCCGAGCAGGGTGAGCAGGGCGAGTGTTCCGGCGGCGAGGGTGGTGGCGAGGCGACGGGACACGGGAACCTCCGCGGGTGGTGGCCGGGATCTCCGGATGTCGACAAGTGTCGATCAAAGGGGTGAGCTGGGGCGATGCCCCGGGGAGCGGCTCGCTGACATCCGCCTGAACAGACGAATGCCCCCGGGTCGCGCGAGGCGGCCCGGGGGCATCCGGTGGGGGTCAGCGCACGAAGCGCGGCGGGCTCGCCGGGCTCTCGTTCGCCAGCCGGTCCAGCGCGGTCACGTAGTAGGTGTACCGGGCGTCGTCGGCCGCCGTGGTGTCCACCCAGGACTGCACGGCGCCGTCGGTGGCCCGCACGGTGCCGACCAGGTGCGAGGCGTCGGCGAAGTCGCAGCGCCCGGCCAGGCCGTGCCCGTCGAACCGGTAGATCGCGTACGACGCGGCGGTGCCGAGCGGGCCCTTGCCGTCGGCGGGCTGACGCCAGCTCAGGCGTACCCCGTCCGCCTCCCGCTGGGCCTTGGTGACCACCGGGAACAGCAGCGGCTTGCGCGGCAGATGCGTCATGGTGGGCACCAGCGCCGGGCGGGAGTAGTGCTCGGCGGCGTAGATGTCGGTGGCGCCGAGCCGGTTCGCCCGGACCTGCACCGCGGAGAAGTGCACGTTGCCGAGCACCTCCGGGTACGACCGGTTGAGCGTCAGGTGGTTCGACAGCTCCTGCGGGTTCATCCAGAACGACCCGTACGCCGGGTCACCGCTCTTGTAGTCGGCCTGGCCGATGTAGAGCTGGACCCGCGTGCCGCGCACCTGCTCGGCCCACCACGGCACCAGCCGGGCGTAGTCGGCGGCCGGGTACTGGCCGATGTACCAGTAGAGCTGCGGCACGATGTAGTCGATCCACTCCTCCTTGACCCACTTGCGGGAGTCGGCGGAGATGATGTCGTACGACTGCGAGCCGGTGGTGTCCGAGCCGTTCGGGTCGGCCGACGCGTTGCGCCAGATGCCGAACGGGCTGACGCCGAACTTCACATACGGCTTGACCGCCTTGATCTTGGCGTTCATCTCCTGGATCAGCAGGTTGATGTTGTCCCGCCGCCAGTCGGCCTTGTCCGTGAAGCCCCTGTTGTACGCCGCGAACGTGGCGTCGTCGGGCACCTGGTGAGTGCCGCTCGGGTACGGGTAGAAGTAGTCGTCGAAGTGCACGCCGTCGATGTCGTACCGCTTGACCGCGTCCATCATCGCGGTCTGGACGAACTCGCGGACCTCGGGGATGCCGGGGTTGTAGTAGAGCCGGCTGCCGGCGACGCCGGCGGGCGGGTAGGCGAAGACCCAGTCGGGGTGCTGGCGGGCCGGGCTGTCCGGGGCCAGTTGCGACAGGTCGGCGCCGGCGCCGCCGGGCGCGGGCATGGAGACGCGGTACGGGTTGAACCAGGCGTGGAACTCCAGGTTGCGCTTGTGCGACTCGGCGACCAGGAAGGCCAGCGGGTCCCAGCCGGGGTTCTTGCCGCGTACGCCGGTCAGGTACTCCGACCACGGCTCGTACGGCGAGGGCCAGAACGCGTCGGCGGTCGGGCGGACCTGGACCACGACGGCGTTGTGGTTGAGCTTCCGGGCCAGGTCGAGCCAGGCCAGGTATTCGGCCTTCTGCTTGGCCACCTGGTCCGGCGCGGTCCAGGAGTCCTTGCTGGGCCAGTCGATGTTCGTCACCGAGGCGATCCACATGGCCCGGAACTGGCGCTTGGGGGTGGCCGGGTCGGTGACGCAGTCGGTGGAGGGGGAAGTTGTGGTGCCGGTGTCGCCGGGGGCGGCCTGCGCCGGTGTGCCGGCGACCAGCGTGCCGAGCAGCGCCGCGACCAGCGCGGCGGCTCCGAGCCGAGTTGCCTTCATGCGGTGCGGTCCCTTCGTCGGGTCCGGGGGGACGGTCGGCGGCGGGGTGTGGCGGCAAGATTCGCCGCGCTACCCATGCCTCCGGTAGAAAACTTTCATCTATCCGTGCCCGGCGCAAGACCCTGACGGCCGATCGATGTCCCGCGCCGTCCGACTCGGCCGGATCGTGACGATTCCGAGACCTGCGGTGCCGGATTGGAGCGGAAAACGGCTGGGTAGCTAGCCCGATCACAGACCGCCACCGTGGCGGGCACACGGCGGGGGAGGTGATCAGATGTCGGTCCTGCGTACCAAGCCGATCCGGGACGTGCTCGCCCAGGGCGACGCCGACGGCGAGGACGGCAAACCGGGCCTGCGGCGCCGGCTCGGCGCGGTCGACCTGATGGGCTTCGGCATCGGCATCGTGATCGGCACCGGCATCTTCACGCTCACCGGGGTCGAGGCGCGCAACAGCGCCGGGCCGGGCGTGGTGATCTCGTTCGGCATCGCCGGCCTGGTCGCGCTGCTCGCCGCGCTCTGCTACGCCGAACTCGCCAGCAGCGTGCCGACCGCCGGCAGCGCCTACACCTACGCGTACGCGACCATGGGCGAGATCGTCGCCTGGATCATCGGCTGGGACCTGCTGCTGGAGTTCGCGCTCGGCGCGGCGGTGGTGGCCCGCGGCTGGTCCGGCTACCTCGCCGACCTGTTCGGCCTGCCCAGCGCCTGGTTCGCCGAGGAGGGCAGCGTCGTCAACCTCGGCGCGATCGGCATCGTGCTGGTGCTCGGCGTGGTCGCCATCGTCGGCATCCGCGAGTCGGCCCGGGTCACCAACCTGCTGGTGCTGGTCAAGGTGGCGATCTGTGCCTTCGTCGTCATCGCCGGGCTGTTCTTCGTCAAGGCGGCCAACCTCAGCCCGTTCATCCCGTCCGCCGAGCCGGCCGGTGCCGGGGACGACGGCATCAAGCAACCGGTCACCCAGGCGCTCTTCGGGCTGGAACCCTCCGTCTTCGGCTTCGTCGGGGTGCTCACCGCCGCCGCCGTCGTGTTCTTCGCGTACACCGGGTTCGAGGCCGTGGCGAACCTGGGTGAGGAGACCCGCAAGCCCAAGCGGGACCTGCCGCTGGGTCTGCTCGGCACGCTGCTCATCTCCACGGTGCTCTACATCGGCGTCTCGCTGGTCGTGGTCGGCATGGTCAAGTACACCGAGATCGACGAGGGCGCGCCGATCGCGTCCGCGTTCCGGGCGGTCGGCGCCGGGTGGGCCGCGGTGCTCGTCTCCATCGCCGCCGTCGCCGGGCTGACAAGCGTGATCCTGGTCGACCTGGTGGCCATGGGCCGGATCGGCTTCGCCATCGCCCGGGACGGGCTCATCCCGCCCGCCATCGCCAAGGTGCACCCGCGCTGGGGCACGCCGTACCGGATCGCCGGGATCATGACGATCGCGGTGGCGCTGCTGGCCGGCTTCCTGCCGCTGTCCGCGCTCGCCGACCTGGTCAGCATCGGCGCGCTCTGCGCGTTCACGCTGGTCGCCATCGCGGTGCCGATCCTGCGCAAGCGCCGCCCCGACCTGGAGCGGCCGTTCCGGGTGCCGTTCTCGCCGGTGCTGCCGATCGTCACCGCGCTGGCGTGCCTCTACCTGAGCCTGAACCTGTCGGTGGAGACCTGGCTGCGGTTCCTCGCCTGGATGCTGATCGGCGCGGTCATCTACTTCGGGTACGGCCACCGCAAGAACCGGCTCGCCCGGCGCGAGCACTCGGACACCCCCGAGCCCGCCCCCACCCCCTGAGGCGGGCCCCCCGAAGGAAGGGCCCCTTCTTAACGCCCGGCGTTAAGAAGGGGCCCTTCTACTACCGGAGGCGTTAAGAAGGGGCCCTTCCTTACCCGCTCACCCCTTCAGGCCGCTGCGGGACACGCCCTGGATGATGTGCCGCTGGGCGAGCACGAACAGGATCAGCACCGGCACGCTGGCCAGCACCGCGCCCGCCATGATGACCGGATAGTCGGTCACGTACGCGCCCTGGAGCAGGCCCAGGCCCGCCGGCAGGGTGAGCCGTTCCGGGCTGAACAGCACGTACACCGGCCAGAGGAAGTCGTTCCAGTTGGTCAGGAACGACAGGACCGCGAGCGTCGCCAGCGCCGGCTTCGACAGCGGCAGCAGCACCCGGTGGAAGATCTGCCAGTGGTTCGCGCCGTCCAGCACCGCCGCCTCCTCCAGCTCGGCCGGGATGGACAGGAAGAACTGGCGCAGGAAGAACACCCCGAACGCGCTGGCCGCGCCCGGCACGATCACCACCGTGAGCGTGTCGATCCAGTTCAGCCGCTCGGCGATGATGAAGTTCGGGATGATCAGCGAGGTGGGCGGCAGGAACAGCGTGCCCACGATCAGCGCGGACAGCAGCTTGCGTCCGCGGAACCGCATCCGGGCCAGCGCGTACGCGGCCATCGACGCGGTCACCAGCACCAGCAGCGTGTGCAGGGTGGCCGCCGCCATGCTGTTGACGAACCAGCGCAGCACCGGGTTCGCCGCGTTGTCGACGATCTGCCCGTAGCCGTAGGTGGAGAACGGGTCCGGCAGCCAGCCGGGCGGCACCCGCTGCGCGTCGTCGTACGTCTTCACCGACGTCAGCAGCATCCAGACCAGGGGAGTCACGAAGATCGCGGTGATCAGCAGCAGTACGGCGTACCGCCCCACCGTGCGCATGTTCCTCATGTCGTCCCCTCAGTCTTCCCGGTAGCGGAACAGCCGGAAGTTGGCGACGCTCACCACTGCGAGCATCAGCGCGAAGAACACGCTCATCGCGGCGGCCCGCCCGGCGTCGTAGTCCCGCAGCCCCTCGTCGACGATCCGCCAGACCACTGTGCGGGTCTGCTCGCCGGGCGCGCCCTGGGTGATCAGGAACGCCTGCCCGAACACGTTCGCCGAGGCGAGGATCGTGGTGGTGAAGACGAACAGCATGACCGGACGCAGTCCGGGGATCGTGACGTGGCGGAACCGGTCCCAGGCGCCCGCGCCGTCGACCTTCGCCGCCTCGTACAGCTCGGCCGGGATGTCCTGGAGACCGGCCAGGTAGATCACCGCGTTGAAGCCGCATGTCCACCACACGGTCACGCCGACCAGCGACACCCAGGCCCACGGCACGTCTGTCACCCACGGCGTGTCCGAGGGGAGCCCGACCACGCCGAGCAGCCGGTTGACCAGGCCCAGGTTGGCGTCCAGCAGGAACCGCCAGAGCAGGCCGATCACCGCCACGCCCAGCACGTACGGCGCGAAGAAGGCGGCCCGGAAGAAGGTGCGGCCGGGGAACGAGCGGTTGAGCAGCAGCGCCAGCCCGAGCGGGATCACCACGAGCAGCGGTACGGAGAACAGCGTGAAGATCCCTGTCGCCCGGACGCTCGACCACCAGTCCCCGTAGATCGCCGAGTCGCTGGAGAACAGGTCCCGGTAGTTGCCGAGCCCGACGAACGGCCGGTTGGGCAGTTGCAGGTCCCACTGGTGCAGGCTGATCCAGAGCCCGAACAGGATCGGCGCCAGGCCGAAGACGCCGAACAGGATCAGGTACGGCGCGAGGAAGAGGTACGGGGTAGCGCGGTTGCCGCGTTCCGTCGCGCCCCGGCGGCGGGTGGGCGCCGCCGGGGGCGGCGCGTTCTCACGCACCGCCCCGGCCTCGATCACGTCCGCCACGGCGGATCAGTTCCCGTACTTCTTGCGGTTGTCCTCGAGCTGCTTGTTCGCCTTGGCCACGCCGTCGTCGAGCGCCTGCTTCGGCGGCTTCTTGCCCAGCGCCGCCTCGTTGAACGCGCTGTAGAACGTCAGCATGACCTCGCCCAGGCCCGGCGCGGCGGGCGGGAAGGCGGCGTACTCCAGCTCCGGGGCGAGCGCGTTGACCTCGGTGAGGCCCTTGAAGTCGCCGCTCTCGCGGACCGCCTTGCGGGCCGGCACCTGGCCGCCCTTGGCCCAGTCGAGCGAGTGCTGGCTCAGCCAGTTGATGAACACCTTCGCCCCGGCGGTCTTGTTCGCGTTCGCGGAGCGCTGCTTGACGATGGTGAAGTTGTGCGAGTTCGCCCAGGCGGCCTTCTGGCTGCCGATCTGCGGCAGCGGCGCCACGCCCCACTGCACGTTCGGGCTCTTCTTCAGATCGTTGATCTGCCAGATGCCGTTCCAGGTGAACGCGTTCTTGCCGTTCTTGAACGCCAGGTAGTCGGCGTCCTGGCCGACGTTCGCCGGGGAGTGGCCCTGCTTGATCATGTCGACCAGCCAGGTGCACGCCTCGACCGCCGGGTCGGAGTTGAACGTCGCCTTCGCCACCTCGGCGTCGAAGAGCGTGCCACCCCACTGGTGCAGCAGGCTGTAGAAGGTCATGCCGCCGGTGAACTGGAACGGGCTGACCCAGAAGCCCTGCACGCCGGACTTCTTCAGCTCGGTGAGCGCCGCGGTGTACTCGTCCCGGGTCGTCGGCGGCTTCTCCGGGTCCAGGCCGGCCTTCTGCATGACGGCCTTGTTGTAGTAGAAGCCCAGCGGGTGCATGTCCAGCGGGATGCCGTACCGCTTGTCGTTGTAGAGGCCGCCCTTCCAGACCGTCGGGGCGAAGTCGCCCTCGCTCAGCTCCAGGGCCTTGGCCACGTCGTCCAGTTCGCTGATCGTGCCGCGGGCGGCGAACGTGGCGAGCTGGTCCATGTGCATGACCGCGATGTCCGGGCCGTTGCCGCTGGAGACCGCGCCGGGGAGCTTGCTGTAGTAGTCCTGCCATTCGTAGGTGATCACGCTGACCGCGATGTTCTGGTGCTCGCCGTTGAACTGCTGGACGAGCGCCTTGAAGATCTCGCCGTCGCCGCCGGTGAAGCCGTTCCACAGCTTCAGGTCCACCTTCGGGCCGGTGTAGTCCTTGCCGCCGTTGCCGGACGCGCCGGAGCTGTCGGAGCTGCTGCTGCCGCCGCCGCAGCCGCTGAGGGTCAGCGTGGCCGCAGCGCCGAGCCCGAGGCCGAGGCCGAGCAGGCGCCGCCGGCTCATCTCGTTCTGGATCATGGGTACTCCTTGGGGGACGGGATGGAGTATTGACTGGTCACGGCGCCGGCACGAAGCGCAGCAGGTTCCAGGAGGCGGCCGGCAGCAGCACGGAGGCTCGGCCGCCGTCGACGGTGGGAGTGGTGAGGTCCCGGGGCGTGACCCGCTCCGGGTCCGCTTCGGTGTTCGTGGCGTCCGGGTCGCTCCCGGCCGCCACAGTGGTGTGCGCCTCGGCCCGCAGGCCGGGCAGGCCGCGCAGGTCCAGGTCGAGCGGGACGTCCTGCGAGCTGCGGTTGACAGCGAAGACGGCCACCCCGCCGCTCTCTTCGTCGTGCACGGCGACGGTGTCCAGCGCGGGCACGTCGCCGTACCGCCGGGTCTCGTAGGTCGGGCCGGTGGGCTCGGTCCGCAGCACGGTGCCGCGGGCGTACCGGGCGGTCAGGGCGAACGGGTGGAAGATGCTCTGCCGCCAGGCCGGGCCGCCGTTGCGGGTGCGGATCGGGGCGATCACGTTGGCGAGCTGCGCCTGGCAGGCCACGCCGATGCGGTCGGCGTGCCGGAGCAGGGTGATCAGCAGGTCGCCCACCACCACCGCGTCGACGGCCGTGTAGTCGTCCTCGATCAGCGCCGGCGCCTCGACCCAGCCGCGCCGGTCCAGGTCGGACTGGAGGCGGGACTGGTACCAGACGTTCCACTCGTCGAAGGAGATCTTCAGCTTGCGCTTCTGCCGCAGCTTGGCGCCCACGTGGTCGGCGGTGGCGACGACCTCGGTGATGAAGGCGTCCATGTCGACGGCGGAGGCGAGCAGGCTGGCCCGGTCACCGTCGGAGGGGTCGTAGTAGGTGTGGGCGGAGATGTAGTCGACGTGCTCGTAGGTGTGTTCCAGCACTGTCGCCTCCCACGCGGCGAACGTGGGCATCCCCCGGCCGGAGCTGCCGCAGGCGACCAGGCTGATCGAGGGGTCGATCATCTTCATCGCGCGGGCGGTCTCGGCGGCTAGGCGGCCGTACTCGTCGGCGGTCTTGTGCCCGACCTGCCACGGCCCGTCCATCTCGTTGCCGAGGCACCACAGCCGCACCCCGTACGGCTGCTCGGCGCCGTGCTTGCGGCGCAGGTCGGACAGTTGGGTGCCGCCCGGGTGGTTGGTGTACTCCAGCAGGTCGAGGGCCTCGGTGACGCCGCGGGTGCCGAGGTTGACGGCCATCATCGGCTCGACCCCGGCCTCCGCGGCCCAGATCATGAACTCGTCCAGCCCGAACTCGTTCGTCTCGATGGTCTTCCAGGCCAGGTCGAGCCGGCGCGGGCGGTCGCCGACCGGGCCGACGCCGTCCTCCCAGCGGTAGCTGGAGACGAAGTTTCCGCCCGGGTACCGGACCACCGACACGCCCAGCTCGCGGGTCAGGTCCAGCACGTCGCGCCGCAGACCCCGCCGGTCGGCTGTCGGATGTCCCGGTTCGTACACCCCGCCGTAGACGCAGCGCCCCATGTGCTCGACGAAGGAACCGAAGATCCGGCGGTCCGCCGGTGCGACCCGGAACGCCGGATCGATCGTGAGCTGCGCGTTCGGCACGATGCCAACCTCTCCCTCGCTGCTGTTGCGGGTGACCGCGGTCACTCCGCCGTCAGTGGTTTCTACAACGTTGTAAGCGCCCGTGTAAAGAGGCAGTTGCGTCGTCGTGGCGCGGTACAGTGCGGCCAGCGTTCACCGGAAGGAAGTGCAGTGCGGCACAGGCTCAAGGACGTCGCGGAGCGGGCCGGAGTGTCGGTGAAGACCGTCTCCAACGTCGTGAACGGCTACCAGCACGTGCGCGCCGACACCCGGGCCCGGGTCGAGGAGGCCATCGCCGCACTCAACTACCGGCCCAACCTGTCGGCCCGCAACCTGCGCAAGGGCCGTACCGGGGTGATCGCGCTGGCCGTACCCGAGCTGGACATCCCCTACTTCGCCGAGCTGGCCCGGCACGTCGTCACCGCCGCCGCCGACCAGGGCTGGACCGTGCTCATCGACCAGACCGGCGGCGGCTCCGAGCAGGAACGCAAGGCCGCCAGCGGTATCGGCGACCACATGATCGACGGCCTGATCCTGAGCCCGCTCGCGCTCACCGCCGACGACCTCGCCGCGCTGGCCGGCCTGCCCATGGTGCTGCTGGGCGAACGGGTCGACCACGGCCCCGCCGACCACGTCATGATCGACAACGTGGCCGCGGCCCGCGAGATCACCGCCCACCTGATCGGGCTCGGCCGCCGCCGGATCGCCGCGATCGGCTCCCAGCGCACCCCCGAGGGCGCCAGCGCCCGGCTCCGCCTGGCCGGCTACGCCGCCGCGCTGGCGCAGGCCGGCATCGCGTACGACGACCGCCTGGTGGCGCCCGCGCCGGCCTGGCACCGCGCGGACGGCGCCGCCGCCATGCGCAACCTGCTCACCACCGGGGTACGCCCCGACGCCGTCTTCTGCTTCAACGACACGCTCGCGCTCGGCGCGCTGCGTGCCCTGCACGAGGTGGGCCTGCGCGTGCCCGAGGACGTCGCGGTGGCCGGCTTCGACGACATCGAGGACGGCCGCTTCTCGATCCCGACGCTGACCACGGTCGCCCCCGACAAGGAACGCATCGCCCGCCTCGCGGTCGAGCTGCTGGCGGGTCGCCTGGGCCCCGACCGCGACGCCCCGCCGCGCGAGCTGGTGGCCCCCCACCACCTGGCCCTGCGCGAGTCCGCCTAGCCCTCCTCTGGCCGGCCGCGTCGATCATGAAGTTGACGGCGAAGTCGATCTCCTTGAGTGCCGTCAACGTCATGATCGACGGTCTCTCGGGCGGGGTGGGGTCAGTCGAAGAAGCGGGCCAGGTGGGAGGCGGGCGGGGCGGGGGCGTCCGGTGGCAGCGGAGTCAGGTCGGCGAAGATCGAGGCGCCGTCGCAGCCGACGTGCAGCGGATACCAGCGCGGCGTGCCCGGCGGGCGCTGACCGCAGATGCCCTTGAACGTCTGCACGTCGAGCAGGCGTACGTGGGTCGGGTCGGCCACCGCGTTGACGTGCCGCCACCAGGGACTCATCACGTGCAGCACCCCGCCCGGCCGCAGCACCCGGTGGCACTCGTCGAACAACGGCAGGAAGTCGATCAGGTGCTCGACGATGTGCACCGCGAAGAACACGTCCACCGAGTCGTCACGCAGCGGCAGCGAGCCGGCCAGGTTGGCGACCGCGTTCACGCCCGGCGCCGGATAGATGTCCAGCCCCAGGTTGCCCGGCCACTGCTTGGTCGCGCCGCAGCCCAGGTCGACCACCACCGGCGCCCGCCCGGCCACGGCGACCCGGCACCAGACCCCGAGTACGCCGGACAGCCGGCCGATCAGCTCCCGCACCAGCCGTAGCTGTTCCGGATCGGCGACCTCGCCGGTCAGGTGTGCCACCCCACGGTCGAAGCGGACCTCGACGGCCGTGCCGCGCAGCCGCTCGTCGTGCCGTACCATGTCGGCCCACGCCTCGGCGAGGAAGCCGTCGGTCTGCCGGAGCCGCTCACCCGAGAGCGCGGTCTGCCCCATCGCCACCATGCGCCACCTCCGGCGGCCCGTTACCCCCGATTCGCCCAGATATGCCCCACCCACGCTCGTCCACCCGCCCCGAGCCGTGCGCCGCCCTCGTCGGTCCGCCGACCCCGCCCGCCGCCTCGGTGACCAAGGAGTTCACGTCAGCAGAGGACGCCCCCGACGACCGAAACCCCTTGATCACCGGCGCACGCCCAAGATCTTGGGAAGATCCCGACCCCCACAGGGCCCTTCCCTTCCAAGATCTCCCACGACCCTGGACACACCCCGATGATCAAGGAGTTCGTGTCCTGTTCCGAGGGCGAAGCCGACACAAACCCCGTGATCACCGAGCCGCGGTCGGGTTGTGCGCGGAAATGGATCGGACTCGCGGGTCCGTCTCCGCTGATCTTGCACTTTCGGCCCGGACCAAGCTCGCAAAAGGGGCATCTGAGGGGCGGCAACTGCAAGATCGACGGGATCAGGGGGGAGGGCAGGAGGAGGGGAGGGCTGGTCAGGGGGAGAGGGTTCGGCGGACTGTGCGGGAGCCTCGCATGCGCTGGCGGGGCTGGGCGGCTGCCGCCTTCGGGCGCTTGAGGTGGTAGCGGTGCAACTCGTTGTTGCCCGGCAGCGACGGATCCTCGCTCATCGCGACCAGTTCCCAGCCCTGGTCACCGGCCCGGTTCAGGTGGGCCAGCGCGGTGTCGCCGTACGGCGTCACGTCGATCATGGAGCCGTCCGGGCCGTACCAGATGAAGACGACCTCCCAACCGGCGTCGGTGGTGGCGGCCTGGCGGCGGCGGACCAGCAGCGCGTACTCCCACTTGAGCATGCGCTCATTGTGGACCCGCGCGGGCGACTCGGCACGGATCAGTGTTCGGCGATCCGTCCGTCCGCCACGCGCAGCCGCCGGTTCACGCTCACCGCGTCGAGCATCCGCCGGTCGTGCGTCACCAGCAGCAGCGTTCCCGGGTAGCTCGCCAGCGCCGATTCGAGCTGCTCGATCGCGGCCAGGTCGAGGTGGTTGGTCGGCTCGTCGAGCACCAGCAGGTTCACGCCCCGGCCCTGGAGCAGGGCCAGCGCGGCCCGGGTCCGCTCGCCGGGGGACAGCGTCGCCGCCGGGCGCAGCACATGCTCGGCGCGCAGCCCGAACTTGGCCAGCAGCGTCCGCACGTCCGCCGGGGCCAGATCCGGTACGGCGGCGCCGAACGCGTCGAGCAGCGGCTGGTCGCCGAGGAACAGTCCCCGGGCCTGGTCGACCTCGCCGACCACCACACCCGGGCCGAGCGCGGCGTGCCCCTCGTCCACTGGGAGCCGGCCGAGCAGCGCGGCGAGCAGCGTGCTCTTGCCGGAGCCGTTCGCCCCGGTGATCGCCACCCGGTCGGCCCAGTCGATCTGCAGGTCCACCGGCCCGAGCGTGAAGCCGCCACGGCGTACCACAGCTTGCCGGAGCGAGGCGACGACGGCGCCGGCGCGGGGGGCGGCGGCGATCTCCATCCGCAGCTCCCACTCCTTGCGCGGCTCCTCGACCACCTCCAGCCGCTCGATCAGCCGGGCGGTCTGCTTGGCCTTCGCGGCCTGCTTCTCGGTCGACTCGGCGCGGTACTTGCGGCCGACCTTGTCGTTGTCAGTGGCCTTGCGGCGGGCGTTCTTGACGCCCTTCTCCATCCACGCCCGCTGGGTACGGGCGCGCGCCTCCAGGTCGGCCTTCGTGTCGGCGTACTCCTCGTACTCCTCGCGGGCGTGCCGGCGCGCCACCTCCCGCTCCTCCAGGTAGGCCGCGTAGCCACCGCCGTAGTGCTTGACCTGCCGCTGGTGCAGGTCCAGCTCGACGATCCGGGTGACGGTGCGGGTGAGGAACTCCCGGTCGTGGCTGACCACCACGGTGCCGGCGCGCAGGCCGGTGACGAACCGTTCCAGCCGGTCCAGCCCGGCCAGGTCGAGGTCGTTCGTGGGCTCGTCGAGCAGGAAGACGTCGTACCGGCTGAGCAGCAGCGACGCCAGCCCGGCGCGGGCGGCCTGCCCGCCGGACAGGCCGGTCATCGGATGGTCCAGGCCCACGTCGAGACCCAGCTCCGCGGCGACCTGCGCGGCCCGCTCGTCCAGATCCGCGCCGCCGAGGTCGAGCCAGCGTTCCAGAGCATTCGCGTACGCGTCGTCGGCGCCCGCCGCCCCGGCGGTGAGCGCCTCGGTGGCGGCGTCCAGTGCGGCCTGAGCGCCGCTCACCCCGGTCCGCCGGGCCAGGAACTCGCGGACCGACTCGCCCGGCCGGCGCTCCGGCTCCTGCGGCAGGTAGCCGACGCTCGCCGTGGGTGGGCTCAGCGCGACGGAGCCCTGCTCGCGGGGGGCCAGGCCGGCGAGGGTACGCAGCAGCGTGGACTTGCCCGCGCCGTTGACCCCTACCAGCCCGATCACGTCGCCGGGCGCGACGACCAGGTCGAGGTCTTCGAAGAGGAGGCGGTCACCGTGGCCGGCGGTGAGGTCCTTGGCGATCAACGTGGCGCTCATCAGGTGATCGAGCCTACCGGCGGGCGCATTCGGATTACCGCGACCCGCGCTCGCGGCGGCACCGGTGTGAGGGACACTCACAGCCGTGGTGACCACACTGGCGATCGACTGCGGTGGCGGCGGGATCAAGGCCTCCGTGCTGGACGCCGCCGGGACCATGCGCGCGCGGCCGTTGCGCGTGCCCACGCCGTACCCGTTGCCGCCCGGTCTGTTCGTCAAGACGCTGCTGGATCTCGGCGCCCGCCTGCCCACGGCGGACCGGCTCACCGTCGGCATGCCCGGCATGATCCGGCACGGCGTGGTGGTGGCGACGCCGCACTACGTGACCCGCGCCGGGCCGCGCAGCCGCGTCGACCCGGACCTGGTCGCCGAGTGGTCCGGGTACGACGCGCGCACCGCGCTGGCCGAGGCGTTCGGCGTGCCGGCGCTGGTGCTCAACGACGCGGAGGTGCACGGCGCGGGCGTGGTCGCCGGGACCGGCTGCGAGCTGGTGCTGACGCTCGGCACCGGGCTGGGCAGCGCGTTGTTCGACGGCGGCGTGCTGGCGCCGCACCTGGAGCTCTCGCACGCGCCGGTGCGGTGGAACACCACCTACGACACGTACGTGGGGGAGCCGGAACGGCGACGCCTGGGCGACGCGTTCTGGTCGCGGCGGATCCGGCAGGTGGTGGACGGCCTGCGACCGGTGTTCCGCTGGGACCGGCTGTATCTCGGCGGCGGCAACTCCCGGCTGATCCGGGCCGAGCAGGTGGCCCGGATGGGCGACGACGTGGTGATCGTCCCCAACACAGCCGGAATCGTCGGTGGTGTCCGGGCCTGGGACCTGATCGGCGGCCGGTACGACCCGACCACCTGATCTTCGCCCGCAGGAACACTCGCGCTCGCGCCGGTGTTGTGCCAGCGTCGGACCTAGGGCCTGGCGCGACACGAGGAGGTGGGTCGAGTGGATCTTCTGGCGGAGTACCGGCGGGCGACCATGTTCTTCGAAGCGGGTGACCCGACCGGAGCGGCCCGGCTGCTCGAACCGATCATCGAGGCGGAGCCGGACAACTCCTCGGTCCGGCAGCTGCTGGCCCGCGCGTACTTCCAGTCGGCCCAGCTCAACCGGGCCGAGGAGCAGTTGCGCGCGCTGGTCGACCGCGACCCGAGCGACCACTACGCGCACCACGTGCTCGGCCGCACGCTGGAGCGGATGAACCGGCCGGTGGACGCGCTGCGGCACCTGCGCATCGCTGCCGCGATGTACTCGACGAACACCGACTACGCCACCGCCCTGCGCCGGGTGGAGGGCAAGGTCGGTCGTTGACGGGTCACGTTGGTCGTTGACTGGTCACGCGGAAGGGCAGCCCGGGCGGGCTGCCCTTCCGCGTACCTAGGATGGGACCGTGAAGCTCAAGCTCGACCTCCACGACATCTACAACAAGGGCCACGACATCGATCGCGCGCTGCGCGGGATCATGGACGAGGCGGTGGCGAAGAAGGCCACGCTCGTGGAGATCATCCCGGGCAAGGGCTCCGGCGCGCTGAAGAAGAAGGTGCTGCGCTTCCTCGACCAGAAGGACGTCAAGCAGCTCTACCACCGGGTCGAGAAGGACTCGAAGAACTTCGGCCGCCTGTTCGTGCACTTCCGCTGGAAGTAGCCGGTCACGCTGGGCGGCCGCCGAACACCCAGTTGTGCACCTCGACCTCGGCGTACCGGTCGGCGGCCAGCACGGCGCGCGCCTCGTCCGGCCCCGTCGCCCGCACCAGCGCCGCCGTCCCCACCCACGTCGCGCCGTCGTCGGACAGCAGCGGCCCGTACGCGATCAGGTCGTCCTGCCGCTGCGGCAGCACCGGGCCTCCGCTCTGCTCCGGACCGAGGCCGAGCACCAGGTACCGGTTGCCGCCGGTCCGGCCGCCGGAGAACTCCCACATGGTGCGGCCCAGCAGGTTCCGCCATCGGCGCAGCAGCACGTCCCGGTACGCGCCGGCCTGGTAGTTGGGTTCGTCGAAGGCGAACGCCCGCGCGGCGGCGGGGCCGGGGAGGCTCAGGATGTGCACGCTGCCGGTCGGCGAGCCGTCGTCGGCGAGGGTCGGGCCCCGCGCGATCATCTGCTCCGCGTACCCGTCCATGTAGGACCAGTGGTCCTCGACCAGCTCCTGACGCAGAGTTGCCGAGCCGAGCCGATCGCGGTGGTAGCAGAAGAACTCCATGACCCGAGTCTCGCCGTCGATCAACAGGCGTAGCCACTTTTTTGTGGGTACTTGTCGCCGTGCGCGACCGCGACGAACCTGGTTGTGGGCAGAGGCGGAAAAGAACAGGTCAGGAGGCGGTGCGGGCTGCGGCGAGTTTGTCCAGACGGCGGTGGCCCCAGTCGGAGAGGGGAGCGAGCGCCTCGGCCAGTTCGCGGCCGAAAGTGGTGAGCGAGTACTCGGTCTTCAACGGCAGCACCTCGTACGCCTCCCGGTGCACCAGGCCGTCGCCCTCCATCTCCCGTAACGCCTGAGTCAGCACCTTCTCGGTGAGGCCCGGAAGCTCCCGGCGCAGCTCACCGGGGCGACGCGGACCGGATTCCAGCAGCCAGAGCAGGGCTGTCTTCCACTTGCCGTCGATCACGGCGATCGCGGCCGTCACTCCACAGACGTTCAGATCCTGGGCCCGGCTGCGCGTCATCTGCGTCCCGTTCGACAAGAGGAGTCTGCGTGAACACCTATCCCGACAAGTCTGTCACGGTGCTCGGTCTGGGGCCGATGGGTCGCGCGCTGGCCGGCGCATTCCTGGCCGCGGGAGTGCCCACAACGATTTGGAACCGCACGCCTGGCAAGGACCGTGAGCTGGTCGAGCGGGGCGCGACAAGCGCCCGGACCGCCGAGGAGGCGGTCGCCGCGAGCGGGCTGACTGTGGTCTGCGTGGTGAACTACGACGCGTCGGACGCCATCCTGCGACGTGACGCGGTGACCGCCGCGCTCACGGGTCGAACGGTCGTCAGCCTGACGGCCGACACCCCGGACCGCGCTCGCGACACCGCACGGTGGGCGGCCGACCACGGCATCCGGTATCTGGACGGCGCGATCATGACGCCGACCACCACCATCGGCACCGCGGACGCGGTGCTCATCTACAGCGGTCCCGCCGGCCTCTACCAGGAGCATCAGCCGGTGCTCGACGCGCTGGGCGGCACCCACACCCACCTCGGCGAGGAGATCGGGCGCGCGGCGGCGTACGACATCGCGCTGCTCGACATCTTCTGGACGGCGATGGCGGGCTACGCGCACGCGCTGGCGGTGGCCAGGGCGGAGGGTGTCACGGCGCGGGAACTCGCGCCGTTCGCCACCGGTATCGCCGCGATCCTGCCGCCGATCTTCGAGGAGGGCGCGGCGGAGATGGACACGGGCACCTTCCCCGGAGACGGCAACCCGATCACCTCCGCCATGTCGTCCATGACGCACATCGTCCACACGTCCGAGGCGCACGGCATCGACGCCGGGGTGATGCGTGCGGTCGAGGGCATGACCCGCCGGGCCGTCGGGCTGGGCCACGGCGCGGACGGTTTCCTACGGGTCGCCGAGGTGCTGGGGCGGCGTTGATCCACACCCAGTACGCCGAAGTGGCGGTATCCCCACGCCGGGATACCGCCACTTCGGCGAGGTGGTGTCGATCAAGCCGTGGCGTCGATCAAGCCGTGGTGTCGATCAAGCGGCGCTCAGAGCGGGTACGTGCGCGCCACCGCCAGCATCTCCGAGCTGTGCGAGCCGACCACGCCCACACCCTCCGGCCGCGCCCGGAACCCGGGCACCGCGGACAGTCCGTCACTGGCGTCCATGGCCCGCACCGAAACGGCACCGCCGCGCGGCTCGACAGTCAGCGTCACCTCGACACCCTCCGGCGGCGGGGCGTGGAACACGACCCCGAATCCCCACTTCCCCTCGCCCGGCTCGACCGGCACGACCCGTCCGGCCACCGAGGCGGACCGCACGGTGGCGGTGCCGGTGTCGACGTGCAGCGTGAGCAGGCGTACCTGCCGCTGCGGCACCACCCGTACCCGCAGCACGCGCTGGTCGCCGGTGCGGGTGTCGGAGAGCAGCTCCAGCTTCGGCGCGGGCAGGGGCGCGGCGGTGGCCGGTCCGCCGCGCAGCTCGGTGGCGCCGAGCCCGGGGAAGTCGTCGGCGATCGAGACCTTGCCGTCGACGTAGCCGCCGGTCCAGGGCTGCGGCTTCTCCTCACGAGTGAGCCAGGCCGCCTTCCCGGTGCCCGCGTCCAGCGCGTACATCAGGTGGGTCGGCACGGGATGCGCGGCGTCGAAGCGGTCCACGGCAAGGCCGACCCCGGCGAGCACCACCGCGGCCAGCGCGGCGGCCGCGGCGGGCAGCGCGCCGAGCCGGCGTGCGCGCAGCGCGAGCAGGCCGCGCTGGCCGCCGGCCCTGGGGTGCAGCAGGTCCACGACCGGGAGTACGGCGAGGCCGAGCAGCACCGCGACGAGCGCGGCTACCGCGCCCATGCCCATGCCGAGCGCCGGGAACAGCAGCACCACGGGAGGCAGCAGGATCACCACTGCCACAGCGGCGGCGAGCGTCACCGCGACGACCGGCCACGGGCCGTCGCGCCGGGTGGCGAGCGCCGCGAACCCGGCGAGCGCGCCGGCCAGCGCCGGCACTGTCGTCAGGTACGCCCCGCCGGGCACCGCCACGGCGAGCAGCACACCGAAGACCGCCAGCCAGGCGAGCCCGCCGAACGCCAGCGCGGCCGGGCCGACCCGGCGGCGCAGCAGCGCGTACCAGCAGAACAGCACCGCGGCGGAGAGCGCCACGACGGCGAGCCGGTACCAGACCGGGCGGTACGGGTCGAGCAGTTCGGCGTACCCGGGGCGGATCGTGGTGATCGCGGCCCAGAGCAGCCACGCGCCGAGCGGGGCCGCGACGACCGGCACCAGGGTCAGGCCGAAGCCGGCGGCGAGCGTGCCGGCGGTGGCCCGGCCCCGGCGGCGCAGGAGCCAGCCGAGTGCGCCGACGGCGAGCAGCGCGGCGACTGCGAGCGGCAGCGTCAGCCAGCCGGGGTAGCGGACCAGCCCGCCGAGCACCGGGAAGTAGGTGTCGTCGTGGCCGGCGCGCAGGTCACCCAGGTCGGTGCGGCCGAACTCGCGGGCCAGACCGAGCGCGTTGTCGCCGTGCATCTGGAGGCTGCCCCGGTCCATCCGGGCCGGCACGTCCAGCGGGGTGTGGTAGATCGCGCCGCCGTCGATGTACGCGGAGTTCAGGCCCACGAACTCGCGGTCGAGGAACGCGGTGAAGTCGGTGTCGTTCGGCAGCGCACGGTAGATCTCCACCGCGAACGAGGTGCCGACCGGGTGCGGCGCGGCCTTGCCGAAGATCTCCACGAGCTTCGCGTTGTTCCGGGACGTCTCGAACATGATCACCGGACCGGTGGAGCCGCGCGCCTCCAGGTTGAGCACCACCCCGCCTTCGCGGGCGAGCGGGTGGTCGGCGGCGAATCCGGCGGCTCCGCACAGGCACGCCTCCTCCGCGTCGGTCAGCACGAAGACGATGTCGTTGCGGGGGCGCGGACCGGTGGTGAGCGCCCGCGCGACCTCCAGGATCATGGCGGTGCCGGCGGCGTCGTCGTTGCCGCCCGGCCCGGCCTGCACCGAGTCGTAGTGTGAGACCAGGAACACCTTCCCGGTCGGGTCGGTGCCGGGCAGGCGGGCCACCACGTTGCGGACCCGGGCCAGCGTGGCCCCGCCCGCCGCGCCGGACAGCTGCCCGGCCTCGGGCGCCACGGCGTCCTGGACCTCGGTCTCCAGGCCCAGTCCGCGCAGCGTGCCCACCAGGTGTTCGCGTACCCGGTCGTTGGCGGCGCTGCCTGCCACGTGCGGCTCGGCGGCGATCACCTCGACGTTGCGGAACGCCCGGCCCGCGCTGAACTCGCCCTCGGGCGCGTCCGCCGGACGCGGCGCCGGGGTGGAGAGGCCGACCAGGACGCCCGCCCCGACGGCGAGCAGAGCGATCGTCGCGGCGGCGGCGGCGAGCAGCCTCCGGCGTGGCCGGGCGAACGCGCGGTCGGCGGGGCGGGTGGGGGGTACGCCCACGGGGACTCCTCGGGGTGGATCTACGGGGTGGGATCATCCTGCACCCCCGGGGCCTGCGGCGGCAGTCCCCGGTCGGTGCGCTGCGGGCGTGACAGCGCTCCCGGCGTAACATCGTGGGTCGACCGCGCCGCTGTCCGGATGGACGTGTCACACGCTCCGCCGCACGGGCGACGGTCGCGCGGTGTGCGACTGTTGTCTGAGTCAGGATCAGCAGGGCATTCGGAAGGAGCCCGACATCACCAGCGAACTCCCGCGACTCGCGGCGGTTACCCGACCGCAGCGGGGTTCCGGCGCGTCGGGTGCCGTCCGCGTGCCGTCGGCCGGGGCGGGCCTGCACGGCGGCGTACCGCCGGGCGAGCGGCTGCGGGTGCTGCTGGTCGAGGACGACGAGGGCGACGCCTTCCTGGTCGGCGAGCTGCTCGCCGAGACCAACTCGATGATCGACCTGCTGGTGGCCACGAGCCTGAGCGAGGCCCGGCAGCGGGTGATGGGCGTGGACTGCGTCCTGCTCGACCTGGGTCTGCCCGACGCGCAGGGCCTGGACGGGCTGCGCCGGGTGCTGGAGATGGCAAGCGGCGCGGCGGTCTGTGTGCTGACCGGCCGCTCGGACGAGCACCTGGGCATCGTCGCGGTCGCCGAGGGGGCGCAGGACTACCTGGTCAAGGGCCAGGTCGACGGCGTCCTGCTGACCCGGGCGCTGCGGTACGCGGTCGAGCGCAAGCGGGCCGACGAGAACGCCCGCCGGCTGCGTGAGGTGGAGCTGCGCCAGGCCGAGTCCGCCCGCCTGGAGCGCGGCCTGCTGCCGCAGCCGCTGATGACCACCGACGAGGTGTCGGTGCACACGTTCTACCGGCCCGGCCGGCACGCCGCGCTGATCGGCGGCGACTTCTACGACGTCGTGCAGACCCAGCCGGACCGGATCGATTTCATCGTCGGCGACGTCTGCGGGCACGGCGTGGACGAGGCGGCACTCGGCGTCGAACTGCGCGTGGCCTGGCGGGCGCTGGTGCTGGCCGGGGTGCCGGACGACGAGGTGCTGCCCGCGCTGGAGCAGGTGCTGATGAGTGAGCGCCGCCTCCAGGAGATCTTCGCGACGGTGGCCACCACCCGGCTCGACCTGGCGTCGGCGCGGGCCACCGTACGCCTCGCCGGTCACCCGCCGCCGCTGCTGCTCAGCGGCGGCACTGTCGCGCCGGTGCCGGCCAAGGGCGGGCTGCTGCTGGGCGTACGCCCGCGCCGCCCGGTCGCCTTCGACCTGGAGTTCGACACCGACGACTGGTCGCTGCTGATGTACACCGACGGCCTCATCGAGGGCCGGGTGGACGGCGGTGACGAACGCCTCGACGTGCCGGGCCTGACCGGGCTGCTCGCCGACCCGGCGAACCGGGCGGTGCCGCTGGCCGAGCTGCCCGCCTGGCTGGTCGGGCGGGCCGAGCAGATCAACGGCGGCCCGCTGGCCGACGACGTGGCGATGTTGCTGGTGACCCGGGGCACCGGCCGGTGAGCGAACAGCTAACCGGTCCGGCAAGTCCCGCAGTGCCGAACGGAGAAGAACCTGTGAAGGCGTACCAGCAGGGTTGGACCCTGCGGCGGCGGGTGGCCGCGCTGCTCGGCGTCGTGGTGGTGCTGCTGCTCGGTCTGGCCGCCGCGGAGGCGGCGGTCGCCGCGAAGAACCGCGAGAACATCGACGCGGTGCTGCTCAAGACCGGTCCGCTGCGCGTCGAGGCGCAGGAGCTGATGAGCGTGCTGCTGGACCAGGAAACCTCGGTGCGCGGGTACGCGGTGAACGGCGACGGCAGCGACCTGGAGCCCTACCGCGAGGGTGTGAAGCGGGAGCAGGACCTGGTCACCTCGATCCGGGATCTCTCCGCCGACTACCCGGACGTGCGCCGGTCACTGGACGTGGTGGAGCAGCAGACCGCGCAGTGGCGGACCCAGGTGGCCGAGCCGGTGATCGCCACCGTCGAGCGGGACGGCCCGGAGGCCGGGCAGGCGCTGATCACGGACGCGACCCGCCAGCAGTTCGACGGCATCCGGTCGTCGGTGAACACGCTCCAGGAGGAGATCCTCACCGTCCGGCAGGAGACCGCCGATCGGGTCAACGCGACGAGCAACACGCTGGTCGCGCTGCTGATCATCGCCGCGCTGGTGGTGACGACCGCCGGTGTGGTCATGCTGATCTCGCTGGACCGCATCCTGATCCGTCCGCTGGCCGCCCTGGTCGGCCAGGTGCGTGAGGTGGCCGACGGCGACTACCGGCACCGCATCGAGGGTTCCGGCCCGCCGGAGTTCCGCCGGCTCGCCGAGGACATCGACCAGATGCGGATGAAGATCGCCCGGGAGCTGGACGAGGTACGCGAGGCCCGGGAACGCATCGAGTGGGTCAACAGCCAGTTGCAGAAGCAGGCCGAGGAGCTGACCCGGTCCAACCGTGACCTGGAGCAGTTCGCGTACGTCGCCTCGCACGACCTCCAGGAGCCGCTGCGCAAGGTGGCGAGCTTCTGCCAGCTCCTCCAGCGGCGGTACGCCGGGCAGCTCGACGAGCGGGCCGACCAGTACATCGCGTTCGCGGTGGACGGCGCGCAGCGCATGCAGCGACTGATCAACGACCTGCTGGCGTTCTCCCGGATCGGCCGGTTGACCACCGGTTTCACCGAGGTCGACCTGAACAAGGTGATGGGCGACGTGGCCGGGCAGACCGAGGCGGCGCTGCAGTACGCCGACGCGGAGCTGACCTGGGGCGAGATGCCGACCATCCGCGGCGAGGAGCCGCTGCTGACCAACCTGCTGGTCAACCTGGTCAGCAACTCGGTGAAGTTCCGCCGGCCCGACGTGCCGCCGAAGGTGCACGTGTCGGCGCGGCTGGTGGACGGCGAGTGGGAGATCAGCTGCCGGGACAACGGCATCGGGATCGAACCGGAGTTCGCCGACAAGATCTTCGTGATCTTCCAGCGGCTGCACTCGAAGGACGCGTACCCGGGCACCGGCATCGGACTGGCCATCGTCAAGAAGATCGTGGAGTATCACGGCGGCCGGGTCTGGGTGGACACCGACGCCGACGAGGGCACCACGATCCGGTTCACGCTTCCCGCGCTGGAGGCCGACATCGAGGCCGCCCGGGCGGCGGAGGCCGCGACGGACGAGGACGCGACGGACGCGACGGACGCGACGGACGCGGAGGACGCCACGGATCCGGCCGAGGCGCCGGCCGCCGAGGGCGCCGACGGTGACCCGGCGGGCGTCGGGCGGCAGCCGGACGGCGAGGCACGGGAAGAGCCGCCCGCGGAGGCGGACCGACACGGTACAAACGGTGGCATGAAGGAGACGGTGGGATGACCGCGCCCGCGGACGGCAAGAGCCCGATCGAGGTCCTGCTCGTCGAGGACGACCCCGGCGACGTGCTGATGACCCAGGAGGCGTTCGAGGAGCACAAGCTCCGCAACCGCCTCACCGTCGTCTCCGACGGCGCCGAGGCGCTCGCCTACCTGCGCCGCGAGGGCCAGTACGCGGACGCGGTGACGCCCGACCTGGTCCTGCTCGACCTGAACCTGCCCCGCCGGGACGGCCGGGAGGTGCTGGAGGAGATCAAGAAGGACGAGGAACTGCGCCGGATCCCGGTCGTGGTGCTCACCACCTCGCAGGCCGACGAGGACATCCTGCGCAGCTACCAGCTGCACGCAAACGCCTACGTGACCAAGCCGGTGGACTTCGAGCGCTTCATCTCGGTGGTCCGCCAGATCGACGAGTTCTTCGTCAGCGTGGTCAAGCTGCCGCCGCGTGGCTGACCCGCTGCTGGACGACGTCGGCGCGCTGCTGAAGGAGGCGGCGGCCAAGGTCGTCGTGCCGTTGTTCCGCCGGCTCGACGCGTCCGACATCTCCGAGAAGGCACCGGGCGAGGTGGTCACCGTCGCCGACCGCGAGGCGGAGGCGCTGATCTCCGAGGGCCTGCGCCGGCTGCGTCCCGGCTCGGTGGTCGTCGGCGAGGAGGCCGTCGCCGACGACCCGGACCTGCTGCGGCACCTGCGCGGCAGCGGCGACGTGTGGCTCGTCGACCCGGTCGACGGCACCTCCAACTTCGCCGCCGGTCGCCGGCCGTTCGCGCTGATGGCGGCGCTGCTCACCGACGGCGTACCGGTGGCCTCCTGGGTGTACGACCCGCTGGACGGCACGATGGCGGCGGGCCGGCTCGGCGCCGGCACCGAGCTGGACGGCGCGTCGCTGAGCGCGGCGCGGACCGAGCCGCGGGTGGGCGCGCTGCGCGGCACCGCGGCGACGAAGTTCCTGCCGCCGGACTTCCGCCGCCGGGTGGAGGAGGGCGGGCGCCGCGTCGGTGAGCTGCTGCCCGGCCAGCACTGCGCCGGCCGGGAGTACCTGGACATCCTCACCGGCGCGCAGCAGTTCGTGCTGTTCTGGCGCACCCTGCCGTGGGACCACACGCCCGGCGCGCTGCTGGTGCGCGAGGCCGGTGGCGTGGCCCGCCGGTTCGACGGCGCCGACTACCACCCGGCCGACGAGGGCCGGGGGCTGCTCGTCGCGGCCAGCCCGGAGATCTGGGACGAGGTGAGCGCCGCCCTGCTCGGCGGTTGAGCGGCGCTGCGCGACGATCGCGGCACGCTGCGTCGATGTCGGACGCCGTACGCCGTCGCCGGCCTGGCGTGGCGCGCGTGGTCCGGTATCGTGACCGGCGGTCTCCGCCAGCAGGCCGCCGTCCGGCGCCGGCGGAGACGCCGCTCGGTGTGCGGGGGCCGGCGGTCGACGGAAGGACCATCACGTGCCCAGGACCAGCCCTACCGGCCGGCGCGTCCGGCGGTCGCTGCTCGCCGCGTTCGCCGCGCTGGCCGTGCTGCTCGGCTCCGGCGTGGCCGCCGGGCCGGCCGCCGCCGTACCCAGCCCGAACGCCCCGAACGAGGGCGGCAGCAAGCAGTTGCGGGCGGCGCTTGAGGCGGCGGCGAAGGGCCACATCGAGGCCCAGAACAAGCTGGAGAACTCCAAGCGCCGGCAGAAGGCGCTCGCCGCCCAGCTCACCGACATCGAGGTACGCCTCGTCGGGCTCAGCGAGCAGGCCGGCGAGGTCGCCGCGCAGTCGTACCGGATGGGCCGGCTGACCGCGACGTCGATGCTGCTGGCCAGCGCCGACCCGAACGACTTCCTCAAGCGCGCGGCCGAGCTGGACGTGATGGCCCAGCGGGACAGCAAGCGGCTGCGGGAGCTGGCCGACGCGAAGGCGCAGGCGGCCGAGGCGAAGCTCGCCATCGACGCCGAGGTGCGCGAGCAGGCCAAGCAGGTCGCGGTGCAGGCCCGCAAGAAGAAGGACGCCGAGGTGGCGCTGGCGAAGGTCAGCTCCGGCGCCGGGTCCGGGTTCAACGGCACCTCCTCGTCGGCGAAGCCCGCGCCGCACAACTCGGACGGTTCGTGGCCGTCGGAGTCCTGCTCGGTGGACGACCCGACGCCCGCGTCCGGCTGCATCACGCCGCGTACGCTGCACATGCTCCAGCAGGCCAAGGCGGCCGGTTACAAGCGTTACGCCTCGTGTCACCGCAGCGGTGGCGGCGGCGAGCACCCCAAGGGCCGGGCCTGCGACTTCTCCGCCGCCAGCGGCGGGTTCGAGGACAAGACCGCCACCGGCGGCGACAAGGCGTACGGCGACAGCCTCGCCGCCTGGGCGAAGAACAACGCCAACCGGCTCGGCATCATGTACGTCATCTGGTATCGGCAGATCTGGATGCCGAACACCGGCTGGCGCGCGTACAGCGGCGGCGGCAGTCCGGCGGCGGACCACACAAACCATGTTCACATCTCGATGTATTGACCCGGCCCGCCGCGAGCGCTGCGTAGCATCGCCACGGTGAGCAGCACATCGTCCGACGTCATCGCGGAACCGGCGGCCGGCGCCCCGGTTCCGCCCCGGGCCCTGCCCAACGGGCTCGCCGCGTTCCTCGTCTTCCTCTCCAGCGGGGCCGTGCTGGTGCTGGAGACCGTGTCGTTGCGCCTGGTCGGCCCGTACGTCGGGGTGACCCTCCAGGTGACCAGCTCGGTGATCGGCATGGCGCTCGCCGCCATCGCGTACGGGGCGTGGTTCGGCGGGTGGCTCGCCGACCGGCGCGACCCGCGCACCCTGCTGGCCCCGGCTCTGGTGCTGGCCGGCATCGCCACCGCCGTCACGCTGCCGATCGTCAGGTACGCCGGCGAGGCGCTGCGCGGCGGTGCGGCGAGCGCGGTGCTCCTGCTGACCGCGCTCACCGTCCTGCTGCCGGCCGCGCTGCTGGCCGGGATCACCCCGCTCGTGGTGAAGCTCCAGCTCGCCGACCTGCGCCGGACCGGGCAGGTGGTGGGCAAGCTGTCCGGCATCGGCACGCTCGGCGGCATCACCGCCACGCTCGGCACCGGCTTCGTGCTGGTGGCCGCGCTGTCCAGCACCGTCATCGTGCTGGGGCTGGCCGCCGTGCTCGGCGTGACCGGGCTGGCGCTCGGTTTCTGGCTGCGCCGGCAGGCCGGACCGAGCGGGTTGTCCGCGCCCGGCCGGGTCAAGGCCGCGCTCGCGTTGCTCGGCCTCGCCGCCGCCGGGCTCACCGCGGCGGCGCCGAACCCGTGCGACGTGGAGACCGCGTACCACTGCGCCCGGGTCGAGGTGGATCCGTCGTGGCCGCAGGGCCGCACGCTCTACCTCAACTCGGCCGAGCACTCGTACGTCGACCTGAACGAGCCGAACCACCTGAAGTACGCGTACACGCAGTGGATCGGCCTGGTCGCGGACGCGGCGCGGCCGGCGAAGCAGCCGATGGACGCGCTGCACCTGGGCGGCGGCGGCTTCACGGTGCCGCACTACCTGGCCGCGACCCGGCCCGGCACCGACAACCTGGTGTTCGAACTCGACGGCGGCCTGGTCGAGCTGGACCGGCGGGAGCTGGGCCTGCGTACCGGCCCGCGGATGCGCGCCGAGGTGGGCGACGCGCGGGTGCTGCTGCGCGGCGAGCCGGCCGACAGCCGCGACTTCATCGTGGGTGACGCGTTCGGCCACCTGGTGGTGCCGTGGCACCTGGCCACCCGGGAGATGGCCGCCGACATCCGCCGGGTGCTGCGCCCGGACGGGATCTACGTGCAGAACGTCATCGACTACCCGCCGGGCCGGTTCATCCGCGCCGAGCTGGCCACCGTGAAGGCCGAGTTCGCGCACGTCGCGCTGATCGCACCGCCCGGCGCGATCGACGGGCAGCAGGGTGCCAACTTCGTGATCGTCGCCTCCGACGCGCCACTGCCGCTCGCCGCGATCCCGCCCGGGCTGAAGCTGCTGCCCGAGCGGGCCGAACTGATGGACGAGGCGGCGGTGACCGAGTGGGTGGGCGACGCGATGGTGCTCACCGACGACTACGCGCCGGTGGACCAACTGCTGGCGACCGCCTGAACGGATGACTTTCCTGACCGATTCCGACCGCTGAGGTGTACCGGGGTCGACTTCGGGCAACAGGACCCACCATGGGTGGACCGGTCAGGAACGGCGTGCAACTGCTCGGCGAGAGATACCGGTTGGTCGAGCAGCTGGGTGCGGGCGGCATGTCGGTCGTCTGGCGCGGCTACGACGAGGTGCTGGGCCGGCAGGTGGCGGTCAAGGTGCTGGCGTCGCGGCTGGCCAGCGACAAGGCGTTCCGGCACCGGATCCGGGTGGAGGCGCAGGCCGCCGCGCGGCTGTGCCACCCCAACATCACAAACGTGTACGACTACGGCGAGTCAGTGCAGGTGGGCCTGACCGTGCCGTACGTGGTCATGGAGCTGGTCGACGGCGGTCCGCTCAGCGGGCGGCTCGGCCGCGACGGGCAGCTTCCCTGGCGGGAGGCCATGACCATCGGCGCGGAGGTCGCCTCGGCGCTCGCCGCCGCGCACGCCCGCGGCGTGGTGCACCGGGACGTCACACCGGGCAACGTCATGCTGACCCCGACCGGGGTGAAGGTCGTCGACTTCGGCATCTCGGCGCTGGTGGGGGAGAGCGACAAGGGGCCGGACGGCGCGCTGCTCGGCACGCCCGCGTACCTGGCGCCGGAGCGGCTGGACAACGGCCACGTCTCGCCGGCCACCGACGTGTACGCGGTGGGGCTGCTGCTCTACCGGATGCTGACCGGCCGACTGCCGTGGCAGGCCAGCACCACCACCGAGATGCTGCGCGCGCACATGTACCGCGACCCGGACCCGATGCCCGCGGTGCCGGGGCTGCCCGAGCCGGTCGCCGCGCTGGTGCAGCGGTGCCTGGCCAAGCGCCCCGAGGACCGCCCGGCCACCGCCGAGGTGGCCCGTACGCTCGCCGAGGCGGCCGGTATCGCGGCGATCGTGCCGGTGTCTCCGGCGTTCGGCCGGATGGACCCGGCGCTCGCCGAGAACGCGGGCACCACCATCCTGCCGTGGTCGGCGGAGACGGACGCGCTGCCGTTCTCGGCGGTGCGCACCCGCACGAGGCGGGCGGTGGCACGGCGGCGCAAGGTGGAGGCCGGGGTGGCCGCCGTCGGACTGGTCGCGGTGACCGCCACGCTGTGGGGGCTGACCTCGCGGAGCCCGGCCAGCGGCGGAGTGGAACCGACCGAGGCGCGGATGAGCCTGCCCGAGCCGACCCTCTGCGCTGTCGACTACTCGCTGCGCCGCGACACCGGCAAGGACTTCTCCGCCGAGCTGACGCTCACCAACACCAGCGACCGGGAACTGCGCGGCTGGACGATGAACTTCACGTTCCCCGGCAAGCAGACTGTCACCACGTCCCAGCCGACGGCACGTCAGGCGGGGCGTACCGTCTCGATCGCCGCACCGGCGACGGACCCGGCGCTGGCCCCCGGCGCGTCGACGAAGCTGACGCTCGCCGGGCGCTACACCGGGAGCAACACGCTGCCGGTCGAGTTCACGCTCGACGACAGCACCTGCGGCGTGCAGGTCTCCGGCATCGCCGGTTCGGCGCCGACCACCGCGCCGCCGGTCAAGACGCCGGTCAAGCCGGCCACCAAGACCACCGCGAAGGCCACCACCAAGAGCGGGCCGGCGAAGGCCAAACCGGCGAAGCCCAAGGCCGCGCCGAAGCCCCCCAAGGGCAAGGAGGGCCCGAAGGGAAAAGCAAGGTAGACCGGCCGAAGGGGGGTGAGCACGGCAAGGGTCCCGGTCCGAAGAAGCGCTGACCGTCTGGTGGGCGCGGCTGTCACGTCGGCGGCTCCGGTCAGTTCAGCGCGGAAAAGCGCTGCACCTGGGAGATGCCGCCCTCCACGATGAGCACGCTGTCCGCCTCCAGCACCGTCTCCGGCCCGGCGTAGCGGAACGGCTCCCCGGGCTGCTTCTCGCCCACCACCATCACGCCGTACCGGTCCTGCGGGGCGATGTCGCGCAGCGACCGCCCGACCAGCGGCGCCGGCACCTTGATCTTGGCGATGGCGAAGTCGTCGTCGAACTCGATGAAGTCGAGCATCCGGCTGACGATCAGGTGCGCCACCCGCTCGCCGGTCTCCGCCTCGGGGAAGACCACGTGGTGCGCGCCCACCGAGTGCAGGATCTTCGCGTGCTTCTCCGAGGTGGCCCGCGCCCAGATCTGCTCGATGCCCAGCTCGGCCAGCGCCAGTACGGTGAGCACGCTCGCCTCCAGCGACGCGCCGATCGCGACCACGACCCGGCGGAAGTCCGCCAGCCCGAGCTGACGCAGCACCACCTCCTCGGTGCTGTCGGCCTGCACCACCCGGTCGAGGTCCGCCGACCAGTGCTGGACCCGGTTCGGGTCGTGGTCGATCGCCAGCACCTCGTGACCGAGGCGGGACAGGGACTCCGCCAGGCGCGCGCCGAACCGGCCCAGGCCGATCACCGCGATGCCGGTCTCGTCCGGATGTCTAGCCGACAATGGGTTGCTCCTCCGGGTAGCGGTACAGCCGTCGACGGGTGTTCAACGCGATGGCCGAGCCGAGGGTGAGCGGCCCGACCCGGCCGATGTACATGAGCGCGGTCAGCACGTACTGGCCCGGCGGGGAGAGCTGGCCGGACACCCCGACGGTCAGCCCGGTCGTGCTGAACGCGGAGGTGACCTCGAACAACGCGGCGGCGAACGACACCTGCGAGGTCAACGCGACCAGGGCGACAGTCCCGCCGGCCACCAGCGCCACGCTCAGCAGCGCCACCGTCAGCGCCTGCCGCTGGCTGGCCGCCGCCACCCGGCGGCGCCCGACAGTGGTGTCCGGCTCGCCCCGCAGCTCCGCCCAGATGGCGAAGCCGAGCAGGAAGAACGTGGAGACCTTGATGCCGCCGGCGGTGCTGGCGCTGCCGCCGCCGATGAACATCAGGCCGACCAGCATGGGGTAGCTCTCGTCGGTGAGCCGCCCCACGTTGACGACGTCGAAGCCGCCGGTACGGCTCAACGCGATCTGGGTGAACGACGCCAGCAGCTTGCCCGGCACGTCGAAGGTGCCGATCGTGAACGGGTTGCCCCACTCGACCAGCAGCAGGTATGCCACGCCGAAGGCGATCAGCACGACGCTGCCCCAGATGGTCAGCTTCGTGGCGACCGCCCAGCGCGCCGGCTGCCGCCACTCGCGTACCGCCTCGAACAGCGCCGGGAAGCCGAGCCCGCCGATGATCGCGCCGACGCTGAGCGGCAGCGCCACCCAGCCGTCGCGGGAGAACGCGACCAGGCCGTCGGAGTAGAGCGCGAACCCGCCGTTGTTGAACGCCTGGACCGAGTGGAACACCGCCGACCAGAGCGCCCGGCCCGGCCGGTAGTCGTACGCCAGGAACAGGCGCGCGGCGATCACCACGGTCATCAGGGCCTCGGTGACGAAGACGGTCGCCGCGATGCGCAGCAGCAACCGGCGTACGTCGCCGAGGCCGAACTCGGCGGTCTCCGCCTGCACGAGCAGCCGGTTACGCAGGCCGAGCTGGCGGGACACCGCCAGGATCACCAGCGACGCCCCGGTCAGGATGCCCAGACCGCCGAGCTGCGTCAGCACGGTGATCATCACGAGCCCGAAGCCGTTCCAGTAGTTCGGCGTGTCGGTGACAGCCATCCCGGTCACCGACACCGCCGACGTGGACGTGAACAGCGCGGTGACGAACGGGGTGTACCGCTGCTCGCTCGTGGCCCAGGGCAGCATGAGCAGACCGGTGCCGACCAGGATCACCGCCAGGAACCCCAACGGCACCAGCCGTACGGGCTTCCGGAGCAGGCGGCGCATCCCGTCATCTTCCGTCCGGAGATTCACCGGCAGGTCAGGAACCGACCAACTGGCGGTCAACCACGCCCGGTCTGCTGTGCGTACCCATCGACGACAGGAGACGGCGTTGCGACGTACCCTTTCCGCCCTCGGCATGGCCGGCGCGCTGCTCGCGACGGCCGCATTGGTGGTGCCGGCAGTGGCCGCCCAGGCCGGCCCGGACCACCGCGCCGCCGAGCAGGCCCGTGCGGCCCAGCGGCCGATCGTGATCGGCCACCGCGGCGCGAGCGGCTACCGCCCGGAGCACACCCTGGAGGCCTACCGGCTGGCCATCCGCCAGGGCGCCGACTTCATCGAGCCGGACCTGGTCTCGACCAGGGACGGCGTCCTGGTCGCGCGGCACGAGAACGAGATCTCCGGTACGACGGACGTGGCCGCCCGCCCCGAGTTCGCCGCCCGCAAGGCGACGAAGACCATCGACGGGGTCACCGTGGCAGGCTGGTTCACCGAGGACTTCACGCTGGCCGAGCTGAAGACGCTGCGGGCCAAGGAGCGGCTGCCGCAGGTGCGGGTCGCCAACACCGCGTTCGACGGCAGGTTCGAGATCCCGACGTTCCAGGAGGTCATCGACCTGGCGCGGGCCGAGTCGAAGGCCCGGGGCCGGACCGTCGGCGTCTACCCGGAGACCAAGCACCCCACCTACTTCGCCTCGATCGGCCGCCCGCTGGAGGAGCCGCTGGTGGCGGTGCTGCGCCGCAACCGGCTCACCCACCGGGCCGACCCGGTGTTCGTGCAGAGCTTCGAGACCGCCAACCTGCGCAAGCTCGACAGGATGATCGACGTACGGCTGGTGCAGCTCATGGACGCGTCCGGCGCGCCCTACGACTTCGTCGCGGGCGGCGACAAGCGGACCTACGCGGACCTGGCCACCCCCGCCGGCCTGGCCTGGGTCTCCCGGTACGCCGACGGCGTCGGCCTGAACAAGAACCTGATCGTGCCCCGGGACTCCGCCGGACGGCTGCTCGCGCCGACCTCGGTGATCCGCGACGCGCACCGGCGCAAGCTGGTGGTGCACGCGTGGACGTTCCGGGTCGAGAACCAGTTCCTGCCGCTGGACTTCCGCATCGGCACCGACCCGAACGCGCGTGGTGACATCACGTCCGAGTACGAGTTGTTCCTCGACCTGGGCCTGGACGGCGTGTTCAGCGACCATCCCGACACGGCGGTGGCTGCCCGAGCCGGCCGCTGACCGCCGCTCCGCTGTGACGGGGTGCCCGCCGCTTGCGGCGGGCACCCCGTTCGCGTCTTCCCCGGGCCCTGTTGCGCCCGGCCGCCCCGAGATCTTGGTACGAAACGGCCCCTCCGGGGGCCATTCCGTACCAAGATCGGCGGTGGCGGGCGCCACATCGGGGAAGTGGCTGCTTCCGGGCGCGATGATGCCGCCACTTCGGCGTAGTGGAGTTGATCAGCTCGGGGGTTCGGCTACGTAGGTGCCGCGGCCGGGCTGGCCGGTGATCAGCTCGCGGTCGTGCAGCAACGACATCGCACGATAGGCCGTGTTCATGTGGACGCCGTAGGTCTCGGCCAACTCGCGGGTTGAGGGCAGCCTGTCGCCCGGCTTCAGCTCGCCACTTTTGATCTTCGAGGCGATGTCGTTGGCGATGCGGCGGAACGGTGCTTCTGCTGTAGGCATGGCGGGGACTCCGGTTGGTTCGGCGAATCCGATCCTGCCCTACCTGCACAAGTAACTGCAACAAGTTGCCCAGCACGTCGAGAGTGGAGGCTCGCGCATAACCAGATACTGGTGTAGGTTGAGTCGCGTCCGGCTCCGGTTGGTTCGGCAAACCTCGGGAGTCGGACCCGGATTGGGCTCCGGGGTCGTACCGCCGAACGGGCTGCGGTCTCGGGGCCGGCGACCCGCCCGCGTCCCCTGTCTGCGGGCGGGTCGCCTCCACGGCTCGGTGAGGAGGATCGGCGTGCGTAACGTGCTCAACCTGTTCCAGCCGACCCGGCGACGTGACAAGGGGCGACAGCCGAACCAGGGCTGGTACCGCTCGGAGTCGTGCCGGCCGCTGAGCGTCGGGCAGATCCGCGAGCGGCGGTTCCGCACGGTGCGGCACGGGCTCGACCCGGCGGAGGTGCACGCCTTCCTCTACCGGGTGGCCGGTGACCTGGCGCTGGCCCGCCGTGACGCGTCGCGGTACGCCGAGGAGAACACGCGCATCAAGGCGGCGCTCAAGAGCTGGCAGTCCCGGTTCACGCCGGGGGCGCAGCGGTGAGCCGGGACCGGTTCGTCGTACACCTGCCGGTGCTCGCGGCCGACCTCGACGGCGCGCGGGGGTTCGCGCGGGCCATCTGCCGGGCGCTCGGGTTCCTGGCCGACGTGGAGCGCGCCGGTACGACCGTGTCGCGGGAGGACGAGCAGTCCGTACGCCACTGGGTCTGGTGCGACCGGCCGCGCGACGGTGGCCGGCGGTGCGCGCGGGCGGCGGACCACGACGGCGACTGCGGCGGGAGGTGACCGGCGCGCCGCGATAGGCCGGGACGACATTGCCGGCGAGGTGCGCGTGGTGGGTGTGGCCATCCCGGGTCGGTGCGGTTACGTGTCGATGTCCGGCGTTGTAACGTGCGGCCACCCCGTCACGGGGACTTGTGTGCGCCGACCACATAGCCCGTGGGTGACGTCACTTCTAGCGTGAGCCGACAACTGACATTCCCCCTGTCCTCACCTGGAGTCGCAATGACGATCCGGCACACGCGACGGGTGTTCCTTACCGCCGCCACCTCGGTGGCGGTCGCTCTGGCCGCCACGGCCTGTGGCAGCCCGCAGGACACCGCATCCGGCGGCGGCGACGCCGCCCCGGTCAAGGTCGGTCTGGTCTACTCCCAGTCCGGGCCGCTCGCCAGCTACGGCAAGCAGTACATCGAGGGCTTCAAGGCCGGCCTCGACTTCGCCACCAAGGGCACCGGCAAGGTCGGTGACCGCACGATCGAGGTGACCGAGGCCGACGACGCGGGCGACCCGGCCAAGGCCGTGTCCGCCGCGAAGGACCTGATCGGCAAGGGTACGAAGATCATCGCCGGGTCCACCTCCTCCGGGGTGGCGCTCCAGGTGGCGCCGATCGCCGCGCAGAACAAGGTGCTGTTCATCTCCGGTCCGGCCGCCACCGACGCGGTGACCGGCGCCAACAAGTACACGTTCCGTTCCGGCCGGCAGTCGTGGCAGGACGTGGTGACCGCCCGGTCGTTCATCGGCGACGCGGGGGGCAAGAAGGTAGTGGTGTTCGCGCAGGACGGCGCGTTCGGTGACGCGAACGAGGCCGCCGTGAAGGCCGTGATCGGCGGCGCCGGCGCGAACGTGAGCAGCGTCCGGGCCCCGGCCAGCGCCACCGAGTTCACGCCGTTCGCCAGCCAGATCAAGGCGGCCAAGCCGGACCTGCTCTTCGTCGCCTGGGCCGGCACCACCGCCGGGGCGATGTGGCAGACGCTCGACCAGCAGGGCGTCCTCGCCTCCACCACCGTCGTCACCGGCCTGGACATCCGCGCCTCCTGGCCGACGTTCGGCGCGGCCGGCAGCAAGATCTCGTTCCTGTCGCACTACTTCGACGGGGCCAGCGACACCGAGGCCGCCAAGGCCGCGAAGACGAAGGTGCCGGGCGGCACGCTCGACCTGTTCCACCCGGACGGGTTCGCCGCCGCGCAGATGGTCGTCCGCGCCGTGCAGGAGGGCGGCGACGACGTGGAGAAGATGGTCAAGGCGCTGGAGGGCTGGGAGTTCGAGGGCGTCAAGGGCGCCATGAAGATCCGCGCCGAGGACCACGCCCTGCTCCAGCCGATGTACCAGGCCAAGCTCACCGGCAGCGGCACCGCCTTCACGGCGACCGCGCAGAAGTCGCTCACCGGTGACGAGAGCGCGCCGCCGGTCGCGCAGATGAAGGGCTGACCCGTGCTCGCCACCCGCGGTCTGACCTGGCGGATCGGTGAGGTCGCCATCGTCGACTCCGTCTACCTCGATCTGGCGCCGGGGGAGTTCCTCGGCGTGATCGGGCCCAACGGCGCCGGCAAGACCTCCCTGTTCAACCTGATCACCGGTCTGCGCCGGCCCACCGAGGGCACGGTCCTGCTGGACGGCGCGGACATCACCGCGCTACCGCCGCACCGGCGTGCCCGGCTCGGACTGGGGCGTACCTTCCAGGCGTCCTCGGTCTTCGGCTCGCTGAGCGTGCGGGAGAACGTCCGGCTCGCCGTACAGGCACACCGGGGTGGCTCGATGAAGCTGTGGCGGCGGGCGGCGGCCGACCGGGAGGTGGCCGCCGCCGCCGACGCGGCGCTCGACCGGGTCGGCCTGCACCACAGGGGTACGGCGCTCGCCGGCACCCTGGCCCACGGCGAGAAGCGCAAGCTGGAGATCGCGCTGCTGCTCGCCGGTGAGCCCCGGGTGATGCTGCTGGACGAGCCGATGGCCGGGGTGAGCGCCGAGGACGTGCCCGAGCTGGTCAGCGTGATCAAGTCGTTGACCGGGGACAGCGGCCGGGCGGTGCTCATGGTGGAGCACCACATGGACGTGATCCTGGAACTGGCCGACCGGATCGCCGTGATGCACCACGGCGCGCTGCTGGCGTGCGACACCCCGGACACGGTGATGGCGAACGCCACCGTGCAGGAGGCGTACCTGGGGGAGGCGCTGTGAGCGCGAGGAGTGAGCCGGGTTTGCGAGCCCCGCAGTCGCGAACGAAAGGCGGCGCTGTGACCGAACCTGTCCTGTCCGTGGCGGACCTGTCCGTGCGGATCGCCGGGCTGCACATCCTCCAGGGGGTGTCGTTCGAGGTCGCGCCCACCGGCGTCACGGTGCTGCTCGGGCGCAACGGCGTCGGCAAGACCACCACGTTGCGCGCGATCGTCGGGCTGACGCCGCGCGGCGGCGAGGTGCGCGGATCGGTGCTGATGGGTGCCCGCAGCCTGCTCGCCCGACCCACCCACCGGCTGGTCCGCGACGGCCTCGGCTACGTGCCGGAGGACCGCTGCGTCTTCGCCGCGCTCACCGTCGCGGAGAACCTGCGGCTCGCCGAACGGCGGGGCGTCGCGCCCGCGTACGACAAGGTCTTCGCGCTCTTCCCGGAGCTGGAGCGGCGCGGACGGCAACGCGCCGGGTCGCTGTCCGGCGGGCAGCAGCAGATGCTCGCGATCGGCCGGGTGCTGCTCAACGACAACCGGCTGCTGCTGGTCGACGAGCCGACGAAGGGGCTGGCGCCGAAGGTGGTGACCGAGGTGGCCGAGGTGCTGGAACGGGTGGCGGAATCCGTGCCGGTGCTGCTGGTCGAGCAGAACCTGGCGGTGGTACGGCGGCTGGCGACCGACGCTGTGGTGCTCTCCGCCGGGAAGGTCGCCTGGACCGGCGACGCCCGCGAGTTGCTGCTGGAGACGGCGCTGACGAAGTCGTTGCTCGGGGTGGGTTCGGCGGAGGTGCACTCGTGAACACAGTGGTCCTGCTGACGCTGACCGGGCTGGGCCTGGCGGCGCTGTACTTCCTCGTCGCCTCCGGCCTGTCCCTGGTGTTCGGCCTCGCCGACGTGCTCAACTTCGCGCACGGGCTGTTCCTCGGCGTCGGCGCGTACGCGACCTGGTGGGCGGCGGGCAACCTGCCCGGCGCCGGGCCGGACGGGCTCGGTTTCGTGCTCGCTGTCGTCTTCGGCGTGCTGGCCGGTTCGCTCGTCGCGGTGCTCGTGGAGCTGGTCCTGATCCGGCCGCTGTACTCCCGCACCATCGAACAGGTGCTCGTCACCGTCGGCCTGTCGCTCGCCGGAGTGGCGCTGCTCCAGGCCACCTGGGGCGCGGACCCGCGCCCGTTCCCGCGACCGGACTGGAGCCGGGGCGTCACGTCGGTGCTCGGCGCGCAGGTGCCGAACGCCGGGCTGCTGCTGATCGTTGCCGCCGCTGTGGTGCTCGGCGCGCTGCTGGCGTTCCTGCGCTGGACCCGGTACGGCCTGATCATCCGGGCCGGCGTGGAGAACCGGGAGATGGTGACGGCGCTCGGCATCGACGTGCGCAAGGCGTTCACGCTGGTCTTCGCGATCGGCGGGGCGGCCGCCGCGCTGGCCGGCGCGCTCGGCGGCGTCTACTTCGGCACCGTCTCGCCGGGGCAGGGCGGCTCCCTGCTGATCTTCGCCTTCATCGTGGTGGTGATCGGCGGGATGGGCTCGGTGGTCGGGTCCGCGTACGCGGCGGTCGCGGTGGGACTGCTGCAACAGTTCGTCAACTACTACGGCACGTCCGGGCTGGGCGACCTGTGCGTGGTCGGCCTGCTCGCCGTGGTGCTGCTGCTGCGTCCGCAGGGCCTGGCCGGAAAGGTGGCTCACGCATGACCGAGGTCAAGAGCGCCGAGGCGCCGGCACCCCCGGCGGCGGTGCCGGACGAGCTGACCCCGGGCCGTGCCCGCTGGCACGGACTGCGCCCGTACCTGCCGCTGGTGGCGCTGGTGGTGGCGGCGATCCTGCCGTACTCCACGCTGCACCTGCCGGGGATCTTCGAGGGGCCGCTGAACTCGCCGGGCACGCTGCAACTGCTCGCCATCTGCCTGGTCTTCGGCGGGCTCGCGGCCGGATACGACCTGCTGTTCGGGCGTACCGGGATGCTCTCCTTCGGCCACGCCCTCTACTTCGCCGCCGGCGTGTACGGCACCGACATCCTGGTCACCAAGGCCGGGCTGCCGCTGTGGCAGGCCGCCGTGCTCACGGTGATCGGCGGCACCACGCTCGCCGCGCTGCTCGGGGCGGTGGCCCTGCGCACCGTGGGTATCGCGTTCGCCATGGTGACGCTGGCGTTCGCGCAGGTCGGGGCGATCCTCGTGGCCCGCGACTTCGGCGGCCTCACCGGCGGCGAGGAGGGCCTGCCGCTGGACGTGTCGGGGCTGCCGGCGGCGCTCGTGGGCGTCACGAACACGGTGAACCTCTACTGGCTGGCGCTGGCGTACCTGGCCGTCGTCGTCCTGGTCGTGCACCGGGTCAGCGCCTCGCCGACCGGGCGGGTGCTGGCCGGGCTGCGCGACGACGAGCGGCGCATCGGGGTGCTCGGGCTCGACCCGTACCGGTTCAAGCTCGTCGCGTTCACGCTCGCCGGCGGTCTCGCGTCGGCGGGCGGGGTGGTCTACGTGCTGATCGTCGGCGGCGCCAGCCCGCACATCACCTCGTCCGAGCTGACGCTGTCGCTGCTGGTCATGGTGGTGCTCGGCGGTCCCGGTACGCGGTGGGGGCCGGTGCTGGGCGGCGTCCTCTACATGTACCTGGACCACCGGCTCACCGCGTTCGGCAGCAGCGAGGCGGTGAACAGCCTGCCCGCGTTCCTCAGCCACCCGCTGAGCCAGCCCCTGTTCGTCCTGGGCACTGTCTTCATCCTGGCCGTCTACTTCTTCCCCGGCGGCCTGGCCAGTTTGCGAACCCGCCTGGCTCCCCTCCTGACCGCCCTCCGCCGCTCCCGCTGACCCCTTCCCGCCTCTGCCCCGGCGATCATGAGGTTAACGCCGCGACACGCCGTGTCCGACGGCGCTAACTTCATGATCGCCCGGGACAGGGCCGGGCGGGATGCGGGAAGGGAGACCTCATGGGGGAGTTGCGGCGGCTCGCGGTCGTCAGTGGGGGTGGGACCGGGATCGGGGCCTCCGTGGCCCAAGGGCTCGTGGCCGACGGGTTCGACGTGATCGTCGTGGGGCGGCGGGCCGACGTGCTCGAATCGGCGGCGCGGCGGATCTGTGCCGAGGCCGGGCGGGACGGGGCGGTCACGCCTGTCGCTGCGGACCTGACCGATCCGGGGCAGGTCGGCGCGGTGGTGGACGCGGTCGGCGAGCGGGCCGTGGACGCCGTGGTCAACAACGCCGGCGGCTACCTCGGCGGGCCGAGCGACTCGCTCGGCGGGGTGGCGGACTGGTGGCGGGCCAACCTGGACGCCAACGTGCTGACCGCCGTACTGCTCACCGAGGCGCTGCTGCCCGCCCTGCGCCGCCCCGGAGGCCGGGTGGTCCTGCTCAGCTCGATCGCCGCGCAGCGCGGTGGCGGCGGGCCGTACTCGGCCGCGAAGGCGGCGCTGCACGGCTGGGCGTACGACCTGGCCGCCCAGCTCGGTCCGGAACAGATCACCGTGAACGTGGTCAGCCCCGGCTACGTCGCCGAGACCGAGTTCTTCGGCGACCGGATGACGCCGGAGGGGCACGCCAAGCGGGTCGCCGCCACGCTCGTCGGCCGGGCCGGTGTGCCGGACGACATCGCGGCGGCCGTGCGCTACCTGGTCGGCCCGTCCGCCGGGTACGTCACCGGGCAGGTGCTCGGCGTCAACGGCGGCTCCGTGCTGGGCCGCTGACACGCGGAAGGGGCGGTGGCCCCCCGTGCGGCCACCGCCCCTCGCGCGTACGTCGTGGTCAGCCGTTGAGCATCTCGTACGCCGACGCCGGCGCCTTCTGCACCTGCGCGCCCGTCGGCGCGGTGATCTTCGGCGCCTTGCCGAAGTCGTAGTACTTGGCGACCAGCTTCATCGCCTTCTGCTTGCCCGCGGCCGGCAGCTCCAGGGTCAGCGAGGTGAGGTTCCCGTCCGGCCCGACCACAGCGGTGAACGGCACCTTCTTCGCCGCGTCACCGAGCGCGCCCACGTCCACAGTGGTGAAGCTCTCGCGGATGTCGGCGTTCGCGGTCAGGTCGGCGAACCCGCCGTACGTGCCGTCGCCCCGGTCCTCGACCGTCTCGGCGGTCCGGATGACAGCGGCCATGTTGGCCGGGTCGGCGTTCTGGTAGACCGGCACGTCGGAGGCGTCGTCGAGCTTGGTGCGGTCCAGGAGCATCCAGCGCTTCGGCAGCTTCATCATGTCCTGCAGGCCGGCCATGCCGGTGATCTTGACCCGCATCCAGATGTCCTCCTCGATCACGCGGAAGGTCATCCCCATGGTGAACTCCGGGTCCTTGCTCTTCTCCGACATGGACAGCTCGAGGCCGTGCGCCGCCGGGTCGACCACCCCGTCGAACTTGTCCGCGCCCTCGATGGTGGTGAACCGGAAGGCCGGGTCGTTCTCGTCCGGCACGGCGGCCAGCAGCGTGGCCTTCGGGTCGGCCGACGGGCTCGGCGCCGGCCCGGCGCTCTCGGTGGCGTCCCCGGTCCCGCACCCCGCCGACAGGACGGTGGTGGCCAGCACGGCCGTCGCGAGAGCCGCGATCCGCCGGAGGCTCACGACGGATCCGAATCGCTGCATCATGGTGTTCGACTCGCTTTCCCAGGTGATTGTTGCCGGGTAAGTATCGGCAGCCGTCACGGCGGCCTCGCTGCCGATATGCTGCCGTCCGACTGCCGTCGGCCACGGTGGGCGGGAGCAGTCGATACGGGGGCGGAAACTCGCATGTCAGAGGCGCTGCGCTTCGAACTCCTCGGCCCGCAGCGGGCCTGGTACGCCGACCGTCAGCTCGATCTGGGGCCGGCCAAGCAGCGGGCCGTGCTGGCCGTGCTGCTGCTCGCCGCAGGCCGTCCCGTGCCGAGCGGGCAGATCGTCGAGGCGGTCTGGCCGGACGAGGCACCGGTGAACGGCCTCAACGTGGTGCAGAAGCACGTGGCCGGTCTGCGCCGGCTGCTGGAGCCGGACCGGTCACCGCGTACGCCGGCCCGGGTGCTCACCCTCACCGACGCCGGATACCTGTTGCGCGTGCCGCCGGAGGCGGTGGACGTGGCGCGCTTCGAGCGCGGCGTGCGGCGTGCCCGGGCGGCACAGGCGGCCGGGCGTACGGAGGAGGCGCTGGCCGAGGTGAGCGCCGCGCTGGAGCTGTGGCAGGGGGAGCCGTTCACCGGGTTCGCCGGCGCGTACTTCGACACGGCCCGGCACCGGCTGGTGGAGCTGCGCGCGGTCGCGCTGGAGACGCGTACCGAACTGGAACTGGCCGACGGCCGGCACGGCGAGCTGGTCGGCCGGCTGGTCGAGCTGGTCGCCGAGTTCCCGGTCCGGGAACGGCTGCGTCACCAGCTCATGCTGGCGCTGCACCGCAGCGGACGGCAGGCCGAGGCGCTGGCCGCCTACCGTGACTACGCCGGCCTGCTCCGCGACGAGTACGGCATCGAGCCGGGCGGGGCACTCCAGGATCTGCACCGGCGCATCCTGCGCGCCGACCCGGATCTCCTGGCGCACGCGCCGCGTCGTCCGGCCCAGCCCACGGGTCCGGCCGAGCCCACCGCGCCGGCCCAGCCCACGGGTCCGGCCGAGCCCACCGCGCCGCCCCAGCCCACGGTCTCGGCGCAGCTCACCGTTCCGGTGCAGTTCACCGTCTCGGCGCAGCCGGGTGGTCCGTTTCCGCCGCCACCGCCCGGTGAGTCGCCGGCCGGCCTGCCGCCCTGGGTCTCGCCCCCGGTCGCGCCGCTGATCGGCGCCGTGCCGCCGTCCCGGCGTCCATCCGGTGTGCCCGGCTGGTTGAGCGTCGTCGCGACTGTGGGCGGCGCGCTCGTCGCCCTGTTCTCGTTCGGCATGCTCACGTGGCTGGTGGTGCTGCTCTACGGGGTCTGGCGCCGGGGCTGGGGCAGCGTCCTCGCCGCGGTCTACTACCTGACCGTGGCCGTGACGTTCGTGGTGGTCATCGGCAGCAGCGAGACCGAGGAGGTCAGCGCGCCCGAGGCCACCCTGATGGTGATCTGGCTGACCACCTGGGCGGCGGGCGTCCCGCACGTGGTGCTGCTCAACGGCCGGCTGCTCGCCTGGCTGCGCGGGCTCTGGCGTGGGCGGCCGTACGCCGACCGCAACCGGCTGCGCCGGGAGTACGCCCGTTACCTGCTCTACCAGTACCCGTCGGCGCGGGACGACCTGCGCATCGGGCGCCCCGACCTGCCCCGCGCGTACGACGACGGCGGACTGGTGGACGTCAACTCGGTACCGGACCACGTGATCGCCGGGCTGCCGGGACTGACCCGGTCGCAGGCGCAGCATGTGGTGGTCGACCGGCGGATGCGCGGCCCGTACACGTCGATGGAGGAACTGGCCTCGCGGTGCCTGCTGCCGGCGGCGGCCACGGACTCGTTGCGCGAGCTGCTGGTCTTCCTGCCGCCGGCACCGGCGTCCGGGCCGCCCACGTCGCCGCCCGGTCCGCCGGTGACGTCGGCGGCCCCTGGTAGAAATGCCGGATGAGCCAGGATCGGATGGTTGTCCGGGAGCGTGCCGAGGCGGTACTGCGGCGGCTGGCGGGTGACCACGCCCGGCTGCGCGAGGACCAGTGGCGGGCCATCGAGGCGCTCGTGGTCGACCGGCGGCGGGTGCTCTGCGTGCAGCGCACCGGCTGGGGCAAGTCGGCCGTCTATTTCGTGGCGACCGCGCTGCTGCGCGAGGGCGATCAGCACGGGCCGACCGTGATCGTCTCGCCGCTGCTGGCGCTGATGCGCAACCAGGTCGAGTCCGCCGCCCGCGCCGGGATCCGGGCCCGCACGATCAACTCGGCGAACCTGGACGAGTGGGACGAGATCACCGCCGAGATCCACGCCGGGGCCGTCGACGTGCTGCTGATCAGCCCGGAGCGCCTGAACAACCCCGACTTCCGCGACGGCGTGCTGCCGAAGCTCGCCGCCACCACCGGGCTGCTCGTGGTCGACGAGGCGCACTGCGTCTCCGACTGGGGGCACGACTTCCGGCCGGACTACCGGCGGCTGCGCACGTTCCTGGCCAACCTGCCCGAGCGCACGCCGGTGCTGGCCACCACGGCGACCGCAAACGCCCGGGTCACGCAGGACGTGGCCGAGCAGCTCGGTGACGCGCTTGTGCTGCGCGGCACGCTGGACCGCGAGTCGCTGCGCCTCGGGGTACTCGATCTGCCGAGCCCGGCCCACCGCCTGGCCTGGCTGGCCGACCACCTGGACCGGCTCCCCGGCTCGGGGATCGTCTACACGCTCACCGTGGCGGCGGCCACCGAGACGGCCGAGTTCCTGCACGGCCGGGGATGGTCGGTCGCCTCCTACACCGGGCAGGCCGAGGACGCGGACCGGCGGGCCGCCGAGCAGGACCTGCTCGACAACAAGATCAAGGCGCTGGTCTCGACCAGCGCGCTCGGCATGGGCTTCGACAAACCCGACCTCGGGTTCGTCGTGCACCTGGGCGCGCCGCCCTCGCCGATCGCCTACTACCAGCAGGTCGGCCGCGCGGGCCGGGCCGTCGAGCACGCCGAGGTGCTGCTGCTGCCCGGCGTGGAGGACGCCGCCATCTGGCGGTACTTCGCCTCGCTCGCCTTCCCGCCCGAGGAGCAGGTCCGCGCCGTGCTCGCCGCGCTGGACACCGAACGGCCGATCTCCACCCAGGCCCTGGAACCGGTGGTCGACCTGCGCCGCGCCCGGCTGGAGCTGATGCTCAAGGTGCTCGACGTGGACGGCGCGGTCCGCCGGGTGCGCGGCGGCTGGCTCGCCACCGGCGAGCCCTGGGTCTACGACGAGGCCCGGTTGCGGCGCGTCGCCGACGCGCGCGCCGCCGAGCAGCGGGCCATGCGGGAGTACGCCTCGACGTCCGCCTGCCGGATGCGCTACCTGCGGGAAGGGCTGGACGACAGCGGGGCGCAGGACTGCGGGAGGTGCGACAACTGCGCCGGCCCGCTGTTCGACGCGGAGGTCTCCGAGCAGGCGCTGACCGCCGCGCAGACGTTCCTCGGGCGCCCCGGTGTGCCGATCCCGCCGAAGAAGCTCTGGCCGACCGGGTTGGAGGCGGTCGGCGTACCCCTGAAGGGCCGCATCCCCCCGGCGGAGCAGGCGCTGCCCGGCCGGGCCGTGGGGCGCCTGTCCGACCTGGGGTGGGGCGGGCGGCTGCGCGGGCTGGTCGGGCCGGAGGCGCCGGACGGCCCGGTGCCCGACGACGTGGTGGCCGCTGTGGTCGAGGTGCTGAAGGCGTGGGCGCACGGCGACGACCCGTGGCCCCGGCGGCCGGTGGGCGTGGTCGCGGTCGGCTCCCGGACGCGACCGCTGCTGGTCGGCTCGCTGGCCGAGCGGATCGCCGCCGTGGGCCGGCTGCCGCTGCTCGGCCAGGTCGACCCCACCGGCCCGGCCGGCGGCGGCGGGCCGCGCGGCAACAGCGCCCAGCGGGTACGCGCGTTGCACGACGCTTTCCGCCTGCCCGACGGGCTGGCCGGCGCGCTGCCGGGGCTGGACGGGCCGGTGCTGCTGGTGGACGACCTGGTCGACTCGGGCTGGACGATGGGCATGGTGGCGCGGCTGCTGCGCCGGGCCGGCGCGCCGGACGTGCTGCCGCTGGCGCTCGCGGTGGCCGGCTGACCCGTTCCCGGCGTGCGCGGGTTCCCGGCGGTGTGTGCCGAGTTCCCGGCCTGCGCGGAAAGTTCCCGGCCCGGGCGGAATGCGAGCGTCACCACCGTCGGCGGACCGTCGTCGGGCCCGCACCCGGGCGGCGGTACCGTGGGGTCATGACCGAGCAGCGACCCGTCGTCCAGACGTACACCGTGACCGGGATGACCTGCGAACACTGCGTCAAGGCGGTCACCGAGGAGCTGTCCGCGCTGCCCGGTGTCGACGAGGTCCGGATCGATCTGACGAGCGGCACCGCCACTGTCACCAGCGCGGCGCCGCTGTCCGTCGAGTCCGTGCGTGCCGCAGTGGACGAGGCGGGTTACGAGCTGGTCGGCGGCGGTGCCTGAGTCGTCGTTCGTCACGTCCGGCACCGGAGTCGTCCCCGACGACTCCGAGGCCGGCTCCGACGCTCCCGCGACGCGGTCCGATGACGCTGCTCGGTCCGACGCCGCGCGGTCGGGTGGCGCGTCACGGTCCGGCGGCGGTGCGAACGACCGTGCCGGGGCGGCTGCGGCCGGTCCCGTCGCTGTCGACCGGGAGACGTTGCGGCTGGCCCTGGTGGTGGGCGGCCTGGTGCTCGCCGTCCTGCTCGGCTTCGGCCTCGGGCGGATGAACGCGCCGGCCGGCCCGGCCCGACCCGCCGGCGCCACGGCCGGGGTCGCCACGGGCGGTGCCGACGGCGGCGCGCACGCCCACTCACCGGGTACCGGCGCGCACACGCACGACGGTGCCACGGTCACCCAGGGCGGCGGCGACGGCGCGACCGGACTGTCGATCACCTCGTCCGGCTACACGCTCGCGCCGTCGACCGAGCTGGTCGCGGGCCGCGCCGGTGAGTTGCGTTTCCAGATCCGCGACGACCAGCGCCGGGCGGTCACCCGGTTCGCCGTCGTGCACGACAAGCCGATGCACGTGATCATGGTCCGGCGTGACCTCGGCGGTTACCGGCACCTGCACCCGACGATGGCAGCGGACGGCACCTGGTCGGTACCGATCACGGCACCGGAGGCCGGCCCCTGGCGGATGTACGCGGACTTCACCGCTGTCGCCGACGACGGCGGTCAGGTCGCCGTGGTGCTGGGCGCCGACCTGACCGCGTCCGGCGCGTACCGGCCCCGGCCGCTGCCCGCCGCCGCCACGTCGGCCACCGTCGACGGGTTCACCGTCGGGTACGCCGGCACGCCGGAGGTGGGTAAGTCGGTGCCGCTGCGGTTCCGGGTCACCGGCGCGGACGGCGCGGCGGCGGCGCTGGAGCCGTACCTCGGGGCGTTCGGGCACCTGGTGGCGTTGCGCGAGGGCGATCTCGGCTACCTGCACGTGCACCCGGAGCCGGTACGCGACGGCGACGACGTGACGTTCTGGCTGACCGCCCCGGGGCCGGGTAGCTACCGGATGTTCCTGGACTTCCAGGTCGGCGGCGTGGTGCGGACCGCCGAGTTCACGCTGACCGTGGCCTGAGCCTGAGCCGCTGCGGGGCGGTCAGCCGGCCCGGCGGACCGGGCGGCGGGCCAGGTAGCGGAGCAGGTCGCGGATGTGGTGCTTCTCCTCGGCGGGCACGTTCGGGTCGGCGAGCCGATCCAGGATGACCCGCACGTCGGCCTCCACCGGGCCGTCCTCGGCGCCCCGGCGGCGGGGCACCGGCCCGGCGTCGGGCAGGCCCAGCGCGCGGAACGCGGCTGCCACGGGCAGGTCGAGGGCGGCGCAGAAGCCGCGGACCTTCGCGAGTTCGGGGTAGTCCTGCCAGTCCCCGGCCAGCCAGCGGAACACAGTGGAGCGGCCGACACCGGTGTGGGTGGCGAGGTCGGTCACCGTCCAGCCGCGCTCCTCGCGCGCGGCGTCGATGGCCCGGCGTACGAAGCGCGCGAAGGCCATCTGTGGTGAAACGTCTGCGGAACCCATCCCTGGCGGATCTGTCCCCTTCCTCCGGTGGCCCGGCTCGCTCACCGAGCCTAATACGCCGGGCAAGAGAAGCAACTGACTGATCGGTCCGGCGGCCCCGTGGGCGAGACCCGCCAACTACCGAAGCGTGCTTCGGGTAATGCGCTTCGGGTAATAGGCTGAGGGAAACCTGGGAGCCGATGGAGGAACAGCATGGCCGAGCCGGACCGTCCCGTACCGCATCGCCCTGGCGCGGTGAGCCTGTTCTTCGTAGCCAAGGCCGCGGTGTTCGCGCTCGGCTTCTGGATCTGGCTGCTGGTGCTGGCGGTACGCGGTGGCGATGCGACCGGCGTACACCTGATCTCCGCGACCGGCGCGATCTGCACGACGCTGGCCTCGGTGGTGCTGGGAGCGCGGATGGCGTTGCAGCGCAACGCCGCGGTGCGGCACGCCGAGCTGAAGCGGATGCTCGTGGACATCTCGTGGAACGCCTTCGCCGCCGCCGGGAACGCCGAGCACGCCGGGAAGGTGGTGCCGTTCCCGAGCGCGTCGCACGACGGCGAGCGGGCACCGCACCGGGGCGCCGGTGAGCGCGTGTCGGTGCTGGACCGGGGCGACCGGAACCGGGGCGACCGGGGGCGGTAGGACCGCCGCGGCTCAGCGCGCCTCGGTCAGCAACGTCTCCAGCCGGGGCGTGACACCCCACTGGCCGACCAGCTCGCCGTACTCCGCGCGCTGCGCGTCGGTCGGTGCGCCGGCCGTCCGCCGGGCCCGGATGAGCAGGTTGCGCGGTGTGTGCTGGGAGTCGACGAACTCCACCACCTCGGCGCGGTAGCCGTGCAGGCGCAGCAGCGCGGCCCGCAGCGAGTCGGTGAGCACGTCGGCGAACCGTTCCCGCAGGATGCCCTGCCGGGTCAGCAGCTCGTACGGCGCGGGCGCCTGACCGGCCCGGAGCTGGGCGGCCAGGTCGTGGTGGCAGCAGGGCGCCGCGAGCACCCAGCGGGCGCCCCAGCGCACCGCCCGGGCCAGCGCCTCGTCGGTCGCGGTGTCGCAGGCGTGCAGGGCCAGCACCAGGTCGGGCGCCGGTTCGACGGGCGCCTCGGCGATGGTGCCGGCCACGAACCCGACCCGGTCGGCCCAGCCCAGCCGCTCGGCCAGCTCGGTGTTGCGGCGGCGCTGGTCCTCGCGGACGTCCACCCCGACCAGCGTCACGTCCAGGCCGCGCTGGACGAGGTAGCGGTAGGCGGCGAAGGTCAGGTACGCGTTGCCGCAGCCCAGGTCCACCACCCGCAGCGGGCCGGTGAGATCGTCGGGCAGCGTGGCGGCGAGCGCCCGCAGGAACGCGTCCACCTGCCGGCGCTTGGCCGCCGAGCCGCCGATCTCCCGGAACAGGGGATCACCGGGGTCGAGCAGCCACTCCTTGGCCCGGTCGTGCCCGCCCGGCTCGGCGGCCGGACGGCTGGCCGCCGCGCGGTGCACCTGCGCCTCGCCGGACTTGGTGACCCGGAGCTGGAGCGTGGCTTCGGCGGTTTCGACGTGCCAGTTGCCGAACGGCTCGGCGAGCAGTTCGTCTACCGCCGCGCCGGCCTCCGTGCCCGGTGCCACGTTGCGGGTGTGCGGCCGTGACCCGTCGGAGACGGCGATCTGCAACCGGGGACCGGCCTTCAGCGTGACCGGGCGCAGCTCCGCGCGTACCACCGAGGGACGTTGCCCCCGACGGCGCCCGGCGGCGACCGCGCGGGTCAGCCCCGGCGCGAGCAGCAACGCCCGCACCTCGGCCAGCGCCGACTCCAACGCTTCCGGCATCAGTGCCTACCTCTCCTGTTCTCCCGCGCCCCGCCCGCCTCGGGGACCGTTGATCATGAAGTTGGCGGCACTCGGATACGGCGTGTCGCGCCGTCAACTTCATGATCGTCGCAATGAAGGGGGCGGGGATGGGGACGGCCTCCGGGACCGGGGTCCGGGAGGCCGTATCCGTGGTGTTCGTCAGTCGGCGTTTGTGGCCTCGGCGGGCGCGCCGGTGCTGCCACTGCGGCGGCGGCGACGGCGACGCGGCTTGGTGGACGCCTCGCCCTCCGTGGGCTGCGGTGCGGCGGCGGTCTCGGCCGCGCCCTCGGTGCCGATCACCGCGGTCGGCTCACCGGCCACCGTCTCACCGGCCCGGCGACGACGCCGCCGACGCGGCGTACGCGCGGTCTCGTCGTCCCCGGCGTCGGCCTGCGCGGCGGGCGAACCGGCGGACGAACCGCCCTCGCCGCCACGGCCGCGACCGCGGTCACGGTCACGGTCACCGCGCTCGCGGCCCCGGCTGTCGCCGCGCCGCGCGCCCCGGCGCGACCGGCCGCCGCCGCCCAGGTCCTCCTCGACCTCGGCGGACAGACCGGCGCGGGTGCGCTCGGCGGTCGGCAGCGTGCCGCTGACGTCCGTCGGGATGTCCAGGTCGGTGTAGAGGTGCGCGGAGGTGTGGTACGTCTCCGGCGGCTCGGGCATGTCCAGCCCGAGCGTCTTGTCGACGATCCGCCAGCGGGGCATGTCGTCCCAGTCGACGAACGTCACAGCCACACCGGTGGCTCCGGCCCGGCCGGTACGGCCGATGCGGTGGGTGTAGGTGTCCTGGTCCTCGGGGCAGTCGTAGTTGATCACGTGCGTGACGCCCGTGACGTCGATGCCCCGCGCCGCCACGTCGGTCGCGACCAGCGTGTCGATCTTGCCGGCCCGGAACGCCCGCAGCGCCCGCTCGCGTGCGCCCTGCCCGAGGTCGCCGTGCACGGCGGCGACGGCGAAACCCCGGAAGTCGAGGTCCTCGGCGACCCGGTCGGCGGCCCGCTTGGTACGGGTGAAGATCATGGTCAGCCCGCGGCCCTCGGCCTGCAGGATGCGCGCCACGATCTCGACCTTGTTCAGCGAGTGCGTGCGGTACGCGAGCTGCTTGGTCTGCGGCGACGGGCCGGTCTCGGCGGTGTGCCCGGCGTGGATGGTCATCGGGCGGCGCAGGAAGCGCCGGGACAGCGCGACGATCGGGTCCGGCATGGTGGCCGAGAACAGCATGGTCTGCCGGTCCTCCGGCAGCATCGCCAGGATCTTCTCGACGTCGTCCAGGAAGCCCAGGTCGAGCATGCGGTCGGCCTCGTCGAGGACGAGCGCGCGGACCCGGTCGAGCCGCAGGTGCTTCTGCTTCTGGAGGTCCAGCAGGCGGCCCGGGGTGCCGACCAGGATCTCGACGCCCTTGCGCAGCGCCTCGATCTGCGGCTCGTACGCGACGCCGCCGTAGATCGGCAGCACCCGGACGCCCCGGGTACGGCCCGCGGCGTCGAGGTCCTTGGCGACCTGGATGCCCAGCTCACGGGTGGGTACGACGACCAGCGCCTGCGGGACGCCGTCGCTGCCCTCGGACGGGGCGAACACCCGCTCCAGCAGCGGGATGCCGAAGCCGAGCGTCTTGCCGGTGCCGGTCGGCGCCTGCCCGATCAGGTCGACGCCGCGCAGCGCGATCGGCAGCGCGTACTCCTGGATGGCGAAGGCGCGGGTGATGCCGGCGGCGGCCAGCGCCTCGACGGTTTCCTGCCGCGCACCGAGCGCGGCGAACGTGGGTGCCTCCGGGGGGACCGGAGCGGTGGGGGCCAGTGGCTGGCCGGAAATCTGCTCGCTCATATGGATTTGGGGGTGCCCTCTCGTGGTGCGCCCCTCAGGTCCTCAGGGCGCGATCGGTGTGGCGCGGGCCACGCGGTCAGGGGCGATTTCGCCGAGCCGGACCGGGCCGCACGCGCGTCGGGGACCGGCGTTGATCAGCTAGTGACCGATTCGGTGCCCACGGCAACTGTCTCATCCTACCTGAACGGCCCCTGAGGCGTCCCGATTCCCAGGTGGTGGCCGTGCGCGCGGGGCAGATTGTTGTGACTTGAGTCACAGCGGTGACGCCGGTAGCCTGCGCTCGTGCCCGCCCCCGACCCCGCCACGACCCGCCCGGCCGCCGCCGATCCCACGGCCGCCGACCCCGCCGCGATCGACCTGTTCGGGCTCGTCGCCTATGGCGAACTGCTCGCGTTCGACCGCCTCGCCGCCGACGCGCGCCTCGCGCCCGACCTGCGCCGCCGCGCCGCCCTCAGCGAGATGGCCGCCACCGAGATCGCGCACTACCGGTGGCTCACCGACCGGCTCGCCGCCTGCGGCGTCACACCGGAGGAGGCGATGGCCCCCTACGTCGAGGCGCTGCGGGCGTACCACGACTCGACCGAGCCGCGGGACTGGGCGGAGGCGGTGACGAAGGCGTACGTGGGGGACGCGATCACCGACGACTTCCTGCGCGGGATCGCCGACGGCCTGGACGGGCCGGACGCTGCTGCTCGACGTGCTGCACGACTCCCGGTACGCCGAGTTCGCCGGCGCCGAGATCCGGGCCGCTGTCGAGGCCGATCCCCGGGCCGCCGGGCGGCTGTCGATGTGGGCGCGGCGGCTGCTCGGCGAGGCGCTGTCCCAGGCGGGCCGGGTGGCCGCCGCCGACCGGGGCGCCCTCGTCGCGTTGATCGCGCGGACCGGCGGGGACGTGCCGGGGCTGCTGCGCCGGCTGACCGAGGCGCACGCCGCGCGTATGACGGCTGTCGGGTTGAACAACTGAGCCGCCGTGGCGGGAGGCCCGCCACGGCGGCCGGTGCCGCGGGAATCAGCGAACGGTGAACCCGACCGCGCGAGGCGACGCCTCGGCGATCTCGACGTAGGCGACCTTGCCGACCGGCACGATCACGCGCCGGCCCTTCTCGTCGGTCAGGGAGAGGGTGCCCTCACTCTTGGCGAAGGCGTCGGTCACGATCTGCTCGATCTCGGCCGGCGACTGCGCGCTCTCCAGGACCAGCTCCCGCGGCGCGTACTGCACGCCGATCTTGACCTCCACTGTGCCTCCTCAACTGGGGCGAAAAAGCCACCGTGGGAAGGCTATCCGATCCGGCGGCCCGATGTTCAGGCTGACTCACCTTGCAGCGGGAAGCTGGCGATGCCGCGCCAGGACAGGGCCGCGACCAGCGCCTCGGCCTCCGCCTTGGGCACCTGGCGGCCACCGGCGAGCCAGAACTGGGCGGCCGTCTCGGCGGCGCCGACCAGGCCCGAGGCGAGCAGCTCGGCGTGCGACCGGCTGACCCCGGTGTCCGAGATGATCGTGTCGGTGATGGCCGCGATGCAGCCCTGCTCGACCCGCTCCACCCGCTGCCGCACCGCCGGGTCGTTGCGCAGGTCCGACTCGAAGACCAGCCGGAACGCCTCGCTCTCGTGGTCGACGAAGTCGAAGTACGCGCGCACCGCGGCGCCGACGCGCTCCTTGTTGTCGTTGGTGCCGCTCATCGCGTCCTGCACATTGGCCACTATCGCGTCACAGTGCGTGTCCAGCAGCGCGAGGTAGAGCTCCATCTTCCCGGGGAAGTGCTGGTAGAGCACCGGCTTGGAGACACCGGCGCGCTCGGCGATGTCGTCCATCGCGGCGGCGTGGTAGCCCTGCGCGACGAACACCTCCTGAGCGGCGGCGAGCAGCTGCTTGCGGCGCGCCGAGCGGGGCAGGCGGGTGGGCCGACCGGCGGTCTGTGCACCGTTCCCCACTGCGGTCATCGGTTCCTCCGAGTATCTGCGTACGAGCCGGCACGTATCACCCGAACCGGTCCGGGTTCGTGAACCCGTCGCGGAATTGGCCCGCCGCTGTAACTTATCGCCACTGTCACCACACGGTAGCCTCAGCGGGGGCGACCAAGGAGCGCGCGGTGAGTGAAACAGGGCAACCCGGAGCCGCCACCCCGGGAGAGCACGGCGACGGGACGGGCCAGCAGGACGAACCGGCCCGTACCGGCGGCGGTTGGGCGCCCCCGCCGAACGGCTGGTCCCGCGGCGCTCCGGCGCCCGGCGGCTGGCCCTACGGCGACCTCGGCGGCTGGGCCGCCTCCTCGCCCCGGCACGGCGACCTGCCGGCCCCGCTGCCCGGCCACTCCGCGCCGGAACCGGGCCGCGTCAACGGCCGCCACGTCAACGGCGTGCACCACGCCGGGGAGGAGTCGCCAGTGACCCGCCAGGCGCCGGTCAGTGCCCCGCCCGCGGACGAGCCGCCCCGGCCCACCGACGGCGAACGGCTGGCCGTACCGGCCCCGCGCCCGGCGTCGACGATCGAGCAGCCGACCGACCCGGGGGACGCCGGTTCCCGGCACGCCGCCGACGACCCGGCCGCCCGGGCCCCCCGCTGGGCCGAGACCGGGCCGACCTCCGCGCCACCGGCGCTCCAGGTCCCGCCGGTCGGCGCCGCCGCCTCCGGTTTCGAGGTGCCGCCGGGCTTCCACGCGCCGAACACCGAGTCCACCCCGTCGCTGTCCCGGGGCTGGGCCGACCGGCCCGTCACCCGGCAGCCGGCTGCGAACCGGCCGGAGCACGCACCGGGCGAGGTCCACCCGCCCGAGGGCCGGGCGGCCACCGCCGAGCCGCGGGCAGCGGCCGGGATCCCGGCGGCCGACGACCCGGCGGCCGGTGAGCCGGACTGGTCGGGGCCGTCCTGGAACCGCCCGAGCTGGGGTGACGGCTGGGCCCCGCCGTGGGCCCGCACCGACGAGCCGCCGGCCCGCCGGGCCGAGGAGCCGCCGGTCCGGGGCACGGAGGAGCCACCGGACCGCCGCGCCGAGGAGCCCGCCGCCGAGCGGCGGGAGTGGGCGGACGACAGCGCCGCCCACCGCACCGCCCGCGAGGACCGCGCGGCCGAGTGGGCGCCCGAGCCGGTGCGGCCGTACGAGCCGGCCCGCGTCGAGCCGCCCGCCGCCTACGAGCCCCCCCGGCCCGAGCAGGTACGGCCGTACGAGCCGCTGCGCGCCGAGCCGGCACCGGGGCCGGAGGCGACGCGGCAGTACCCGCCGTCCGCCGAGTCCGAGGCGCCCCGTCAGTACGAGCCGACCGCCGGGCCGGAACCGGTCCGCCGGTACGAGCCGCCGGCCGCGCCGGAGCCGACGCCCGAGCCGACCCGGCCGTTCCGGCTGCCCCGGGGCGACGCCGAGCCGCCGCACGGCTACGAACGGCCCTCCTGGGCCGGGCCGCCGGTGCCTGTCGCACCGCTGAGCACGCCCACCGGTCCGGTGCCGACGAGCGCCCCGCCCGCCCCGGCCGGTGGATACGCCCCGGCGCCGCCCGCCGAAGCGGCTGCCACCGCCCCGCCGACCTCAGGCGTTCCCGCCCAGAGCGGCGCGCAACGTCTCGACCGCACACCCGAGCCCCGCCCGACGAGCGCCCCTCCCTACGCGGCCCGCCGGTCCGCACCGGAACCGGTGCCGGCCGCCGACGCGGTCGCCGAGCCCCGACCGGAGGAACCGTCCCCCGTGCTGCCGCAGCGCGTCCCCTCGGAACCGGACGTGCCAGTCGTGCCGGAGCCACCGGCAGTGGAACCGTCCGCCGAGACTCCCGAACTCGCCCGCATCGCCACCCATCTGCGCCGCGACGACGAACCCGCACCCCTGCAGGAGCGGCCGGAGGGCTTCGACGTCAACGCGATCCTCGACGCGGTCCGCGAGGTGGCGGGCGTGCGCGACGCCGCGCTGCGGCGTACCCCGGCCGGCGCGCACAGCCTCCGGCTCGACCTGGCCGACGGCGCGGACCCGGCCGAGGTGAGCCGCGTGGTGGCCCGGCTGCTCCAGGAACGGATGGGCCTGGCCGCCGCGCCGCAGAACCTGCCCGGCGCGCCCGCCGTGCCGCCGCCGGCCCCGCTGCGCCGCCGGTCGGCCCGGCTGGACCGCGCCGGTGAGACGCGCGCCGGCGAGACCCGGGCACCCGGGGCGCAGTCCGCGCCGGGCCAGCCCCGCACCGCACCGGGCGAGGCCCACGCCGCGCAGTCCGAGCCGGGCGACGCCCGTACCCAGGTGCCGGCGCCTCGCGGCGACGAGCCCGGACCGGCCGGCGACGAGATGCCGGCGCGGACCGGTCCGGCGCGTCCAGCCGCGAACCGCTCCGGCGACGCGCGGTTCGGCGCCGACCGCGCCGTGCGCCCGGCCGAGGCACCGGCCGACGGCGACGAGCCGCCGCGCCGCCGCCGGCAGGCCACCCATCGGGGCCGGGCCGCGGTGGACGAGACGTCGCTGGCCGCCGCGCCGACCGGCATGTCCACCGGCAGCCCGGTCACGCTCGGTACGTCGTACTCCGGTGGGCAGATGACCACGACGGAGACCGCGCCGTCGCGACCGCTGGACACCGGCGGCGTGCCGGGTCCCCGGGTGGTGATCGAGCATGTCCTGGTGAGCACGTTCGGCCTGGACGCCACCACCGAGGTCCGCCTGGTCGCGGGCGACCGGACGGCCGAGGGGCACGCGACCGGTCCGGCGGTCGACGGGTACGTGCTGCGGCTCTGCGCGGTCGCAGCGGCCGCCGCGGTGGACGAGTTGCTCGGCCGGGCCGTCCCGGCCGGTGAGCGGGGCCGGTGCTTCGTGGAGCACGCCGCAGTGGTGCCGTTCGGCAACTGCGAGGTCGCGACGGTGGTGGTGCTGCTGGTCTGCGACGGCTGGGTGGAGCAGCTGGCCGGTTCGGCGCTGGTGGCCGGGGATCCCCGGCAGGCGGTCGTGCGGGCCACGCTCGCGGCGGTGAACCGGCGGCTGGAGGCGCTGCTCTCCTGAGCCGGTGTGCGGTGCGGGGCGTGCGGGGGAGACTGGAGACATGAAACGCGCTGCACTCTGGCCGGAGCACAGCCTTCCCGCACACCACGTCCCGCCGCCCTGGCCGGGCCGGCACGTACGCCTCGACGGCACACTCGTGCACGTCCGCGACACCCCGGCCACCGCTCCCGGCGCGGAGCCCGCGCTGTACGTGCACGGGCTCGGCGGGTCGGCGCAGAACTGGACCGACCTGGCCGGCCTGCTCGCCGACCGGCTCGACGGTCAGGCGATCGACCTGCCCGGGTTCGGGCGCAGCGAGCCCGGGCCGCGCTACACCATCCCGGCGTTCGCCGAGCGGGTGATCCGCTGGATCGAGCACAGCGACCGGGGGCCGGTGCACCTGTTCGGCAACTCGCTCGGTGGCGCGATCTCGGTCCGGGTGGCGGCGCTGCGCCCCGACCTGGTCCGCACGCTGACCCTGGTCTCGCCCGCCCTGCCGTTCCTCGACTTCCGGCGTTCGTTGCAGGGGCGGATGCTCCCGCTGCTGGCGATCCCCCGGGGCGAACGGCTGGCCGCCTGGCGGCTGGCCCAGTTCAGCCCGGAGGTGACGGCGCAGCAGGTGATGGAGGCGTGCGTGGCGGACCTGACCCGGATCAGCGAGCAGCGCCGGCAGGAGGCGATCGACGAGATCCGGGTCCGGTACGAGGCGGCCCACTACGCCGCCGCATACGTGCGGACGTTCCGGGGCCTGGTGGGCAGCTTCCTGCGCTCGTACCTGCCGGGGGAGGGCGCGCTGTGGCGGCAGGCGGCGGCGGTGCGGGCGCCCACGCTCGTGGTGGGCGGGCGGCAGGACCGGCTGGTCGACGTGCGGGTGGCGCCGCAGGCCGCCCGGGTCATCCCGGACAGCCGGCTGCTGATGCTCGACGGCGTCGGGCACGTGGCCCAGCTGGAGGTGCCCCGGACCGTGGCGCGGGCGGTGCTGGGGCTGCTCGCCGAGGCGACACCGTCGCTCACCACCGGCATGGGGGAGAGCGGAACGGAGCGTGACATGGCAGGCTGAGCGGGATGCCCAGCTCCCGTCGTCCTCGCGCCGCCCGCTCCCGTTCCTCGTTCCGTCACTGGCGCACCGCGCTCGTGGTCTGCGCCTTCGTCGCCGCCGCCGCTGTCGGTGTCGGTGTGGCGGTGCAGCTGCCGTCGGCGGGCGCGGGGACCCGGGTCACCGACGGGTTCGTCGCCCAGCCTCCGGCCCCCACGCAGGCGCCGTCCACGCCGAGCGTCTCGCCGCCGCCACCGGTGACGCCCAGCTCGCCGGCCGCGCCGGTGCTGACGCTGTCCGGCCCGGGGCCGGCGAAGGGCCGGGGCACCTTCGCGTACGACGAGCGGACCAGCGGCGTGCTCGGCCGCTCGGGGACGGTGCGCCGCTACCGGGTGGCGGTGGAGAACGGCTCCGGCGAGGACGTCCTCGCCTTCGGTGAGGCGGTGCAGCGGGCGCTGGCCGGCCCGGGCAGCTGGGTCGACGGCGGCAAGCTGCGGTTGCAGCGGGTCGGTCCGGGCGACCGGTACGACTTCACGATCTACCTGGCCACGCGGGATACGGCGGGGCGGCTGTGCGGGGCGGGCGGGATCAACATCCGGGTGGGCGGCGTGCCGTACACGTCGTGCCGGGTGCCGGGCAAGGTGGTGATCAACCTGGACCGGTGGCGGACCTCGGCGCCGCACCTGGTCGCCGCCGGGATGCCGCTGGACGACTACCGGCTCTACGTGGTCAACCACGAGGTGGGTCACCAGCTCGGGCACCGGCACGAGGGGTGCCCCGGCGCGGGCCGGGCGGCGCCGGTGATGCAGCAGCAGACGCTCTTCCTCAAGGGCTGCCGGCCGAACCCGTGGCCCTACGTGGGCGGGAAGCGGTACACCGGACCGGCTCTCTGAGCGCCGTTTTGTGAAGAACATTCGCGGCATGGGCGGCAAAAGCAGCTAAATGCCCGAATTGCGTGGCACGCTGAGCACATGACGTCGTCGTCCCCTTACGACAACCCCGCCGCGCCGCAGCCCGAGCGTCCCACCCTGCGCCGGATGCGCCGGCGGCGCCGCCGCTCGGTGCTGCTGCTGGCGATGCTGCTCGCGGCCGTCGGCGGCGCGGTCGGCATCACCCGGCTGAACGCGCCGCCGTCCGGGCACGGTGGGACGTCGCTCGCCGCCGAACCGTCGCTGGCGCGCGGCGCCGCCGAGGCCGACGTCCCGGCCCCGGCGCCGACCGGCTATCCCACCGCCGGCCCCGGCACGTTCGCGGTGGCCCAGAGCCGGTCTCCGGTACGCGGACAGGAGGGCCCGCTGCGCCGCTACCGGGTCGAGGTCGAGCAGGGTACGGGGCAGGACGCCGACGAGTTCGCCGCCACCGTGGACGCGGTACTGGGTGACCCGCGCAGCTGGATCGCGTCCGGTGACCTGCGGGTGCAGCGAGTGCCCGAGGCGGCCGCCGCCGACTTCACCGTCTACCTCGCCACCCCTGTCACCTCCGAGCGGATGTGTGCCGAGGGCGGCCTGCGCACCGACCGCTACACCTCCTGCCGGCTGCCCGGCCGGGTCGTGCTGAACCTGGCCCGGTGGATGACGGCGGTGCCCGACTACGGCGCCCCGCTGGAGGTCTACCGCACGTACGTGATCAACCACGAGGTCGGGCATGAGTTCGGCGAGCTGCACCAGGCGTGCCCCGAGCCCGGCGCGCCCGCCCCGGTGATGCAGCAGCAGACGTACGGGCTGGACGGCTGCCTGCCCAACGCCTGGCCGTACGTCGGCGGCGTCCGGTACGAAGGCGAGCCCACCGACGGCGTCTGAGTTATTCCCGGTCCCGCAGTTCGGGCCGAGTGTCCCTCATCATGGCCGATCCCCGCCCGGGCGAGCGACAATGGCGCGGTCACACCGCCGATCCCGGGGAGTCCACCGTGTCGTTGCCCCCGCTCGTCGAACCCGCCGCCGAGCTGACCGTAGACGAGATCCGCCGCTACTCGCGCCACCTGATCATCCCGGACGTCGGGGTGGAGGGCCAGAAGCGGCTGAAGAACGCCCGGGTGCTCTGTGTCGGCGCCGGTGGCCTCGGCTCGCCGGCGCTGCTCTACCTCGCCGCGGCCGGTGTCGGCACGCTCGGCATCATCGACTTCGACACCGTCGACGAGTCGAACCTCCAGCGCCAGGTCATCCACGGCGTCTCCGACGTGGGCCGGTCCAAGGCCGAGTCGGCCGCGGCGTCGATCCGCGAGATCAACCCGCTGGTCAACGTGGAGATCCACAACACCGCGCTGGACCGGGAGAACGTCCGGGACATCTTCTCCCGGTACGACCTGATCGTCGACGGCACCGACAACTTCGCCACCCGCTACATGGTCAACGACGCGGCGGTGCTGCTCGGCAAGCCGTACGTCTGGGGTTCGATCTACCGCTTCGACGGCCAGGCGTCGGTGTTCTGGGCCGAGCACGGCCCCTGCTACCGCTGCCTCTACCCGGAGCCCCCGCCGCCCGGCATGGTCCCGTCCTGCGCCGAGGGCGGCGTGCTCGGCGTGCTCTGCGCGTCGATCGGGTCGATCCAGGTCAACGAGGCGATCAAGCTGCTCGCCGGCATCGGTGAGCCGCTCGTCGGCCGGCTGATCGTCTACGACGCCCTGGAGATGAGCTACCGCAAGATCAAGGTCCGCAAGGACCCGAACTGCGTGCTCTGCGGCGAGAACCCGACCCTCACCGACCTGATGGAGGACTACGAGGACTTCTGCGGCGCGGTCTCCGACGAGGCGCAGGAGGCGGTGGTCGACTCGACCATCACGGCGCTGGAGCTGAAGGACTGGCAGGACTCCGGCAAGGACATCTTCCTGGTCGACGTGCGTGAGCCCGCCGAGTACGAGATCGTCCGGATTCCCGGCTCGACGCTCATCCCCAAGGGCGAGATCCTGTCCGGCGAGGCGCTGGCGAAGTTCCCGCAGGACCGGCAGATCGTGCTGCACTGCAAGTCCGGCGTCCGCTCCGCCGAGGCGCTGGCCGCGCTGAAGGCGGCCGGGTTCTCCGACGCGGTGCACGTCCAGGGCGGCGTGCTCTCCTGGGTCAAGCAGATCGACCCGTCGCTGCCTTCGTACTGAGTCGTGTCGATGGGCCCGCCCGGCGTTCCGGGCGGGCCCGTCGCGCTCTCCGGGGCCGCTGGCGTGGGCATACGCCCGATCGCGGCGACCGCTGGGCCGGGTGGTCCTGACCGAGCTACCGAGGCGTAACTTCGGCCGTACCAGTACCGTCAGTGCCGTGGTCGACTTGGACGCGGCGATCGGATTCGTCGTCGCTCACGGTGACGCGGTGGACCGCGCCCGCCTCTCCCGGCTGCGCTCCGGCGCTCCGGTGCCGCCAGACGTGCTCGACGCCGCCGAGGCCGGGCAGGCGCCGGGCGGTGGCTGGCCGGCCGTCCTCGACGGCGAGGTCGCCTCCGTCGACGCCACCTGCTTCCGCCTGGCCGAGCTGGACGACCTCGGCGCGCTGGGCCGCCCGGCCGCCCGGCACGCGCTGGATTGGCTGGCCGCCCGGCAACTGCCCGACGGCGGCTGGGACGAGGACCCGTCGCTGGCCGGGCTCGCCCCCGAGTGGGCCACCCCGGGCGACCCCGAGGCCCGGCTCTACCAGACCGCCAACGCCGGGTTCTGGCTCACGGTGGCCGGACTCGACGCCCGGGCCGCCGGGCCGCTGGACCACCGGGTCGGCGGCGCGTACGCCGGTGTGGTGCAGGCGGCGGCGCAGGCGCTCGCCGCGCGGCTCGCGCCGGACGGAAGCTGGCCGTCCTTCCTGCCCGCCGGCTGGCTCGCCGCGGCGGTGCTGCACCGCCAGCAGATGTACTACGAGTCGGCGCGCATCCAGGCGGTGCTGGCCGACCGGATCCTCCGGATGTCCCCGGCCGACGTGGCGTGGCTGGCCGCCACGCTGCGCCGCGTCGACGTGGGTGAGGAGCAGTGGCTGCTGGTGTCCGCGCGCAGGCGGCTCGCCGAGACCCAGCGCAGCGACGGCGGCTGGGACAGCGACGACGGCCACCAGTTCGACGTGCACACCACGCTGCGGGCGATCCGCGCGTGCCGCCCGAACACACCCGAGGCCCCGGTGTCCGGAGCGCCGTTCGTGGTGCCGCAGACCGCCGAGTTGCCCCCGCCGCCCGCGGCGCCGGCCCCGCGCCCGCGCCGTCCGGACGTCGGACCGGATGCCACGTCCGGATCGGGGACAGCGCCTGATCCGTCGGCCGGTGTTGACGTGTCAGCCGGTCCGGATAACGGGCAGGGGCCGTGGTCCGCCTGGATCGTCACGCCCGATCTGCTCCCGGACGAGAGCGCCGGGCCGGCTGCGCATTCGGTGCCGGACCTGCCGCCCGGCCCGGTTCTGCCCGTTCGGCCTCCGGCGGTTGCGGTGCCACCAGCCGCTTCGGTGGCCCCCGGGTTGCCTCCGCTCGCCACGCCGCCACCGGCGCCCACGGCCCCGACGATCGCGTCACCGCCGCAGCCCGGCACAACCCCGCCGGTCGACCCCACCGCGCCAGCAGACGGTGATCCACTCCAGCTCGCGTAGCCCGGGCCAATGATCAACACCAGTTCGGGGAGATGGTGGCATCGGAGGCTCTGGGATGGCCCCACTTCCCCGAGCTGGCGGCCGCCCCGAGCAGCAGGACGAGGTGGTGGCGTCAGAAGCCAGATCGGGTCAGCGCAGGTGACCGTCGCCGGTCACCACGTACTTGGTGCTGGTCAGCTCCGGCAGGCCCATCGGCCCGCGCGCGTGCAGCTTCTGCGTCGAGATGCCGATCTCCGCGCCGAAACCGAACTCGCCGCCGTCGGTGAACCGGGTGGACGCGTTGACCATGACCGCGGCGGCGTCCACCCGGGCCACGAACTCACGGGCCGTCCGCTGCGAGTCGGTGACGATCGCCTCGGTGTGGCCGGTGCCGTACCGGCGGATGTGCGCGACCGCCGCGTCGAGCGAGTCGACCACCGCGACGGAGATGTCGGCGGAGAGGTACTCGGTGCCGAAGTCCTCGTCGGTGGCCGGCACCACCGCGTCGGAGTGGGCGGCGACAGCGGGCGTGCCGTGCACTGTCACCCCGGCGTCGGCGAACGCGGCCAGCACCGCCGGCAGGAACGCGTCCGCGACGTCGCGGTGCACCAGCAGCGACTCGGCGGTGTTGCAGGTGGACAGGCGCTGGGTCTTGGCGTTCAGCGTGATCGCCAGGGCCTTGCCGAGGTCGGCGGCGGCGTCCACGTAGACGTGGCAGTTGCCCACGCCGGTCTCGATCACCGGCACCGTCGACTCCTCGACGACGGCGCGGATCAGCGACGCGCCGCCGCGCGGGATCAGCACGTCGACCAGGCCGCGGGCGCGCATCAGCTCCTTGACCGAGTCGCGCGTGCTGGAGTCGAGCAGCTGCACCGCGTCCGCCGGCAGGCCGGCGCCGGAGACCGCGTCGCGCAGCACCGCGACCAGCGCCGCGTTGGAGTGCGCGGCCGACGAGGAGCCGCGCAGCAGCGCCGCGTTCCCGGACTTCAGGCAGATCCCGGCGGCGTCGACTGTCACGTTCGGCCGCCCCTCGTAGACGATCCCGACCACCCCGAACGGCACCCGCACCTGACGCAGCTCCAGGCCGTTCGGCAGCGTCGAGCCGCGTACCACCTCACCCACCGGGTCGGGCAGCGCGGCCATCTGGCGCAGCGCGTCGGCGATGGCCACCACCCGGCCCTCGTCGAGCGCGAGCCGGTCCAGCACCGCCGCCGACAGTCCGGCGTCGCGCCCGGCCGCCAGGTCCGCCGCGTTCGCCGCCAGGACCTCCGGGGTACGCGCCACGAGCGCGTCGGCCATCGCGTGCAGCGCGGCGTCCTTGACGGTACGGGTGGCCGTGGCCAGTGCTTCCGCCGCGTCCCGGGCTCGCCGGGCCTGCTCGACGACGCTCATCGTGCGTACTCCTTCGGAGGTTTTTTTAAGGAGGGGCCCCTTATTAACAGACGTCTGTTAATAAGGGGCCCTTGCTTACAGCAGGACCAGGTCGTCGCGGTGGACGACCTCACGTTCGTACGCCGGGCCGAGCGCCGCGGCGAGTTCGGAGGTGGACCGGCCGAGCAGGCCGGGCAGCTCCACCGCGTCGTAGTTGACCAGGCCCCGGGCCACCGGCGCGCCCGCGGTGTCGACCAGGTCCACCGGGTCTCCGGCGGTGAACGCGCCGTCGACGGCGGTGATGCCGGCGGGCAGCAGTGACTTGCGTCGGCCGACCACCGCCTGCACCGCGCCCGGGTCGAGGTGCAGCCGGCCGCGGGGGGCGGTGGCGTGCGCCAGCCAGAACAGACGGGCGGCGGGGCGGCGGCTGCTCGGGTGGAAGTACGTGCCGACCGGCTCCCCGGCCAGCGCCGGCGCGGCCAGCGGCGCGGCGGTGAGCACCACCGGGATGCCGAACCCGGTGGCGATGCGGGCCGCCTCGACCTTCGTCACCATGCCGCCGGTGCCCACCCCGGCGCGACCGGCCCCGCCCACGTCCACGCCCGCGAGATCGCCCTCGCCGTGCACCTCGGTGATCCGGGTGCTGCCGGGGCGGGCCGGGTCGCCGGTCCAGAGCGCGTCGACGTCGGAGAGCAGCACCAGCAGGTCGGCGTCGACGAGCGCGGCGACGAGCGCGGCCAGGCGGTCGTTGTCGCCGAACCGGATCTCCTCGGTGGCCACCGTGTCGTTCTCGTTGACGATCGGCACGGCGTGCAGGTCGAGCAGCTTGCGCAGCGTCCGGTACGCGTTGCGGTAGTGCGCCCGCCGGGTCACGTCGTCCACCGTGAGCAGCACCTGCCCGACGGTGCGGCCGTGTCGGGCGAACGCGGCCGCGTACCGGCCGATCAGGAGGCCCTGGCCGACGCTGGCGGCGGCCTGCTGGGTGGCCAGGTCGCGCGGGCGCCGGGGCAGCCGCAGCGGGGCGAGCCCGGCGGCGATCGCGCCGGAGGAGACCAGCACCACCTCGCGTCCGGAGGCGGCCAGGCCGCCGAGGGTGTCGACGAGCGCGTCGACCCGGGCGTCGTCGAGGCCGCCCGTCGCGGTGGTCAGCGAGGACGAACCGATCTTGACCACGATCCGCCGGGCCGAGGTGACTGCTTCGCGCACCCGACCATTCTGCGCGCTGCGGTCTGCCGCGCCGCGGCGCGTTCCCATATCGTGGCAGCTCGTGACACCTGACGAGTACGTCGAGGCGGTGCTGGAGCTGGTCGAGCGGATCCCGCCGGGGCGGGTGATGTCGTACGGGGCGGTGGCGGACGCGCTCGCCGACCGCTCGGGGCGGGCGTCGCCGCGGCTGGTCGGCTCGATCATGGCGCGGCACGGGGGCGGGGTGCCGTGGCACCGGGTGGTGAACTCGGCCGGCCGGCTGCCGCCGGGTCACGAGCGCAAGGCCCGGGAACGGCTGCTCGCCGAGGGGTGCCCGCTGCGCGGGGACCGGGTGGACCTGGCGGCGGCCTCGTGGTCGCCGGACGAGGGGTGACCCGACCGGGAGGGGGCAGCGTCGCAACGGTCGGAAGCTAGCGGATGGGGTAGACGTCTCCGCCGGTCTCAAGGAGCCCGTCCTCGACGAGGCAGGCCGCGCCGGGGAACGGGGCGGACAGCCGTCCGTCGGGGGAGAACGCCCAGCACGCCCTGGTCGTCGCGGCGAGCGCCCGGCGAGCTTCTGGCCGTCCGCTTGCAGCAGCACCTCACCCACGAGCCGGGCCGCCACCGAGCAGTCCACGTCGGCGATGGTCGTACGCCCTCGCGCCAGGTCGATCAGCTCCGCGTTCCCCTTGCGTCCCTCGTCGCGGACGAGAAGCGCATGCGACTGCTCGCGTGCCGGTGAGAAGCGGTCGACGGGGCCGAGGTCGCACTCCATCACCGGCCGGCCGCTCTGCCGCCAGAGTGTCGCTCCGGTGGTGAGGTCGAGGGCCGTCGCCCCGGTGCCGTCCCTGGCCGCGACGACCAGGACCTTCCTGTCGTGCGCGATGCCACGGCCCGTCACCGTCGACCGCCAGACCTCACGACCCGTGGGCGGGTCGACGCCGATCGAGCCGTCCTCCGTGCCGATGACGACAAGGTCGTCCTCGACGAGTAGCGGCTTCGCGCCGGGTCCTTCATGTGCCCAGGCGACCGTCCCGGTCCTGGCGTGTCGGGCGGTGCCGCCAATGATGATCAGGTCGCCCGTCCTGGCCGACTCGCCGTTCGGCCTCTGCGCGGCAGCGGGCATCTTCCACTGCGGCGGCGACTGTGGCAGACCGGCGACAGGCACGACAGCACCGGCGACGAGGACGACGGCCGCCCCCGCACTCAGCGCAAGCCTCGAAACGGTGCCACGCGCCGTCAGCACGACGACCCAGACGACGCCGCCCACCACGGCGGCGACACCGATTCCGTACGCGAGGTGGCCCCGTCGCCACACGATCGTCGCCAGGATCAGGCCCGCGCCCACGAGCACGACGAGGCCGGCGGCGGCGTATCGGCGAGGGGAAGGCACATCGTCAGCATAGGGTCGATTGATCAAGCATCCGATCGACGGACGGCCATGGTTCGGGTACGCCGGCCGCCAATGTCCTCGCCCGGAGGAGGGGATGTGACACGGGCCATAACGTGAGTAGCATTCGGCTCCATGACAGCTTCGGGCCTGCCCCGCCGGGTGCACCTCGGGTACGCGCTGGGTTCCCTGGTCACCGGCGCGTTCGGCACCGTGCCCGGGCTGCTCCTGCTGCCGTACCTCACCGACACGCTCGGCGTCGCCGCCGGGCTGGCCGCGCTGCTGGTGCTGCTGCCGAAGGCGTGGGACGTGCTGGTCAACCCGGTCGCCGGGCGCGTCTCCGACCGGACCCGCTCCCGCTGGGGCGCGCGCCGGCCGTACCTGCTCGGTGGCGGGCTGGCGCTCGCCGTGCTGTTCGCCTCGATCTTCGCCGCGCCGTTCGCCGACGGTCCGGCCGCCGCCGCGTACGTGGCGCTGGCGTTCCTGGCCACAGCCACCGCGTTCGCGTTCTTCCAGGTGCCGTACGTGGCCATGCCGGCCGAGCTGACCACCGACCCGGCGGAGCGTACCCGGTTGATGACCTGGCGGATCGCGGTGCTGGCGCTGGCCATCCTGGTCTCCGGCGCGGTGGCCCCGGCGGTGGTGACCGCGGGCGGCGACGGCATTCCCGGCCACCGGTGGATGGGCCTGTTCGTGGCCGCGCTGATCGTCGCCGGCACCGTCGGCGTGTTCCTCGGCACCCGGTCCGCGCCGACCGGGACGGTGGGGGAGAGCGAACCGAGCCTGCGCGCCCAGCTCGCCGTCGCCACCGGCAACCGGCCGTTCCGGGTGCTGCTGATCTGCTTCGTGATCCAGTCCGCCGGGGTGGCCACCGTGCTGGCCGGGGTGAAGTACTTCGCCGACCAGGTGCTGCGCGAGCCGGACAGCGGCCCGACGCTGCTGTTCGCCTGCTTCGTCGCGCCTGCGCTGCTGGTCATGCCGCTCTGGTCCCGGGCCGGTGCCCGGCTGGGCAAGCGGACGTCGCTGGTCGCCGCGTCGCTGATCTTCGCGGCGGGGGCGCTGGCCCTGGTCGCCGCGCCCGCGCTGCCCGCCGCCGCGGCCTACGCGGTGGTCGCGGTGATCGGCGTCGGGTACGCGGGCCAGCAGGTGTTCGCGCTGGCCATGCTGCCGGACTGCATCGCGTACGACACCGCGCGCACCGGGCGGCGGCAGGCCGGGGTGTTCACCGGGTTGTGGACCGCCGGGGAGACGTTCGGCCTGGCGCTGGGGCCGGGCATCTACGGGCTCGTGCTCCAGCTCTCCGGCTACGTCTCCTCGTCCACCGGGACCGCCGCCGTCCAGTCGGACACGGCCCGGCTCGGCGTGCTGCTCGGCTTCACGGTGCTGCCCGCCGCGCTGGTGGCGGTCCCGCTGGTGCTGCTGCGCGGCTACACCCTGACCCCGGCCCAGCTGGCCACCGCGTCCGAAGCCACCGCGCCCGGGGCCACCAGGACCGATGCCACCGCGTCGTCCGCCGCCGCACCTGGGGCCGACGGCGCAGCACCGGCCGCGCGGGCGTGAGCACGCACTGTCCGCCCGGCCCGTCCACGAGAGGAACCACCCGATGACCGACACGGCAGACGTGGGCGCGCTGCCCGCGCGGGGGATGCCCGCGGCAGACGTACTGGGCGAGATCCGCGCGCTGCGGGCCGCCGACCGTCCGACGCACGGCGGGCGGCTGTTCGCGTACGTCTACGACCCCGGCGTGGCCGGGCTGGACGCGCTGGCGCAGGCCGCGTACGCGGAGAGCGCGCACGTCAACGGCCTCGACCCGACCGCGTTCCCGTCGCTGCTGGCGATGGAGAACGCGCTCGTCGGCGCCGCCGCCCGGCTGCTCGGCGGCGGCCCCGGCACCGGCGCGCCGGACGTGGTCGGCAGCGTCACCAGCGGCGGTACCGAGTCGCTGCTGCTCGCCGTCAAGGCGGCCCGGGACGCCCGCCCCGACCTGACCGAGCCGCGGATCGTGGTGCCGGCGAGCGGGCACGCCGCGTTCGCCAAGGCGGCGCACTACCTGCGGGTCGCGCTCGACACAGTGCCTGTCGACCCGGTGACGTTGCGGCCGGACCCGGCAGCGGTGGCCGACGCGATCCGCCCGGAGACCGTGCTGGTGGTGGCATCCGCGCCGTCGTACGCGCACGGGGTGGTCGACCCGGTGGCGGAGATCGCCGCCGTCGCGCAGGCCGCCGGGGTGCGCTGTCACGTGGACGCCTGCTTCGGCGGCTGGGCGCTGCCCTGGCTGCGCCGGCTCGGCGCGCCGGTGCCGCCGTTCGACTTCGCCGTACCGGGGGTCACCTCGATCTCGGTGGACCTGCACAAGTACGCGTACGCGCCGAAGGGCGTCTCGGTGCTGCTGCACCGCGACCCGGCGCTGCGGGCGCCGCAGTTCTTCGCGTACGCGGACTGGCCCGGGTACACGATGGTCAACCCGGTGATCGCCTCGACCCGGTCCGGCGGGCCGATCGCCGCCGCGTACGCCACACTCCGCCACCTCGGCGAGGACGGCTACCTGCGGCTGGCCGCCGCCACCCGGGAGGCGGTCGGCGGGCTGGCCGACGCGGTACGGGCCACCGGCGGCCTGCGGCTGATGGCCGAACCGGAGACCACGGTCGTCTGCTTCACCAGCGCCGATCCCGGGCTCGACCTGTTCGTGCTGGTCGACGAGCTGACCGCGCGTGGCTGGCACACCCAGCCCCAGCTCACGTACGCCGATCTGCCGGCCAGCGTCCACCTCACGGTGACCGCGGCGGTGGCGCCCCGGGTGGCCGAGTTCGGCCCGGCGCTGGCCGAGGCGGCCGCGGCGGCCCGCGCCGCCGGGCCGGTCGTGCTGCCGCCGGAGCTGCTGGCGCTGGCCGGCAGCCTCACGCCGGAGGCGCTCACCCCCGAACTGGTGGCCGGGCTCGCCGGCGGGCTCGGCCTGGCCGGCGGCGCCGGGGTGCCGGACCGGATGGCGGTGGTGAACACGCTGCTCGACGCCGCTCCGGCGCGGCTGCGGGAACGGCTGCTCGCCGAGTTCGTCGGGCTGCTCCAGCGCCCGGCCTGGTGACACGGCGACGCCCGGCCGGCGCGTGAGCACCGGCCGGGCGTGCGGGCGACGGTCAGTTCGCGGCGGCCGCGGTGACAGTGAACGACGTGGTGTTGTCCGACGGGTCCACGTCCTGCGGGTCCTCAGCCCCCCAGAAGTAGTTCCCCTTCAGGGTGAAGGTGCCGCTGCCCAGCTCGCCGGCCGCAGTGCCGGCGGGCGCACTGAGGAAGACGTCGAAGGTCCGCTCCTCGCCGGGCATGAACCGGCCGCCCGGCACGGTGAACCCGTTCGGGAAGCTCGGCATGTCCTGCGGCTCGATGTGGTCGACCTGCACTCCCGCGGGCAGGGCGGCGGTGACGTCGACGGCGAAGGTCGGCGCGTCGTTGCCGTAGCGCACGGTGACCGGCATCCGGCCGAGCAGGGTGCCGTCCGGCTGCGGGGTCAGCGTCACCGCGCTGCCCCGGATGCTGAGGTCGGTGTCGACGGCCTGCACGTACGGGCGCGGGTTGCGCAGGCTGCCGCTGGTGGAGCGGAAGAGGGTGGTGAAGCCGGTGGCGTCGGAAGCCGCGGCGGCGCCTTCCGGGAGGACCTCGATCCGCCCGCCGTTCGCGACCATCGGGTAGCTGCGCGCGGTGGTCCAGACGTGGAAGCCCAGCCGGAAGGTGAGGCTCCTGCCGGCCTCGATCCGCTCGCCCCCGCAGCTCATCACCAGCCGGTTCTCCACCAGACGGGTGTAGAAGCAGCCACCGCCGGGCTCCACGGAGGTGAACGACGCCCCCGCCGGCTCGGTGAGGATCAGGCTCACCGACGTCGCGGTCGACCGCCGGTTGGTCACCGTCGCGGTGAGCGTCCCGACGTACCCCCGGTCGGTCGGGTCGAGGACGAGCCGCTGCGCCGTGACGTCGACGCGGCCGGCGGTGGCGGCGCTCGGCGCGGCGGCGGCCGGCGCGGCCAGGGTGATCAGTGCGGCGGCCCCACCGAGCAGTGCGGTGGCGATCCGTGCCGTACGTGTGGTCATGCTGTTCCTCCCGTGATTCCCCGTTGCCGGACGGCGGCATCTCCGTCCGTCCGATGCTCGTGACACGTCCCAATCGGACGGTCGGTTGCGGATCAGATCTGTCGGTCAGCCGACTGAGGTGAGCTTGACCTCGTTGTCCTTCCAGGTCAGGTCGTTCCAGTACCGCTCCTGCGAGTCGATGTGGATCGTCCGCAGCGTCGGCGGCTCATCGGCGTTCGCCGGATGGTCGAACGTGAACGTGTACGTCCTGCTCGCGCCCACCGACAGGGTGTCCAGCACGCAGGCGATGCTCCCGTCGAGACGCACGTTCCGGCACCGGTCCAGGGCGGACCCGTTCGGTCTCGTGTAGTCGTACCAACCGGTGAACCCGAGCTGGCGCACGCTCACCGGCCCGTGGTTCACCACCGTCACGGTGACCGTGACCTTCCGGATCCCCTCCTCGTCCGGCGGCCCGGCCACGACGTCGCGGGCGGTCATCGTGAGGTCGGTCAGACGGGGGTCGGTGCCGAACTTCGTGGGTCCGTCGACCTGCCGGAACCGTTCACCGTTCCAGGCGTACGTCCGCCACTGCCGTTGCGGCGTCCATGGCGGCGTGCCGCAGCAGGGCTGGATGTCGGCGACGTGCGCCCGGACCTCCCCGCCGTCCCGTACCGAGAACTCGGTGATGTCACCCATGCCCTCACGGGTGCCGACCACCCGGCCCATGGTGACGATCCGGCCGTCCCCGTCCCGGTCGAAGGCGAGCACCTGCTTGCCCGATGCCTCGCCGTAGCGGCAGGCGACGAGGACGACGGTCTCGTTCGCGCCGTCATCGTCGAGGTCGGCGTACTCCGGCCCGGCGAGCAGCGTCGGGACCGATTCGTCCTGCGGGCCGTACCGGAGCCGGACGTCGTCACTGACGCAGGTCTTCGGTGCGTCCGGCCAGGACACGAGGTCGAGTCGGGCCGCGAGCAGCTGGGGTCGGGTGATCCGTCCGTCCGGAGCGGCCGGGGTCGAGCCGGCCGGGCTCGCTGGCGGCGTCGACGGGGGCGGCGACGTGCTCTCGGACGGGGTCGGGGTGACGGTCTGCGCGGGCGCGGGGGGCGGTCCGGGCCGCCGGTCCAGGGCGGCGTTCGCGCCCACCGGGATCACCACGGCGAGCACCACGGCCGCCGCGGTGACCACGGCTGTCCGCCGCCGGCGGCGCCGGACCGTGTGCCGGACCGCGGCCGTCCCGGCCGGGTGCACCACCGGGGCGTACGCCGCGCGGAACTCGGCGAACTCGCCGCCGACCAGGATGTCGTCGGGCTCAGTCATTGTGGTTCACCTCGCTCGTGGTGGTGAGCTTCGCCGCCAGCGCGGCCCGCCCCCGATACAGCCAGGACTTGACGGTGCCCTCGGGCACGTCCTCCTGCGCCGCGATCTGCGCGACGCTGAGATCGGCCAGGTAGTGCAGGACCACGGCGCGGCGCTGATGGGCCGGCAGCTCGGACAGCGCGGCGGTCAGCGCGACCCGGTCCGGACCCGGCCCCGGCACGTACTCCTCGCGCTGCCGGTGCAGCCACGCCTGGGCCGTCCGCAGCCGCCGCCAGCGGCTGGTGGCCAGGTTCCAGGCCACCCGGCGGACCCAGGCCACCGGGTCGTCGTAGCGGGACACCCGGGACCAGCGGGCGAACGCCCGGCAGAACGCCTCCTGCACCATGTCCTGCGCCTGGGACAGGTCACCGCAGTAGGCGGTGAGCTGAATCGTCAGGGACCGGAAGTGTGCGTGGTAGAGCCCGTCGAAGTCGACCGCCTCGCGCCCCTCGGCGCGCCTCGCTGTCCCCTCGGGTGGCTCGTCGAGCATCGGCTCCCTCGTCACCGTCATCTGGTCCTCCCCGTGTGCGTACCGCCGACGCGGTCACGCGGGTCACACGCCCTGACGCCCGTACCGGTTGCGGAGGTTGCCGATCCGGGCGCTGTGGTTGACTGTCGGTTCAGGGACAGCGGGATTTCGTAGACAGGGGAGGCCCGAGGTGCAGGTGCCGGCCGTGCTCGGCGAGCCGATCCGGTTCGTGCTGAACTGGGGCCGCCGCTACTCGCTCTGGGTCTTCAACTTCGGCCTGGCCTGCTGCGCCATCGAGTTCATCGCGACCAGCATGGGCCGGCACGACTTCATGCGACTCGGCGTGATCCCGTTCGCCCACGGGCCCCGGCAGGCCGACCTCATGGTGGTCAGCGGCACCGTCACCGACAAGATGGCCCCGGCGGTCAAGCGGCTCTACGACCAGATGCCCGAGCCGAAGTACGTGATCTCGTTCGGCGCCTGCTCCAACTGCGGCGGCCCGTACTGGGACTCCTACTCGGTGACGAAGGGCGTCGACCAGCTCATCCCGGTCGACGTGTACGTGCCCGGCTGCCCGCCCCGCCCGGAGGCGCTGCTGCACGGCATCCTCCGCCTGCAGGAGAAGATCGCCGCCGAGCAGTCCGGCGTCGGTGGGGTGCCGCGCCCGGACGCGCTCACCTCCCCGGCGGACGCTGTGGCGCGGCCGGTCGAGGCGCTCATCGCACCCCCGGTACGTCCGCCGGTCGGCTGAGCCGTCAGGTGGCGACGCGGGGCTAGCCTGCGGCTCATGACCGAACCCGCGGAGGAGCGCTCCGCATTCATCATCGACGTGCTGACCGAGGAGTTCGGCGCGTCCATGGCGATCGACCCGGCGGCGTTCCGCCGCAAGTTCCGCAAGATGGCGGCGTCACCGTTCGCCTTCTACCGGGGCAGCGCCGCGCTGTTCTACGCCGACCAGCGCGGCGACTTCGGCAGCGACCGGTTCCTCGACGAGCGGACCAGCCGGGTGTGGATCCACGGTGACCTGCACGCCGAGAACTTCGGCACGTACATGAACGCCTCCGGGCAGCTCGTGTTCAACGTCAACGACTTCGACGAGGCGTACGTCGGGCCGTTCACCTGGGACCTGAAGCGCTTCGCCGCGAGCGTGGCGCTGCTCGGCTACGCCAAGGCGCTCTCCGACCGGGTGATCGGCGAGCTGGTGACCGGTTTCGCCCGGTCGTACCTGGCCGAGCTGCGGGCCATCGCCGCGGGCGGGGACGACGCGATCGGCTCGATCACGCTCGACAACGCCGACGGCGTGCTGCGCCGCGTGCTCCAGCAGGCGCGGCTCAACACCCGGGTGGACCTGCTCGCCGCCCAGACCACCATCGACAACTACGAGCGCCGGTTCTCCCTCGGCGACGGCGTGTACGAGATCGACGACGCCATCCGGGAGAAGGTGTGCGGGGCGTTCGCCGACTACCTGCACACGCTGCCGGACTCGACCACCCGGATGCGCCCGGTCGCCGCGAGCATCAAGGACGTGGTGCTGCGCAAGGGCGTCGGTATCGGGTCGGCCGGGCTGCCGTCGTACAACCTGCTGCTGGAGGGGCACACCCAGGCGCTGGAGAACGACGTCGTCATCTACATGAAGCAGGCGCAGGTGCCGGCCGTGGCGCGGTACGTCGACGACGAGCGGGTCCGGTCGTACTTCCGGCACCAGGGGCACCGCACCGCCGAGTCGCAGCGCGCGTTGCAGGCGCACGCCGACCCGTGGCTGGGCTTCACCGAGCTGGACGGCGTCGGGCAGCTCGTCGCCGAGGTGTCCCCGTACGCGGCGGACCTGGACTGGGCCGACGTGAACGAGCCGGAGGAACTGGCCGGCGTGCTCGCCGATCTGGGCCGGGCGGTGGCCCGGATGCACTCGGTCGCGGACGACGAGTCCAGCCACGACCTGGTCGACTACTCCACCGAGGAGGCGATCGTCGCAGTGGTCGACGCCGAACCGGAGGCGTTCGTCGACTACCTGGTCGACTTCGGGCACCGGTACGGGATCCGGGCGCGCGAGGACCACCAGCTCTTCGTGGACCTGTTCCGCAACGGCCGGCTACCCGGCATCTGAGCGGGCCGGGGTGCCGGCGCCGGCGTCCCGCCTCACTGCGTGAAGTCCAGCACCGCCTTGATGTCCTCGCCGATCCGGGCGTACGCCTCGCGGTAGTTCGACAGCGGCACCCGGCGGGTGATCAGCGACGTCAGCCACGACCGGTCGGCCCGGGCGAGCGCCTCGGCCGCCAGCTCCCAGTGCCGGCGGCCGGCGTTCACCGAGCCGAACACCACGTTGTTCTCCAGCACCAGATCCCGGTTGAGCGCCCCGGCGTCGAAGTTGATGGTCCGGCCGCCGCTGGACACACCGGTGAGGCAGACGATGCCAGTGGGCGCGGCCTTGCACATCGCGTCCAGCACGACGGTGGGCGCGCCGGTGCACTCGATCACCACGTCCGGTTTCACGTCCAGCTCGGGCACCGGCGCGGTGTGGTACGTGGCCCCGAGCGCGCGGACCAGCTCCGGTTTCGGCCCGGTGGTGTTGCGGTCCAGCACGTGCACCGACAGCCCGCGCTGGCTACCCAGCAGCGCGGCCAGCAGCCCGATCGGCCCGGCGCCGGTCACCAGGACGGTCATCGGTTTCCACTCGGCCCGGCGGCCGATCCGCTCGATGTGGTCCCACGCCTTCGCCACCACGCTCGTCGGCTCCAGCAGCACGCCCACCGAGGCGAGCGCCGGGTCCAGGCCGACGGCGAACTTGGGCTGCAACCGCCAGCGTTCCCGCGCGAAGCCGGGCAGCGCCTTGATGCCGTGCTCGGTGTACTGCCCGTTGCGGCACATGTCCCACTCGTCCACCGCGCAGTTCGCGCACGGCACCGGGTCGGGGTGCCGGACCACGCCGGCGACCAGGTCGCCGACCTGCAACGTGCCGGTCGGGTCCTCCAGCACGCGGCCCAGCGACTCGTGCCCGAGCACCAGCCGCTCCTGGCCCGGCGGCGCCTCGCCGTACTCGCCTGCCACGATCTCGTGGTCGGTGCCGCAGACGCCCACCGCCAGCGCCTCGACCAGGATCGCGCCCTCCTCGGGTGGCGGCTCGGGCCAGTCCTCGGCGAGCCGCAGCGAATCCGGGACACCGGGGGTCACAGTCACAGCGCGCACGAACCTCATCTTTCCGCGCGCTGCCGCCGCCCGTCCGGCAAAGCGGCGATCCCGGCACGGGCGGCCCGACCCGGCCCGCAGCCGTCGGCCATAGGATCAGCGCATGACTCCGGAAGAGGTCGGCCGGCGAGTGGTCGCGCTGCTCGCGCCCGTCGAGGCCACCGCATCCGTCTCCGGCGGTCAGGGGTACGCCCGCGCCACCGTCGACGTACCCCCGGCGAGCTGGGCGGACGCGGTGCGCGCGGCACGCGACGACGCCGAGCTGGGCCTGGATTTCCTGGACTGGCTGTCGGCGGTGGACGAGCTGGCCGACGGCTTCGACGTGGTGCTGCACCTCTGGTCGGTCCGGCACCGGCACGGCCTGCTGCTGCGTACCCGGGTGCCCCGGGACACGCCGGTGGTCGCGTCGGTGGTCGACCTGTTCCCCGGCGCCGCGTGGCACGAGCGCGAGACGCACGAGATGTTCGGCATCGACTTCGCCGGCCACGGCGAGCTGCGGCCGCTGCTGCTGCCACCGGAGTTCGAGGGGCACCCGCTGCGCAAGGAGTTCGTCCTCGCCTCCCGGGTCGCGAAGCCGTGGCCCGGCGCGAAGGAACCGGGCGAGTCGGAGGCCGGCGGCGGCCGCCGGCCGGTCCGGCCGCCGGGCGTGCCCGCGCCGGGTGAGTGGGGCACGACGCCCACGCCGGCGGGTGCGGCCGGCGCCGGTGAGGGCCCCCGAGGGGGTACGCCGGCGCGTCCGGCCCGGGAACGCCCGGCGCGGCCCGCTCCGGGGGAGCGTCCAACGCGGCCTGCCGCTGGCGAGCGTCCTGCGCGGCCCGCTCCCGGCGAGCGCCCGGGACGGTCTGCTCCTGGTGAGCGTCCGGCTCGGCCCGCTGTTTCCGGCGAGGGGCCAGCGAGGCCGACCGCCGGTGACGGTGAGGCGCGGCCCGCTGCCGGGGATGCTCCGGAGCCGCCCGCTTCCGGGGAGCCCGGGGCGGGGTCCGCTGCTGCTCCTGCGGCCGGTGAGGCGGGTCCGCTCGGGCGGCCGCTGCCGGGGGAACGGCCGACCGGGCCGCCCCGCCAGGAGCCGGACCTCGACGCGGCGGGGGAGAGCTGATGCCGGACTGGTTGGAGCTGGTCCTGCGGGTAGCAGGGGTGCTCGTCGCGTTCCTCACCCTGCCGCTGATCGTGGGTCAGGCCGAACACAAGGTGATGGCGCACATGCAGGGCCGGCTGGGCCCGATGTACGCGGGCGGCTTCCACGGCTGGGCGCAACTGGTGGCCGACGGCATCAAGTTCGTGCAGAAGGAGGACGTCACCCCGCGCGACGCGGACCGGCCGGTGTTCCGGCTGGCGCCCGCTGTGGCGCTGGTGCCGTACCTGCTGGTGCTGCTCGTCATCCCGCTCGGTCCGGGTGACCTGGTCGCCCAGCCGCTGGACATCGGCCTGTTCTTCGTGCTCGCCGTGGTGGGCGTCGGGGTGCTGGCCGTGCTCATGTCCGCGTGGGCGTCGGCGAACAAGTACAGCCTGCTCGGCGGGCTGCGCGGCGCGGCCCAGCTGCTCGGGTACGAGCTGCCGCTGGTGCTGGCCGCCGCCTCGGTGGCGATGGCGGCGGGCACGCTCAGCCTGCCGGGCATCGTGGAGGCGTGGCGGCCGTGGTGGCTGCTGTGGCAGGCGCCGGCCATGGTGATCTTCTTCGTGGCGGGGCTGGCGGAGATCCGCCGTCCGCCGTTCGACATGCCGGTGGCCGACTCCGAGCTGGTCTTCGGCTACATGACCGAGTACACCGGCCTGCGGTTCGCGTTCTTCCTGCTCGCCGAGTACGTGGGCATCGTGGTGATCGCGGCGCTGACCACCGTGCTGTTCCTCGGCGGGTGGCAGGGCCCGTTCGCCGACGCGCAGCTCGGCTGGCTGTGGACGCTGCTCAAGGTCTTCGCCGTCGCCTTCGTGATCATCTGGCTGCGGGTGAGCTACCCGAGGCTGCGCGAGGACCAGCTCCAGCGCCTCTGCTGGCTGGTCCTGGTCCCCCTGGCCCTGGCCCAGCTCGTCCTGACCGCCGCAGTCCGCCTGGCCCTCTAACCCCCGCCCGCCCCCTCCCTCTCCCCGGCGATCTTGCACTTTCTGCCCCGACAAAGGGGGCAAGACGCCCAGGTCCGGGGCCCAAAGTGCAAGATCGCCGGGGGCGGGGCGGGCGGGGCGGGCGGGGGTCAGCGCAAAGGGGTGTGGGTCGGGTCTACGCGCTCGGGCTCGGGTGGGGGCGGGGGTGGGGTGCCGTCGCCGAAGGGGCGGCCGCCCAGCTCCTCCCGGCCGTGCGGGGTGAGCCAGTTGCTCAGGTCGGGGCCCAGCGGCACGATGCCCGTCGGGTTGATGTCCCGGTGGACCTCGTAGTAGTGCCGCTTGATGTGGTCGAAGTCGATGGTGTCGCCGAACCCGGGCGTGGTGAACAGGTCCCGGGCGTACGCCCACAGCACCGGCATCTCGCTGAGCTTCTGCCGGTTGCACTTGAAGTGCCCGTGGTAGACCGGGTCGAAGCGGACGAGCGTGGTGAACAGCCGTACGTCCGCCTCGGTGATCGTGTCGCCGACCAGGTACCGCTGACCGGCCAGCCGCTCGCTCAGCCAGTCCAGCCGGTCGAACAGCCGGTGGTACGCCTTGTCGTACGCCTCCTGGCTGCCGGCGAAGCCGCACCGGTAGACGCCGTTGTTGACGTCCGCGAAGACCACCTTGTTGACCTCGTCGATCTCGCCGCGCAGGGGTTCCGGGTAGAGGTCCGGCGCGCCCGGCCGGTGGTACTCCGTCCACTCGGTCGACAGGTCGAGGCTCATCTGCGCGTAGTCGTTCGTCACCACCTGCCCGGTGGGCACGTCGACGAGCGCCGGGACGGTGATGCCGCGCTCGTAGCCGGGGAAGCGGGCGAAGTACGCGTCGGCGAGCCGCTCGATGCCCAGCACCGGGTCCTTGCCGTCCGGGTCCAGGTCGAACGTCCAGCTCCGCTTGTCGTGGGTGGGCCCGGCCACGGCCATCGAGATGGCGTCCTCCAGCCCGAGCAGCCGCCGGACGATGATCAGCCGGTTGGCCCACGGGCAGGCCCGGCTGACCGCCAGCCGGTAGCGGCCCGGCTCCACCGGCCAGCCGTTGCTTCCGTCCGCCGTGATCCGGGTGGCGATGTAGCGCTGGTCCCGGGTGAACTCGCCACCCGGCTCCACGTACTTGCCGCCGGTCCGGTCCAGGACCTCGTCGTCGCTGCCCACGCCCACCTCCGAGTTCGCTTTTCGCTCCCATCATGGTCGCTCCGGCGGCTCCCGGCAGGGCGACTGCGCCGCAGACCGGTACGACGACTGTGCCGCAGGCGGCAGGGCTACTACGCCGGAGACCGGCGGGGCGACTGTGCCGGAGGCCGGCGGGGCGACTGTGCCGGAGGCCGGCGGGGCGAGTGCCCGGGCGAGGGGCATAGGCTGCCCGCCGTGACCGATGTGGAGGCGGCAGCCCGGCGTTTCGTCGCCGACGTGTGGAACGCGGGGCGCGAGGAGAGCGCGTACGAGCTGGTGGCAGCGGACTGCCCAGGGCTCGGCGGCACCGGCCCGGCGGCGGTGCTGGCCTGGCACCGGGACCGGCGGGCGTCGTTCCCCGACCTGCGCTACAAGATCGTCGAGGTGGTGGCGACCGGTACGCGGGTCGCGGTGCGCTGGCGGGCCGCCGGCACCCAGGCCGGGCAGTTCGGGCCGGTGCCGCCGACCGGCCGCGTGGTCAGCTACTCCGGGGCCACGTTCCTGCGCTTCGACGACGAGGGCCGGATCGTGGACGTGTGGAGCGTCAATGAGCTGTTCCAGGTGCTCCAGCAGCTCGGCGTGGAGATGCTGCCCCCGCTCACACCCGGCGAGGCGTGATCCGGCTGATCGGCAGGTTCACCGGGAACGGCTCGCCGGTGTCGACGAACTTCGTCCACCGGCCGGTCTCCGTGTAGACCTCGTGCACCGGATCGATCTTGTAGGTGTAGACCACGAGGCCCTCGTCCTCGATCTCGATACGCCAGTAGAACAGGATCCCGGCCTGCGCGTAGAGCGCTGGCTTGAGGACGCGGTCGATGGACCGGGTGCTGGGCGAGACGATCTCCACGGCGAGCACCACCTCGTGCGGCTCGTACCGGGACGGCTCGCGCGCGGCGGCGGTTGCGGTGGTGATCAGCACGTCCGGGATGAAGGAGCGGGTGCGGTTGATGCGCACCTCCACACCCTGGGTCACGTCGTACCCGTCGGGGCAGTCCTCGTCGAGCGCGACCATGAGCAGGGCCGCGATGCTCTGGTGGATCCGGGTGGGGGAGGGGGACATGAGCAGCACTCCATCGAGCAGCTCGCGGCGGCGACCGTCCTCCGGCAGCGCGTCCAGATCGTCTGTCGTCCACCCGCCCTCCGGCGGGTGGTCGCTCTCCAGCGCGGCGGTCATCGACAGGTCCTTCCCGGCGCGTCGTTCTCCCCGCGCTCACGATACCGCCGGAAAGGCCGGGTGGTGGTCGCGCGCGCCCGGGCCACAGGGCAGGATGGGCGGCATGAGCGAGCACGGTGGGGTGCCCGGCGGGGGCCTGGTGAAGGGCCTGGCGGTCACGTTGAAGACGATGACCCGCCGCTCGACCACGCAGCAGTACCCGGACGTCGAGCCGGAGCTGCCACCGCGCTCCCGCGGCGTGATCGCGCTGCTGGAGGAGAACTGCACGGTCTGCATGCTCTGCGCCCGCGAGTGCCCGGACTGGTGCATCTACATCGACTCGCACAAGGAGGAGGTGGCGGTGCCCGGCGCCGCCCGCCCCCGCCAGCGCAACGTGCTCGACAAGTTCGACATCGACTTCTCGCTCTGCATGTACTGCGGCATCTGCGTGGAGGTCTGCCCGTTCGACGCGCTCTACTGGTCGCCCGAGTTCGAGTACGCCGAGTACGACATCAAGGACCTGCTGCACGACAAGGACCACCTGGGCGAGTGGATGGCCACGGTGCCGCCGCCGCCGGCCCACGACCCGCTCGGCGACCCCTCCAAGGAGGAGACCACAGCCGCCCGCAAGGCGGCGGGTCCGTCGGCCCGTCCGGCTCCTTCCCGGGTACGCCCCGACGCCGCCTCCGATCCGGGCGGAGGCGCCGCCTCATGACCGGTGCGGACGTCCTGCTGCTCGCCCTCGGCGCGGTGGCGGTGGGGGCTGGTGCGCTGGTGGTCGCCACCCGGCACCTGGTCCGGGCCGGGCTGTGGCTGGTGGTGTGCCTGGGTGCGCTCGCGGGTGACTACCTGGTGCTGACCGCCGAGCTGGTGGCCTGGGTGCAGGTGCTCATCTACGTCGGCGCGGTGGTGGTGCTGCTGCTGTTCGCGGTGATGCTGACCCGCGCGCCGATCGGCCCGTCGGACGACCTGGACCGGCCGGGCTGGGCCGCCGCGCTCGTCGGCGCCGGCAGCGGCCTCGGCCTGGCCGTGCTGCTGATCGACGCGTTCCGCTGGTCCCGGGTGGACCTGCCCGCCGCGGGCACCGCCGAACGCCTCGGCGAGCAGGTGTTCCGCTCCTGGGTGCTGCCGTTCGAGGTGCTGTCGGTGCTGCTGCTGGCCGCGCTGGTCGGCGCGATCGTGCTCTCCCGCCCCGACATCGGCCGCCGCTCCACCGACACCAGCGCCGCGCAACCCGCCGACGAGGGCGGGCGCGCGTGAGGCCGGTCATCCCGTACGTCACCGCCGCGCTGCTGTTCGGCCTCGGCGTGTACGGCGTACTGCGCCGCCGCAACGCCGTCCTGGTGCTGATGGCGGTGGAGCTGATGCTGAACGCGGTGAACCTGGTGCTGGTCACCGCCGACACCACTGTGAAGGCCGTGTTGCCGCACTCCGGTCAGGTGTTCGCGTTGTTCGTGATCGTGCTCGCCGCCGCCGAGATCGGTGTCGGGCTGGCGATCGTGCTCCAGCTCTACCGGCTGCGCGCCAGCGTCACAGTCGACGACGTGCCGCTGGCCGAGCCGGCACCGGCGGTCGCGGTGGCCCCGGCCGGGCTGCCGACGCCTGACGCGCCGGGCACGGAAGGAGCGGTCCGGTGAGCACGCCGACGCTGTGGCTCGCGGCGGTGCTACCGGCCGCACCGCTCGTCGCCGGGCTGCTCGGCCTGCTGCTGCCGCCCGCCCCGCGCCAGGACCGGGAGACGGCCCGGCGGTCGGCGGTGGCGCTGGGCGTGGCCGGGGCGGCCGTGTCGCTGCTGGCCGCGCTGGCGCTGCTGGTCAACGTGGACGGCCCGGTCGAGGCGTCCACCACCTGGGTCGACCTGGGCGGGCTGCGGGTCACGCTGGGCCTGCGGCTGGACGGCGTGGCGGTGCTCGTCGCCACGGCGGTCGCCGCTGTGGCGCTGGCCGTGCAGGTCTACTCGATCGGTTACCTGCGCCGGGGGCCGCACGACGACGTGGACGTCGACCACCGGTACCCGCCGTACGCGGCGCAGCTCAGCCTCTTCACCGCCGCGATGCTCACCGTGGTGGTGTCCGGCGACCTGATCATGCTGCTGGTCGGCTGGGAGGTGATGGGCGTCTGCTCGTACCTGCTCATCGCCCACGACCGGCGGCTGCCCGAGGCGCCGGGCGCGGCGGTCAAGGCGTTCCTGGTCACCCGCGTGGGTGACGTCGGCTTCCTGCTCGGCATCGCCCTGCTGGGCGTGGGCGCGGGTAGCTTCCGGATCGCCGACGTGCTGGCCCACGACTACGGCACCGGCACGCTCACCGCGGCCTGCCTGCTGCTGCTCGCCGGGGTGGCCGGCAAGAGCGCGCAGTTCCCGCTGCACACCTGGCTGCCCGACGCGATGGCCGGTCCGACGCCGGTGTCCGCGCTGATCCACGCCGCCACCATGGTCGCCGCCGGGGTGTACGCGGTGGCCCGGCTGTTCCCGCTGTTCGAGCGCGCACCGGCCGCGCTGGCAGTGCTGGGCGTGATGGCCACGATCACCATGCTGCTCGGCGCGTTCGCCGCCACCGCGCAGGACGACATCAAGCGGGTGCTCGCCTGGTCCACGGTCTCGCAGATCGGCTACATGACCGGCGCGCTAGCGGTCGGCGCACCGGCTGCCGCGCTGTTCCACCTGCTCACCCACGCCGCGTTCAAGGCGCTGCTGTTCCTCGCCGCCGGTGCGGTGATCCACGCCGTCGGCACCACGCTGATGTCCCGGATGGGCGGCCTGCGTACCGAAATGCCCGTCACGTTCTGGTGCACTGTGGTCGGCCTGGGCGCGCTCGCCGGCGTACCCCCGCTCTCGGGTTTCTGGAGCAAGGACGGCGTGCTCGCCGCCGCCGAGGCGGCCGCGCTCGACGGCGCCGGGCCGACGGCGGCCTGGGTGGGCTGGCTGGTCTGGCTGGCCGGGCTGCTCGGGGTCGCGGTGACCGCCTGGTACGCGACCCGGCTGCTGCTGCGCACCTTCCTCGGCGCCACCCGCACGCCGCTGCTGCGCCCCCACGACCCGCCCGCGCTGCTGCGCCTGCCGGTGCTGCTGCTCGCGGTCCCGGCCGCGCTGCTCGGCCTGGCCGCGTTCGCGCCCTGGTTCGCCGACCGGCTGCGCGTGCCCGGTGACGACAGCGGCGAGGCGGTCGAGCTGGTGCACCTCGCGCCGAACCTGATCCTGCCGTTCCTGCTGCTGCTGGTCGGTGCGGGCGTCGCCTGGGCGGGCTGGCGCCGCGACCCGGCCGCCGACCCGGCCCGCTTCCTGGGTCCGCTGCGGCCGGTGTTCGCCCGGGCGTTCCGGCTCGACGACGTCCAGCACACCCTGGTCGTACGCCCCGCGGGCGCGCTCGCGCGGGTCGTGCGTACCGGTGACGAGCTGGGCGTGGACGGGCTGGTCGAGGGCAGCGGCCGGGCGGCGGTCGAGGTGGGTGGCGGCCTGGCCGCGCTGCACCGGGCGGCGCTGCCGCGCGCGGCGGCCGGCGTGCTCGCCGGCGCGCTGCTGATCGGCCTCGCGGTCGCGCTGATCGGAGTGACCTCATGACGTTCGGGCAGGTCCTGCTGGTCGCGGTGGTCGCGGTGCCGGCGCTCGGCGCGCTGGTCACCGCCGCCGTGCCGGGTGACCGGGCCGGCCGGGTGGTCGGCACCGTCGCCGCCGCGCTGACGTTGCTGGCGACGCTGCCACTCGTCGGCGGCGACCACGGCTGGTTCGGATACGGGCCACGCCCGGCGGTGCAGCCGTGGCACCAGCTCGACGTGCCGTGGGTGCCGGGGCTCGACCTGCGCTTCCACCTCGGCGTGGACGGCATCTCCTGGCCGCTGGTGGTGCTGACCGCGCTGCTCACGCTGCTGTGCTGCGCGTACACGCTGTGGCGGGTGCCGCCCGGCGGCGGCAGCGGGCGGGCGCTCGTGGCGCTGCTGCTGGTGGTCGAGGTCGGCATCCTCGGCACGTTCCTCGCGCTCGACCTGGTGCTGTTCTTCCTGTTCTTCGAGGTCGTCCTGCTGCCGATGTACGCGGTGATCGCCGGCTGGGGCGGCACGGACCGTCGCCGGGCGGCCCGCAAGTTCGCGCTCTACACGCTGTTCGGCTCGGTGCTGCTGCTGGTCGGCGTCTACGTCGTGGTGGCCGCCGCGGGCACCGCCGACCTGGTCGCGCTCACCGGCGGCGCCGGGCTGTCCCGGGGCACCCAGCTCGCCGCGTTCACGCTGCTGGCGCTGGCGTTCGCGGTGAAGAGCCCGCTCTGGCCGCTGCACTCGTGGCTGCCCGACGCGCACACCCAGGCGCCCACAGTCGGCAGCGTGATCCTCGCCGGGGTGCTGCTCAAGATGGGCACGTACGGGCTGATCCGGGTGGCGGTGGGCGTGGCCCCGGAGGGCGCCCGCTGGGCCGCGCCGGTGCTCGGCGTGCTCGCCGTCGCGGCGATCCTGATCGGCGGCCTGGTCTGCCTGGCGCAGGACGACCTGAAGCGGCTCATCGCGTACTCCAGCGTCGGGCACATGGGCTTCGTGCTGCTCGGGGTCGCCACGCTCACCGCCACCGGGCTCCAGGCCGCGCTGATCGGCAACATCGCCCACGGCGTCATCACCGGCCTGCTGTTCTTCCTGGCCGGCGCGGTCAAGGACCGCGCGCACACCGGGTCGCTGGCCGAGTTGTCCGGGCTGCGGGAGACCGCGCCCCGGCTGGCCGGGCTGCTCGGGTTCGCGGCCGTCGCCTCGCTGGGGCTGCCCGGCCTGGCCGGGTTCTGGGGTGAGGCGTTCGCCGTGGTCGCCGCCGTGCAGCGAGGCGGCCCGCTCTGGCTCACGCTGGCCGTGCTGGCCGCGCTGGGCGCGGCGCTCACCGCCGCGTACTTCCTGCGGCTGCTGCGCCGGGTCACCCACGGGCGGCCCAGCCCGGCGGTGGCGGGGCTCGCACCCGGGCTGGCCGGGGCGGAGCTGACCGCCTGGGCGCCGCTGGTGCTGCTCGCGCTCGCGGTCGGCCTGGCCCCGGCGCTCGTGCTGTCGTACGCCTCCGGTCCGGTGGAGGCGCTGCTGGGGGTCGTCCCATGAGCCTGGTGCAAAGCGTCGACAACGTGGCGATGCTGCCCGCGTACCTGGCCGCCGGCACGGCCGTGCTGGTGCTCCTGTTCGACCTGCTGGTGGCCCGGCCCGCCGCCACGGTGGCGGTGGCGGCGCTCGGCGCGGCCGGCACCGCGGCCGGCGCGGCACTGGTCGGGGCGGCCGGTGAGCGGCGCACGTTCTGCGTGGGCGCGGACTGCTCGTGGGTGTGGGGTGGCCGGGCCGCTCTGGTCGGGGCCGTGATCGCGCTGCTCACGCTCGGCGTGCTGGCGCTGTCCGGTCCGCTGCTGCGCGCCGGGCGTACCCCGGTCGGCGAGTACTGCTTCCTGCTCGCCTGCGCGATGACAGGCGGCGTGGTGCTCGGCGCCGCGGGTGACCTGATCACGCTGATCGTGGCGCTGGAGACGCTGACGCTGCCGCTGTACGTGCTGGTCGGCCTGCGCCGGGGCAGCCTCGCCGGTGCCGAGGCGGCTGTGACGTTCTTCGTGGTCAGCGTGGTCGCCACCACTGTGACGCTGCTCGGCGCGGCGCTGCTCTACGCGGTCACCGGCACGCTGCACCTGGACCGGCTCGGCGCCACGCTGGCCGCCCGGGACGACCTGACCGGCCTGCCGCTGACCGGTGTCGCGGTGGCACTGGTGGTGGCCGGGCTGGCGTTCAAGGTCGCCGCCGTGCCGTTCCACGCCTGGGCGCCCGCGACGTACGACGGCGCACCGCTGCCGGTGGCCGCGTACCTGTCGACCGCCTCGAAGCTCGGTGGCGTGGTGGCGCTGCTGGCGGTGGTGCAGCGGGCGCTGCCCGGCGACCTGACCGGGCCGGTGCTGGCGGCGCTGGCGGTGCTGACCATGACCGTCGGCAACCTGGTGGCGCTGCGTCAGCGGCGTACCGTGCGGTTGCTCGCCTGGTCGTCGGTGGCCCAGGCGGGCTACCTCCTGGCGCCGCTGGGCGCGCTGGCGCTGACCGCGGGCCGCACCGGTGACGCGCGGGCCGCCGCGTACGCGGCAGCTGTCGCGTACGCGGTCTTCTTCGTGCTGCTGGAGCTGGCCGCGTTCGCCGCTGTGGTGGCGTTGCGCCCGGCGGACGGTGACGGCGGCACGCTCGCCGACCTGCGTGGCGCGGCGCGGCGGCACCCGTGGGTGGGCGGCGCGTTCGCGCTGGCGCTGATCGGGCTGGCCGGGCTGCCGCCGGGCCTGGCCGGACTGTTCGCCAAGGTGACAGTGGTACGCGCGCTGCTGGCCGGGCACGCGGGCTGGCTGGCGCTGGTGGTGGCGCTGAACGCGGTGATCGGCCTGGCGTACTACCTGCGGGTCACCGCTTCGCTCTACGCGACGCCTGCCGGCGCCGCGGCGGGCCGGCCGGCGCGGACGGTGGCGCTGGCGCTCGGCGTGGCCACCGCAGCGGCGGTAGTGATCGGTTTCGCACCGCAGCTCGTGCTGGATCTGGCCGCACGCTGACCGGTTCCTGCCCGGATGGGCGACCGCTTCAGCCTGCGCACAGCAACATCCAGCCAACTTTCAGCCATGAGCCGGATGGTTGACGGGTACCGGTGTGTTGAACCGGTCAGCGGGCCTCCCGCAAGGGCCCGTGCACCGAAGGAGAGATCGTGCATCACAACCGTCTCAAGACCGCAGCGCTGCTCGGCCTGTTGACCTCGCTGATCCTCGCGGTCGGCTACTGGTTCGGCGGTAGCGGCGGTCTCGTCATCGCCGTCGTCGTGTCGTTGCTGATGAACGGCGTCACCTACTTCTACTCCGACAAGCTCGCACTGCGCTCGATGAAGGCGCAACCGGTCAGCGAGGCACAGTTCCCCGAGCTGTACCAGATGGTGCGGGAGCTCTCCACGCAGGCCGGCAAGCCGATGCCCCGGCTCTACGTGAGCCCGACCGCGCAGCCCAACGCGTTCGCCACCGGTCGTAACCCGGAGAACGCGGCGGTCTGCGTCACCCAGGGCATCGTGGAGATCCTGGACTACCGGGAGCTGCGCGGCGTGATCGGCCACGAGCTGTCCCACGTCTACAACCGGGACATCCTGATCTCCAGCGTGGCGGCCGGCCTGGCCGGCATCATCACCATGCTGGCGAACCTGGCCTGGTTCATCCCGCTGGGCTCCTCCGACGACGAGGACGGCCCGAACCCGGCCGTGCTGCTGCTCACGCTGATCCTCGGCCCGATCGCCGCCACTGTGATCCAGCTAGCGATCAGCCGGAGCCGGGAGTTTCAGGCCGACCAGTCCGGCGCCGAGCTGAGCCGCGACCCGCTGGCCCTGGCCAGCGCCCTCCGCAAGATCCACATGGGTACGCAGGCGCGTCCGCTGGCGCCGCAGGGCCAGCTCGCCAGCACCGCCCACCTGATGATCGACAACCCGTTCAAGCGGGGCGGCGGCATCGCCGCGATGTTCGCCACCCACCCGCCGATGGAGCAGCGGGTGGCCCGCCTGGAGCAGATGGCCCGCAACTCCGGGCCGGTGCAGTTCCAGCGCTGACCCGAGTGACACAAGCGCCGCCCGCGTCCCCCCGGACGCGGGCGGCGTCGTGTGTGTGGCCCTTCAGGGTCCGGCCGGCCGCGTCAGGACACGGCCGGTTCGGGCAGCCGGTCCGGCCGCGCGACCAGCACCACGGCGAGCAGCACCACACCCGCCGCCATGTAGGCGGAGGCCGGGCCGAGCAGCACCGCCACGCCGCCGAGCAGGAAGATCCCGACGCCGGAGAGCACGATGTTGCCGGCCACTATCGTCGCCTCCACCTGCCCCATCCGCTCCCGCGGCGCCAGCCGCGCGAACGTGGCCTGGGCCCCGATCAGCCACCCGCCGCCCGCCCCGACGAGCGCGTTCGCCACGGCGAGCGCCCACGCCGGGGCGTCGAGCGCCACCAGCAGACCGGCCAGCAGCAGCGCGGCGCCGAGCGCGCTCGCCGCCACCACCTGACCGGTCACCCGGGCCAGCCATCCCCGCCGCCCCACCACCAGCACGAACACCGCACCGCCGAACGACGACGCCGCCAGCACGACCGGCCGCCACTCGCCGGCGGCCAGATCCGGGGCGAGCGTCTCCGGCAGCCCGCCGGACAGGACGGTGGCCAGGGTCAGCAGCGCCACGCCCCGCAGCACCGGATGGGCGGCGATGATCCGGATGCCCGCGGTGGCGGGCGGCCGTGGACCCCGGTGCTCCTGCCGGCGCACCGGCAGGCCGGCGAGGACCACCGCCGCGAACAGGAACGAGACCAGGTCGATCACGAGCGCCACCCGGGGGCCGAGCGCCACCGTCACACCGGCCCCGGCGAGCAGGCCGACGACCTGGCCGCTCTGGTTGGCGAAGGCGGAGAGCCCGAACAGCGGCAGCCGCAGCGGCGTCTCCACCGCCTCGGCCGTGATCGCCACGTGCACGCTCGCGTACGCGGCCCGGACCGCGCCGAGCAGCCCGGCCGCCACGATCGCCGGCACCGGCCGGGGCACCGCCGCCGGTACGGCGATGAGCACCGCGCCGGCCAGCGAGAGCCCGACCAGCATGGTGCGCCGGGCCGGCACGTCCAGCCAGCCGCTGAACACCGTCGCGACGAGCAGGGCGGGCACCGTGCGGGCGGCGTACACGGCGGCCGGACCGAGGACCGAATCGGTCTGGTCGTACGCGAGCAGCAGCAGAGCCGCCAGCCCGACGAAGTCACCCAGCTCGGAGACGCCCCGGGCGACGAGTAACCGGGCGGCGACCGGATGCCGGAACAGAGCCCGGTAGCCGGGCGCGGGCGTCGGGGTGTCGGTCATCGATCCGACGGGTCCGTTTCCTCGACGCCGACCGGCTCGTAGTCGGCCCGCTCACGTCTCCGCTGGGCCTGCTCCCGCCGGTAGCTGCCGCGGATCTGCGGATCCTGCCGGCGGCGGCGCAGCGCCACCAGGTCCTCCCACAGGTCGTCCGGCCACTCCGCGATGCCCTGCCCGGTGACCAGTTCGGCCTGCCGCGACGCCGCGAGCGTCGACCGGTGCACCGGCTGGAGGCACATCAGGGGGATGTTCCGGTAGAGCCGGACCACGTGGCCCGGCTCGGTGAGGCGCAGGATGGTCGGCAGGAACGACGTGTACCAGTCGGTCTCCACCACGCCCTCGTAGAGCTGCAGCCCGCGCTGCGCCGGCCAGTTCGGCACCCCGCGCGCCAGCAGGCACCAGCCGGGGGAGGTGCGGGCCACCACCCCGGTGACCATCTCGATCGTGTGCGGGGCGCGCGGGTCGGCGTCGATGAAGGGCATCGTGCCGCCGTAGCGGTCGAAGATGTCGAGGCCGTCCCGGAACCGCTCCGGCAGGTCCGCGAGCTGCGCGGGAGCCTGCGGCAGCGTGCCGTCGTACCCGCCGGCCAACGATCGCCAGCCGGCCGGCTCGTTCTCCTGCAGGAGGCTCCACTCGGTGTCGTGGCCGTCCCAGCGCAGCGCCACGTCGGCGGGCGGGTAGACGTACCACCCGAGACCGGAACCGGCAGCCACCGGTGGGCACTGCTGGACCGCGCGGACCGGCAGTGAACCCCGGAGGGTGGCGGACGCGGGCTCGGCGGGCCGGGCGTCGCCGTACAGGGAGTAGATCTCGACCCGTAGCGGCGCGACAGCCATGCCGCTCATCCGACCTCCGATCACGGCGGCGGCCGACCCGCCGTAGGCATGGACTCCGTTCGATCACCGAACCTACTCGTTCCCAGCGGGTAAGGCAGCCCCGCACCGGGAGCCTGATGTGACCGACTCGACCACCGTCCCGGTCAGCAGGAGCGTTAGGGTCGGAGGCTGACTCACTCGTTACTTCCCGGAGGTGCACACAGTGGCCGCACTGCGCCAGTACCAGGGCGTCTGGCGGATCCCCGGCGCGCCGATGCTGCTGATCCTCGGCATCATCGGCCGGCTCGGGATCGGCATGACCCCGCTGGCGCTGCTGCTCGTCGTCGAGCAGGTCACCGGCCGGTACTCCCTGGCCGCCGTCGCCGGCGGCATCTACGCGCTCTCCGGCGCGGCGCTCAGCCCGGTCGCCGGCCGGATCGCCGACCGGGTCGGTCCCGCCCCCGTCCTGCTGGTCACCGCGCTCGCCCACCCGCTCGCCCTGATCGGGCTGCTCGTCGCCACCCGCTCCGACAGCGGCAACCTCGGCCTGATCTACCTGGCCGCGGGCGTCGCCGGCGCCACGTACCCGCCGCTCACCGCCGCGATCCGGGGAGCCTGGAACGACCTCACCGCCCCCGCCACCGGCCGGGCACACCTGCGCAACACCGCGCTCGCCGCCGAGACCACGCTGTTCGAGGTCGTGTTCGTGATCGGCCCGCTGCTGGTGGCGGGGTTCGTGCTGTTCGCCGACGCCTCCGCCGCGCTCGTCGGTGCCGCGGTGGTCACCCTGGTCGGCACCGCCACCGTCGCGCTCGGCCGGGTCATGCGCGGCTGGCGCCCGCACGCGCGTGAGCACCACGCCCGGGGCCTCGGCCCGCTGCGGCTCGGCGGCTTCCCCGCGCTGCTGCTCTGCGTGGCGAGCCTCGGCATCGCGTTCGGCGCCTCCGGCGTCATCGTCCCGGCCTTCGCCGGGGACTCCGGCGCCGACGACCCGCAGAGCCTCGCAGGGGTGCTGCTCGCCGTCTGGGGCATCGGCAGCGCCATCGGCGGTTTCTGGTTCGGCGTACGCAAGCCCGCCGCCAACATGACCCGTCAGTTCGCGTGGCTGCTCGGCACCGTCGCGGCAAGCCTCATCGTCTTCGCGTTCATCCCCGACCCGATGGCGCTGGGCGTCGCGCTGGTGCTCGGCGGCGCGGCCATCGCCCCCGCGCTCACCCTGGAGAACACGCTCGTCGGACGGATCACCCCGGCCGGCATGCTGAACGAGGCGTACACCTGGGTGGTGACCATGTCGGTCGCGGCGAGCGCCGCCGGCGGCTCGATCGCGGGCCTGATCATCGACCACGCCGGCGGCGTCCCCTGGGCGTTCGTCTTCGCCGGGGCGGCGGTCGCCGTCGGGGCCGCGGTCGCCGCGCTGCCCGGCGGCCCGATCGCCCGGGCCGAGGCCACAGCGGTACGCGCCGAGCAGTCGCTCGCCGCCTGACCGCTCACCCACCGGCGGTCACCACCCGCTCCACCCCGGGCAGCTTCTCCACGGCGGCCCGGATCGGCGCCGGGTCCTCGTCCTGCGCCAGCAGCACCGACAGGACGATCCGGCCGTCGCCGTCCGGCCGGGCCGCGACCGTGTTGCCACCGCAGCGCAGTCCGGTGTCCCCGCGCGCCTGCCCGATCCGGTAGTCGACCTCCCCGACCTGCGGAGTGCCGGCGCCCGGCGGAAGAGGGCGGTGGCGTTCCGGCCCGCCGGTCGCGGCTGGACCCCGGTCTGTCGCGACGTCGCCGTCACGGTTGAGTGGGCTGCGTCGGTTCGCCGCCGTAGAGGGCTGCGAAGACGCGGTGCCGCAGGATCTCGTACTGCCGGCGGCATCGCCGAGGTGGGCCCGGCGGGCGTTGCTGGACCTGACCGCCGACGACGACCTCCGGCGGCTGGAACTGGTCAGCTGTCAGGTCCACCTCGCGACCGTCGGCCAATCGGTTCCAGTAGTGGTAGCCGATCTTGGCATCTCCGGCGAGGACCTCGCCCAGGACCAGCTCTCCGCCGAGCAGGTCTTGGATGATCAAGGCAGTCACTCCGCACTGACCACGGGCTGGGTTGCCGGCGTGCCAATCCTGCACATCGTGTGGGTCGCAGGTGTCCGCTCCCCAGCCGCTGCGCAGTACGGGCCGCAGCATCTCCAGGTCGATCGCGAGCGGGAGTGATCGTCGGGCGGGCTCTTCAGGCGTCATGCAGGAACGGTCAGCCCTCGACCTGGTCGAGAGTCAAGAACCAGTCCGCGAGCCGAACGTAGAACCGATCATCGGCCGCGTCGGTCTACCCGAGTCGGTGCGTGCCAGGCCGCCGCCCGGCCGTCGGCCGTCAAACACCAGTGACGAACGACGACCAGTGGCGACGAGGTCTGCCTGGATGGTCGAGCCCTACCGGTAGTTGGTGAACTGGAGCGCCAGCCCGAAGTCCTCGCCCTTGAGCAGGGCGATGACGGCCTGGAGATCGTCCTTCTTCTTGCCGGTGACGCGGAGCTGGTCGCCCTGGATCTGCGCCTGCACGCCCTTCGGGCCCTCGTCGCGGATCTTCTTGCTGATCGCCTTGGCCTTGTCCGAGTCGATGCCCTGCACCACCTTGGCGTCGATCTTGAAGATCTTGCCCGACTGCCGGGGCTCGCCGGCGTCGAGCGACTTCAGCGAGATGTTCCGCTTGACCAGCTTCTCCTTGAAGACGTCCAGCGCGGCCCGGACCCGCTCCTCGGTCTCCGCCTGGAGGCTGATCGCCTCCTCGCCCGACCAGGAGATCTCCGCGCCGGTGCCGCGGAAGTCGAACCGCGTCGAGAGCTCCTTCTCCGACTGGCGGACGGCGTTGTCGACCTCCTGCCGGTCGACCTTGCTCACGATGTCGAACGACGGGTTCGCTGCCATGCTCATGCTCCTGCTGTCCGGCGGTCTGTCCTGGTCCGTCCCGCGCTGACCAGCGTGGGACCTCCTGACGGTACCCGGTTGCGGCAGTGCCGGGGACAACCGCTATCCTTGCTTCCGCCGCCGCGTTGCGACGCGGTGGTGTGCCCTGGCGGGTTGCCCGAGCGGCCAATGGGAGCGGACTGTAAATCCGTCGCGAAAGCTACAGAGGTTCGAATCCTCTACCCGCCACCAGGCGTGACAACGGCCCTCGACCAGCAGAGATGCTGATCGGGGGCCGTTGTCGTTGATCCGGTGGGCCCAGCCGCCGGCAACTAGCTGTGATCGCCGGAGAGTGGGGCGGCTGATCTTGTGGTCTGACTGCTCTGCTGAGTTTGTGAGCGGCGACGATGGTCCTCAGCAGCGGTCACGCGCCGCGCCTCGGCGAGAACGCGTGCATCAATGTCTGTCTCGGTCTCCTCGCCGTACTCCAGCGTGTCGTAATCGTCGTCGAGCAGGACCAACTCTTCCGCGAGCGGCGTCCCGTCGTGTCCGATCGCCGAGTGGGCCCACCGCGCCAGCTCACGGGGAATGAGGGCGCCCGCGAGAAGCCTGGTCGCCATGATGCGTACGGCAGCGTCCTCGCCCACCCGGCTGCCCTGAGGGAAGTAGGCCAGGCCGAGTTCGTCAAGGGTCGGTTCGAGCCACCGGACCAGATCCTGAATGCCGGCGGAGGGCGAAACGCCGGCCAGGATTCGCAGCGAAGGGCTGTCGACACCTGCCACGAGGCAGTCGCAGGCGGCCTCGATCACCTCGGCTGTCGTGCCTCGGTGGATGCTCCACAGGGCGGTGGCGTCCTGGAGGCGAGTGAGCGGGTCGTCGACGGGCACCGGCACATGGTGCGCTGCCAGAACCGTCCCGGTCATCCGATATCGCGGCCGCGGCGGCTGCCCGGTGGGCACTGAGCGGTTCCGGCATGAATGAGGGAATCATCCTCTGGCGTTCATGACACGGGCAGGTATGGTGGTCAATGCCCGCGGTCCGGTGGTGGTCCACCGGGCGGGTCGGCCAGGCAGAGCCGGCCGGGCGACCCAGGGTTGACGGTGTGGGGTTTCGCGTGACTTGATCCCCTTCGTGGGTGAAGGTGGGAATCCGCAATGGACGAAGCGGCTGACGTCCCTTCACCCCCATGACCTGGCTGCGTGTCGCGCTCGGCCGGGCCGAACGGCGGAACCTGACAGCTACTCGGGCTGGGCGGGCCCTCTCCGCTTTTCTGTCCCCCAGGCTTGTGGCACGATCGGGAAACCTTCACCATCCCTGTGGCAATCTCCCGACAGGAGCAATCATGTCTGGTCGAACGCTGGGCCGGCTGCTTGGCTCGCTCCTCGTGCTCGCCGCCATCGCAGGCGCCTTCGGCATCATCCCCGGCACTGGTAGCGCGCAACTCGCCGACATCGTCTGGACGATGGACGCCCCACGCTGAATCATCGAGCCGTCCGCCGCCTGGCGGACGGCGTCTCGGGTAGGAGGGGTATGGCAGGCCAGGGCCGACCTCGCAGGTCGACGGAACGTGCCTGGCTCGTCACCGCCCCTCTGGCGCTGCTGGCGGTGGTCTTCAGCACCTGCGTCGCGCTGGTGTCGGACCAACCGTTCGGCAAGTGGCCGCTCGCCTTCGTGTTCTTCGTCGTCATGGCGGGGATCAGCTTCGCGGTGCTGAACGTCTACGTCCGGCGCCAGTCGGTGGGCGTGACGCTCACCGAGGTGCCACTCATCGTGGCGCTCTACTTCCTGCCCCCGTTGAGCGTCGTACTGATCTACACGCTCTCGGTGCTGATCTGGAGCGCCTCGCACCGCTTCGGTGCGGCGAAGCTCTGGTTCAACGTCGCCAAGGCCGCCGCCGCCACCTCGCTGGCCGGCCTCGTACTTTTGGCACTGCCACCGCTGCGCGGTGTCGGACCGGGGACGTGGGGCTCCCTGTTCCTCGCCGTCTGCGTGGTCACGCTGGTCAGCCTCGTGAGCGTGGTCGGTGTGCACGTGCTGCTCCAGGGCTGGCAGGCTGGGCGGGACGCGCTGCGCAGCATGCCGACCGCGCTGCTCACCGCCGCCATCAACGTGGCGATCGGCCTGCTCGTCCTGATCGCCCTGAAGACGACGTGGTGGTCGGCGTTGCTGCTCGCCGCCCTCTTCAGCGGCCTGGTCCTGGTCTACCGCTCCTACTCCCAGTTCTTCCGGCAGCACCGGACGCTGGCCGGGATGTACGAGCTCACCCGTCTTCTCGCCTCCGGCACCGAGCGGTCGCTGGCCGACATCCTGCTCGACCGGGTGCGCGCGCTGATGCAGGCCGAGTACGCGACGCTCTGGCTGCCCGCCCAGGGGCGGCATCCCGAGGTGCTGCTCACCGCCCGGGTGGACACGCCCGGCCTGCTGGACCTGGCGCCCACCCCGGCGAGCCTGCGTCAGCAGGTGCACAGGAAGGGCCGTACCCTCTCGATCGGCCGCTGGCTCGGCGGCGATCCCGCGTTGCGGCAGGCCGCGGGGGAGGAGCGGGTCAAGGACGCCATCGTGGTGCCGCTGCGTTCCGGTCAGGCGGTGATCGGCACGCTGGAGGTCACCAACCGGCTCAGCGACATCGGCCACTTCGCGCCCGGCGACATCCCCGTCTTCGAGACGGTCGCCGCGCACGCCGCTGTGGCGCTGGAGAACTCCCGCCTGGTCGACCGGCTGCGGCACGACGCCGACCACGACGCGCTCACCGGGCTGCCCAACCGGCGGCGCCTCACCTCGTCGGTGGCGGAGGCGGTCAAGATCCGCGCCCCGGGTGAGGTGGTGGCGCTGCTGCTCTTCGACGTGGACCGGCTGCGCCAGGTGAACGAGTCGCTGGGCCACGCCGCCGGCGACAAGGTGCTCATGGAGGTGGCCGAGCGGCTGCGCGCCCGTGCGCCCTCCTCGGCGCTCGTGGGCCGGGCCGGTGGTGACGAGTTTCTGGTGACGCTCCGGTTGGAGAGCACCGAGGCGGCCCTGGAATTGGCGAACCAGCTCCGGGAGCAGATCCGGGACGAGATGGTCTTCGACGCGCTCACCCTGGACGTGGACACGGTCGTCGGGGTGGCCGTCCACCCGGACCACGGCAGCGACGCGGTGGCGCTGCTGCAACGCGTCGACCTGGCGGCCACCGCGGCCAAGTCGGTGCCGGGCAGCGTCCAGCTCTACAGCCCGGCGCTGGAGTCCCGGTCGCTGCGCCGGCTCGGTCTCGCCGGCGACCTGCAACGGGCGCTGGACGAGGGTGAGCTGGAGGTCTACTTCCAACCCAAGGTCACGCTGCGGGACCGCCGCCTGGTGGGGGTGGAGTGCCTGGCCCGGTGGGAGCACCCGGCGCATGGCAGCGTCGCCCCGGACGACTTCGTGGCGGTCGCCGAGCACACCGGCCAGCTCGGCCGGCTCACCGAGTTCGTGCTCCGGGAGAGCCTGCGGCGCAGCCGCGACTGGAGCCACGGTGAACAGCCGCTGTCCGTCGCGGTCAACCTCGCCGCGCGTACGCTCACCGACCAGCACTTCCCGGCGCTGGTACGCGATCTGCTGGCCGAGTACGGCGTACCGCCGCAGCGGCTGACGCTGGAGGTCACCGAGGCGGGTGTCCTGGACGGCACCGAACGTCCCATACCGACCCTGCGCAGCCTGCGTGACCTCGGTGTCCGCCTCTCGGTGGACGACTTCGGCACGGGCAACTCGTCGCTGGCGCAACTGCGCCGGCTGCCGGTGCACGAGGTGAAGGTGGACCGGTCGTTCGTGCAGGGCATGGCGACCGATCCGGGCGACCTGGCGATCGTCAACGCGGTGGTGACGCTGTCGCAGCAGTTCGGCCTGGCGGTGGTCGCCGAGGGCGTGGAGAGCGAGCTGACGCTGGAGCTGCTCCAGGACATCGGCTGTGAGATCGGCCAGGGCTTCCTGTTCAGCCGCCCTCTGCCGTACGAGCGGCTGGAGGCCTGGTTCGGCGCCCAGGTCGACCCGGAGACGGTGGTCGCGGGGGAGCTGCCGCGCCTGCGAGTGGTGCCCTGACCAGGGCGGACACGCACCTGGGGGATCCGATTTCACCTGCGCGACGCGGTCGTGTACTGTTTCCTCTGCGCGACACCCCCCGGGGTGATCGAGCAGGCCCCCTTAGCTCAGTCGGCAGAGCGTCTCCATGGTAAGGAGAAGGTCTACGGTTCGATTCCGTAAGGGGGCTCAGAGGGTCCGGCTGGACCCGCCACGGCGGTGTAGCTCAGATGGCAGAGCAAGCGGCTCATAATCGCTGTGTCGCCGGTTCAAGTCCGGCCACCGCTACTCTCGTCCTCCGGGCAAACCCGGTGGTCGGTGGGATGGGCGCCACAGGCGCCCACTTTGCATGTCCGCGTCGTCAGCGCGTAGGCTGACGCGCTGTAGTTGTTCCGTGAGCGAGGAAGGCACTCCGCCGTGGCGAAGGCGACCGATGTTCGGCCGAAGATCACTCTGGCGTGTGTGGAGTGCAAGGAGCGCAACTACATCACGCGCAAGAACCGCCGTAACGACCCGGACCGCATCGAGCTGAAGAAGTTCTGCCCCCGGGACGGCAAGCACACCGTCCACCGCGAGACCCGCTGATCACGGCCGGCGCCGCCGGCTCGCAGCAGCTTCTCGAACGCCGATCCACCTGACGGGTGGCCTCCGGGCCGCCCGACCGGGCGGATCGGCGTTCGTGTTTTCCGTGTAGGTTCGGCGGCATGTCCCTGGACCCGTCCTTCGTCGGCCGGACGTACCCGCCGACCGCCCCCTATCAGGTGGGCCGAGAAAAGATCCGCGAGTTCGCCACCGCCGTCGGTGCCACCGACCCGGCTCACCACGACCCGGAGGCGGCCCGGGCGCTCGGCCACTCCGACGTGGTGGCGCCGCCGACGTTCCCGGTGGTCGTCACCATGGCGGCCAGCCGGCAGATCGTCGAGGATCCGGCGCTCGGCGTCGACTACAGCCGTGTGGTGCACGGCGACCAGCGGTTCGCGTACACCCGGCCGGTGGTGGCCGGGGACGAGCTGGTGTGCGTGAGCACCATCGAGGAGGTCACCAGCCGGGGCGGGCACGGCTTCCTGACCACCCGCACGGACGTGAGCACCGTGGACGGTGAGCCGGTGGTCGCCGTCTGGTCCAAGATCGTCGTACGCGGGGAGGCCTGAGGACATGGAGCTGCCCACCCAGACGTACCGGGTGACCCGCGCGGACCTGGTCCGCTACGCGGGCGCCTCGGGCGACTTCAACCCGATCCACTGGAGCGACCGCACCGCCACCGGCGTCGGGCTGCCGGGCGTCATCGCCCACGGCATGTTCACCATGGCCCTGGTCGGCCGGGCGGTGGCCGGCTGGGCCGGCGCGCCGGACGCGGTGGTCGACTTCGGCGTCCGGTTCACCCGGCCGGTGGTCGTCCCGGACACCGACGAGGGCACCGAGATCGAGGTGTCAGCGGTCGTCAAGGAGGTCACCGAAGAGGGCCTGACCAGGCTCGACATCACCGCCACCTGCCAGGGTGAGAAGGTGCTGTCGCAGGCTCGGGCCCTGATCCGTACGACGCGCTGAGGGTCCGCCCGACGCGCGAGGGGCAGACCGGTTGGGAAAGTCGCACGACTACCCGTACACTGGTCCGCCGTGGGGCAAGTGACCCCCGCTCGGCACAGCGTGTCCGGGTGGAGGTGAGTTGCCGCACAGGGGTGTAGCTCAATTGGCAGAGCAGCGGTCTCCAAAACCGCAGGCTGCAGGTTCAAGTCCTGTCACCCCTGCGCCTCAGGCCTGACCGTTCCGTGGGTCGCGCCGCCCTCACCGGCGGCGTCCGGCCCGTGGTGGTGGCACCGGTGGGGTGGTTCCGAGGCGTTCGGGCCCTCCCGGCCGGTCCGCCGGCCGCGGCCCGTCGCGGGACGGTTGGTCCGGCCGGCGTGACCAACACGCCGCGCACGCCGCCCGGCGTGCGACCCCATACCCGCACGGAGGGCGAAGTGGCCGAGAGCAAGCGCCGCGGCGAGGACGACGGCGACGAGCGTCTGAACGACGACGCGACCGTCGACGACGTGGCCGACGACGACGCCACCGACGCGGACGAGCCGGTCTCCCGGGGTGGCACCGCGACCCGCAAGCGGGCGCAGGCCGAGCCGGCCGAGGGCCGGAAGACCCGCAAGGACACCGAGCGGATCGGGCTGTTCGCCCGCATCGCGCGGTTCTTCCGCGAGGTCGTGGCAGAGCTGCGTAAGGTCATCTGGCCGACCCGCAAGGAGCTGCTGACCTACACGGCCGTGGTGGTCACCTTCGTCGCGGTGATGCTGGCGATCGTGGCCGGCTTGGACTACGGCTTCGCCAAGGCGGTGCTGTGGGTCTTCGGCGAGTCCAGCTGACCTGCGGACAGCGATACTGACGGAAGTGAGCGAGCGTGCCTGAGTACGACGAGACCGCCGGAACCCCGGACGAGCAGTCCACGGTGGCGACGGCGGCCAACAACGAGTCGGTCGAGGCCGCCAGCGAGCCGGAGTTCCCGACCACCGAGCCGGCCCCGGACGAGGACTTCGACCCGGTCGCCGAGCTGCGCCAGAAGCTGCGCTACGCGCCCGGCGACTGGTACGTGGTGCACTCGTACGCCGGCTACGAGAACAAGGTCAAGACCAACCTCGAGACCCGGATCACCTCCCTCGACATGGAGGACTTCATCTACCAGGTCGAGGTGCCGACCCGGGAAGAGGTCGAGGTCAAGAACGGCAAGCGGTCGCAGGTCCAGGCGAAGGTCTTCCCGGGCTACATCCTGGTCCGGATGGAGCTGACCGCCGAGTCCTACTCCTGCGTCCGGAACACCCCGGGGGTAACCGGCTTCGTCGGCGCGACCGACCGGGCCGACCGGCCGGCGCCGCTGAGCCTCGACGAGGTGCTCAAGTGGCTGGCCCCGGCGGTCGAGACCGAGCAGAAGAAGGCCAAGCCCGAGGTCAAGGTCCTCGACTTCGAGGTCGGCGACTCGGTCACCGTCACCGACGGCGCGTTCGCGTCGCTGCCGGCGACGATCAGCGAGATCAACGCCGATCAGCAGAAGCTCAAGGTGCTGGTGTCGATCTTCGGCCGGGAGACGCCGGTCGAGCTGAACTTCAACCAGGTCGCCAAGATCTGACGTACGTCGGCACCGGCGGCCCGCCCCTGCCCGGGGTGGCCGCCGGTGCGCCGTTTCGCCACCCGCCGACCTCGGCGCGGAGGGTGGCCGACGGCTGCGCTACCCTAGAACGTCGGCTGTCCGCACCGTGCTGACCGTGCGCGCCCGCGGACCGGCGAGAATCCCAGTTCCAAGCCCCAGGAAGAGACATGCCTCCGAAGAAGAAGCTCGTCAAGACGTTCACGCTTCAGCTGCCGGCGGGCCAGGCCACTCCGGCGCCGCCGGTCGGCCCCGCGCTCGGCCAGCACGGCGTGAACATCATGGAGTTCTGCAAGTCCTACAACGCGCAGACCGAGTCCCAGCGGGGCGACATCGTCCCCGCCGAGATCAGCGTCTACGAGGACCGCACGTTCACCTTCGTGCTGAAGACCCCGCCCGCCGCCCGGCTGCTGATCAAGGCCGCCGGCGTGCAGAAGGGCTCGGGCGTCCCGCACAAGGAGAAGGTCGGCTCGGTCACCCGCGCCCAGCTGCGCGAGATCGCCGAGAAGAAGATGGCGGACCTCAACGCCAACGACATCGACCAGGCCGAGAAGATCATCGCCGGCACCGCCCGGTCGATGGGCCTGACCGTCGCCGACTGACCTCGGTACCCGCTCCACCCGATCTGTTCGTGGGAGGGCCGCGAGTGACGCGCGCCCGCCAGAGACCACAGGAGTCACCAGAAATGCAGCGCAGCAAGAGCTACCGCAAGGCCGCCGATGTCATCGACCGGTCGAAGCTCTACACCCCGGTCGAGGCCGTCAAGCTGGCCAAGGAGACCACCAACGTCAAGTTCGACGCCACGGTCGAGGTCGCGATGCGCCTCGGCGTCGACCCCCGCAAGGCGGACCAGATGGTCCGCGGCACGGTCAACCTGCCGCACGGCACCGGTAAGACCGCCCGCGTGATCGTCTTCGCCGCCGGCGCGAAGGCCGAGGAGGCCGTCGCCGCGGGTGCGGACGAGGTGGGCACCGACGAGCTGGTCGCCCGTATCCAGGGCGGTTGGCTGGACTTCGACGCGGCGATCGCCACGCCCGACCAGATGGCCAAGATCGGCCGGATCGCGCGGATCCTGGGCCCGCGCGGTCTGATGCCGAACCCGAAGACCGGCACCGTGACCATGGACGTCACCAAGGCCGTCTCGGACATCAAGGGCGGTAAGATCACCTTCCGGGTGGACAAGCACTCCAACCTGCACCTGATCATCGGCAAGGCCTCCTTCTCGGAGAACCAGCTGGTGGACAACTACGCCGCGGTGCTGGACGAGGTGCTGCGGGCCAAGCCGTCCGCGGCCAAGGGCACGTACCTCAAGAAGGTCACCCTCACCACCACCATGGGCCCGGGCGTTCCGGTCGACCCGAAGGTCGTGAAGAACTTCCAGGAGGGCTCGGCCGAGGGCTGAGCACGCGTACTCCCGAACGGGGCCCCGCCACCACGTCGTGGCGGGGCCCCGTTCGTTCGTCCGGTGTGGCACGCTCGGGCGCATGCGGCTCGACGGCGTCTGGCTCCGCTACCACAGGCACGGCCCGTGGGTGCTGCGGCAGGTCGACGTCGCGATCGGTCCTGGTGAGGTCGCGGTCGTGCTGGGCCGCAACGGCGCCGGCAAGTCCACTCTGCTCCAGCTCGCCGCCGGGGTGTTGCGCCCGAGCCGGGGGCGGGTCGTCGACCGGCCGCCGGTCGTCGGCTGGGTGCCGGAGCGCTTCCCCGCCGACCAGCCGTTCACCGTCGGGGCCTACCTGTCCGCCATGGGCCGCGTCGCCGGCCTCCCCGGCCCCGCCGCCGACCGGGCGGTGCGCCACTGGGTGGAGCGGCTGGGCCTGACCCGCTTCCACGACGTCCGCCTGCCGCGCCTGTCCAAGGGCACCGCGCAGAAGGTCGGCCTGGCGCAGGCGCTGCTGCGCCCGCCCGGTCTGCTGGTGCTCGACGAGCCGTGGGAGGGGCTGGACGCCACCGCCCGCGAGTCGGTCCCCGAGATCATCGGCGAGGTGCTGGCCGGCGGCGGCACGGTTCTGGTCAGTGACCACCGGGGCGAGACGGTCCGGCTCCCGGGTGCCCGGCACCTGTCGGTCACCGACGGCACGGTGACCGAGGAGGCGTCGTCGGGCGGCGCGGCCGTCGCCGTGGTCGAGCTGGCGGTGCCGGCCGCCGGGCTGGCCGCCGCCGTCGCCCGCCTGCGCGCCGACGGCCACCAGATCCTTCGGGTACGCGAACACGCCGTCCCGCCCTCGGCCACGCACCCGGCGCCGGCCTCCGCAGGCCCGCCGGGCACCGGCGGGTCGGCCGGCGCGTCCGCCGCCGGTTACCCGGACCAGGCCGGTGCCGAGGCCGAGGACTCCGCCCGGCCCGGGCCGGCGCCGGAGGTGGCCCGGTGATCGCGCTGGTCCGCCTGCGGCTGGCCGGCTTCCTGCGTACCGGACGGGCGCTGGCGCCGGTGCTGGCCGGCCTGCTCGTTCTCGGTGTCCTCTACGGCGGTGGCCGGGCCCGGCCGGCGGAGGCCTACGGCGTCTCCGCCGTGGTGCTGTTCCCGGTGCTGGCCTGGCAGACCAAGATCCTGCTGGACGTGGAACCCGACGTGCAGCGCCGGATTGCCCAGGTGGTGGTCGGGCCGGCCCGGGAACGGCTGGCCGGGCTGCTCGCGGCGCTGGTGGCCGGGCTCGCCGTGGTGCTCGTCGCGCTGGCGTTGCCGTGGCCGCTCGGCGGGGTCACCGCGACCGTCGGGCCGGGGGAGCGGCCGGTGCTCGCGGAAGTGGCGCTCGGGCTCTGGGCACACCTGCTCGCCCTGCCCGCGGCGGTGGCTCTGGGCGCGCTGGCGAGCCGGGCCGTGACCCGCAGCGCCGGCTACGGGGTGGCGGTGCTGGTGACCGGCGCGGTCGGGGTCGTGGTGCTCGGGCTCTCCGGCTCGGTCGCGCCGTGGCTGGTCCCGCCGGTGATGGCGACGGCGCGGGCGGTCACCGGGCCGGTCGCGGCCGGCGCCGGTCTGCTGCTCACCGGCTGGGCGGTGGCGTGGACGGCGGTGGCGCTGACCGGCTACGCCTGGGCGCGGCGCACCCGGGCGTGAGCCCTGGTGACCGGGAGCACAACCGCGGATTTGGTGCTGCGGCGCACGTCGCGTAACCTGGTGCGGTAGTTCCACCCAGAGACCGCTGGTCACCGTGCTCCGGCACGGTCGAAGGTTCCGCGACGACGGGCGACCCGCGCAGGGCGGTAAGCGAAATTCGGTTTCCACGCACGGTCCGCCGACTGTGCCAGTGTTCCCGGCCCTCGCCCCGCGCGCCCTGCGCCGGGGCTTTTTCGTTGTCGTGACGCCTCCGCCGCCGTCGTCGAGCCTCGGCTCGCCGCCGGCGTGCCAGCTCCGAGTAACGAGAGAGGAGGGACATGGCGGACAAGCCGATCCGGGCCGACAAGGCCACGGCCGTCGCCGAGCTGACCGAGAGCTTCCGCAACGCGGGAGCGACCGTGCTGACCGAGTACCGCGGGCTCACGGTTTCCCAGCTCACCCAGCTGCGGCGCTCGCTCGGCCAGGAGACCAGCTACACGGTCGCGAAGAACACGCTGGCGAAGCGTGCCGCGGCCGATGCGGGCATCTCCGGCCTCGACGAGCTGTTCTCCGGTCCTACCGCGCTGACTTTCGTTTCGGGCGACGTCGTCGAGGCGGCGAAGGGGCTTCGCGACTTCGCGAAGGCCAACCCGAAGCTCGTCATCAAGGGCGGTGTCTTCGAGGGCAAGGCCATTTCCGCGGCCGAGGTCACGAAGCTCGCCGACCTGGAGTCCCGTGAGGTGCTGCTGGCCAAGCTGGCCGGCGCGATGAAGGGCAACCTGAGCAAGGCCGCGGCCCTGTTCCAGGCTCCGCTCTCCAAGGCCGCCCGCGCGGCGGCCGCACTGGCGGACAAGAAGCGCGAGCAGGAGGGCGCCGAGGCGGCCTGAGGCCCTCCCGGCGCACCACGTTCTTAGTTTTCATTGCGAGAAAGGACGCCAGACATGGCGAAGCTCAGCACCGACGAGCTGCTCGACGCGTTCAAGGAGATGACGCTGATCGAGCTCTCCGAGTTCGTGAAGCAGTTCGAGGAGACCTTCGAGGTCACCGCCGCCGCTCCGGTCGCCGTGGCCGCGGGTGCCCCGGCCGCCGGCGGTGCCGCCGCCCCGGCCGAGGAGGAGAAGGACGAGTTCGACGTCATCCTCGAGGCTGACGGTGGCAAGAAGATCCAGGTCATCAAGGTCGTGCGCGAGCTGACCGGCCTGGGCCTCAAGGAGGCCAAGGACCTGGTCGAGGCCGCGCCGAAGGCCGTCCTGGAGAAGGCCAACAAGGAGACCGCCGAGAAGGCCAAGGCCAAGCTCGAGGGTGAGGGTGCCAAGGTCACCATGAAGTGACCTTGCTCCACCTGACGCGCGTCCGGCTCACGTGAGCCGGGGCACACCGCGTCGCGGCGGGCGGTGAGCCGGGATACCGGGACACCGCCCGCCGTGTTGGTGCCACCCGCAGGCGAACGGCGTGAGCAGGGCGTACAGCTTCCTCTCATCGGCCGGTCAGCGACGTCTGTCGGTAGCCCGTCGGTGGGAAAGACACCCCGAGCGGTAACCGGCCCTTGACGCGGCACGGGCCAGCCAGGCACGCTGAACATCAGCAAGACCTTCCGCGCTTGCAACGGCCGCCTCTCGGGTAAGGGCAACGGCAGCACCGCCGCCGCTGCTCCCGAGCGGACCGGCAGGAGCGTCGCGTTCCGAGTGGCCCGGTCGACCCGGTTTTCCGAGGTCCCAGGGCTTGTTCCGCGACGACCTGCGGGGTGGGCTGGACAGCGGTTAGCCTCTCGGCTACACTGCTAGTTTGCGCTGCCTTCCGACTTGACCCCTGCTCGGAAATGTCCGATTGTGGATATTTCTGGTGGGGTCATTGGAGTGCACGCGTACCAGCCGTTCTGCAGCACCGGTCCTCGGAAGGACGCATCTTGGCAGCTTCCCGCCCTGCGAAGACCAGTCGTACGTCGAGCGCATTCGCGCCCCGCCGAGTTTCTTTCGGTCGGATCACCGAACACCTCGAGGTCCCCAACCTCCTCGCCATCCAGAACGAGTCCTTCGACTGGCTCGTCGGCAACGAGGCTTGGCAGGGCCGGTCGGCGGACGACCCGCACGCACGATCGGGTCTCGCGGAGATCCTCGACGAGATCAGTCCCATTGAGGACTTCTCCGGCACCATGTCGCTCTCCTTCTCGGCTCCGCGCTTCGACGAGGTCAAGGCCTCGATCGAGGAGTGCAAGGAGAAGGACCTGACCTACTGCGCACCGCTGTTCGTGACCGCGGAGTTCACCAACAACACCACTGGCGAGATCAAGAGCCAGACGGTGTTCATGGGTGACTTCCCGATGATGACGCCGAAGGGCACCTTCATCATCAACGGCACCGAGCGCGTCGTGGTCAGCCAGCTCGTCCGCTCGCCGGGCGTGTACTTCGACAAGCAGCCGGACAAGACCTCCGACCGCGACCTCTCCAGCGTCAAGGTCATCCCGAGCCGGGGTGCCTGGCTGGAGTTCGACATCGACAAGCGCGACACGGTCGGCGTTCGCATCGACCGCAAGCGCCGCCAGGCCGTCACCGTCCTGCTCAAGGCCATCGGGTGGTCCGCCGAGCGCATCCGTGAGAAGTTCGGCTGGTCCGAGCTCATGATGACCACGCTCGAGAAGGACCACATCGCCGGCCAGGACGAGGCCCTGCTCGACATCTACCGGAAGCTCCGCCCTGGCGAGCCGCCGACCCGTGAGAACGCCCAGACCCTGCTCGACAACCTCTTCTTCAACCCGAAGCGGTACGACGTCGCCAAGGTCGGGCGCTACAAGTTCAACAAGAAGCTCGAGCTGGACGTGCCGATCACCACCGGCACGCTCACCGAGGACGACATCGTCGCGACCGTGGAGTACCTCTGCCGGCTGCACGCCGGTGAGGAGGGCTACGAGGCCGACGACATCGACCACTTCGGCAACCGTCGCCTGCGTACCGTGGGCGAGCTGATCCAGAACCAGGTCCGGGTGGGTCTCTCCCGGATGGAGCGGGTCGTCCGCGAGCGGATGACCACCCAGGACGTCGAGGCGATCACGCCGCAGACCCTGATCAACATCCGCCCGGTGGTGGCGGCGATCAAGGAGTTCTTCGGTACGTCGCAGCTGTCCCAGTTCATGGACCAGACCAACCCGCTGGCAGGTCTGACCCACCGGCGCCGGCTGAGCGCGCTCGGCCCGGGTGGTCTGTCCCGTGAGCGGGCCGGCTTCGAGGTCCGGGACGTGCACCCGTCCCACTACGGCCGGATGTGCCCGATCGAGACGCCGGAAGGCCCGAACATCGGCCTGATCGGCGCGCTGTCCACGTTCGCCCGGGTCAACCCGTTCGGCTTCATCGAGACGCCGTACCGGAAGGTCATCGACGGCCGGGTCACCGACCAGATCGACTACCTGACCGCGGACGAGGAGGACCGGTTCGTCAAGGCGCAGGCCAACGCCCCGCTGAAGTCGGACGGCACCTTCGCCGAGGACCGCGTCCTGGTCCGTCGTAAGGGCGGCGAGACCGAGGACGTCGCGCCGGGCGCCGTGGACTACATGGACGTGTCGCCGCGGCAGATGACCTCGGTCGCCACCGCGATGATCCCGTTCCTGGAGCACGACGACGCGAACCGCGCGCTCATGGGCGCGAACATGCAGCGTCAGGCGGTGCCGCTGGTCAAGGCCGAGGCTCCGCTGGTCGGTACGGGCATGGAGTACCGCGCTGCGGTGGACGCCGGCGACGTGGTCGTCGCCGAGGTCGGCGGTGTGGTCGAGGACCTGTGCGCGGACTACATCACCGTCCACCAGGACGACGGTCACCGCCGTACGTACCTGCTGCACAAGTTCCGCCGCTCCAACGCCGGCTCCTGCGTCAACCAGAAGCCGGTCGTCTTCGAGGGCGACCGCGTCGAGGCCGGTCAGGTCATCGCCGACGGTCCCTGCACCGACGAGGGCGAGATGGCGCTCGGGCGCAACCTGCTCGTGGCGTTCATGTGCTGGGAGGGCCACAACTACGAGGACGCGATCATCCTGTCGCAGCGCCTCGTGCAGCAGGACGTGCTCACCTCGATCCACATCGAGGAGCACGAGGTCGACGCCCGGGACACCAAGCTCGGCCCGGAGGAGATCACCCGCGACATCCCGAACGTCAGCGAGGAGATGCTCGCGGACCTCGACGAGCGCGGCATCATCCGGATCGGCGCCGAGGTCGTCCCCGGCGACATCCTGGTCGGCAAGGTCACGCCGAAGGGCGAGACCGAGCTGACCCCCGAGGAGCGGCTGCTCCGCGCGATCTTCGGTGAGAAGGCGCGCGAGGTCCGGGACACCTCGCTGAAGGTGCCGCACGGCGAGACCGGCACGGTCATCGGTGTGCGTACCTTCTCCCGCGAGGACGGCGACGAGCTGCCCCCGGGCGTGAACGAGCTGGTGCGGGTCTACGTGGCCCAGAAGCGCAAGATCCAGGACGGTGACAAGCTCGCGGGCCGCCACGGCAACAAGGGCGTCATCTCCAAGATCCTGCCGATCGAGGACATGCCGTTCCTGGAGGACGGCACCCCGGTCGACATCGTGCTGAACCCGCTCGGTGTGCCGTCCCGGATGAACATCGGTCAGGTCCTGGAGACCCACCTCGGGTGGGTGGCCAAGACCGGCTGGAGCGTCGACGGCGACGACGAGGAGTGGAAGCGTCAGCTCCGCTCGATCGAGGCGCACGAGTCCGAGCCGGACACCAACGTGGCCACTCCGGTCTTCGACGGTGCCCGCGAGGAGGAGATCTCCGGTCTGCTGGCGTCGACCCTGCCCAACCGCGACGGCAAGCAGCTGATCGGACGCACGGGCAAGGCGCAGCTGTTCGACGGGCGTTCCGGCGAGCCGCTGCCCGACCCGATCGCGGTCGGTTACGTCTACATCCTGAAGCTCAACCACCTGGTCGACGACAAGATCCACGCCCGGTCGACCGGCCCGTACTCGATGATCACGCAGCAGCCGCTGGGTGGTAAGGCGCAGTTCGGTGGCCAGCGCTTCGGTGAGATGGAGTGCTGGGCCATGCAGGCGTACGGCGCCGCCTACGCCCTGCAGGAGCTGCTGACCATCAAGTCCGACGACGTCCTGGGCCGGGTCAAGGTCTACGAGGCGATCGTCAAGGGCGAGAACATCCCCGAGCCGGGCATCCCGGAGTCGTTCAAGGTGCTGCTCAAGGAGCTGCAGTCGCTGTGCCTCAACGTCGAGGTGCTCTCCAGCGACGGTGTGGCCCTGGAGATGCGCGAGACCGACGACGAGGTGTTCCGGGCGGCGGAGGAGCTGGGCATCGACCTGTCCCGGCGCGAGCCGAGCTCGGTCGAAGAGGTCTGAGGTGGTGATCCGGGGCAGGGTGACCCTGCCCCGGATCCCACTCGTTAGCTAGCAGTACAGACGACGACATAGGGGACATAGTGCTCGACGTCAACTTCTTCGACGAGCTGCGCATCGGCCTCGCCACCGCTGACGACATCCGTCAGTGGTCCCACGGCGAGGTCAAGAAGCCCGAGACCATCAACTACCGCACCCTCAAGCCGGAGAAGGACGGGCTCTTCTGCGAGAAGATCTTCGGTCCGCAGCGGGACTGGGAGTGCTACTGCGGTAAGTACAAGCGGGTCCGCTTCAAGGGCATCATCTGCGAGCGCTGCGGCGTCGAGGTGACCCGCTCCAAGGTTCGCCGGGAGCGGATGGGTCACATCGAGCTGGCCGCTCCGGTGACCCACATCTGGTACTTCAAGGGCGTGCCGAGCCGGCTGGGCTACCTGCTGGACCTCGCCCCGAAGGACCTCGAAAAGATCATCTACTTCGCCTCGTACGTCGTGACGAGCGTGGACGCCGAAGCGCGTCACCGCGACCTCTCGACCATCGAGAACGAGATCCTGGCCGAGAAGCGGCAGGCCGAGAACAGCCGCGACTCGGAGATCGAGAAGCGGGCCGCCAAGCTGGAGGCCGACCTGGCCGAGCTGGAGGCCGAGGGCGCGAAGGCGGACGTCCGGCGCAAGGTCAAGGAGGGCGGAGAGCGCGAGATGCGCCAGATCCGCGACCGGGCCCAGCGCGAGATCGACCGCCTCGACGAGGTCCTCGACACCTTCCGCAAGCTGGAGCCGAAGCAGCTGGTCACCGACGAGCTGCTCTACCGCGAGCTGCGTGACCGCTTCGGTGAGTACTTCACCGGCAGCATGGGCGCCGAGGCGATCAAGGCCCTGGTCCAGAACATGGACCTGGAGGCCGAGGCGGAGAACCTCCGCGAGACGATCCGCTCCGGCAAGGGCCAGCGGAAGATCCGGGCGCTCAAGCGGCTCAAGGTCGTCGCGGCGTTCCAGAACACCCGCAACTCGCCGCTCGGCATGGTGCTGGACTGCGTCCCGGTCATCCCGCCGGACCTGCGCCCGATGGTGCAGCTCGACGGTGGCCGCTTCGCGACCTCCGACCTGAACGACCTGTACCGGCGTGTGATCAACCGGAACAACCGCCTCAAGCGGCTGATCGACCTCGGCGCGCCCGAGATCATCGTCAACAACGAGAAGCGGATGCTCCAGGAGGCCGTCGACGCGCTGTTCGACAACGGCCGTCGCGGTCGTCCGGTCACCGGTCCGGGTAACCGGCCGCTGAAGTCGCTGTCCGACATGCTCAAGGGCAAGCAGGGCCGGTTCCGCCAGAACCTGCTCGGCAAGCGCGTCGACTACTCCGGCCGTTCGGTCATCGTGGTCGGCCCGAAGCTCAAGCTGCACCAGTGCGGCCTGCCCAAGCAGATGGCGCTGGAGCTGTTCAAGCCGTTCGTGATGAAGCGGCTGGTCGACCTCAACCACGCGCAGAACATCAAGTCCGCCAAGCGGATGGTCGAGCGGCAGCGCCCGGTCGTGTGGGACGTGCTGGAAGAGGTCATCGGCGAGCACCCGGTTCTGCTGAACCGCGCGCCGACCCTGCACCGTCTGGGCATCCAGGCCTTCGAGCCGCAGCTGGTCGAGGGCAAGGCCATCCAGATCCACCCGCTGGTCTGCACCGCGTTCAACGCCGACTTCGACGGTGACCAGATGGCGGTCCACGTGCCGCTGTCCGCCGAGGCCCAGGCCGAGGCGCGGATCCTGATGCTGTCGTCGAACAACATCCTCAAGCCGGCCGACGGCAAGCCGGTCACCATGCCGACCCAGGACATGGTCATCGGTCTGTACCACCTCACCCACCTCACTCCGGGGGGCAAGGGCGAGGGCCGGGCGTTCAGCTCGGACGCCGAGGCGCGGATGGCGTACGACAACGGCGAGCTGCACCTGCAGGCTCCGGTCCGGATCCGGCTGCGCGACGTGGTCGGTGTGGACAACGGCGCCGGCGCCGAGCCGTGGACCGCCCCCGAGGGGTGGACCGAGGGCGAGCCGGTGACCGTGGAGACCACGCTGGGCCGGGTCCTGTTCAACGAGACGCTTCCCCCGGGCTACCGCTTCGTGAACTACGAGATCCGCAAGGGCCAGCTCTCCGCGATCGTCAACGACCTCGCCGAGCGCTTCCCGAAGGTGGCCCTGGCGGCCACCCTGGACGGGCTCAAGGAGGCCGGTTTCCACTGGGCCACCTGGTCCGGCGTCACCATCGGCATGGAGGACGTCATCGCTCCGCCGCGCAAGCGGGAGATCCTGGAGCGGTACGAGAAGGAAGCCGACCGGATCGACAAGCAGTACCAGCGTGGTCTGATGACCGCCGAGGAGCGCCGCGGCGAGCTCATCGAGATCTGGACCAAGGCGACCAACGAGGTCGCCAAGGAGATGGACACCGCGCTGCCGCAGGAGAACCCGCTGTGGAAGATGATCAACTCGGGTGCCCGCGGTAACCTGCTCCAGCTCCGGCAGATCGCGGCGATCCGTGGTCTGGTGGCCAACCCGAAGGGCGAGATCATCCCGCGGCCGATCAAGGCCAGCTACCGGGAGGGTCTGTCCGTGCTGGAGTACTTCATCTCCACGCACGGTGCCCGTAAGGGTCTCGCGGACACCGCCCTGCGTACCGCCGACTCGGGTTACCTGACCCGGCGTCTGGTGGACGTCTCGCAGGACGTCATCATCCGCGAGGAGGACTGCGGCACCGACCGTGCCATCCCGATGCAGATCGGGGAGCGGATCGACGGCAAGCTGGTCGTGCACGAGCACGCCGAGACCAGCGTGCACGCCCGGACGCTCGCCGACGACATCAAGGGGCCGGACGGCACCGTGGTGGCTCACCGCGGCCAGGACATCAACTCGATCCTGGTGGACGCGATCGTCGCCGCCGGGACCGAGACGGTGCGGGTGCGCAGCGTGCTCACCTGCGAGTCGAAGCTGGGCGTCTGCGGTGCGTGCTACGGTCGCTCGCTGCCGACCGGCAAGACCGTGGACGTCGGCGAGGCGGTCGGCATCATCGCCGCCCAGTCGATCGGTGAGCCGGGTACGCAGCTGACGATGCGTACCTTCCACACCGGTGGTGTCGCGGGTGAGGACATCACCCAGGGTCTGCCCCGTGTCCAGGAGATCTTCGAGGCCCGGGTGCCGAAGGGTAAGGCGCCCATCGCCGACACCCCCGGCCGCATCCGGATCGAGGACGGCGAGCGGTCCCGCAAGATCGTGGTCATCCCGGACGACGGCAGCGACGAGATCGTCTACGACAAGATCTCGAAGCGGGTCCGGCTCCGGGCGCACGACGGCGACCACGTCGAGGTCGGCGAGAAGCTCACCGAGGGCACCATCGACCCGCACGAGCTGCTGCGCATCCTCGGCCCGCGCGCGGTCCAGGTCCACCTGACCCAGGAGGTCCAGGAGGTCTACCGCTCGCAGGGTGTGCTCATCCACGACAAGCACATCGAGATCATCATCCGCCAGATGCTCAAGCGGGTGACTGTGATCGACTCCGGCTCGACCGAGTTCCTGCCGGGTGTGCTGGTCGACCGGGCGCTGTTCGAGTCGGAGAACCGCCGGCTCGTCGGCGAGGGTGGCGAGCCCGCCGCCGGTCGCCCGGTGCTGATGGGTATCACCAAGGCCTCGCTGGCCACTGACTCCTGGCTGTCGGCGGCCTCCTTCCAGGAGACCACCCGGGTGCTGACGGACGCGGCGATCCACGCCCGCAGCGACTCGCTGATCGGCCTCAAGGAGAACGTGATCATCGGTAAGCTCATCCCGGCCGGTACGGGCATCAGCAAGTACCGCAACGTCCGGGTCGAGCCGACCGAGGAGGCGAAGGCCAAGGTCTACTCGATGACCGGCTACCCGGAGACCGACTACGGCTTCGGGCCGGCCAGCGGCCAGGCGGTTCCGCTGGACGACTTCGACTTCGGGTCGTACCGCTGAGCAGGTCGTACCACTGAGCAGTAGGAAACGACGAGGCCCCCGGCATCCGCCGGGGGCCTCGTCGCGTCCGCAGTGCCGGGACCGGCTGCCTTCGGTCGGGATGGACGGCCGGGCCGGGGCATGATGGAGGGCATGACGACCGTGCCCGGGCAGGCGCCCGTCGTGCCGCAGGCGTACCGCCATCCGCACGACCCGGAGCCGGTCCGCTCCACCAAGGCCCGTGCGGTCTTCGCGCTCGGGCTGATCGGCGCGCTCACCGGTCTGTTCCTCGGCGGCGCGGTGCCGGCCACGATCGCGCTCATGCTCGCCCGGCAGGCGCGCCGGGAGGCGTACGCCTCGGGTGGTTACCTCACCGGCGCGGACTGGCTGCGGCGCGGCGAGCAGATGGCGCGGACCGGGCTGGTGCTGACCGTCGCCGCTGTGGTCGCGGCGGTGGTGATCGGTGTGGTGCGGGCCGCGGACGCCTCGTTCGGCCACGACTTCGCGCCGAACTTCGACTGACCCGGTGGGGGAGGGGGCCCGCGCCCGCCCACCCGGTGGTGATCGGCGACGGTAGCCTGGCCGGTGTCCGCCGCGCGGCGGGCGCGTGTGGACAGGAGGACCCCGTGACGGAACCGGCTCCGCCGGGAGGCGACCCGACCCGCCCCGGGCCGTACCCGCCGGGTCCCGCCTCCGCGCCGGCGCACCAGCCGGCGCCGTACGGGGCGTACCCGGGGAATCCGCCGGCGCACGGCGGCGGGTGGCCGGTGCCGGCGAGCGCGCCCGGCCACGGCGGCTGGGGTCCGCACGGCGGTCCGGCGTTCCCGCCGCCGCCGCCGGCCGAGGCGCCGCGGCCGCCGAAGCGGGTCGACGCGGTGCCGGGTACGCCGTTCGGTGTGGTCCACCTCGACGTGCCGCCGGTCACCTCGGGGCTGGCCATCGGGTCGCTCGTCGCGGGGATCGCCGCGATACTGGTGTCGCTGCTGGTGCTCTGCGTGGGTCTCGCCGCCCGCAACGTCGGCGGCGCCTGGGCGGCGGGCGCCTTCACAGTGCTGGGCGGGCTGATCGGTGCCGGCGCGGTGGTGGCCGGGCTGCTCGCCCGGCGGCAGATCCGGCGGCCGGCGCCGCCTCCCGCGGTCCGGTTCACCGGCGCCCGCCTGGCCGTCGCGGGGATCTCCTGCGGCGCGGTGGGGGTGCTGTTCGGCCTGATCGGGCTCGCCCTGGCCCTGGTGGTGCAGATCACGTGAGGTCCTCGCCGCGACGTCTGCGGCCGCTGACCTGGGTTGAGCGGTATGTCCGGGTGCCCGAAAGCCGGGCGGTGTCGGGGCCGCCGGGGCGCGCGGCGGACGAGCCGGTACACTTGTCACTGTAGGTGCCCATCGTTGGCGCATCGGCGACCCGGAGACCGGGAGGCGGACCGCGGGAGCGGTCCTTCCCGACCCATCCGTTTTGACCGGCGCGGCTGTGGTAGGTACTCTTTCCCCTTGTGCCCGGGCCTGCCCGGGCAATGCGTGCGTGCGCTGGAGCCGGTCAGCCGGTGATCGCGCGGTCGCACCACCAAGACCAGAACATCCGGTACGACGCGTCAGCGGCCGGCACCGGGACCGTGACTCGGGCGACACGCCCGACCGCGGGTGCTGGGGTCCCGTCAGGCGGCCCTGGTTGGAATGTAAGAGAGCCGCCCATCCGGACGGCTGGAGCAGACGGCGCGGTCGCCTCGCAGCGGCCGAAGGGAGCGGAGAAACCCGGTGCCCACCATTCAGCAGTTGGTCCGAAAGGGCCGTCAGGCCAAGACGACCAAGACCAAGACCCCGGCGCTCAAGGGGTCTCCCCAGCGGCGCGGCGTGTGCACCCGCGTGTACACCACCACCCCGAAGAAGCCGAACTCGGCGCTGCGCAAGGTCGCTCGTGTCAAGCTCAGCAGCCAGATCGAGGTGACCGCCTACATCCCGGGCGTCGGCCACAACCTTCAGGAGCACTCGATCGTGCTCGTCCGCGGTGGTCGTGTGAAGGACCTCCCCGGCGTGCGGTACAAGATCGTGCGCGGCTCGCTGGACACCCAGGGTGTCCGCAACCGCAAGCAGGCTCGCAGCCGTTACGGCGCGAAGAAGGAGAAGAGCTGACATGCCGCGTAAGGGACCCGCTCCGCGGAAGCCGCTGGTCGCTGACCCGGTGTACAACTCGCCCCTGGTCACCCAGCTGGTGAACAAGATCCTGCTGCGCGGCAAGCGTCAGCTCGCCGAGCGCATCGTGTACGCCGCCCTGGAGGGCTGCCGCGAGAAGTCCGGCACCGACCCCGTCGTCACGCTCAAGCGCGCGATGGACAACGTCAAGCCGACCCTCGAGGTGCGCAGCCGCCGTGTCGGTGGCGCCACCTACCAGGTTCCGGTCGAGGTCCGGCCGTCCCGTGCGACCACGCTCGGTCTGCGCTGGCTGGTGACCTACTCCCGGGCCCGGCGTGAGAAGACCATGGTCGAGCGGCTGATGAACGAGCTGCTGGACGCGAGCAACGGCCTCGGCGCCGCCGTCAAGCGGCGTGAGGACACGCACAAGATGGCCGAGTCCAACAAGGCCTTCGCGCACTACCGCTGGTAACACCTGAGGTTCCGGCGCCCACCGGCGCCGGAACCGCCACCAGTTGTGTCGAGACGACGATAAGTAGGGATTGAAGTGGCCGCCGCAGACGCGCTCGCCAACGTACGCAACATCGGCATCATGGCCCACATCGATGCCGGTAAGACCACTACCACCGAGCGAATCCTGTTCTACACCGGCATCACGTACAAGATCGGTGAGGTCCACGAGGGCGCTGCCGTCATGGACTGGATGGAGCAGGAGCAGGAGCGCGGTATCACCATCACTTCCGCCGCCACCAAGTGCGAGTGGAAGGGCCACACGATCCAGATCATCGACACGCCCGGCCACGTCGACTTCACGGTCGAGGTCGAGCGGTCGCTGCGTGTCCTGGACGGTGCGGTCGCGGTCTACGACGGCGTGGCCGGCGTGGAGCCCCAGACGGAGAACGTCTGGCGGCAGGCGGACAAGTACAACGTCCCCCGGATGTGCTTCGTCAACAAGCTCGACCGGACCGGCGCCGACTTCTTCCGCTGCGTGCAGATGATGATCGACCGGCTCAACGCCACCCCGCTGGTCCTCCAGATCCCGATCGGCGCCGAGTCCGACTTCATCGGCGTGGTCGACCTGGTCGAGATGCGTGCGCTGACCTGGCGCGGCGAGACCCAGAAGGGTGAGGACTACGCGGTCGAGGAGATCCCGGCCGACCTCGCCGACTCGGCCGCCGAGTGGCGCGAGAAGCTGATGGAGACCCTCGCCGACGTCGACGACTCGGTGATGGAGAAGTACCTCGAGGGCGAGGAGATCTCGGTCGACGAGATCAAGGCCGCCATCCGCCGGGCCACCATCGCCGGCAAGGCCAACCCGGTCCTCACCGGTACCGCCTTCAAGAACAAGGGCATCCAGCCGATGCTGGACGCGGTCGTCGCGTACCTGCCCTCGCCGCTGGACATCCCGGCGATCGAGGGTACGGCCACCGACGGCGAGACCCCGCTGCAGCGGAAGCCCGCGGTCTCCGAGCCGTTCTCCGGCCTGGCCTTCAAGATCCAGACCGACAAGCACCTCGGCAAGCTGACGTACGTCCGGATCTACTCCGGCACGCTCGAGTCCGGTTCTCAGGTGATCAACTCCACCAAGGACCGCAAGGAGCGGATCGGCAAGATCTACCAGATGCACGCCAACAAGCGGGAGGAGCGCAGCTCCGCCCAGGCCGGCGACATCATCGCGGTGCAGGGTCTGAAGCAGACCACCACCGGTGACACCCTGTGCGACCCGGCGAACCCGGTCATCCTGGAGTCGATGACCTTCCCGGAGCCGGTCATCGAGGTGGCCATCGAGCCGAAGACCAAGGCTGACCAGGAGAAGCTCAGCACCGCCATCCAGCGGCTGGCCGAGGAGGACCCGACCTTCCGCGTCAAGCTGGACGACCAGACCGGTCAGACGGTCATCTCCGGCATGGGCGAGCTGCACCTGGACATCCTGGTCGACCGGATGCGCCGCGAGTTCAACGTCGAGGCGAACATCGGTAAGCCGCAGGTGGCGTACCGCGAGACGATCCGCCGCAAGGTGGAGAAGATCGAGTACACCCACAAGAAGCAGACCGGTGGTTCCGGCCAGTACGCCCGCGTGATCATCAGCGTGGAGCCGCTGCCGCTGGGCAACGACGCCCCGACGTACGAGTTCGCCAACGCCGTGACCGGTGGCCGCATCCCCCGGGAGTTCATCCCCTCGGTGGACGCGGGCGCGCAGGACGCCATGCAGTACGGCATCCTCGCCGGCTTCCCCCTGGTGGGCGTCAAGCTCACCCTGGTGGACGGCCAGTACCACGAGGTCGACTCGTCGGAGATGGCGTTCAAGATCGCCGGCTCGATGGCGATGAAGGAGGCGGCCCGCAAGGCCGACCCCGCTCTCCTCGAGCCGATGATGGCCGTTGAAGTCACCACTCCTGAGGAGAACATGGGTGACGTCATCGGCGACCTCAACTCCCGGCGTGGCATCATCCAGGCGATGGAGGAGCGCAGCGGCGCTCGCGTCGTCCGGGCCCTGGTGCCGCTGTCGGAGATGTTCGGCTACGTCGGCGACCTGCGGTCGAAGACCCAGGGCCGGGCTAGCTACAGCATGCAGTTCGACTCCTACGCCGAGGTTCCGAACTCGGTGGCCAAGGAGATCATCGCCAAGGCGACGGGTGAGTGACACTCACCCTCGGCTGATCCGATGACGCGAGGGCGGTCGCGGGAGGGTTCTCCCGCCCGCGGCCACCTCGATCGGGTTGCGTGAGACCGGGCCTGTAGGCTTCATCGCCGCAGAACCCACAAAAGCTCTCCGGCCTTCCGGCCGGAAAGGCTGTCGACAGAGTCCTAAGCGCCGAACGGCGCGCCGGGGCGAACGAACCAAGAAAGTCCACAGGAGGACACCAGTGGCGAAGGCGAAGTTCGAGCGGACTAAGCCGCACGTCAACATCGGCACCATTGGTCACATCGACCACGGTAAGACGACGCTGACGGCGGCCATCACCAAGGTCCTGCACGACCAGTACCCGGACCTGAACCCGTACACGCCGTTCGACGAGATCGACAAGGCGCCGGAGGAGAAGGCCCGCGGCATCACGATCTCCATCGCGCACGTCGAGTACCAGACCGAGGCGCGTCACTACGCGCACGTCGACTGCCCCGGTCACGCCGACTACATCAAGAACATGATCACCGGTGCCGCGCAGATGGACGGCGCGATCCTGGTGGTGGCGGCGACCGACGGCCCGATGCCGCAGACCCGCGAGCACGTGCTGCTGGCCCGTCAGGTCGGTGTGCCGTACATCGTCGTGGCGCTCAACAAGAGCGACATGGTCGACGACGAGGAGCTCCTGGAGCTCGTCGAGCTCGAGGTCCGTGAGCTGCTCTCCTCGCAGGAGTACCCGGGTGACGACCTGCCGGTCGTCCGGGTCTCGGCGCTGAAGGCCCTGGAGGGTGACCCGGAGTGGACCGGGAAGCTCCTGGACCTGATGAACGCCGTGGACACCGCGATCCCGCAGCCGGAGCGCGAGACCGAGAAGCCGTTCCTCATGCCCATCGAGGACGTCTTCACGATCACCGGTCGCGGCACCGTGGTCACGGGCCGCGCCGAGCGCGGCATCCTCAAGCCGAACGAGGAGGTGGAGATCGTCGGCATCCGTGAGAAGTCGATGAAGACCACCTGCACCGGCATCGAGATGTTCCGCAAGCTGCTCGACGAGGCCCGCGCGGGTGAGAACGTCGGTCTGCTGCTGCGCGGCATCAAGCGCGAGGACGTCGAGCGCGGCATGGTCGTCATCAAGCCGGGCACCACGACCCCGCACACGGAGTTCGAGGCGACGGTCTACATCCTCTCCAAGGAGGAGGGCGGCCGGCACACCCCGTTCTTCCAGAACTACCGCCCGCAGTTCTACTTCCGGACCACGGACGTCACCGGCGTCGTCACGCTGCCCGAGGGCACCGAGATGGTCATGCCGGGCGACAACACCTCGATGACGGTGAAGCTGATCCAGCCCATCGCCATGGAGGAGAACCTGAAGTTCGCGATCCGCGAGGGTGGTCGTACGGTCGGCGCGGGTCGCGTCACCAAGATCATCAAGTGAGCTGGGTAACCCCGATTAGCGTTGCCGCCGGTCGTGCGGCATACTAGTCAGGTTGCGTAACGACAGTCGGTCACCTGCGTCCGGTTGACGCTGGACCTCCGGGAGTCAGACTGTCTCGCGTAGGGTGTTGGTCGCCATCGGCGGTCAACCACCCTCGCGCGGCGTCCAGGTCGCGGTCCCCGCGATCGGCGCCATGACCCACCGCGTGGTCAGAGAATCGCTCCGGAGTCCCGGGGCGGAGCCTGGCCCACGGGCGCGACACGCCCGACCGCGGGGGTCGGCGGAAGTGGGCCTGTGCCAGCCGGCACAGGCGCCCGCAACACAGCGGCATCGAGAGAAGGAACAGAAGCCACCATGGCGGGACAGAAGATCCGCATCCGGCTCAAGGCCTATGACCACGAGGTCGTCGACTCCTCGGCTCGGAAGATCGTCGAGACGGTGACGCGTACCGGGGCGCAGGTCGCTGGCCCGGTGCCGCTGCCCACGGAGATCAACCGTTTCTGCGTCATCCGCTCGCCGCACAAGTACAAGGACTCGCGCGAGCACTTCGAGATGCGTACGCACAAGCGTCTGATCGACATCATCGACCCGACCCCGAAGACGGTCGACTCGCTCATGCGCCTCGACCTGCCGGCTGGCGTCGACATCGAGATCAAGCTGTAGGGACCGGACAAATGGACAGGCAAGTCAAGGGGATCCTGGGCGCCAAGCTCGGCATGACCCAGGTCTGGGACAACAACAAGGTTGTGCCCGTGACCGTGGTTCAGGCCGGCCCGTGCGTCGTGAGCCAGGTTCGTAGCGCCGACAAGGACGGCTACTCCGCGGTCCAGCTGGCGTACGGGGTCATCGACCCGCGCAAGGTCAAGAAGCCGATCGCCGGGCACTACGCCAAGGCGGACGTCGCGCCGCGCCGGCACATCGTCGAGCTGCGCACCTCCGACGCCGCGGACTACGCGCCGGGCCAGGAGGTCACGGTCGAGGAGTTCCCGGCCGGCGTCGTGATCGACGTGACCGGCAAGACCAAGGGCAAGGGCTACGCCGGCCCGATGAAGCGGCACGGCTTCCACGGCCTGCGTGCCAGCCACGGTGTCGAGCGCAAGCACCGCTCGCCCGGCTCGATCGGCGCCTGCGCGACCCCGGGTCGCGTCTTCAAGGGCACCCGGATGGCGGGCCGGATGGGTGGCGTGCGCTACACCGTCCAGAACCTGACCGTCCAGGCGGTCGACACCGAGAACAACCTCCTGCTCGTCCGCGGCGCCATCCCCGGCCCGAAGGGCGCGCTGGTCCTGGTCCGCACCGCGGCCAAGGCGAAGGTGAAGAAGGGCGGTGCGGCCAAGTGACCACCGTTGACGTCATCAACGTCGAAGGCGCCAAGAGCGGCTCCGTGGAGCTGCCGGCCGACATCTTCGACGCGCAGGCCAACATCGCCCTGATGCACCAGGTCGTGGTGGCCCAGCTCGCGGCGGCCCGCCAGGGTACGCACAAGACGAAGACCCGCGGCGAGGTCTCCGGTGGAGGCAAGAAGCCGTACAAGCAGAAGGGCACCGGTCGTGCCCGCCAGGGCTCGACCCGCGCGCCGCAGTTCGCCGGCGGTGGCGTGGTCCACGGCCCGGTGCCGCGCGACTACAGCCAGCGCACCCCGAAGAAGATGAAGGCCGCCGCCCTGCGTGGCGCCCTCTCCGACCGGGCCCGCGCCGGCCAGGTGCACGTCGTCGAGGCGTTCGTCTCCGGTGAGAAGCCGTCCACCAAGGCGGCCCTGGCCACGCTGACCAAGCTGACCCAGGCCCGTCGGGTCCTGGTCGTGCTGAGCAGCACCGACGAGCTGAACTGGGTGTCGCTGCGGAACCTGCGCAACGCGCGGGACAGCCGGGTGCACCTGATCGAGGCCGGCCAGCTCAACACCTACGACGTGCTGGTGGCCGACGACGTGGTCTTCACCAAGGAGGCCCTGGACGAGTTCCTGGGCGTTCCCGCCGAGACCACCGAGGAGGATGGCAAGTGAGCACGATCGCCGATCCGCGTGACGTCATCGTCGCGCCGGTCGTCTCGGAGAAGAGCTACAGCGAGCTGAACCGCAACTGGTACACCTTCCTGGTGCACCCGGACGCAAACAAGACCGAGATCAAGATCGCTATCCAGCAGATCTTCAACGTCCGCGTCCTGACGGTCAACACGCTCAACCGCGAGGGCAAGCGCAAGCGGACCCGTACCGGGTTCGGCAAGCGCAAGGACACCAAGCGCGCGATGGTGAAGCTGGCTGACGGTGACCGTATCGAGGCCTTCGGCGGCCCGGTCAGCTGAGGGGTGTAGACAATGGCTATCCGTAAGTACAAGCCGACGACGCCGGGCCGGCGTGGCTCGAGCGTTGCCGACTTCGCCGAGATCACCCGGTCGACGCCCGAGAAGTCGCTGCTGGCTCCGCTGCCGAAGAAGGGCGGACGCAACGCCCACGGCCGGATCACCACGCGGCACCACGGTGGCGGCCACAAGCGCCAGTACCGTCTGATCGACTTCAAGCGGGTCGACAAGGACGGCGTGCCGGCGAAGGTCGCCCACATCGAGTACGACCCGAACCGCACCGCGCGCATCGCGCTGCTGCACTACGCCGACGGCGAGAAGCGCTACATCATCGCGCCGAAGGACCTGAAGCAGGGCGACCGCGTCGAGTCCGGTCCGGGCGCCGACATCAAGCCGGGTAACAACCTGCCGCTGCGCAACATCCCGGTCGGTACCACCATCCACAACGTGGAGCTGCGTCCGGGCGGCGGCGCCAAGCTGGCCCGCTCGGCCGGCGTCGGCATCCAGCTGCTCGGCCGTGAGGGCGCGTACGCGACCCTGCGTATGCCGTCCGGTGAGATCCGGCGTGTGGACGTGCGCTGCCGCGCCAGCATCGGCGAGATCGGCAACGCCGACCAGTCGAACATCAACTGGGGTAAGGCCGGCCGTATGCGGTGGAAGGGCAAGCGCCCGACCGTCCGTGGTGTCGCGATGAACCCGGTCGACCACCCGCACGGTGGTGGTGAGGGTAAGACCTCCGGTGGTCGCCACCCGGTCAACCCGCAGGGTAAGCCCGAGGGCCGCACCCGTCGTAAGGGCCAGCCGAGCGACCGGCTGATCGTCCGCCGCCGCTACGCCACGCGTAAGCGCGGCTGAGGGAGATAAGACATGCCTCGCAGCCTGAAGAAGGGCCCGTTCGTCGACGACCACCTGCTCAAGAAGGTGGAGACGCAGAACGACAAGGGCTCGAAGAACGTCATCAAGACCTGGTCGCGGCGCTCGACGATCATCCCGGAGATGCTGGGTCACACGATCGCCGTGCACGACGGACGCAAGCACGTCCCGGTTTTCGTGACCGAGGCCATGGTCGGGCACAAGCTCGGCGAGTTCGCGCTGACCCGCACGTTCAAGGGTCACGAGAAGGACGACCGGAAGAGCCGCCGGCGCTGACGCCGCGGGCATACGGATAGAGGAACAAGGGGTTACAGCGATGCCAGGAAAGGGCGACGCTCCGGTGCTTCCGGGCGCGCGGGCGGTTGCGCGGCACGTGCGCATCTCGCCGATGAAGGCGCGCCGGGTGGTCAACCTCGTCCGCGGCCTGCCCGCGAAGGAGGCGCTCACGGTGCTGCAGTTCGCGCCGCAGGCTGCGAGCGAGCAGGTGTACAAGGTGCTCGCGAGCGCGATCGCCAACGCGGAGAACAACGAGCGGCTGGACCCCGACGCGCTGCTCGTCAGTGAGGCGTTCGTCGACGAGGGCCCGACCATGAAGCGGTTCCGGCCGCGGGCGCAGGGCCGGGCCTACCGGATCCGCAAGCGCACCTGCCACATCACCGTGGCGGTCGAGGCGGTTGCGCCGGCCGCGCCGAAGAAGTCGGCGAAGAAGGCCGCTCCGGCCAAGCCGGCCGCTGAGGAGCAGAGCACGACGGAGGGTGCCGAGTAATGGGTCAGAAGGTTCACCCGACCGGGTTCCGGCTCGGCATCTCGACCGACTGGAAGTCCCGCTGGTTCGCGGACAAGCTCTACAAGGACTACATCGGCGAGGACGTCAAGATCCGCCGCATGATGTCCAAGGGCCTCGAGCGCGCCGGCATCTCCAAGGTCGACATCGAGCGCACCCGGGACCGGGTCCGCGTCGACATCCACACCGCCCGGCCGGGCATCGTCATCGGCCGTAAGGGTGCGGAGGCCGACCGGATCCGCGGCGAGCTGGAGAAGCTCACCGGCAAGCAGGTCCAGCTGAACATCATCGAGGTGAAGAACCCCGAGTCGGACGCGCAGCTGGTCGCCCAGGGCGTCGCCGAGCAGCTGTCCAGCCGGGTCAGCTTCCGTCGGGCCATGCGCAAGGCGATGCAGTCCGCGATGAAGAACCCCGCCTGCAAGGGCATCCGGGTTCAGGTCTCGGGCCGTCTGGGCGGCGCCGAGATGAGCCGGACCGAGTTCTACCGCGAGGGCCGGGTTCCGCTGCACACGCTGCGGGCCAACATCGAGTACGGCTTCTTCGAGGCCCGTACCACCTTCGGCCGGATCGGCGTGAAGGTCTGGATCTACAAGGGCGACGCCGTCCCGGGCCGCGAGGCCCCGGCCGAGGCCGCCCCGTCGCGCGGCCCGCGCCGCGACCGTGGCGACCGGCCGGACCGGCCGCGCCGTGGCCGCTCGGGCTCGTCCGGTACGACCGCCGGTGGCACCGAGGCCGGCCGGGCTGCCGCGACCACCATCGCGCAGCAGGCGGAGACGCCGGCCGGTGAGCCGGTCGACAGCGCTGCGGTCGCCGCGGCAGCTTCGGCTCCGGCGGCTACCCAGCCGGCAGAAACGCAGCAGGAGGGCTGACAGATGCTGATGCCGCGCAAGCCCCCGAAGGGCTTCCGCAAGCCGCACCACCCGGACCGCAGTGGCGCGTCCAAGGGTGGTAACCGGGTGGTGTTCGGCGAGTTCGGGATCCAGGCTCTCGAGCCGGCGTACGTGACCAACCGCCAGATCGAGTCGGCGCGTATCGCGATGACCCGTCACATCAAGCGTGGCGGCAAGGTCTGGATCACGATCTTCCCGGACCAGGCCCTCACCAAGAAGCCTGCCGAGACCCGGATGGGTTCCGGTAAGGGTTCGCCCGAGTGGTGGGTCGCCAACGTGAAGCCGGGGCGGGTCCTCTTCGAGATGTCCTTCCCCAACGAGCAGATCGCGCGAGAGGCGATGCGTCGCGCGATCCACAAGCTCCCGATGAAGTGCCGCATTGTTACGCGCGAAGTGGGTGAATCCTGATGGCAGCGGGCGTCAAGCCCTCCGAGCTGCGTGAGCTCTCCGAGGAGGAGCTGGTCACGAAGTTGCGCGAGGCGAAGGCGGAGCTGTTCAACCTCCGCGTGCAGGCCGCAACCGGGCAGCTGGACAACAACCGGCGGCTGCAGGTCATCCGTCGGGAGATCGCCCGGATCTACACGATCATGCGTGAGCGTGAGCTGGGTCTCTCGGCCGCGCCGACTGAGGTGACTGCATCATGAGTGAGAACACCACCGCCCCCGCGCGGTCCCGCCGCAAGGTTCGCGAGGGCCTCGTGGTCAGCGACAAGATGGACAAGACCGTCGTGGTCGAGGTCGAGGACCGCGTCAAGCACGCGCTGTACGGCAAGATCATGCGCCGTACGCGCAAGCTGAAGGTGCACGACGAGCAGAACTCGGCCGGCATCGGCGACCGGGTCCTGATCATGGAGACCCGGCCGCTGTCCGCCACCAAGCGCTGGCGGCTCGTGGAGATCCTCGAGAAGGCCAAGTAGCGAAGGCTCGAGCTCGGCCGGGTCCCGGTCGGGCGCAGGTTCCGCCAGGCTCCGGCCGCCCCGAGCGGCCGGAGAACCGGCAGACATAGGAGATAGACGTGATTCAGCAGGAGTCGCGACTGCGCGTCGCCGACAACACGGGTGCCCGGGAGATCCTGTGCATCCGGGTGCTCGGCGGCTCCGGTCGGCGCTACGCGAGCATCGGCGACGTCATCGTGGCGACCGTCAAGGACGCGATCCCCGGTGCCGGTGTGAAGAAGGGCGACGTCGTCAAGGCCGTCGTCGTTCGGACCGCCAAGGAGAAGCGGCGGCCGGACGGGTCGTACATCCGCTTCGACGAGAACGCCGCCGTCATCATCAAGGACGGTGGGGACCCGCGCGGTACCCGTATCTTCGGCCCGGTGGGCCGGGAGCTGCGGGACAAGCGGTTCATGAAGATCATCTCTCTCGCGCCGGAGGTGTTGTGACCGTGAAGGTCAAGAAGGGCGACACGGTCGTCGTCATCGCCGGCAAGGACAAGGGTGCCAAGGGCAAGGTCATCGCGGCCTACCCGCGGCAGGACAAGGTCCTGGTCGAGGGCGTGAACCGGGTCAAGAAGCACACCCGCATCAGCACCACCCAGCGTGGCGCCAAGACCGGTGGCGTCGTCACCCAGGAGGCCCCGATCCACGTCTCGAACGTGATGGTCCTGGACTCCGACGGCAAGCCGACCCGCGTCGGCTACCGGATCGACGACAACGGCCAGAAGGTCCGCATCGCGCGTAGCACCGGTAAGGACCTCTGATGACCACGGCTACCGAAACCAAGACCCTGCCGCGCCTCAAGGAGCGGTACCGCAACGAGATCGTGGGCGAGCTGCAGAAGCAGTTCGAGTTCGCCAACCCGATGCAGGTGCCGCGGCTGGTCAAGATCGTCGTCAACATGGGTGTCGGCGAGGCCGCTCGCGACGCCAAGCTGATCGACGGGGCCGTCCGCGACCTGGCCACCATCACCGGCCAGAAGCCGCAGGTCCGGCGGGCCACTAAGTCCATCGCGCAGTTCAAGCTCCGCGAGGGCATGCCGATCGGCGCGAAGGTCACCCTGCGCGGCGACCGGATGTGGGAGTTCCTGGACCGGCTGCTCTCGATCGCGCTGCCGCGTATCCGTGACTTCCGCGGCCTGGACGGGCGCAAGCTCGACGGGCACGGCAACTACACGTTCGGCCTGACCGAGCAGTCGGTGTTCCACGAGATCGATCAGGACAAGATCGATCGCCAGCGGGGCATGGACATCACGGTGGTCACGACCGCCACGACCGACGACGAGGGCCGGGCGCTGCTCAAGCTCCTGGGCTTCCCGTTCAAGGAGAACTGAGATGGCCAAGAAGGCGCTGATCATCAAGGCGGCCGCGAAGCCGAAGTTCTCGGTTCGCGCGTACACCCGCTGCCAGCGGTGCGGGCGTCCGAAGGCGGTCTACCGCAAGTTCGGTCTCTGCCGGGTGTGCATCCGGGAGATGGCCCACCGCGGTGAGCTGCCCGGCGTGTCCAAGGCTTCCTGGTAATAGCCCGGCGCGCTCCGGCGCGTCAGCTGAACTGTCTCTTCGCCGTAGGCCCCGGGCCTGGCCCGGGGAACCCCGGCGAGAAAGGTTGACGAGTTTTCATGACGATGACCGACCCGATCGCAGACATGCTCACGCGTCTGCGTAACGCCAACCAGGCGTACCACGACCGGGTGACGATGCCCTACTCGAAGATCAAGGCGAACATCGCCGAGGTCCTCAAGGCCGAGGGTTACATCGCCACCTGGTCGGTCGAGGAGCCCGAAGAGGGCGCCGTCGGCAAGCGACTGGTCGTCGAGCTGAAGTACGGCCAGAACCGCGAGCGGAGCCTGGCCGGCATCAAGCGCGTGTCCAAGCCCGGTCTCCGGGTGTACGCCAAGTCGGACGGGCTCCCGCGGGTGCTCGGCGGGCTGGGCGTGGCGATCATTTCGACGTCCCAGGGGCTGCTCACCGACCGGCAGGCCCGCAAGCGGAGCGTTGGCGGGGAAGTCCTCGCCTTCGTCTGGTAACGGGAGACAGGTAGAAATGTCGCGTATTGGACGTAAGTCGATCCCGGTGCCTGCCGGCGTCGACATCACGATCGACGGCCGGACCGTCAAGGTCAAGGGCCCCAAGGGCGAGCTGAGCCACGTGCTGGCCGAGCCGATCACGGCGGAGCGGGGCGAGGACGGCGAGCTGCACGTCAACCGGCCCAACGACGAGCGCAAGGCCAAGGAGCTGCACGGCCTGAGCCGTACGCTGGTGGCCAACATGATCGTCGGTGTCACCGAGGGCTACCGCAAGAGCCTGGAGATCGCCGGCACCGGTTACCGCGTGACCGCCAAGGGCAAGGACCTGGAGTTCGCGCTCGGGTTCTCGCACCCGGTGCTGGTGCAGGCGCCGGACGGCATCACCTTCACGGTCGAGAAGCCGACGCTGTTCCATGTGGCCGGCATCGACAAGCAGCAGGTCGGCGAGGTCGCCGCCAACATCCGGAAGATCCGTCCGCCGGAGCCCTACAAGGGCAAGGGCGTGAAGTACCAGGGCGAGGTCATCCGCCGCAAGGCTGGAAAGGCAGGTAAGAAGTGAGCGCCACGCTGCTCAAGCGCCGCCGCGGCGTCGCCGCCAAGCGTGCCGTCGGGCGTGCGCGTCGGCACTTCCGGGTCCGCAAGAACGTCAGCGGCACCGCCGAGCGTCCCCGCCTGGTCGTCACCCGCTCCCTGCGCCACGTGGTGGCCCAGGTCGTGGACGACACCAAGGGTCACACCCTGGCGTCGGCCTCGACCATGGACGCCTCGCTGCGCGGCGCCGAGGGCGACAAGAGCGCCCTGGCCGGCAAGGTCGGCGCGCTGCTCGCCGAGCGCGCCAAGGCCGCCGGCGTCTCGAAGGTCGTCTTCGACCGCGGTGGCAACCGGTACGCGGGGCGTGTCGCCGCGCTTGCCGACGCCGCCCGCGAAGCCGGGCTCGAGTTCTAGAAACCCCGTCACGAGAGAGAAGGAAGGCTGCTGATGCCAGGTCAACAGCGCCGTGGCGGCGGGTCCGGTGGCAACGAGGGTGGTCGCCGCGACAACCGCCGTGAGGGCGGCCGCGGAAACGCGCCCGTCGAGAAGACCCCGCACCTCGAGCGGGTCGTCGCGATCAACCGCGTCGCCAAGGTCGTGAAGGGTGGTCGTCGCTTCAGCTTCACCGCCCTGGTGATCGTGGGCGACGGCGACGGCACCGTCGGTGTGGGCTACGGAAAGGCCAAGGAGGTGCCCGCGGCGATCGCCAAGGGTGTCGAGGAGGCCAAGAAGCACTTCTTCAAGGTGCCGCGGATCGGTCAGTCGATCCCGCACCCGGTCACGGGCGAGGACGCCGCCGGTGTGGTGCTGCTCAAGCCGGCCTCCGCCGGTACGGGTGTCATCGCCGGTGGTCCGGTGCGTGCCGTGCTGGAGTGCGCGGGCATCCACGACGTGCTCTCCAAGAGCCTCGGCTCGTCCAACCCGATCAACATCGTGCACGCCACGGTGGCGGCCCTGAAGGGGCTCGAGTCCCCGGAGCAGGTCGCGGCCCGTCGTGGTCTGCCGGTCGAGGACGTCGCGCCGGCCGCCATGCTGGCGTCGCGGGCGGGGGTGGCGTCCTGATGGCACGCCTGAAGGTCACCCAGGTCCGGTCCGAGATCGGGACCAAGAAGAACCAGCGTGATTCGCTGCGTTCGCTCGGTCTCAAGCGGATCAACGACGTGGTGGTCAAGGAGGACCGGCCGGAGATCCGCGGCATGATCTTCACGGTCAACCACCTCGTGAAGGTCGAGGAGGTCGAGTAATGACGATCAAGGTGCACCACCTGCGTCCGGCTCCGGGTGCCAAGACCGACAAGACCCGCGTGGGTCGCGGTGAGGGCTCGAAGGGCAAGACCGCCGGTCGCGGTACCAAGGGTTCGAAGGCCCGGAAGAACATCTCGCCGGCGTTCGAGGGTGGGCAGATGCCCATCCACATGCGCCTGCCGAAGATGAAGGGCTTCAAGAACAAGTTCAAGGTCGTGTTCCAGGTGGTCAACCTGGACCGGCTGGCCGAGCTGTTCCCGAACGGCGGCCAGGTCGGCCCGGTCGAGCTGGTCGAGGCCGGCGCGGTCCGCAAGGGTCACCCGGTCAAGGTGCTCGGCACCGGCGACCTCGGTGGCGTGTCTCTCCAGGTCTCGGCGCACGCGTTCAGCGCGTCGGCCAAGGAGAAGATCACCGCCGCCGGTGGCTCGGTCACCGAGCTGTAAGGCGATGTCCACGGCGCCCGCTCAGTTGTTCGCAACTGGGCGGGCGCCATGGTCTACCGGCCACGTGTGCGCCGGGTAACATCGGATTCGTTTTATGTAGCCGGGCGCATCTGCCCGGACCGGGATCGGACTGTTAGAGTCCGTTCCCAGCCATGGATACCGGGCACGCCGCCCGGCACCACCCCGCCCCGCCAGGATTCGTCACCGGCGGCCCGCGTCGCGCAGGAGGAAGAAGTTGCTGTCCGCCTTTCTCAGTGCGTTCCGTACGCCTGACCTGCGCAAGAAGCTGCTGTTCACAGTAGGCATCATCGCGGTCTACCGGCTGGGCGCCACGCTGCCCAGCCCGGGCGTCTCGTACGGCAACGTGCAGAAGTGCCTCGACACGATCCAGGGTGGCAGCACGGGTGTGCTCAACCTGCTGGATCTGTTCTCCGGTGGCGCGCTGCTCCAGCTCTCGGTCTTCGCGCTGGGCATCATGCCCTACATCACCGCGTCGATCATCCTCCAGCTGCTGACGGTGGTGATCCCGCGCCTGGAGCAGCTCCGCAAGGAGGGCCAGGCGGGGCAGGCCAAGATCACGCAGTACACCCGCTACCTGACGCTGGGCCTGGGTGTCCTCCAGGCCTCGGCGTTCGTGGCGCTGGCCCGCTCCGGCCAGCTGTTCAACAACCAGTGCGACCAGTTCCCGATCGTGCCCGAGGGCACCGGCATCCCGAACTGGCTGACCCTGAGCATCCTGGTCATGACCATGACCGCCGGCACCGGCGTGGTGATGTGGCTCGGTGAGCTGATCACCGACCGGGGCGTCGGCAACGGCATGTCCGTGCTGATCTTCACCTCGATCGCGGCCCGCCTCCCCAGCGAGGGCTGGAAGATCAAGACCACAAAGGGCTGGGGGATGTTCCTCCTCGTCATCGCCCTGGTGCTGGTGGTCATCACCGCTGTCACGTTCATCGAGCAGGCGCAGCGCCGCATCCCGGTGCAGTACGCCAAGCGCATGATCGGCCGGCGGATGTACGGCGGCACGTCGACCTACATCCCGCTGAAGGTGAACCAGGCGGGTGTCATCCCGGTCATCTTCGCCTCGTCGCTGCTCTACCTGCCGCAGCTCGCGCTCCAGTTCTTCGATCAGAACGACCCGGGCAAGGTCCAGGCGTGGATCCAGAACCACATCGTGAAGGCGAGCGCGCCGGAGCACATCGCGATCTACTTCCTGCTGATCATCTTCTTCACGTACTTCTACGTGTCGATCACGTTCAACCCGACCGAGGTCGCGGACAACATGAAGAAGTACGGCGGCTTCGTGCCGGGCATCCGCCCCGGCAAGCCGACCGCCGAGTACCTCGACTTCATCCTCAGCCGGATCACCCTGCCGGGCGCGCTCTACCTGGGCATCGTCGCGATCCTGCCGAACTTCTTCTTCATCTGGCTCGACAACCAGCAGTTCCAGAACTTTCCGTTCGGCGGCACCGCTGTGCTCATCATGGTCGGCGTCGGTCTGGAGACCGTGAAGCAGATCGAGAGCCAACTCATGCAGCGGAACTACGAAGGGTTCCTGCGGTAGATGCGACTCGTTCTGGTTGGCCCGCCGGGCGCGGGCAAGGGCACACAGGCGGAGTTCGTCGCCGCGCACCTCTCGGTGCCGAAGATCTCGACCGGTGACATCTTCCGGGCGAACGTCTCCCAGGGCACGCCGCTGGGCGTCGAGGCCAAGCGGTACATGGACGCCGGCAAGCTGGTCCCGGACGAGGTCACCATCAACATGGTGCGGGACCGGCTCGCCGAGCCGGACGCGAGCGAGGGTTTCCTGCTCGACGGCTTCCCGCGGACCACTCCGCAGGCCGCCGCGCTGGACAAGCTCCTCGCCGACCTCGGCACCGCGCTGGACCTGGTGCTGGAGCTGGTCGTCGACGACGACGAGGTGATCCGGCGGCTGTCCGGCCGGCGCACCTGCCGGGGCTGCGGCAAGATCTGGCACGTCGAGTTCGACTCGCCGAGCCGGGAGGGCGTCTGCGACCGCTGCGGCGCCGAGCTGTTCCAGCGCGACGACGACAAGCCGGAGACCATCGCCGCCCGGCTGCGGGAGTACGCCGAGAAGACCGCGCCGCTCGTGGACTACTACGGCGCCCAGGGCAAGCTGGTCGGCATCGACGCGACCGGCCCGGTGGAGGACGTCACCGTCCGCGCCATCGACGCGCTGCGCTCGTACGGCGGCTGAGGTCCCACCGCCACCCGGCGGATAGAGTGCGAACAGCGGGGTACGTGCGACGTGCCCCGCTGCTCCGCGTACGCGCGACGAAAGGTAAACACCACCATGCGCCGTCCCCAGCTGGACATCCAGCTGAAGACCCCCGAGCAGATCGAGCTGATGCGGGCCGCGGGTCTGGTCGTCGCCCGTGCCCTGCGCCGGATGCGGGAGGCGGTGGCGCCGGGCGTGTCGACGGCCGACCTGGACGCGATCGCCGAGTCGACCATCCGCGAGGCCGGCGCCGTGCCGTCGTTCAAGGGCTACCACGGCTTCCCGGCGTCGATCTGCTCCTCGGTCAACCAGCAGGTGGTGCACGCCATCCCGTCGCCGCAGCAGGTGCTGCGCGAGGGCGACCTGATCTCGATCGACTGCGGCGCGGTGCTGGACGGCTGGCACGGCGACGCGGCGGTCACGGTGCCGGTCGGTGAGGTCGACCCGGCGTTGCTGAAGATGACGGCGGTGGCCGAGGACGCCATGTGGGCCGGGATCGCCGCCGCGGCGCGCGGGGCGGCCTCCGGCAAGGGCCGGCTCACCGACATCTCCCACGCGGTCGAGAACGCGGTCCGCAAGGGCGGCCGGTACGGCATCGTCGACGGCTACGGCGGCCACGGCATCGGCACCGAGATGCACCAGGATCCGCACGTGCTCAACCACGGGCGTCCGGGCAAGGGGCCGCGCCTGGTGCCGGGCCTGGCGCTCGCCATCGAGCCGATGATCACGATGGGCTCGCCGCGTACCGTCGAGCTGGCCGACGGCTGGACCGTGGTGACGCGGGACGGCTCCATGGCGGTGCACGTGGAGCACTCGATGGCGCTGCTTGACGACGGTGTGTGGGTGCTGACCGCCGAGGACGGCGGACGGGAGCGCCTGGGTGACCTGGTGACCGCTCGGCAGACGTCTGTCGACTCCCCGGCGGCCTGAGCGGGCTGCCCCCGTACCCGGTCGAGTGCTGCCGCCGTGGCGATCGGATGCCATGCTTGTTCCCATGGATGAGCGCAACCGGATGCGAGCGGCCGACGCGGACCGGGAGGCCACCGCGGAGCGACTCCGGGCGGCGCTGGCGGAGGGCCGGCTCGACCTGGGCGAGTACGACGATCGGCTGCGCCAGGCGTACGGGGCCAAGACCTACGGCGAGCTGGACGAGCTGCTGACCGACCTGCCCGGTCCGCGGCCGGCGGAGAACTCCCTGCCGGCTCCGCGTGCGACCGGGAAGAGCCGGGTGGCCGAGCCGGGCCGGGCGGCCGTCAGCGCGCGTAACGCCTGGCTGCTGGGGGTCTGGGGGCCCTGGCTGAAGGTGGCCCTGATCCTCACCGCGATCTGGTTCGTCTCCCAGCTCGGCGAGGGTGAGTTCGAGCTCGACGACTACTGGCCGATCTGGGTGCTCGGCCCGTGGGGCGCCGTGGTGCTCTACCAGACGATGCAGGGGCTGGCCCACGGGGCGCCGGAGAAGGACGCCGAGCGCCGGCGGCGCAAGCAGGTCGAGCGGGAGGCCCGCCGCCGGGCGAAGCGGGAGCTGCCGGAGACGTGACCTGCGTCATATCCGAGCCGCCCGGGTGACTGTCGCGCCGGTCGGTTTGGCGAGCACGTGCGGGTCGGCGTACACTTTCTGTTCGGCGCACAGCGTCCACTCCGCCATGCCCACCCTGCGCTTCGGTGGGAGTCGGAGCCGCGGCTGGCGCGGGTTCCTGATCTTGGTCAGTTCACCCGTGTAAGACGTTGTGGGCCGTCCGGAGTAACCGACGTCAGGACAGCGGAGGACATGCCGAAAAAAGACGGAGCAATCGAGATCGAGGGTCGGGTCATCGAGCCCCTGCCGAACGCCATGTTCCGGGTGGAGCTCGCGAACGGCCACAAGGTGCTCGCTCACATCAGCGGCAAGATGCGGCAGCACTACATCCGCATCCTGCCGGAGGACCGGGTCGTCGTCGAACTCTCGCCGTACGACCTGACCCGCGGGCGCATCGTCTACCGCTACAAGTAAGCCTGACGGCGGCCGGGAGACCCGTGTCCGTCTTCGACGTCCGGATCGCGCACCGCCGCGGCTCCGGGCCAGATGGGAAGTAAGGCAACCGTGAAGGTCAAGCCGAGCGTCAAGAGGATCTGCAACAAGTGCCGGGTGATCCGCCGGCACGGCCGGGTCATGGTCATCTGCACCGACCCGCGCCACAAGCAGCGCCAGGGCTGACGCCCCACACATCACCAGCTCGTCCCAGCCGCGGTCGGGTGCGCAGCGCGTACCCCCTCGTGGTTGACCCCCGGTCGGAGGCCGGGGCCCGCTCGGGCAGCGACCGATCCCGGTCGCCGGCGTTCTTGACGCCGGAAGGACAGGGACGGCCGGTAGCGGGATGGGACGGGTCCACACCTCCGCCACAACATCACGAGGAGTACGCCCGCACATGGCACGTCTAGTCGGCGTGGATCTCCCCCGCGAGAAGCGGATGGAGATCGCGCTCACCTACATCTTCGGGGTCGGTCGTACCCGCGCCCTGGAGACGCTCGCCGCGACCGGCATCTCGCCGGACAAGCGCGTTCGGGACCTCACGGACGAGGAGCTCGTCGAGCTCCGGAACCACATCGAGGGCAACTACAAGGTTGAAGGCGACCTGCGCCGCGAGGTCGCCGCTGACATCCGCCGCAAGGTCGAGATCGGCTGCTACGCCGGTATCCGGCACCGTCGCGGTCTGCCCGTGCGTGGCCAGCGCACCAAGACCAACGCGCGGACCCGGAAGGGCCCGAAGCGGACCGTGGCCGGCAAGAAGAAGCCCGGCAAGAAGTAACTAGGAGCGCACAGACTTATGCCACCGAAGGCTCGTGCCGGAGCCGCTGTCAAGAAGGTCCGGCGCAAGGAACGCAAGAACGTCGCCCACGGGCAGGCGCACATCAAGAGCACCTTCAACAACACCATCGTGTCCATCACGGACCCGACCGGTGCGGTCATCTCCTGGGCCTCCTCCGGCCAGGTCGGCTTCAAGGGCTCCCGCAAGTCGACTCCGTTCGCCGCGCAGCTCGCCGCCGAGGCCGCCGCGCGCCGCGCGATGGAACACGGCATGCGCAAGGTCGACGTGTTCGTCAAGGGTCCCGGCTCCGGCCGGGAGACCGCCATCCGTTCGCTGCAGGCCGTGGGCCTCGAGGTCGGTCAGATCTCCGACGTCACGCCGCAGCCGCACAACGGGTGCCGTCCGCCGAAGCGTCGCCGGGTCTGAGAGGTTAGAGAGAGATGGCTCGTTACACCGGTGCTGACTGCCGCCGTTGCCGGCGGGAGAAGATGAAGCTGTTCCTCAAGGGCAGCAAGTGCGATGGTCCGAAGTGCCCGTTCGAGTCCCGGCCGTTCCCGCCCGGGCAGCACGGCCGCGGCCGCACGAAGGAGACGGAGTACCTGCTCCAGCTCCGTGAGAAGCAGAAGGCCCGTCGTGTGTACGGCGTGCTGGAGAAGCAGTTCCGCGGCTACTACGAAGAGGCCGTGAGCAAGGAGGCCAAGACCGGCGAGGTTCTGCTGCAGATCCTCGAGTCGCGGCTGGACAACGTGGTCTACCGGGCCGGCTACGCCAGCTCCCGGGACATGGCCCGCCAGCTGGTCAAGCACGGCCACTTCACGGTGAACGGCAAGAAGGTCGACATCCCGTCGTACCGCGTCAAGGAGCACGACATCATCGAGGTCCGGGGCAAGAGCAAGGAGCTCACCCCGTTCCTGGTGGCGCAGGCTCAGGCCGGTTCCCGGTCGGTTCCGGCGTGGCTGGAGGCCATCCCGAGCCAGATGAAGATCCTCGTGCACTCGCTCCCGGCTCGCCAGGTGATCGACACCCAGGTCCAGGAGCAGCTGATCGTCGAGCTCTACTCCAAGTAAGGGCTCGTTGCGGTGGCCCGTCCTTCCGGGCGGGCCACCGGAACAGTTGTGTCGTGGGCGTCAAATAGCGGGCGCCCCGGAAGAGAAGAGAAAAGATGCTCATCAGCCAGCGACCGTCTCTCTCCGAAGAGTCGATCAACGAGACCCGCTCCCGGTTCACCATCGAGCCGCTGGAGCCCGGCTTCGGCTACACGCTGGGCAACTCGCTGCGGCGTACGCTGCTGTCCTCCATCCCGGGTGCGGCGGTCACCTCGATCAAGATCGACGGTGTGCTGCACGAGTTCACCACGATCCCCGGGGTCAAGGAGGACGTGGTCGAGCTCGTCATGAACATCAAGGAGCTGTGCGTCAGCTCCGAGCACGACGAGCCGGTCAGCATGTACCTGCGCAAGCAGGGCCCGGGCGACGTGACCGCCGGTGACATCCAGCCCCCGGCCGGTGTCTCGGTGCACAACCCGGACCTGAAGCTCGCCACCCTCAACGGCAAGGGCCGGCTCGACATGGAGCTGACCGTCGAGCGGGGTCGCGGCTACGTCACCGCGGCGCAGAACAAGCAGGCGGGCGCGGAGATCGGCCGGATCCCGGTCGATTCGATCTACTCGCCGGTGCTCAAGGTGACGTACCGGGTCGAGGCGACGCGTGTCGAGCAGCGGACGGACTTCGACCGGCTGATCATCGACGTCGAGACCAAGCCGTCGATGGGCCCGCGTACCGCGCTGGCCTCGGCCGGCTCGACGCTGGTGGAGCTGTTCGGGCTCGCCCGGGAGCTGGACGAGACCGCCGAGGGCATCGACATCGGGCCGTCCCCGCAGGACGCCCAGCTGGCGGCGGACCTGGCCCTGCCGATCGAGGAGCTGGACCTCACCGTCCGCTCCTACAACTGCCTCAAGCGCGAGGGCATCAACTCCGTTGGTGAGCTCATCGGGCGTACCGAGGCCGACCTCCTCGACATCCGCAACTTCGGTCAGAAGTCGATCGACGAGGTCAAGATGAAGCTCGCCGGGATGGGCCTGGGGCTGAAGGACTCGGCTCCGAACTTCGACCCGGCGCACGTCGTGGACGCCTTCGGCGAGGCGGACTACGACACCGACGACTACCGCGAGACCGAGCAGCTCTAGTCCGCGCTGCCGCCACACCTGAGGAGCACCAAGCATGCCCACGCCCACCAAGGGCCCCCGCCTCGGCGGCAGCCCCGCGCACGAGCGGCTGATGCTGGCCAACCTGGCCACCGCGCTGTTCCAGCACGGCAAGATCCAGACCACCGAGACGAAGGCCCGTCGGCTGCGTCCGCTGGCCGAGCAGCTCATCACCAAGGCCAAGCGCGGCGACCTCGCCTCGCGTCGCCGGGTGCTGGGCGTCGTCAAGGACAAGGACGTGGTCTACGCCCTGTTCGACCAGATCGCGCCCCGGTACGCCAACCGCAACGGTGGCTACACCCGGATCGTGAAGACCGGTCCGCGCAAGGGTGACGCCGCTCCGATGGCGATCATCGAGCTGGTGGAGGAGCTTCAGGTCGCCGAGCCCAAGGCGAACAAGAAGACCGCCGCCCGCAAGGCCGCCCAGCAGGACAAGGTCGAGGCCCTGGCCCCGGCCGAGGAGACCCCGCGCTCCAGCGACGGTGACCAGGACGCCGAGGCGCCGGTCTCCGCGTCGGGTGACACCGCCGCCGCCCGCGAGGACAGCGACGAGGCCACCGAGAACGACAAGGCCTGAGATCAGGCTCGACCGGGCCCGGCATCCCCTCGGGGGTGCCGGGCCCGTCGCCGTCGACAGGAGGTACGAGGTGGACGAGCGGACCCGGCTGCGGCTGGACGTCTCGTACGACGGCGCCGACTTCTCCGGCTGGGCGCCCCAGCCGACCCGGCGCACAGTGGCCGGTGTGCTCATGCAGACGCTGGACCTGGTGCTCGGCGCGGGCACGGCGACCGGCCTGACTGTGGCCGGGCGTACCGACGCCGGCGTGCACGCCACCGGGCAGGTCTGCCACCTCGACCTGCCGACAGCGGTGTGGCGGGAGCACGAGGGCCGGTTGCTGCGCCGGCTGGCCCGGCTCCTGCCGCCTGACGTGGGGGTACGCGCGATGACCGAGGTGCCCGCCGACTTCGACGCCCGGTTCTCGGCCACGTTCCGGCGCTACGAGTACCGGGTGACCGACGCCCCGTGGGGCGCCGAGCCGCTGCGTCGCGGGGACACCCTGGCCTGGCCGAAGCCGCTGGACCTGGCGGCCCTGAACGCCGCCGCCGCCGGGCTGGTCGGCGAGCACGACTTCGCCGCGTACTGCCGCCGCAAGGAGAACGCGACCACGCTGCGCGAGGTGACCCGGCTGGACTGGCGGCGCGACCCGGACGGGATCCTGGTCGCCACCGTGCAGGCCGACGCGTTCTGCCAGAACATGGTGCGCAGCCTGGTCGGGGCGATGCTGGTGGCAGGTGACGGGCGGCGGCCGGTCCAGTGGCCGGCCGGCCTGCTGACCCGGCGTGAGCGCTCCAGCGAGGTGACAGTGGCGCCCGCGCACGGCCTCGCCCTGGTCGCTGTGGGCTACCCGGCCGACCCGGCCGAGTACGCCCGCCGCGCCGAGGAGACCCGCCGGTTGCGGGTGCCGGTGGCCGAGGGCTGAACCCGGCTCAGTCCGCGCCCCGCTGACCGGCGCTGTCCTCGGCCGAGTCCGCGTCGGGCTGCCCGGCCGTGCCGGCGGCCGCACGACGGTCCAGCACACCCCGGTTGAGGTGCAGCTCGACCAGGTCGTACATGATCTCGCGGGCGGTCGCGTCGTCGCTCGGGATGCGTTCCCCGTCGGCACGGGTGACCAGGCAGAAGGCGACGTAGTGTCCGCGTACCTGCCAGGCGACCCGGGCTGCGGCCTTCTCCACCGACTCGGTGCCGTCGCCCGCCGCCATGCCACGGAACCGTCCCTGGCGCGCGTCGAGCAGCGGCCGGATGCGGTCGCGTACCCGCTGGGCGGTGGCCACGTCGGTGAGGTTGAACAGGCCGGCGGTGATCAGGTGGTCGCCGTCGGGGGAGCGGAGCGTGCCCCGCACGACCTGGTTGCAGCCGAGCCGGGTCAGGAGGTCGGCGATCTCGCCGGTGGCCGCGACCTGGCACTTCGTGCTGGCCTGGGTCTTGAGCACCCGGTAGGCCGGCTTCCCGTCGGTGATCACGAGGTCCTTGGCCGGGAAGACCTCCTTGGTGGTGAGCGCCGCCTGGTCGGTGTCCCGGGAGTCCAGGTCGGTGCCGCCGGACGGGGCGCTCGACTCGGTCGGCTGCGGGGTCGGCTGGCCGGCCGGCGGTGTGGCGGTGCGTTCGTCGAGCAGGGCCGCGACGGCCAGGCCGGTGAGCGAGAGCAGGAGCAGTACGGCGGCGCCGCCGACGAGCGTCTGCCAGAACCGTCCGCCGCTGCGGCGTTCGGCGCGCCGGGTCCGGGGAAGCTCGGAGACGTCGGCGGCGCGGGCGGTCGGGCTGGCCGGGATCGGCACCGTCGGCCGGTTCGCCGCCGCCGGTACGGGGGCCGGCGTGGGCGGCGCGGGCTGCGGCACGGGGGAGGGCTCCCGGGGTGGCGCGGGCCGCCCGGGCGTCGGTGCCGGGGCCGGGGGCGCCGGCACCGGGGCGCGGGCGTCGTCGGCCGCCGCTTGCTCGTCGGTGCCGTTCTGCTCGGTGCCGCTCTGCTCGGTCGCGCCGGCCGCGGGCAGCGCCGGTTGCGGGCGCGGCGGCCGGGGCAGCGACGGCGTGGGGAAGCGGGAGCGTGACGGACCCGCGGGCGGGGGCGTCGCGGCTGCGGGCCCGTTCGGGGCCGACCCGGGCTTCGGGTACTCCAGGAAGGCGTCCTCATCGGACTCGTACCGGTACACCATGTGGCATAGAGTAGGGGCGATTGTCCCTTTCAGGGGTAATATTGGGAAATTCTGGCGGAGTGGCGTCCGGCCCACCCTGGACACCGTCGCCGGAACCGCTCCGGCCCGGTGCGAGAATGCCTGCGTGACCGGCGACCACTACTTCACCGCTGAGCCCTCGACCCCGGCCCGCCCGCGCGAGGTCGAGTTCACAGTCGCCGGGCGCGACTACACGCTCGCCTCGGCCGCCGGTGTCTTCTCCGCCGACCGGCTCGACCCCGGCACCGCCGTGCTGCTGCGCAAGGCCGACCTGCCGGCCGCCGACGTCACCGGCGCGCTGCTCGACATCGGCTGCGGCTTCGGCCCGATCACCTGCGTCCTGGCCACCGTCGCGCCGAAGGCCACCGTCTGGGCCGTGGACGTCAACGAGCGCGCCCGCGCACTCACCACCGCCAACGCGGCCCGCGTCGGGGCGGCCGACCGGGTACACGCAGTCGCACCCGACGACCTGCCGGACGACGTCACATTCACCCAGATCTGGTCCAACCCGCCGATCCACATCGGCAAGGCGGAACTGCACGGCCTGCTGCTGCGCTGGCTGCCCCGGCTCGCCCCGGACGGCACGGCCTGGCTGGTCGTCGCCCGGCACCTCGGCGGCGACTCGCTGCACCGCTGGCTGGTCGAGCAGGGCTGGTCGGTCGAGCGGCACGCCAGCCAGAAGGGCTACCGGGTGCTGCGGGTCACCCGGTAATCCGGTGTCGTCCACCGGCCCGGCTCGGGCAGGATGCCCGCGTGGGATACGTGGACGTGGCAGGGGTCGGGCACATCCTCCCGGACGGGCGTGAGCTGTTCAGCGACGTGTCGTTCCGGGTCGGTGAGGGTGCCAAGGTGGCGCTGGTCGGCCCGAACGGCGCCGGCAAGACCACGCTGCTGCGGATGGTGGCCGGTGACCTGCCGGTGAAGACCGGCGCGATCGCCCGCTCCGGTGGGCTGGGCGTGATGCGGCAGTTCATCGGCATGATCGGAGACGAGTCCACGCTCGCCGACCTGGCCCTCTCGCTCGCCCCGCCGGCGCTGCGCGACGCCGGGCGGCGGCTCGCCGAGACCGAGGCGGCCATGCGGGCGGCCGAGGTCCGCGGCAAGTACAGCTCCGCCGCCGCCAAGACCCAGCTCGCGTACGCCGAAGCGCTCGCCGCCTGGGGCGAGACCGGCGGGTACGACGCCGAAGTCCTCTTCGACACCGTCGCCACCATCGTGCTCGACCTGCCATGGGACAGCGCCCGGGAACGGCCGGTACGCACGCTGTCCGGCGGCCAGCAGAAGCGGTTCGCGCTGGAACTGCTGCTGCGCGGCCCGGACGAGGTGCTGCTGCTCGACGAGCCGGACAACTTCCTCGACGTACCCGGCAAACGCTGGCTGGAGGCGCGGCTGCGCGAATCGGGCAAGTCGGTGCTCTACGTCTCGCACGACCGGGAACTGCTGGCGCAGACCGCCGACCGGGTCGTCGCCGTGGAGGGCGGCAGCGCCTGGGTGCACCCGGGCGGCTTCGCGAGCTGGCATGAGGCGCGGGTGGCCCGGCACGCCCGCCTCGACGAGCTGCGCAAACGCTGGGACGAGGAACACCAGAAGCTGCGCGAGCTGATGCTGATGTACAAGCAGAAGGCCGCGTACAACGACGGGATGGCCTCCCGCTACCAGGCCGCGCAGACCCGGTTGCGCAAGTTCGAGGAGGCCGGCCCGCCGCCCGTACCCCCGAAGGACCAGGACATCCGGATGCGCCTGACCGGCGGACGGACCGGCAAGCGCGCGGTGATCGCCGAGCAGTTGGAGCTGGACGGCCTGACGTACCCGTTCGACCTGGAACTCTGGTACGGCGACCGGGTCGCGGTGCTCGGCGCGAACGGCACCGGCAAGTCGCACTTCCTGCGGCTGCTGGCCCGGGGCGGCACCGACCCGGAGCCGGGCAACACCCCTGTCGACGGCGCCGCCGCGCTCGCGCCTGTCGCGCACGGCGGCACGGTCCGGCTCGGCGCGCGGGTCCGGCCCGGGCACTTCTCGCAGACCCACGACCGGCCCGAGCTGATGGGCAAGACGCTCGTCGAGGTGCTGTGGCGCGGCGACGACCACCGGGCCGGCATGGACCGGCACGCCGCGATGGCGGCGCTGTCCCGGTACGAGCTGGCCGGTCAGGGCGACCAGCGGTTCGGCACGCTCTCCGGCGGGCAGCAGGCGCGGTTCCTGGTGCTGCTGCTGGAGCTGTCCGGGGCGACACTGCTGCTGCTCGACGAGCCCACCGACAACCTCGACCTGGCCTCGGCCGAGGCGCTGGAGGCCGGGCTGACCGCGTTCGAGGGAACTGTGGTCGCGGTGACACACGACAGGTGGTTCACCCGTACCTTCGACCGGTTCGTGCTGTTCCGGGGCGACGGCGACGTGGTGGAGACACCGGAGCCGGTCTGGGACGTGGGGTGATCGGCCAGGACCTGGTCGACCGGCTGTGCGCGGTCGACGGCGTGGTCGCGGTGGCGCTCGGCGGCAGCCGCGCCCGCGGCGACCACCGGCCCGACTCCGACTGGGACCTGGGCCTCTACTACCGGGGTACGCCCGACCTGGCCGGGCTGCGCGCGGTGGCCGCCTCGGTCGCCGACGGACCGGTGGACCTCACCGCCCCGGGCGGCTGGGGACCGTGGGTCGACGGCGGCGGCTGGCTGCGTGTCGACGGGGTCGCGGTGGACTGGATCTACCGCGACCTGGATCGGGTGCACCGGGTCTGGGCGGACTGCCGGGCCGGCCGCTACACGGTCGAGGTGCAGGCCGGGCACCCGCTCGGCTTCTACTCGCACGCGTACGCCGGGGAGGTGGCCCTCGGGCGGGTGCTCGGCGACCCGACCGGTGAGCTGACCGCGCTGCGCGCCGAGACAGTCGACTATCCGCCCGCGCTCGGCGCCGCGCTGGTCGCCGGTGGCTGGGAGACCGGGCTGCTGCTCGACGGCGCGGCGAAGGGCGCGGCCGCGGGCGACGCCGGCTACGTGGCTGGCTGCCTGTTCCGGGTCGTCGGGGTGCTGGTCCACGCACTGCACGGCCGGGCCGGACGGTGGCTTGTCAACGAGAAGGGCATGATCGCCTCCGCCGGGCGCCTGCCCGATGCGCCGCCGCGCTTCGCCGAGCGGGCGCAGGCACTGCTGGGCGCGGTGGGGCGTACCCCCGAGGAACTGGCGGCGACGATCGGTGACGCCCGGGTGCTGGCCGCCGAGGTGCTGCCGCTCCCCGGGTGACACCTGGGGAACGGGCATAGGGTGGATCTCGTGAGTGAGATGACCTATCGCCGGCTGGGCGACTCCGGGCTCGTGGTGTCAGTGGTCGGTATCGGCTGCAACAACTTCGGCCGCAAACTCGACCTCGACGGCACCCGGGCGGTGGTGGACGCCGCGCTCGACGCCGGGATCAACTTCTTCGACACCGCCGACATCTACGGTGAGCCGCAGGGCGCCTCCGAGGAACTGCTCGGCCAGGCGCTCAAGGGCCGCCGCGACGACGTGGTGGTGGCCACCAAGTTCGGCATGGACATGAACGGCGCGAACGGGCCGGATCACGGCGCCCGGGGCGCCCGCCGCTACATCGCCCGCGCGGTCGAGGCGTCGCTGCGCCGGCTCGGCACCGACCACATCGACCTGTACCAGATGCACGAGCCCGACCCGGGCACGCCGATCGACGAGACGCTCGCCGCGCTGGACGACCTGGTGACCGCCGGCAAGGTGCGCTACCTCGGCAACTCCAACTTCGCCGGGTGGCAGATCGCCGACGCCGACTGGACCGCGTCGTCGCAGGGGCGTACCCGGTTCATCTCCGCGCAGAACCACTACTCGCTGCTGGAGCGCGGAGTGGAGGACGAGGTCATCCCGGCCTGCGAGCGGTTCGGCCTGGGCATGCTGCCGTTCTTCCCGCTCGCCAACGGGCTGCTCACCGGCAAGTACAAGCGGGGCGAGGCGCCCCCGGCCGGCAGCCGGCTGGCCGGTGGCGGCCGGTACGCCGAGCGGCTGGCCGCCGCGCGCTGGGACGTCATCGAGGCGATCGAGGCGTACGCGGCCGAGCGCGGCATCAGCATGCTCCAGGTGGCGATCGGCGGCTTGGCGGCCCGGCCCGCGGTGACGTCGGTGATCGCCGGCGCGACCACTCCCGAGCAGGTGAAGGCAAACGCCGAAGCCGGCACCTGGCAGCCGTCGGACGAGGACCTGGACGCCCTGGACGCCATCCTCTGACGGTCGCCGCCCGGTACCGACGCGCCCTCCCGCGCGTCGGGCGTGCGCTCGCGCGTCGGCGCTTGTCCGCGCATCGAGGCACCCACGGCGTGCCACTCCCCGGCAGCGTTCACGCCGAGTGGAACACCGTGGGTGTCAAGCGGGCCTTGAGGCACCCATGGCGTTCCACTGGCGGCTGATTCTGACGGTGAGTGGAACGACATGGGTGTCTGCGAGCGGACCTGACGGCCGTGGTGTTTCGGGCGACCCGGCGGGCGGCGGGCACGGGTCGGTGGTGCGCCGCGGTGGCACGGCGTTCTGCCACGGCCTGGCGGACCAGGGCGACAGTGGCGTCGGGCCGGCGCAGCACGTCGTCGGCGGTGAACCGGAGCACGATCCATCCGGCCGAGCGGAGCGCGTTCAGGCGTGCCACGTCCCGCCGGAAGTGCGCCCGTTCGCGGTGGTGGTCGCCGTCGTACTCGACCGCGAGGCGCAGTGCCGGCCAGGCCAGGTCCACCCGGGCCACGAAGCGTCCGCCGGCGCGTACCTCGTGCTGGGCGGTGAGCGGGCCCAGGCCGGCGTCGAGCAGGAGCAGCCGCAGCCGCGTCTCCATCGGGGACTCGCTCAACGGCTCGGCCATCGCCAGCACCTCGCGCAACAGTGGAGCGCCCGGCCAGCCCGGCCGCTCGGCGGCATAGGCCCGCAGGACGGGCAGCTTCACGACCCGGCGGCGCAGCAGCGCGTCGACGGCGACCAGTGCCTCGACGAATGAACCCTGCCGGCCCAGGTCGAACGCGGTACGCAGCGGGGTGGTGACCGGAAACCCGCCGACGCGGGTGCGGTCCCGCTCCGGCAACGGCGACCGGAGCACCCGCAACCGTGGGTGCGGTCGCAGTCGAGCGGCGGTCGGCAGCAGCACCGTGACCGGAGCATCGCGGGTGAGCACGTCCGCGCCGAACAACCAGGCGGCGCTGCCTCCCGCCAGCACGGCACCCGGCGGCAGGCGCAACGCCACCGCCTCGCACCACATGCGATGGTCGTCGGCGCGGTATCCGTCCCGGTGCACGTACACGTCGGGGAGCAGGCGGATCCACGTCGGCCCGCGCAGCATCGTCCAGGTGAGCAGCCCTTCGGAGACGGCACGGCCGCCCCGGAACGGCAGGATCGCCAGCCGGCGCGGGACACGGGCGGGAACGGACATCCCGGCAGCGTGTCGCGACGGGACGGTCACCCGTTGCCCCGATCCGGCATGTGAACGGTTCCTGGAAAAAAGCTCACCCGGGCTTCCGTACGGGCGGGAGGCGTCGTACGGTAGGCCGCAAGTGACCCACGGGAGCCCGGTGCGGACCGGGCTGAGAGGGGGGCTGGGAGCCCCCGACCGTCGAACCTGATCCGGGTAATGCCGGCGCAGGGAGGAGCGTTGCCGTGCTGTCCCTGGGACGACTGCATCTCATCACCGACACCCGGCCGGGGCGTGACCCGCTCGCCGTGCTGCGTGCCGCCCTGCCAGTGGCGGGCGCCGAACTCGTCGTGCAGGTGCGTGTGGAGGACGACGCCACCGATCGGGAGGCGTACGAGCTGGCGTGCCGCGTGACCGAGGCGTGCCGGCCGTACGGGGCGCGGTGCCTGGTCAACGACCGGCTGCACGTGGCGCTCGCGGTGGACGCCGCCGGTGGCCACGTCGGCGCGGACGACCTGCCGGTGGCCGCCGCGCGCCGGGTGCTCGGCCCGGACGCCGTGCTCGGCGCTACCGCCCGCGAACCGGTGGGCGCCCGCGCGGCGGTGGACGCGGGTGCGACCTATCTGGGCGTCGGCCCGTGCCACGCCACCACCACCAAGGCCGGCCTGCCGGACCCGATCGGCCCCGACGGGGTACGCGCGGTCGCCGAGGCGGTGAACGTGCCGGTGATCGCGATCGGCGGGGTGACCGCCGCGAGTGTGCCGGCGTTGCGGGCCGCCGGGGCGTACGGGGTGGCGGTGGTCGGCGCGCTCAGCCTGGCCGTCGATCCCGCGCACGCCACCGCCGAGCTGCTGCGGGCGCTGACGTGTTAAGAGGGGGCCCTTCCTCTACCGGAGGCGTTAACAGGGGGCCCTTCCTTTCCGACGTGGCGGTGGTGGGGGGCGGGCCGGTGGGGTGGGCTGTCGCGTGGCGGTGCGCGCAGCGCGGACTGCGCGTGGTGGTGCACGACGACCGGCCCGGGTCGGGCGCGTCCTCGGTGGCCGCCGGGATGCTGTCGCCGGTCGCCGAGGCGTACTTCGGTGAGCACGAGCTGACCGCGCTGCTCGTCGAGTCCGCCGCCCGCTGGCCCGGCTTCGCCGCCGAGCTGGCCGGGGCGAGCGGCGTCGACGTCGGCCACCGCACCGAGGGCACGCTCGTCGTCGGGCTCACCGCCGACGACCTGGCCGAGGCGGGGCGGCTGTGGTCGTACCAACGGGGGTTGGGGCTGCCGATCACGCCGCTGCGCCCCTCGGAGCTGCGCGACCGCGAGCCGGCGCTGGCGCCGCGCGTGCGCGGTGGCGCGGTGGCGCCCGGCGACCACCAGGTCGATCCGCGGCGGCTGGTCGCCGCGCTGCGCACGGCCGCGGAGCGTGCCGGTGTCCAGCTGCGCCCGGCCCGCGTCGGCGCGCTGTCCGAGGTGGACGCGCGGGTCACAGTGGTCGCGGCCGGCTGCGGCGCGGCGGCGCTCACCGGCCTGCCGGTCCGCCCGGTGAAGGGCCAGGTGCTGCGGCTGCGCGCGCCCGGCGGCGGTCCGCCGGGCTTCCGGCACGTGATCCGGGGGTACGCGGACAGCGAGTCGGTCTACCTGGTGCCCCGGGACAGCGGTGAGGTCGTGGTCGGGGCGACGGTCGAGGAGCGCGCGGACACCGCTGTCACCGCCGTTGGCGTGCTGACACTGCTGCGCGCCGCCGCGGAGCTGGTGCCGGAACTCGTCGAGTACGAGCTGGTGGAGGCCGTCGCCGGGCTGCGCCCCGGTACGCCGGACAACGCGCCGATCATCGGGCCGCTGCCCGGGCGGCCGGGCGTGCTCGCCGCGACCGGGCACCACCGGCACGGCATCGTGCTCACCCCGGTCACCGCCGACCTGGTCACCGAGCTGATCGTCACCGGCGAGCCGGACCCCGCGCTCGCCCCCTTCACCCCGGACCGCTTCGGGAAGGAGCGCACGTGGAACTGATCGTCAACGGCACCGGCCGGACGCTGCCCGAGGGCGTCACAGTCGCCGAGGTGGTCCGCACCGTCACCGACCGGGAGCGCGGGCTCGCGGTCGCGGTGAACGGCGAGGTGGTGCCGCGCGGCGGCTGGTCGGCGAGCGTGCTGCGCGACGGCGATCGCGTCGAGGTGCTCAGTGCCACCCAGGGCGGGTGAGCGGATGTCCACACTGGAGATCGGCGGGGTCACGTTCGGCTCCCGGCTCGTCCTCGGCACCGGCGGCGCGGCCAACCTGCACGTGCTGGAGCAGGCGATCCGGGCCTCCGGCACCGAGCTGGTGACGCTGGCGCTGCGCCGGGTGGACACCACGCCCGGCGGTTCGGGCGGCCTGCTCGACCTGGTGGAGCGGTGCGGCGTACGGCTGCTGCCGAACACGGCCGGCTGCCGGACCGCCGTGGAGGCGGTGAAGACGGCGCACCTGGCCCGGGAGGCGTTCGACACCGACTGGGTGAAGCTGGAGGTGATCGGCGACGAGCGCACGCTGCTGCCCGACGGGGTGGAGCTGCTGCGCGCCGCCGAGGAGCTGGTGGCGGACGGGTTCACGGTGCTGCCGTACACCTCGGACGATCCGGTGCTGGCCCGGCGGCTGGCGGACGTGGGGTGCGCGGCGGTGATGCCGGCCGGGTCGCCGATCGGCTCCGGGCTGGGCATCGGCAACCCGCACCACATCCGGCTGATCCGGGCGGCTGTCGACGTGCCTGTGGTGCTCGACGCGGGCATCGGCACCGCCTCCGACGCGGCGCTCGCGATGGAGCTGGGCTGCGACGCGGTGCTGCTGGCGAGCGCCGTCACCCGGGCCGCCGACCCGGTGGCGATGGCCACCGCGATGCGGTACGCGGTCGAGGCCGGGCGCCTGGCGTACGGCGCGGGCCGGATAGCCCGCCGCTTCCACGCCCTGGCATCCACGCCGGATGAGGGACGGCCCGACCTGTGACCGCCGCTCGCGTTGCGGATCTTGGTACGGATGCGCCCTCCGAGGGGCGAGCGCGTACCAAGATCCAGGGCGGGCCGAGCGGCGTCGTGCTGCTGACCGATCGGCGGGTCGCTCGGGGGGCGCTCGTCGACGTGGTCGCGGGTGCCGTGGGTGGGGGAGTGCGGTGGGTGGTGCTGCGGGAGAAGGACCTGCCGCGCGCCGAGCGCCTCGCGCTCGCCGCCGACCTGCGCGCGATCCTCGCCGAGGCGGGCGGCACGCTGATCGTCGCCGGACCGGATCCGCTCGACGGGGACGCGGTGCACCTGCCCGCCGCCGGCCCGTACCCGCTGCCCGCCGTCGGACTGGTCGGCCGCTCCTGCCACGACACAGCCGAGCTGGCCCGGCTCACCACCGAGCACTACGCGACAGTGTCCCCGATCTACGAGACCCGCACGAAACCCGGCTACGGCCCGGCGTTACGGCCGACCGGACTCGCCGCGCTGGTGAAAGCCAGCCCGGTCCCGGTGCTCGCCCTCGGCGGCATCGAAACTCCGGACCAGGTCCACGCATGCGTCGAGGCGGGCGCCGCCGGAGTAGCAGTGCTGGGCGCGATCATGCGCGCGGACGACCCGAGAGAAACCGCCACCACGCTGGGCAGAGCCTTCCAGGAGGCGGCCACCCGTGTGGCACGCACCCACCCCGCGCGATCCGACGAAGGCCAGCCCTCCACCGCAACCACCGGAGAAGACCAGTGACGCCGAGAACAGTCCTCACGATCGCCGGCTCCGACTCCGGGGCAGGCGCCGGCATCCAGGCCGACCTCAAGACGTTCGCCGCACTCGGGGCGTACGGCACGAGCGTGCTCACCGCCGTCACCGCGCAGAGCACCAGGGGCGTGGACGCCGTCCTGCCGCTGCCCCCGCAGACAGTGCGCGACCAGATGGACAGCGTGCTCGGCGACTTCGACGTCCGGGCCGTCAAGAGCGGCATGCTCGGCACCCCGGCGGTCGCCGACGCGGTGGCCGAGGCGGCCCGGGCCGGGCGGCTGCCGCACCTGGTCGTCGACCCGGTGCTGGTCGCCACCAGCGGGCACCGGCTCGGCGTGGTGGAGGCGGTCGAGCGGCTGCTGCCGTACGCGGAGGTGGCGACGCCCAACTGCGCGGAGGCCGCGGCCCTCACCGGAAGCCCGGTCGGCACCGTGGAGGAGATGGTCGCGGCGGCCGAGGCGCTGGCGGCGCGCGGCCCGGCGTTCGTGGTGGTGACCGGCGGCGACGTGGACGCCGACGGCGAGTCGGTGGACGTGCTCGCCGGTGGCGGAACCACGCGCCTGCTGCGTGCGCCCCGGGTGGACACCCGGCACAACCACGGCACCGGCTGTTCGTTCTCGGCCGCCGTCGCGGTCCGGCTCGCCGCGGGCGACGCGGTGCCGGTCGCGGTGGCGGCCGCCAAGGAGTACGTCACCCGCGCGCTGACCGGCGCGCGGACCTGGGAGCTGGGCGCGGGACGCGGCCCGCTGGACCACTTCGGCTGGTCCGCATGAGCGACAGGGAGGCTGTCATGCAGGCACGTCGCAAGGTGTACGTGGAAGGGTCACGCCCGGACATCCGGGTGCCGTTCGCCGAGGTGCCGCTGACCGGGGACAACGCTCCGGTACGGCTCTACGACACCTCCGGTCCCGGCTCGGACCCGGAGGTGGGGCTGCCCGCGCTGCGCGGGCCGTGGATCGCCGAGCGCGGCGACGTCGCCCCGGTGCGCGGCGCCGGCACACCGCTGGCAGGCGTGGACGGGAAGCGGCCGACGCAGCTCGCGTACGCGCGGGCCGGGATCGTCACGCCGGAGATGGAGTTCGTGGCGATCCGCGAGTCGGTGGCGCCGGAGTTCGTGCGGGACGAGATCGCGGCCGGGCGAGCCGTGCTGCCGCTCAACGTCAACCACCCGGAGTGCGAGCCGGCCGTCATCGGCAAGGCGTTCCTGGTGAAGGTCAACGCCAACATCGGCACCTCGGCTGTCACCTCGTCGGTGGCCGAGGAGGTGGAGAAGCTGACCTGGGCGACCCGGTGGGGCGCGGACACCGTGATGGACCTGTCCACCGGCAAGCGCATACACGAGACCCGCGAGGCGATCGTGCGGAACGCGCCGGTGCCGATCGGCACGGTGCCGATCTACCAGGCGCTGGAGAAGGTCGGCGGCGACCCGGTGAAGTTGAACTGGGAGGTGTTCCGCGAGACCGTCATCGAGCAGGCGGAACAGGGCGTCGACTACATGACCGTGCACGCCGGGGTGCTGCTGCCGTACGTGCCGCTCGCCGTGGACCGGGTGACAGGCATCGTGTCCCGGGGCGGATCGATCATGGCGGCCTGGTGCCTGGCGCACCACGAGGAGAACTTCCTCTACACGAACTTCCGGGAGCTGTGTTCGCTGCTCGCGAAGTACGACGTCACGTTCTCCCTCGGTGACGGCCTGCGGCCCGGCTCGATCGCGGACGCCAACGACGAGGCGCAGTTCGCCGAGCTGCGCACGCTCGGCGAGCTGACGAAGATCGCCTGGGAGCACGACGTCCAGGTGATGATCGAGGGCCCCGGGCACGTGCCGATGCACAAGATCAAGGAGAACGTGGACCTCCAGCAGGAGTGGTGCCACGAAGCGCCGTTCTACACGCTCGGTCCGCTGACCACCGACATCGCGCCCGCGTACGACCACATCACCTCCGCGATCGGCGCGGCGATGATCGGCATGTTCGGCACCGCGATGCTCTGCTACGTCACCCCGAAGGAGCACCTCGGGCTGCCCGACCGCGACGACGTGAAGGCGGGCGTGATCGCGTACAAGATCGCCGCGCACGCGGCCGACCTGGCCAAGGGGCACCCCGGCGCGCAGGCGTGGGACGACGCGCTGTCCAAGGCCCGGTTCGAGTTCCGGTGGTCCGACCAGTTCAACCTGGCGCTCGACCCGGAGACCGCGCGGTCGTACCACGACGCGACGCTGCCCGCCGAGCCGGCGAAGACCGCGCACTTCTGCTCGATGTGCGGGCCGAAGTTCTGCTCCATGAAGATCACGCAGGAGCTGAAGGACTACGCGGCGCGGGGCATGCGCGGCAAGTCGGAGGAGTTCGTCGCCTCCGGGTCGCGGGTCTACCTGCCGCTGGCGTGAGCGGAGCCGGGGCGGGCCGTGCGTTCCGGCCCGCCCCGGGTGCTCGTTCAGTCGCGGTGGTGCCGTCCGGTACGCAGCGAGCGGGCGTCGTCGGCGTTGTCGTCCGAGGCGAGGCCGGCGACCCAGTCCACGTACTCGTCATCGCCGGCGGCAACGGGCTCGGCCGTACGGTCGGCCGGCTCCGGGCCGGCCTTGGCCCCCCGGTTGCGGCGGAACAGACCGCGCAGAGGCTTCGACTTCCCGGCGGGCGCGTCGGCGTCGTCCGGTTCGGCGTGGCGCCCGCGCCGGGAGTCCGTCTCCGTCTCCGCCGAGACGGCCTCCGGCAGCGCGGCACCGGCCTCGGTGGGGACGGCCGCCTCCGGCTCCGGCCGGGCGACCGGCGCTGCGGTCCCCGCCTCCGGCCGGGACAGCGGCCCGGCGGGACGCGCGTTGGTCGCGAGGGCGTCCCAACCGGTGCTCGCGCCCGGCTCGGGCAGACCCCGGTGGCGGGGACGCGGCGCCGGTTCGGCCGGGACGTTCGACTCCGCGCCGTCCCGGGCCGGTGCGTCCGGTTCGGTGGTGGCGCGGTGCGGGCGGGCAGCCGGGGTGATCGGCCAGGCCGGGCGTACCTCGCCCGGCGCGCCTGTGACGTCCTCGAACATCGGGAACCGGGGCCGGGGCGACGGGGTGGGCGCCGGGTCGTCGAAGAAGAAGTTGCGTCCGGTACGCCCGGTCGGTGCGACCTCGTTCGAGCCAGCGGGGGAAGCCGGGCTGCCGAGGGAACCGGCCTGCGTGCCGGGGTCCGTGTGGCCCGGCGCCGAGGCGGGGCTCGCGTCGTCCCGGGCCGGGTTGGCGGACTGTGGGATCGGCGTGGTGTCCGGGGCCGGTCCGGTCCGCCCGCTCGCCGTCGGTGCGGCGTCGGTCTGCCCACTTGGCGTCGTCGGTGCGGTATCGGCCGGGCCGGATCCGGGGGCGGCCGGGCCGGTGGCGCGCGGTGCGGCCTTCGGGGTGCGGGCACGCCGGGAGCGGGTGGAGCGGCCCGTCGCGCCGGTGTCTCCGGCTGCTTCGGTTGGGAGCGCCGCGGTGGTGTCGCTGTCCGCGTCGGCCGTGACCGGTCCGACGTTCGTACGCGGGCCGGGAACGTGGCTCTCGGCGGTGTCGCCGGTGGCCGGTGACGTGCCCTCCGAGGTGGGGCCCGCACCGGCGCTCGGGGAGGTGGCGTCCGCGGCGGGGCGTGCGGCGGGTGGCGCCGGTCCGTCGGTCGTGGCGCCGGACCGACTGGCCCGGGTACGGCGCGGCCGGGTCACCCGTGGCGTGGTCGTCGGCGCTTCTGCTTCCGGGGCCGGTGCCGCTGCGGCATCGCCCGTCCCGGCTCCCGAGCCGGTGACCGAGGCGGCGGCGGAGACGACCTCGCTGTCGGCCGGGGTGACTGTCGGCCGCACGGACGCGCCGTCGCCGGGCCCGGAACCGGTAGCGGCCGGGTCGAGACTGGTAGCACTTTCCGTGGTGGCCGCCTCACCGGTGCTGTCCGGGCGCGCCGTGCCCGGACCCGGGTCCGGGTCGGGGCGGCCCGCGGCGAGGACGTCGATGGCCGAGGTACGGCGCCCCGGGGGCAGCAGGCCCGGCATGGGCTGGCCGTGGGTTGTCGTTTCGATGGTGGCCGGACGGTCGCCCGCCGGCTGATCGGCGGTGGACGGCCCCGCGACGGCCGGCTGATCGGCGGCGGGAAGATCGGTACCGCCCGGTGCCGATGTCGTGGCCGAGCCGCCGGGCTCCGGCCAGTTCCAGTGCGCCGGCGCGGCGGCGCCGCTCGTCACCGGCGGCGCGGGCGGGGCGGCCGGGACGCCCGGAGTGGACGAGTGCGGCAGCGGCGCGAGGATGTCGGTGGCCTCGACGGCGTCGGGATCACCGGCGGTGACCGGTCGGGGCAGCACAGTGGTGGCGGTCGAGCCGAGCGCACCGGCGATCACGGCGATCAGCGCGCCGTAGTAGGGCGCGACCTGATAGCGGTCGGTCGCCGAGCCGGGACCGGCGGTCAGGTAGGCGAACGCGACGAGCACCGGGCCGGCCGCCCCGGCCGCGCCGCCGACCAGCGGCGGCCATCCGGCCCGGCGGGCGAGTACGCCGACCGCCCCGCCGGCCAGCAGGGCGAGCACCGGCAGCAGCAGCATGGACAGGCGTTGCGCCGCCTCCGGATCGAGCCAGGAGGGTTCGAGGACGCCGAGCCGTACCGTGGCGAGCGGGCGGCTGGAGACGATCGTGGGTGCGACGGAGAGCAGCGCCAGCAGCCAGACGATCCCGGCGGTGATCGCCACGCCCCAGCCGAACGGCGGCTTGAGCAGTACGGCGATCGCGGCGCCCGCTCCGACCACCGCGCCGAGGGCGGCGCAGATGCCGGCGGCCCAGACCGGGTCGACGGATCCGCCCAGCTCGGCCGCGCGGGCCGGTTGCATGCACAGCGGGGCGACCACCATCGCGCCGAGCGCGCTGACGCCGGCGACGGAGAGCAGTTCGGTGGTGCCGCCCTGATCGTCGTCGCGGCGGGCGAAGCGCTCGGTGAGGACGGCTCCGGCGACCGTGGCGACAGCGGCGAACCAGCCGACCCAGACGAGCTGGGCGGGCCACCGGTTGACCGAGACGTCCACGAACGCGCCGTCGAGGCGTACGACTCCGAAGCCGTACGCGATGCCCAACTGGCCGGCCCCGGCCAGCACGCTCACGCCGAGCGCGGTGAGCAGCAGCCTGCCCCACGTCCGAAAGGCCATGTCGGGCACGTTACGGCCCGGTGCCCCCGATCGCCACCTTGCCGCCGCGCGGCGCGGCGAACCTGCCGGTGCGGCTACTTCAGCTCGACCAGGCGCGCGAGGTAGGTGGTGTCGCCGACGTTGGTGAGCATGTGCACCGCGCCCGGGTCGCGGTAGACCACGCCGCCGGTCGGCTCGTCGGCGTCGATCGTGGCGCCGTCGATCGTCTGCACCACGTTCTTGGCGCCCTGGATCGCCACCACCAGGTACGGGTGGTCGTGGCGGTGCAGCGGCTGCCGCTCACCCGGCTCCAGCCGGATGTGCCAGACGCGTACGCGGTCGTTCTCGTACACGATCTCCTGGCCCACCGGGCCGAGTTCGAGGTCGGCGGAGAGTTCGGTCATCGCGGTCCGTCCAGTTGGGGGAGCACCTCGGCGGCGATGAGCTCCACGTGGTCGAGGTCGTCGAAGTCGATCAGGCGCAGGTGCACCCGGGTGGCCCCGATCGCGGCGAACTCGCCGATCCGCTCGACGAGCTGGGCGGGGGAGCCGACCACCGGGTCCTCCGGCGGCAGCGCGCTCGTGACGTGCAGCGGCGCGGCCCGGCGCTGCGCCTCGGCGTCGGTGCGACCGATCGCCACCACGATGCCGGCGGAGAGCGTCAGCGGCGCGCGGCCGGAGGCGTCCCGCCCGGCGCGGTCGCACGCCTCCCGCACCCGCTCGTACGCGGCGGCGGTCTCGGCCACGCTCTTGAACGGCATGTTGAACTCGTCGGCGTAGCGGGCGGCCAGGTCGGGGGTGCGCTTCGGTCCCCGGCCGCCGACGATCACCGGCGGGCCGGGCTGCTGCACCGGCTTGGGCAGCGCGGGCGCGTCGACCAGCCGGTAGTGCTCACCGGTGAAGCTGTACGTCTCGTCGGACGGCGTGCGCCACAGCCCGGTGACGATCTCCAGTTGCTCGGCGAGCCGGTCGAAGCGCTCGCTCACCGGCGGGAACGGGATCCCGTACGCGGTGTGCTCGCGCTCGTACCATCCGGCGCCGATGCCCAGCTCGACCCGGCCGCCGCTCATCCGGTCGACCTGGGCGACCATGACCGCCAGCGGCCCGGGGAGCCGGAACGTGGCGGACGTGACCAGCGTGCCGAGCCGGATCCGGGAGGTCTCCCGGGCCAGCGCGGCGAGCGTCAGCCAGGCGTCGGTGGGGCCGGGCAGCGCCGGCTCGTCCCCCATGGCCCGGTAGTGGTCGGCCCGGAAGAAGCCCTCGAAGCCGGTCTCCTCGACCAGCCGGGCGAACCGGAGCTGGTCGTCGTAGTCCGCTCCGCGGTGGGGTTCGGTGAACACCGAGACCCGCATGGTCACCGCCCTCCCACGGGTACGCCCGGGCCGTCCCGTTCCATGAGCAGTTCGTGCAGCTCGGCGCTGATCCGCGCGACGTCGGCGAGGTGTTCGTGGCGGCCCAGGGTGCGGGGCCGGGGGACGTTCACCTCGACCACCTGGCGGATCCGGCCGGGGCGCGGGCTGAGCACGACGACCCGGTCGGCGAGCAGCACCGCCTCGTCGATCGAGTGGGTGACGAAGACGATCGTCGCCTTCGTCTCCATGTGCACCCGCTGGAGTTCGCCGGAGAGTTCCTCACGGGTGAGCGCGTCGAGCGCGGAGAACGGCTCGTCCATGAGCATCACCCGGGGCGAGCCGATCAGCGACCGGCACAGCGACACGCGCTGCTGCATGCCGCCGGACAACTCGTGCGGGAGGCGCTTCTCGAAGCCGCCCAGCCCGGCCATCTCCAGCAGCTTGCGGGCCCGGTCGCGGTGCTCGGCACGGCGCCAGCCGAAGATCTCCACCGGCAGCAGCACGTTGTCCAGCACGGAGCGCCAGGGCAGCAACGCCGGCCGCTGGAACAGCATCGCCACGTCGCGGCGGGGTTTCGTGATCGGCGTGCCGCCGACCGTGATCTCGCCGCCGGTGACCGGCAGCAGGCCGGCGATCATGCGCAGCAGCGTGGACTTGCCGCAGCCGGATCGGCCGAGGACGGCGACGAACTCGCCTTCGGCGACGTCGAGGTCGATGCCGCGCAACGCCTCCACCCGCCCCGAACGGCCGTCGAAGGTGCGGGACACCCCGGACAGTCGGATCATCTCCCGCCGGCTCCCTTCCACGTCGTCCCCAATGCGAGCCGGGCTAGCGTAGCGGACGGTGCTTATAGCACTGTCCGGGGTGGACGTCAGTCCGCTTTCCGTCACGCAACTTCGTTTCCGTTCCGCAACCGGGACGGCGGCGGCAGGTCATCTGCCTTCTCGTACGCTGTTGCGCGCGAAGAGTCCCCTGACGACGGTCCAGTCGGCCGAACCCACGTGCCGACCCCGTCGGACCCACGACCCGACCGGAGAAGAAGTCCTGGTCGGAAAGGACATGGTGCACTGATGAGAAGGCTGACCCGTACGGTCGCCGCCGCGGCTCTGGCCACCGCCCTCGCCCTGGTGGGCGGCTGCAGCAGCGACTCGGAGAAGTCCGAGAGCGGCGGCGGCAACGGCGCGGCGCTGGAGAAGGTGACGTACCTCACCTCGTTCGGCAACTTCGGGCGTGACTCCTACGCCTGGGTGGCGAAGGACAAGGGCTTCTTCAAGGAGGCCGGTTTCGACGTCGACATCAAGCCCGGTCAGGGCACCGGCTCCGTGATCCAGACCATCACCGGTGGCCAGGCCGACTTCGGCCCGATCGACCTGACCGGTGGCATCCTCCAGCTCGGCAACGGCCAGGCGAAGGACTTCGTGGCGGTGGCCGCGATCCAGCAGCGCACCATGGCCGCCATCGTCACGGTCGAGGGCAAGAACATCGCCACCCCGAAGGACCTCGAGGGCAAGAAGCTCGCCGACACCCCGACGTCCGTCGTGCGTAACCTCTTCCCGACGTACGCCCGGCTCGCCGGCATCGACGGCAGCAAGGTGACCTGGGTCAACGGCGAGGCGCAGGGCCTCATCGGCATGCTCGGCTCGGGCACCGTGGACGGCATCGGCCAGTTCGTCGTCGGCCAGCCGACGGTGGAGACGGTGACCAAGAAGAAGCCGGTCATCCTGCCGTACAGCAACGTGATGCAGGACCTCTACGGCAACGCGCTGATCACGTCCTCGAAGATCGCCAAGGAGAAGCCGGAGATGGTGAAGAAGTTCACCGCCGCGCTGCTCAAGGGCCTGGAGTACTCGCTCGCCAACCCGGACGAGGCAGCCGAGATCCTGAAGAAGAACGTGCCGGCCGCCGTCCCGGCCGCGGCCTCCGCCGAGCTTCAGCTGATGGCCGCGTACGTCCGGTCGAGCAACTCCGGCACCGCGATCGGCACGCTGGACAGCGGCCGGGTGGCCAAGAGCATCGCGCTGCTCCAGGGCGCCGGTGCGCTCAAGCAGAACCTGACCCCGGACCAGATCATCGACTTCGACCTCGCGCCGAAGGCCTGACCGGCCCGCTCGGGCCAACGGGGGTGCGACCCGCCGGACACCCCGGTGGGCGCACCCCCTTCGCGTGCCGCCGGTCACGTCGGCCGGCGCAGAGAGGAGACACACGTTGACACAGTCGACCGAGGCCCGGCCGGAGGCACCGCCGCGTCCGGCGGTCCGGCGCGGGATCGCCGTACGCCCGGCGGCGGTCGGGTTGCCGGCGCTGGGCCTGGTGATCGCGGTGGCGGCCTGGTGGCTGGTCACCTCGGGCCTGAACCTGGTGCACCCGGCCGCGCTGCCTCCGCCGCAGGCGGTGGGGAAGTCCCTGGCCGGCACCACCGACGTGCTGCTGCCCGCGCTGGGCATCACGACCTGGATGACCCTGTTCGGCTTCCTGCTCTCGTCGGTGGCCGGGGTGCTGATCGGGATGGCGCTGGCCGCCTCCCGGCGGGTGGAGCGGATGTTCGCGCCGTTGCTGGTGGCGGTGAACGCGGTCCCGAAGATCGCGTTCGGGCCGCTGCTGGTGGTGGCCGTGGGCTGGGGGCAGAAACCCATCCTGACCATGGTGTTCCTGCTCTGCTTCTTCCCGATCGTGCTCTCCACCGCGACCGGGCTGACCACGACCCCGGCGGATCTGGCGGAGCTGGGCCGGTCGCTCAACGCCTCGTGGTGGCAGTCGTTCCGCAAGGTGCGCTTCCCGGCGGCGCTGCCGCAGATCTTCGTCGGGCTCAAGGTGGCGATGCCGCTGGCCGCGATCGGCGCGGTGATCGGGGAGTTCTACTCCGACCGCCCGGGCCTGGGTTACCAGATCCTCCAGTACAACGGCGTCGGCGACACCGCGACCGCCTGGGCGGCGATCGTGCTGGTGGCGCTCATGAGCATCGTGCTCTACGCCGTGCTGAGCCTGATCGAGCGCCTTGCCCTGCCCTGGGTGCGGGCCACCACCTCAGCCCGCTGAGAGCCCCGACAAGAGAACCCGACGTCGACCGAACACCCGGAGGAAAGCTCAACCCACGGGCGGCGGCCGACCAGGACAGTGTGGGCCCCGGCGCAACCGGCGGAGGGATCAAGCCTGACCGCCCGGAGCCGGTTGTGCCGGGGCCCACACCCACAGCGAGAACCGATCAGCCAGCGAGCCGCCAGCGACCACCACGAGCCACCAGCGTCGTCAACGCCTGCGGCATCAACCCGGAGTGGTTGTCCGGCGTCATCCGGATCGGGCCGGACAGCCCGTCGAGCTGCGAGGTCTCCAGCACGTCGCGCAGCGCCTCCCGGTCGACCTTGCCCGGCTCGCCGCCCGCCCGCTGCTCGGCGTCGGCGATCAACTGGACCGCGTCGGCCGCGAACGAGGAGAAGCCGTTGTAGCCGCCGAACCGGGCGGTGTAGTCCTGGAACCACTGCCGCCGCGCGGCCTTCGCCGGGGTGGTGGCGATGACGTCGTCGATCACCATGGTCTGGGTGAAGATCAGCGTCGCCTCGTCCGTGGAGCGGGCCGACGGGCCCAGGAAGAGGTCACCGGCGGCCGTGGCGTCGAAGAACAGCGACCCGCGGAACTTGCTCTGCCGGGCGGTGGTGGCGGCGAGCATCGCCTGCTCCGGCGTGGTCCACAGGACCAGTGCCTGCGGCTTGCCGGCGATCAGGTCGTTGATCTGCGTGCCGACCTCGGTGTCGGTGACCCGCACCGACTCGTTGCCGACCAGCTTGACCGGGGTCTTGCTCAGTTCGCGGCGCAGGGCGGCGAGCCCTTCCTGGCCGTAGCCCTCGGCGCTGTGCAGCAACGCCACCTTGCGGATGTTGCGCCGGTCCAGTTCGCCGGCGAGCGCGGCGGCGCTGTCGGTGGCGTTCGGGGCGAGCTTGAAGACATATCGGCGCTCGGCCACCGGCTCGGTGATGGCGCTCGACGAACCCAGTGCGATCGTCGGAATACGCTTCTCACCGATCGTGCGGGCCGCGCCGACGGCGCATTCGTTGCAACCGCCCATGATGACGGCGCTCACGCGTGAGTCACCGCTGAAATCATTGATGTTCCGCAAGGATTCCGCGGCGTCCGAGCGGTTGTCCTTGACCCGCAGATCGATCTTCCGGCCGCCCAGTGCGCCGGAGGCGTTCAACTGCTCGACCTTCAGCTGCAGAGCCCGTTGGTAGACCTTGCCGACGGGTGCCGAGGCGCCGGAGAGTTCCAGGTCGGCGGCGATCACGATGGGGCTGGTGTCCTGCGGTTCCCCGCCGATCCCGCAGCCGGTGAGCGTGGTGGCCAGCACGGCCGATGCGAGCACCGCGATGCTCGCGGAGCGGATGGGGCTCAACTCAGTCCTCCAGGTGCGGCGCGGGTCGACGCCCGATCACCGCCGCTCGTCCGTCCTCAGTGGAGGAACGGGATTGGTTTGCCGTACGGTGTGCGCGAAGCCTGCAAAACCTTGCCAATGCCGAGGCCTGTGGTCAAGCCGGGCTGACGAGTGCTGTTTCGGGACAGCCATCCCACATGCTGGGGACGCGGAACATTAGCTGACAATTACTGCACAGAAGCGCGTGACCACTCTGGAGTGACATCCCCTGATCAGGGGGTTGGAGAAAAGAAGGTATTAGGTGATCGGATCCCGGGATGCGTCGGCCGCGACCGTTTCCTGCCTCACTGCGGCTTCCCAAACAGGATCTCGTCTGATGAAATCGCGGCCGTGCCGCGCGTGGCGGTGGCCGCTGCACCAGGCACGGGTCAGCGGGTCGCGCGTGGAAGAAACGACGGAGGCGATGTCGTGAGCACCGGACCTACGACCCTGCCCGGGAGCCCCAACGCCGAACAGCCGAACCGGCGTCGGCGCCTGCCCAGGCTGCGCGACGCGCGGATCCGCTCCAAGCTCGCCCTCATCCTGGTCGTTCCGGTCGCAGCTGTCATCGCGCTGGCAACTATCCGACTCATCTCGGTCGGCCAGGGCGCGTACGAGGCGGACCAGGTCCGGTCGCTGAGCGCGGTGTCGGTCGACATCTCGGCGCTCACCCAGGACCTGCACAAGGAGCGGATGGCGGCGGCGGTCTTCCTGGCCGACCCGAACCAGAAGCCGGACGCGTACAACCTGCGGGTACGCCAGACCGACGAGCGCATCGCGGCGTACCAGGAGGAGCGGGCCAAGCTCGGCGACGTGACGAGTGCGATCAGCAACCAGCTCAAGGTGATCGACGCCCACCTGTCCACGTTGAACGGCACCCGCCAGGAGGTGCTGGACCGGTTGCAGATGCCGGTGGCCGAGGCGAGCCTGCGCTACGGCATCGTGCTGGACGACCTGGTCGCGTACAGCGACGCGCTGGCCCAGCAGACGGGCGCGGACAGCCTGGCCGACGCCCGCCGCGCGGTGGCCGCGTTCGCCCACGCCAAGGCCGAGGTGGCCGAGGAGCAGGCGGTGGCCTTCACCGCCCTCGACGGCGGCCAGATCGACGAGGAGCAGTTCTCGTCCTTCGTGGCCACGCTCACCGGTCAGCAGGAGGCGCTGCTCACCTTCTCCCGGACCGCGACGCCGAGCCAGCGGGCACTGGTGGACCGCACCGTCTCCGGTGACGCCGTCCAGCTCGCCGACCGGGTCGCCGGCGACATCTCCCGGTCGATCGGCCGTCCCTCGCTGGTCACCCGCGACGAGGCGTCCGCCGCCATCGGCGCGGTCGACGACCTGATGCGGTGGGCCGAGATCCAGCTCCTGGACGAGATGCTGGCCGGCGCCGACGAGGTACGCGCCGACGTGATCCGGCAGGCGATCGTGGAGAGCCTGCTCGTGCTGCTCACGCTCGCGGTCGCGGTGACGCTCGCCGTGGTGCTCGCCCGCTCGCTCAACGACTCGCTGCGCCGGCTGCGCGAGGGCGCGCTCGCGGTGGCCAACCACGACCTGCCGGACGCGGTGAGCCGGCTCCAGAACGTGAACGCCATCGGCGACGGCGGTGTGGACGAGATCGTCCAGCAGGTACGGGACCCGATCAAGCTGAGCAACCGCGACGAGGTCGGTCAGGTGGCGGTGGCCTTCAACGTGGTCCACCGGGAGGCGGTCCGGGTCGCCGCCGAGCAGGCCGCGCTGCGGACGAGCGTCTCGGCGATGTTCCTCAACCTGGCCCGCCGCTCGCAGAGCCTGGTCGACCGCATGATCGGTGAGCTGGACGCGATCGAGCGTTCCGAGGAGGACCCGAAGCGGCTGGCGCAGCTGTTCGAGCTGGACCACCTGGCCACCCGAATGCGCCGTAACGACGAGAACCTGCTGGTGCTCGCCGGCGCCGACTCGGCCGTGCCGCGTCGCGACGACGCGCTCCTGGTCGACGTGCTGCGCGCCGCGCAGTCCGAGGTCGAGCTCTACAACCGGATCGAGTTCGGCACCGTCGACACCGACATCTCGGTCGCCGCGCACGCCGTCAACGACGTCGTCCGGCTGGTCGCCGAGCTGCTCGACAACGCCACCCGGTTCTCGCCGCCGAACACCACGGTGGTGGCCGACGGCCGCCGGATCCGCGACTACGTGCTGATCCAGATCGAGGACCGCGGTCTGGGTCTCAGCGACGACCAGCTCGACTCGCTCAACCGGCGCCTGGCCGCGCCGCCGACCGTCGACGTGGCCGCGTTCCGGCTGATGGGTCTGGCCGTGGTGAGCCGGCTCGCCTCCCGGTACGGGATCCGGGTCGAGCTGCGCCGCAACGTCGAGGGCGGCACCGTCGCCCAGGTCACGCTGCCGAACTCGACAGTGGTGCTGCCGGCCAACCGGGGCCAGGCCCCGCTGACCCGGCCGCGTCAGCCGCTCGCCGTCGAGCAGTCGCCGCTCAGCCAGGCCGGCGCCGCCGACGCGCTGGCCGGTGCCGGCCGGGGCGCGGCCACCGCGACGCTCGCCGACGGGTGGCGCGGCGCGACCACCGCACCGCCGTCCCGGTGGCAGACGCCCGGCGAGACGCGCGACACCACTCCCGCCGTACAGCTGGGTGGGGCGACCGGCGCGCTGCCCACAGTGGCGGGCGCCCCGGTGGCCGCGGCGCCCGCCACCGCACCGGCTCCGGTCTCCGGAGCGGGCTGGTCGGCCGGGGGACCGACTGTGGCGTACCCGGCGCTCGACCCGCTGCCCAAGCGGACGCCGGGTGTCGAGACCGCGCAACCCGCGACCCAGGCCGCACCTCCGGCCTACCAGCCGCTCGCCGCGGCGCCGGCGGTGGAGAGCACCCCGGCGACGCCGGTGGTGGCCCGGCCCGAGCAGCGGGCCGAGGCGCCGATATTCCGTGAGATGGAGGCGGTCTGGTTCCGTTCGCACGGAGAGGACGAGACCACCATCTTCACCCGTCCCACGTTCGACGAGCCGCCCGCGCCGGCGCAGCCGGCCGTGGCGCCCCCCGCGGCGTCGGCTCGTCCGAAGCTGCCCACCCGCACCCCCGGGGCCCAGGCGGCGGGGCTGACCACGCCGCCCGCGTACAGCCCGCCGGAGGTGCCGTCCACGCCGCCGGCGGCCGCGACGCCGCCCCCGGCGCCACCCGCACCCGCGCCCGCGCCGTCGATCGACCCGGAGGCCTGGCGTACGGCGGCCGACGAGGGCTGGTCGCGGGCCAGCCGTGCCGCGGAGCCCACCACCGGCGGCACCACCCGCTCCGGCCTGCCCAAGCGGGTGCCACAGGCCCAGCTCGTGCCCGGCGGGATAGAGCCGAAGAGCGGCCGGGACCGCAGCCGGCGCACGCCGGACGAGGTACGGGGTCTGCTCTCCGCCTACCACCGTGGCGTCCAGCGGGGCCGTACGGCCGGCGCCGACCTGAACAGCACCTCGACCAAGGAGACGAACCGATGAACAGGCCGGCGGCCATGCAGGACATGGGGTGGCTTCTCACCAACTTCGCCGACAGCGTTGCGGGCATCGCGCACGTGGTGGCGGTGTCCGCGGACGGGCTGCTGCTCGCCTCCTCCCGGGACCTGCCCGGCGACCGGGCCGACCAGCTCGCCGCGATCACCTCCGGCGTGGTGAGCCTGACCGAGGGCGCGGCGCGGATGTTCAGCGCCGGCGGAGTGTTGCAGACCGTGATCGAGATGGACAGCGGCTACCTGTTCCTGATGTCCATCAGCGACGGTTCGTCGATGGCCGTGCTCGCGGCGCGCAGCTGCGACGTCGGCCAGGTGGGTTACGAGATGGCGCTGCTGGTGGAGCGGGTCGGCCAGGCACTGGTTCCGCTGCCGAGGGACGCGGTCCGGTCCTGATCGGACGGGAGAGCTGATGACCGGAGCCGGTACGGCTCCGAACGAGGGGAGGTGATCGCGAGATGGACCCGCGACGTGATCCACGTGGCGCGCTGGTGCGGCCGTACGCGGTCACCCGGGGCCGTACCGAGCCGTTGCAGAACATCGCGCTCGAAGCGGTGCTGTCGAGCACGCCTACGCAGTCGGCCGAGGCGCGCTTCGCCGGGCACGACAAGTACCGCATCTCCTCGGTCTGTGAGGGCCGGGCGCAGTCGCTTGCGGAAATCGCCGCTTACACCCGGATGCCGCTGGGCGTCACCCGGGTGCTGGTCGCCGACATGGTGGCCGAGGGCCTGCTGACGCTACACACTGCCGCTCCCGCGACGGGTTTCGCGGCGCGGATGAACCTGCTTGGAAGGGTGCTAAGTGGACTTCGCGAACTATGACCCCGACGGGGTGAACCGCGGCCGGGAGATCATCTCCGCGAAGATCGTGATCGCGGGTGGCTTCGGCGTGGGCAAGACCACGCTCGTCGGGGCGATCTCCGAGATCCAGCCGCTGACCACCGAGGCGCTGATGACAGCGGCGGGCGTGGGCATCGACGACGCGTCGAAGGTGCCGGGCAAGGAGACCACCACGGTCGCCATGGACTTCGGCCGCATCACCATGGCCGAGGACCTGATCCTCTACCTGTTCGGCACACCGGGCCAGACCCGCTTCTGGTTCATGTGGGACGAGATCATCCGGGGCGCGGTGGGCGCTGCGGTGCTGGTGGACACCCGCCGGATCACCGACGCGTTCGCGCCGCTGGACTACTTCGAGAACCGCAAGCTGCCGTACGTGGTGGCGTTGAACCGCTTCGGCGACGCGCCGCACTACGAGCTGGAGGAGGTCCGGGAGGCGCTCGCCATCTCCCCGGACGTGCCGATGGTCCTGTGCGACGCCCGCCAGCGGGACTCGGTCAAGCAGGTGCTGGTCACCGTGGTCGAGCACGCGATGCTCCGCCTCCAGGCCGAGCACGGCTACCCGGCCTCGGTCGGCTGACCGCCTGCGGGTCAGTCGACCCGCAGGCGGTACCCCCGCTTGACCACCGTCTGCACCACGCGGGGCGCCTTCAGCCCCGCCCGCAGGCGGGCGACGGCCATCTCCACCGCGTGCTCGTCGGCGCCACGCGGCAGCGTACGCAGCAACGCGGTGCGGGAGAGCACCTTCCCGGGCGACGCGGCCAGCGCCCGCAGCACAGCCATCGGCGCCGGCGCCAGCTGACGCAGCTCCCCGTCCACCACCGCGGCGTGCCCGCGCAGCGTCAGCACGTGCCCGGCTGCCTTCACCGAGACCGTGCGCCGGGGCAGCTCCTCGACGATGGTGCGCACCAGCGCGCCCAGCCGGGCCCGGCTCGGCGCGCTCACCGGCACCCCGCGCCGCACCAGCGGCTCGGCGGTGACGGTGCCGACGCACCCGGCCAGCACGTCACCGCGCAACGCCTCCAGCACCGTCTCGGTACGGTCCCCGGCCGCCCGCAGCAGGGCCTCGGCCGCCGGTGCCGAGGTGAACGTGACCGCGTCGACGAGCCGCCCGGCCACCAGGTCGATGAGCCGGTGCAGCGGTGCCGGGTCGGCCGGCGGCGCCCACCGGTACACCGGCACCTCGATCACCGTGGCGCCGGCCGCCACCAGCGCGTCGGCGCACTCGGGCTGCCGCTCGCCGTGCAGTTGCATCGCCACCACCTGGCCGGCCACCCCGCGCCGGACCAGGTGCTCGACCACCTCGTCGCAGCTCTCCGACTCCGGTGACCAGTGCTCGCGCAGACCGGCGGCCCGGATCGCGCCGGTCGCCTTCGGGCCCCGGGACACCACGTACGCTCCGGCGAGCGTGGTGCGCAGCGGCTCGGCCAGCCCCCAGCCCTCGGCCGCCTCCAGCCAGCCGCGCATGCCGATGCCGGTGTTGGCCATGAGCACGTCCGGCGGGTGTTCCAGGCAGGCCCGGGTGGCCTCACGCAGGTCGGTGTCGTCGGCCAGCGGGACGATCCGCAGCGCCGGGGCGAGCACCACCCGCGCCCCGCGCCGCTGGAGCAGCGCGGCGAGTTCGTCGCGCCGCCGGTCGGCGGTGACGCCGATGGTGAAGCCGGCCAGCTCGTCCCGCATCATTCCTCCTGCCGTAACCGCACCTCGACCAGGCCGTCCCGGCAGCGCACCGGGTGCCGGCGCAGCGTCACGCCCGGTAGGTCCAGGCACCGCCCCGTGGTGAGGTCGTAGACCTGCTTGTGCAGCGGCGAGGCGAGCGTCGGCACGCCGCCCCGACTGCCGACCAGGCCCCGGGACATGACGTACGCGCCGCCGACCGGGTCGAGGTTGTCCACCGCGTACAGGCCGTTCGCGGTGCGGAAGACCGCCACCTGTACGCCGTCGACGAGCGCGGCCACGCCCCGGTCGGGGTCGAGGCGGTCCAGCGGGCAGACCGGAGTCCAGTCCAGCGTGACGACGGGGCTCATCGGCGTACCTCCGGCAGGCCCAGCACGACGGGCTGGCGGCGGTGTCCGCCGTCCGGGGGCGCGCCCCGGGCCGGCACCGGCTGGCCCCGCTCCTGGGTGAACGTGATGGACGGGTCGGGCACGTCGGGCGCGTTGACGAAGGAGGTGAAGCGGCGCAGCCGGTCCGGGTCCTCCAGGACGTCGCGCCACTCGTCGGAGTAGCTCGCGACGTGCCGGGCCATCGCCGCGTCGAGATCGGCGCAGAGCCCGAGCGAGTCGTCCACGAGCACCGACCGGAGGTGGTCCAGGCCGCCGTCCATGGCCTCGATCCAGGCCGCGGTGCGCTGCAACCGGTCGGCGGTGCGGATGTAGTACATGAGGAACCGGTCGATCAGGGTCACCAGTTCCGCGGTGCTCAGGTCGGTGGCGAACAGGTCGGCGTGCCGGGGCCGGAAACCGCCGTTGCCGCCGACGTAAAGGTTCCAGCCGGTCTCGGTGGCGATGACGCCGAAGTCCTTGCTCCGGGCCTCGGCGCACTCCCGGGCGCAGCCGGAGACCGCCGACTTGAGCTTGTGCGGCGCGCGCAGACCCCGGTAGCGCAGCTCCAGCGCGACGGCGAGCCCGACCGAGTCCTGGACGCCGTAGCGGCACCAGGTGTCGCCCACGCACGACTTCACCGTGCGCAGCGCCTTGCCGTACGCGTGGCCGGACTCGAAGCCCGCGTTGACGAGCCGGCGCCAGATCTGCGGCAACTGGTCGACCCGCGCGCCGAACAGGTCGATCCGCTGCCCGCCGGTGATCTTCGTGTACAGCCGGAAGTCGCGCGCCACCTCACCGATCACGATCAGCTTCTCCGGGGTGATCTCCCCTCCGGGAATCCGGGGCACCACCGAGTAGCTGCCGTCGCGTTGCAGGTTGGCCAGGAAGTGGTCGTTGGTGTCCTGCAGCGACGCCTGCTCGCCGTCGAGCACGTGCCCGGTGCCGAGCGAGGCCAGGATCGAGGCCACCACCGGCTTGCAGATGTCGCATCCGCTCCCGCGCCCGTGCTCGGCGACGAGCCGGGAGAACGTGCTGATGCCCCGCACCCGGATCAGGTCGAACAGCTCCTGCCGGCTGTGGTCGAAGTGCTCGCACAACGCCGTCGGCTGGCGTACCCCGGCGGCGTCCAGCAGCTGCTTGAGCATCGGCACGCAGGAGCCGCAGCTCGTACCGGCCCGGGTGCACGCCTTCAACGCCGGCACGTCGGTCGCCCCGCCGGCGATGGCCGCGTCCAGGTCGGCCCGGGTCACCGCGTTGCAGGAGCAGACCTGCGCGGTGGCGGGCAACGTGCCCGCACCGGCGCCCGCGCCGCCGGCCGGCGCCAGCAACGCCAGCGGGGGAGCGGGCAGCGGCCCGCCGACACTGGCCCGCAACGCCGGGTACGCGCTCGCGTCCCCGACCAGCACACCGCCGAGCAGCGTCCGCGCGTCGTCGGAGAGGACCAGCTTCGCGTACGACCGGGTGGCCGGGTCGGTGAACGTCACGTCGAGGCAGCCCGGGGTGACGCCGTGCGCGTCACCGAACGAGGCCACGTCCACGCCCAGCAGCTTGAGCTTCGTCGCGGTGTCCGCGCCGGGGAACGTCGCCGCGCCGCCGAGCAGCCGGTCCGCCACCACCTCGGCGGTGGCGTACCCGGGCGCGACGAGTCCGTGGCAGACCCCGTCCACCGCCGCGCACTCGCCCACCGCCCAGATCCGCTCGTCCGCGGTCCGGCAGGCCGAGTCCACCAGCACGCCGCCGCGCGGGCCCAGCGGCAGCCCGGCCGCCCGGGCCAGCTCGTCGCGCGGCCGGATCCCGGCGGCCACCACCACCAGGTCGGCGTCGACCGTGCGCCCGTCGGCCAGGTCGAGCGCGGTCACAGTGCCGTCCGGCCCGGGACGCAGCGCCGTGGTGGCCACCCCGAGGTACGGCGTGACGCCCAGCTCCTCGACGTACCGCCGGAGCATCGCGCCGCCCGCCTCGTCCACCTGCACCGGCATCAGCCGGGGCGCGAACTCGACCACGCTCGTGGCGAGCCCGAGCAGCCGCAGCGCGTTCGCCGCCTCCAGCCCGAGCAGCCCGCCACCGATCACCGCGCCGGTACGGCGGCCCCGGGCGTGCTCCCGGATCGCGGTCAGGTCGTCCAGCGTCCGGTAGACGAAGACGCCGGGCAGGTCCGTGCCGTCGACCGGCGGCACGAACGCGTACGACCCGGTGGCCAGCACCAGCGCGTCGTACGGGTACTCACCGGCCGCCGTGGTCACCACCCGCCGTGCCCGGTCGACGCCGGTGGCCGGCTCGCCCAGGCGCAGGTCCACTCCGGCGTCGGCGGTGTGCAGGTTCAGCTCGCCGGCGTCCACCCCGTCGAAGACGGCCGAGAGCCGCACCCGGTCGTACGCCGGACGCCGCTCCTCGGCGAGCACCGTGACCCGCCACCGCCCGTCGGTGTCCCGGGCCCGCAGCGCCTCGACGAAGCGCTGCCCCACCATGCCGTTGCCGACGACGACCAGCCTGCTGATTCGCTCGGTCATGACGCCACCTCCACCGTCTCGCGTACCTCGTCGGTTGTGGACGGATCCGCCTCGGCGAGCCAGGCGGCGATGCCGGCCACCGCGTCCCGGCAGCTGCCGCAGCCGGTGGCGGCCCGGGTCGCCGCGGACAGCGCCGCCGCCGTCCGGGCGCCCGCCCGCCAGCACGCCACCAGCGCGCCCTTGCTCACGTCGTTGCACCGGCACACGGTCGCGGCGTCCGGCATCAGCGCCGGTGACGCGGCCGGCTCGGCCGGGGTCTCGCCGAACGCCCGGCCGAGCAGCAGCGAACGCCGATCCGCCGGCACCGGCGCGCCCCTGTCGAACAGCTGCACGACGGTGCCGACCGCCGGGTTGTCGCCGAGCAGGATCGCGCCGGTCAGCCGCTCGTCCCGGATGCGCAGCCGGGCGTAGGTGCCCCGGGCCGGGTCGGCGAAGGTCAGCTCCTCGACCGGGCCGCCCGGTTCGCCGGTCCCCGCCACGTCGCCCATCGCCGCCAGGTCGATGCCGGCGGCCTTGAGCCGGGTCACCGCGGGCCGGGGCCGGTAGCGGGCCAGCGGGTCCGCTCCGGTCAGCACGTCGGCCACCACCCGGGCCTGCGCCCAGGCCGGTGCGACAAGCCCGGTCAGCGTCCCGTCGTGCTGCGCGCAGTCGCCGATCGCCCAGATCCGCCGATCGCTCGTCCGCATCCGGTCGTCCACCACCACGCCCCGCTCGACGTCGAGCCCGGCCGCCGCGGCGAGCGCGGTGTCGGGGCGTACCCCGCAGCAGAGCACCAGCAGGTCGGCGGCGAGCCTCTCGTCGTCGCCCAGGTGCAGGCGGACGCCGTCGGCGTCGGCGGTCACGGCGGTCGCCGGCACCCCGAGCCGAGACCGGACGCCCAGGCCGGCGAGCGTGCCCGCGAGGACCGCGCCGGCCGGTGGGTCTAGCTGGCGTTCCATCAGGTGCCCGACCGGGTGGACCACTGTCACGTCGAGCCCCCGGGCAGCCAGCCCTCGGGCCGCCTCCAGACCCAGCAGCCCGCCGCCGAGCACGATCACGCGCCGCGCGCCCTCGGCGACGGCGAGGATCCGGCGGCAGTCGCCGAGCGTGCGGAACGGGACGACCCGCTCGGGCAGTGGGGCGAGGCCCGGCAGCGGCGGCACCACGGCCCGGCTGCCGGTGGCGAGCACCAGGTGGTCGTACCCGTGCCGCTCGCCGTCGTCGGTGATTACCTCGCGGGCGGCCCGGTCCACGGCGGTGACCGCCGCGCCGGTGCGGACCTCGACCTCCGGCCCTACTGCTTCGACCAGCTCCAGGTCCGGCTCGCCGATGCGTCCGGCGAGCAGCGTGGAGAGCATGATCCGGTTGTACGCGCGGTGCGGCTCCGCCCCGAGCACTGTGATCCGCCGGTCCCCGGCGCGTGCGTGCAGCTCGGCGGCGAGCCGGGCGCCGGCCATGCCGTAGCCGACGACGACTATGCGTTCGTTCATGCCGGCTCCACCCGGACCGCGCAGATCTTGAACTCGGGCATCCCGGAGACCGGGTCGAGGGCGTCGTTGGTGACCGAGTTGGCGCGTTGCTCGCCCGGCCAGTGGAACGGCGCGAAGACGGTGTCCGGCCGGATCGCCGTGCTGAGCCGGGCCGGTGCGCGCAGCTCACCCCGGCGGGAGACCACCCGCACCGGCTCGCCGTCGGTCACGCCGATCCGTGCCGCCAGGTCCGGGTGCAGCTCGACGAAGCCGCCCGGTGCGGCCCGGCGCAACGCGGCCACGCGTCTGGTCTGCGCGCCGGACTGGTACTGCGCGAGCACCCGGCCGGTGGTGAAGTGCAGTGGGTAGTCGGCGCACACCGGCTCGGCGGCCGGCCGGTGGGTCACGGCGTGGAACCAGGCCCGGCCGTCCGGGGTGGGGAAGCGGTCCGCGAACAGCCGCGGCGTGTCCGGGCCGTCCCGGTCCGGGCAGGGCCAGAACACGCCGGTGTCGGTGTCGATCCGGTCCCAGGTGATCCCGGCGTAGTCGGCCGGCCCGCCGGCCGAGGCCCGGCCCAGCTCCGCGAACACCTCGCGCGGATCGGCCGGCAAGGGTGTCCCGCCGCCGCTCAGCCGTTCCGCGAGCGCGGCGAGGATCTCCAGCTCGGTACGCACTCCGGCCGGTGGCTCGCGCAGCGCCCGGCGGCGCAGCACCCGGCCCTCCAGATTGGTCATCGTCCCGTCCTCCTCGGCCCACTGGGCGACCGGCAGCACCACGTCGGCCAGCTCGGCCGTCTCGGAGCGGACGAAGTCCGCCACCACGAGCAGGTCCAGGGCGCGCAGCCGGGACTCGACCCGCGCGGCGCGGGGCGCGGACACGACCGGGTTGGAGCCGAACACCAGCAGCGCCCGCGCGCCGGACGGCGTGCCGAGCGCGTCGAGGAGCTGGTACGCCGGAACCCCCGGCCCGGGCAGCGTGTGCGGGTCGACGCCCCACACCCCGGCGACGTGCTCGCGGGCCGCCGGGTCGTCGATACGCCGGTAGCCGGGGAGCTGGTCGGCCTTCTGCCCGTGCTCCCGGCCGCCCTGCCCGTTGCCCTGCCCGGTCAGGCAGCCGTAGCCGGAGCCGGGGCGGCCGGGCAGCCCCAGGGCGAGCGCCAGGTTGATGAAGGCGGTGACCGTGTCGACGCCCTTGGCGTGCTGCTCGGCGCCCCGCGCGGTGAGGACGACAGCACGGTCCACGGTGGCCAGCGCGCGGGCTGTCGCGTACAGGTCGGCCACCGGCACGCCGGAGAGCCGTTCCACCTCGGCCGGCCAGTAGCCGGCCACCGTCCGCCGGACCTCGTCGAAGCCGGTGGTCCGCTCCGCCACGTACGGCCGGTCCAGCCAGCCCTCGGTGAGCGCGATGTGCAGCAGCGCGTTCGCCACCGCGAGGTCGGTGCCGGGCAGGGGTTGCAGGTGCAGGTCGGCCTGGCGGGCGGTGGCGGTGGCGCGGGGGTCGACAACGATCAGCCGGCCGCCGCGTTCCCGCAGGTCGGCGACGTGTCGCATCAGCGGCGGCATGGTCTCGGCCGGGTTCGCGCCGACCAGCAGCAGCGTGTCCGCGCGGCCCAGGTCGGTGAGCGGGAACGGCAGTCCACGGTCGATCCCGAACGCCCGGTTCCCGGCCGCGGCGGCCGACGACATGCACCAGCGCCCGTTGTAGTCGATGTGCCGGGTCCGCAGCGTCACCCGGGCGAAGCGGCCGAGCGCGTAGGCCTTCTCGTTGGTGAGTCCGCCGCCGCCGAAGACGGCCACCGCGTCCGGCCCGTGGCGGTGCTGCACGTCCTGCACCCCGGCGGCGACGCGGTCCAGCGCCTCGTCCCAGGTGGCCGGCCGCAGCTCGCCGCCGGGCCGGTCGCGCAGCATCGGGGTGGTGAGCCGGTCCGGGTGGTCGAGCAGGTCGGCGGCGGTCCAGCCCTTCTGGCACAGCCCGCCCCGGTTGGTGGGGAAGTCGCGGGCGCCGATCTCGACACCGTCGCCGGTGGCGCGCAGCACCATGCCGCACTGCAGGGCGCAGTACGGGCAGTGCGTGGCGGCCTCGTCGGGGCGTGACCCCGGTCGCGTCGCCGTGCGTGCACCGTCTGTCATGTCGGAAAAGCGTGCCCTCGGGCGGTTTCCGGTCCGGGTCTGCTCTGTTTCGGTCCTGTCACGAGCGCTTCACACCGCACGTAGGTGACGTCGTCCTCCGCCGGGTTTACAATGTGGGAAACCTGTCTCAGATAACGGGAGGTCCGGATGGGCGTGGCGGACGCGTTCGACGCGGTGGCCGGCAGCTACGACCAGGCCCGACGCCGCCTCGTGCCCTGCTTCGACGCCTTCTACGGCACCGCCGTCGAGGTGGCCGCGCCGCCACTGCGCGCCGCGCTCGCCGCCGGGCGTACCCCCGAGGTGCTGGACCTCGGCGCGGGCACCGGCCTGCTCTCCCTGCTGCTGACCGCGGCCGTCCCGGGGGTCCGCCTGACGCTCGTCGACGGCGCTCCCGGCATGCTCGCGGTGGCCGCCGGGCACCTGGACGCCCGCGGCGTGCCGCACCGCACCGTCCACGCCGACCTGGCCGACCCGCTGCCCGCCGGCCGGTACGACGCGGTGGTGTCCGCGCTGGCCATCCACCACCTCGACGACTCCGGCAAGCGGGCGCTGTACCGGCGGGCCGCCGACGCGCTGGTCCCCGGCGGGGTGTTCGTCAACGCCGAGCAGGTGGCCGGGCCGACCCCGGCGCTCGACCGCCGCTACGACGAGGTGTGGACGGCGCGGATCACCGAGCTGGGCTCCGACGCCGAGGAGATCGCCGCCGCCCGGGAGCGGATGCGGCACGACCGGCCGGCGCCGGTGGCCGAGCAGTGCCGGTGGCTGGCCGAGGCGGGTCTGGTCGACGTGGACTGCTTCTTCAAGGAATGGCGTTTCGCGGTCTTCGGCGGTCAGCGGCCGGACGGATCGGCGAGGTGATTCTCGAGCCGCTCGGCGAAACGGGGTGCGCCGGCCTTCCGTAGGTGGGCGATCAATTCGACCGCGTCCTTGTCCTCGGCGACCAGGCTGCGCCGGTAGTAGTCGATCTGCCGCGCCAATGTCCGCAGAACCAGGGGCATCGAACGGTCGGCCACCCAGTTGAGGAACTCGTCGCCGGTGCGGACCGACAGCGATTCCCGCACACATTCCGGAGGAAAGGCGCGTCGGTCGTCGGTCACCAGGATGTCGGCGCGGCCATGGACGGCGGCGGCCAGGACGTGCCGGTCGTCCGGGTCCGGCGGGCACGGGACGTCGTTCGGTGAATAGCCGGTGACAAGGCCGTACGGGAACGCCTGGACGAAACGGCGTCGCTGTCCGCCGATCGCCTGCTCGGAATGCTCGGGCCGCTTGCGGCGCAGGCGATACATCCACTCCGCCAGGACGTCCTCGCTGTAGCGAAGATCGAAGACGGCGCAGTCGCCTTCGAGCGCGAGAAGACTGATCCAGTCGCGAAGGGTCCTGGAATAGAGAACGTTCGCGTCCAGGAACACCAGTGGGGCGCCGGGGATCACAGTGGACACCCTACCCAGCGCCTCCTGGTCCGACCCGGAACTACACGTCGTCGGTGAAACCCAGCGCGTCGGACTCCCACATCAGGGCCTCGTACGACTTCCGACGCTCTTCCATCTGCCGTTGCCGGAATGCGAGGACGTCGCGGAGGAAGAGGCGCCGGTGGCTGCCGACCCGGTGGGAGGGGATCGAATCGTTCTCCAGAAGGCGGACGAGTGTGGGGCGGGACATGCCGAGCAGCTTCGCCGCCTCGGTCGTCGTCAGTTCGCGGGAGATGGCGCTGATCGCGACGCCGTCGCCGCGGGCCAGCATCGCCGAGATCTGATGGAGAACGTCGAACATCCGGGCCGGCACCTCGACCTCTTCGCCGTCCGCCGAGACGAGGCGGGCCACGCCCTGGCCCGCGTCGAGGGGATGCCGCACGAGGAACTCCTCCATGGCGGCCGCCTTCTGACGCTCCGCTCCCTCGGTGGGCATTACCGAGGTGGCCATGCCGGTGCTGAGGCTCATGACGGCTCCCTGTGGCAGATGCGGCCTGCGTCGTCCTGACCGTTCGGACCTGTCCATCGTCGCGTCCAAGTGCAATATCCGCAACTGCCTTCGGTTGTTTCACCTGGTGGTGTCCTAATCCCCGGTCGGCGGGAACGAAGATGACTGGTGGTCATACCGATGGGTAGTCTTCCCGGCATGACCGCCAAGGTGACGCTGTCGTTCTCCGACGAGACGATCGAGGAGGCGCGCCGGTTCGCCAAGCGGGAAGGGCTCTCCCTCTCCGCCTGGATGGACCAGGCCGCCCGGGAGAAGGCGCTGCGCGAGGTCTTCACCGCGCACGCCGACGCGGTCGGCCGGGCCGGTCTGGACCTGGAGGCCGCCGCCCTGGCCGACGCCGAGGAATCCGCGCTCGTCGACGACGCCCTGTTCGGCGGGCGTCCGCGTGCTGCGTAGGGGCGAGGTCTGGCGCATCTCCGGCGCCCGGGAACGGCTCGGCCTGGTGATCAGCTCCGACGTCTACAACGCCACGGCGGTGCCGATCGTGATCGTGGCCGAGGTGGTCGAGGAGTCGCTGCTGCGCGACTCGCCGCTCGCCGTCCGGATGGGCGCGTACGTGGTGATGCCCGACCGGATCTCCTCACCGATGAAGAAGTGGTTCGCCGAGTGCGTGGACGTGGCGGACACCGAGACCATGCAGCGGGTCGGGCGGGCGCTGCGGATCCTCCAGGAGCTGTGACCGCCTCACCGGCGCCGTCCGGCGGACGTGCGATCTCCGTTGCCGCGCCGACGCGCGCGGGGCACGCCGGGGAAACCACCGGCTGAGAGCGTCGCCTCGTCATCGACGAGGAGGAGTGGCCCGTGAGCACGCTCGTTTCCGCACCGACCCCGCCGCCCGCCACCACGGCCGGCCGGCTCACCGAATGGCGGCCGGAGGATCCGGCGTTCTGGGCCGCCGGGGGCGCCCGGATCGCCCGGCGCAACCTGTACGTCTCGATCTTCGCCGAGCACGTGGGCTTCTCCGTGTGGAGCCTCTGGTCGGTGACGGTGCTGTTCCTGGGCCCCGAGTACGGCATCGACCCGGCCGGCAAGTTCCTGCTCACCGCCGTACCGGCCGCGCTGGGGGCGGTGCTGCGGCTGCCGTACACGCTGGCGGTGGCCCGCTTCGGCGGCCGGAACTGGACCATCGTGAGTGCCCTGCTGCTGCTCGTGCCGGCGGTGCCGATGGCCGTGCTGATCGAACCCGGGGTGTCGTACGCCACGCTGATGGTGCTGGCCTGCCTGTCCGGCGTCGGCGGCGGCAACTTCGCCTCGTCGATGGCGAACATCAACCTGTTCTTCCCGGAGCGGCTCAAGGGCCGGGCGCTGGGGCTCAACGCCGGCGGGGGCAACCTGGGCGTACCGGCTGTGCAACTGGTGGGGCTGGCGGTGCTGGCGACCGCCGGTGCCGCGTACCCCCGGCTCGTGCCGGCGGTCTACCTGCCGCTGATCGTGCTGGCCGCGCTCGCGGCGGCCCGGTGGCTGGACAACGTGCCGGGGGCGCGTAACGAGCCGGGCGCGCTGCGCGCGGCGGCCCGCGACCCGCACACCTGGGTGATGTCGGTGCTCTACGTGGGCACGTTCGGCTCGTTCATCGGCTTCGGGTTCGCCTTCGGCCAGGTGCTCCAGCTCCAGTTCCACGACCGGTTCCCGACGCCGGTCGACGCGGCCTGGCTGACCTTCCTCGGCCCGCTGATCGGCTCGCTGATCCGGCCGGTGGGCGGCCAGCTCGCCGACCGGCTGGGCGGGGCGCGCGTCACGTTCTGGAACTTCGTGGCGATGGCCGCCGGCGCCGGGCTGGTGCTGTACGCGGCCCGGGAGCGGTCGTTCCCGCTCTACCTGGCCGGGTTCCTGGCGCTGTTCGTCTTCTCCGGCATCGGCAACGGCTCGACGTACAAGATGATCCCGGCGATCTTCCGGGCCCGGGCCGTCGCGGAGAGCGAGCTGACCGGCGACCCGGAGGCGGCGCAGCGGCGGGCCCGGCGCCTGTCCGGGGCGGTGATCGGGATCGCCGGCGCGGTCGGGGCCTCGGGCGGGGTACTGGTGAACGTGGCGTTCCGGCAGTCGTTCCTGACCTCCGGCACCGCCGACGCCGCCTACCTGGCCTTCATCGGCTGGTACGCGCTCTGCTTCCTGGTGACCTGGGTGGTCTACCTGCGTCCCGGGCCGCGTAGGCTGGTCGGCGTGTGACCTGCACCATGGCGAACCCGCAGGCCACGCGCGGCGCGACCCCGTTTTGACCTGCCGCCGGGCGGCCGGGTATCGTTGCCTGCTGTTGTACGACATTCTTAGGCGTGCCGCATCAGGTACGCTTGGTCGTTCGTGCGCGCTGGTCCGGCTGGGTACTCCTGGTCACCTCGGCGCGCGACCCCAGACCGACGACGAGACAAGGTAGACCTGTGCGTACGTACAGCCCGAAGCCGGGTGAGATCGAGCGTCAGTGGCACGTCATCGACGCCTCTGATGTCGTGCTGGGCCGCCTGGCGACCCACGCCGCCACGCTCCTGCGTGGCAAGCACAAGCCGACTTTCGCGCCGCACGTCGACACGGGCGACTTCGTCGTCATCGTGAACGCGGGCAAGGTCGCGCTGACCGGCAACAAGCGTCAGACCAAGGTCGCTTACCGCCACTCCGGTTACCCGGGTGGTCTGAAGCGGGTCGGCTACGACGAGCTGCTGACCAAGCGGCCCGAGCGGGCCATCGAGCTGGCCGTGAAGGGCATGCTCCCGCACAACAAGCTGGGCCGTCAGCTCCTCAAGAAGCTGAAGGTCTACGCCGGTGCCGAGCACCCGCACACCGCGCAGCAGCCGGTGCCGTTCGAGATCAAGCAGATCGCGCAGTGAGCGCGGGCGAAGGAAGCAGCATGACCGACATCACCGCCACCGAGGTCGCCCCCGAGGCCACCGAGGCGCCGGCGCCCGTCGCGCGCGCGCCCCGTGGTGACCGCCCGATCCAGACCGTGGGTCGGCGCAAGGAAGCCATCGTCCGGGTCCGGATCGTGCCGGGCACCGGCAAGATCACCTGCAACGGCCGCGACCTCGAGGCCTACTTCCCGAGCAAGGTGCACCAGCAGCTCATCAAGGACCCGCTGGTCACCGCCGAGAAGCCCGAGGCGTTCGACGTGATCGCCAACCTGCGTGGCGGCGGCACCACCGGCCAGGCCGGCGCGCTGCGGCTCGCCATCGCCCGGGCGCTGATCGTCAGCGAGCCCGACGACCGCCCGGCCCTGAAGAAGGCCGGCTTCCTGACCCGTGACGCCCGGGTCAAGGAGAGCAAGAAGTACGGCCTCAAGAAGGCCCGTAAGGCTCCCCAGTACTCGAAGCGCTGATCATCACAAGCGTCTTGTACTTCTGACGGACGGCCGGTTCGCCTCCCCTTCCCGGGAGGCGGGCCGGCCGTTCCGCGTTTCTCCTCTCATCGGCAGTTCCACGGAGGTTGGCGGGTATGGGCCGGTTGTTCGGCACGGACGGCGTACGCGGGCGGGCGAACGCGGATCTCACCCCGGAGTTGGCGCTGGCGGTCGCGGTGGCCGCGGCCCACACGCTGGCCGAGACCGACAAGAGCCATCCGCCGCTCGCGGTGGTCGGCCGGGACACCCGGGCCAGCGGCGAGATGCTGGAGGCGGCGGTGGTCGCCGGGCTCACCAGCGCCGGCGCCAACGTGGTCCGGGTGGGCGTGCTGCCCACCCCGGCGGTGGCGTTCCTCACCGCCGAGATCAAGGCCGACCTGGGCGTGATGCTCTCCGCCTCGCACAACCCGATGCCGGACAACGGCATCAAGCTCTTCGCCGCCGGCGGGCACAAGCTGCCCGACGAGATCGAGATGCGGATCGAGGAGGCGGTGAAGGCGAACGCCACCACCGCCTGGAAGCGCCCGGTCGGCGCCGGCGTGGGCCGCGTCAACGACCTGCTCGACGGCGCCGACCACTACGTGCAGCACCTGGTCGGCACCGTGCCGCACCGCCTCGACGGGATCAAGGTCGTCGTCGACTGCGCCAACGGCGCGGCGGCCGACGTCGCACCGGTCGCCTACCGGGAGGCCGGCGCCGAGGTGATCGCCATCCACGCCGAGCCGGACGGGCTCAACATCAACGACGAGTGCGGCTCCAACCACATCGACGCGCTGCGCGCCGCAGTGGTCGAGCACGGCGCCCACCTCGGCATCGCCCACGACGGCGACGCCGACCGCTGCGTCGCGGTCACCGCCGACGGCGACGAGGTCGACGGCGACCAGGTCATGGCGATCCTCGCGCTGGCCATGCGGGACGCCGGCGAGCTGACCCAGGACACCCTGGTCGCCACCGTGATGAGCAACCTCGGTCTCCGGCTGGCCATGTCCGAGCACGGCATCCGGCTGGTCGAGACCAAGGTCGGCGACCGGTACGTGCTGGAGGAGCTGCGCGCCTCCGGCCTGGCGCTCGGCGGCGAGCAGAGCGGGCACATCGTGCTGCCCGCGTACGCCACCACCGGCGACGGCGTGCTGACCGGCCTGCACCTGATGGCGCGGATGGCCGCCACCGGCACCTCGCTGGCCGAGCTGGCCGCCGTGGTCACCAAGCTGCCCCAGGTGCTGATCAACGTGCCGGTCGGGGACCGTACCGTCGGCGCCGCCGCACCCGCCGTCCGGGCCGAGGTCGAGCGCGCGGAAGCGGAGCTGGGCGAGACCGGCCGGGTGCTGCTGCGCCCCTCCGGCACCGAGCCGCTGGTGCGGGTCATGGTCGAGGCGGCCACCGAGACCACCGCGCGCGAGGTCGCCGAGCGCATCGCCGAGCAGGTCCGCACCGCAAGCCCGGTCGCCTGACGCCACACCGGAGTCGCCTGAGCCACGCCGCCCGCCGGGGTCTTTCTCGGCGGGCGGTTCAGTTCGCGCGCAGGCGACGCAGCCGGGTGACCGCCTCGGCCAGCACCTTCTGGCGCTTGCAGAACGCGAACCGGACCAGCCGGCGACCGGCCTCCACGTCGTCGTAGAACACCTGCGTCGGCACCGCCACCACGCCGCAGCGCTCGGGCAGCGCCCGGCAGAACTCCACCCCGTCCCGGCCGCCGAGCGGCGTGACGTCGGCGGTGACGAAGTAGGTGCCCTCCGGCGCGAGCACGCCGAACCCGGCGTCGGCCAGCCCGGCGGCGAGTTGGTCCCGCCGCCGTTGCATGTCGTCCCGGAACCCGGCGAAGTACGCGTCCGGCAGCCCGAGCGCCACCGCCACCGCCGGTTGCAGCGGCCCCGCGTTGACGAACGTCAGGAACTGCTTCACCCGCAGCACCGCCGCCACCAGCGGCGCCGGCCCGCTCACCCAGCCCACCTTCCAGCCGGTGCAGGAGAACGTCTTCCCGGCCGACGAGATGCGCAGCGTCCGCTCCCGCATCCCGGGCAGCGTGGCCAGCGGCACGTGCGGCGCGGCGGCGTCGGTGAACACCAGGTGCTCGTAGACCTCGTCGGTGACCGCGTACACGTCGTGTTCCCGGCACAGCCCGGCGACCACTGCCAGCTCGTCGGCGGTGAAGACCTTGCCGGTCGGGTTGTGCGGCGAGTTCAGCAGCACCATCCGGGTACGCGGCCCGAACGCGGCGCGCAGCTCGGCCGGGTCGAACGCGTACCGGCCGTCGGGGCCGGGCCGCAGCGTCACCGGGCGGCGGACCGCCCCGGCCAGCGCGATCGAGGCGGCGTACGAGTCGTAGTACGGCTCGAAGCAGATCACCTCGTCACCTGGCTCGCAGAGCGCGAGGATGCTCGCCGCGACCGCCTCGGTGGCACCGGCCGTCACCACGACCTCGCCGTCCGGGTCGTACTCCAGGCCCCAGAACCGGTGCTGGTGCTCGGCGACGGCGGCGCGCAGCGCGGGGATGCCCGGGCCGGGCGGGTACTGGTTGTGGCCGGTACGCAGCGCCTCGGCGGCGGCGGCGAGCATCTCCGGCGGGCCGTCGGTGTCCGGGAAGCCCTGCCCGAGGTTGACCGCGCCGGTGCGCACGGCCAGCGCGGACATCTCGGCGAAGACGGTGGTGCCGAACGGCCGCATCCGGGCCACCAGGGGATCGGTCGTCGTCACGGCGGCCAGCCTACGGCCCGCCGCCGACTGCTCACCAGCCGAAGCAGGTCGCGCCGTACTCGCCCGAGTCCTTGGACACGACCTTGCCGTTGACGGTGATCCGGCAGGTCACCTCGCCGGACTCGACGGGGGTGGCGATGATCTGCACCCGCTCGCGGTCGTTCGCGGTGAAGCGCAGCCGCCAGGGCGTGTCCACGGCGCCGGGCTGGTGGAAGTTCGCGTCCGCGTCGTAGAACTGCACCTCCGCCTCGCCGTCGGAGGCGGTGACCTCGTACAGGACGGTGAACTTGCCGGGCCCGCCGGACGGGGTGGTGGCCGGTCTGGCCGGGGGACGGCTGGGCTCGTCGGCCCACCCGTCGGGCTCGCCGTAGATCGGCTCGTCGTACCGCTCGCCGGAGGCTGTTCCCTCGGTCATGGACCGGCCGAGGAAGGACAGCCCGAGGCAGCCGCAGACGATGAGCGCGAGGACGGTGACGATGCCGATCACCAGGCCGATCGCCCAGCCGCCGCCGCTGCGGCGCGGCGGCATGCCCGGATACGCGTACGGCGGCGGGTAGGGACCGGGCGGATAGGCGCCGGGTTGGTAGGGCCCGGGCGGGTAGGCGCCCGGTGTCCAGGCCGGCTGTGCCGGGAAGTCGGCGACGCCGGGCTGGGACGACCACCCGGGCGTGCCGGGGACCTGCGGGTCGCCCGGAGCCGGTGGGACCGGCGGGCGCGGTGTGGCGGCCGGGTCGGCCGGAGCCGCCCACCCCGGTTCGCCCACCGGCCGGCCCGTGCCGCTCGGGGACGTGGCCGGGGCGGTTCCGGACGCGCTCTCCGGACCGGGTGCGGCCCAGGGGCTCGGAGCCGGGGGTGGCGACCAGGGCGCGGGTGGCGTCCACGGCTGCGGTGCGGCCAACGGGTCCGGCGGCGTCCAGGTGGAGGGCGGCGGCGTGGCCGGTGCGGCGGTCGGGTCGCTTGGTCCGGAGGCCGGTTCGGGGGCGGGCGTCGTCTCGGACATCGGCTCAGCTCACAGGGGTACGGCGCGGACGACCGCGGAACGGTGGGCCCGGGGGACGGTGCCCGGCCTCAATCTAGGTGGTGGCGGCCAGCCGTGCGGTCCCGGCCGGCGGTCCGCGCGCCGCGTCCCGTATTCGGCCCGGACGGGTGGAACGGCCTGGATGGTGCTTTGTCCGGTAATGGCAACCCTGGCGTTCGGTTCGCTCAAATTCAGTGATCGTTAACCGGCTTTCCGAGCACGCGCGATGAGCGAAACTCAGTTAGGCTGCGGACCATGTGTGGAATCGTGGGTTACGCCGGTGCGCGCCCGGCGCTCGGCATCGTGCTTGACGGACTGCGGCGTCTCGAATACCGCGGCTACGACTCGGCCGGTGTCGCCGTGGTCTGCGAGGACGAGCTGCTGACCGAGAAGAAAGCCGGCAAGCTCGCGAACCTGGAGAAGGTCCTCTCCGAGCGGGCGGCGGACAACCCCGAGGACTGCGCCGCCAGCCCGATCGGCATCGGTGACGGCACCACCGGCATCGGCCACACCCGGTGGGCCACGCACGGCGGCCCGACCGACCGCAACGCCCACCCGCACCTCTCCCCGGACGGCCGCGTCGCGGTGATCCACAACGGCATCATCGAGAACTTCGCGAAGCTCCGCACCGAGCTGGAGGACGAGGGCGTCGAGTTCGCCAGCGACACCGACACCGAGTGCGCCGCGCACCTGATCGCCCGCGCGCTGGCCGACCTGCGCGCGGCCGGTGAGACCGACAGCCCACAGCTCCTGGCCGCCGCCATGCGCGTGGTCTGCGCGCGCCTGGAGGGCGCGTTCACGCTGCTCGCCGTCGACGCCGGCATCCCCGGCGCGGTGGTCGGCGCCCGGCGCAACTCGCCGCTGGTGGTCGGCCGGGGCGACGGCGAGAACTACCTGGCCAGCGACGTCGCCGCGTTCATCGAGCACACCCGGGACGCGGTCGAGCTGGGGCAGGACCAGATCGTGCTGATCACCCCGGACACCATCGACATCACCGACTTCGACGGTCAGCCGGCCAGCGGCAAGGACTTCCACATCGACTGGGACTCGTCGGCCGCCGAGAAGGGTGGCTACGACTGGTTCATGCTCAAGGAGATCGAGGAGCAGCCGCAGGCCATCGCCGACACGCTGCTCGGCCGGCTCACCGAGAGCGGCGAGATCGCCCTCGACGAGGTCCGCCTCAGCGAGCAGGACCTGCGCGACGTCGACAAGATCTTCATCGTCGCCTGCGGCACCTCGTACCACGCCGGCCTGGTCGCCAAGTACGCGATCGAGCACTGGACCCGCATCCCCTGCGAGGTGGAGCTGGCGAGCGAGTTCCGCTACCGCGACCCGGTGCTGGACCGGTCCACGCTGATCGTGGTGATCTCGCAGTCCGGCGAGACGATGGACACGCTGATGGCGCTGCGCCACGCCAAGGACCAGAAGGCCCGCGTGCTGGCGATCTGCAACACCAACGGCTCCACCATCCCGCGCGAGTCCGATGCCGTGCTCTACACCCACGGCGGCCCGGAGATCGCCGTCGCCTCCACCAAGGCGTTCCTCACCCAGGTTGTGGCGTGCTACCTGATCGGTCTGCACCTGGCCCAGGTGCGCGGCATCAAGTTCGCCGACGAGGTGGGCGCCGTGGTGGCCCAGCTCCAGGAGATGCCCGCCAAGCTGCGCGAGCTGCTGGACCGGATCGAGCCGGTCCGCGAGCTGGGGCGTGAGCTGAAGTCCGAGCCGACAGTGCTGTTCATCGGCCGGCACGTGGGCTACCCGGTGGCGCTCGAAGGCGCGCTGAAGCTCAAGGAGCTGGCGTACATGCACGCCGAGGGCTTCGCCGCGGGCGAGCTGAAGCACGGCCCGATCTCGCTGATCGACAAGGGCACGCCGGTCATCTGCATCGTGCCGTCGCCGGTCGGCCGGGGCATGCTGCACGACAAGGTCGTCTCCAACATCCAGGAGGTACGCGCCCGCGGCGCCCGCACCATCGTGATCGCCGAGGAGGGCGACCAGGCGGTGGTCCGCTACGCCGACCACCTGATCTACGTCCCGCGCACGCCGACGCTGCTGGCGCCGCTGGTGACCACCGTGCCGTTGCAGGTGCTGGCCGCCGAGATCGCCGCCGCCCGCGGGCACGACGTCGACCAGCCCCGGAACCTGGCCAAGTCGGTCACTGTCGAGTAGCGGCCTCGTCCACTGTCCCTCCGCCCGTCCACCGGGCGGGGGGACCGCGCCGTCTCCGGCCCGCCTCGCGGGCGGTCGCCGGGTCGCCTCGGGCGGTCGCCGAGTCGCCTCGGCGGTCGCCGGAAGCGCGCCGCCGGATCACCGGCCCAGCACGATCCGGGCCATGCCGTCCAGCGCCGGGTTGTCCGGATCCCAGTAGCCGGTGTGGCCGTGCGGAGCGCTCGGAAAGCGCCGGCCGCCGAAGCCCGGCGCGCTCGGGTCGGCGCCGAACCAGAGCCGCTCGCCGTGCCCGTCGAGCACGGCGAGCGCCGGACCGAGCGGCGTACCGGCCAGCAGCGCGCGGCGGGCCAGCTCGTCCGGCGGGCGGGCCAGCCGGATCACGTCGTCCGGCGCGGTCGACGACCAGACCTGGCCGGCGGGCATCCGCAGGTCGGTGGCGTGATCGACGCCGACGCCGGGCGAACCGACGAACACCAGCGCGTCGGCGCCCAACCCGTGGTCGCGGGCGGCGGCGCCGACCACGAGCGAGCCGTAGCTGTGCCCGAGCACCGTCTGCCGGGCCGGCGGGCCCTCGTGCGCGGCCCGCAGCCCTTCCTGGAACCGGTGCAGCGCCGGGCCGGCGTCCTCGGCCTGCCGGGTGCCCGCCGCCTCGGTGAGGAAGTCGGGCGCGTCGTAGTCCAGCCAGAGCACCGCCGCCGCCTCCTCGCCCGGTCCGAGCGCCGCGCAGCGCTGCAACACCCGGGCCGCCCGGCCCAGTTCGGCCGGCGCGTCGGCGAGATCCGAGGTCATGCCCGGGACGTAGGTGAGCACCGAGGCGGCGCGGTCCGGGTTGCCGAGCGCCACCACCGCGCGGCCGTCGCCGGCCGGATCAAGCCCCAGCAGGTACGCCCGCGGTGCCCCGCCCGCGGCCAGCCGCTCGGTGAGCCCGTCCAGCCCGCGCAGCGCCGCCTCGACAGCGGCGAGCCGGACCCGCCGGGACGCCTCCAGCGGCCCGGCCGGAAGCGGGTGCAGCAGCGCGAGCCGCCGCACGAGCAAATGCTCCCGCCGATCGCCGAGCAGCAGCCGGTTCGCCTGGTCCCGGGTGGCGGCCGGAAGCCCGTCGAGACGCCCGATCCGGCCCGGTTCCCGCCCCACCAGCCAGCGCCGCTCGGCCGCGCTCAGACCGGCCCACCAGCGGCTCACCTCGGCCGGCCCGGCACCGGGTCCGGGCCGCCACGCGGGCGGGACGCTGACCCAGCCGCGTACCGCGGCGGTGGTCAGTTCCGCCAGCCGGCCGGCCGTCTCCCGGTCGGCGGCGCCGGCGAGCGTCAGCGCGCCCCGGATCCCGGCTCGCGCGTGGACCACGGCCGGCCCGGCCTGCGCCACCCGGGCCGGGCCGGGCCGGACCGCGCCGGTGCGGTCGACGAGCAGGCCGCCGGACTCGGCGCGGGCCACCTCGGCACCGAGCCGCGCCTTCGCCGCGTTCAGCCGGGCACCGAACTCGGCGAGCACCTGGTCGACCTCGACCAGGGCGGGAAGCACGTCGGTGAGGCCGGTGCGCAGTTCGCCGATCCGCCGCTGCGCCGCCGCCGAGGCCACGCCCGACCACCCGGGGCGGAGCGCGCCGATCCGGGCGGTCAGCGCGTCGGCGCGCTGCCGTACCGGCCCGGCGAGGTTCCGCCACGCCGTCCCGGCGGCGGACCAGGCACCCGGGTCGGCCCGCCAGAGCTGCGCGTAGCCGACCGGAGCGTTTGCCGCGTCGGCGGGACCGCGCTTCACCGGAGCACCCCGGTGAGGCGGCGGGCGGCGCGTTCGTCGACCGCCTCGTAGCCCTCCGCCCCGCTGCGCAACGCCTGAGCGGTGTCGGCCACCCGGGCGCCGAGCGCGCCGGACCAGCGCCGCACCGCCGCCTCCAGCTCGGCCAGCGCGGCAGCGGACCGCCAGCCGTCCGGCGGCGCCACCAGCAACGACTCCGGTGCCGCGCCCGGCCCGCGGGCCAGCCGGTACGCGTCGTCGGCCAGCTCGCGCGCCACCGTGCGCAGCAGCTCCGGGTCGACGTCGAACGGTCTCTCCACCACGTGACCTCCCTCGTCCGCGCCACGGCCGGCTCCGGACACCGGGACGCTAGGCGGCACCAGACGGTGGCCGCCGACCCCTGTGGACAACGCTCCGGGTTATCCACAGGGCCGGTTCGCCAGCCGGTCTCCGGCGCGTACCGCCGGTAGGGTGACGCAGTGATCGGGGGAGTTGCGGGCGGAAGCTGAGCCGGCGCGACGAGCGGGGCGGGGTGGCATGAGACAGGTGTGGCGGGTCGCGGACGTTCGCGCGGCGGAGGCGGGCCTGATGGCCACCCTTCCGGCCGGCGCGCTCATGCAGCGGGCCGCGGCCGGGCTGGCCCGCCGCTGCGCGTTGCTGCTGGCCGACCGGGGCGGTGTCTACGGCGCCCGGGTGCTGCTGCTCGTCGGGTCCGGCGACAACGGCGGCGACGCCCTCCTCGCGGGCGCGCACCTGGCCCGCCGGGGCGCTGCGGTGACCGCGCTGCTCCTCACGCCCGGCCGGGCGCACGCCGAGGGCCTGGCCGCCCTGCGCGCCACCGGCGGGCGCGTGGCCGACCGGCCGCCCGCGGTGGTCGACCTGGTGCTCGACGGCATCGTGGGCATCGGCGGCACCGGTGGGTTGCGCGAGACGGCCGAGCAACTGGCCGCGAGCCTGACCGGGCAGCACGGGCGCGACGGCACGCCCGCCACGGTGGTCGCGGTGGACGTGCCGAGCGGCGTCGCTGTCGACACCGGCCACGTCCCGCTCACCGACGCCGGGCGGCCCCGGGCGGTCCGCGCCGACGTGACTGTGGCCTTCGGCGCGCTCAAGCCGGCACTGGTCGTCGGCCCGGCCGCCGAGCTGGCCGGCGAGGTCGAGCTGGTCGACATCGGGCTTACGCCGTGGCTGCGCGGCACGCCGGCGCTCCAGGTGATCGAGCAGGCGGACGTGGTCGACTGGTGGCCGGCGCTGGGCGCGTCGTCGGAGAAGTACTCCCGGGGCGTGGTCGGTGTGGCCACCGGCTCGGCCACCTACCCGGGCGCCGCGGTGCTCTCGGTCGCCGGGGCGCTCGCCGGTCCCACCGGCCTGGTCCGCTACGCCGGGAGCGCCAAGGGCGAGGTGCTGCACCAGCACCCGTCGGTGATCGCCACCGGCCGGGTCGCCGACGCCGGCCGGGTGCAGGCGTGGGTCTGCGGCTCCGGGCTGGGCACCGGTGAGGACTCCGCCGCCGAGCTGCGCGCGGTGCTCGCCGCGCCGGTGCCGGTGGTGCTCGACGCGGACGCGCTGACGCTGCTCGTCGACGGCAAGCTGGCCGACCGGCTGCGCGGCCGGGACGCGCCGATCGTGGTGACGCCGCACGACCGGGAGTACGCCCGGCTCTGCGGCGAGATGCCGGGGGAGGACCGGGTCGCCGCCGCGCTGCGGCTGGCCGCCTGGATGAACGCGGTGGTGCTGCTCAAGGGCGACCGCACGGTCATCGGCACGCCCGACGGGCGCGCGTACGTGAACCCGACCGGCACCCCGGTGCTCGCCACCGGCGGCACCGGCGACGTGCTGGCCGGGTTGCTCGGTTCGCTGCTCGCCGCCGGGCTGGCCCCGGAACGGGCGGCCGCCGCGGCGGCGTACCTGCACGGGCTGGCCGGCCGGGAGGCGGCGCGCGGCGGTCCGGTGACCGCGCCCGACGTGGCCGTCGCGTTGCGTCCGGTATTGGCCCGGCTGGGCTGATCCGGGCGGCGACGACCGGTGGTGACGGGCACCGCCCGCACGGCTCACGGCTCTGATGATCACTGACGGAAGTAGGCTGAGGACATGTGGCAGTCGGAGGTGCGCGTCGACCTGGACGCGATCCGGGAGAACGTGACCCGGCTCAAGGCCGGCACCAGCGCCGAACTGATGGCGGTGGTCAAGGGCGACGGATACGGCCACGGCATGGTGCCGGCCGCCCGCGCGGCGCTCGACGCCGGGGCGGACCAGCTCGGCGTCTGCACGCTGGACGAGGCGCTGCGGCTGCGTGAGGAGGGCATCACCGCGCCGGTGCTGGCCTGGTTGCTCAGCCCCGGGGTGCCCCTGCACGACGGGATCACGGTCGGCGTCGACCTCGGCTGCGCCAGCCTCACCCAGCTCGACGAGATGATCCAGGCGAGCCGGCGGGCGGACCGCCCGGCCCGGCTGCACCTGAAGATCGACACCGGGCTGGCCCGGGGCGGCGCGACCGTCGCCGACTGGCCGGCGCTGCTGGAGGCCGCCGGGAAGGCCCAGGCCGACGGCCTGGTCGAGGTGGTCGGTGTGTGGAGCCACTTCGTGTACGCGGACTCGCCCGGCCACCCCACCACCGACCGCCAGCTCGCCGTGTTCCAGGAAGGGCTGGAGATGGTGACGCGGGCCGGCCTGCGCCCGCGCTACCGGCACCTGGCCAACTCGGCCGCCACGCTGACCCGGCGGGACACCCACTTCGACCTGGTCCGTCCCGGCATCGCCGTCTACGGCCTGTCGCCGGTCGCGGGGGAGCAGTTCGGCCTGCGTCCCGCCATGACCGCCCGTGCCCGGGTGATGCTCACCAAGCGCGTCGCGGCCGGCACCGGCGTCTCCTACGGCCACACCTACCTCACCGAGCAGGAGGCGAACCTGGCGGTGGTGCCGCTCGGCTACGCCGACGGGGTGCCCCGCCACGCCTCCAACACCGGACCGGTGCAGCTCGCCGGCAAGCGCCGGACCGTCTCCGGGCGGGTCTGCATGGACCAGTTCGTGGTCGACTGCGGCGACGACGAGGTGGCCGACGGCGACGTGGCGACGCTGTTCGGCAGCGGGGCGGACGGCGAGCCCACCGCCGACGACTGGGCCGAGGCCGTCGGCACCATCAACTACGAGATCGTGACCCGTTTCGGTGGCGTGCGCGTGCCCCGCGTCTACGACGGCGAGCGCGCATGAGTGTCCGGTTGCCGCGACCGCGTACCGCCGCCGGCAAGGTGGCCGGGCTGGTCGGTGCCGCTGTGGGCGTGGCCGCCGCCGGGCTGGCGGCGGGCGTGGTCAGCGAGCGGGTGCTGGTCCGCCGGCTCAAGAACGACCCGGCCGACCGGTACGCCGACGAGGTCTTCGGCGAGCAGCGCTACGACGAGGCGTACCGGCTGGAGATGCCGGACGGCACCGACATCCATGTCGAGGTGGTCGAGCCGGCCCGCCCGGTCGCCGGCCACCCGACCGTGGTGCTGGTGCACGGGTTCTGCCTGGACATGGGCACGTTCCACTTCCAGCGCAAGCGGCTGGCCGAGCGCGGCGACTACCGGGTGGTCGCGTACGACCAGCCGGGGCACGGCCGCTCCGGCCGGCTGGAGAGCGGCGAGTACGACCTGACCGCGCTGGGCCACACGCTGCGCCGGGTGCTCGACGAGGTGGCCGCGGACGGCCCGCTGGTGCTCGTCGGGCACTCCATGGGCGGCATGACGATCATGGCGCTGGCCGAGCTGTACCCGGAGATGTTCGGTGACCGGGTGGTCGGCACCGTGCTGATGGCCACCTCGGGCGGCCTGGCGGCGGAGACCAAACTGGTGGCGCCCGCGCTGCTCGGCCGCGTCGGCTCGCCGGTGCTCTACATGATGAGCAACGCCACCCGGTACGGCGGCACGGTGATCGACCGGGCCCGCCGGTCGACAGCGAACGTGGCCTGGCTGCTCACCCGCAAGTACGGCTTCGGCACCTCGAAGCCGAGCCCGGCCCTGGTGTCGTACGTCGAGACGATGAACTCGCGCACCTCGGCCGACACGGTCACCCGCTACCTGCGCACGATCGCCACCCACTCCCGGTTCCCGGCGCTGGCTGCGCTGGCCGGCACGCCGGTGCTGGTGATCGTGGGGGACAAGGACATGATCACGCCGGTGACGCACTCCGAGGAGATCGTCCGGCGGCTGCCGCACGCCGAGTTCGTGAAGATCCACGACAGCGGGCACGTGGTGATGCTGGAGCACGCCGACGAGGTGAACGCGGCGCTGGAGAGGTTCCTGGATTCGCTATGACAGTGGTCGTGGAGCTGAAGACGGTCGACGACACCCACGAGTTCGGGCGGCGGCTGGCCGGTGTGCTGCGCGCCGGTGACCTGCTGTTGCTCAGCGGCCCGCTCGGGGCCGGCAAGACGGCGCTGACCCAGGGCATCGGCGCCGGCCTCGGCGTACGCGGAGCCATCACCTCGCCCACCTTCGTCATCGCGCGGGTGCACCGGCCGGACCCGGAGCGGGGCGGCCGGGTGGCGCTCGTGCACGCCGACGCGTACCGCCTGGGTGAGGCCGCCGACCCGCGCGCCGAGATCGACGACCTCGACCTGGACGCCTCGGTGGACGAGGCGGTCACTGTGGTGGAGTGGGGCGAGGGGATGGTCGAACAGCTGGTCGACGCGCACCTGCGGGTACGCATCGACCGCCGCGACGACGACACCCGGGCGGTCGCACTGGAGCCGGTCGGGGGCGACTGGGCCGCCCGGGTCGCCGAACTGTCCTAGGGCTGAAGGGGCATCGTCCAGCAGTTGGAGTAGGCGGTGCGCCCGGCGAGCCGGTCGGTCAGCCAGGCCACCGCGTCGCCCTGGTCGGTGATGAGCGGCGCGAGGTGGTTGGTGAGGAGCTTGTCCCCGAGGTTGGGCAGGCTGACGGCCTGGTAGGTCACGTCGGCGCCCTTGCGGCACCAGTCGACAGCCAGTTGGCGGGCCTGCCGGTGGGGCACGATGTCGTCCTGGACGCCGGTCGCCACGCGTACCGGGCCGGCGGGCTTGAGCGTGCCGATGCGCTGCCGGTCGAGGACGGCGGTCGCCTCGGGCGAGGCGGCGGTGACAGCGGTGAGGGACCGGCCGCCGGTGATCCACCTGCTGCTCTTGGTGAACGCGTACCGGAGGATCGCGTCACCGACGCACATGGTCGAGGTGTCGGTGAGCGCCGCCCGGCCGGCGTCGTTGACGTTCGCCTCGATGACGTTCCGTACGGCGGGGTCGGACTGGGCGAAGCCGTTGAGGGACCAGCCCAGCGCTCCCGCCAGCGCGCTGCCGTCGATGCCGCCGATGACAGCGGTCAGGTCGGCCGGTGGCGCGCCGACGTAGGTGCCGGCCAGCGGCACGTCGGGCGCGTAGGGGGGCTGGAGTTCGGCTGCTGCGGCGCTGGCGCCGCCACCCTGGCTGTAGCCGTACAGCCCGACGCGGGACCGGTCGGTCACCGACGCGCCCGGCACCGCGCGGGCGGCGCGGGCGGCGTCGAGCAGGGCGCGCCCCTCGTCGAGGCGGTTGACGTACGTGTGCAGCCGGTCGGTCGCGCCCAGCCCGACGTAGTCGGTGACGACGACAGCGGCGCCGGTGGCGAGGAGGCGGTAGATCGCCAGCGCCTCGTAGCCGACGGAGAGGGTGTCGCCGGTGAGGGTGAGCGGATGTTGCAGGGCGAACGAGGGGGCGCACTGGTCGCCCTGCCCCATGGTGCCGGAGGCGACCGCGACCAGCGGACGTGGTCCGGTGCCTCGCCACGCCGCCCACGGTTCGATGTAGGCGCCGGTCACGCCGACGGCCCGGCCGTTGGAGTCGGTGGACCGGTACATCAGGCGGGTGGCGGTGCCGGGCATCGGGCGGCCGTCGAGCCCGGGGATGCTGAGCCCGAGCGGCAGCGGCTCGGTACGGATCAGCGTGCCGTTGGTGGCGGGCAGGTCGGTGGGCGGGTGGTAGAAGGCGGGGATGGTAACACCGCGGGAGACCACCGGCGTGGTGCCGTCGGCGGCGGCGGGTGTGCCGGATCCGGCCAGGTACACGGCTGCCGCGGCGGCGACGGCGAGTATCCGGACGCCTCTCGCGCGGCGGGGGGAGAGGGCGGTGGAGGGCGTGCGGGGACGGGTGTTCCTACTGCTCACGGGCACTCCTAGCGAGCATCGATGGTGGTGGATGCAAGCTAGCAGCGGCGGTGTGGCGTAAGTAACTTGCCAGTAGGTTACGCTCCGGTAACTTTTGCCGCCAGTGCCCTGGCCCTGCCGCCGGCCGGAAGTGTCGGCTGCGGCTGGTATGAAGATGGCGACCGACGAGGAGAGGTTGCCGATGCCCGACGCCCCCACCCTGGACCTGCCGGCGCTGTTGCCGGAGGCCTGGCGTGCCGTGCTCACCCCCCACCTGGACCCGGTCCGCACCGCGGCGCTGGGCGAGTTCGTCGCCCGGGAGTACGCGACCGCCACCGTCTTCCCGCCGCTGGAGGACCTCTTCTCCGCCTACCGGCTGTGCGGCCCGGCCGACACCCGGGTGCTCATCCTCGGGCAGGACCCGTACCACAAGGCGGGCCAGGCGCACGGGCTGAGCTTCAGCGTGCGCGAGGGGGTGGCGGTGCCGCCGTCGCTGCGCAACGTCTTCAAGGAGCTGGGCGAGGACCTGGGCGTGCCGAAGCCGCGCAGCGGCAACCTCGACGGCTGGGCCGCGCAGGGCGTCCTGCTGCTCAACTCCGTCCTCACGGTCCGGCAGGCCACCCCCGGCTCGCACGCCAACAAGGGCTGGGAGGAGTTCACCGACGCCACCATCCGGGCGCTCGACGCGCTGGACCAGCGCGTGGTCTTCCTGCTCTGGGGCGGTTACGCACGCAAGAAGGCGGCGCTCGTGACCAACCCGCAGCACGTGGTGCTGGAGGCCGGGCACCCGAGCCCGATGAACCCGCGCGGCTTCCTCGGCAGCCGCCCGTTCAGCGCCGCCAACAAGGCGCTTGCCGACGCGGGGCTGCCCACCATCGACTGGGAGCGTTCAGCCGGCTGACCCGTCCGGCGCCAGCGTTGACCGGGCGAGCGGCGAGGGCGTGCCCGGAGCGGGCGAGGCGGACGGCTAGGCTGGCTTACCGTGCTCGTACTCGTGGTGGACTCCTCGACGCCCGCGGTGACCGCGGCCCTGGCCGAGGTCTCGGCGGACGGCGTCGCGCTCCGGGCGTCCCGGTGCACCGTCGACGCCCGCGCCCACGGCGAGCTGCTCGCGCCGCAGGTCGACGCCGTGCTGGCGGACGTCGACGCGCGGCCCGCCGACCTGGCCGCGATCGTCGCCGGCCTCGGCCCGGGTCCGTTCACCGGGCTGCGGGTCGGGTTGGTCACCGCCGCCACCATGGGTCAGGTGCTCGGCGTACCCACGTACGGCGTCTGCTCGCTGGACGGGCTCGGCCACCCCGCGGCCGCCGGGGAGCCGGTGCTCGCGGCGAGCGACGCGCGGCGCCGGGAGATCTACTGGGCCGTCTACGACGACGCCGGCCGGCGTCTGGCCGGGCCGGAGGTGGCCGCTCCGGCGGTGGTCGCGGAGCGGGCGCGCGACCTGGCGGTCGCCGTCGCGGTCGGCGACGGCGCGCACCGGTACGCGGACGTGCTGGGGCTGCCGGTACGCGACGAGCCGCGCTACCCGGACCCGCTGGCGCTGGCCCGGCTCGCGGCGCCGCGGATCCGTGCCGGCGCACCCGGCGAGACGCTCACCCCGCTCTACCTGCGTCGCCCGGACGCGGTCGCGGCCACCGGCCACAAGCCGGTCCTGCCATGAGGCTGGGCCGGTTCCGCTGGTGGCACATCGACGAGGTGCTGCCCATCGAGGCGGACCTGTTCGGTGCCGAGCAGTGGTCGGCGGCGATGTTCTGGAACGAACTCGCCAACGGGCACTTCTACCTGGTCGCCACCGACGACGACGGCGCCGTGCTCGGCTACGCCGGGCTCGCCGTGTCCCCGCCCGACGAGGCGTGGGTGCAGAACGTCGCGGTCCGCCGGGACGCCCACCGCCGGGGGATCGGCCGGCTGCTGCTGGAGGCGCTGCTCGCCGAGGCGGCCCGGCGCGGCGCCCGCAGCACGCTGCTGGAGGTCGCCGCCGACAACGCGCCGGCGCAGCGGCTCTACGCCGGCTACGGCTTCGAGCCGATCGGCGTACGGCGCGGCTACTACCAACCGAGCAACACCGACGCGCTGGTCATGCAGCGCAACGAGGACTGACGCGCATGGCTGACGAACCCCTGATCCTCGGCATCGAGACCTCCTGCGACGAGACCGGCGTGGGCATCGTGCGCGGGCACACGCTGCTCGCCGACGCGCTCGCCTCCAGCGTCGAGGAGCACGCCCGGTTCGGCGGCGTGGTGCCCGAGGTGGCCAGCCGCGCCCACCTGGAGGCCATCGTGCCGACCATGGACCGGGCGCTGCGCGAGGCAGGCGTCACCATCGCCGACGTCGACGCCATCGCCGTGACCTCCGGGCCGGGCCTGGCCGGCGCGCTGCTCGTCGGGGTCGCCGCCGCCAAGGGGTACGCGGTGGCGGCGGAGAAGCCGGTGTACGGCGTGAACCACCTCGCCGCGCACGTCGCGGTGGACACGCTGGAACACGGGCCGCTGCCCGAGCCCGCGATCGCGCTGCTGGTCTCCGGCGGGCACTCCTCGCTGCTGCGCGTCGACGACCTGGCCCGCGACGTGGTGCCGCTCGGCGCCACCATCGACGACGCGGCCGGGGAGGCGTTCGACAAGGTGGCCCGGCTGCTCGGGCTGCCGTTCCCCGGCGGACCGTACATCGACCGCGAGGCGCGGGCGGGTGATCCGGCGTCGATCGCCTTCCCGCGCGGGCTGACCGCCGCGAAGGACCTGGTCGGGCACCGGTACGACTTCTCCTTCTCCGGCCTGAAGACGGCGGTGGCCCGCTGGGTGGAGGGGCGGCAGCGGGCCGGTGAGCCGGTGCCGGTCGCCGACGTGGCGGCCTCTTTCCAGGAGGCGGTCTGCGACGTGCTCGTCGGCAAGGCGATCGACGCCTGCCGCAGCAGCGGCATCGACACGCTGGTGATCGGCGGCGGCGTGGCGGCCAACTCGCGGCTGCGGGCGATGGCCGAGCAGCGGGCCGGCAGGCACGGCATCCGGGTGCGTACGCCCCGGCCGAAACTCTGCACCGACAACGGCGCGATGGTGGCCGCGCTCGGCTCCCACCTGGTGGCCGCGGGCGTCGCGCCGAGCCGGCTGGACCTGCCGGCCGACTCGGCGATGCCGCTGACAGTGGTCAGCGTGTGAGCGGGGAGGGGACCGACATGATCGTCCGGATGTGGGAGGCCAAGGCCGAGCCGTACGGCTTCGCCGACCTGATCACGTGGGTCTGCGAGACCGCGCTGCCCGAGTTCGAGCACGACCCGATGCACGTCTCCAGTGAGGTCTTCTCCTCCACCGACCACCGGCTGGTGGTCATCTCCAAGTGGCGGAACAGCCCTCGGGAGCTGCCCGAGCCGCCGGCGCGCCTGATCGCCCGCCCGCCGCACAGCTGGGACTTCACCCAGGTCGACCGCTGACGCGACGGTCGTCACGACGGCCGGAATTGGTTGGCGTGCGGGTCGCCCCGGCACCTAGCGTCGATGGGCCATGCGCTTCTCACCGGCCGGCGATCCCGGCACCCCCGACGCGCGGTCGGCCACCCGATACCTCGTGTGGCTCGCCGGGCGGCACCCCGTCATCTTCGGCGCCGGTCTCGCGCTCGGCGTGATCTGGATGCTGGCCCAGGCGCTGGTGCCGGCCGTGCTCGGCCGCGCCGTGGAAGCCGGCCTGGCCCAACGCGACCCGGACGCGCTGGTGCGCTGGGGGCTGGCCCTGCTCGGGCTGGGCCTGGTGCAGGCCGTCGCCGGGATCCTGCGCCACCGCTGCGCGGTGCACAACTGGCTCGGTGCCGCGTACCGCACCGTGCAGGTGACAGTGGACGCCACCAACCGCCTCGGCGCCGCGCTGCCCCGGCGGGTCGCGGCGGGCGAGGTGGTGAGCATCGGCACCGCCGACATCGAGCACATCGGCAGCGCCGTCGACATCACCGCCCGTGGCGCCGGCTCGGTGGTCGGCATCGGCACCGTCGCGGTGATCCTGCTCAACGCCTCTCAGCCGCTCGGCCTCGTGGTGGTGCTCGGGGTGCCGCTGCTGATGGCGCTCGTGGCGTTGCTGATCCGCCCGCTGCACCGGCAGCAGGCCGCGTACCGGGACTCGACCGGCCGGCTCACCGCCCGGGCCGCGGACATCGTCTCCGGCCTGCGCGTGCTGCGCGGGGTCGGCGGCGAGCCGGTCCTGTCCGAGCGCTACCGGCAACGGTCGCAGGCGTTGCGCGCGGACGGGCTGCGGGTGGCCCGGGTCGAATCGCTGTTGCAGGCCGCGCAGATCCTGCTGCCCGGCGTCTTCGTGGTGCTGGTGACCTGGCTCGGCGCCCGGTTCGCGCTGCGCGGCGAGATCAGCGCCGGCGAGCTGGTCTCGTTCTACGGATACACCGCGTTCCTGGTCAGCCCGCTGCGCAACCTCACCGAGGCGGCCGACAAGCTGACCCGGGGACACGTCGCGGCCCGCCGGGTGGTCCGGTTGCTGCGGCTCGCGCCGGAGTTCACCGATCCGGCCACGCCGGTGCCGGTGCCGGCCGGGCCCGGCGAGCTGGCGGACGTACGCTCCGGGCTGGTGCTGCGACCGGGCCGGCTGACCGCGCTGGCCGCCGCCACCCCGCAGGACGCCACCGAGATCGCCGACCGGCTCGGCCGGTACGCCGACGGGGACGTCACGCTGCACGGCGTACCGCTGCGGGACGTGGCGCTGGCGACGGTGCGGGAGCGGATCCTGGTGGCCGACAACGACGCGCAGCTGTTCAGCGGCGTGCTGCGCACGGAGCTGGACCCGCACGACCGGGCCGAGCCCGGCGCGGTGGCGGCGGCACTGGCCGCGGCGAGCGCCACCGACATCGTGGAGGCGCTGCCCGGCGGCCTGGACGGCGAGGTCGCCGAACGCGGCCGGGAGTTCTCCGGCGGGCAACGGCAACGGCTGCGGCTGGCCCGCGCGCTCGTCGCCGACCCGGAGACGTTGATCCTGGTCGAGCCGACCAGCGCGGTGGACGCGCACACCGAGGCGCGCATCGCCGAACGGCTCGGCCCGGCCCGCGGCGGCCGGACCACGCTCGTCTGCACCACGAGCCCGCTGGTGCTCGGCCACGCCGACCACGTGGTCTTCGTGGAGGACGGCAAGGTCGTCGCCGAGGGCCGCCACGAGGAACTGCTCGCCGCCGAGCCGCGCTACGCCGCCACGGTGAGCCGGGAGGAGGACCGATGAGCAACGCGCTGCCCGTCGCCGACATCGCCCAGGTCCGCCGGTACGTGCGCGAGCTGATCCGCCGTCACCCGCGTGGCCTGGCCGCCGCGCTCGGTCTGCACGCGCTCGCCGCGGGCGCCGGGCTCGTCGCCCCGCGCCTGCTCGGTGACCTGGTGGAGGGGATCTCCCAGGGCATCGCCGCGACGACAGTGGACCGGGTCGTGGCGGCGATCGCCGCGTTCGTGGTGGTGCAGGCGGTGCTGGTCCGCTTCGCGCACCTGGCCTCGGCCCGGCTCGGTGAGCGGGTGCTCGCCGAGCTGCGGGAGGAGTTCGTCGATCGGGTGCTCGCGCTGCCGCTGGCCACGGTCGAGCGGGCCGGCACCGGCGACCTGCTCACCCGCACCTCGCGGGACGTCGCCGCGCTGTCCCGTACGGTCCGGTTCGCCGGTCCGGAGACGCTGATCTCGGCGCTGACCGTGCTGCTGATCCTCGGCGCGCTGGTGCTGACCGGCCCGCTGCTGGCGCTGCCCAGCCTGCTGGCGGTGCCGGTGCTGTGGGCCGGCACCCGCTGGTACCTGCGCCGCGCGCCGCAGGGCTACCTGCGGGAGAACGCCGCCTACTCGGACATCACCGACGGGATCAGCGAGACGGTCGAGGGGGCGCGGACCACCGAGGCGCTACGCCAGGCGGCCCGCCGCCGGGCTCGCGGCGACGCGGACATCCGCCGGTCGTACGGCGCCGAGCGCTACACCCTCTATCTGCGGACCGTGTTCTGGCCGGTGGCCGAGTTCGGCTACCTGGTGCCGATGGTGGCGACCCTGCTCATCGGCGGCTGGTTCCACCTGAAGGGTTGGGCCAGCCTCGGCCAGGTCACCGCCGCCACGCTCTACGCCCAGCAGCTCACCGACCCGATCGAGCGGCTGCTCGGCTGGCTGGACGAGTTCCAGGTCGGCGGCGCCTCGCTGGCCCGGCTGCTCGGAGTGGCCGCCGAGCCGGACGAGCGCTCCCCGACATCCGCCGCCCCGGCCCGGACGGACGGCACCGGCCGGCTCGCCGCGCACGACGTCCGGTACGCCTACCGCCCGGGTCACGACGTGCTGCACGGCGTGACGCTGGAACCCCGGCCGGGGGAGCGGCTGGCGATGGTCGGCCCGTCCGGGGCGGGCAAGTCGACGCTGGGCCGGCTGCTGGCCGGCGTGCACGCGCCGAGCGCCGGCACGGTGACTGTGGACGGGCGGCCGCTGGCCGGAATGCCCCTGGCCGAGCTGCGTACCCATGTCGCGCTCGTCAGCCAGGAGCACCACGTGTTCATCGGCACGCTCGCCGACAACGTGTCGATGGTCCGGCCGGACGCCGACCCGGCGCGGGTGCGCGCGGCGCTGGCCGCTGTCGACGCGCTGGACTGGGCGCTGGCCCTGCCGGACGGGCTCGACACGGTGGTCGGCGAGGGCGGGCACCCGCTCACCCCGGCGCAGGCGCAGCAGCTCGCGCTGGCCCGGCTGGTGCTCGCGGACCCGCACACGCTGGTGCTGGACGAGGCCACCTCGCTGATCGACCCGCGGGCGGCCCGGGCCCTGGAACGGTCGCTGGCGGCGGTGCTGGAGGGCCGTACCGTCATCGCCATCGCGCACCGGCTCTTCTCGGCGCACGACGCGGACCGCGTGGCGGTGGTCGCCGACGGGCGGATCACCGAGCTGGGATCACACGACGAGCTGGTCGCGGCCGGTGGCTCGTACGCCGCGCTGTGGCGTTCCTGGCACGGCTGAGGATGCGCGACGGGCCCCGGCAGAACTGCCGGGGCCCGCTCGACGGCCGGGGGTCACGCGCGGCGGGTCAGCCGCCAGGTCGCGTACCCGCCGGTGCCGAGCGCGATCAGGAACACCGCCCACACCACCCCGGTGCCGACCTGGAGCCCACCGCCGTTGCCCACGTTGGCCTGGGCGGCGGCGACGAGCGAGTCGCTCTGGGCGGGCGGCAGCGCGGCCGGCGGCAACTGCTGCCAGCGCACCAGCCCGGTGCTCTCCAGCATGGTCATGTGGTCGTTGACGAACTTGTTGGCGTCCTCGGCCAGCTTGCGCACGATCGGGTCGCGGGTGCTGGCCCGGACCGCGCCGATCACCGGGAAGATCTTGCCGTGGGCGACCCGCAGCCGGGTGACGAAGATCTGGTCGAACCGGGCGCCGGTGGCGTTGCGCATCTCGGTCAGCCAGCCCTGCTGCTCGGCGGTCGGGTCGGTCGGCAGGGTGGCGCCGAGCTTGTTGGCCGCCTCCACCACCAGCTGGTCCAGCTCCGCGTGCTGCTTGGCGATCTCCGCGCCGACCTCGCGTACCCGGGCGGACCGGCCCTTCTCGGCCGCCATCTGCCCGGCCGGCATCTCCCACAGCCCGGCCAGCCGTACGCCGTTGAGCAGCGTCATGTCGGCGGCGTTCATCTGCACGCCGGGGTTGGGTGCGGCCTGTGCCGTCCCGGGAACGACGCCGATCCCCGCGCCCAGCGCGGCGAGCAGCAGTACCACCCGTTGCGCCAGCTTGCGGCGTGCGGATTCCAGCGATGCCATGGTTGCGGTGCCTCCTCGGTACGGACCGGTACGCGGGGTGTCGTGGACGGCCGCGCAAGCCGGCCGCCCGTCCGCACACTGGTACGGATCGGCGCGCCGATCAGTTCAGCGGGTCGGCGAGGAGTCGTTCGAACGCCAGCTCGGCGGCGCCGATCAGCGCCGCGTCGTCACCCAACTTCGGGGTGCGCAGCCGCACGTGCTCCAGGCACGCGGGCAGCCCGTTGGAGTTGAGCCGGCTGCGCACCTGCGCCGCGGAGGCCAGGTAGAGGTCGCGCATGGTGCCGCCGAAGATGACCATCTCCGGGTTGAAGATGTTCACCAGGTTCGCGACGCCGAAGCCGAGCCAGTCGCCGGCCTGCCGTACCGCGGTCTGGGCGCGGGCGTCGCCGCGGTCGGCGGCGTCGAAGACGGCGAGCAGGGCGTCCCGGCCGCGCGCCTCGGACCGGCCGGCGGCGCGCAGCAGCCCGTGCTCGCCGATCTCGGTCTCCCAGCAGCCGCGCCGGCCGCAGTCGCAGCGCACCCCGTCGCGGACCACCACCATGTGGCCGACCTCGCCGCCGTAGCCGCCGTGCCCGGTCAGCCGCCGGCCTCCGGCGATGATGCCCGCGCCCACGCCGACGTCGCCGTAGATGTAGATGACGTTGTCGCAGCCGACCGCCGCGCCGCGAGCATGCTCGGCGTACGCGGCCACGTCGGCCACGTTGCCCACCGTGATCGGTACGTCTATCCCCAGCTCGACGGCGAGCGCCGCGCCGATCGGCTCGTCCACCCAGCCGGTGGTCGGGCTGAGCCGGACCAGACCGTCCTCCCGGCGGACCATGCCGCAGACCGCCAGCCCGGCGCCGACGCAGACCGCGTCGGCCGGCACCGACTGGTGCATCTCCTTGACCGCGCCGGCGAGCAGCGGGGCGGCCTCCCCGGCGACCAGGTTGCGCGGCCGGTCCATCTCCCGCCGGTCGAGCACCTCACCGCCCAGGCCGACCCGGGCGGCCCGCAGCCGGTCCACCTCGACGCTGTACGCGTACGCGTAGACCCGCTCCGACTCGGGCCGGACGACGAGTGACGGTCGTCCGGCCCGGCCGGTCTCCTTCGGCGTCGCCTCGCTGACCAGGCCGGCACCGGCCAGGTCCGCGGTCAGCGCGCCGATGGTGCTGCGGTTGAGGCCGAGCGCTGTGGTCAGCTCGGCCCGGGTGGTGGCCCCGTGGACGTGCACGTAGCGGAGCAATGCGCCCAGGTTCTGCCGACGGATCTCGTCCTGACTGGGGCCCGCGCGCATTGCCACTGCCATCGTGTCGATAACCGGGATCAGCGGGTACCGGTTGCGGCCGACCGTCGCCGGGACAGCGCGTCGACGCCGGCGGCGAGGAGCAGCACCAGGCCGGTGAAGATGAACTTCAGCCCGGAGCTGAGGTCGAGCAGTCCCATACCGTTGATGATGACAGCTACCACAGCGCCGCCCAGCACCGCGTTGATCATGCGGCCTTTGCCCCCGAAGAGGCTGGTGCCGCCGATGACGGCCGCGCCGACCGCGTAGAGGAGCACGTTGCTGCCGCCGGTGTTGGGGTCCACCGACCGGTCCCGGCTGGCGGCGATGATGCCGCCGACAGCGGCCATGCCGGAGCAGATCACGAAGGCCGAGATCTTGAGCCGGTCCACGTTGATGCCGGCCCGTCGCGCCGCCTCGGCGTTGCCGCCGACCGCGTAGAGGTGACGGCCGTAGGCCGTGCGGTTGAGTACGAACGTCCAGAACACCAGCAGGAGCGCGACGATCGGCACGACCACCGGCATGCCCTTGTTCGACGTGATCAGCGGGTTGATGCTGCGCTCCTGGTTGAGCACGTAGACCGCGAGCACGATCAGCAGCGCCAGCCCGCCGATCCGGGCACCGATCACGGCTGTCGGCTCGGTCACCAGGCCCCGGGACACCCGGTTGCGGTGGCGCAGCAGCTGGGCGACGGCGTATCCGACGATCGCAACGGCGGCCAGCAGCCAGCCGACGGCCGGCGCGATGCGGCCGTTCTCGATGCCGACGATCACGTCGTCGCTGATCGAGATGTTGCTGCCCTCCTTCATGAGCAGCAGCACCACACCCTGGAAGGCGAGGAACCCGGCCAGGGTCACCACGAAGGACGGGATGCCCACTTTCGCGACCAGGAAGCCGAGGGTCAGGCCGATCAGGACGCCGGTGAGCAGGGCCGCCAGGACTGCGACGTACCACGGGTAACCGAGCACGCTGACCACGTTCGCCAGGATCCCGGCGCAGACGCCGCTGGCGAAGCCGGCGGAGAGGTCGATCTCGCCGAGCAGGAGCACGAAGATCAGCCCCATGGCGATCACGGTTACCGCCGCGCCCTGGGTGAAGAGGTTGGCGAAGTTCCCCGCGGAGAAGAAGACCGGGCGCACGATGGTGAACACCACGCAGAGCACCACGAGGCCGATGACCGCGGGCAGGGCGCCCAGGTCGCCGCCGCGTACCCGGCCCAGGTAGTTGCGGACGTGGTCGCCGATGGTGGGTGCGGGCGTGACGGCGGCCGGTCCTTCCTTCTTCACGGCGGTGGCGGTCATCGGAGCGCTCCCGAGGTTGCGTCGGCGGAATCGGTGCCGTTGCCCGGCTCGGTGACGAGACCGAGGTTGCCGGATCGGCCCGCGGTGATCAGCTCGACCACCTGCGAGTGGGTGATGTCTGTGGTCTTCACCTGGGCGACCATCTGGCCGAGGTAGAGCGCGGCGATCCGGTCGGAGACGGCGAAGACGTCGTTCATGTTGTGCGAGATGAGCACCACGGCCAGGCCGTTGTCGGCCAGCCGGCGGACCAGCTCCAGCACCTGGGCGGTCTGCGCGACGCCGAGCGCGGCGGTCGGCTCGTCCAGAATGACGAGCCGGCTGTTCCAGAGCACGGCCTTGGCGATGGCGACTGTCTGCCGCTGGCCGCCGGAGAGGCTGGCCACATGCTGGCGCAGCGACTTCACGGTGCGCACGCTCAGGCCGGCGAGCGTCTCGGCGGCCATCTGCTCCATGGTCGGCTCGTCGAGCACGATGCCGCTGCGCTTCTCCCGGCCGAGGAACATGTTCTGCACGATGTCGAGGTTGTCGCAGAGCGCCAGGTCCTGGTAGACGACCTCGATCCCGAGGTCGGCGGCGTCGCGGGGGCTGTTGATGCTGACCGGCTTGCCGTCGAAGAGGAACTCGCCGGCGTCGGTGGGGTGGATGCCGCTGATGCACTTGACCAGGGTCGACTTGCCGGCGCCGTTGTCGCCGACGAGCGCGGTCACCTCGCCGGGGTGCGCGGCGAAGGCGACGTCGCGCAGCACCTGGACGGGACCGAAGCTCTTGTCGATCCCGCGTAGCTCCAGCAGGGGGGTTGCGGACACGGGGTTCTCCTTTGGGCGGAGGGAGGTCTCGGATCCCGTCCGGCGCGGACGCCGCCCGGCACGGGGTTCTCCCGTGCCGGGCGCCGCATGAGGCGGGTGGGTCAGCTCACACCGGCGTCGGTGCAGAGCTTGGCGAAGGCACCGGTGCAGAGCTCTTCCTTGGTGACGTAGCCGTCGGCCACCACGTCCTTGACGCTGTCCTTGTAGATGGCCTTGGGCTCCAGCAGCACGGCCGGGACGTCCCGGTTGCCCTCCGGGTCCTTGACCGTCTGGCCGGTGTCCTTCCGCTCGCCCTTGGCGAGTGCGATGGCCAGCTCGGCGGCGGCGTCCGCCTCCTTCTTGACCGCCTTGTAGACGGTCATGCACTGGTCACCGGCGAGGATGTTCTGCAGGCCCTGGACCGTCGCGTCCTGGCCGGTCACCGGCACCTTGCCGTTGAGCTGGTTCTTCTTCAGCACGGAGATGGCGGCGTTGCCCAGGCCGTCGTTGGCGGCCAGGACCCCGTCGATCTTGCCCTTCTCCTGGGTGAGCATCTGCTCGAAGATCACGCCGGCCTGCGCGTTGTCCCAGTCCGGAACGTTCTGGTCCGGGCCCTTGGTGTACTCACCGGCGTCGAACTTCGGCTTGAGGACCGAGTCGTAGCCGTTCTTGAACAGGGTGGCGTTGTTGTCGGTCTGGGAGCCGTTCAGGTAGGCGATCTTCGGCTTCTGCGCGCCCTTGTCGGTCAGGCACTTGCTCAGCCCCTCGCCCTGGAGCTTGCCGACCGCCTCGTTGTCGAAGCTGACGTAGTACTGGGCCGAGCCGCCCAGCGTCAGCCGGTCGTAGTCGATGGTGGCCACGCCCTGCGACTTGGCCTTCTCCAGCACGGCCTTGCCGGTGCCCGAGTCCAGGTTGACGATCATGAGGGCGGTGACGCCGCTGGTCAGCATGCCGTCGGCGATGGTCGAGAAGGCGGACTTGTCGCCCTGGGCGTTCTGGATCGTGTAGTCGACGCCGGCGGCCTTGAACGCCGCCTCCAGGTACTTGCGGTCCGCGCCCTCCCAGCGGGCGGAGGACTTGCTGTCCGGCAGGATCACGCCGATCTTCGGCTTCTTGGCGTTGGAGCCGCCAGCCTCGTCGGAAGAACCGCCGTTGTCACCGCAGGCGGCCATGCTGCCGGTCGCGAGAAGACCGACGGCCGCGAAGGTGAGGAAGCCCTTGCGCATGTGCAGGGTCCTTTCGGAGGTGGGGGAGTGGTGATGTTTTGTTGTGTCCGGCAACGTATTCCTCGTCTCCCATGCGCCGCAAGACTGCCGAGGTCAGAAGTTTGTTGGCGGCGGTAACAATTCAGCAACGCGGTTGTCACCCGCGGGACACCGGTTTTGGGTCGGCCGGCGGGAACGCTCCCACACGTACCGTCACGAGCCCGCTCAGACGGCCGCGATCGATGCCGTCGTCGCCCCGGTGAGCGCCACCAGGTCAGTCGGCGCGAGCTGCACCTGCAACCCCCGGCGGCCCGCCGAGACGTACACGGTCGGGTGCGTCAGCGCGGAGGCGTCGATGACGGTCGGTAGACGCTTGCGCTGCCCGAGCGGGCTGATGCCGCCGCGGACGTATCCGGTCGCCCGCTCAGCCGTCGTACGGTCCGCCATCGTGGCCCGCTTGCCCCCGGCCGCGGCGGCGAGCGCCTTCAGGTCCAGCTCGCCGGTCACCGGCACCACCGCCACCGTCAGTCCGCCGTCGACCTCGGTGACGAGTGACTTGAACACGCGCTCCGGCGCCACCCCGAGCGCGGTCGCCACGAGCGCGCCGTAGTTCGGCGCGTCCGGCGAGACGTCGTAGGTGTGGGTGCTGTGGGCGATCTTCCGCTTGCTCAGCAACGCGATCGCCGGAGTGCCAGGGCCCGCCACGGGCTCAAGCTAACCCGCACGCCGAGACACCGCGACCCGGAAACGTTGGGCCGGTGTCAACCGCCGGCCGGAACCGGCCGGCAGACGAGCACCGTGGGGTCGCCCGCCACCCGGGTCAGCGCCAGACTCGCCGCCTCGTCGCCGGACAGCCGCAGGTCGCGGCGCAGCTTCTCCGGCTCCAGCGCCGAACCGCGCTTGCGGATCTCGACCCGGCCGACGCGCCGCTCCCGCAGCAGGGCGCGCAGCCGCTTCAGCGAGAACGGCAGCACGTCGGTGATCTCCAGGCAGCGGGCGAACGGGGTGGGCCGGGCCTCGTCGGCGTACAGGTAGGCGATCGACGGGTCGGCGAGCGTGGCGTCGAGGCCGGCGGCCAGCTCGGCGACCAGGTGTGCGCGCACCACAGCCGGATCCGGGTCGTAGAGGAACCGCCGCACCGGTCCCACCGGCGCCTCCTGCGCACCGGTGCCGGTGAGGTGATTGGAAGGGCCCCTTTTACTACCGGAGGCGTTAACAAGGGGCCCTTCCTTCTCCCGCAGCAGTGTGGCGCGGCGCGGGACCTCGGCCAGCTCGCCGCACCAGAGCGCGGCCTCGACCAGGTCGCCGTCCACGCTCACCCACTCCGCCTCCGCGCCGGCCGGGATCAGCGCGTGGTCCAGCCCGGGCGCCACCTTCACCACTGTGCGCGGCACCCGCGCGGCCAGCCCGGTGACGAAGTCCCACGGCGGCGAGTAGGCGTTCGGGTCGAACACACGCCGCCCGGTGCCGGCCCGCCGCCGCGCCGGATCGCAGAACACGGCGTCGACCCCACTCACGTCGAACGCGGTGGCGTCACCACGGGAGACAGTCACCAGGTCGGCCAGCCCGGCCGCCTCGGCGTTCGCGGCGGCCATCGCGGCGGTCACCGGGTCGGCCTCCACCGCGTACACCCGGATGCCGGCGCGGGCCGCGGCGAGCGCGTCGGCACCCAGGCCGCACCCCAGGTCGGCCAGCGTGGTGACGCCCGCGGCGCGCAGCCGCGCCGCGCGCCGGTCGGCGACCACGCGGCGGGTGGCCTGCTCCAGCCCCGCCCGGGTGAGGAACATCCCGGCCGCCGCCGGGCCGAACTTGCCGGCCGCCCGACGGCGCAGCTCCGCCTGGGTGAGCGCCGCCGCCGCGAGCCCGCCCGGCATGCCGGCCGAGCGCAGCGCGGCCGCCGCCGCCAGCGGGTCGCCGCCGGCCACCCGCTCGGCCGCGGCGAGCGCCGCCGACCCCTCGGGGGTACGCAGCGCGGCGAGCTGGTCGAGATCCACGCGCTCATTCTCCCGGCCCGGTTCCGGCGCGACACGGAGGGCGACGCGTTGGCACTCTCCTTGACGGAGTGCTAGCCGAGGAATAACCTGCGATTAGCACTCTCACCCTGAGGGTGCCAACGCCCGAGCCTCGTGCCCGGGGGTTGAGCGCCAGGCGGACCGGCACCCGCGACGACGGCCCCGCCCGGTGGCATGTGGCAGATTGACGCTGGTCGGCATGCCGGCCGGCAACGACACCAAGTACCCGGGAGGGTATGCCCGTGACTACCGCGACCAAGGTTGCGATCAAGCCGCTCGAGGACCGCATCGTGGTCCAGGCGAACGAGGCCGAGACCACCACCGCCTCGGGCATCGTGATCCCCGACACCGCCAAGGAGAAGCCGCAGGAGGGCACCGTCCTCGCTGTCGGCCCGGGCCGGATCGACGACAAGGGCAACCGCGTGCCGATCGACGTGAAGGTCGGCGACACCGTCCTCTACTCGAAGTACGGCGGCACCGAGGTCAAGTACGCCGGCGAGGAGTACCTGGTGCTCTCCGCCCGCGACGTCCTCGCGGTCATCGAGAAGTAAGCAACCGATCAGTGTCGTTGCCCCGGTCCGGCTCGCCGGGCCGGGGCAACGTCGCTTCGAAGGGATACTGATGGCGAAGATCCTCAGCTTCTCGGACGACGCCCGGCACCTGCTGGAGCACGGTGTCAACGCCCTCGCGGACGCGGTGAAGGTCACCCTCGGCCCGCGCGGGCGCAACGTCGTCCTGGACAAGAAGTTCGGTGCGCCCACGATCACCAACGACGGCGTGACCATCGCCAAGGAGATCGAGCTCACCAACCCGTACGAGAACCTCGGCGCGCAGCTGGTCAAGGAGGTGGCGACCAAGACCAACGACGTCGCCGGCGACGGGACCACCACCGCCACCGTGCTGGCCCAGGCGATGGTCCGAGAGGGCCTGCGCAACGTGGCCGCCGGCACCAACCCGACCGGCCTGAAGCGGGGCATCGACGCGGCGGCGGCAAAGGTCTCCGAGGCGCTGCTCGGCAAGGCCGTCGAGGTCGCCAGCAAGGAGTCGATCGCGCACGTCGCGACCGTCTCCGCGCAGGACGCCGCGATCGGTGAGCTGATCGCCGAGGCGATGGAGAAGGTCGGCCGCGACGGTGTCATCACCGTCGAGGAGGGCTCCGCGCTCACCACCGAGCTGGAGGTGACCGAGGGTCTCCAGTTCGACAAGGGCTTCATCTCGCCGAACTTCGTCACGGACCTGGAGGCGCAGGAGGCGGTCCTGGAGGACCCGTACATCCTGATCACCACCCAGAAGATCTCGGCGATCGAGGAGCTGCTGCCGCTGCTGGAGAAGGTCCTCCAGAACAACAAGCCGCTGCTCATCGTCGCCGAGGACGTCGAGGGCCAGGCCCTGTCCACGCTCGTGGTCAACGCGCTCCGCAAGACCGTCAAGGTCTGCGCGGTCAAGGCCCCCGGCTTCGGCGACCGCCGCAAGGCGATGCTCCAGGACATGGCGATCCTGACCGGCGCCGAGCTGGTCGCCCCGGAGCTGGGCTACAAGCTCGACCAGGTCGGCCTGGAGGTGCTCGGCACCGCCCGTCGCGTCGTGGTCGACAAGGAGAACACCACTGTCGTCGACGGTGGCGGGCAGGCCTCCGAGGTCGCCGACCGGGTCGCGCAGATCCGCAAGGAGATCGAGGCCTCCGACTCCGAGTGGGACCGGGAGAAGCTGGCCGAGCGGCTGGCGAAGCTCTCCGGCGGCATCGCCGTGATCAAGGTCGGCGCGGCCACCGAGGTCGAGATGAAGGAGCGCAAGCACCGCATCGAGGACGCCATCGCCGCGACCAAGGCCGCGGTCGAGGAGGGTACGGTCCCGGGTGGCGGCGCCGCCCTGGCCCAGATCCTGCCGGCGCTCGACGACGACCTGGGCTTCACCGGTGACGAGAAGGTCGGCGTCTCGATCGTGCGCAAGGCGCTCGTCGAGCCGCTGCGCTGGATCGCCCAGAACGCCGGCCACGACGGCTACGTGGTGGTGCAGAAGGTCGTCGCCCAGGACTGGGGCCACGGCCTCGACGCGGCCACCGGCGAGTACGTCGACCTGGCCAAGTCCGGCATCATCGACCCGGTGAAGGTGACCCGCAACGCGGTCAGCAACGCCGCCTCGATCGCCGGCCTGCTGCTCACCACCGAGAGCCTGGTCGTCGAGAAGCCGGCCGAGCCGGAGCCGGCCGCCGCCGGTGGGCACGGCCACTCGCACGGCCACGGCCACCAGCACGGCCCGGGCTTCTGACCCGAGGAGTACGGCCCGACGTCAGGGCACACCGCCGACCCGGTGGTGTGCCCTGACGCGTATGTCCTTACGGAACGCTGACGAGATTGGCAGCCGGCCCGGCGGGTCGACCAGACTGGACGCCGTGAGCACCCTCTCCCGCCGCCGCGCGGCGACGGCCGGTGTCGTCGCCGCCGTGGTGGCACTCGGCACCGCCGAACCCGTGGCGGTCCTGACCGGTCCCCGGTCCGCTCCGCTCGTCGCTGTCGGCGGACTCGTCGTCGACCTGGTCCCCGAGCCGCTCAAGCAGTTCGCCATCGACGTCTTCGGCACGTACGACAAGATCGCCCTGCTGCTCGGGACCGCGCTGCTGCTGGCCGCGTTCGGGGCGCTGCTCGGCCTGGCAGCGGCCCGGCGGCTGGTGATCGGCATGGCCGGCGTCGCCGCGTTCACGGTGCTCGGCGTGGCCGCCGCGCTGACCCGGGCGGGCGCGAACGCGTTCGACGCGTTGCCCGCACTGGTCGGCGGTGGACTCGGCGCGCTGACGCTCTGGGCCTTCGTGGCCGGTCCGCTGGGCGCCGAGCCGTCGTCCGCACGGCCTCCGGCGGTCGCCGCCCTCGCCCGCGAGGAGGAGAGCCCCGGCGGCTGGGAGCCGGTCCGGCACGACGACGACGCGGAGTCGCGGCGGCGGTTCCTGCGCGGGGCCGGGCTGCTGACCGGCGCGGCGGCTGTGGCCGGGCTGGGCGGGCACTGGCTGGCGGGCCGGCGCGGCGTGTCGGCGGCCCGGGAGGCGGTGACGCTGCCCGCTCCGGCCGCGCCCGCCCCGCAGGTGCCGCCCGGAGCGGACCTGTCGCTGCCCCGGCTGGCGCCGTACGTCACGCCGAACCGGGAGTTCTACCGGATCGACACCGCGCTCGTGGTGCCGCAGGTGGACCCGGCCACCTGGCGGCTGCGTATCCACGGGCGGGTGCGCAACCCGATCGAGCTGAGCTTCGACGACCTGCTCGCCCGTCCGATGGTCGAGCGGTACGTGACGCTCGCCTGCGTCTCCAACGAGGTGGGCGGCGACCTGATCGGCAACGCGCGCTGGCTCGGCGTACCGATCAAGGAGCTGCTCGACGAGGCCGGCCCGCTCGACGGCGCGGACCAGGTGGTCGGGCGCGCGGTGGACGGGTGGACCTGCGGCACACCCACGTCGGTGCTGCGCGACGGGCGGGACGCCCTGCTCGCGGTCGGCATGAACGGCGAGCCGCTGCCGATCCAGCACGGCTTCCCGGTGCGGATGGTGGTGCCCGGCCTCTACGGGTACGTGTCGGCCTGCAAGTGGCTCACCGAGCTGGAGTTGACCAGCTTCGCCGACTTCGACGCGTACTGGGTGCCGCGCGGCTGGTCCGCGCAGGGCCCGATCAAGACGCAGTCCCGGATCGACACGCCCCGGCCCCGCAGCCGCCCGGCCGCCGGCCCGGTGACGGTGGCGGGTGTGGCGTGGGCGCAGCATCGTGGCATCCGCCGCGTCGAGGTACGCGTCGACGGCGGCCCCTGGCAGGAGGCGACGCCGGCCCCGGCGGTGTCGGCTGACACCTGGGTGCAGTGGTCCTGGCGGTGGGACGCGACGCCGGGCGAGCACACGCTCCAGGTGCGGGCGACCGACACGACGGGCGAGACGCAGACGGAACAGCGTGCCCCGGTCGCTCCCGACGGCGCGACCGGCTGGCACACCGTCAGGGTCACCGTTTCCTGACCCGCCGTCGGGGGTCGTGGATCCGGTCAGGCGACCTTGCGCTGGTCCGGCACGGCGGTGTTGTGCGGCCGGCCGAGGCGCGCCTCCAGCCGGGCGATGTCCACCCGGGTCTGCCGGCGGTCGGCCAGGTCCTCCCAGCCGAGCGCGAGCAGTCGCAGCCGCTCCGACTCGCTGAACCCGCCCCAGACGCCGTACGGCTCGCGGACGGAGAGCGCGTGGGCGGCGCACTCGGCGCGTACCGGGCAGGCGCGGCAGACCGACTTGGCGCCGGTCTCACGGCGCAGCCGGGAGGAGCCGCGCTCGCCGTCCGGGTGGAAGAACTGCGCGCTGTCGCGGCCACGGCAGGCCCCGAGCCGCTGCCAGTCCCAGAGCTCGTCGATCGGTCCAGGCAGCCTACGTACGTTCGACATCAGCACCCCTCCTCCCGCGCGGCACCGCGGAGAATATTCGTGGCCAGCTACCGGGCGGCGGTCCGCGCGGGATGCCGGTTCCGGATGAACCCCTCGGTACCCGAGCGGTCCCCGCCTCACACATCTGTGATCGAAAACCTCGGACACTCGGCGGCATATGCCCCATCTGTCGGAAAAGTTCGGATGATTGCCCGGAACCCCCTCCCGAGCCCACCTCCGCATGGTCTGCTCTGAGTCGGAGAGGAGACCACCGTGCGTAGTGTTCTTGTGTGCGTTCGGACACCATTGGCGGCCCAGCATCTGACCTCCGCGGCGGCGCGGCTCGGGCTGTCCGGCGTCGTCCGGACGGCCGTCTCCGATCCGGAGGTGATGTTGCGGCTCGCCGAGCGTCCGGTGGACGTGGTGCTCGCCGACACCGCCCTGACCCGCCCGGACAGCGCCGGCTTCGTCCGGCGGGTGCTGGCCCGCGCCCCGCAGGCGGCTGTGCTGCTCCTCGGCGCCGAGGAGTCGGAGTCGGCGGCGGCCACCATCAGCGCCGGGGCGCGCGGACTGATCCAGAACGCCGACCACGACCTGACCAGCGCGGTGGCCAAGGCGCTGCTGCTGCTCTCCGCCCCCGGCCGGAGCAACAGGCACCGGGTGGCGGACACCGCCCGGGACGCGGCGGCGGTGGGCGGGCCGACCCGGTCGGCGGCGCCGGGACGTACCCAGGGAGGGCCCGGCTGGCCGGCGACGGCGCCGGTGGACGCCGCGGGCCTGCCCACCGTGGTGCCCGTGCAACGGGGTGAGGACCCGGACGACCCGGCGGCGGCCGACGGCGCGGAGGCGCCCCGGCCCGGTGCGGCCCAGCGGCCGGCGCGGACGCCGCGCAGCGCGATCGGGCTGACCGAGCGGGAGCTTCAGGTGCTGCTCGGCATGGCCGAGGGCAAGAGCAACGCGGAGATCGGGCGGGAGCTGTTCGTCTCCGAGGACACGGTCAAGACGCACGCCCGGCGGCTGTTCCGCAAGCTCGGCGCGCGCGACCGGGCGCACGCCGTGGCCGCCGGGTTCCGGGCCGGCCTGGTCGCCTGACCCGCGCGGCTGTCACTCCTGCGCGGAGTCGTCGGTACCCTCGGTGAGCGTGTCGTGCACGCCGTCGGCGTAGCCGCGGGCGTAGTCCCAGCTCACGTAGTGGTCCGGGTCGGGGTCGAAGGCCGGCTCGTGCACCCGGGGGCGCCCCGAGTTGAGCAGGTGGCGCAGGTTGCCGCGGAGCAGGTCCCAGTCGAAGTAGTGCGGCTCGCGGCAGTCCTCGCACTCGATCACCAGGCCGCGCACGCCGATGGGCTGGAGCAACGCCTGGTAGATCTCCAGATCGGCGAGATCCTCCAGGACGTCCTGGCGCTCGACCTCGGTCAGCGGGTCGAGCGCGTCGTCGTCGCCGGGATCGTGCAGGCCGGCAGCCGGATCGGCCGGGTCGCCGTTGAACGGGTCGATGGGCTCGTCGTGCACCCCCTCACCGTAGACCCCGAGCCGCCGGAAAGCCCGCCCCAGCCCGTGCTGTGGCCCGGCCTACCCTCGGGCCCGCCGCTGCCCGGGCCGGGACGGGTAGGTGGGTACGATGAGGCGACGCGCCGTCACCAGGCGCCTGCCGGTGCCCCCGCGCGCCGCCTCGCTGCAGCCCGTTCGACCAGCTCAGGGGAGCAATCGTGGAGAATTCGCCCAGCACCGAGATCCCGGCCGGCGCCGACGGCGGGGAGCTGGGTGGCCATCTGCCCGAGCTGCCGGCCGGCTCGGCCCGCGTGGTGCCGCTCGGGCTGACCTTCGACGACGTACTGCTCCAGCCGGGCGAGTCGGACGTCGTGCCCAGCCGCGTCAACACCCGCACCCGCCTCACCCGCAACATCGAGCTGACCGTGCCGCTGCTGTCCAGCGCGATGGACACGGTCACCGAGGCGCGGATGGCCATCGCCATGGCCCGCCAGGGCGGCATCGGCGTGCTGCACCGCAACCTCTCCGTGGAGGACCAGGCGCTCCAGGTCGACCTGGTGAAGCGTTCCGAGTCCGGCATGATCACCAACCCGGTGACCGCCAGCCCGGACGACACGCTGCGCGAGGTCGACGCGCTCTGCGGCCGCTACCGCATCTCCGGTGTGCCGGTGGTGGACGGGCAGGGCCAGCTCGTCGGCATCGTCACCAACCGCGACATGCGGTTCGTCTCCGACCCGGCCACGCCGGTGCGCGAGATCATGACCCACACCCCGCTGATCACCGCACCGGTCGGGGTGAGCAAGGACGACGCGCTCGGCCTGCTGCGCCAGCACAAGATCGAGAAGCTGCCGATCGTGGACGCGGGCGGCAAGCTGCGCGGCCTGATCACGGTGAAGGACTTCACCAAGAGCGAGCAGTACCCGAACGCCACCAAGGACGACGCGGGCAGGCTCCGGGTCGCCGCCGCGGTCGGCGTGGGCGAGGACGGCTACAAGCGGGCCCGCGCGCTGGTCGACGCCGGCGTGGACGTCGTGATCGTGGACACCGCACACGGCCACCAGCGGGCCGTGCTGGAGATGGTCGCCCGGCTCAAGCGGGACGTCACCATCGACATCGTGGGCGGCAACATCGCCACGTACGCGGGCGCGAAGGCGCTCGTCGAGGCCGGCGCGGACGGCGTGAAGGTGGGCGTCGGCCCGGGCGCCATCTGCACCACCCGGATCGTGGCCGGGGTCGGCGTACCGCAGATCACCGCGATCATGGAGGCGGCCCGGGCCGCCCGCCCGGCCGGCGTGCCGGTGATCGGCGACGGCGGCATCCAGTACTCCGGCGACATCGCCAAGGCCCTGGTGGCCGGCGCCGACACGGTGATGCTCGGCAGCCTGCTGGCCGGCTGCGAGGAGAGCCCGGGTGAGCTGATCTTCATCAACGGCAAGCAGTACAAGGCGTACCGGGGGATGGGCTCGCTCGGCGCGATGCAGTCGCGTGGCCAGGGCAAGTCCTACTCCAAGGACCGCTACTTCCAGCAGGACGTGCTCGCCGAGGACAAGCTGGTCCCGGAGGGTGTCGAGGGCCAGGTGCCCTACCGGGGGCCGCTGTCCGCCGTCGCCCACCAGCTCATCGGCGGGCTGCGCGCCGCCATGGGGTACGTGGGCGCGGAGAGCATCCCGGAGCTGCACCGGCGCGGCCAGCTCATCCGGATCACCGCGGCCGGGCTCAAGGAGAGCCACCCGCACGACATCCAGATGACCGTCGAGGCGCCCAACTACCACTCCCGCTGACCCACCACCCCCAACCACCTGGAGTCCCCCATGCGTGACGTGGTCGAGATCGGGCTGGGCAAGACCGCGCAGCGCGGCTACCACCTGGACGACATCGCCATCGTGCCGAGCCGCCGCACCCGGGACGTCGACGACGTCTCCACCTCCTGGCAGCTCGACGCGTACCAGTTCGGCATCCCGTGCGTGGCGCACCCCTCGGACGCGACCATGAGCCCCGCCTCGGCGGTCCGGCTCGGCCAGCTCGGCGGCCTCGGCGTGCTCAACGTCGAGGGCCTCTGGACCCGGTACGAGAACCCGGCCAAGATCCTGGAGGAGCTGGCCGGTCTCGGCGAGGACGCGCGGGCGACCAAGCGCCTCCAGGAGGTCTACGCCGAGCCGATCCGGCCCGACCTGATCGCCGAGCGGGTTCGCGAGCTGCGTGAGGGCGGCGGCACGGTGGCGGTGCGGGTCTCCCCGCAGCACACCCTGGCGCTGGCCCCGGTGATCCTCGACGCCGGCGTGGACATCCTGGTCATCCAGGGCACGCTCGTCTCGGCCGAGCACGTCTCGACCACCGACGAGCCGCTGAACCTCAAGGAGTTCATCGCCGACCTGGACCTGCCGGTCGTGGTCGGCGGCTGCACCGACTACAAGACCGCGCTGCACCTGATGCGTACCGGCGCGGCCGGCGTGATCGTGGGCATCGGCGGCGACGACTGGTCGACCACCGAGTCGGTGCTCGGCATCCGGGTGCCGATGGCCACCGCCATCGCCGACGCCGCCGCGGCCCGCCGCGACTACCTGGACGAGACCGGCGGCCGGTACGTGCACCTGATCGCCGACGGCGACATGCAGACCTCCGGCGACATCGCCAAGGCGCTCGGCTGCGGCGCGGACGCGGTGATGCTCGGCGAGCCGCTGTCGCTCTGCGAGGAGGCGCCGGCCGGTGGCGCCTGGTGGCACTCCGCGGCCAGCCACCCGTCGCTGCCCCGTGGCGCGTTCGAGGTGGCCGGCGAGCCGCTCGGCTCGATGGAGAAGCTGCTGTTCGGCCCGGCCGACGAGCCGGACGGCCAGCTCAACCTCTTCGGCGGCCTGCGCCGCGCGATGGCCAAGTGCGGCTACCGCGACCTGAAGGAGTTCCAGAAGGTCGGGCTGGTCCTCGACCGCTGAGCACGGCATGACGGCGCGGGCGGCGGCGCGGACGTGTTCCGGCCCCGCCCGCGCCGTCGCACGTCTAGGCTCGCCGGGTGAGACGGGGGCGGGTCCTTGCGGCAGGGCTGGTGGCGGCGGCGCTCGCGCTGAGCGGCTGCACCGGCGGCGACGAGAGCGGGTTCCGGCCGGGCGCGGCGGACGCCGGTGACCCGTACGTGCCGGGAGCCGGCAACGGCGGCTACGACGTGGGCCACTACGCGCTGGACGTGCGCTACGACCCGGCCGGCGACCGGCTCGCCGGCACCGCGACGCTGACCGTCACCGCCACCCGCGCGCTGTCCCGGTTCCAGCTCGACCTGGCCGGGCTGGACGTCGAGCGGGTGCGGGTGGACGGCGAGGCGGCGAAGCACCGCCACGACGGCACCGAGCTGATCGTGACCCCGGCGGCCGGGCTGCCCTCGGGGAAGCGGTTCACAGTCGAGGTCACGTACGGCGGCGTGCCGCAGCCGCTGCCCAACGCCGAACTGGGTGACGGCGGTTTCCACGCCACACCGGACGGCGCGATAGCGCTCGGTCAGCCGGAGTCGGCGAGCACCTGGTACCCGGTCAACGACCACCCGTCGGACAAGGCCACCTACGACCTCGCGGTCACCGTGCCGGACGGGCTCGCCGCGCTGTCCAACGGCGTGCCGGAGGGCCGGACGTCCAGCGGCGGCTGGACCACCTGGCGCTGGTCCGAGCGCGCGCCGATGGCCAGCTACCTGAGCACGCTGGTGATCGGCGACTACCGCGTCAGCAGCGGCACCCACGCCGGCAAGCCCATCGTCACCGCCGTCGCCGCGGCGCTGCCCGCCGGCGGGCCGGCCGCCGCGTCGGTGGCCCGCACCGGCGAGGTCGCCGACTTCCTGGCCGCGCGCTTCGGGCCGTACCCGTTCGAGGCGTACGGCGGCGTGGTGGTCGCCGACGAGCGCATCCGGTACGCGCTGGAGACGCAGAGCCGTCCGGTCTACGGGCCGGCGTTCTTCCGCGACGACCGGCCGAACACCGAGGTGGTCGCGCACGAGCTGGCCCACCAGTGGTTCGGCGACAGCGTCTCCGTGGCACGGTGGAGCGACATCTGGCTCAACGAGGGCTTCGCCACGTACGCCGAATGGCTCTGGGCCGAACACGACGGCGGGCGGACCGTGGCGCAGACCGTCGCGGAACGCTACGCGGCCACCGACTGGTCGAAGCCCACAGTCGACCCGGGCCGGGCCGGGATGTTCGGCGACGCGGTCTACCAGCGGGGTGCGCTCGCCGTACACGCGCTGCGGCGCGCGGCGGGCGACGAGACGTTCTACCGCGTGCTGCGCGGCTGGCTGGCGCAGCACCGCGACGGCAACGTCACCACCGCCGACTTCGTCGGGTACGCCGAACGCACGTCGGGACGGCCGCTGCGGGCGCTGCTGGACGCCTGGCTGGTCGGTGGCACGCCGCCGGGACTGCCGTGACGCGCGCGTGACCGCGCCTGGGTAGGCTGCCGCGTCGGAGCGGCCCGTGGGCGGGGCCGCCGAACGGGCCCCGGGAGGGATCGAGGCGATGACGCGGCGCGGCGCACGACGACGGCTCGGGTTGCTGACCTGCGGCACGCTGCTGGTCGCAGGCTGCGGTTCGGCGGAGCCGGACCCGGGCCCCGCGTCCCCGGCCGGCCCCGCTCCGGCGACGTCGCGCAGCTTCGCGCCGGGCGCGGCGGGTGCCGGTGATCCGTACTTCCCGAGCTACGGCAACGGCGGGTACGACGTCGCGCACTACACCGTCAAGGTGCGCTACGACCCGGAGACCGACAAGCTCAGCGGCACCACCACGCTGCGGGCCACCGCGACCGCCGACCTGTCCACGTTCAACCTGGACCTGGCCGGGCTGACCGTCCGGTCGGTCACCGTGGACGGGGCCGCCGCCCGGCACAGCCGCACCGACGACGAGCTGGTGATCACCCCGGCCATCGGGTTGACCTCCGGCAACGGGTTCACCGCCGAGATCCGGTACGACGGCCGGCCGGAGCCGCTGCGTAACGAGGCGCTCGGCGAGGGCGGCTGGCTGCACACGACCGACGGGGCGATCGCGCTCGGGCAGCCGGAGTCGGCGAGCACCTGGTTCCCGGTCAACGACCACCCGTCGGACAAGGCCACCTACGACATGGAGATCACCGTCCCGAAGGGACTGACGGCGGTCTCCAACGGCGTGCCGAAGGGGAAGACGACAAGCGGCGCCTGGACCACCTGGAAGTGGTCGGAGACCGCGCCGACTGCCAGCTACCTGACCACGGTGGCGATCGGGAAGTTCCGGGTCACCACCGGGAAGCACAAGGGACGGCCGGTCTACAACGCGGTCACCACGCAGGTGGCGCAGGGCGCCCCGGACCGGTCCATCGCGCGTACGGTCGAGGTCGCCGACTACCTGGAGAGCGTCTTCGGGCCGTACCCGTTCGACGCGTACGGCGGCGTGGTGATCGCCGACGAGCGCATCCGGTACGCGCTGGAGACGCAGAGCCGCCCGGTCTACTCGGCGAGCTTCTTCGGGCAGGGCGACAACACCGGCGTGGTCGCGCACGAGCTGGCCCACCAGTGGTACGGCAACAGCGTGTCGATCCAGCGCTGGCAGGACATCTGGCTCAACGAGGGGCTGGCCACGTACGCCGAGTGGCTGTGGGCCGAGCACGACGGCTCCACCACTGTGCAGCGCACGTTCGAGCAGAAGTACGCGAACGCCGGCGGTCAGGTGTGGCGTACGCCGCCGGGCAAGCCGGGCGTGGCGAACCTGTTCAGCCGCTCGGTCTACGACCGGGGCGGGATGACAGTGCACGCGCTGCGGGTGGCGGTGGGTGACACCGCGTTCTTCACCGTCCTGCGCACCTGGGCCGCGGAGCGGAAGAACGGCAACGCCACCACCGCCGACTTCGTGGCGCTGGCCGAGCGCATCTCCGGCAAGAAACTGGCGAAGGTCTTCGACCCGTGGCTGTACGGCACCGAGCGCCCGCCCACCCCGAAGCCGCTGTAGCGCTCAGTTCTTGACGCGCAGCGACGGATGGGCGGCCAGGAACGCGTCGGCCCGCCCGCCGCGCAGCGCGGTGAGGAAGTCGCGGCCGAGCGGCCTGAGCTGCTCACCCCGGTACGCGCCGCCGCTGCTCACCCCCGCGCCGGGCAGCACGACGAGCGTGAGCCGGTCCGCCGGCAGGCCGCCCAGGGCGTACGCGAAGTCGATCAGCTTCCGGCCGCCACCGGCGTACACCAGGGTCTTGCCCAGCGCGGCCACCACCTGCTCGACCCGCTGCGGGTCGCGGGCCGTGCCCTGGTCGAGGATCTTGCGGGCCAGCGCCCGGAGCAGTTGCTGCTGGTGCCGCTGCCGGGTGTAGTCGCCACCCGCGGTGTAGCGCTGCCGCGCGTAGTCGAGCGCCTGCCAGCCGGTCAGGTGCCGGGTGCCCTTCTCGTAGACCATCTGCGGCCCGACGTAGCCGCCGCCGGTCAGGGTCCGCATGGTGCCGTCCGGGCGGCGGTGCCGGGAGGCGACCTGCTGGTCGACGTAGAGGTCCACCCCGCCGAGCGTGTCCACCAGCTTGTCGAAACCGCCGAACGTGATCACCGCCCCGGCGTCGATGCGCAGCCCGGTGTAGCGGGAGACGGTGGCGCGCAGCAGCTCGTACCCCTGGGCGGTGCTGGGATGGGCCTTGTCGCCCGGCACCCGGCTGCCGTAGCTCATCGCGTGGGTGAGCTTGGTCCGCCCGCCCGGGTAGCGGGCCTTCGGGTAGGCGGGGATGTCCACCACCAGGTCGCGGGGGAGCGAGAACAGGTACGCCTTGTCCAGCCCGGCCGGAACGTGCAGCAGCAGCACCGCGTCGGCGTGCGGCTCCCAGCCGGGGATGCTGACCCGGGTGTCGACGCCGACGAGCAGCAGGTTGAGCGGGCCCTTCAGGTCGGCGCCGGGCGGCGGCGTCGGGCTGGCGGTGGTCGGGGCGGGCGTGGGCGAGGCCGGGGGCGCGGTGGTCGGGCCGGCGACCGGGGCGGCCGGGCGGTTCGCCACCAGCCGGGTGGTCACCACCGCTCCGGTGGCCACCAGCAGCGCGGCCACCAGTGCGGCCAGGCCCAGCAGGCGTCGTCTCGTCACGTTCGTTCCTCCCCGTGGATTCGACGCGCCGGGGCGGCCCACGGGTTGCAGCGGCGGGAATCCCGGCGATCGAGCGCTCTGCATGATGTGCGAAAAAGCCTCGTTGGCGCTATAGCTACTCGTCGGTAATGATGCGTCCATGCGCTACGACGTGGTCGTCATCGGGTCCGGGTTCGGCGGCAGCGTCACCGCGCTGCGGCTGGCCGAGAAGGGCTACTCGGTCGGCGTGCTGGAGGCCGGCCGGCGCTTCGCCGACGACGAGTTCCCGCGTACGTCCTGGCGGGCGCGGCGATTCCTCTGGGCGCCTCGGCTCGGCTGCTTCGGGCTCCAGCGGATCACGCTGCTGCGCTCGGCCGACCGCAAGGCCGGCGGCGGCGTGCTGGTGCTCTCCGGCGCCGGGGTCGGCGGCGGGTCGCTGGTCTACGCGAACACGCTCTACGAGCCGCTCGACGCGTTCTACGCCGACCCGCAGTGGCGGGACATCACCGACTGGCGCGACGAGCTGGCCCGCCACTACGACCAGGCGAAGCGGATGCTCGGCGTCACCACGTACCCGATCGACACCCGCGCGGACCAGGCCGTCCGCGCGGTGGCCGAGCGGATGGGGGTGGCGCACACCTACCACCCGACGCCGGTCGGGGTGCACATCGGGCGCCCCGGCGAGCGGGTGCCCGACCCGTACTTCGGCGGGGCCGGGCCGGACCGCACCGGGTGCAGCCACTGCGGGTCGTGCATGACCGGCTGCCGGCACGGCGCCAAGAACACGCTCGTGAAGAACTACCTCTGGCTGGCCGAGCGCCTCGGCGTGCAGGTGCACCCGCTGACCACTGTGACCGCCGTCCGGCCCGACCCGGCCGGCGGTTACGCCGTGCACACCGAGCGCACCGGCGCCTGGCTGCGCAAGCGGCGCGAGGTGATCCACGCCGACCAGGTGGTCTTCGCGGCCGGCGCGCTCGGCACCCAGCGGCTGCTGCACGAGATGAAGGCGACCGGCGCGCTGCCGGCGCTGTCGCCCCGGCTGGGCGAGCTGACCCGCACCAACTCAGAGGCCATCCTCGGCGCCTCGGTGGCACCCGGCGCGGCCCGCAAGCGCGGCCTCGACTTCACCGAAGGGGTCGCGATCACCAGCTCGTTCCACCCCGACCCGCAGACCCACATCGAGCCGGTCCGCTACGGCAAGGGCTCCAACGCGATGGGCCTGCTCCAGTCGCTGCTCGTCGACGGCGGTCCCCGCCGGGTCCGGCGCTGGCTGGGCAGCATCGTCCGGCAGCCCGCGCTGGCGGCGCGGATGCTGTCGGTACGCCGCTGGTCCGAGCGCACCGTGATCGCGCTCGTCATGCAGTCGGTCGACAACTCGCTCACCACCCGCTACCGCAAGGGCCGGCTGGTCTCCGGCCCCGGCCACGGCGCGCCCAACCCGACCTGGATCCCGGCCGGCAACACGGCGGCCCGGCTGCTCGCCGAGGAGATCGGCGGCACCCCCGGCGGGGCGGTCACCGAGCCGTTCAACATCCCGGTGACCGCGCACATCCTCGGCGGCGCGGTCATCGGCGCCACCCCGGACAAGGGCGTCATCGACCCGTGGCACCGGGTGTACGGCCACCCGGGGCTGCACGTGGTGGACGGCGCGGCGGTCTCGGCGAACCTGGGCGTCAACCCGTCGCTCACCATCACCGCGCAGGCCGAACGGGCCATGTCGTACTGGCCGAACAAGGGCGAGGCCGACCCGCGCCCGGCGCTCGGGTCGGCGTACACCCGGGTCGCGCCGGTCCCCCCGCGGCGCCCCGCCGTCCCCGCCCACGCCCCCGCCGCCCTGCGGTGAAAGGAAGGGCCCCTTCTTAACGCCTCAGGTAGAGGAAGGGCCCCTTGTTAACAGGTTCACCCCGCCATACCGCCGGGGCGCGTCCGCGCGGCCGGTGACTGTCGGTAGGCTTTGCGCACATGAGCACGCCTCGCCCCGTCCTCGTGGTGGACTTCGGAGCCCAGTACGCCCAGCTCATCGCGCGCCGTGTCCGCGAGGCGAAGGTCTACTCGGAGATCGTCCCGCATTCCATGCCGGTGTCCGAGATGCTGGCGAAGAACCCGGCCGCGATCATCCTGTCCGGTGGCCCGTCGAGCGTCTACGCACCCGGCGCCCCGCAGATCGACGCCGGGATGTTCGACGCCGGAGTGCCGGTCTTCGGCATCTGCTACGGCTTCCAGGCCATGGCCCAGGCGCTCGGCGGCACCGTCACGCGCACCGGCAACCGCGAGTACGGCGGCACCCCGCTGCGCCCGCGCCTGACCGAGCCCGGCGTGCTGCTGCGCGACCTGCCGGCCGACCTGCCGGTCTGGATGAGTCACGGCGACTGCGTCACCGAGGCCCCGGACGGCTTCACCGTCACCGCCGAGTCGGCGGGCGCCCCGGTCGCCGCGTTCGAAGACGTGGCCGGCCGGCGGGCCGGCGTGCAGTTCCACCCCGAGGTGGGGCACACCGCGCACGGCCAGGAGATGCTCACCCGCTTCCTGTACGACATCGCCGGCATCGAACCGACCTGGACGCCGTCGAACATCATCGACGAGCAGGTCGCCCGGATCCGCGAGCAGATCGGCGACAAGGAGGTCATCTGCGGCCTCTCCGGCGGCGTCGACTCGGCGGTCGCCGCGGCGCTCGTGCACCGCGCCGTGGGCGACCAGCTCACCTGCGTGTTCGTGGACCACGGCCTGCTGCGGGCCGGTGAGGCCGAGCAGGTCGAGAAGGACTACGTGGCGGCGACCGGGATCAAGCTCAAGGTGGTCGACGCCCGGGAGCGGTTCCTCGGCGCGCTCGCCGGGGTGACCGATCCGGAGCAGAAGCGCAAGATCATCGGCCGGGAGTTCATCCGCGTCTTCGAGGCCGCCGCCCGGGAGATCGCCGCGCACGGCGACGTCGAGTACCTGGTGCAGGGCACGCTCTACCCGGACGTGGTGGAGTCCGGCGGCGGCACCGGCACCGCCAACATCAAGAGCCACCACAACGTCGGCGGCCTGCCCGAGGACCTGAAGTTCGCCCTGGTCGAGCCGCTGCGCACGCTGTTCAAGGACGAGGTTCGCACGATCGGCCTGGAGCTGGGTCTGCCCGAGGCGATGGTGTGGCGGCACCCGTTCCCCGGCCCGGGCCTGGCCATCCGGATCATCGGCGCGGTCGACGAGGAGCGCCTCGCCGTGCTCCGCAAGGCCGACCTGATCGCCCGACAGGAGCTGACCGCGGCCGGTCTGGACCGGGGCGTCTGGCAGTTCCCGGTGGTGCTGCTGGCCGACGTGCGCAGCGTCGGGGTGCAGGGCGACGGGCGCACCTACGGTCACCCGGTGGTGCTGCGCCCGGTCTCCAGCGAGGACGCGATGACCGCCGACTGGTCCCGGCTGCCCTACGACGTGGTGGCCCGGATCTCCACCCGGATCACGAACGAGGTCGCCGAGGTCAACCGCGTGGTCCTGGACGTGACGAGCAAGCCGCCGGGCACCATCGAGTGGGAGTGACGCGGCTCAGACCGCGGGCGGCGCCTGCGGTCCGGCCCCGGGCTGCGGGGTAGCCGGCGGGACCGGCGCCGCCGGCGGGACCGGCGGCCACCCCGGCGCGGTGCCCGGCGGGTGCGGCCAGGCGGGCGCGCCGGCCGGCTCCTCGGGCATCAGGAACCACATGATCGGGTACGCGAGCGCGGCGAGCCCGCCGGTGAGCACCGTGGCGGTCGCGAAGATCACCCGGATCAGCGTGGGGTCGGCGGCGAAGTAGCGGCCGAGGCCGCTCGCCACACCGGCGATCATGCGGTCGCTGACCGGTCGACGGAGCTGCTTGTACGGGGCCTGGGAGGGGTTCGGGAAGGTCATGTGTCAACGGTCCCGCGCGCCGCGTCGGCCGACCTCGGTGACCGCCCGGACACTTACCCTGACCCATCCCTGAGGCGCCAGCCAAGAGTCAGGAATCTGACTCTTTTCGATCTCGGTAACCCGGTCCGGGGAGAATTTGCTCCCGTGACCACCTCGCTGGAGCCGCTCCGCAGGATCGCGGCATACGCAGTTTGTGCTGATTCAAACGGCCGAGTGTTGCTGGTCCGCGCATCGGAGCGCTCCGGCACCCCCGGCACCTGGTCGCTCCCCGGAGGAGCGGTCGACCACGGTGAGGACCCCAAACACACGGTCGTACGGGAGACCGCGGCCGAGACCGGGCTCTCGGTGGCGGTCGCCGGCCTCCAGGACGTGCTCGCCGACATGCGGGCGCTGCCCGAGCGACGCATCACGATCCACACCGACCGGCTGCTCTACACCGTGTCGGTCCGCGGCGGGACGCTCACCGAGCGGGTCGACCGCCCGACCGACCTGGCCCGCTGGTTCACCCTCGACGAGGCCCGGGAACTGCCGCTGCGGTCGTTCACCGCGCGTGCCCTGGGCCTGCCCACCTCCACCGACGACATCGTGCCGGAGGAGGTGCCCGAGTTCCCCTCGTTCTACGCCGTCCCCGGCCCGGACGGGCTGCACCGGGCGCAGCGCTTCGCCGCGTACGCGGTGGTGACCGACCCGGAGGAGCGGGTGCTGCTGACCCGGGTGTCCGACGGCTACCCGGGTGCCGGCTGCTGGCATCTGCCCGGCGGCGGCACCGACTACGGCGAGCAGCCGGGCGCGGCGCTGATCCGGGAACTGGTCGAGGAGACCGGGCAGACCGGCCGCCTCGTCGAGCTGCTCGGGGTGGCCAGCCACCGGGACGCCGCCTCGCTCGGCCCGGAGGGCTACCCGATCGACTGGCACGGCGTACGCGCCTTCTACCGGGTGGTGGTCGACCAGCCCGCGCCGCCCACGGTGGCCGACATCGGCGGCTCCACCTGCGAGGCCCGCTGGTTCCGTCGGGAGGAACTCGGCGCCCTCCCCACCGACCGCCTCACCGAGGTGACGGCTGAGGCGGTCCAGGCCGCCCACCTCCTCTGACCCCACACCAGGCGCAACCGCGCCCCATCCCGTGCGCCCCACCCCGGTGATCATGAAGTTGACGGCGGGAAATGTCCGCCTCGGTACCGCTAACCTCATGATCGACGGAGTGGGGCGCTCGGGTGCGGGGGAGTGGTGCGGGTGGAGCAGCGGCGGCGGGTCGGGGCCTACGGGGTGCTGCGGGACTCCGAGGGGCGGGTGTTGCTGGCGCGTGGCTCGGCGAAGTGCCCGTACCCGGGGGTGTGGCAGTTTCCCGGCGGCGGCGTCGAGCACGCGGAGCACCCGGCCGACACCGTGGTACGCGAGTTCGCCGAGGAGACCGGGTTGACCGTCGCGCCCGGCGCGATCCGGGCCGCTGTCGCCGACGTGGCCGCGTTCCGCGCCGAGAACGTCGCCATGCACACCGATCGGTTGATCTTCGACGTGGAGGCGCGCGGCGGGCGGCTGCGGCCCGGGTCCGCCGGCGGCACCGACGAGGTGGGCTGGTACACCCCGGAGGAGGCGGCGAGGCTCCCGCTGATGGTGTTCACCGCCGAGCTGCTCGGCCTACCGGTGACTCCGCTGCCGGGCGACATGCCCCGCGGGCTGCCCGTCGACCCGGCCGGGCCGGCCGCCGACCGCCGGCAGCGCTTCGCCGCGTACGGGCTGGTCACCGACCCGGACGACCGGGTGCTGCTCACCATGATCGCCGACGGCTACCCGGGCGCGGGCCGCTGGCACCTGCCCGGGGGCGGCACCGACCACGGCGAGCAGCCGGCCGCCGGGCTGCTGCGCGAGCTGGTCGAGGAGGCCGGGCAACTGGGCCGGGTGGTCGACCTGATCGCCGTGGACAACCTGCACAACCCGGCCGCGCTCGGCCCGGAGGGCCGCCCGCTGGACTGGCACGGCGTCAGGGTGATCTACCGGGTACGGGTGGACGCGCCGACCGACGCGGTGGTGACCGAGCTGGCCGGCGGCTCGACCGCGCGGGCCGCCTGGTTCGACCCCGATCAGGTGGCCGGTCTGTCGATGACCGACGTGGCGGCCCGGGCCACCGGCCGGCGGGTGACCTGAACCGCTCGCCGAGCCGCCCTGGGTGGCCTCCGGTACAGTCGGAAGTACGGCTGACCGACAAAAACGGGCGTTGAGGCCCGAGATGGGAATGAGTGGGCGGTTCGCGCGGTTAAGGGAGATATAAGTACCGCCGGCAGCTATCGCCAAGCCCCTGTCCCCTGTGCAATGGTGTACTCCGCAAAAGGGCTGCCGGACCCGAAAGGTCCGGCACGAGACAGCCGGACACCCGCCCCGCAGTGGGCGGCCAGCCGATCCGGTGATGGAGGAAACGTGCCGAGAGCCCCATGGCGCCGGCGTCGTACGACTGACAGTCCGCGCCCCGCAGGGCGTCGCTGGGCGGGCAGGTTGCGCCGCAGCAGTACGTTCGCCCGCCAGGTGCTGCTGGTCCGGGTGGGCCGCCGGGACGGCGCGACCGTCTCGGGGACCGACCGGGTCACCCCCGACCACCGTTACGCCGACCGCCAGCGTCTCCGCTACGGCCGGCTCGACACCGACATCGAGGCGGTACGCCCGGTCAGCCCGGCGCTCGCGCCGTCCGCCCCGGTCGACGACGAGTCCCCGGCGATGTCGATCCCGCTCCTGCCGGGTGAACACACCGCCGCCCGCCGGGCCAAGTTCGCGCTCGTCAACGCGTGCACGCTGAGCAGCCTCATGCTCGGCATGCTGGCCATCTTCCTGGCCATGCGCGGTGACGTGCAGATCGCCGCGATCTGCCTGATCGCGTGCGTCGCGTTCGACGGTCTCGACGGCGCGCTGGCCCGCAAGCTCGGTGTGGCCAGCCCGTTCGGCGCGCAGATGGACTCGCTCGCCGACATGTGCTCGTTCGGTCTCGCCGCGCCGGTCGTGGTCTACGCCTCGCTGGCCGGCTCGGTGCCGCCGGCGGCCGCCGCGGTCTCCTGCGCGCTCGTCGCCGCCTGCGCCGCGATCCGGCTCGCCCGGTTCAACGTCTCGCCCAAGGACGGCCGCTTCTTCTGCGGCGTGCCGACCACCATGGCGGCAGCGGTGCTCGCCCTGACCGTGGCCATCGGCGTGCCGGTCTCCGGCCTGGTCATGGTGGCCGGCGTGGCGCTGCTCGCCTTCGCCATGGTGTCCAGCTTCCCGTACGCCAAGCTCGCCCGGCTGCTGAAGCTGCCGCCGTGGCTCTGGCTGGCCCCGGTGGTGGGCGCGCTCGTCGACATCCGGCTCACGTTCGCCCTCGTGGTGGTGGGCTACCTGGTCAGCGGTCCGCTGCTCTGGCTGCACCAGCGCCGTACCGCCTGACCCGAGAACGACAGAAGGGGCGCCGCTCTCGCGGCGCCCCTTCTTCGTGTCCGGCGCTCAGCGCCAGCGGGCGATCACCGTCGCGCCGCCGACCACCTTGTCGCCCGGACCGACGAGCGGGTCCGCGGCGTCGGCCGGCAGGTAGACATCGGTACGCGAGCCGAACCGGATCAGGCCGAAGCGCTCACCCCGGGCCAGCAGCGAACCGACGGGCGCCCGCTGCACGATCCGGCGGGCGATCAGCCCGGTGCGCTGCGCCACCACCACTGTGCCGTGGTCGGTGTCCAGCACCGTGTACGCCGCCACGTTGTGCTCGGCGTCCGGCTTCATGGCGTTGACGAACCCGCCGTCGGCGACGAAGTAGTCGACCACCTTGCCGGCCACCGGCGCGCGGTTGACGTGCACGTCGAGCACCGACAGGAAGACAGCGATCCGCAACCACTCGCCGTCACCGAAGCGCTCGTCCTGCAGGCGCTGCACGGACAGCACCTGACCGTCCGCCGAGGCGACCACCGCCGACGGGTCCTCCGGTACGTCCCGCTCCGGGTCGCGGAAGAACGCGGCCACCGGCGCGGCGGCCAGCGCCGGCAGCAGCCAGAGCTTCGACTTCGGCCGTGCGGCCCGGGCCAGGGCGGCCAGGCCGAGTGTGATGCCCGCGGCGGCCACCCCGTTCGAGTCGATGTGCATGCCCCGGGTCAGCGGCACACTCGACGGCCGGTACGCCGGGGACAGCGAGGCCGCGAGCGTGACCGGCGCCGGGGTGAACCGCAGGTGGTGCACGCGTACCGGCGGGGTGTTGCGCAGCACCAGGTCGGTGCGCACGCCGTGCAGCACGCCCTGCCGGTCCAGCTCGCCGTCGGCGCCCTCGGTGCGGAACAGCGGCGCGGCCACGCTCAGCACCGCGCCCTCGGCGAGGTACTTCGCCAGCCCGTCGACAGCGGCGCGCGCCTCGTCCGCGGTGCCGGTGAACGGCTCGGCGACCACCACCACCGCGGCGGCGTCCGCCTCGGCGAGGGTGTCGACCACGCGTACCCGGTCGGCGACCCAGCGGCCCTGCGCGGTGACGTGTTCGCGCAGCGCGGCCGCCGCGGCGCCCTCCGCCGGCACCACTGTGAGCCGGTCGCCGGGGAGCAGCGCCTCGATCGCGGCGGCCAGCACCGCGGACTCCGGGGTCGCGCCGACCAGCAGGCCGGCCTTCGGGTCGTTACGCCGGGCGAACTCGCTGACGAGCGTGCGGGCGGCGCGCTCGCCGATGCGGACCGCACCGGTGGGACCGGTGACGCGCACGGCGGGGGACTGGGTCATGTCGGACGGGCTCCTGACGAGATAGCGAACGGACGGGGCGGCTCCGGCGACCCGACCGGCGGCTCCGGCATGGTCGGGGGCGGGGCCGGCCGGCGGAGGCGAGATCTCCGCCGACCAGCATAGGCCGCGTCCGAAGGGCGCCGCAGTGGCGCGGTCAGGCCGGATCCCCCGGCGTACGGCGCTGCGGAGCCGCCTCGTCGGCCGGTGGATCGAGTGGCGGCAGTTCGCGGGTGGCCGGCTCCGAGGAGTCGGTGGTGGCCTCGGTGGTCCACTCGTCGGCGCCGTCGGGCGTCTTCGCGCCGGCCGCCGTGTCCACGGCACCGGCCGTGTCCACGGCACCGGCGGCTGTCTCGCGGCCGGTGGCGGGGGAGCCGTACGGCGCCGAGACTGTGGTCTCCGGCGCGGACTGCGGCACGGGCTGCTCCGGTGCGCGGCCGGAGCGCAGCGCGCCGATCAGTCCGAGCAGTCCGATCAGCACCAGCCCGCCGGCCAGGAACCAGCCGACCGGGGGCACGGAGAGGCCGAGGATCCGGGCCAGCAGCCACCAGACGGACAGGCCGAGGAAGACGAGTCCGAAAGCGAACGACACGATGTCGGTACGGTGTGCCTTCACCGGGTCACCTCCAGCTTGCCGGCGTTGACGTGGACGTAGAGGCGCAGCTTGCCGCCACCGGGACCGTCGGCACCCGGGTCGGTTGTCTCCCACTGACGACCGCCGAGCCCGCCGCTGCGCCGGCCGAAGACCGTGGCGTCGCCGGCGTTCACGTCGGCCACCGTGGTCACGTCGACGTTCGGCGGTACGACCACAGTCGCGTTGCCGAGGTTCACGTCGACAGTCACCTGGACGTCCTGCTTGTCGAAGTCGATCCCGCGCAGGTCGAGCGTCGCGTCACCGAGGTTGTTCTCGTACCGGTCGGCCAGGTCGCGCAGGTCGGTCGGCGCCCAGGTGACGTTGCCGTCGATGCCGCGTACCCGGTCGTAGGACTCGGCCACTGTGGCGATGCCGAGCGCCGCCGCTGTCACCAGGCCCAGGGCGATCAGCCAGCGCGCCCGGCCGAACCAGGTACCGACGAGCAGACCGAGGCCGATGGTCGCGAGCACCGCGGCGAAGTAGCCGGCGGCGCCGACCGGGAAGACGTCGAGCAGGTCGAGCATTGCCACCACGCCGAGCGCCAGGAAGATCAGCGAGAACGTGATCGCGCCGAGCGGTGAGCGCTCCTTGGGCCGCTTCGGCGGTCGGGGCGGCCGGACCGGTGGCGGGACGGGCGGCGATCCGGCGTAGGGGCCGTGCGGGGCGAACGGCGGCCGGTAGCCGCCGGGCGGCAGCGGTGCGCCCACCGGCGCGGGCGGCGGCACGGCGGCCGGCTCGTCCAGCCGGGTGCCCGCGTCCGGTGCGCCCGGCCAGGCCGGGTTCGCACCGTGGGTGGGCCAGGCGGCGGTGTCGGCGACCGGGCCGGTCACCTGACGCATCCCCACTGTCGTCGGCTCGGACGGGCCCGGCCGGGTGCCGGCCGCGGCGGGCCACCCCGGCGCCGGCAGCGTCGGGTAGCCGGTAGCCGGCCCGGGCCGGTCCGGCTCGCGCTCCGCGCCGGACGTCGCCGGGTGCCCCGGCTCGGCGGGCGGGTAGCCGGGCTCGGACGCGGTGGCCGGCGGGTAGCCGGGCTCGGAGGCGGTGGCCGGCGGGTAGCCGGGCTCGGAGGCGGTGGCCGGCGGGTAGCCGGGCTCGGCGGGCAGGCCGCTGGACGGCGCCGCTCCGGCGTGTACCGGTCCGGCCGGTGTGCCGGTCCACTGTGCCGCGGGGGGAGCCGCGGCCCAGGTACCCGGCGCCGTGGCCGGCGGGGCGGGCCACGCCACCGGTGGCACCGGGCCCGGCGGAGGACCGTGCGGCGGCGCGGGCTGGGGAGCGCGCTGCCCCGGGCGCTGCTCGCGGTTGAGCAGGAGCGCGCCGCCGATCAGGATCACCGCGCCCAGCAGGATCGCGCGGAAACCGTCGGTGACGACGTAGGCGAAGCCGAGCGCCACCACGATGCCGAGCACGATCACCGTGATCGGGGACATGCTGGACCGGCCCCGGCCGAGCATGGCCTCCACCGGCGAGGCGGTGTCGCCCTCGCCGGGGATGATCAGCCAGCCGGCGACGTACACGATGATCCCGATGCCGCCGAAGAAGCCGAGCACGGCCAGCAGCACGCGCCACAGCACCGGGTCGGTGTTCGTGGCCCGGCCGATGGCGGCGCACACCCCGGCCAGGTAGCGGCCCTCGCGGGGGCGTACCAGGCCGTACCGCGTGGTGAAGCCGGCGGCGCCGGGCGGTGGGGCGTGCCCACCGGGTGGCGGACCGGCGAACGGCGTGCCGCCGCCGGGCGGCGGGGTCGCCTGGCCGGTGGGGGGCGCCGTTCCCGGCGGGGGCGGCGGCGGGGCGTCCTGTGCTGCCGCCCAGGGGCGGGGCGGACGGGCAGCGTCCTCGTTCATGCCTCCGATACTGCTGCCCCGGCGCCCGAGCAGCCTCCGGACCCGACCCTGACCCCACCCTGAGATCCGCCGCCGGTGAAACTCCGGGGCGTCCCCGTGGTCCGGGGTGTCGCCGCCGTGTGACGATCTGAGCGTCGGCGCCACCGGCGCGTCCGCCTCGACCTGGGAGCCTCCGATCAGCAGCACCCCCGCCCCGCACGCCCCGCGCCTCTACCGGGCCACCGAGCACCGGCTGGCCGCCGGGGTGGCCGCGGGCATCGCCGAGCACCTGGGCATCCCGGTGCTGCGGGTACGCGTGGCGTTCATGGTGCTGCTCGGGCTGAGCGGGCTCGGGCTGCTGCTCTACGCCGCCTTCTGGGCGGTGGTCCCGCCCCGCCCCGGCGACACCGCCGTCCCGCCCCGCCGCGACCTGGCCCAGCTGCTGCCGTTCGTGGTGATCGGGCTCGGCGTGCTGCTGCTCCAGGTGGTCGCGTTCAACTCCGTGGGCGCGGCCGGCACCGCCGGGTGGCTGGTGGCGATCATCGCGGTCGGCGCGGGCGTCATCTGGCACCAGTCCGCCCCGGAGCGCCGGCGGCAGTGGGGCGACTCGGCGGTGCCCTGGCTGGGCGCGGTGGTGGAGGAGAGCGACAGGCGCGCGTTCGTGCTGCGCTTCATCGGCGGCGGCGTGCTGGTCGCGGTCGGCATCATCGGCGTGGCGGCCGTCTACTCGCCGGCGCAGAACTTCGACGCGGTGCTCAACGGCGTTATCTTCGCGCTGGTCGGGCTGGCCGGCGTGGGTGTGGTCACCGGTCCGGTGCTCTGGCGCACCTGGAACCAGCTCCGGTCGGAGCGGGAGGGCCGAATCCGCGAGCAGGAGCGCGCCGAACTCGCCGCGATGGTGCACGACCAGGTGCTGCACACGCTGGCCCTGATCCAGCGCAACGCCGGCGACGTCAAGACGGTGCAGCGGCTGGCCCGGGGTCAGGAGCGTTCGCTGCGCAACTGGCTCTACAAGCCGGCCGCCTCGCCCACCGAGCGCTTCGCGGCCGCCCTGGAACAGGCCGCCGCCGAGGTGGAGGACACGTTCGCCATCACCGTCGAGGTGGTGGTGGTCGGCGACCGGGAGACCGACGAACGGGTGGGCGCGATCGTGGCCGCCGCCCGCGAGGCCCTGGTCAACGCGGCCCGGCACGCCGGTGTGCAGACCGTGTCGCTGTACGCCGAGGTGGAGCCGGAGCAGGTGAGCGTGTTCGTCCGGGACCGGGGCAAGGGCTTCGACCCGGATACGGTGGAGAATCACCGGCACGGCGTCCGGGGCTCGATCGTCGGACGGATGAAGCGGCACGGCGGCCGGGCGGAGATCCGGTCCGAGCCGGGGGAAGGGACCGAGGTCCGGCTGATCCTGCCGATCAGCGGCTCCGGCTCCACGGCGGAAAGGGACAAGTGACATGTCCGAGCAGGAACCGGTCGAGGGTACGGCGCCGCGCGGGCCGCTGCGGGTGTTCCTCGTCGACGACCACGCGATGTTCCGGGCCGGCGTCCGTGCCGAGCTGGGGGCGCGGGTGGAGGTCGTCGGCGAGGCCAGCTCGGTGGCCGAGGCGGTGACCAGGATCGCGGCCACCGCGCCGGACGTGGTGCTGCTCGACGTGCACATGCCCGAGGGCGGCGGTCGCGCGGTGCTGGAGGCGATGCGGCGCACCCACCCGCAGGTGCGGTTCCTGGCACTGAGCGTGTCCGACGCCGCAGAGGACGTGATCGGCCTGATCCGCGCCGGCGCGCGGGGGTACGTCACGAAGACGATCTCACCGGAGGAGCTGACCGACGCGATCCGGCGGGTGGCCGACGGCGACGCGGTGTTCAGTCCGCGGCTGGCCGGTTTCGTGCTCGACGCGTTCGCCTCCCGGCCGGACGCGCCGGTGGCCGACCCCGAGCTGGACCAGCTCACCAACCGCGAGCGCGAGGTGCTGCGGCTGCTCGCCCGGGGGTACGCGTACAAGGAGATCGCCAAGGAGCTGTACATCTCGATCAAGACGGTCGAGACGCACGTCTCCAACGTGTTGCGCAAGCTCCAGATGTCGAACCGGTACGAGCTGTCCCGCTGGGCCGCCGACCGCCGGCTGGTCTAGGACTCCACGCCGCCATCGGGGGCGGGGCCTCGGCGGCCTCGTACCCCAGGGGCCCCGCTGGTGCCCGCTCAGTCGGCATGGCATCATCCGGACGGACAAAAAACGCCGCAGTCGTGCGCCCGTCAGGGACGCCGAGCCGGCGCGGTGAACGTCACAGCCCCGCGTGCCGCAGGGACGTCTGTCGACCCCTCTGTGCCCGTCTTGCCTGTTCAGGGCTCTATCGTCCGTACGCTTTGTGATCTTTTCTCAAGTATCGGCAACGTGGCGACCAACTAACGGCTTGATAACGGCACCTTCACGGAAAGGGCCGGTTGGTGTCACAGTGGCAGCACCTCACCCCCCGGTGTGAGGCATCTCGTCGGGCCTGCCGACCACGTGACGTCGTCTTTCGCGCCGCCGCGTGGCCGCCGACCCTGCGCGGTGCCTCGTCCAGGGTGTGGCGCCCGGCGGATCGGTACCCCTGGGGTGTCCCGAATTCCTCTGCGGTAAACCGGCGTCCTGCGGTTCGGGTCGCCGGTGGTGTCACCCCCAAAGACGTGCGTGAAACTCACGACGGAACCAGGTTAGAAAGAGGAGGCCCCTCGGAATGAGAGTCTCGAAGCGGGCGAGCGGCGCGCTCGCGGTGGGCGCGGCATTCGCGCTCGTCGCGTCCGGCTGCTCCAGCGGGAACAACGACGGTGGCGACGCCGGCGCCAGCACGGACGGCGCGATCGTCATCGACGGCACCCAGCCGGAGAACCCCCTGGTTCCGGCGAACACCACCGAGACCGGTGGCGGCGCGATCATCGACTGGATGTGGAGCGGTCTGGTCGAGTACCCCAACAACGGTGGGGCGCCGCAGAACCTGCTCGCCGAGTCGATCGAGACGAGCGACTCGAAGGTCTTCAAGATCAAGATCAAGCAGAACACCAAGTTCCACGACGGCACCACCGTCAAGGCCGAGAGCTTCGTCAAGGCCTGGAACTGGGCGGCGTACGGCCCGAACGGCGCGCAGAACGCCTCCTTCTTCTCCGACATCCAGGGCTTCGACGAGGTCTACACCGAGGACCCGGACGGCCCCGAGGGCCCGAAGAAGGCCCCGGAGCCGAAGGCCAAGGACATGTCCGGCCTGAAGGTCGTCGACGACTGGAACTTCGAGGTCACGCTCGCGGCGCCGACCGCCGTGTTCCCGACCAAGCTCGGTTACAGCGCCTTCATGCCGCTGCCGGACGCGTTCTTCTCGTCCACCCCGGCGGACTTCGGCAAGAAGCCGATCGGTAACGGCCCGGTCAAGCTCGTCTCCTGGCAGGACGACGTCGAGATCAAGCTGACCCGCTTCGACGACTACAGCCTGCGCGACAAGATGAAGATCAAGGACGTCACCGTCAAGATCTACCAGGACGACACGGCGGCGTACAACGACCTGCTCGCCGGCAACCTGGACTTCCAGCAGCAGGTTCCGGTCTCCGCGCTGGCCGGCGACAAGTGGAAGACGGACCTGGGCGAGCGCGCGATCCAGACGACCATCCCGGCGTCCGGCATCATCGCCTTCCCGATCTACGACAAGCGCTTCCAGAACCCGAAGCTGCGCAAGGCGATCTCGATGTCGATCGACCGGCAGGCGATCACCGACAAGATCTTCTTCGGTAACCGCAAGCCGGCCGACAGCTGGGCCAACCCGCTGACCCCGGGTGCCGAGCCGGGCAACTGCACCGCCTGCAAGTTCGACGTGGCCCAGGCCAAGCAGCTCCTCACCGAGGCCGGTGGCTTCCAGGGCAAGCTGACCCTGTCGTACAACGCGGACGCCAGCCACAAGGAGTGGATGGAGGCCGTCGCCCAGCAGATCAAGACCAACCTGGGCATCGACGCGGTCGCCGTCGGCGTGCCGACCTTCGCGGTCTTCCGCGCCAACATCAACGCCTACAAGATGACCGGCATGTACCGGGCCGGCTGGCAGCAGGACTACCCGGACGTGGAGAACTGGATCAACCCGCTCTACGTCACCGGTGGTTCCTCGAACGACGGCAAGTACAGCAACCCGCAGGTGGACGCCCTCGCCAAGGAGGCATCCGCGGCCCCCAGCATCGAGGAGGCCCACAAGAAGTTCGCTGAGGCCGTCAAGCTGATCGACCAGGACGTCCCCTCCGTCCCGGTCTACTTCAACGGTGAGCAGTCCGGTCACTCGGAGAAGATCAAGAAGCTTGAGCTGACCAACGTCGGTGAGCTCGACATCACCTCGGTCGAGCTCTGATCCGAACGGTCTGACCCCGGGTCGGGCTCGCCTACCGGTGAGCCCGACCCGGGGCCGTTCCGCGAGGGGGTGTACAACGGACCCCTCGCTCGTTGTCGCTGCCGCGCCGGTTCACCCGGCGCTCCCTGTCTGGAGGACCACCCCATGGGCCGTTATCTCTTGAGACGGCTGCTGCAACTCGTGCCGGTGTTCATCGGCACGACGTTCCTGATCTACTGGCTCGTCTGGTCCGTGCCTGGTGACCCCTTCGCCGGTAAGTGCGGCGACCGTGGCTGCCCGCCGAACTACCGGGCCATGATGACCGAGAAGTACCATCTCGACGATTCGATCTGGGTGCAGTACGCCAGCTACATGAAGAACCTCGCGCAGGGGGACTTCGGTATCACGTTCGGCGGTCGCGAGATCAGCGACATCATCGCCACGTCGTACCCGAACACCCTGAAGCTGGCGGTGGTCGCTCTCGCCATCGAGGCCGTGATCGGCCTCGGCGCGGGTGTCCTGACCGGTCTGCGGCGTAACGGCTTCCTGGACAACCTGGTCCTGGTCTCCACGCTCTTCCTGATCGCCCTGCCGGTCTTCGTCATCGGCTTCGTGCTGCAGTGGCTGCTCGGCGTCAAGTGGGGCATCATCAACCCGACCGTGTCCAACGAGATGCGGTTCAGCGAACTGATCGTGCCCGGGTTCGTGCTCGGCAGCGCGTCGATGGCGTACGTGGCTCGGGTGGCGCGGACGAGCATCGCCGAGAACCGGCGCGCCGACTACGTCCGCACCGCGATCGCCAAGGGCCTCCCGATGCGCCGCGTGGTGGGTGTGCACCTGCTGCGCAACTCGCTGATCCCGGTGGTCACGCTGCTCGGCACCGACCTCGGCGCCCTGATGGGCGGCGCGATCGTGACCGAGGGCATCTTCGGCATCAACGGCATCGGCCGCCAGGTGCTCCGCTCGATCGTCACCAAGGAGAGCGCTACCGTTGTCGGCATCGTGGTGGTGCTGGTGCTGGTCTATCTCGTGATGAACCTGGTGGTCGACCTGCTCTACGCCGCCCTCGACCCGAGGATCCGCTATGAGTGACCGCCGCAGCGAACGAATCGTCCCAGCAGTCTGCGCGGGTAACCACGCCCGCGCCGAGCGCAGCGAGGTGCGGGCATGAGTGACCCGAGTTCCGCGTCGATCGTGTCGACGCCGCCCGCGACCATGCCCACCGAGGCCGGGTCGGGCGCGCCCACCAACGCCGGCCTGCCGGAGAGCGCGAAGCAGCAGAAGCCGCGCGGCCTGCTCGGCGACGCCTGGATCGACCTGCGGCGCAAGCCGCTGTTCTGGATCTCGGCGACGTTCATCCTGCTGTTCCTCGTGATGGCGGCCTTCCCGTCGCTGTTCACCTCCGGAGACGCGGTCAACGGCGCGCTGGAGCGCAGCCGGGTCGAGCCGTCCTCCTCCGCCTGGTTCGGCTACGACGTGCAGGGCCGCGACGTCTACTCCCGGGTCATCTACGGCGCCCGCGCCTCGATCGTGGTGGCCGTGGTCTCCACCCTCCTGACGCTGCTTTTCGGCGGCGCGATGGGCATCATCGCCGGCTACCGCGGTGGCTGGGTGGACGCGCTGCTGTCCCGTATCGCGGACATCTTCTTCGGCCTGCCGTTCGTACTCGGCTCGATCGTCATCCTGACCACGTTCAACGGGTCCGGCAGCGACAACGGCGAGTGGACGATCATGGGCCTGGTGATCATGTCCCTGAGCGTGCTGAGCTGGCCGGTGGTGATGCGGCTGATGCGCTCCTCGGTGCTCGCCACCAAGGAGGCCGACTACATCGTCGCGGCCCGCGCCCTGGGCGCGAGCACCGGCCGGATCATCCTCAAGCACCTGCTGCCGAACTGCCTGGCCCCGCTGCTGGTGTACGGCACGATCCTGGTGGGCTCGTTCATCGGCGCGGAGGCCACGCTCTCGTTCCTCGGCATCGGCCTGAAGAACCCGGTGGTTTCCTGGGGCATCATGATCAGCGAGGCGCAGAACTACATCCGGGTCTCGCCGTTCCTGCTGTTCTTCCCCGCCGCGTTCCTCGTCACCGCCGTGCTGAGCTTCGTCATGCTCGGCGAGGCGGTCCGCGAGGCCCTCGACCCGAAGCTCCGATAGGGGAACTGAGTTGTCCGACATTCTCGTGTCCGAGCAGTCCGCGCCGGGCGCCGACGGATCCGGCCGCCCCTCGGGCCGCCTGCTCGAGGTCGACGACCTGCGGGTGGAGTTCCGCACCCGGGACGGCGTCGCCAAGGTCATCAACGGAGTCACGTACCACGTCGACGCGGGGGAGACCCTCGCCGTGCTCGGCGAGTCCGGCTCCGGCAAGAGCGTCACCGCGCAGACCATCATGGGCATCCTGGACACCCCGCCCGGCTTCGTCACCGGCGGTAAGGTCCGCTTCCACGGCAAGGACATGCTCACCATGTCCGCCGAGCAGCGGCGGCGGATCCGGGGCGAGGGCATCGCCATGATCTTCCAGGACTCGCTCTCGGCCCTCAACCCGGTTTTCACCGTCGGCTTCCAGATCGCGGAGCAGTTCCGCATCCGGCGCGGCATGAGCCGCTCGGACGCCAAGAAGCGCGCGATCGAGATGCTCGACCAGGTGAAGATCCCCAACGCCAAGGGCCGGTTCAGCAACTACCCGCACCAGTTCTCCGGCGGAATGCGGCAGCGCGCCATGATCGCCATGTCGCTGGCGCTGGACCCCGAGGTGCTGATCGCCGACGAGCCGACCACCGCGCTCGACGTGACCGTGCAGGCCCAGATCATGGACCTGCTCGGCGAGCTCCAGCGGGAACGGCAGATGGGCATGATCCTGATCACCCACGACCTCGGCGTGGTCGCCGACGTCGCGGACCGGATCGCGGTCATGTACGCCGGCCGGATCGTCGAGGAAGCCGACGTCTACGACCTGTACCGCAAGCCGGCGCACCCGTACACGCTCGGCCTGCTCAACTCGATCCCACGCATGGACGAGAAGGGCCAGGAGCTCCGCACCATCAAGGGCCTCCCGCCGAATCTGATGAACATCCCGACGGGCTGCGCGTTCAACCCGCGCTGCCCGATGGCGCAGCCGGTGTGCCGGGAGAAGGTCCCGCCGCTGCTGCAACTGGGCAACGGCCGGGCCAGCGCCTGCCACTTCGCCGAGGAGCTGGTGAACCGTGACTGAGAACATCATCGAGGTCCGTGACCTGGTCAAGCACTACCCCGTGACCCGGGGTGTGGTGTTCAAGAAGACCATCGGCCACGTCAAGGCGGTCGACGGCGTCTCCTTCGACCTCAAGGCCGGCGAGACGCTCGGCGTGGTCGGCGAGTCCGGCTGCGGCAAGTCGACGCTCGCCCGGGTGCTGATGAACCTGGAGAAGCCGACCGGCGGCCAGGTGCTCTACAAGGGCCAGGACATCTCCAAGCTCTCCGGTGGCGCGCTGCGGCGGCTGCGCCGGCAGATCCAGCTGGTGATGCAGGACCCGTACACCTCGCTGAACCCCCGGATGACTGTGGGTGACCTGATCGGCGAGCCGTTCGAGATCCACCCCGAGGTGGCCCCGCGCGGCAGCCGGCGCAGCAAGGTCAAGGAGCTGCTCGACCTGGTCGGCCTCAACCCGGAGCACATCAACCGGTACCCGCACCAGTTCTCCGGCGGTCAGCGGCAGCGCATCGGCATCGCCCGGGCGCTGGCGCTGCGGCCCGAGGTGATCGTCTGCGACGAGCCGGTCTCCGCCCTGGACGTGTCGATCCAGGCCCAGGTGATGAACCTGCTGGAGAAGCTCCAGGCCGAGTTCGGGCTGTCGTACGTCTTCATCGCCCACGACCTGTCCGTGGTGCGGCACCTCTCCGACCGGGTCGCCGTGATGTACCTGGGCAAGATGGTGGAGGTCGGCACCGAGGACGAGATCTACGAGCGGCCGACCCACCCGTACACCCAGGCGCTGCTGTCGGCGGTGCCGGTGCCGGACCCGACCGTGCGGGAGAGCAAGGCGATCATCCGGCTCCAGGGCGACGTGCCGTCGCCGGTCAGCCCGCCCTCGGGCTGCCGGTTCCGCACCCGGTGCTGGAAGGCGCAGGACGTCTGTGCCCAGGAGGTGCCGCTGCTCCAGATCCGGCCGGGCTCGGACCACCCGAGCGCCTGCCACTTCGCGGAGAAGCGGGAGATCGTCGCCACCCACGAGGTGGCCTGATCCGAACCTGACCGCCTGCCGGCGTCGATGACGACGCCGGCAGGCGGTTCGTCGTCTCCGTGGCCGTCACCGCGTCTGCGTGGGCGTCACAGCGGGCCGCGGCCCGCGCGCAGCAGCAGGAGCGCGAGCTGGGTGCCGTCCGCGCCGAGCTCGGACCGGAACCGCTCCAGGATCTCCCGCTCGCGGGAGAGCACCAGCCGGGTGCCGCCGGACGCCATCCGGGTCGCACCGACCTCCTGGGAGAGCGCGGCCCGCTCCTGCCAGAGCGCGATGAGGGTGCGGTCGATCTCGTCGATCCGCCGCCGGATCTCGCCGATCCGCTCCGCCGCCGCCGCGTCGTCGGTGCCGGTCCGGGCCGCCGCGGCCCCGGTCGGGTCGCCGCCGGCCGGCCGGTCGTGCCGCGCCAGGCTGCCGCTGGACTCCACCACGTCAGTCATCATCGTCGTCCCTCTCGGGGCTCGGGCCCGGTACCCGGATCCCGGAACGAAAACGCCCCGGGCTCTGGGGAGCCCGGGGCGTTTCGTAGGTCTGTGATCAGGCGCGACCCACGGCTGCCGGACTCCCGGTGCCGTAGTAAAAGTAGAAGCGCTGATCGAACACGTCGTCGAGTATGCCGACCACGTGGGCGGGCGCGCAAGAAGACGCACCAACAGGTGAGACGTGACGGCGTGCGCGCAGCGGTGGCGCGGGCGGGGAAGTGTCCGCCCGGCGGCATAGACTCGGGCTGCGATGCATCCTCTCTTCGACATTCCCGCGTCCCCGCCCGCGCCGGAGTCCCGGCCGACCCCGCCGCGCCGTCCCGGGGGCGCCGGGTCGGACCCGGGCGCCCTCCTCGACGGCCTGAACGGCCCCCAACGGGACGCGGTGACCCACGCCGGCTCCCCGCTGCTGATCGTGGCCGGCGCCGGTTCCGGCAAGACCCGGGTGCTGACCAACCGGATCGCCTACCTGCTCGCCGCCCGCGACGTGCACCCCGGCGAGATCATCGCGATCACGTTCACCAACAAGGCCGCCGGTGAGATGAAGGAGCGGGTGGCCGCGCTGGTCGGCCCGCGCGCCCGGCTCATGTGGGTCTCGACGTTCCACTCCGCCTGCGTACGCATCCTGCGCGCCGAGCACGAGCACGCCGGCCTGAAGTCGACGTTCTCGATCTACGACGCGGACGACTCGCGCCGGTTGATGCAGATGGTCGCCCGCGAGCTGGACCTGGATCCGAAGCGCTACCCGGCCCGGGGCCTGGCCGCCCAGGTGTCGAACCTGAAGAACGAGCTGGTCGACCCGGAGGAGTTCGCCGGCCGGGCCAAGGGGCCGAACGAGCGGGCGCTGGCCGAGGCGTACACGCTCTACCAGCGGCGGCTGCGCGAGGCGCACGCGCTGGACTTCGACGACCTGATCATGACGACTGTGCACCTGCTCCAGTCGCACCCGCACGTGGCGGAGAGCTACCGGCGCCGGTTCCGGCACGTGCTGGTGGACGAATACCAGGACACCAACCACGCCCAGTACGTGCTGATCAAGGAGCTGGTCTCCGGGACCGAGGGGATCCCGCCGGCCGAGCTGTGCGTGGTCGGTGACGCCGACCAGTCGATCTACGCGTTCCGCGGCGCGACCATCCGCAACATCCTGGAGTTCGAGAGGGACTTCACCGACGCCCGCACGATCCTGCTGGAGCAGAACTACCGCTCGACCCAGACCATCCTGAACGCGGCCAACGCGGTGATCGACCGGAACACCTCCCGGAAGCCGAAGCGGCTGTGGAGCGACGCCGGGTCCGGCGAGCAGATCGTCGGGTACGTCGCCGACACCGAGCACGCCGAGGCCGACTGGGTGGCCCGGGAGATCGACCGGCTGGTCGACGAGGGCGAGACCCGCCCGGGTGACGTGGCGGTGTTCTACCGCACCAACGCCATGTCCCGGGTGTTCGAGGAGGTGTTCATCCGGGTCGGCCTGCCCTACAAGGTGGTCGGCGGGGTGCGCTTCTACGAGCGCAAGGAGGTCCGCGACGCGCTCGCGTACCTGCGCGCGGTGGTGAACGACGACGACACGGTCAGCCTGCGCCGGGTGCTCAACACCCCGCGCCGGGGCATCGGCGAGCGCGCCGAGGCGTGCGTGGAGGCGCTGGCCGCTCGGGACCGCATCTCCTTCGGCGCCGCGCTGCGCCGGGCCAAGGACGCACCGGGCATCTCCACCCGGGCGGCGAACGGCATCGCCGAGTTCGTCGCGCTGCTCGACGCGGCGCGGGAGCTGGCCGACACCGGCACGCCGGAGGAGGTGCTGGAGGCGGTGCTGACCCGCTCGGGCTACCTGGCCGAGCTGGAGGAGAGCCTCGACCCGCAGGACGCCGGGCGGGTGGACAACCTCCAGGAACTGGTGAGCGTCGCCCGGGAGTACACCGAGCGGATCGAGGCGCTCGGCGCCGACGACGAGCGGGCCACGCTCGCCGGCTTCCTGGAGCAGGTGGCGCTCGTCGCCGACGCCGACCAGATCCCCTCCGACGACCCGGACCATCAGGGTGTCGTCACGCTGATGACGCTGCACACCGCCAAGGGCCTGGAGTTCCCGGTGGTCTTCCTGACCGGCCTGGAGGACGGCGTCTTCCCGCACCTGCGCTCGCTCGGCGACACCCGTGAGCTGGAGGAGGAGCGGCGGCTGGCGTACGTCGGCATCACCCGGGCCCGCCAGCGTCTCTACCTGTCCCGCGCGGTGACCCGGTCGGCGTGGGGCGCGCCCGCCTACAACCCGCCGTCGCGGTTCCTGGAGGAGCTGCCCCCGGAGCTGGTCCGCTGGGAGCGCACCGAGGGGTCGTACACCTCGTGGGGCGGCGGAGGCGGTGGCGTCGGCGGCCGGGCGGACCGGCTGGGCCGCGGCGGCTTCGCCGGCGGCACGCCCAAGGCGACCGAGCTGGCGAAGCGGCTGGGCGTGGACGCCAGCCGCCTGGCCACCGCGAGCGAGCTGAAGCAGGCCCCGAAGGTCTCGGTGGGCGACCGGGTCAACCACCAGCGGTACGGCCTGGGCCGGGTGCTGGCGGTGGAGGGCGCCGGGCCGGGCGCCCGGGCCCAGATCGACTTCGGCGACCAGACCATGTGGCTGGTGCTGCGGCACGCCCCGATCGACAAGCTCTGAGCGTCAGGCGGTCATAACCCGGCAGCACTCAACCCGGGCGTCGCCGGTCGCGTCTTCCTCTGCATCCGCTCGTGGACGCGAGACGGATGCGACCTGGAGGTGGCGTGAGTCGCGACGAGGACGACGAACAGTTCCGGCTGTTCGTCAAAGGACAGTGGGGAAGGCTGGTCCGCACCGCCTACCTGCTGACCGGCGACCGGGGGACAGCCGAGGACCTGGTCCAGTCGGCGCTGGAGAAGACCCATCGGCGCTGGGGGAGGGTGCTGCGCAGGGACGCCCCCGAGGTCTACGTACGCCGGGCGATGGTCAACACGGCCATCTCCTGGCGGCGCCGGCGACGGCCGCTGGAGGTGCCGTTGCTGACCACCGACAGCGCGCCGGTGCCGGACCCCTATGCGCAGGTGGAGGAGCGGCGACTGCTGCTCATGGCGCTGCGCCGGTTGCCGCCCAGAACCCAGGCCGTTCTGGTGCTGCGCTACTTCGAGGATCTCAGCGAGGCGGACACCGCCCGGGTTCTCGGCTGCTCCGTCGGCTCGGTGAAGAGCCAGGCGTCGCGCGGGCTGGCCCGGCTGCGGGCGGAGTTCGCCCCGCCCGGCCCCGCATCACCGGTACGGCTTCAGGAGGACCCCGCATGACCGAGAACTTCGCCCGTTCGACGCTCGGTCCGGCGCTGTGCCAGGCCGCGCACGGTGTCGGCGTACCCGAGGACCCGTGGCCGGGGTTTGCCCGGCGCGAGCGACGGCACCGGCGCAACCGGCTGATCCGGACGGCGGTGGCAGCGGTCGTGGCCGCGCTCGTCGGGGTCCAGGCCAACGTGGTGCCCCTCCCGGGCTGGGCGCCCGGCATCGCGGTCGCCGCCGCACCGGCGGCGCTGCTCGACGCGCCGCCCCGCGGCGCGCTGGCAGGCGATCGGGCCTGGCTGGACTCGCTGCGGGAGCGGATCAGCGCCGATCCGGTGATGGGCGCGCCCACCTCACTGGGCGGCTCGAAGCCGGCCGGCTTGTGGAAGGTCGGCGATCGCGCCCGGATCCGTCTGCTCTACGGCAGTGACCAGCCGGGCCGCCGGGTCGCGCTGGTGGCCGTGCCGCTGCGGTTCGGCCTGCTCACCAAGGAGGCGCTGGTCTGGTACGTGGGCCCGGCCGGGGCCGGCGCCGGGCAGATGCGCTACGCCGGTCACAGCGAGGGCGTCGACGACCCGGTCATGACTCTGATGCAGGCCGGTCCGGACGGGGGCGCATTCGCGGTCGTCGTCGGGCCCGCGGAATCAACTGTGACGATCAGCGGCGACCCTCGGTACACGCCGAGGGGAACGCTGGAGTACGAGGACATCGCGAGGGCGGACGGCAGCGGGGTCGGGTTCGTCGTCCTGCCCCCCGGACCGCTGCGGCGCGAACCCGTCGTCCGGGTCAGCGGCGACAACCGTGTGCTCTTCCAAGGCGGCCTGGGCGGCGGTCCGTATGCCGGGCTCGACCCGACCGCGCGGGAGATGGACGTCCTGCTCACCGCCGCCCGGCGGGGCGCCCGAGGCACGCCGCTGGCCGACGCCGACCTGCGCGAGGTCGTCGGATGGGCACTCCTCGACAGTCGCCTCCCGGTGGCCGGGACGACGGTACGGGTGCGGTGGTCGGGCAGCGAGGTCGGCCGGCCCGCCGCGCTGCTCACCGTGCAGCACCGGGGCGGCGGGGTGATCGCGTACGCCATGCACGGCGACGACCGCACCGGCTGGTGGATCGACCTGCGGCTGCTGCTGCCGGCGGAGGGCGCCGACCGGAGGCCGATCGGCTGGCGGATCCGCGCCGACGACGGCACTCGTCCGCCCACCGGCCAGGTGCGGGTGGTCGCCCCGCCGGACGCGGCCCGGGTCACGGTCACGGTCGGCGGCGCATCCCCGGTCGCCGTCACGCTCGACGCGTCGAACGCCGGCATCACCCGGGTGCCACCGGACCAGCCGGCCACCCTCACCGCGTACGCCACCGACGGCAGCGTCCTCGGCACCACTCCGGTGCCGCCGGTGGAGGCCGACATGTCGGGTCTGCCGGGCGACCACCCGGGCCACCCCGGGTGACTCCCGACGAAATCGCAGGCGTGGCCGAGCCGAGACGGCTCGGCCACGCCGAAGGATCGCCCGCGGTCAGCAGGCCATCGCCGATGCCCCGGGCGCCGGAACGGCGCCGGGTCGATCTGGTTCCACATCGCGCCCTGATGCACCTCGAAGTGCAGGTGCGGGCCGGTGGAGTCGCCGGTGGAGCCCTCGTAGCCGATGACCTCACCGGCCTTGACCGTGTCGCCCACGGCGACGGCGAGCCGGCTCTGGTGGGCGTAGTGGGTCAGGTAGCCGTTGTGGTGGTCGATGAAGACCGAGATGCCGTAGCCGTCGCCCACGTCGCCGGCCTTGACCACGGTGCCCGCCGCGGCGGCGTGGATCGGCGTGCCGGCCGGCATGGCGAAGTCGATGCCGGCGTGCTGGGTGCCCCAGCGGGGCCCGTAGCAGGACGTGATGTCGGCGCCCTTCATCGGGACGACCCAGGCCGGCTTCTTCGCCGCTGTCTTCTTCTTCGGCTTGGGCTTGGGTTTCGCGGTCGCCGTCTTCTTCGGCGCCGGGGTGGTCGTGGTCGCGCTCGGGCTCGGCGAGGGGCTGGCCGGTACGGCGGACGGGGTGACCGGCTCGCGGGCCGAGCGGTCGGCGCGGGCGGCGTCGTCGGCGCGGGCCGCTGCGCCGAGGTCGACGGCGGCGGGCGTCGGGTCGGACGGGGCGGTGGTGGCGACCACGCCACCGATGCCGAGGCCGAGCAGGGCCACCGCGCCGGTGACCACGTAAACGGTGCGCCGGGCGCGGCGCGGGCGCCGATGCCGGGCGGGAGCGTTGTCCGGGGTGGGGCTGCTGTGCTGCACGGGATCCTTCATCGGTTTCGAGGGGCACGTGACCTCGAAATACTGGTGTCGGTGCAGGTCGCAGCGGGTATCGGGGGGTGTGGAGGCGATGGCCCGGCCTCCACCGCCCGTCCGGTTTCAGACCGGCCGGCCGGTTCGGCCGAAGAGACGATCATCAGCCCCTGTGCTGCCGCTCACACCTGGCGGTGTGACCTGGCAGACATCGGCGCAGACGAAACCGCCCGGACCATGCGATCCGGGCGGTGAAGGGGCGTACGGAGCGTCAGGACGCGGCTACGTCGCTGTAAACTTCCTCGACTTCGAGCTGAATGTCCACTCCGCGGTCCTTGAGGAACGCCACCGGGTCCTGCGGCTGGCCCTTGACATGGATCTCCAGGTGCAGGTGGGAGCCGTAGGAGTGGCCGGTGTTGCCGACCAGGCCGAGCTGGTCGCCGGCCTTCACCTCCTGGCCCTCCTTGACCGTCACCGCGGAGGAGTGGCCGTAGATGGCCTCGCTGCCGTCGGAGTGCTTGACGATGACGGCGTAGCCGTAGCCGCCGAACCAGCCGGCCTTGGTGACGGTGCCGGCGTGGACCGCCTTGTAGGGCGTGCCCTCCGGGGCGACCAGGTCGATGCCGGTGTGCAGCTTGCCCCAGCGCATGCCGTACGGGGACTTGAAGTCGTAGCCGTGCAGCGGCAGGAGCCACGGGTCCTGCTCGGCGGCCCTGCTGTCGGAGCGGTCGGAACGGGAGGCGGTGTCCGCGCTCTTGCCGCGGTCGGCGGCGTCCTGGCTGGCGACCGAGGCCTGCCGGAGCTCGTCGAGGACCGAAGGGCTGACGCTCTTGGCGTCGGGAAGGGCGTTCGCGCCGATGGCGACGATGCCGGCGCCGACGAACGCGGTGGTGACCACCGCGGCGTAGCGGCTCCGCGGGGGGGTGGGTACGCGGCGGCGGCCTCGATAGCGATCGGGCTCAGACGACAGGCGCTGGCGCACGCACACCCTCCGTTGTCGGGGATCCGATGCGACTCCGGACCGTTCGGTGAAACTCGGTTGAACCTCCGGTGTCGCGTCGTCACCCGTCCGTGGACTCGATGACAACCGTGGACACGTTAGCCAACCGCCACTCCTGTCACAAGCCGAAGCGCCGAAATGCTGATTCGTTATGTCCAATTCCATCCGACCTTGTCATATCTCGTGCCGCCGGTCGGATGGCCTGTTCACTGCCCATTCGTCGCGGACAGTGACCGAACGGCGGAGGTGTCCGGCTTTCCGCGTACCCGGGTGGGCGGTAGGGGGACGGCTCGTATGTGGGAAGGTCCGGCCCGGCTTCCCGCCTCCCGCCCGGCCGGGTTACCGTTCGTTCAGGTCAGGAGTGCCGGTGAAAGGTGTGCGCAGATGAGCTCTCGTATCCGGGTCGTCGTCGCGAAGCCCGGCCTGGACGGCCACGACCGGGGCGCGAAGGTCGTCGCACGCGCCCTGCGGGACGCGGGCATGGAGGTCATCTACACCGGCCTGCACCAGACGCCCGAGCAGATCGTCGAGACCGCGATCCAGGAGGACGCGGACGCGGTCGGCCTCTCCGTGCTCTCCGGCGCGCACATGACGCTGTTCAAGCGCGTCGTCGAACTGCTCGCCGAGCGCGACGCCACCGACATCGTGGTGTTCGGCGGCGGCATCATCCCCGAGGCCGACATCCCGGAGCTGGAGCGGCTCGGCGTCGCGAAGATCTTCACTCCGGGCGCCACCACCGGGTCGATCGTTGAGTGGGTGCGGGCGAACGTCGCCCAGCCGGTCGGCTGACCCGGCCGCGATCCCGCCGTTCCGGCTCCGGCTTCCGGCTCCGGCGCTTCCAGTACCGGTGTTTCCGGCTCCGGGCACGGGGGAGGGGCCGGACGCACCCCTCACACGCCCGGCCCCTCTATGCACGATGCCCCGCCGCCACCCCTCGACCGACAGGGCATCGGCCGCTCCCGTCGCCGCGCTTGACCAGCGCGCCGACATCACACTCAACGACGCCCCCGACGGGCGGTTACGCCCCGGCCCGGACATCCCCCGGACGGCTGACGCCCGCGTGCTCCGGCACGGCGGTGACCGGCCCGGCCGACCCCGGCCTGTGCATTACCGCACACCCCGCACCCGCTCGGTTGCCGCCCGTCCCCATCTCGTTAGGCTGCGGCAAATGGCCTGTCTCATCTGATGACAGGCGTCAAACTGATTTTCCGAAGCTGGTGGCGGCGCGACGGCGCGCCGCGGAGACGGGACGGGACGCGCAAACGTGGACCTGTACGAGTACCAGGGGCGGGACCTGTTCGAGCGGCACGGCTTGCCCGTGCTCGCCGGCGGCGTCGCCACGACCCCGGAGGAGGCCCGCGCGATCGCCGAACGCCTCGGCGGCCGGGTGGTCGTCAAGGCGCAGGTGAAGGTCGGTGGCCGCGGCAAGGCCGGCGGCGTGAAGCTGGCCGAGGGCGCGGAGGAGACGGTGGCCCGGGCCACCGACATCCTCGGCATGGACATCAAGGGTCACACCGTCCACAAGGTCATGATCACCGTGACCGCGGACGTGGCCGAGGAGTACTACTTCTCTTATCTGCTCGACCGGGCGAACCGCACCTTCCTCTGCATCGCCAGCGTGGCCGGCGGTATGGACATCGAGCAGGTCGCGGCCGAGACCCCGGAGCGGGTCGTGAAGGCGCCGATCGACGCCAACACCGGCGTGGACGAGGCGAAGGTGCGCGAGATCGTCACCGCGGCCGGCTTCCCGGCCGAGGTCGCCGACCAGGTGGTCGAGGTCGCGGTCAAGCTGTGGCAGGCGTTCGTGGCCGAGGACGCCACGCTCGTCGAGGTGAACCCGCTGGCCACCACCAAGGACGGCAAACTGCTGCTCCTGGACGCCAAGGTCACCCTGGACGAGAACGCCGCGTTCCGGCACCCGGACCACGAGGCCCTGGTCGACCAGGCGTCGGTGGACCCGCTGGAGCAGGCCGCGAAGGCCAAGGACCTCAACTACGTCAAGCTCGACGGCGAGGTCGGCATCATCGGCAACGGCGCGGGCCTGGTCATGTCCACGCTCGACGTGGTCGCGTACGCGGGCGAGCGGCACGGCGGCGTCAAGCCGGCCAACTTCCTCGACATCGGCGGCGGCGCGAGCGCCGAGGTGATGGCGAACGGCCTGGAGATCGTCCTGTCCGACCCGTCGGTCAAGAGCGTCTTCGTGAACGTCTTCGGCGGCATCACCGCCTGTGACGCGGTCGCCAACGGCATCGTGCAGGCGCTGGCGCTGCTGGAGCAGCGCGGCGAGACGGCCACCAAGCCGCTCGTCGTCCGCCTCGACGGCAACAACGCCGAGGCCGGTCGGGCGATCCTCGACGGCGCGGCCAACCCGCTGATCCAGCGGGTCGACACCATGGACGGCGCGGCCGAGCGGGCCGCCGAGCTGGCAGCTGCGGGGGTCTGACAATGGCTATCTGGCTGACCAAGGACTCCAAGGTCATCGTGCAGGGGATGACCGGTTCCGAGGGTTCCAAGCACACCCGGCGGATGCTCGCCGCCGGCACCAACGTGGTCGGCGGCGTCAACCCGCGCAAGGCCGGCACCACTGTCGACTTCGACGGCACCGAGCTGCCCGTCTTCGCCTCCGTCGCGGACGCGATGAAGGAGACCGGCGCGGACGTCACCGTCATCTTCGTACCGCCGCAGTTCACCAAGGCCGCTGTGGTCGAGGCGATCGACGCCGGCATCGACCTGGCCGTGGTGATCACCGAGGGCGTGCCGGTGCACGACACCGCCGCGTTCTGGGCGTACAACAAGTCCAAGGGCGAGCGCACCCGGATCATCGGCCCGAACTGCCCGGGCATCGCCTCGCCGGGCGCGTCCAACGCCGGCATCATCCCGGCCGACATCACCGGCTCCGGCCGCATCGGCCTGGTCAGCAAGAGCGGCACGCTGACCTACCAGATGATGTACGAGCTGCGCGACATCGGCTTCTCCACCTGCGTCGGCATCGGCGGTGACCCGATCATCGGCACCACCCACATCGACGCCCTGGCCGCCTTCGAGGCGGACCCGGAGACCGACGCGATCGTCATGATCGGTGAGATCGGCGGCGACGCCGAGGAGCGGGCGGCCGAGTTCATCAAGGCCAACGTCACCAAGCCGGTGGTCGGCTACATCGCCGGCTTCACCGCCCCGCCCGGCAAGACCATGGGCCACGCCGGCGCGATCATCTCGGGCTCGGCGGGCACCGCCGACGCCAAGAAGGCGGCGCTGGAGGCGGTGGGCGTCAAGGTCGGCAAGACCCCGACCGAGACCGCCAACCTGATGCGGGAGATCATGTCCGGCCGCTGAGCGGTCGAGCGACGTGCCGAGGGGGCCGACCGGGGAACCGGTCGGCCCCCTCGCGTTCAGCGGTACCAGTACGGGTAGTACGAGTTGCCCCGGGCGCGCACGATGGCGCTGGCGACGATGTTGATCACACCGAACGCGATCGCCAGCCAGCCGAGCAGCTGCGACCTGCCGTTGCGCCGGGCGTCGCGGATCGACAGCGCCCCGAAGACGATGCCCAGGATCCCGCAGCAGAACAGGCCGAAGACGATGCCGAGGACGCCCCAGAGCGTGGTCCGGTCCCGGCCGGCGGCCGGTGGCGGCGGGGGCGGCGGGTACGGAGCGTGCACGGCTTCCTCCGAGCGGTCGGCGCCGCGACAGGAACGGTCGCGTCTGAGGCCGAGGCTAGACCGGATCACCGCCGTCGGACCGGGGTTCGGCGAACTCGCCACGCTGCCGACCGGGTATCGGACTGCCGTCCTCCGCGCGGCGTGCCAGAGTAGACACGATGTCACGCGTCACCCCTGACCAGCCCCGCCGTCCGGCCACCGGTCCCCCCGCCGGCGCCCGGCCGCCCGGCCGTGCCCGCCCGGCCGCCCGGGTGCCCGCGCCCCGATCGGGTGAGGAGCCCCGCAGCCGGGCCCCGCTGCCGGTCGCCGCCGGGGTGGCCGCGCTCTGGGCGGCGCTGACCTCCTGGCTGCCGGTCTCCGCCGTGCTGGGCCTCGCCCAGCTCAGCGAGGACGCCGGGTCGTTCGGCGGCGCGTTGCGCGCCGGCCTGGCCGGATGGCTGCTCGGGCACGGGGTGCCGTTGCAGACCACCGCCGGGTCGCTCGGCCTGGCGCCGCTCGCGCTCAGCGCGCTCGCCGTCTGGCGGCTCACCCGCGCCGGGGTGCACGTCACCCGGGCCGTCGGCGCGCGCGGGACCGGCTCGCCCCGCCAGGCGCTCACCGTCGCGGTCGCGGTCGGCATCGGGTACGCGCTGCTCGGCGCGCTCGCCGCGTTCGCTGTCGACGCGGGCGGCCTGCGGGTCTCCCCGCTCACCGCCGCGCTCACGTTCGCCGCGTTCGGCGTACCCGGCGCCCTGGCCGGCGCACTGCGCACCACCGGTGTGTGGGCGCTGCTGGCCGCGCGCTGCGCACCGGCACTGCGCGACGGTCTGCGCACCGGACTGGTGGCGGCGCTGCTGTTGTGCGGCGCGGGCGCCGGCGCGGCCGGACTGGCGGTGGCCACCGGTGGCGGCGACGCGGCCGACATGATCGGGGCGTACCGGACCGGGGTGGCCGGTCAGGCCGGCATCACCCTGGTCAGCCTCGCCTACGCGCCCAACGCCACCGCCTGGTCGGCAAGCTATCTGCTCGGTCCCGGGTTCGCTGTCGGCACCGACACCGCCGTCCGTACGAGTGAGGTCTCCGTCGGCGCGCTGCCGGCCGTACCGTTGCTGGCCGGCCTGCCGCGCGGCCCGATGGACGGGCTGGGTGGCGCGCTGCTGGCCGTGCCGGTGCTGGCCGCGATGGCGGCCGGCTGGCTGCTGGCCCGGCGGCTGCTGCGCGCTGCGGCCGAGGAACGGGCCGAGGTGGGCTGGCCGGCGCTGCTGCTGCCGGCCGCGCTCGCCGGACCGGTCACGGGCGCGCTGCTGGGGCTGTTCGCGGCGGCCTCCGGCGGGTCGCTCGGTGGTGGCCGGCTGGCCGAGATCGGGCCGTCGCCCTGGGCGGTGGCCGCGGTGGCCACGCTCGTGATCGGGGTGGGCGCGGTGCTCGGCGCCGCCGCCACCCGCACGCTGACCCGCACCCGCTGACGCGCCACCGCCGGGGCCGGTTGACGCGTCAGGGGCGCCCACCGGTCGGTGGACGCCCCTGGACAGCGGACGATCAGGGCTGGGCCGGCAGGCTGACGTTTGCGACGATGCCCAGGATGATCAGGATGACGCCCAGGCCGGCGCCGATTGCGCCGCAGATCAGACCGGTCTTGGCCTGACCGTCGTTGTTGGCTAGCCCCTGCGCGGCCTTCTGACGGCCCAGGTAGCCGGTGACGACAGCGGCGATACCCAGCGGGATGCCGAGGTAGAAGCAGCAGACCAGCGGGATCGAGGCGATACCGAGGATCATGGACACGAGGCCCAGCGTGTTGTTCGGGGTCTGACCCGCCCCGGCCGGGTAGCCCGCGCCCGGGTACTGCGGCGCGGCACCGTACGGCTGCTGCGGCTGCTGCTTCGCGTACGGGTCCTGGCCGTAGGCGGGCTGACCCGAGGTGGGCTGGCCGTACGGCTGGCCCGAGGTCGGCTGCTGGCCGTACTGCGGCTGCTGGCCGTACTGCGGCTGCTGCCCGTACTGCGGCTCCTGCCCGTACTGGGGCTGCTGGCCGTACTGCGGGGCCTGCGGCGGCTGGGCGTACGGGTCGTGCGGCTGGGCGTTCGGGTCCTGGTTCGGCTGCTGGCCGTACGGGTCCTGTCCGGGGTAACCGGGCTGCATGTCTGGGTGCTCCTCAGTTCGGGTTCGGGTTGTCGGTCAGTTCGTGCCGCTGTTGCCGGCGAGACCAGCGAGGCCGCCGAGGAGGCAACATCCCACCACGATGACGGCGATCCAGATCAGACCGACGATGAGGGCCCACTTGGACCACTTCTTGGACTCGGCGGCGGCGGCCTGCGCGCCCGCGTAGTCACCCTGCTGGATCAGCGGGTTGACCTTCGACGCGTTGATGATGGCCGGGATCGCGAGCGGCCAGAACAGGAAGATCGCGACGATGGACATCGTCATGTTGTTGTCGATCTGCTGCGGCTGCTGCGGGGGGTATCCGGGCTGCATGGGGAGTACTCCTCGGTCCGGCGGCACGCTGCGTGCCGGTTTCTTCGTGGGGGTGCGGGCCGGGCACGGGGCCGGACACCGGGCGACCGGCAGCCTACCGCGATCACGCCGCCCGGGAGGTCACCCGATGAGCCGCCGCCCCGCGGCCGGGCCGCCTGACCTGCCCGATAGGGTTGCCCGGTGACCGAGCCCGCGTCCGTCGCCCGCCTCGTCGTCCTCGTCTCCGGCTCCGGCAGCAACCTCCAGGCGCTGCTGGACGCCACCGCCGATCCCCGGTACGGCGCCCGGGTGGTGGCCGTCGGCGCCGACCGGGACGGGATCGCCGGCCTGGACCGGGCCGCCGCCGCTGGTGTGCCGTCCTTCGTCGAGCGCGTCAAGGACCACCCGACCCGCGCCGACTGGGACAAGGCGCTCACCGCGCAGGTCGCCGAGCACCGGCCCGACCTGGTCATCAGCGCCGGGTTCCTCAAGCTCGTCGGTCCGGAGTTCCTGGCCGCGTTCGGCGACCGCTACCTCAACACGCACAACACGCTGCTGCCGGCGTTCCCCGGCATCCACGGCCCCCGCGACGCGCTGGCGTACGGCGTCAAGGTCACCGGGGCCACCCTGTTCTTCGTCGACGCCGGCATGGACACCGGCCCCATCGTGGCCCAGGTCGCCGTGCCGGTGCACGACGACGACGACGAGGACACGCTCACCGAGCGCATCAAGTCCGCCGAGCGGCGCCAGCTCGTCGAGCAGGTCGGCCGCCTGGTCCGTGAAGGTTGGACGATCACCGGAAGAAAGGTCACCATCCCGTGAACGCCACTGAGGACGCCGGCCGCCGCCCGATCCGGCGCGCGCTCGTCAGCGTCTACGACAAGACCGGCCTGGCCGAGCTGGCCCGCGCCCTGCACGAGGCCGGTGTGGAGATCGTGTCGACCGGGAGCACCGCGTCGACGATCTCCGGCGCCGGGGTGCCGGTGACGCCGGTCGAGCAGGTCACCGGCTTCCCGGAGATCCTCGACGGGCGGGTCAAGACGCTGCACCCGAAGATCCACGGCGGCCTCCTCGCCGACCTGCGCAAGGACACGCACGCCGCGCAGCTCGACGAGCACGGCATCGCCGGCATCGACCTGCTGGTCTCCAACCTCTACCCGTTCCAGGCCACCGTCGCCTCCGGTGCCGACGCCGACGAGTGCGTGGAGCAGATCGACATCGGCGGTCCCGCGATGGTGCGGGCAGCGGCGAAGAACCACGCCTCGGTGGCGGTGGTGACCGACCCGGCCGCGTACCCGGCGGTGGTGGCCGCGCTCGCCGAGGGCGGCTTCACCCTGGCCCGGCGCCGGGCGCTGGCGGCCCGCGCGTTCGCCGACATCGCCGACTACGACGTCGCGGTGGCCGACTGGTTCGCCGGCACCGTGTCGCCGGCGCAGGACGGCTGGCCGGAGTTCGCCGGGCTGGCGCTGCGCCGCCAGGCGGTGCTGCGGTACGGCGAGAACCCGCACCAGGCGGCGGCGCTCTACACCGACCCGGGCGCCCCGGCCGGACTGGCCCAGGCCGAGCAGTTGCACGGCAAGGAGATGTCCTACAACAACTACGTCGACGCGGACGCCGCCTGGCGGGCCGCGAACGACTTCCCGGACCAGCCGGCGGTGGCGATCATCAAGCACGCCAACCCGTGCGGCATCGCGGTCGGCGCGGACGTCGCCGAGGCGCACCGCAAGGCGCACGCCTGCGACCCGGTCTCCGCCTTCGGCGGCGTGATCGCGGTGAACCGGCAGGTGAGCGTGGAGCTGGCCGGTCAGGTCGCGGAGATCTTCACCGAGGTGCTGGTGGCGCCGGGCTTCGACGAGGGCGCGCTGGAGGTGCTGCGGGCCAAGAAGAACATCCGCCTGCTGCGGGCGCCCGCGTTCGCCACCCGGCCGGCCGAGTGGCGGCAGGTCAGCGGCGGCGTGCTGGTGCAGATGCGGGACGCCGTCGACGCGCCCGGCGACGACCCGTCCGGGTGGACGCTCGCCACCGGCGACCCCGCCGACTCCGCGACGCTGCGCGACCTGGCGTTCGCCTGGCGGGCGGTACGCGCGGTCAAGAGCAACGCGATCCTGCTGGCGCGTGACGGCGCCACAGTCGGCGTGGGCATGGGCCAGGTCAACCGGGTGGACTCGGCGCGGCTCGCGGTCAGCCGGGCCGGTGACGAGCGGGCCCGCGGCTCGGTCTGCGCCTCGGACGCGTTCTTCCCGTTCGCCGACGGCCCGCAGATCCTCATCGACGCCGGGGTGCGGGCGATCGTCCAGCCCGGCGGCTCGATCCGGGACGAGGAGACCATCGCGGCCTGCAAGGCGGCCGGCGTGACCATGTACCTCACCGGCACCCGGCACTTCTTCCACTGACGCGTCCGGCGTCGGGTGCGTCAGTCGTCCACACGGCTGACGCACCCGGACGTCGTGGCGTTGCCCGCCGACGGAGGCGGTTGCTAGCGTGTGCGCGGCGACGACCGACCGTCTCCGCTGTCTGTGAGCCCGGCAGGTGTGCCATGCGCGTTCGCGACCGGTTGACCGCCGTCGTCGTCACGCTGGCGTTCGTCCTGGCCGGACTGGGAGTGGCCGCCGCGCCGGCAGCCACCGCACCGGCCACCGCGGTCGTCGAAGCGCTCGCCGCCTCCTCGGCGAGCGGAACGAGCCCGGTCGCGCTGCGTGTCGCGTACCCCGAAATCTCCTGGTCGGAGCTTGCCGCCGGGCCGGGCCGCGACCACGACGGCGGCCTCGGCTACGCCGACGGCCCGGACGACCTGGCCCCGGCCGCGCTCCCGCGCGTGGCCGGACCGGCCGTGCCGGAACCGGTCGTGCCCGCGCCCCGGCCGCCGGTCGTGCCGCTGCCGCCGCGCGGTCCGCTCGCCGCCCGCGCCCCGCCGGCCGCCTGAGCCGCACCGAACCCGCAGCCCGCACCGGGACGCCGCGCTCGCGCCGCACCGGAACCGCCGCGTCGACCCGGCGGTTCCGCCGCGAGCTGCCGTCCACCGGTACGGCGGCGCGCCTCACGCCGCCGGGTCCGCCTCGGGTTCGTCCCGGGTCCGCCTTCCGCACGCGTGCCCGCATCGAAGGCCCCGCCCCCTCTTCCTCCGGGGGACGGGGCCTTCGTCGTCACGCCTCGGTACGCACCTCGGCGAAGTGGCAGGCGCTGGGGTGCGGGTCCGCCGCGCGGGGCACCGCCGGCGGGTCCTGGGTCGCGCAGACCTCCTCGGCCTTCCAGCAGCGGGTCCGGAAGTGGCAGCCGGACGGCGGCTCGGCCGGGCTGGGCACGTCGCCGGTGAGCCGGATGATGGTCCGCCGGTCGCGGGCCTCCGGGTCGGGCACCGGCACCGCCGACAGCAGCGCCTGGGTGTACGGGTGGGTCGCGCGCTGGTAGATCTGCTCCTCGGTGCCGATCTCCACGATCCGGCCCAGGTACATCACCGCCACCCGGTCGGAGATGTGCCGCACCACCGACAGGTCGTGGGCGATGAAGATGTACGACAGCCCGAGCTCGTCCTGGAGCTGCTCCAGCAGGTTGATCACCTGGGCCTGGATGGACACGTCGAGGGCCGAAACCGGCTCGTCGCAGACGATGATCTCGGGCCGCAGCGCGAGTGCCCGGGCGATGCCGATGCGCTGCCGCTGGCCGCCGGAGAACTGGTGCGGGTAGCGGTTGACGTGCTCCGGGTTGAGCCCGACCACGTCCAGCAGCTCCTGCACCCGCTGCCGCCGGCTGCGCTTCGGGGCGACCTCCGGATGGATCTCGAACGGCTCGCCGATGATGTCGCCGACCGTCATCCGGGGGTTCAGCGAGGTGTACGGGTCCTGCATCACCATCTGCATGTTCCGGCGCAGCCGGCGCAGGTCCGCCCCCTTGGCCCGGAGCAGGTCGCGCCCCTCCAGCGTGACCCGCCCGGCGGTCGGCGTCTCCAGGCGCATGAGCAGCCGGGCCAGCGTGGACTTGCCGCAGCCGGACTCGCCCACCACGCCGAGCGTCTCGCCGCGCCGCAGCTCGAACGAGACGCCGTCGACGGCCTTGACCTGGCCGATGGTCTTCTTGAACAGCACGCCCTGGCTGATCGGGAAGTGCTTGACCAACTGGTCGACGGCGAGGATCGTCTCGCCGCGCACCTTTGCGGGTTCAGCCGTCGCGGTCATCGTGCACCTCCTGGGCGAAGTGGCACGCGCTGGTCCGCCCGTCGCCGAGCACCAGGTCGTGCGGCACCTCGTCCACACAGACCTGCTGGACGTACGGGCACCGGGGGTGGAACGGGCAGCCGGACGGGATCGCCATCAGGTTCGGCGGCAGCCCGCGGATGCTCGACAGCGCCTGGCCGCGCACGTCCAGGCGCGGGATCGACTCCAGCAACCCTTTCGTGTACGGGTGGGCCGGCGCCCGGTACAGCGCGTGCACGTCGGCGTGCTCGACGATCCGGCCCGCGTACATGACCGCGATCCGGTCCGCCACACCGGCGACCACGCCCAGGTCGTGGGTGATCAGGACGAGCGCCATGCCGAGGTCGCGGCGCAGGTCGGCCAGCAGGTCCATGATCTGGGCCTGCACCGTGACGTCCAGCGCGGTGGTGGGCTCGTCGGCGATCAGCACCTTGGGGTCCAGCGCCAGCGCCATGGCGATCATGACGCGTTGCCGCATGCCGCCGGAGAACTGGTGCGGGTAGTCGCCGAGCCGCTTCGCCGCGGCCGGGATCCGGACCAGGTCCATCAGCTCGACGGTGCGCCTACGCGCGTCGGCGCGCGACATCCCGGCCCGCTCGCGCAGCGACTCGCCGATCTGCCAGCCCACCGGGAAGACCGGGTTCAACGCCGACAGCGCGTCCTGGAAGATCATCGCGATCTCGGCGCCGCGGATCTGCCGGCGTTCCTCCTCCGGCCGGGTGAGCAGGTCCCGCCCCTGGTAGAGGATCTGCCCGGCGCGCACGTACGCGGGCGGGGTGTCCAGGATGCCCATGATCGCCTGGGCCGTGACGGACTTGCCGGAGCCGGACTCGCCCAGCACCGCGAGCGTCTCACCGGCGTCCAGGTGGTACGTCACCCCGTTGATCACCCGGGCCACGCCCTCGCGGGTGCGGAACTCGACGTGCAGGTCCCGCACCTCCAGCAGGTGCCCGCCGGGCGGGGTGGGTGAGGCCGGCGTGGGCCGGACCGACGACTGGGCCATGAGAAGTCACCGGAGCTTCGGGTCGAAGGCGTCGCGGATCGCGTCGCCGAGCATGATGAAGGCGAGCACGGTCAGGGCGAGGAACGTCGACGGCACGATCAGCGGCGTCGCCGACTCCCGCATGTGCACCCGGCCGGCGTCGATGTCGATGCCCCAGGAGATGGTCGGCGCCTTCAGGCCGATGCCGAGGAAGCTCAGCGTCGCCTCGGCCGCGATGAACGATCCGAGCGCGATGGTGAGCACCACGATGGCGGGGGCGAGCGCGTTCGGCAGGATGTGCCGCCACATGATCCGGCCGTTGCCGGCCCCGAGCATCCGGGCGGCCGCCACGTAGTCCTGCTCCCGGGCGGTGATCACCGAGGAGCGGACGACGCGAGCCGCCGTGGTCCAGCCGAGCAGCGCCAGCACGAGGATCACCGCGAACAGCCGTACCGTGTCGCCGCTGGTGCTGACGCGCTTGAGCAGCACGATCGCGGCCAGCAGCAGGGGGATGCCGAGCACGATGTCGATCACCCGGGAGAGCACCGCGTCGACCCATCCGCCGAAGTAGCCGGCGAGCATCCCGACGACGAGCGCGATCACACCGGTGATCAGTGCGGAGAACGCACCGACGAGCAGCGAGGCGCGGGCGCCGTGGACCGCGCGGGCGAACGTGTCGCAGCCCTGGAAGTCGTACCCGAAGATGGCCCCGCCGGACGGCCCGGCGTGCTGCCGGGACAGCACGCAGTCGCGCGGGTCGTTGGCGGCGAACAGCCCGGGTGCGACCGCCATCGCGGCGACCAGCACCACCAGGAGCAGGCTGATCCAGAAGACCGGGTTGCGGCGCAGGTCCCGCCAGGCGTCACCGGCCAGGCTGCGGGCCCGGCCCGGCCGCCCGGCCCGGCCGGGCGTGCCCGGTTCGCCGGAGACGCCGCGCCGCGCGGCCTGGTTCTCGGTGGCCGCCACCGTCTCGAAGTCGCTCACGGCCGCACCTCGCTGCGCTCACTCATAGCGGATCCTCGGGTCGAGGACGGCGTAGAGCACGTCCACCACCAGGTTGGACAGCAGGTAGACCACGACGAGCACGCTGACGATGCCGACCACCAGCGGGCCGTCCTCGGTGCGGATGCCGCGGAACAGGTTGAAGCCGACGCCCGGGACGTTGAACACGCCCTCGGTGATGATCGCGCCGCCCATCAGGTTGCCCAGCTCGACGCCGAGGAAGGTGACCACCGGGATGAGCGAGTTGCGCAGCACGTGCACGGCGACGATCCGGCGTCGCCGCAGGCCCTTGGAGCGGGCGGTCCGGACGTAGTCGGCGCGCAGGTTCTCGGTCACCGAGGTACGGGTCAGCCGCAGCGCGGTGGCCAGCGACAGCGAGCCGAGCACGATGCCGGGCAGCAGCAGCGCGTAGGAGGAGGGCTGGGCGCCGGCGGTGGGCGGGAAGACCGGCCACCGGACGCCGAGGAAGTACTGGGCCAGCGGGGCCAGCACGATCGTCGGGATGCCGAGCACCAGCAGCGTGAGCACGAGCGTGGCGTGGTCGAACACGCCGGAGCGGCGGATCGCAGCGATCACGCCCGCGGTGACCCCGAAGAGGATCGTGACCGCCATCGCGATCACTGCCAGCTTGAGGGTGACCGGCCAGGCGGCGGCGAGGATGTCGCTGATCTGCCGCCCGGTCAGCGACTGCCCGAGGTCACCCCGGACCAGGCCGCCCAGGTAGTCGAAGTAGCGGTAGAAGAAGCCGCCGACGCCTGTCGCGTCCAGGTGGTACTTCTCGGTCAGATAGGCCCGCTGCGCGGCGGTCACCGGCCGCTCCCCGGCGAGGGCCTGGATCGGGTCGCCCTGCCCGGCGAACATCAGCGCGTAGACGATCAGAGTGGTCCCGAAGAAGGCGAGGACCATCTGGAGCAGTCGCCGCAGGATGAACCGGAGCATGCTGGCAAGTCTGCCGAAACCGGGCTAAATGCGTGCCAATGCGAGGGCCGGGCCACCCGTGGGGGTGGCCCGGCCCGTCAGCAGGGTGTCAGACGCGCTCGATCTTCAGCAGGTCCACCCGGTCGAAGAGGTCCACGTGGACGTTCTTGACCTTGGTCGAGTGGCCGAAGTTGTTCTGCCCGTACCGCAGCGGGATCACCGGCATGTCCTGCGCGAGCAGGTCCTCCGCCGCCTGGTACTTCTTGATCGCCTCGTCCTCGGTCGCCGCCCGGGCGCCCTCGGCGAGCAGCTTGTCGAACTCCGGGTTGCTGTAGCCGTAGTAGTTCGACGAACCGGCGCTGCTGTACAGCGGGCCGAGGTAGTTCTCCATGGACGGGTAGTCCATCACCCAGCCCATCCGGAACAGGCCGACCGGCTGCTTGTTCTTGAGCTTGGTCAGCAGGTCCGCGAACTTCGGCTCGGCGGTGCCGACGCAGTCCACGCCCAGGTTGGCCTTGAGCTGGTTGCAGGTGGCGTCGATCCAGTCCTTGTGGCCGCCGTCGCCGTTGTAGGACAGCTCGATCCTCTTCGGGCCGCCCGCGGCCTCGTACGCGGCCTTGGCCTTGACCGGGTCGAACGCGCCGGCCGTGCCGATCGTGTTCTCCCGGTAGCCGGCCACCACCGGCGAGACGAACGAGCGAGCCGGCTGCTGCGAGTCCTTGAAGATCGACTTCGTGATCTCGTCCCGGTCGATCGCCATCGAGATCGCCTTGCGCACCTCGGGCTTGCTGAACTCCTCCTGGAACGTCGGGAAGGCCAGCACCTGCAGCGACGAGGCCGGGCTCTGCTGGAAGCGGTCGCCCAGGTCGGTCGCGGCGGTCGACAGGTTCTCGGTCGGGATCGTCTTGATCACGTCGAGGTTGTCCGACAGCACGTCCGCGTACGCGGCGGTCGGCTGCTGGTAGATGCGGAACTCGACGCCGCCGACCTTGGGCTGCTGGCCCGGGAACGCGTCGTAGCGCTCCACCTCGACCTTGGCGTCGTGCTGCCAGTTGCCCTTCATCTTGAACGGACCCTGGCCGATCGGCGCCTGCTCGTAGCCCTCGGCCAGCACGCCCGGCGCGGAGAAGGCCGCCTTGGGCAGCGGGTAGAAGGCGGTGTAGCCGAGCATGGACTTGAAGTCCACGTACGGCTGGCTGAGCGTCACGGTGAAGGTCAGGTCGTCGACCTTCTTCAGGCCGCTCATCGTCGTCGCCTTCGGACTCTCGCCCTGGAGGTCGTCGTAGCCGGCCACCTTCTCGAAGAAGTAGCTGGAGTTCTGGCCGTTCGGCGCGTACGCGCCGTAGTTCCAGGCGTCGATGTAGCTGTCGGCGGTGACCTTCTCGCCGTTGTGGAACGTGTAGCCGGGCTTCAGCTTGATCGTCCAGACCTTGTTGTCGGACGTCGTCACCGAGTCGGCCGCCACCTCGTGCGGCTTGTTCGCCTCGTCGTAGTCGACGAGCGGGCTGAACAGGGCCGACAGGACCTGGGAGCCGCTCGTCTCGTTGGTGTTTGTGGGCACGAGGTGCTGCGGCTCGGCGATCTCGATCCGCACGGCCGCGTCGGAGTCGCCGGCACCGCCGCCGCCACCGCCCGAGCCGCAGGCCGTCAGGCCCAGTGTCACCGCGAGCGGGAGCGCGGCCCAGGCCGCGAGCCTACGAACACGCATGGAGTCTCCTCATCTCCTCACACTGCGCGGTCGTCCCGACGCTGGGTGACTCTGCGCAACGAGCGGTAACGGTAGGTCGCGCTCCGGCTCATCGACAACTGCTGCGTGGTCAATTGATGACGCATCGTGTTCGGCGAACCTTGCCGCCGTCCGACCCGCCTGCTACCTACCGCCCTGAACTGGGCTCTCGTTCGTCTGTGAAGGGTCTGGTCAGGTGCTGTCGGAGGGGTCTGGGATGCTCGTTCCGCCTGTCCGGTACCTGCCCGCCAGGGTGCTGCAGGGTTGCCGTGTCGCAGTGAGCAGTCACTCTCCGTGACTTACGCCACGTTGCGCAGCGTGATCGTCGGCCGTCGTCGTCCGGGCCCGCCCGCAGCCGTGAGACGATCACGACGTGACGGCGACGATCCTGGACGGCAAGGCCACCGCGGCGGAGATCAAGGACGAGCTACGAGCCCGGGTCAAGGCGCTCGCGGAACGCGGCATCACCCCCGGCCTCGGCACGGTGCTGGTCGGGGAGGACCCCGGTTCCCAGGCGTACGTCAACGGAAAGCACCGCGACTGCGCCGAGGTCGGCATCGCCTCGCTGCGGGTCACGCTGCCGGCCGACGCCACCCAGGAGCAGCTCGACGCGGCGCTCGCCGAGCTGAACGCCGACCCGGCCTGCCACGGCTACATCGTCCAGCTCCCGCTCCCCGGGCACCTCGACACCCAGCGCGCGCTGGAGTCGATCGACCCGGACAAGGACGCCGACGGGCTGCACCCGGTCAACCTGGGCCGGCTCGTCCTCGGGTACGACGCGCCGCTGCCCTGCACCCCGCGCGGCATCGTGGAACTGCTGCGCCGGCACGACGTGCCGCTGCGCGGCGCGAACGTGGCTGTGGTCGGCCGGGGCAACACTGTCGGCCGCCCGCTGGGCCTGCTGCTGACCCGGCGCAGCGAGAACGCCACAGTGACGCTCTGCCACACCGGCACGCTCGACCTGGCCGCGCACACCCGCGCCGCCGACGTCGTGATCGTCGCCGCCGGCGTGCCGGGCCTGCTCACCGCCGACATGGTGACCCCGGGCGCGACAGTCGTGGACGTCGGCATCACGCGGGTGATCGGCGAGGACGGCAAGGGCCGCTACACCGGCGACGTGGACCCGGAGGTGGCCGAGGTCGCCGGCAAGGTGGTGCCGATGCCCGGCGGCGTCGGCCCGATGACCCGGGCGATGCTGCTGACGAACGTGGTCGAACGGGCCGAGCGGGTGGCCTGACACCCAGCCAGGTCATAACCGTCCGCCCCTGGCCCGATCGGTGCCAGGATGGCTGATACGGTCCGGAAAACCGACTGGTATCAGGGAGTGGGACGACCATGGGTAAGAAGGTCACTGTCGTCGGCGCCGGATTCTACGGCTCCACCACCGCACAGCGCCTGGCCGAGTACGACGTCTTCGACACCGTCGTCATCACCGACATCGTGGAGGGCAAGCCGGCGGGTCTCGCGCTGGACCTCAACCAGTCCCGCGGGGTCGAGGGCTTCGAGACCAAGGTCGTGGGCGTCACCACCGGCCCGAACGGCGAGGGCTACGACGCCATCGAGGGCTCGGACGTCGTCGTCATCACCGCCGGCCTGCCGCGCAAGCCGGGCATGAGCCGGATGGACCTGCTGGAGACCAACGCCAAGATCGTCCGGCAGGTCTCCGAGAACGTCGCCAAGTACGCCCCGAACGCCGTCGTCATCGTGGTGTCGAACCCGCTCGACGAGATGACCGCGCTGGCCCAGCTCGCCACCCAGTTCCCCAAGAACCGGGTGCTCGGCCAGGCGGGCATGCTGGACACCGCCCGCTTCACCAACTTCGTCGCCGAGGCGCTGAGCGTACCGGTGAAGTCGGTACGGACCCTGACGCTCGGCTCGCACGGCGACACGATGGTCCCGGTGCCGTCGAAGAGCACCGTGAACGGCAAGCCGCTGCGTGACGTCATGCCGGCCGAGCAGATCGAGGATCTGGTCGTCAAGACCCGCAACGGTGGCGCCGAGGTCGTCGCGCTGCTCAAGACCGGTTCCGCGTACTACGCCCCGTCCGCCGCCGCGGCCCGGATGGCGAAGGCCGTGGCCGAGGACTCCGGCGACGTCATGCCGGTCTGCGCCTGGGTCGACGGCGAGTACGGCATCTCCGGCGTCTACCTGGGCGTCGAGGCCGAGATCGGCGCCGAGGGCGTGAAGCGGGTCGTCGAGACCGACCTGGACGCCGACGAGCTGGCCGCGCTCAAGGAGGCCGCCGAGGCCGTCCGCGCCAAGCAGGGCGACGTCGCCAGCATGTGACGCCCGCGCCATCGCGCCGAAGGCCCGCCGGCTCCCGCCGGCGGGCCTTCGTCCGTCCCACCCGGCCCCATTCGTGCCCCCCGTGCCCCCACCCCATCGATCATGAAGTTGACGGCCGAAATGGAGATCGAATACGCCGCCAACTTCATGATCAACGTGGCGGCGGCGGGTGGGGGGTGAAGGGGTCACTGAGGTGCGGGGTGGCGAGGACAGCGGGGGAGAGGGTCGTCAGCAGGCTCGTGCGGGAGTGGCGGGCCGTTTCCGGGTCCACCTCGTGGGCGTACGCCAGCTCTGGTTCCACCAACTGCACCGCGTGCACCAGCAGGTCGCCGGTGACCAGGAGGCGCTCGTCGTCCGCCTCGACCAGCACCGACTGGTGACCCGGCGTGTGACCGGGTGTGTGCAGCAGCCGTACCCCCGGGGTGAGGGGTGTCTCGCCGTCGACCACCCGCAGGCGGCCGGCGGCGCGCAACGGCCCCAGCAGCCGGGCCGGCAGCTCCGGGTGGAACAACTCCAGCGCGTCCAGCTCGGCGCGTTGGACCAGATGGTCCGCGTTCGGGAACAGCGCGCCGGCCCAGCCCACGTGGTCGGTGTGCAGGTGGGTGAGGACCACGCTGCGTACGTCCGCCCTGTCGATGCCGGCCGCGGCCAGCTCGGCCGGCAGCCGGCCCGGCACCGGCGCCCAGCTCGCGGCGAGCGAGTCGGCCGGGCCGATGCCGGCGTCGACAAGAGTGACCGGCCCGTCGCCCGCCCGCACCGCGAACGCGCGGAACCGCAGCCACCACCCGCCGTCGTCGGTGACGGCACCCGGGTCGAGCCGGTCGGCCGCCGCCCAGTGCGCCCGGGTGGCGTCGGGAAACGCCTCGCCACGGGGCTGGAAGAAGGGCCCCTCGCCGTCGGAGAGCGCGGTGACCGTGATAGACCCGATGGTGCGGCTGCGTGGCATCGGACGATGATGCCAGCGGGCCGAGGCGCGGCGCAGCCCGCATTCCGGCGGTCCACCCGGGCCGCCTGGGGACTGCCGGTCAGTTTCCAGTACGCTCGTACTGCTTGAGCACGTGTCCCCCGAGAGGAGCGCCGGCCGATGGCGAAGATCAAGGTAAACAACCCGGTCGTGGAGATCGACGGCGACGAGATGACCCGGATCATCTGGAAGCAGATCCGGGAGCAGCTGATCCTGCCCTACCTCGACGTCGACCTGCACTACTACGACCTGTCGATCCAGCACCGTGACGCCACCGACGACCAGGTCACCGTCGACGCCGCCAACGCCATCAAGGAGCACGGCGTCGGCGTCAAGTGCGCCACCATCACCCCGGACGAGGCCCGGGTGGAGGAGTTCGGCCTGAAGAAGATGTGGCGGTCGCCGAACGGCACCATCCGCAACATCCTCGGCGGCGTGGTCTTCCGCGAGCCGATCATCATGTCGAACGTGCCGCGGCTCGTCCCGGGCTGGACCAAGCCGATCATCATCGGCCGGCACGCGCACGGCGACCAGTACAAGGCCACCGACTTCGTCGTCCCCGGCCCGGGCACGGTGACCATCACCTACACCCCGGCCGACGGCGGCACCCCGATGGAGATGGAGGTCGCCAACTTCCCCGGCGGCGGCATCGCCATGGGCATGTACAACTACGACGAGTCGATCCGGGACTTCGCCCGCGCCTCGTTCCGGTACGGCCTGGACCGCAAGTACCCGGTCTACATGTCCACCAAGAACACCATCCTCAAGGCGTACGACGGCCGGTTCAAGGACATCTTCGCCGAGGTGTTCGAGAACGAGTTCAAGGCCGAGTTCGACGCCGCCGGCCTCACCTACGAGCACCGGCTCATCGACGACATGGTCGCCGCCGCGCTCAAGTGGGAGGGCGGTTACGTCTGGGCCTGCAAGAACTACGACGGTGACGTGCAGTCCGACACCGTCGCGCAGGGCTTCGGCTCGCTCGGCCTGATGACCTCGGTGCTGCTCTCCCCGGACGGCCGCACCGTCGAGGCCGAGGCCGCGCACGGCACCGTCACCCGGCACTACCGGCAGTACCAGAAGGGCGAGAAGACCTCGACCAACCCGATCGCCTCGATCTACGCCTGGACCCGGGGCCTGGCCCACCGGGGCAAGCTGGACGGCACCCCGGCGGTCACCGAGTTCGCGAACACGCTGGAGAAGGTCATCGTCGACACCGTCGAGGGCGGTCAGATGACCAAGGACCTCGCGCTGCTCATCTCGCGGGACGCCCCGTGGCTGACCACCGACGAGTTCATGAACGCGCTCGACGAGAACCTGGCGCGCAAGCTCGCCGCCTGACGTGCAAGGAAGGGCCCCTTCTTAACGCCTCGCGTTGTAGAAGGGGCCCTTCTTAACACCTCAGGCCCGCCGGGACGGCGTGACCTCGTTCGGTGCGCCCTCGTTGACAGGGTGGACGAGATGCCAGTCGCGTCCAGGAAGGTGGGCCGTGGCCGCGCACCGGCGACGCCGACCTTCGAGGCTGCTGAGCGCAGCCAGCCGTCCCTTCCCTGCGGGGGGTCCTGTCCCGGGCCCCCCGCGCCCCCATGCCCGGGCCGCGGTTGTTAAGAAGGGGCCCTTCCTCTACCGCAGGCGTTAAGAAGGGGCCCCTCCTTGCACTTCATGCGGCGCGGAGCAGCTCGGCGGCGCGTTCCGGGGCGATGTCGTTGATGAAGACGCCCATGCCGGACTCCGACCCGGCCAGGTACTTCAGCTTGTCCTTGGCCCGCCGGATGCTGAACAGCTGAAGGTGCAGGTGCCCCAGCTCCCGGTCGATCCGTACCGGCGCCTGGTGCCAGGCCGCGATGTACGGCATCGGCAGGTCGAACAGCCCGTCGAAGCGGCGCAGCAGGTCCAGGTAGAGCGGCCCGAAGGCGTCCCGCTCGGCGTCGTCGAGCGCCGGGATGTCCGGCACCGGCCGGTGCGGCGCCACGTGCACCTCGAACGGCCAGCGGGCCGCCGCCGGGACGTACGCGGTCCAGTGCTCGTTGCTCGCCACCACGCGGTCCCCGGTGGCCCGTTCGGCGGCCAGCACGTCGGCGTAGAGGTTGCCCCCGGTGCGGTCGGCGTACCGCCGGGCGGCGGTCAGCATGCTGCGGGTGCGCGGCGTGACGAACGGGTACGCGTAGATCTGCCCGTGCGGGTGGTGCAGCGTCACCCCGATCTCCACGCCCCGGTTCTCGAACGGGAAGACCTGCTCCACCCCCGGCAGCGCGCTCAGCGCGGTGGTGCGGTCGGCGAGCGCGTCCAGCACCGTCCGGACCCGCCGCGGGGAGAGCCGGGCGAACGAGGCGTTGTGGTCGTCGGTGAAGCAGACCACCTCGCACCTGCCGCGTCCGGGGCGTACCGGGGTGAACGGCGTGATCTCGGCCGGTTCGTCGGCCACCCGCTGGCTCAGCGAGGGGAAGCGGTTCTCGAACACGGCCACGTCGTAGTCGGGCGCCGGGATCTCGCTGTGCCGGTCCCCGCGGGACGGGCACAGCGGGCACTGGTCGGCCGGGGGCAGGAACGTCCGGGTCTGCCGGTGCACCGCCACCGCCACCCACTCGTCGGTCAGCGGGTCGTACCGCAGCTGCGAGGCGGGTGGGGGAGGGGGCAGGTCCCGCCGGTCCGGCTGGTCGCGGACCGCGTCGTCCCGCTCGTCGAAGTAGATCAGCTCGCGGCCGTCGGCCAGCGCGATCTGCGTACGCTTCACTGCGCCCCCCTCGTCGTGGGCACCGTCACCAGTTCACCCACCCTGTCGTCGAGTACCCGTCGGGCCTCGGGTGCCAACCGGTCGTCGGTGACCAGCACGTCCGCCGCGTCCAGCGGCACGATCGACGAGATGCCGACGGTGCCCCACTTGGTGTGGTCGGCGAGCACCACCAGCCGGTCCGCCGCTGCCACGAGTGCCCGGTTCGTGTCCGCCTCCATCAGATTGGGCGTGGTGAAGCCGGCCCGTTCGCTGATCCCGTGCACGCCGAGGAAGAGCAGGTCCAGGTGCAGCGCGGCGATCGCGGCCACCGCCAGCGGGCCGACGAGCGCGTCCGACGGCGTGCGTACGCCGCCGGTGAGCACCACCGTCTGGTCCGGCCGGCCCCCGACGTGCAGGGCCTCCGCCACCGGCAGCGAGTTGGTGACCACCGTCAGGCCGGGCACGTCCACCAGTCGCCGGGCCAGCTCGGCGGTGGTGGTGCCGGCGGAGAGCGCGATCGCGGCGCCGGGCCGGACCAGACACGCGGCGTACTCGGCGATGGCGGCCTTCTCGGCGGACTGGCGGACGGACTTGGCGTGGAAGCCGGGCTCGTCGGTCGAGCCGGGACCGGCCGGCGTCGCGCCCCCGTGCACCTTGGCGAGCAGGCCCTGCTCGTGCAGCGTGTCCAGGTCGCGCCGGATGGTCATGTCGGAGACGCCGAACTCGGCCGCCAGCTCGGTGACCCGGACGCCACCGGCGCGGCGTAGTCGTTCCAGGATGGCCGTCTGCCGCTGCCGCGCCAGCATCCCGGCTCACCTCCGTGCCTCACGGACCGCGCGACACTCCACGCGGTCGAACGTGTTCCAACAAAGACGAACACTACCGCGCAACGAGGGGTGATGCGAAACCGCCGCCGTCCGGAAGCCGGACGACGGCGGTCGAGGTGCGGGGAGGCCGGGACCCGGCCGCGGTCAGGCGGGCTGGAGGCGGGGCTCCACCCAGCCGGTCTCGGTCAGGTGCTCCATCACCTTCCCGATGGCCTCCTCGACGCTCAGGTCCGAGGTGTCCACCACCAGATCGGCGTCGGTGGGCTCCTCGTACGGGTCGTCGATGCCGGTCATCCCGGTGATCAGGCCGGCCCGGGCGCGGGCGTACAGGCCCTTGCGGTCGCGCTGCTCGCAGACCGCCAGCGGCGTCGCCACGTGGACCAGCAGGAAGCCCGCCCCGGCCGCCTCGGCCATCTCCCGGGCGGTGGCGCGGGCCGCCGCGTACGGCGCGATCGGGCAGCAGATGCCGACGCCCCGGTGCCGGGCGATCTCGGCGGCAACCCAGCCGATCCGGCGCACGTTGAGATCCCGGTCGGCCTTGCTGAACCCCAGCCCGGCGGAGAGTTCCCGCCGCACCACGTCGCCGTCGAGCAGCGTGATCGTGCGGTCGCCCTGCTCGCGGAGCACGTCGGCCAGCCCGCGGGCGATCGTCGACTTGCCCGAGCCGGACAGGCCGGTCAGGAAGATCACCAGGCCCCGGTGCCGCCGCGGCGGGCGCGCCCGGGTCAGTTCCTTCGCCACCGCCGGCGGCGTGTGCCACTCGGGCAGCGGGAAACCCCGGTCCAGCAGGTCGTCGATCTCACGCGTGCTCAGCGCCAGCCGCCGGTTGCGCGGCGGGATGTCCTCGCGCCAGCGCCACTGCCCGTCCCGGTTGTCGTAGGCCAGCTCGCGCGGCACCAGCACGCGCAGGCCGGCGCCGGAGAGCATGCCCTCGGTGGAGAGCAGATGGGTCACCCCGTACGCGGCGGCGACCCGGGCCCGCAGCAGAGCGTCGCTGATCTCGTCGCGCCGCCGGGCCAGCGGCACCGCCACCAGCGTCGCCGGGGGCATCCGGTCGCGCGCGGCGAACACGCTGCGCACCAGCGACTCGGCCGGCAGGCCGCCGATCGACTCCTCGCCCACCGGGATCATCACCAGCAGGTGCGCGCCGAGCGTACGGGCCGCGTGCGCGATCTGCGCCAGCTGCGGCCGGTGCAGCGGGCGGTCGGCGAACACACCGAGCACCCGGCCCGGCGGCAGCAGCCCGCGTACCTCGTCGGGGCCGCGCCGCAGCCGCTGGAACGGCCCGTGGCCGCCGTCGCCCAGACGGCGCACTGTGCCACCGACACCCACCATGCCCTCACGGCCGGGCCAGACGTCGGTCACGTCCATCGCCGCCACCGGCGCGCCCTCGCCGTCGGTGAGCACCACCGCCCGGCGGGCCGGGTCGGCCGGGTCCAGCCCGTCGGCGAGCGCCGCCGGCACCTGGAGCGTCACCGGCACCGGCCAGGGCGTGCCGTCGGCCAGCCGGCCGCGCCGGTTCAGCGAGGCCAGGTCGGCCCGGCTCATGAAACCGGTGAGCGGCGCGTACGCCCCGCTCAGCAACAACTGGAGATCGGCCAGCTCAGCGGGCCTGGGCGCGTACGACGGCGCATCCCGCAGAACGTCCTCGGGCAGCAGCCACCCGTTGCTCATCGAACCCCCAACTCACCGGCCGGCACACAGTTTCGCAGCCCACCGGCGATCGGTCGAGAGCGCCACCCGGCCTCCCGGTGATCGCGTGTCCGGCGACCGCGCCGAGGACGAGCCGGGGTCACCGAATCCTTACCGGCGGGCCGCGGCCGGTCGATCGTGCGAACGGCTGCCGGAGCGCGCCGACCGGCCGAGCGCGCGGTCCCGTATCCGACGTACCGCGCGGCGGAGACGGGACCGGAGCCGGCGCGAGTCCTCCACGCGGGGCACGCCTCCGTCGGCCGCGCAGCGCACCACGAGCGGCAGGCGGGCGTCCAGCGCCCAGCCGGCCTGGATCACCCGGGCCCGGACCTCCCAGGTGCCCGCGGTCCGGCCGTTGTTCAGCGCCGCGAAGTCGACGGTGGCGGTGCTGCGGTGGCGCACCTCGCCGGCCTCGACCCGTTCGGTGGTGGCGGCCACCGGCAGGAAGAACTCCTCCCGGCTCTCCCGGCGTCGGAGGACGACGTCGGTCCTCGCCCCGCCGGCCCGCATCACGACACCGGCCGGCGCCGCGTCGGCCACCGGGAGCACCGGCAGCCCCTCGTCGTCGAAGCGCAGCGGCTCGTCACCCGAGCGCAGGTCGGCGGAGACGGTGACGTTCAGCGTCCGCCCCTGGACCCGCCATTCGCCGACCGATGCGTACGCCTGGACGCTCGCCTCCCACTCCGCCAGCCGGCGCAGGTCCGCCACCCGGCCCTGCGCGGCGAGGTGCGCGATCACCTGGAACATCGGCGGCAACCCGGCGACCGCCTCCGGCGTGAAGCGGTCCTCGACGAGCCGGCCCACCTCGCCGGCCACCTGGTCGGCCCACCGCTCCGGCGCGCTCAGCAGGACCTGCCCGCGCAGCCGGCTCAGCATCTCCTTGCGCAGCCAGCGCCGCTGCAGCCGGAGACGAGTTGCGGCGGGCGGCCGGTGCGCGTCCACGATGTCCAGCGCCTCTCGCAGCGCCGCGTAGTACTCGGCCGGGTCCATCCGGGTGGCTGTGACGTTGCCCGCGTCCACCCGGCGGACGTGGTGGTAGCAGGGGTGATCGGCCAGCACGCAGACCCGCTCGGCGCGCAGGTAGGCAGCCGCCATCAGCCGGTGGTCCTCCAGACGGCGCGGATGGCCCTCCGGGAACCGCAGCCCGTGCCGGTCCAGGAAGGAACGCCGGAACAGCTTGTGGCAGGTCATGCTGTCGGCCAGCGGCGCGTTCGCCAGTGTGACGCCGAACCGGTTCTCCCGGAACAGCTCCCGCGGTACGCCCCGCCGGTGCCCGATCATCCGTCCGATGACGATGTCCGCGTCGTGTCCGCGGGCGCACGCGTGCAGGCGGGCCAGCGCCTCGTCGCCGAACCAGTCGTCGTCGTCGGCGAAGAAGACGTACTCGCCGCGCGCCTGCTCCAGCCCTCTGTTGCGCGGGTGCGACGGCCAGCCCGAGTGCTCCAGGTGCAGCACCCGCACGTGCGGGTCGGCGGCGGCCAGCTCGTCCAGGCGCTGCGGGGTGCCGTCGGTCGACCCGTCGTCGGCGAAGACAACCTCGTACGAGCCGGACGGCAGCCCCTGCCGCGGCAGCGACGCGACGAGCGGGTCGAGGTTCGCGCCGCAGTTGTACGTGGGCACCACCACGCTCACCACCGGCCGGTCCGCATCGTCGCTCATGTCGCCCCCCGTCGAGTCGGCCCCCACACGGTGGCAGCTTCCCCGCGCCGCCGCCACCCCGCGCCCGCCACCTAGGGGCCGCGGCGGCCGAGGATCAGGGGATCGCAGGGGTCAGGAAGGGCTCCGGCCCGGCCCCGGAGTCCTACGCTGAACGGCGTGACACTGCTCGCGACCGAGTCGCTGACCAAGACGTACGGAGGCCGGGTCACCGCGTTGGCCGACCTCACCGTGTCGGTCGAGCCGGGGATCATCGGGCTGGTGGGCGCGAACGGCGCCGGCAAGTCCACTCTGATCAAGATCCTGCTGGGTCTCCTCCCGCCGACCAGCGGCCGGGTACAGGTGCTCGGCCTCGACCCCACCACCGACCCGGCCGCGGTCCGCGCCCGGGTCGGCTACATGCCCGAGCACGACGCCCTCCCGCCCGACCTGTCCGCCGCCGAGCTGGTCACCCACCTGGGCCGGATCAGCGGGCTGCCGCGCACCGTCGCCCGGGAACGGGCCTCCGAGGCGCTGCGCCACGTCGGTCTGCACGAGGAGCGGCACCGCGCCGTCGGTGGCTATTCCACCGGCATGAAGCAGCGCGTCAAGCTCGCCCAGGCGCTCGTACACGATCCCGATCTGCTGCTGCTAGACGAGCCGACGAACGGCCTCGACCCGGCCGGCCGGGACGCGATGCTCGCGCTGATCCACCGGATCGGCACCGAGTTCGGCATCTCGGTGGTGGTCTGCTCGCACCTGCTCGGCGAGGTGGAGCGGATCTGCGACACGCTCGTCGCCATCGACGGCGGCCGGCTGCTGCGCGCCGACCGGGTGTCCGCCATGACCACCGCCACCGACGTGCTCGCCGTCGAGGTGAGTGAGGGCACCGAGGAACTGGCCGCCCGGCTCACCGCGCTCGACCTGCCGGTGACCCGCGACGGGCGGCTGCTGCTCGTCCCGCTCGCCGACGACGCCACCTACGACCAGATCCTCGGCGCGGTCGCCGAGCTGGACCTGCCGCTGCACCGGCTGGACCAGCGGCGGCACCGGGTGGCCGAACTCTTCGCCGCGAGGGAGCCCAGCCATGTCTGACGCGACCGGGGTCATCCACGACATCGGCTACCAGCGCTACACCGGTCCGCGGCTCGGCCGCCGGCAGGTCTTCGGCGCGCTCTACCTGCACGGCGTGCGTACCGTCTTCGGGCTGGGCCGCAGCGCCAAGGCCAAGATCTTCCCGTGGCTGGTGGTCTCCGTGGTCACGGTGGTCGCCGCCGGGGTCACCGCGGTACGCAGCCAGATCGGCGAGGTGGTGATGACGTACGCCCAGTTCGCCGACGCGATGAGCTGGCTGGTCATCTTCTTCGCCGCGGTGGCCGCGCCCGAGCTGGTCTCCCGCGACCTGCGCAGCGGCGTGCTGCCGCTGTACTTCTCCCGGCCGCTGCCGCGCGGCGACTACGCCCTGTCCAAGCTGCTGGCGCTCGTCACCGCGCTGTGGCTGCTGCTCGGCGGCCCGCAGCTGGTGATGTTCCTCGGCGCCGCGTTCACCACGAACCGGGGCGTACGCGGGGTGTGGGACGAACTGCTCGACCTGCTGCCCGGGCTGCTCTACGCCGGTCTCTGGGCGGTGGTGTTCGCCTCGATCGCCCTGCTGGTCGCCTCGCTCACCGGCAAGCGCGCGTTCGCCGCCGGTGGCATCGTGGCGGTCTTCCTGATGACCACGCCGGTGGTCGGCGTGCTGTCCATCCTGCCCTCGGCCACCGTCAACGAGCTGGCCTTCCTCGCCTCCCCGCCGACGCTCGTCGGTGGCGTGGGCACCTGGGCGCTCGGTGACGCGCTGACCCAGGGCCAGGGCGGCGGCATCCCGATCGGTGACTTCGGGCCGGTCTACGCCGCGGTCGCCGTGCTGCTGGTCGCCGGCTGCGTCAGCCTGCTGCTCCTGCGATACCGGAAGGTGGCCGCCCGATGACGGCGATCAGCACCCAGTCGACGGCCGGTGCGCCCGCCGCCGCGACGAGCACGCTCGACCTGGCGGGCGTCTCCCGCTGGTACGGCAACGTGGTGGCGGTCAACGACGTCACCATGCGGCTCGGCCCCGGCGTGACCGGCCTGCTCGGTCCCAACGGCGCCGGGAAGACCACGCTGCTGCACATGATGGCGGGCTTCCTGTCCCCGTCCCGGGGCACCGTGACGCTGGACGGGGAGCCGACCTGGCGCAACCCCGCCGTCTACCGGCGACTCGGCCTGGTCAGCGAGCGCGAGGCGGTGCACACGTTCCTCAGCGCGTACGAGTTCGTGCTCGCCAGCGCGAAGCTGCACCGGCTGCCCGACCCGGAGGCCGCCGCCCGGCGGGCGATCGAGCTGGTCGAGATGCAGGACGCGCAGACCCGCCGGATCGGCACCTACTCCAAGGGCATGCGACAGCGCACCCGGGTCGCCGCCGCGCTCGTGCACGACCCGCAGGTGCTGCTGCTCGACGAACCGTTCAACGGGATGGACCCGCGCCAGCGGCTGCACATGATGGCGCTGCTGCACCGGCTCGGCGACGCGGGGCGGACCATCCTGTTCAGCTCGCACATCCTGGAGGAGGTCGAGCAGGTCTCCGGCACGGTCCAGGTGATGGTGGCCGGCCGGCTCGCCGCCTCCGGCGACTACCGGACCATCCGCCGCCTGATGACCAACCGGCCGCACGTGTTCGCGGTGCGCTCCACCGACGACCGGGCGCTGGCGGTGGCGCTGATGGCCGAGGCGTCGGTCTCCGGCGTCGAGCTGGACCGTACCGGCCTGACGGTCAAGGCCGGCGACTACGGCGCATTCACCCGGGCACTGCCCCGGATCGCGCTCCGGCACGGCATCCGGGTCCGGCAGCTCCTGCCGGAGGACGAGTCGCTGGAGAGCGTCTTCTCGTATCTGGTGGAGGCATGATGTCGACAGTCACCTGGATCACCGCGCGCGGCCTGTTCGGCCGGAGCCGGTTCCTCATGCTGCTGCCGTTGCCGCTGGTCCTGATCGGCCTGGCGGTGCTCTGCCGGTCGCTCGGCGTCGACCCCGGCGAGTGGGGCCCGCCGGTGCTCGTCGGCCTCGGCCTCGCCGTGGTGCTGCCGGTGGTGGCGCTGATCGTGGGCACCGGCGTGCTCGGCGCGGAGATCGACGACGGCACCGTCGTGCACATCCTCACCAAGCCGCTGCCGCGCTGGCAGATCGTGCTGCCGAAGCTGGCGGTCGCGGCCGGCGTCAGCGCGGTCACCGTCGGCGTCCCGATCTACGTCGCGGGCGTGCTCGCCGATTCGGTACGCCTCGGACTCGCACTTGTCGCCGCCTCGGCGGCGGGCGCGCTGGCGTACTCGGCGCTGTTCCTGGCGCTCAGCCTGGTGACCCGGCGTCCGGTGCTGCTCGGCCTGGTCTACGTGCTGATCTGGGAGGGGCTGCTGGGCCGGTTCGTCGGCGGCACCCGGGTGCTGTCGATCCAGCAGTGGGTGATCGCCCTGGCCGACCGGATGGCGCCGACGCCGCTGCTCGGCACCACCGTCTCGGTGCCTGTGGCGGCGGTGCTCACCGCGCTGGTGGCGGTCGGGTTCACGGTGCTGGCGATCGACCGCCTGCGCTCGTTCAGCGTGGCCGGCGAGACGAGCTGAACCCGGGGAGAGGAACCCGTTTTCCGGCGTTAGCGGCGGAAAACGGGTTCCGCCCCGCCGTGTCCGGTCTGCTAGTTTGCGGCGGCCACACAACCGACACGGGGAGAACACCTTGCGTTCAGCTCGACTCGCCCTGCTGGCTCCGGCCGCGGCGGTGATGATCGTCATGTCCGGCTGCGGCGACGGGGACGACAAGCCCTCCGCCGGCCCGGCGGCACCCTCCGCCCCCGCCGCCACGTCCGTACCGCCGGTGACGCCGGCGCCGGCGGGCCTCGACGACGCCACCCGGACGACCTGCGCGAAGGCGGAGAAGGACATCACGGCCGCGCTGAAGGAGGCGGCCGAGGCGGAGAAGATCGGCCCGCCGGCCGGCCACTCGGCGGTCAGCGCCCAGTACTCGGCGGGCGCGGCCACGCTCTACACGCACGCCTTCACCAGTAGCGACGAGGTCAACGGCGCGGTGAAGGGCGTCGCCACCGCCATGACCGACCTCGCCGACACCTGGGCCGAGGCGCCGGGCAAGGCGCCGAGCAAGGCGGATCTCACCGCCGCCCGGGCCAAGCTCAAGACCGCCTGCACGGCGAACTGAGGCACTTACCGCCGAGGGGCGGCCCGGTCGGCGCTCCGGGGTGTTAAGAAGGGCCCCTTCTACAACGCCAGGCGTTAAGAAGGGGCCCTTCCTTACATGCGGCCGCCGTGCGGCGGTTCAGAACGCGCAGGCGATGACCAGTTCGGTGGTGCGGTCGGGCAGCAGGTCCAGCTTCGCGATCCGGCCCGCCGCCCGCAGGTCGTCGGCCACGGCGCCGAGCTGGTCGAGCACCGCCGCCGGTCCGAGCGCCTCGGCCAGCGGCACGTCCGCCTTCATCGACAGCTTCCGTTCCGACTTGGCGCGGCGCACCTGACCCAGCGCGTCCGCGGCCAGCCGCAGCAGCTCCGGGTCACCCGGCGCCTCCATGGCGCGGCCCACCTCGTACGTGGTCGGCCAGGGCGCGCGGTGCACCGACCCGTACCGCCACCACGACCAGACCTCCTCGGTGACGAACGGCAGCACCGGTGCGAACAGGCGCAACTGCACCGACAGCGCGGTCGCCAGCGCCGCCCGCGCCGAGTCGGCCGCCGGCCCGGTGCCGTAGGCGCGCTCCTTCACCAACTCGATGTAGTCGTCGCAGAACCGCCAGAAGAACGCTTCGGTGGCCATCAGGGCGGCGGTGTGGTCGTACCCGTCGAAGGCGGTGGTCGCGGTCGCGACCACGCCGGACAGTTCGGCGAGCATCGCGGTGTCCAGCGGTTGGGTCGCCGCGGCCCGCAGCGCGTCGGCGGCGCCCAGCCCGAGCGCGAACCGCGACGCGTTGAGCAGCTTGGTGGCCAGCCGTCGCCCCACCTTGACCTGGGCCGGGTCGAAGGCGAGGTCCATGCCCGGCTTGCCGCTGGCGGCCCAGTAGCGGACCGCGTCGGACCCGTTGCGCTCCAGCAGCGCCATCGGCGTGACCACGTTGCCCTTGGACTTCGACATCTTCTTGCGGTCCGGGTCGAGGATCCAGCCGGAGAGCACAGCCGTGTGCCACGGCAGCGCGCCGTGCTCCAGGTGGGAGCGGGCCACTGTGGCGAACAGCCAGGTCCGGATGATGTCGTGCCCCTGCGGACGCAGGTCCATCGGGAAGACCCGGGCGAACAGGTCCGGGTCGGTCTCCCAGCCGCCGACGATCTGCGGGGTCAGCGACGAGGTGGCCCAGGTGTCCAGCACGTCCGGGTCGCCGGTGAATCCGCCCGGCTCGCCGCGCTGCGACTCCTCGTATCCGGGCGGCGGCTCGCTCGTCGGATCGATCGGGAGCATCGCCTCGTCCGGTGTGAGAGGGTGGGACCAGTCCGGCTCGCCAGCGTCGTCGAGCCGGTACCACACCGGCACCGGCACGCCGAAGAACCGCTGCCGGCTGACCAGCCAGTCCCCGGTGAGGCCGCCCACCCAGTGCTCGTACCGGTGCCGCATGTGCTCCGGCACCCAGCGCAGCTCCCGGCCCCGGGCCAGCAGTTCCTCGCGCAGGCCGGCGTCCCGGCCGCCGTTGCGCAGATACCACTGCCGGGTCGAGACGATCTCCAGCGGCCGGTCGCCGCGCTCGTAGAACTTCACCGGATGGGTGATCGGCCGCGGCTCGCCCACCAGGTCGCCCGCGTCCGCCAGCAGCTCCACGAGCGTCCGCCGGGCGCCGTTGACGGTCTGCCCGGCCAGCGCCGCGTAGGGCTCCGCCGGCACGCCGGCCGGCGGCTCCGGCAGGAGGCGCCCGTCCCGGCCGATCACCACGCGGGTGTCCAGCCGAAGTTCACGCCACCAGGTCACGTCGGTCAGGTCGCCGAAGGTGCAGACCATCGCGATGCCCGTGCCCTTGGCCGGGTCCGCCAGCGGGTGCGCGCGCACCGGCACCTCGACCCCGAAGACCGGGGAACGCGCGGACGCGCCGACCAGGTCCGCGTACCGCTCGTCGTCGGGGTGGCAGACGAGCGCCACGCAGGCCGGCAGCAGCTCCGGGCGGGTGGTGTCGATGAGCACCTCCCGGCCGTCGGGGCCGGTGAACCGCAGCCGGTGGTACGCGCCCGGCCGCTCCCGGTCCTCCAGTTCCGCCTGTGCGACGGCGGTGCCGTACCCGACGTCCCACAGCGTCGGCGCCTCGGCCTGGTACGCCTCGCCCCGGGCCAGGTTGCGCAGGAACGCGCGCTGGCTCGCCGCGCGGGCCGCCGACCCGATCGTGGTGTACGTCAGCGACCAGTCCACCGACAGCCCGAGCCGCCGCCACAGCGCCTCGAACGCCTTCTCGTCCTCCACCGTCAGCAGCTCGCACAGCTCGATGAAGTTGCGCCGGGAGATCGCTGTCGGGTTCTTCCGGGCCGCGTCGTCCACCGGTGCGGCGGGCGGGCGCCAGTCCCTGTCGTACGGCAGCGCCGGGTCGGGCCGCACGCCGTAGACGTTCTGCACCCGGCGTTCGGTGGGCAGCCCGTTGTCGTCCCAGCCCATCGGGTAGAAGACGGTCCGCCCGCGCATCCGCTGGAACCGCGCCACCGTGTCGGTGTGCGTGTACGAGAAGACGTGTCCCATGTGCAGCTCACCCGACACGGTGGGCGGGGGAGTGTCGATCGCGTATACGTCCGACCGCTCCTTCGTGCGGTCGAACGCGTACGTGCCGTCGGACTGCCAGCGGCGGGCCCAGGTCTCCTCGAGGCCGTCCAGGCTCGGACGCTCGGGGACGCCGCCGCGGGCGCTCCTCGTCGTGTCGGTCATCAGCCGATGGTAGGCAGCCACCCCGCCGCACTCCACGACTTTCCCCACCCGCGCGTCCCTCGCCGATCTTGCACTTGCCGCCCCCGCACAAGCCACTTTCCGGGCATTTCTCGGGCCGTAAGTGCAAGATCGACGGGGAGTTGAGGGGGAGGGAGGGGGGAGGGCTAGAGGAGGGAGTCGCGCCACTGGCGGTGCAGGGTGGCGTAGCGGCGGTCGGCAGCGATCAGCTCGGCCGGCGGGCCGTCCTCCACGATCCGGCCGTCGTCGAGCACCAGCACCCGGTCCGCGGTCTCCACCGTGGAGAGCCGGTGGGCGATCACCAGCGCGGTGCGGTCCCGCAGCACGCTGTGCAGGGCACGCTGCACCAGCCGTTCGGTCGGCACGTCCAGCGACGAGGTCGCCTCGTCGAGGATCAGCACCCGGGGGTCGGCGAGGAACGCGCGGGCGAACGCGACGAGCTGCCGCTGCCCGGCCGAGAGCCGGCCGCCGCGCCTGTGCACGTCGGTGGCGTACCCGTCGGGCAGCGCGGCGATGAAGTCGTGCGCGCCGATGGCCCGCGCGGCCGCGACCACCGCCTCGTCGTCGGCGTCCGGCCGGCCGAATCTGATGTTGTCGGCCACGGAACCGCTGAACAGGTGGGTCTCCTGGGTCACCAGCACCACCGCCCGGCGCAGCTCGGCGTCGGCCAGGTCGCGCAGGTCCACCCCGTCCAGCCGGACGGCGCCCGCGTCCGGGTCGTGGAAGCGGGCCACCAGCTTCGCGACTGTGGACTTCCCGGCGCCGGTCGGCCCGATCAACGCCACGGTCTGCCCGGGCGGCACGGTCAGATCCAGGCCGGACAGGATCGGCGCCTGGCGGCGGTAGCCGAAGTCGACGGCGCGGAACGTGACCGCACCGCGCGGCGGCCCGGCGGGCAGCGGCACCGGCCGGGCCGGTTCGGCCACCGCCGGGCGCTCGTCCAGCACCCCGGCCAGCTTCTCCAGCGCGGCGGTCGCCGACTGCAGCGAGTTGTAGAACTGGCTCAGCTCCTCCATCGGCTCGAAGAACCGGCGCAGGTAGAGCAGGAACGCGGCGAGCACACCCACCTCCACGCCGCCGCCCAGGACCCGCCAGCCGCCGTATCCGAGCACCACCGCAGCGGTCAGGTTGCCGATCAGCCGGATGCCCGGCGAGTAGATCGCGATCAGCCGGAACGCGCGCAGGCTGGAGCGCCGGTAGTCGTCGTTCACCGCACCGAAGATGCGGTCGTTGCGCTCCTCCCGCCGGTACGCCTGCACGGCCCGGATGCCGCGCAGCGACTCGACGAAGTGCACGATGACCAGCGCCACCGCCTCCCGGGTGCGCCGGTACGCCCCGGCCGAGGTGCGGGCGAACCACCGCGACAGCACGAACAGGAACGGGAACGCGAGCAGCGTCACCGCCGCCAGCGGCAGGTCCAGCCAGAGCAGGATGCCCGCCACGGACAGCACCGAAAGCCCTGCCATCACCAGCTTGTCGATGCCGCCGTCGACCAGTTCGGCGATCGACTCCAGATCGCTGGTCAGCCGGGACACCATCCGGCCGGACGTGTAGCGCTCGTGGAACCCGACGTCGAGGCGCAGGAAGTGCCCGTACACCCGCCGGCGCAGGTCGAGCAGGACGGCCTGGCCGATCCGGGCGGCGAGGGTGAGGAACGCGCGCCGGGCCGCGTACTCGACTGCTGTGGCGACCACGAACGCGGCGGCGACCGCGATCAGCGGGCCCGGGTCGCCGGCCCGCAGCGGCCCGATGCCCCTGTCGATGCCGAGCATGACCAGGTACGGCCCGGACATCGCGGCGGCGTTCTGGGCCAGCAGCAACGCAACCGCCAGCGCCAGCGCGCGCCGGTGCGGGCGCAGCAGCCGTCGCAGCAGAACCCGGCTGCGCGCGCGCAGCCGGGTCACCGCCGTCGGCGACGAGTCCTCGGCCCGGCTGCGGTCGGCGTCCGGGTCGGTGGCCCGTCCCCGCCAGCGGGACAGGTCGTCGCGTCCATCGGCGCGGTTCCCGTCGTCGTGGCGTGCGCCGGTCGCGCTGTGCGCCGCCCGGTGCCCGGCGGTGCGCGCGCCGGTGTCGCGCGGCGCGTCGCGGGGCCGGGGGACCCGCGGCGCGCGGCCGGTCACGAGCGCACCAGGCCGACGCCGTCGCTCCGCCGCTCCGGCTCGGCGGACAGCACCGCCCGATAGGCGGGTACCCGGGCCAGCAGCTCCGAGTGGGTGCCGACGGCGGCGATCCGGCCGTCGTCGAGCAACGCCACCCGGTCCGCCAGCGCCACTGTCGAAGGGCGGTGCGCCACCAGCAGGGTCGTGGTGGCGGTGTCCCGGAGCACCCGGCGCAGGGCCGCCTCGACGAGCGCCTCGGTGTGCACGTCGAGCGCGGAGAGCGGGTCGTCGAGCACCAGCACCGCCGGCCGGCCGAGCACCGCACGCGCCAGCGCGAGGCGCTGCCGCTGCCCGCCGGACAGCGACAGCCCCTGCTCACCGACCCGCGTGGCGAGCCCCCACGGCAGCTCGTACGCGAACTCCGCCTGGGCCAGCGTCAGCGCCGCCCGGACCTCGTCCTCGCTCGCGTCCGGACGACCCAGTGTCAGGTTCTCCCAGACCGACATGGAGAACAGCGTCGGCTCCTCGAACGCCACGGCGACCGCCCGGCGCAGTGACTCCAGCCGCAGGTCACGCACGTCGTGCCCGTCGAGCGTGACCCGGCCGCGCGTCACCTCGTGCAGCCGGGGGACGAGCGACAGCAGCGTGCTCTTGCCGCAGCCGGTGACGCCGACGAGCGCCATCGTCTCACCCGGCTCGACGGTCAGGTCCAGGTCGCGCAGCACCGGCGCGGAGGTGCCGGGGTAGCGGAAGCCGACCTGTTCGAAGCGGAGCCGGCCGCGCACCTCGCCCCGGTCGAGCGACCGTGCGTGCGGTGCGTCCACGATGGTCGGCGGTGTGTCCAGGACCTCCTGGATCCGGTCGGCGGCGGTCGCTGCCTCCTGGCCGTTGGCGATGATCCAGCCCAGCGACTGCACCGGCCAGATCAGCATGAGCTGGAGACTGACGAACGCGACCAGCTCACCGATGGACAGCGCACCCTCGGCGACGGCTGCGGCGCCGGCCACCAGGACCGCGCCGAGCGTCAGGTTGGGCACCAGGTCGAACAGCGCGGAGGTGCGAGCCAGCAGCCGGGCCTTGCCGATCCCGGTGTCGTGCAGCCGGCGCGCGCCGACCGCGAACCGGGCAGCCAGTTCCGGCCCGCGCCCGTACGCCCGCATGGTGCGCAACCCCAACGCCGTCTCCTCGACCAGCGTGGCGACGTCACCCTGCTGGTCCTGCATCCGGCGCGACGCCGCATGGTAGTGGCGCGCGAAGCGGCGGCTGATCAGGAACAGCGGTACGGCGCTCGCCGCGACCAGCAGTCCCAGCCACTGGTGCAGCCGGATCAGCAGCGCCACCACCGCCGCGTAGGTGACCAGGTTGAGCACCAGGAACAACAGCCCGAAGGAGAGGAACCGCCGGATCACCGAGAGGTCGCTGGTGATCCGGGACAGCAGCTGGCCGGACTGCCAGCGGTCGTGGAAACCGGTCGGGAGCCGTTGCAGGTGGGCGTAGATGTCGGCGCGGATGGCGGCCTCCATGCCCACCGAGGACGACGACTGCGTCCAGCGGCGGATGAAGATGAGGACCGCCTCGGCCACCCCGAGCAGCAGAGCCAGGGCGCCGAGCCGAAGCAGCCCGGCCTCGTCGTGCCGGGCCATCGGCCCGTCGACGACCCGCTGCACCACCAGCGGGACGGCCAGGCTCGCCGCGGTGGCGGCAAGCGCCGCGACCAGCAGCCAGGCGAACTCCGTCGCGTACGGGCGCAGGTAGGGCCGCAGCCGCCAGAGGTTGCGCAGCGGCTGGGACCGGACGCCGGTATGCGCCGCGGGGTTGCCGTCGCTGGACGCGGGCACTACCCGACGGTAGCCGCCGGGGGTGACAGTCCGGCTGTCAGCTAGCCGTCACCCGTCCCTCATGCCCGAGAAGCCACTTCTTCACGTCCAGCCCCCAGCGGTATCCGCCGAGCGAGCCGTCGGTACGCAGCACCCGGTGGCAGGGCACGAACAGCGCGGCGGCGTTGCGCGCGCAGGCCGCCGCGGCAGCCCGGACGGCGGCCGGTCGCCCGGCCAGCGCGGCGAACCCGGTGTAGGTGACCGGGTCGCCGGGCTTCACGTCGCGCAGCACCTGCCAGGCGTGCGTCAGGAAGGCGCCGCCGCTGTGCTGCTCCACCGCGACCGCGTCGATCGCGGCGAGGTCACCGTCCAGGTAGGCCCGGACGGCGGTGGTCACCGGACCGAGGTCGGCCCGTTCGCGCAGTTCGCCGCGCAGGCTCGGGTGGATCAACGACATCAGGGCCGCCGGGTCGGCGGTGAACCCCGCCGCGCGTACCGCCCCGGCCGGGCCGGCGAGCACGCTCAACGGGCCGGCGGGGGTGTCGATGACTGTGCTGTCCACAGTGTTCATGCTGCTCTCCAGAGTCGGATGGTCGCGTACGACCGCCAGGGGCGCCAGCGGTCGGCGTACGCGGACAGGGTCTTCGGGTCGTCGGACAGGCCGAGCGCTGCTGCGCCACGGCGTACGCCCAGGTCGGTGGTGAGGGCGACATCGGGGTCGCCGAGTGCGCGCATGGCCAGGTAGCCGGTGGTCCACGGGCCGACGCCGGGCACCGCGGCCAGGAGCCGGACCGCCTCCTCCCGGTCGCCTCCGGGTTCGAGGTCCAGCTCGCCGTCGGCGACCGCGCGGGCCAGCGCCCGGATCGTCTCGCGGCGTGCCGCCGGCATCCGGAACGCCGTGTCGGGCGCGGCGAGCACCTCCGCCGGACCGGGGAACGCCACCAGGCCGTCCGCCGGGTCGTCGGCGCCCGCCCCGCCGGTGGACCGGGTGACGGCGAGCAGGCGGGTGAGCGTGGTCCGCGCCGAGGTCAGCGAGACCTGCTGGGTGGTGACGGCGCGGACGGCCAGCTCGAAACCGTCGACCGCGTGCGGCAGCCGGACGCCGGGCTCGGCCGCGACGGCCGGGGCCAGCGCCGGGTCGGCGGCCAGGGTGGCGTCCACCGCGACGGGGTCGGCGTCCAGGTCGAGCAGCCGGCGGCAACGGGCCACCGCGGGAGCCAGGTCACGCATGTCGGCCAGCCGCAGCGTCGCGGCCACGTGGCCGTCGGCCGGAGTCAGCGCCACCGTGGCGGGACCGTGCGGCAGGCGCAGCCCCCGGTGGTAGGTGCCGTCGCGGACCACCTCGACGCCGGGTAGCGCGCGCAGCGCGAGGAAGTCCAGCAGCGCGCCCGCGTGCAGCGGAGGCCGGTATGCCAGCCGCAGCGAGAGCGTGCCCGCCCCGGTGGTCGCCGCCGCGCCCCGCCGCCCGGCCCGCAGCTCGGACGGCGTGCCGCCGTAGACCTCGCGGACCGTGTCGTTGAACTGCCGGACGCTGCCGAACCCGGCGGCGAAGGCCACCTCGGCCAGGCCGAGGCCGGTGGTCTCGATCAGGATCCGGGCGGTCTGCGCGCGCTGGGCCCGGGCCAGTGCCAGCGGGCCGGCGCCCAGCTCGGCCCGGAGCATCCGGTGCAGGTGCCGCTCGGTGTAGCCCAGCCGGGTGGCCAGGCCGGGCACCCCGTCCCGGTCCACCACGCCGTCGGCGATCAGCCGCATGGCGCGGCCGACCAGGTCGGCCCGGACGTCCCACTGGGGCGAGCCCGGTGCCGCGTCCGGCCGGCACCGGCGGCACGCCCGCAGCCCGGCCCCCTGCGCGGCGGCGGCGGACGGGAAGAACCGGACGTTCTGCCGCTTCGGCGTCATCGCCGGACAGGACGGCCGGCAGTAGATCCCGGTCGACGTCACACCGGTGTAGAACCAGCCGTCGAACCGCGGGTCGCGGCTGTCGACGGCTCGGTAGCACCGCTCGAAGTCCAGCTCCATGCCACGATCCTGCCTCGCAGCTCCGGGGCTCGGCTGGCGGGATTCGGACATGACGTGCGGCAGTAGCGCCAGCCCGGGGAAGTGGCGGTATCCCGCGCCCCGGGACACCGCCACTCCGGCGAGGTGGCGTGGATCATGGCCGGCGGACCCAAGAAAGTGTCGTAAGTGGTCGGTAGCGTCCCGCCACCAACTCAAGAAGAGGTGCGGGGCATGGCGAGCGTGGCCGGGCGGGGTGTCCGCTGATGCGATCGGGGCGAGCACCGTTGGACGCCGCGGTGGTGGAGGGCTTCTACGAGCGGATGCGGGTGGTGGCGTCGGCCGCGTACGGCGCGATCGAGCGCGACCGGGCCGGTGACCCCGGTCGCCCTTTCGCGGACACCGCCTGCGGGCGGCTGGCCGGCTCCCTCGACCCGGACGGGCTGCGCGCGCTGGGCATGTGGGCGCATCACTGGTGCATGCGCTTCTACGACGACGACACCCGGGTCGGCCTGCGGCTGGTCCGCGAGATCGCCGCCCGTTCCGGCCTGGGCTGGACCGCCGACGAGGTGCGGTGGCTGCTCGACCGGTCGTACGCGGCCGGGCCCGCCGCGGCGCACCGGTTCACGCTGCCGCTCGCGGCCGCGGCGCAACTACCGGCCGGTGTGCTGCCCGAGGGCGTCGCCGCCGAGGCGTGGCCGGACGACTGGCGGCGGCTGCGGGCCGGCTGACCGCGCAGCCGCCAGGCCGCCCTGCCGCCGCCCGGCTGCGGCGACCGGTCGGGCAGTTGCGCGAGCACCATCGCCGCCACCGCCACCGCGAAACCGGTGAGCTGGACCGGGTCCAGCGCCTCGCCGAGCACCATCCAGCCGAGCGCCGCCGCGGTCAGCGGGCTCAACGCGCCGAGCACCGACACGCGGGACACGGGCAGTCGCGCCGCGCCCCGGAACCACAGCACGTACGCCAGCGCGGTCCCGGCCAGCCCGAGCCACGCGTACCCGAGGAGGGCCGGCCCGTCGGGCACGGGCGGCGCGCCCTCGACGGCGGCGGCGACCGGCACGATCATCAGGCCACCGGCGACGAGCTGCCAGCTCGTCGCGGCCAGGACGCCCACTCCGGGCGGCCGCCCCCAGCGGCGGGTGAGCACCAGCCCGGCGGCCATCGCCACTGCGCCGGCCAGCCCGGCGGCGACGCCGAGCGGGTCGAGGCCGGCGCCCGGACGCAGCACCACGAGCGCGACGCCGAGCGGGGCGGCCACGGCGGCGGCCAGTGCCGGCCGGCTGGGGCGGTCGCGGAGCAGCGCGACGGTGAGCACCGCCACCAGCAGCGGCTGCGCGGCGCCGAGCACTGCGGCGGTGCCGCCGGGCAGCCGGTACGCGGCGAGGAACAGCAGCGGGAAGAACACTCCGATGTTCAGCGCGCCGAGCACTGCGGCTCGCCCCCACCAGAGGCCGTGTGGTCGTCGGCGGGTCAGCGCGAGCAGCAGCAGGCCGGCCGGGAGAGCGCGGATCGTCCCGGCCCAGAGCGGCCGGTCCGGGGGGAGGAGTTCGGCGGTGACCAGGTATGTGGTGCCCCAGGTGATCGGGGCGGCGGCGGTGAGCGCGACGTCGGTCCAGCGGCGGTCCATGGAAGCCTCTTCTCAGCCCTAAGTATCTTAGCGCTAAGCTAATCAGCCCCGAGCGAAAAGCGGAAGTGGGACGTGCGGCACAATCGGCAGCCGTGACAGGCGACGAGGTGGACGCGATCGTCGAGCAGTGGCGGCGGGAACGACCAGGCATGCGGCCCGAGCCGATGGCCGTGTTCGGCCGCATCTACCGGCTGGCCCGGCTGGTCGGCGACGGCCAGGAGAAGGTGTACGCAGGCTGGGGCATCGGCCGGGGCGAGTTCGACGTGCTGGCCGCGCTGCGGCGCTCCGGTTCGCCGTACACGCTGGCGCCGAAGGCGCTCGCCGCCTCGATGATGCTCACCTCCGGTGGCATGACCGGGCGGCTCGACCGGCTGGAACGGGCGGGCCTGGTACGGCGCTCGCCGGACCCGGCCGACCGGAGGGCGCTGCGGGTCACACTCACCGACACCGGTCGCCGGGTGGTCGAGGAGTCGGCCGAGGCCGGGCTCGCGGTGCAGCGGCGGATCCTCGACGCGTTGCCGCCCGCCGACCAGGACCGGCTGGCCGAACTGCTGCGCACGTTGCTCGCGGCGGCCGAGGCCTCTGATCCGGCAGAATGATCGTCACTGTCATCGGCTGGAAGGACGCCAGTGCCCGCCACTGAACCGACGATCGTCGCCACCAGCATGGGTTTCGCCAGCCGGCGCCGCGGCCCCTGGGACGCCCGGCCCAGCGCGCTGTTCGACCTGATGGCCGAGCTGGCCGGGGCCGGTGACGCGCCCCGCATCTGCTACCTCGGCCAGGCCACCGGCGACCAGCCGACCGGGTTCACCGTCTTCTACGGCGCCTTCGCCGGCACCCGGTTCCGCGCCTCCCACCTGGCGCTCTACCCGATGCCCAACGTCGAGGACATCCGCGCCCACCTGCTCGCGCAGGACATCGTATGGGTCGGTGGCGGCAGCGTGGCGAACCTCTGCGCGGTCTGGCGGGTGCACGGCCTGCCGGAGATCCTGCACGAGTGCTGGCAGGCGGGAGTGGTGCTCGGCGGGGTGTCCGCCGGCTCGATCTGCTGGCACACCGGCGGCGCCACCGACAGCTACGGCCCGACGCTGCGGCCCTTCACCGAAGGGCTGGGCTGGCTCCCGTACGGCAACGGCGTGCACTACGACAGCGAGGAGCAGCGGCGACCGCTGATGCACCGGCTGGTCGCCGACGGCACGCTGCCGGCGAGCCACTGCACCGACGACGGCGTGGGGCTGATCTACCGGGGCACCCGGCTGGCCGAGGCGGTGGCCGACCGTCCCGGCGTGGCCGCGTACGAACTGGTCCGCGCCGAGGACGGCACCGCCCGGGAGACCCGGATCGAGCCGCGCCTGCTGTCCGCCGCGTCGGAGTGACCGGCTTCGCGGACCTGCCTGCCCGGAGGCGGCGGCGAACCGCGTAAGCTGATTCGTCGTGAGTCTCACCATCGGCATCGTCGGCCTGCCCAACGTGGGCAAGAGCACCCTGTTCAACGCGCTGACCAAGAACGACGTGCTCGCCGCGAACTACCCGTTCGCCACCATCGAGCCGAACGTCGGCGTGGTCGGGCTGCCCGACGACCGGCTGACCAAGCTGGCCGAGATCTTCTCCTCGCAGAAGGTGCTGCCGGCGCCGGTCTCGTTCGTCGACATCGCCGGCCTGGTCCGGGGCGCCTCCAAGGGGCAGGGCCGGGGCAACGCGTTCCTCGCCAACATCCGGGACGCCTCGGCGATCTGCCAGGTGGTGCGCGCGTTCTCCGACCCGAACGTGGTCCACGTCGACGGCAAGGTCTCCCCGGCCGACGACATCGAGACGATCAACACCGAGCTGATCCTGGCCGACATCCAGACGCTGGAGAAGGCGCTGCCCCGGCTGGAGAAGGAAGCCAAGCTCCGCAAGGACCGGGCCGCCGCCGTCGAGGCCGCCAAGAAGGCGGTCGAGGTCCTCGACAACGGCGTGACCCTGTACGCGGGCGCCGCCGCCGCGAAGGTCGAGCTGGAACACCTGCGTGAGCTGCACCTGCTCACCACCAAGCCGTTCCTCTACGTCTTCAACGTCGACGAGGCCGAGCTGGGCAACGAGGAGTTCCTCGACGAGCTGCGCGGCCTGGTCGCGCCCGCCGAGGCGATCTTCATGGACGCCAAGATCGAGTCCGAGCTGGTGGACCTGCCCGAGGACGAGGCCCGCGAGCTGCTGGAGTCGATCGGGCAGTCCGAGCCCGGCCTGAACCAGCTCGTCCGCGTGGGCTTCCGGACGCTCGGGCTCCAGACGTACCTGACCGCCGGGCCCAAGGAGGCGCGGGCCTGGACCATCCCGGTCGGCGCCACCGCGCCGGAGGCCGCCGGGGTGATCCACAGCGACTTCCAACGCGGCTTCATCAAGGCCGAGGTGGTCTCCTACAACGACCTGGTCGAGGCCGGATCGATGGCGGCGGCCAAGGCCGCCGGCAAGGTCCGGATCGAGGGCAAGGAGTACGTCATGCAGGACGGCGACGTGGTGGAGTTCCGCTTCAACGTCTGAATCCGGCCCGTTCCCGCAGGTCAGGAGGTTGGTGTCTCGCCCTGGGGCACACCTGGGGCACAACCCCACGCCTCATCGACCGCCCGGCGGGTACGCTCCTCCGAGTCCGGCATCAGGTGACCGTACGTCGACAGGACCAGCGTCGCGTTCTCGTGCCCCAGCCGTTCGGCCACGGTGATGACCGACTCGCCCTGCATCAGCAGGACCGAGGCGTAATGGTGACGCAGGTCGTGAGTCGTGATGCTCTCCGGAAGGCCCGCCTTCCGCACGGCCGCACCGAAGATGAGTGTGCCGTAGTAGTCATGCCGGTAGGGGCCGGCGAAGCGGGTCGTGAACAGCGTGCCGTCATCAGCCGGAGGGAACTGCACCATGTGCGCCCGCAGCGCGTCGGCGATGACCTGGGGCAGCGGCACGATCCGGCGCGAGCGCGGTGTCTTGGGGACTGTCCGCACCTTGGACTGTGGCGCGAACTGCCACTCAATCCGCACCAGGCGCGCGGCGAAGTCGACATCCTGCACCCGCAGCGCGAGCAGCTCGCCGAGGCGCAGGCCCAACCCGGCCTGGGTGAGGACCATGGCGCGGTTGCGGGCGGGGATCGCGTCGGCGAGCGCGCGAACCTGGTCGACGGTGAGCGGCACGACGCGTTCGCGGTGGGCTGACGGCAGGCTGACCCGGACCACGGGCGAGCGGCCGACGAGCCTGTCCAGCACGGCCGCCGCGTAGACCGAGCGGAGCAGCCCGACAAGGTTGCGCAGGGTCGACGGCGACAGCACCTTGCCACGGTCGGCCGCCCATGCCTGCACCTCGGAGGGCACGACCGCCGCCAGGCGACGGGAGCCGAGCGGAGTCGCGGCAATATGCGTCTCGATCAGGCTGGAGACACGCCGGGCGGTTGTTGGACGGTGAGCGCGGCCGGCAGCCCAGCGCCGGGCGTACTCGACCACGGTCGTCTTGTCGGACGGGTCGACGTACTGGCCGCGCACGATGTCGGCTTCGACCTGGGCGAGGAAGCGATCGGCGTCGACCTTGCGCGTGAAGGAGCGCTTGCGCTGGCGGTGGGCGTCGTCGCGCCACCGGGCCAGGTAGGTAACCTTGCCGTCGCGTATCCGCTTCTCCACGCTGCCCATGTCAGGCCGCCTGTCCCGAGAGCCAGGAGCGCACGTCGGCCGGGTCGTAGCGCAGGTGTCGGCCGACCTTGAACGCCCGTGGCCCGGTGCGGCGGTACCGCCACTGGTACAGCGTGCCGACGGGTACCCGCAGGAACGCCGACACCTCCTCGATCGACCACAGTTCGGTCGCTGCTTCACGGGTTGCCAATGCTGTCTTCTCCTTGTCGTCAGCTATGCGGCCGACGCGATACCGGCCGGGGTGGTGCCGAGTTCGTGGGCGAGTTCTTCGCGGCCGATGGCGTGTCGCTCGCGGGCGAGGGCGGCGGCGGTGTTGGCGAGGAGCGCGTCACCGGTGGTGTGCCAGCCGACTCCGGCGAAGGTGAGACTGCCGACGATGAGCGTGGTGTCCTCGTCGATCTGGTCGACGGGTGGTCCACCGGCAGAGGGGTGCTCGTGGTCCTGGTGCTCGTGGCGCCGGTACTGGACGCGGGTGTCGCGCAGCAGTTGGAAGGTCACCGAGTAGCGGCGGGCTTTGGTGAGAAAGTGGCCGCCGTAGCCGAGCATGTGCGCCCACCGCCGTAGGCGGGTGTACGGGTTGCCGCTGGCCGGTTTTGACGGTTCAGCGTCAAGGGCAGCTTGACGCTGGGCGACGCAGACGGGGCAGGCCCGGTAGCGAGTGTGGGTGCCGCAGTCGGGGCACTCCCAGCGCTCGATGAATCCGGGACGTGGACGGCGTTCCCGTGGCCGTCCGGACAGTGGGGCCGGGGCGTTGGTGGGTCGGCCGATGCGCCAGCAGGCGTCGATGAGGCGGGCGGTGTGGTCGCCGTCGGGGTCGGCGAAGTCGCCGACGCTGTCGGCGGTCAGGCGGGTGGAGGTGTGCCCGGTGGCCTCGGTGCTCTTGGTGGCGTACTTGGCAAGGTAGCCCGCGACCATCCCATCGGTGACCTCCCCCGAGCCGTCGGTGACGATCGGTTCCAAGTCGACCTGCTCGCCCCAGGCGATCAGCCATCCCTCCGGTCGGTCGGGGTGGGGCGGGGTGTGGAAGGCGATCTGCCGGGCGGCGTGGCGCAGCGCGTCGACGAGGTCGTCGACGGTGAACCCGGCCGGTGGGGGCACCACCTTGTCGGGGTCCAGGGCGTCGACGCCGTCGAGGCGGGCGATGGCGTGGAAGTGCACCGCTCCCCGCGCTTGCAGTTCGGCGACCTTCCCAGGGGACAGCCGCACGGGGGCGACTTTGCGCGTCTTGCCGGAGGCGGTGGGGATCTCGACGCGGGGGATGCCGCGGCGTTGGGCGAGTTTCGCCAGCCATCGTTCCGCGGCTTGCTTCGTGCGGTGCCACAGTTCGCCGGAGAAGATGTTCCAGACGACCTGATGGTCATGGTCGTAGCAGTACAGACACAACGGCTGCCCGAGCACCGCGTCACCGGTTTCGTGGCGGGCCCAGCAGACGGCGGGTCGGCCGTGGGGGCACAGGCCGGTGTCGCGGCGGGCGTGGCAGGGTTCGGCGCGGCAGTCGCAGCGGCGGCGGTTGCGGCAGGTGTGCCGCTTCACCTTCCGGGCGTGGACGGTGCCGAACGACGGCGCGGTGAAGGTGGCGAACACCGCCGGATGCTGCACCACCGACTCGGGTACGCCTTTGCCGCCGACCAGGCCCGCGCGCAGGAGTTGGAAGGCATCCCGCTGGTAGGTCTGCGCGCAGGCGGGGCAGACCGTGGCGCGGCGGTTGCCGCACGCCTTGTAGATCGCGGCGTCGGGCATCGCGTCGGTGTGCCGGGAGTCCAGGACACGGCCGGTCGAGGCGTCGACGGTGTAGAGGCTGCCGGCGAGGCGGATGGGTCGGGTGCAGCCGGCGGCGGCGCGGACGTGGTCGAGCCAGCCGAAGTAGTCGGGTCGGGTGGCGCGTTGGAAGGCGGACCCGGCGGCGGTGTAGGCGTAGACGGGGGTGGTGGTGTCGGCGTTCGAGCCCACACCCCGGGCCACGAGGGTCCGGGGTGTGAGGTCCAGCGTCGACGCCATCAGGCGGCCACCTCGTGGGGCCGGGTGTGGTCGGGGCCGTGGTGGCCCATGAAGACCTCGGTGATGCGTCGGGTGGTGACGATGGTCCGGCAGGCGCCGCACTGGCGGTCGGCCGGTTCGTGCCGGTGGCACGCAATGGTGGTGGTCACCTGGCCGCAGCGGATGGTGACCGGGGTCCGGCAGGGGCCGCCGGGGATGACGTGGATGACCGTGCGTCGGGTGTCGTAGGGGTGCGGCTCGTCCGGGTAGGCCGGGCAGGTGTGGGTGACCTGCTCGATGTCGACGACGTGAATGGTCATCGGGCACCACCGGCCACGGGGGTGCCGTTGACGGGCGTGGTGTGGCCGCCGAGGGTGTGCAGCAGTTCCCGGGCGATGTCCGGGGTGACCGACAGCAGGTCGGCCAGTTCGTCGATGGTGATGGGACGGCCGGTGCTCTGTTCGTGGCGGCCGATGACGAAGCGGGCGGTGGGGATGAGGTGCGCGGGCACCTCGGGTCGGGTGATCGGCACCGGGTTGACGGGTGCCTCGACGACGGCCGGGGCGGCCGGCGGGGTGCCGATGGTCGGCGGCTCGTCCACGAGCTGGTCAGCAGCCTCGGTGGTGTCGGTGTGGTCGGTGGTGGTTTTGACCGGGGCGAGGACGAGTTTGACCAGGGCCATGAAAGCCAGAGCGGGGACGGCGGACAGGAGCCAGCCGGAGGGGCCAACTTGGCCGACGGCGACGCCGAGCTGTGCGGCGAGGGAGAAGCCGGCGAAGGCGATCAGGAGGACCAGCGGGTAGCCGATCGGGCCGCCGTGGCGCTTACGACGGCGGATGACGAGCAGGCAGGCGACCGGGACGAGTTCGGAGATGACGGCGTTGGCCCAGCCGAACCAGCCGGAAGTGCCTTCCGGGCTGTTGGCCATGGTCCAGTCGTGGACGTGGGTGAAGGAAGCCGCCCCAGCGGCGAGGCCGACGAAGATGACGATGAGGACCAGGACGCCGCCTTCCAGGCGGGCGGGCCAGGCAGCGGGCGGGTTAGTGGTGGGCATGGGGGGTCACCTCCGGTGCCGGGATGCTGTCGAGGGGGATGAGGTCGACCACACCGGAGCAGTGGGCGCACATGATCGGGGCCAGGCCCTGGGCGGCGAGCTGGTTGCGGAAGCAGGGCAGGCAGGTGAAGTCGGCGGGGAAGAGGCCGTCGCCTTCGCAGAGGGCGCAGCGGCCGAGGCAGACGGGGCAGGGCGTGTAGACCGGCCCGAGGACGTCGTGGACGCCAGCGGGCGAGTTGCCCTCGATGCACCACAGGCACGGGTCGGAAAGGTTGAAGGTCATCGGTCGCCTCCGTGGCAGTCGAGGCAGCAGCCGTAGCGGCGGGGGATGTAGTAGGGCTTGGTCTGGCCGCAGTGGCGGCAGGTGCGGCGAGCCCGCAGGGCTTTGGCGATAGCGGCCCGCTGGGCCGGAGTCGCGACCCGTTTGGGCGCGGCGAGGTCGAGGCGGTAGAGGTAGGCGACGCGCTTACCGCGACGCCACAGGATTTGCGCGACCGCGTGATGCCCGCCCGGGCGGAGTCCGGCGGCGCGGAGCTGGCGGCGGGTGGCCAGGCCGTCGGGGGCGAGCCGGTAGGGGTAGGTGGGGAATTCGTCGGCGGGGTTGGCCGGGTCGTAGGTATAGACGGTCATGACTGACCTCCCCAGCGCTGCTGGGCGGCCTGCTTGGAGATGCCGAGGCGCTGGCCGATTTCGGCCCAGGAGTAGCCGAAGGCGCGCAGGCCGACGACGGCTTCGCCGATGGCGTCGTCGAGGTTGGCCGACAGTGCGACGAGGTCGCGGAGGGCTTCCACGTCACCGGCGGCGACGCGGCGGCCGTGGGCGCGGATGATGCGGCGAGCGAACGCGGCGAACGCGTCGTTCTCGACGACTTCACGCCGCTTGCGGCGAGAGGGGGCGCGCGTCAAGGACGCCTTGACGGTGAACATCAGTTCTCGCCTCCCTGGTTGTGGAGGCGGTCCCACTCATCGGCAGCCGCGTCGAGGGCGGTGATGACCTGCTCGGCGGTGCGGGCGGGGTCGTCGTTCCAGGAGTAGGGAGAGGTGTGCTCGTCGAGCAGGTAGCCGTCCTCGTCGATGTGGAAGACCGGGGCGTGGTCGTCGAGGTAGTCGACGAACGCGGCCATGGCCGCGAGGTAGTCGGCGAGCGCGCTCGGGTCGAGCTGGGCGAAGTGCTCGACGCGGTGTCCGGCGGTGGCGATGCCGATAGCCCCGGCGGCGCAGGCCGGCGGGGTGAGGGTGTCGGTGGTGGGGGCGTAGTAGGTGCCCTGGTGCCAGCCGTGCCGGCGCAGGTAGAGGGCAGCGCACCGGAGCAGGTCAGCGGGTGTGACCCGGACTCCGGTGGCAGGGTTTTGGGTAGCCTTCATGGCAGCCACGTCCTTTCGGGGCTGTTGGTGGAGGTCGGCAGGACCAGCACTGCTGCCAGGCGATGTCCTGGTCCTGTCGGCCGCTTATCGGGTGGTGCGCAGCCGCAAGTAGCGGCGCTGGCGGGTGTCGTCGCCGCCCATCGATCGCGGGGCGGACAGGTAGACGAGTCGGCCGCTGGCCGAGGCGACCTGGACCATGGCGGCGATGTCCTCGGGACGGCCGACGATCCACAGTTCCGTGTACTGCGCGGCCCGCTGGCTGTTGGCGCGGGCGTAGGTGCGTTCCCGGGTGGTCATGCCGCCACCCCGAAGTCGACGCGGGTGAGGTCCGGAACCTGCTCCGGTAACCGGCGTGGCCGGCGGATCCAGGCGGCGTAGTCCGCGATGCCCGCGATCTGGGCATCGGTCAGGTAGGCGACCTTGATGCGGCGAGGAACGCCGCCTTCGGCGATCAGGTAGGCCGCGCCCTGGTTGGTGGGGGCGATGTCGGTGGCCGTGTAGCCCTGCTCGGCCCAGCCGTGGCCGAGGACGATGTTCGAGCTGTTGGGGGTGGTGCAGCGGAACGCGGCGCGGTAGCCGAACAGGTCCCGCAGGCTGGTGGGGATGATGTCGAACGACGGCCGCTGAGTCGCGGCCACGACCGGGATACCGGCGGCCCGGCCCCGGGCGACCAGGTCACGCAGGAGAGCGACGAACTCCTCCTGCTCCTGCTTGCTGCCGACGGTGGCGGAGTAGAAGGCGATCTCGTCGACCAGGACGGTGATGACCGACAGGCCGTCGTCGGCGGTCACCTTGCGGCGCCCGTGGGCGCGCAGCCAGGCGTAGCGGTTGTTCATCACCAGTTGCAGCCGCTTGAGGACGGTCAGGGCCTCGGTGATGTCCGGGCCGATGAACGCATCAGCGGAGTCTTCCCACTGGCCCAGCTCGACGAGCTTGCCGTCGAGCAGCACGAGCCGGGAATCGACGCTGAGGGCGGCGTGGGCCGCGATGCAGTTGAGCAGCCCGGACTTTCCGCCGCCGGGCTCACCACCGGCGAGAAGGTTGCGGTAGGCGAGGGTGATGTAGACGGGCTGGCCGAACTCGTCGATCCCGATGAAGATCGGGTCGAACATCGACAGGCCAGGACCCACCGGCACCGCAGCAGCGGGGGCGGGAATCGCGGTCATCGGTGCCCTCCTTGGGCGTTTGGTGGACGCGAGGAACCACACGAACGAGCCCGCAGGGCTCCTCGCGTCCCAGGTGAATTGGGGGTCAGATCCAGTCGGAAACGTCGTCCTCGGGCGTCGAGGACGAAGCCGCGGGCTTGCTGCCGTTGGCCGTCGTGGTGGTGGCCGGCTTCTTGCCGGCGGGTTTGCCCTGCGCCGGGAGGGTGATCGTCGGGACGTTGACGTCCGGCAGGTCCAGGGCGGTCGGCACCGTCAGCGGTGCCTGCTCGACCGTCGGGGCGTCCGGGTCGATCACGTCGACCAGCGGCGAACCCACAGTGGCGGTCAGCACCTCACGGCGCTTGATGTCGAACCGCAGATACGCGGCGGTCCGCTCCGAGGCGCGCTCGATGAGCACGGTGGAGGCGTGACAGGTCACGGCGATCTTGTCGAGGCGGCCTTCCAGGTCCTTGGCCGACAGGCCAGGACGCAGGTACACCCAGACCCGCTCACCGACCGGTGTGGGACGAGCCCACAGGATCAGCGGCAGCGAACCGGACTGGTTGGCGATGATGAACTGCGAGAAACACACCCGCAGCCGATGCCTCACCACGAGACACCACGCCCAGGCGATCACCTGGCGACGGCAGACCGGCACGGCGGCCGGGACACCGACGACCAGGGCGACCACGAGCAGCGTCACCACGGCCGGGGTGTGGTCGGCGAGCTGCACCCAGAAGGTGAGCAGACCGACCGCGAGCACGATCTCGATCGCCCACCACCACAGCAGCCGCAGCACCGGCCAGATCCGGACCAGCACCCACGCGATCCCACCGACCGGCACGCCGACGAGCGCGCCGAGGAACAGAGCCAGGATCGGGTGCATGTACGACGCGGCCACCACAGCCGACAGAAGACCGACGATGACCGCCGACAGAACGAACGCCAGCCGGGCGTTACGGGCCGAGGAACGGTGAACCCTGGCCTCAATGACCGTCACCGTTCCGGTTGACTTCCCGCCGAAGGAACGGCGAGGGCTAGACTTGGACACGACGAGTCCTCCCAAGTGCCAGTTGGGATCGGATGAGTTGACGGCACCGGGGTCGGCAGATGTAGGAGTCAGTACCGACCCCGGGCCAATTTCCTTCTTGCCGCCACCTGTCGTGACGACCGGACCGGGAACGTAGGAGTCAGGAACACTCCCGGAACCGCATGGGGTTGGATCAGCGGACCATCAGGCCGCTTCGCAAGCCACGGACACCTGTGGCTCACACAGCACGACGTGCGAAGAGACCTACTTGGCCGGAGAACCAGTCTTCGGCTTCAGCGACACCGCCCGGAACGCGACGCCGTTACGCCCGTTGGTCGCCCACGGAATGGCCTCCAACTGCTCGACCGCGAGGAAGTCCCCCACCTTCACGTTCGGCTTCTCACCCGCCGTGGTGATGGTGATGACCTCCCCGCCCGTCTCGTCGAGCACGAAGACCTGGGTGGACCACATGGGCCGGCCCGTGTTCTTCTCGGACTTCTGGTTGCCGTTCTGGTCGTTCTTCGGCTCCGGGTCCTTCGACGCCGTCACCTGCTTGCTCGTGGTGTCCACGTACAGCTTCACAACAGACCTCCCGTAGTTGAGCGCATCCCCTGTGGACGACTGCTCGATGCATCGAAGCTAACAGTTGGTTGGGAGGCAAAGCAACTGTTAGGTCATCACTATCTGAAACGGCGACTTGACCTGCGGTTACAGGGGAAGCCAGATGTTAGGTGACTGGTAGGCTCTGGTAGTGGACGCTTCTACCGAGAAGCCGGACCCGGCTTCGTTACGCCCTCGGCAGGTCCGGGGCGAGTCCGTACATCAGCAGATTGCCCGGCACATCCGGAACGAGATCGCCGCTGGCATCAGACGAGATGGCGATGTCCTGCCATCTAGCCGCGAGCTGGCGGCCGAGTGGAACACGAGCGCCTTCACCGTCACCTCAGCCATGAAGTTGCTGGAGGCAGAGGGCGTCATCGAGAGCAAGTCCCGGTCCAAGCGGGTTGTGCGCGTACCGAACCAGGAACGACGAGGGCCCGTACGCCTGCCGAAACCGCGAGTGGTGCTCATCGGTGGATACGCTGGCAGCGGCAAGACCGAGTTGGGCCGCATGCTTGCTCGTGCCACCGGCTGGCCCATGCTCGACAAGGACACGCTGACCCGGCCAATCGTTGAAGCCGCGTTGGAGATTCTGGGCCAGTCACCGCATGACCGGGAGTCGGAGACTTACCTAAAGCTTGTCCGGCCCCGCGAGTACGAAGCCCTGAGCGCTGCGGCGGAAGAGAACGTGCAGTGCGGCAACAGCGTCATCGTGACTGCGCCCTTCATTGCAGAGTTTCAGAACCCGCAGTGGCTGGACCGGACGCGCGCACGATTCGCCAGCATGGACGCCTCACTGAGTGTGGTTTGGGTGTACTGCGACGAGGACACGATGAACCTCTACCTGCGGAGGCGGGGAGCTGCACGCGATGCGGCAAAGCTCGCTGACTGGGCGGGCTACCTCAGCCGTATCGACACAGGCTTCCGGCCGCCAGTCGATCACACGGTCATCAACAACTGTGTGTCTGCGAAGCCCTTGCAGGAACAGGCGGAAACCTTGGTGAAGTCCTTGATGGGGTTGGAGCTCGACTGATGCACGGCGTGATCCTCTACGGTCCGCCAGCATCAGGGAAAGACACCATCACGGCGGCCCTGCACCAGCTCGACGGCCGCTACCAACAGTTCCAACGCCTGAAGGTTGGACCTGGGCGCACCGATGGCTACCGCATGACCACCGAAGCCGAACTAACCGCGCTGCGGGCATCAGGTGATGTGGTCTGGGAGAACGAGCGGTATGGCTCGGTGTATGTAGTCGACAGCCCCGGCCTCCGTCAGCAGCTCGACGACGCCATTCCCGTCGTGCATCTCGGCCAGGTCGAGGCAATCAACGCTGTACAGCAAGCCTTCCCCGATGTGTCCTGGGCCGTTGTGGCTCTCACCTGCCCCCGAGACGTGGCCGAACAGCGAATAGTTCGACGAGGAACGGGCGACACCTGGCAGCGGCTCAGAGCATGGGACGAGACCGCGCCTGCGTCGACTGCGGACATCACCATCGACACCTCGCAGACAACGGCGGACCAAGCGGCACTGCTCGTTGACCAGGCGGTGCGGGCTGCGGCGCCGTAGAGGCATGGGCGGCCGGGCTGCCGGCGATGCCTGGTCTCGCATGATGGTTGACGGAACGGCGTCGGAGGACGCTTGACACCAGGTCATGATCGAATACTGGTGATCCGGTGTTGGCTTCGATGGTATGGCGCGGCGGTAGTCTGTCTGGCCGGCGGCTCCGCGTGTCGTGTTAGAGGAGCCGGAGGACCTCTACGAGTTGCGAGAAGGTCGGGGCGACGGCCTGCCAGGAGCATTGCTTCGGGTCAGTCCAAAAGTCGCTGGCGACGACCTGGGGGTCGGCGGGGTCGGTGCGATAGTCGAGGGCCATCGCGACGTCATCACCAGGGATGCGGTTGACCGCGATGAGGACTGCCTGCTCCACGTCGAGCCAGGGCAGCTCGACGCTGGCGGTGGCGATGCTTCCCCGTGTTTGCCGGAACAGGTGCGAGGAGGGCGGGTCGTCGGCAAGCAGGGTGAGCGATCTGCTCTCGCGGCGCATCCCTTCAATGCTGGTGAGAAAGTCCAGCGGAGATTCGAACCAGGGCATGAGTTCACGCAGGACGTCGTCACCTGGGTGCCGCCAGCGGCCACCGTTGAGCAGTTCGATCAGCAAGACGGGCAGCACCAGGCCATTGACGTGCAGGGCTTTCTCCACGCGGTCTTTCCCGTTTCCTCGGCATGGTGCTGGCGGACGCGTTGGCCTGCAGGCACGGTGTCGATGACGAGACTAGACGTCGTGTCGAGGTCATCGCCGGGGGGTAGTTGTCTGGTGCTTGGCCTTGGTTCGGTTCAGGTCGGTGGTGCTGCGGCGGGGAACGGCTGTTATCGGGGTGTCGGCGTCGTAGACGGTGACGGTGTGCTCGTCGAGAGCGACGGTGACAAGTTTGCGGGCGTGGATCTTGCCGATTTGGACGCGCTGTCCGGCGACTTGGATGCTGCCGTTGATGGACACGACCCGCTCGACCACCGGGATAGCGGCCGGTGGTGGGACTGGTGAGGCGGGTCGGGCGTCGCGGATGCGGCCGAGCGTGGTGGGCGGGAGTGGGCAGCGCAGGGTGCGGCGCAGCTGCCCAGCGTCGTCGATGACGTGCAGGAGGATGCCGTCGAGGCGGATGCGGACCCGCTGGCCGGCAAGGGGCATGCCGACGCTGATCTGCCGCCCGGCGATGCTGATGCCGCCGCAGGCGTTGACGACCCGGTCGACTTCGACGGCGGTGGTCTGCCGTTCGACCGGGGGTAGTGGGGGCGATCCGGCGGGTGCGCCGCCGTCGGCCAGGAGCCTGGCCAGGTCGCGTTGGGACAGCCTGGATGCGGTGGACTTGATGCGGGCGCCGTCGACGGTCAACACGTGCAGCCGGTCAGTGTCGACCCAGATCGTCACCGGAGTGCCGGCGAGGGCGGGGCCGAGCCACACCTGTTGCTGGGCGACGGTCAGGTTCCCCGACGGTGGCACGACCCGAACGAGCTGCACCGGCTCCGGACGGTCGGTGGACACGGTCACCGATCCGGTATCGACCTCGACGGCGGGTGGCGTCCGCGGGGCCGGTGGTGCGGTGGGCAGCAGCCCGGACGGCAGGCGCAGCTTCGGCGCGTGCACCTCGACCTGATCCCGACCGGGATTCGGGCGGTGGAACCGGTCGGCGGGGAAGGCGTCGTCGATGCCCTGGTGCGGCCGGTCGTAGTTGTATTCGGCGACGAACACGTCCACTGCGGCCTGGGCCTGCTCGATGGTGGCGAACACCCGGCCGTCCAGGCATTCGCCCTGCAGGCTCTGGTGGAACCGTTCCACCTTCCCGGTGGTGGTCGGGGAGCGGGGTTTGGTGTTGCGAGCCACGATGCCGTTCTCCCGGCAGATCCGCTCGAACAGCACCTCCCCAGGGTGGGGTGTGGGGAACCGGCCGGTGAACTGCTTGCCGTTGTCGGTCAGCACCTCACCCGGCATCCCGAAGCGGGTCAGGGCGGCGGCGAACGCGGCGCAGACGGCCCGGCCGGTGGCCCGACTGACCACGGTGGCGATGACGCAGTAGCGGGAGTGGTCGTCCAGGCCGGTGACGACCTTCGCCTCGGTGCCGTCAGCGAGCAGGACACCGCCGACGATGTCCATCTGCCACAGCTCCATCGGCTCCGGGCGTTCCCACCGCAGGTAGTCCTCCCGCCGGCGCTTCCGAGGCACCACCGGGACCAGATTGTTCCGCCGCAGAATCCGATACACGGTCGCCCGAGCCGGCGGTGGACTGACACCGCGACGCCCTGCCTCGAACCGCAGCCGACGCGGACCCCACCGCGGATGATCCCGGCGCAGCTCACAAACCAGCGCTTCCGTCGAGGGATCTACCCGGTGCGGGCAGAGATGGGGCCGGTGAGATCGGTCCTCCAAACCTCTGATGCCCTCGGCGGCATACCGGGCCAGCCAGTTGTGGATCGTCTGCCGCGACACCCCATACCGGGCGGCGACCTCCGTCTTCGGAGTCCCGCCCAGGCACTCCATCACCGCGTGAAACCGCTGCTCCATGACGCTCAACTCCGCGAGTCCCACCCGGTGCTCCTCCCGCCTGAGTTACAGACGCAACGAGCACCAGGCCGACCAGGTGTCAAACATCAACCGAGGCCGCCGTGTCAACCATCAACCGGCGCAGGACACGGGCTGCCGGCGAAGTGGTTCAAAGTTTCTGTACGTCTTCAAGGCGGCCCTGAACGGGCCGCACGCGCCGCCGCCTGGGCGCGCGTCCGTCGCTCCGCTGGCGCTCCGACTCCGGCCACGCAACACGCCCGGCGGCTGGCGCGGAAGCGGGAAACCCAAGGGCCGCCGCAGAACGACAGGACGGTTGACCGGGCGGTGGTGGGCCGGCAGCCGGCCGGGCCGCGCGGCCACGAGCCCGCGCGGCGTAGGGGAGGGCACGCCGGCCGCGTGCGGCGAGCTGGCAGCGGTCGCGGAGTTGCGGTTAGAGCGCCTCCGGCGGGGGCGCTCCGGCTCCAGGATGGCCGGGGCTCCGTCGGCGGGTCGCGGTCCGTGGGTGGTTGCGGTAGGCCATCCCGCCTGCCCTCGACCCGGGCAAGCCGAGCAGACCGCCGCCCGACCCGCCAGCGTCCGTACGAGCCGTCAAGGTCCGCTTGACATGGCGGGCCGGGCGGCGGCCCGCTCCCCAGGAGGGCGGGTCGATGGCAGACGGGATGGCTGACGGTGGCAGCCTGTGGAAGCATTCCCTCTTGTCGGATTGACCTTGGTTCGAATCCTGACGTCACGTATGGGGGTCTGCTCCAAGACCCAAGGAAGGGTTGATGACATGGATGGGCCGCTCATGGTGCAGGAGGCGACGCTTAGGGATTTGGACTGCATCCTAGATGTGCACAGCCAGGCTCGCGCTGCCTATTACGGAGATGACGGGATCCCGCTCGATTCAATCAGGAATCCAGCCGTTGAGCAGGAACAACGGGTTGGATGGACCAAAGCGATCCAGTCGTCCGACAAGCGGGTGTTATGCGCAGTGGCTGATGACAAGGTGGTGGGAATCGCTGCTATGGGGCCACCGCTTGCATCGGGGATAGATGCCCGCGTGGTCGGGCAGCTGTATCAGATACACGTAGTCCCCGGCAGGTGGCGTAGCGGCGTCGGTAGCACCCTGCACGCGTCCTTCGTGGCCTATCTGGCAGAGGCGTCGCTTCGCGTCGGGCTGCTTGAGGTTTGGGAGCGGAACGTGCGCGCACAAGGCTTTTACGCGAAGCATGGGTGGAAGCCTGACGGGCGGCGTCGGCCCGGAGGACCGGACAACTCCGAGTACATCTACCTCCGACTTGAAGCCGAGATCCCTCCCACCTTCGTGGGGCACACACGGGGCACAAGACAGCGTGAAACGTCGTCAAGCGACGAGTAACCATGACAACCCGAGATGCGCTCCGAGCAGGTGCCGAGGAACGTTCCCGCTGATGGAGAGATAGCCGCTCTCAGTTCCGCTTCAACGTCTGACGGCGGAAGCGCGGCCCTGACTCACCGGGGCCGCTTGTCCTCGACGTGTAGGACGTCAAGCTCATGGCCGTCCTGGTCTCGCTTGCGGCGTCCGTACAGACCAACGGCGAGGTCGCTGCTGTCGGAGATCTCGTCGGGCCCCACGTAGGCCAGCACGTCGTTGTGGTGGCCGTAGACCACCCATCCGGGACCGGGATTGAGGGTGACGGTGCCGAAGTCGCCGGCAGGTGAGCCGGCGTGGACGGGCCCGTACTCGCGCAGGATGTCAACGGCCTGAGCGGCGAGGTCAACGCCGGGTCCGGGATCTGGCAGCACGACGCACGTACCGTGGGCGAACACGACCCAGGACTTGCTGTCCCCTCGGATGATGCGACGCCAGGTTCCGGCCAGATCCTCCTCCGACATGGGGTGATCATCCCCGAGTCGGTGGACCGGCGCTACCCGCGAAGCGAGCCCGAGACAGTGGAGCGGCGCTCGGTGTGGGCTGACCGATGGTTTCCCGGCCCCGTGTTGGTCTGTACGCCGGGTACCGACTCACGGGAGGCTGACGCATGAGCAAACTGACCTTCGCGATGAACCTGAGCCTGGACGGCTACGTCGCTGCGCCCGGTGACGACCTCGGCTGGAGCGCGCCGAGCGACGAGTGGTTCCAGTGGTGGTCCGACCGGGTGGGGACGACAGGCACGGCGCTCTACGGGCGGCGACTGTGGGAGGCGATGAGCTCCCACTGGCCGACCGCCGACCAGCAGCCGGGCGTCACACCGGCGCACGCCGAGTTCGCCCGCCGCTGGCGGGACATGCCGAAAGTGGTGTTCTCCTCGACGACCAGACCGGTCGACTGGAACACCCGCCTGGTCACCGGCGACGCGGTCACCGAGATCGCCCGGCTGAAGGCCGAGGACGGTGGCCCGATGGACATCGGTGGCGCCACCCTCGCCGCGGCGGCCATGCGGGGCGGGCTGATCGACGAGTACGTGCTGGTCACCCATCCGGTCCTGGTGGGTGGCGGTAAGACGTTCTTCACGGCTCTCGACAACTGGGTGAACCTGGCCCTGGTGGAGACCCGGACGTTCCCTGGTGGCGTGCTCCTGACCAGGTACGAGGCCAGGCACTGACTGCCCCTCCACGTGGCGACCCGGCCTCACTCCTGCGCGTCGAGGTCACGTCGTGCGAAGCGGAGGTGCTCCCACTCCTCGTCGAAGATGACGTGGAGGCAGTGCAGGACCGGTGCCTCGTGTTCGGGCGACCAGGCCGTCGGCCGGGGCTCGGCGAGCAACTCCGGCGTGACGCCGGTGAGGAAGTCCCGGACCATGGCCTGCCGCCCGGCACGCAGTTCGAGCACCTCGTCGAGACTCGGCTGCCCAGCGGCGAAGATTGACATGTCGAAACCGTCCGCCTCGTACTCGGCGTGCCGCTGTCCGAGCGGATGGAAGGGCTGCGGCAGGCGCAGGATCGCCTTGCCGAGCCACGCGTCGGTGGCGAAAGCGAGATGGCGCAGGGTCTGCGCGAACGACCACTCGCCGTCGACCGAGACGTCGGCGGCGCCGTCCGGCATGGACCGGACCCGGTCGACCTCGGCCGCCCAGGCCCGTTCGAGCGTCGCCCAGGCCGTACGCAGGCCCGCCGGATCCTCGGCGTGCCTCAGCTCTCGCCCGGGGAACCGCCGGTTGAGTTCGGCCTCGACGAGCGGCACGACGTCGACACCGTTGACCAGCAGCGCGCCGTCGGTGAGCCACGGCGCATCGATGTCGAGCCCTCGCACGTCGACGCCGCGCATCACGGCCCCGGCCAGCGTCGACCTGATGAAGCGCGCGCCTCGCAGGTCCCTGTCCACGAACGTCGTGACGTCATCCCGGACCACGGCGCACCCCCTCCCGTCGGCGATTGCGGCGATGCTAGCGAGCGGGTGCGACAACGAGTCACGGTGAGGCCGCCGGCCCGCTTTGCGCGGACCGACGGCCACCACACGTCCCTGTTGTCAGGCATTCGCCCGGCGGATGGCCGCCATCCCGCCGACCCCGGCCACCGCCGCGACCAGGGCGGGCCACCCCACCAGCAGGCTCACCTGGTGCTGGCTGCTCAGCCACTGCCAGATGTCGCCGAACCAGCCCTGCCAGGTGATCAGCGCGACGAGCAGGCCGGTCACCAGGATCAGCGCCGCGCCGGCGCCGAGCAGGCCGTTCATGCCGAACCGGACGTACCAGACGGCGACGAAGACGGAGAGGAAGTTCAGGAACAGGAACGGCACCGCGTAGACGGCGATCTGCAGCAGTCCGTTGTCGACGTCGATGTACGGGATCCGGAAGAACCGGAGCTGGATCCCGAAGCCGCCGGTGGCGCCCTCGATCAGGTTGAGCAGGTAGAGCAGCACGCCGTAGGCGAGAGCCTGCACCACGTTGACGAGCACTGTGGCGAGATAGAAGGTGCGTCGGGTGACGCCCATGCCGAGCGCGAACGGGAACACCTGGCTGATCGAGGCGGCGGCGACGATCGCGCAGACGATGTAGAGGCTGGCCAGACCGCCAGTGGTGTTCTCGCCCGGCGCCGCCTCGTCGATCGAGGCGAAGATCAGCAGGTTGACGGCGAGCGAGATGGCCATGATGCCCCACGGCCAGGCGAGCTGGCCGACCCAGGCGATGGTGTGCATCCGGGCGACGTCGAGGATGCGGGTCATCGGTTCTTCGTCCTTTCCGTCGTCAGGCGCACCACGGCCTGCTGGAGCGACACCGGCGCGAGGTCGATGCCGAGCTTCTTGGCGCGCATCCGTTCGGCGTTGTCGAACGACCCGCGCAACGAGGCGCGGACCGCCCCGCCGAGTTGTTCGCGGTGCAGCACCCCGTACGCGCCGGCGAAGTCGTCCACCGCCGCGGCCGGGCCGGACGCCTCCATGACCTCGCCGCGCAACTCGTCACTTGGCGCGTCGAGCAGCAGCTTGCCGCGGTCGAGCAGCAGTACGTGCTCGATCAGGTCGGCCACCTCGTCGATGAGGTGGGTGGAGAGCACGACGGTGCGCGGGTTCTCGGCGTAGTCGGCGAGCAGCCGGTCGTAGAAGAGCTGCCGGGCGACCGCGTCGAGACCGAGGTACGGCTCGTCGAAGAACGTCAGCGGCGCCCGTGCGGCCAGGCCGATCGTCACGCCCAGCGCGGACAGCATGCCGCGGGACAGCTTGCGCACGTTGCGTTTGCGCGGCAGGTCGAAGTCGTCGATGAGGGACTGCGCGAAGTCCTCGTCCCAGTTCGGGAACAGGCGCTTCGCCAGGCTCAGGACGTGCCGGACCTGGTAGGCGGTCGGGTACGTCTGGCTCTCCTTGATGAAGACCACCCGCGACAGTGCCCGCTCGTTCTCGTACGGCCGCTCGCCGAACAGCGTCAGATCACCGCCGGTGACGTTCTGCTGGCCGGTGATCAGCTGCATCAGCGTCGTCTTGCCGGCGCCGTTGCGGCCGAGGAGACCGAAGATCTTGTTACCCGTCAATGTGAAGGTGACGTCGTCGAGAGCGGTCACCTCACCGAATCGTTTCGTGAGGCCGGCTGCCGCTACGACGCTCATCGCTGTTCCTCCCCTGTCTCGATGAGCTTCTTCAGCTCCTCGGTGCCGATGCCCAACTTGCGTGCCTCCTCGATGAGGGGCCGCACGTACTGGTCGGAGAACTCGCGCCGGCGGCGTTCCCGGAGTGTTTCGACGGCCCCCGTTGCCACGAACATTCCGATCCCCCGGCGTTTGTAGAGAATCCCGTCATCGACCAGGCGGTTGATCCCTTTGGCGGCGGTCGCCGGGTTGATCCGGTGGAACGCCGCCAGCTCGTTCGTCGACGGCACCTGGGTCTCCTCCGCGAGCGTCCCGTCGATGATCGAATTTTCGATCAGCTCCGCGATCTGGACGAAGATCGGCCGGCCGTCATCCATCCCGGTTCTTTGGTTCATTACTCATGTAACTAACCATCGCACCGCCGGGCCTGGGCGTCAAGTCCTCTCGGGGCACACGCGTACGCTCGCGGCTCGCTAGGGTTCGCGCCGTGACACTGAGGATCGACGAGAGCACGCGCCAGGTACGGGAGTTCGTCTGCGGCTGTTGCGACACCGCCGCGGAGCGGACCTGGGCCGACATCCGCACCGATGGCGCGACGGCGGCCGTCTACTTCGCGAGCTGCTACCACCACGACGGCGTGCACGAGGTCTGGATCGACGCGATCCTGGGCAGCTGGGGCCGCGACGACTTCGACGACCACGTCACCTTCGGCTGCCGGGTCGGACCGGTGGCCGGCTCGCCGGGGCCGGCCGCGACGCTCGTCAACGGTGGTGAGGTTGCGGGGGACAGCCCGATCTTCGGCCGCAAGCTCAGCCGCGAGGAAGGCCTGACCCATCCCCGGCTCCCCGAGTTCTGGCAGATGGTCGACCTGATCCTGGAGCGGGACGCCCTGGTGCGCCGCCACCTGGTCGGCGCCTGACCAACCCGATGATCAAGGGGTTTGCGTCAGCCGGAGCGCGCCGCCCGGACACAAACTCCTTGATCACCGGAGCGAGCCGGGGGAGCCGGGGGGAGCCGGGGGAGCCGGGGGAGCCCGGAGCGGGCGAGGGAGGGGAGAGCGGTCAGATCCGCGGGCTGCGGCGTTCGATCAGGGTCACGTCTCGCCAGGTGCCGTGGTGGCGGCCCACCCGCTCGCGGGTGCCGACGACGCGGAAGCCGCACGTCGCGTGCAGCGCGAGGCTCGCGGTGTTCTCCGGGAACACACCGGACTGGATGGTCCAGATCCCGGCCGCCTCGGTGGAGGCGATCAGCGCCTCCAGCAGCGCCCGGCCGATCCCGCGTCCGCGTCCTCGCGGGTGCACGTAGACGGAGTGCTCCACCACGCCGGCGTACACGCGGCGGTCGGAGACCGCCGAGCAGGCCACCCAGCCCAGCACGTCGCCGGCCTCGTCGAGCGCCACCCAGCGGTGGCCGGGCAGCCGTGTGGCGGTGAACCGCGTCCAGTCCGGCGGCTCGGTCTCGAACGTGGCGTTCCCCTCGGCGATGCCGAGGCGGTAGATCTCCAGCACGGCGTCGGCGTGCGAGTCGTCCATGGCGGCGACGGTGACTGTCATCGGTTCCTCCTGTCGGGGACCGCGCAGACCCCGGCAGCGTCAGCGTAATCGCCGCGGCCGAGGGGACGGGACGGGATCTCCCGGCCCCTCGACCTGGGCACTACCGCCGCCGGTAGACGGAGATGTGCGAGCGGCTGTCCGCGTCGAACGGCGACCGGTCCCAGTCGGCGTACCGCTCGGTGAGCCGCAGCCCGGCCCGCTCCGCCAGCTCGTCGATCTGCTCCGGCCAGGCGTAGCGCATCGCGAACGGCTTGAGGTGCACGCCCGAGGCGTCGAACGTGACCGTCTGCCGCACGAACGTCTGCGCCGCCCGGTCGTACCGGTGCATGCGGATGGTGGCCGAGTCCTCGGTCACCTCCCGCACCTGGACCTGCTCGTCCCGGTCGAAGTCCGCCGGGTCGGGCACGAAGGTCTCGATGACGAACGCCCCGCCGGGCGCGAGCACCCGGGCGACGTTGCGGAAGCACGCCGCCTGGCGCTCCTCCGAGACCAGGTTGAACAGCGTGTTGAACACCAGGAAGACCAGACGGTACGGCCCGGTGACCGGGACGTCCGCCATGTCGCCGACGGTGACCGGCATGTCCGCGCCGCCTGGCTTGGCGCGCAGGTGCGCGACCATCTCCGGGGACGCCTCGACGCCCTCCACGGCGATGCCGCGGGCAGCCAGCGGCAGGGCGACCCGGCCGGTGCCCACAGCCAGTTCGAGCGCCGGGCCGCCGTCGGCCAGCGGCGCGAGGAAGTCGACGGCCGGGGCCGGGTCGGGATTGCCGGGGCCGTCGTAGGTGGCGGCCCAGAGCCGGCCGAACAAGCCGGGATCGTCGAAGACGGACATCACGCGCCCTCCCGCCGGGCGGAAGGAACGCGACGCGGCGCGAGGTCAGTGACCTCCGCCGAAATGGGGTACGACAAGACGAAGCCTCGATTCGAGAAGGGTGACGACGGGTCGGCTGGGCTTCGCAGCGTTTGGCATGGCGGTGCTCCCTCCGGTGGACTTCGAGGGTTCAGCAGACCAGCAGCCGTGCCGGGGGAACAACCGGATTACGCCCGCAGCGCGTCGTCCACTCCGGTCTCCCGGCGGCCGAGGTGCACCGGGTCACGCCCGGTGAGCACGTCCACGGCGGCCTTCACGCACGCCCCGTACTCCCGGACGGAGCTGATCCGCCACTGGTCGGCGTACCGGCGGGCGGTGTCGTCGCCGACGCCGACGGCCTCGATGCCGGCGTCCCGGCAGAGCGCCACCGCGCGCGGCAGGTGGAACGACTGGGTGACCACAGTGGCCCGCCGGACCCCGAAGACACGGTGCGCGCGGACGCACGAGTCGTACGTGTCGAACCCGGCGTGGTCCAGCACCGTCTTCTCGGCAGGTACGCCCCGCTCGACGAGCCAGCGCCGCATCGCGTCCGGCTCGTCGTAGTCCCAGTCCATGTGGTCGCCGGAGAGCAGGAGCACCTCGACCTTGCCGGCGGCGTACAACTGGCGGGCGATCTCCAGCCGGCCGGCGAGGAACGGCGCCGGCGTGCCGTCCGGCTCCACCTTGGTGCCCAGCACCAGGGCCACCGGCGTCTCGGGCACGTCCACGGCGGCGAACACGCGGCCGTCGGCGGCGCCGCGGACCCAGGTCACGCTGGCGATCGTGGCGGCGCCCAGCAGCACCACGGCGGCCGTGGCGAGCACCAGGAGACGGCGGAGCAGGCGTACGGCCCGCCGATGGTCACCCCGCCAGGCCCGCCACCGCGCCGTCAGCCCTCGCATGGCGGCGATTGTGCCAGGCGGGTCAGGAGATGTGGTGCAGGATCACGTTGTGCACGTGGTGGCTCTTCTGCGCGCCCCGGAACTCGACCTCGTAGGTGTGCGTGCCGACGTGCACGGCGATCGACCCGGTGGAGAAGAACGAGCCACCCCAGGACTTGTTGCTCACCACGCTCACGCTGGTGATCTTCGAGTACGGGATGCTGGTGATCGCGTACCGCTTGCCGACGAAGGAGCGGTCCTGGATGATCACGCGCCGGTCGGTCAGGCCGATGAAGCCGGTGCCGGTGCCCACCGCGTCGTAGACGGCGATGATCTGCTCACCGGGCAGCAGCCCGCTCTGGATCTGCTGGAACTGTTCCTTGCGGTCGTACGTGGGGCCAGACATGCACCCGAGGGTAGGCGGGGTGTGCCAGTCCGTACCCGGCCGCGCACGACTGCGGCCCCGTCCACGGGGGACGGGGCCGCAGTCGTGTGGCGGGGTCAGTGGTCGACGCGCGGGTCGTGGTCGCGGCTGCGGCTGCCGGCCTTGGCCAGGCCCCGGCTGATGAGGTAACCGATGGTCAGCAGGGTGATGTACCACCACGCCTTGTCGGCCGCGAAGTAGTCGGCGCCGTTGTCCGCCGCGCCGTCGCCGACGGCGTTCGAGGCGATCAGGACACCGAGCACGGCGAGAACGTAGATCGCCAGCTCGGTGGTCTTCCACGCCGGCTTGGTCTCCTCGCCGTGCCGGCGCGGGTGACGCACCTCGTGTCCGACGTGGCCGTTGTGCCCGTGGTCGGTGGACCGGTCGGTGGCCGCGGTGGGCGTCGTCATGGTCAGCTCCTAAGGGTAATCGCACAATCCGTCTGCTTCGGGAGCGTTGTACCTCCCGTTACCGGATGTCCTACCCTCAGGTTTGTTTCCTAACCCGGGATCTTCAGCGACCTCTCAGGGAGCATCAGGACTCGGTGACCGCCCGGACCGCGTCCTCGATGCGGGCGGCGAGCAGTACCTCACCCTCGGTGAGTGGCTCGCCGTCGCCGTGGCCCAGCCGGATCTGGGTACGATCGGCCCGGCGGCTGATCTCCGGGCGCAGCCGCAGCGCGTCGGCCACCACCGCGACCCGCTCGGTGAGCGCGGCGTGCTGGGTGTCGTCGAGGACGATCGTGCGGCGGATCTGTTCGCCCTCCCGGGTCCACCCGGACAGCAGGGCCAGTGCGTCGCTGAGGTAGTCGTGCTTGGCCCGGCCGCTGAACAGCACGCGCATCACCGCACCTCCCAGGCGTCGTTGCCGGCTTGTGGCCAAATCGTCGCCATCCCGTGTCCCAGTCGACGCCCTCTAGTCTCTCGCCACTCAGATGGTGTGTCCACGCCCACACTTCCGTGTTCTGCTGACCTGACGGCCGATGCAGCTACCCAAACCGCCGATTGATCTGGCACGCTGGTGGCCCGTGCGGACCGAACGGGTTAGCGGAAGCGGGCAGGCCGACCGGCGGGAGCCGAGGGTGGTCGTCGGGGCGGCGATCATCGAGGGTGGCCGGGTGCTGGCGTGCGAGCGCTCCGCGCCCCCCGAGGTGGCGGGGCGCTGGGAGTTCCCGGGCGGAAAGGTCGAGCCGGGCGAGGCCGAGACCGACGCGCTGGCCCGGGAGTGCGTCGAGGAACTGGGCGTACGGGTGGCGGTCGGCGCGCGGGTCGGGCGCGACGTACGGATGGCGCACGGCCGGTCCGTGCTGCGCGTCTACGCCGCCCGCCTGCTGCACGGCGACGAGCCGAAGGCCCTGGAGCACGCCGAGCTGCGCTGGCTGTCCGCCGGCGAGTTGGACAGCGTCGACTGGCTGCCGGCCGACGTCCCGATCGTGGCCGCGCTGCGCCCGCTGCTCGACGCCCCCTGAACGACAGCGGCGTGAGCCGGGCCGCCCGGTGAACCGGCCAGCCGAGCGGAAACGGGACGAGGGCCCGCGGCCTGTGCCGCTGGCCCCCGTCATCGTCGTGCTGCTGTTCAGTGCTTCGGCTCGTCCTGCTGCGGGTGAGCGAAGTTGAGGTGCTCCGGCGGCAGCGGGAACGTCACGTCGTCGCCGAACGGCGACGGCGCGGCGGCCTTGTTGAACGTCAGCTCGGTCAGCGGCAGCTTGCCGTTGGCGTCCACCGCCGGGGCGGTCGGGTGCGGCACCTCGCGGTGCCAGTTGACGCCCTGCTGCGCCTGACGCTCGGCGGCGCTGTCGTGCGAGCCGCCCGCGTGCGAGTGCACCCCGCCGGCGTGCGAACCGCCGCCGTGCGCGTGCGCCCCGCCGTGCGCCCCTCCGGACGTGACGGCACCGCTCGAATGCCCGCTGGTCGCGCTGGTCTGAGGCACCTGACCCCTCCGGAAGATCTTGTTACCGAGCCACACAAGGGGATCGTACCTGCGGTCGACGACCCGTTCCTTCATGGGGATGATCCCGTTGTCGGTGATCTTGATGTGCTCGGGGCAGACCTCGGTGCAGCACTTGGTGATGTTGCAGAATCCGAGCCCCATGTCCGACTGCGCGTACTCCCGTCGGTCGGTGCGCGCGTCGAGCGGGTGCATGTCCAGCTCGGCCGCCCGGATGAAGAACCGGGGACCGGAGAACGCCGGCTTGTTCTCGTCGTGGTCGCGGATCACGTGGCAGACGTTCTGGCACAGGAAGCACTCGATGCACTTGCGGAACTCCTGCGAGCGCTCCACGTCGACCTGCTGCATCCGGTAGTCGCCCGGCGCCACGTCGGCCGGCGGCGCGAACGCCGGGGTCTCCCGGGCCTTCTCGTAGTTGAACGAGACGTCGGTGACCAGGTCCCGGATCACCGGGAAGGTGCGCAGCGGGGTGACCGTGACGGTCTCGGACTCCTCGAACGTCGACATCCGCGTCATGCAGCCCAGCCGCGGCTTGCCGTTGATCTCCATCGAGCAGGAGCCACACTTGCCGGCCTTGCAGTTCCACCGGCACGCCAGGTCCGGCGCCTCGGTGGCCTGGAGCCGGTGGATCACGTCGAGGACCACCTCGCCCTCGTTCACCTCGACCGTGTAGTCCTTCAGGTCGCCGCCGGTCTCGTCGCCCCGCCAGATGCGGAACTGGCGTTTCGCGGCCGGCTTGCCGGCCGCCTGCTGCGGGTCGGTTCCCATTCCTCAGCGCTCCTGTTCGGTGAGGGCGTCGAACTCGGCGAGTTCCTCGTCGGTCAGGTACTTGGCCAGCTCGGCCCGGTCGAACAGCCCGATCAGCTCCGGCCGCATCTTCGGCAGCGGCTTGTGGGTCAGCCGGACCGTGTCGCCGTCCAGCGAGCAGACCAGGTTGACGCTCCGCCACTTCGGGTCCATCGCCGGGTAGTCCTCCCGGGTGTGCCCGCCGCGCGACTCCTGCCGCTCCAGCGCCGCCATCGCGGTGCACTCCGACACCACGAGCATGTTGCGCAGGTCCAGCGCCAGGTGCCAGCCCGGGTTGTAGCGCCGGCCGCCGAACGCGCTCACCTTCGCCACCCGCTCCCGCAGCTCGGCCAGCCTGCGCATGGCGTCTTGGAGCTCACCCTCGCGCCGGATGATCCCGACCAGGTCGCCCATGACCGCCTGGAGGTCCTGCTGGAGCTGGTACGGGCTCTCACCGGTGTCCCGCTGCAAGGGCGCCAGCGCCGTCTCCACGGCCGCCTCCACCGCCGCGACCGACACCGCCGGGCGGGTGGTGAGCTGATCGGTGTACGTGGCGGCGTGCCCGCCCGCGCGCTTGCCGAAGACCAGCAGGTCGGACAGGGAGTTGCCGCCGAGCCGGTTGGAGCCGTGCATGCCGCCGGACACCTCACCGGCGGCGTAGAGCCCGCGCACGGTGCCGTACGCCGCACCGGAGTCGGGGTCCACCTCGACGCCGCCCATCACGTAGTGACAGGTCGGGCCGACCTCCATCGCCTCCTTTGTGATGTCGACGTCGGCCAGCTCCTTGAACTGGTGGTACATCGACGGGAGACGACGGCGGATCTCGTCGGCCGACTTACGGGAGGCGATGTCCAGGTAGACACCGCCGGCAGGCGTGCCCCGGCCTTCCTTGACCTCGCTGTTGATCGCGCGGGCGACCTCGTCGCGGGGCAGCAGCTCCGGCGGGCGCCGGTTGTTGTCCGGGTCGGTGTACCAGCGGTCCGCCTCCTCCTCGGTCTCCGCGTACTGCTTGCGGAACACGTCCGGGACGTAGTCGAACATGAACCGCTTGCCCTCGGAGTTCTTCAGCACGCCGCCGTCGCCGCGTACCGACTCGGTGACCAGGATGCCCTTCACCGAGGGCGGCCAGACCATGCCGGTCGGGTGGAACTGGAGGAACTCCATGTTGATCAGCGTGGCCCCGGCGCGCAGCGCCAGCGCGTGGCCGTCGCCGGTGTACTCCCACGAGTTCGAGGTGACCTTGTAGGACCGTCCGACGCCACCGGTGGCGAGCACCACGGCGGGCGCCTCGAACAGGACGAACTCGCCGGACTCGCGGTAGTAGCCGAACGCGCCGGCGACGCGGTCGCCGTCGAGCAGCAGCTCGGTGATCGTGGTCTCGGAGAAGACCCGGATCCGCGCGTCGTAGCTGCCGAACTCCTGCTTGTCCTCCTGCTGGAGCGAGACGATCTTCTGCTGGAGCGTACGGATCAGCTCCAGGCCGGTCCGGTCGCCGACGTGCGCCAGGCGCGGGTACTCGTGACCGCCGAAGTTGCGCTGCGAGATCTTCCCGTCCTTGGTGCGGTCGAACAGCGCGCCGTACGTCTCCAGCTCCCAGATCCGCTGCGGCGCCTCCTTGGCGTGCAGCTCGGCCATCCGGAAGTTGTTGAGGAACTTGCCGCCGCGCATGGTGTCCCGGAAGTGCACCTGCCAGTTGTCGCGCGAGTTCACGTTGCCCATCGCGGCGGCGGCGCCGCCCTCGGCCATCACCGTGTGCGCCTTGCCGAACAGCGACTTCGAGATGATCGCGGTCTTCTTGCCGGCCAGCCGGGCCTCGATCGCCGCGCGCAGGCCGGCGCCACCGGCCCCGATCACGACGACGTCGTAGTGGTGTCGTTCGATTCGCGTCTCAGTCATGTCCAGGCTCTCAGTTGATGAACCGCAGGTCGTTGATCCAGCCGGCGGCGACCGCCATCACGTAGAAGTCGGTGAGCGCCAGGGTGCCCAGGGTGATCCAGGCGAGCTGCATGTGCCGGACGTTCAACCAGGACACCCCGGTCCACGCCTTGTAGCGCATCGGGTGCTTGGAGAAGTGCTTGAGCCGCCCGCCGATGATGTGCCGGCAGGAGTGGCAGGAGATCGTGTACGCCCACAGCATCACCACGTTGACGATCAGGATGATGTTGCCCAGGCCGAAGCCGAAGCCCTCGGGGGAGTGGAAGGCCAGGATCGCGTCCCAGGTGTTGATCAGCGAGATGATCGCGGCGGCGTAGAAGAAGTAGCGGTGCAGGTTCTGCCCGAGCAGCGGGAACCGCGTCTCGCCGCTGTACGACTGGTGCCCGTCCGGCACCGCGCAGGCCGGCGGCGACAGCCAGAACGACCGGTAGTACGCCTTGCGGTAGTAGTAGCAGGTCAGGCGGAACAGCAGCAGGAACGGCAGGGTGAGCGCCGCGTCCGGGATGATCCACCAGCCGGGCAGGAACTGGCCGAAGTGCGAGGAGCCCTCGACACATCGGTCGGTGACGCAGGGGGAGTAGAACGGTGTCAGGTAGTGGTACTGCTCCACCCAGTACCACTTGTGCATGAAGACCCGGACCGTCGCGTAGATGACCCACGCGCTGAGCCCCACCACTGTGATCAGCGGGGCGATCCACCACCTGTCGGTCCGCAACGTCTTCGCCGCGATGGCGGCGCGTGCCCGCCCTCCCCGCGGCTGCGGTCTCGGCGTCCTGGCCGACGTAGTTGTCATTCGAGTCATCTCCCTGACGTCACTGTCACGTCCTGCGCACGCGCGAGGCCACACCGGGCGAACCGGTGCGGCTAAGTGACACACGTTACGCCGATCTTCACGGCCCGGCCGCGCAACGCAGTGTCCCGTGTGTCCCGCAGCTTGGAAAGAGTCAGTTCATGATCAATGTGGCGGGTCGGTCGAACGGTGCGCCGACCGGTTCCGTGGCGCGCCGGGCGGCGCACCGGGTCACCCGGACGCGCCGCCGGTGAAGTGCCACGAGGACAGCCGCAGCGCCGGGGCCTCGTACCAGGAACCGTCGACGCGGCCCGGCTGGCGGACCGCCGTCCGGCCCAGGCCGAGCACCCGGCCCGGCCCCAGCGCCCGGGGATACGACTCGGTGAACCGGAAGTCGCGTACCGCCCGGGTCGGCACGCCGTCCTCGACCAGCCACACCCCGTTTCGGGTCAGCCCGGTGACCACTAGTTGCTTCGGGTCCAGCACCCGCGTGTACCAGAAGTCGCTGACCAGCAGCCCGCGCCGCATCCCGGCCACCAGGGCGGCGGTGTCCGGGTCGCCCACCGCCCCGGTCACGCCCGCACTCACCGGTCCGGCGGCGACGGCCACGCCCGCGTCGCTCGTGCCCGACAGCAGCCGGACGTTGTGCGGGATCGGGCCGAACGTCGCGCCGCCCGGCATACCGTGCCCGGTGGACCCGGCGCCCGCCTCGGCGCCGCCGCGCCTGTCGTACGCCACCGCGCCCGTGGTGCCGCGCTCGACCAGCGGCAGCGCCCGCCGGGGCGTGCCCTCCAGGTCGAACGGCAGCGTGCTCGCGTGCAGCGGGTCGTCCACCAGCGTCACCGAAGGATCGAACTGTGCCGTGCCCGGCTCGGCGAAGGACTGCCGTTCGGCGTACCGCTTGCCGTTGAAGCCGTACCAGGCCAGGTTGTGCAGCAGGTCGGCGACAGCAGCCGGTTCGAGCACCACCTCGTAGTGCCCGGGCGGCAGCTCCACCGGGTCGGCCGCGGCGCGTGCCTTCGCCGCCGCGCGGGCGCCGAGCGCCGCGCCGTCGAGATCGGCAAGCCGGTCCGCACAGAGCCGCGCCACCCCGTCGGCGCCGCCGGCACGGGCGATGCCGTCCATCGCCGCCTCGGCAGCCCGGCCCGCAGCCGTGTGCCCGGCCGAGTTGGCGAACGCCCCCGACCGGTACGCGGTGCGGCAGTAGCCGGCCGCCTCCAGCCCTTCGACCGCCTCCACGAACGCGCGTACCCGCTCGGCCCGCTCGTCCGGCGAGGCGAACGCGGTGGCCTCGTCGACGCCCGGGCCGGACGGCACGGGCACCGGCGCGGTGAGTCCCGGCCAAGCCGGGTCGGGCGGCGCGAGCCGGGCCGCGGCCCTGGTCCGCTCGACGAGCGCGGCCAGGCCGTCGGCGTCGACCCGGCTGCCGCTGCCGGTCACGGTCCGCCCGTCCACGTGCAACCGCAGGTGTACGGCGACGCCGGTCTCGGACACGTTCTGGTGGACGAACGAGTTGGCGAACCGGGTCAGCGCCAGGTCGGAGCGGGTCACCAGCACCTCGGCCTCGGCGGCCGGACCGGCCGTGTGCCGGACCAGGTCCACCACCCCGGCGGCGATCTCCAACTCGGCGCTCATGCCCGCACCCCCACCCGGACGCCGCGGAACCGGGCCGGCGCGGCCGGGTGGCCGGTGTGCCCGACCTGCCCCGGCTGCCCCTTCCCGCAGTTGGGCGTGCCCCACGCGACCGTCTCCGAGGAGAGCATGTCCATCGAGCGCCAGAAGACCGGGCCGATGCCGGTGTAGGTCGGGTTGCGCAGCATCCGCCCCCGGCGGCCGTTCTTCACCTCCCAGCCGACCTCACAGCCGAACTGGAAGTTGAGCCGCTTGTCGTCGATCGACCAGGACCGGTTGATGTCCATCAGCACCCCGTCGTCGGTCGCCGCGATGATCTCGTCGAGCGTGTGCGGGCCGGGTTCCAGGCCGACGTTCGTCATCCGCACCATCGGCAGCCGGGCCCAGCCGTCGGCCCGTACGCTCCCGCCGTAGTCCAGCCCGGCGACGGCGGCCGAGTCCCGGCCGGCGAGCACCCCGACCCACCGCCCCTCGCGCACCGCGTCGCGGGCGACCGCCGGGGAGCCCTCGTCGTCGTAGCCGAAGCTGCCGAGCGCACCCGGGATGGTGGGGTCGATCGTCACGTTCATCAGCTCGGAGCCGTAGTGCAGCGAGCCGAGGCGGGTCAGGTCGAGCCAGGACGTGCCGGCGAACGCCGCCTCCCAGCCGAGGATGCGGTCCAGCTCGATGGCGTGCCCGACCGACTCGTGGATCTGCAACGCGAGCTGCTCGCCGCCGAGGATCAGGTCGGTCTCGCCGGCCGGGCAGAGCGGCGCGGTGAGCAGCTCCCGGGACTCCTCGGCGATCTGTGCGGCGTGCGCCGCCAGGTCGAGCGAGGTGACCAGCTCCCAGCCGGTGGTGCCGTACTGCCCGCGGTAGCTCGGGTAGGACCGCCGCTGCGTCTCGCCGTCACCGATCGAGGTGGCCGAGATGCCGCCGCCGCACTCCCGGATGCGCTGGTCGATCCGGTGGCCCTCGCTGGAGACGAACCACTTCGAGGTGTCCCAGATCTGGTAGAGCCCCTCGGCCAGGTCGGCGCCGTGCTCGCGCATCGTCGCCGTGGCGCGGACCAGCAGGTCGCCCTTGTCGGACAGCGGCACGCCGAACGGGTCGACCGCGCAGTCCGAGGCCCAGCTCGCCACCGTCGCCTCGACCGGCACCAGGTCGATCGGCGGGCCGGGAACCCGCGCGCTCGCCGTGGCGATCGCCGCGGCGCGCCGGCCGGCGTCGCGGGCCGCGGCCTCGGACAGATCCGGTACGGCGTGGAAGCCCCACCCCGATCCGACGAGCGCGCGTACGCCCAGCCCGATGCTCTCGTCCTGGCTCAGCTCCTCGATGTCGCCGTTGCGTGCAGACATCGACTCGTAGCGGCGGTGCATGACCCGGGCGTCGGCGTACCGGGCGCCCGCGTCGAGAGCGGCCTGGACGGCGGTGGTCGCCGCGTCGAACTCGCTCATGCCGGCACTCCGCTGCGCTGCGTGCCGGCATGAGGCACCTTCGCGCTGCCCCGATGATTCGCTCGCTGACGCTCGCTCATGCGCCCGACCCTAGGCGAGCGCACCGACATCCGTCAGGGGACGAGATCCTCCGGCCGGATCGTGGCCTGGACGGGCTCGGTCAACTCCAGCACGGAACCGGGTTTGGTCACCGACACCTCCCGGTAGTGCCGACCCTGCCGCCGGTGGAGGTGCAGGGTGCCGGTCTCCTGCTCCACCAGCAGATACCACTCGATGCCGGCGGCGGCGTAGTAGTGCATCTTGAGCACCTTGTCGGTCGCCGCGTTGCCCGGTGAGATGACCTCGCATACGAGCCGTACGTCCCGCGCCTCGATCATCGGCTCGTCGAAGTCGATCGGCTCCGTGACGACCAGGTCGGGGATCGGTATCCGGCCCGGCCGGAGCCGGACGTTCACCGTCTCCAGCAGTTCCAGCCCGGCGCGCCGGGCCGCGGCTTCCAGCAGGTTGCCGAGGTTCCGCTGGATTCGTTGGTGCCGCGGCGTCGGTGCGGGTGTCACGTGCAGGCTCCCGTCGAAGAGTTCGACGCGTTGCCGCGTCTCGCCGAGGGCGAGGTACTCCTCTTCGGTCCACGGGCCGTCGTGGCCGAACACCGCCGCGGTCATGGTCGCCTCCACCTCGTGCCGACAGGAATCGTCCCTTCGTCACCGGGACCATGGTCGCACCCCGGGTGCGACGACGAGGCCCAGATGCCCAATCGCGGCCGTGAATGTCCCAGGTGAGGGGCGTGCGGACGGGAGACCGAGTCGTTACGCTCTCACCGCTGACAGACCGCTCGATGTAGCTTATTTTCGCCTCCAAGGGTTTGCTGTAGGTTCTCTTCATCACCGAAGGGGAGGCGGTCAATGGGCAGGTCGGAGGCGGTGCCGTCCGGGGAGCCGGACCGCCCGGAGGTGCCGGAGCAGCGATCCGGCGACGGGCCCTATCTCCAGGTCAGGGATCTGCGGGTGCGGTTCGACACCGAGGACGGTGTGGTCAAGGCCGTGGACGGGGTGTCGTTCGCGGTGGAGCGGGGTCGCACGCTCGGGATCGTGGGCGAGTCCGGTTCGGGTAAGAGTGTGACGTCGCTGGCGATTCTGGGCCTGCACAACGCGAAGCGCACGACCATCTCGGGGGAGATCTCGGTCGGTGGGCGTCAGCTCGTGGGGTTGGGTGAGGAGGAGGTGCGGCGGCTGCGGGGCCGGGACATGGCGATGGTCTTTCAGGATCCGTTGTCGGCGTTGCATCCGTACTACTCGGTGGGTAGGCAGATCGCGGAGGCGTACCGGGTGCATCATCCGAAGGCCGGGAAGCGGGAGGCGCGGACGCGGGCGGTGGAGATGCTGGGCCGGGTGGGGATTCCGCAGCCGGGCCGGCGGTTCGATCAGTTTCCGCACGAGTTCTCCGGTGGGATGCGGCAGCGGGCGATGATCGCGATGGCGCTGGTCAACGACCCGGATCTGCTGATCGCTGACGAGCCGACCACGGCCCTCGACGTGACGGTGCAGGCGCAGATCCTGGATCTCCTGGCGGATCTGCAGGAGGAGTTCCGGTCGGCGATCGTGCTGATCACCCACGATCTGGGTGTGGTCAGCCAGGTGGCTGATGACGTGTTGGTGATGTACGCGGGTCGGGCGGTGGAGCACGGGAGTGTGCAGCGGGTGTTGCGGGCGCCGCAGCATCCGTACACGTGGGGGTTGTTGTCGAGTGTGCCGTCGTTGCACGGTGACGCGGACGCGGACCTGGTGCCGATCCCGGGCAACCCACCCAGTCTGATCAACCTGCCGTCGGGGTGCGCGTTCCATCCGCGCTGCCGGTGGGCCGACGTCAACGGCGACCGGTCCCGCACGGAGGTGCCCGAGCTGCGGGAGGCCGGAGCGCCGGGTCACCTGGTCGCCTGCCATCTGTCGGCGGGGGACCGGGAGCGGATCTACCGCGACGAGGTAGCCCAGGTGGGGGTGGCCCGATGAGCACCGAGACCGAGCCGCTGCTGTCCGTGCGCGGCCTGACCAAGCACTTCCCGGTCCGGCAGGGCCTGCGCAGCACGGGTGCGGTGCGGGCGGTGGACGGGCTGGACTTCGACGTGCGCCCGGGCGAGACCCTCGGGCTGGTGGGGGAGTCCGGGTGTGGGAAGACCACGACCGGGCGGATGCTGGTGCGGCTGCTGGAGCCCACCGCCGGGTCGATCGAGTTCGCGGGGCGGGACATCACCCACGCGAAACGTGGTGAGCTGCGCGGGCTGCGGCAGGATTTGCAGATCATCTTCCAGGACCCGTACGCGTCGCTGAACCCCCGCCACACGGTCGGGCGGATCGTGGCCATGCCGTTGCAGGTCAACCGCATCACCCCACCCGGCGGGGTCAAACACCGCGTGCAGGAACTCCTCGAACTCGTCGGGTTGAATCCGGAGCACTACAACAGGTATCCGCACGAGTTCTCCGGCGGCCAACGCCAGCGCATCGGCATCGCCCGCGCCCTCGCCCTGAAACCGAAACTGATCGTGGCCGACGAACCCGTCTCGGCGCTGGACGTGTCGATCCAGGCGCAGGTCATCAACCTGCTGCGCAGCCTGCAACAAGATCTCGATCTGGCGTTCGTGTTCATCGCCCACGACCTGGCCGTGGTGCGGCACTTCTGCCACCGCGTCGCCGTCATGTACCTCGGCAAGATCGTCGAGATCGGCGACCGCGACACCATCTACACCCGCCCCCAGCACCCGTACACCCGGGCACTGCTGTCCGCCATCCCCGACGTCACAGCCCTCGGCCCCGCCGGACGCATCCGCCTCACCGGCGACGTGCCCACCCCACTCAACCCGCCGTCGGGCTGCCGCTTCCGTACCCGTTGCTGGAAGGCCACCGAGCGGTGCGCCACGGAAGAGCCGGCGCTGACCACGCGGGACGACGGCCGGCAGCTCGCCGCCTGCCACTACCCGGAGAGCGGACCGGTCGGCGTGCCGACCGGCGAACCCGTGGAGGTGTCCCAATGAGCCTGTCGCCGGTCGAGGGCGTCGCGCTCGCCGAGATCGAGTCGCCCGGTGAGGGCGGCGAGAGCGGCAAGAAGGAGTTCGTCGGCCGGTCACCCGGCCAGCTCGCCCTCGCGCGGCTCAAGCGGGACCGCACCGCGCTGATCAGCGGCGGCCTGCTGGCGTTCTTCGTGCTCGTCGCGCTCGCCGTGCCGCTCATCGAGGCGCTGTACGGGGTGGGCCCGAAGGAGCAGTTCCAGAACCGCCTCGACGGCTACGGCATGCCGCTGGGCTACGCCGGGGGCGTGACCGGGGAGCACTGGTTCGGGCTGGAGCCCGGCCTCGGCCGGGACATCTTCATCCGGATGGTGCACGGGCTGCGGACGTCGCTGTTCATCGCGTTCGCGGCGGCCGTGCTGACCGCGGTGATCGGCGTGACGCTGGGAACGCTCGCCGGCTACCTGGGCGGCTGGCTGGACACGGTGATCAACTGGATCACCGACCTGACCCTGGCCATGCCGTTCCTGATCATCGCGCTGGCCCTGATGCCGACCGTCGCGCTGCGCTTCTACGGGCAGCGCGAGGCCGTGCCGGCGTACTTCCAGATCGGTGTGCTCATCGCGATCTTCGCCCTGTTCGGCTGGACCGGCACGGCCCGGCTGGTCCGGGGCCAGATCATCGCGCTGCGCGAACGCGAGTTCGTGGAGGCGGCGCGGGCCAGCGGCGCGGGCCTCGGGCACATGCTGTTCCGGCAGTTGCTGCCGAACGCCTGGGCGCCGATCCTGGTCGCCTTCTCGCTCGCCGTGCCGCAGTACATCACCAGCGAGGCAGCGTTGTCGTTCATCGGCGTCGGGCTCACCGACGAGACCCCGAGCTTCGGCCGCATGATCTACCGCAGCCTCGACTACCTGCAGACCGACCCGGCGTACGTCTTCTTCCCGGGCATCACCATCTTCGCGCTCGTGTTCGCCTTCAACCTCTTCGGTGACGCGCTGCGCGACGCGCTCGACCCGAAGTCGTCCCGGTAGGAGGCCGGCCCATGACGCGATTCCTCATCCGCCGGCTGCTGTCCGCCGCGCTCACGCTGTTCGCGGTGAGCGTGCTCAGCTTCCTCATGTTCTTCGCGCTGCCCCGCGACCCGGTCACCGGCATGTGCCCGAAGAACTGCAACCCGGAGCGACTGGAGCGGGTCCGCCAGGAACTGGGCCTGCGTGATCCGCTGATCAGCCAGTACGCCGGCTACATGAAGGGCATCTTCACCGGCCGGGACCTGGGCAGCGCCCAGGGCGGCCGGTGCGACGCCCCCTGCCTCGGCTGGTCGTACGTGTCGAATGAGGCGGTCTCGGACACCATCGCCCGGGTGCTGCCGGTGACGCTGAGCATCGTCATCCCGGCGGCGATCCTCTGGCTGCTGCTCGGCGTCGGCCTGGGCATGCTCTCGGCGCTGCGCCGGGGCAGCTGGCTGGACCGGGCGGCGATCGGCTTCTCGCTCACCGGCGCCTCGTTGCAGCTCTACTTCGTCGGCGCGGTGCTGCTCATCGTCTTCGTCTACAACCTGCGCCTGCTGCCGGTGCCGAGCTACACATCGTTGTTCGACAACCCGTTGAAGTGGACGAGCGGGCTGGTGCTGGCCTGGGTGGCGCTGGCGTTCCTCTTCTCCGCGATCTACGCGCGACTGTCCCGGGCGCAGATGCTGGAGACGCTGTCGGAGGACTTCGTCCGGACCGCGCGGGCGAAGGGCCTGGCCAAACGCAAGGTGTACGGCCGGCACGCGCTGCGCGCGGCGATCACACCGGTGGTGACGATCGCCGGTCTGGACGTGGGCGGGGCGCTGGGCGGCACGGTGATCACCGAGACGACCTTCGGTTTGAACGGCATGGGGCGTACCGCTGTCGACGCGGTCCGCTCGGGAGACCTGCCGACGATCATGGCGACCGTGTTGATCGCGGCGGTCTTCGTGGTGCTGGCGAACGTGGTGGTGGACCTGCTCTACGCGGTGATCGACCCGCGGGTGCGGCTCGGCTGAACCGCGACGAAATTTATCGACAACTGTTACCCAACTCGTAGTTTTTCTTCTTTACGATCCTCGGGACGTCGGCGGATGCGCTCGGCGAACGGGTGGAGGAGGTAGGACATGCGACCACGCGCAGCGGCCGCCGCTGGCGGCGCCATCGCACTGGTTGTGGCACTCGGTGCCTGCTCGGAGAACACGGGCGAAGGCACCAAGGTGGACGGCAACCGGCAGCAGACCGGGGTCATCGCGACCGACCCCAAGGACTCGCAGGGACCGGCCGCCGAGATCGACGGTGCGGCCAAGGGCGGGACGTTCACCATCATCCGGGAGACCCCCATCTCCCACCTGGACCCGCAGCGGACGTACTCGTTCGCCGGTCTGATGGCCAACCCGCTCTTCGCCCGCTACCTGACCACCTGGAAGGACGACGGCAAGGGTGGCCTGGTCCTCGTGGGTGACCTGGCCGAGACGCCGGGCAAGAACGTCAACAACGACTGCAAGGTCTGGGAATTCACCATCAAGGACGGGGTGAAGTTCGAGGACGGCAGCCCGATCACCTCGAAGGAGATCGCGTACGGCATCGCCCGCTCCTTCGACCCGGACCTCACCGGCGGCCCCACCTACATCCAGGAGTGGCTGGCCGACACCGCGCAGTACGACACCAAGTGGGACTTCAAGAAGAACAAGACGTCGCTGCCGCCGGGCCTGACCACACCGGACGACAAGACGCTGCGCTTCGAGTTCGCCAAGCCCCGCTGTGACCTGCCGTTCGCGGTCTCGCTGCCCACCACGGCGCCGCTCAAGCCGGAGAAGGACACCGGGGTCAACCTGGACCAGAAGCCGTTCTCGTCCGGCCCGTACAAGATCGCCAAGAACCAGGTCGGGGTCCAGCTCACGCTCGACCGCAACCCGAACTGGGACGCGAAGACCGACCCGGTGCGGCACCAGTACCCGGACCAGTTCGTGTGGAGCTTCGGGCCGACCGCCGACGCCGCCAACAACCGGGTGATCGCCGACAACGGCGCCGACCAGAGCGCGCTGGCGTTCAACGCGGTGCCGGCCTCGCTCGTGGCGAAGGTGGCCGGTGACCCGGCGCTGAAGTCCCGCACGCTGCTGTCGCCGACGCCGAGCGCCAACCAGCTCGTGATCAACACCCAGCGGGTCAAGGACCTGAAGATCCGCCAGGCGCTGAACTACGCGATCGACCGCGAGGGCCTGGTCAAGGCGCTAGGCGGCCAGACCGTCGCGCAGCCGATCACCACGCTGATGCCGCCGTCGACCATCGGCTACAAGGCGTACGACGCGTACCCGGCGGGCGCCAACGGCAACGTGGAGAAGGCCAAGGAGCTGCTCGGCGGCCAGACGCCCGAGCTGGTCCTCGGCGTCGCGGACAACACGACCGAGCAGGCGGAGGCGGTCCAGCTCAAGGGCAACCTGGAGCGCGCCGGCTTCAAGATCACCGTCCGGAACATCCCGGACGACGCGAAGCTGGACGAGGTCAAGAAGAAGAACAACCCCTGGGACCTGTACATCGGTAACTGGGCGGCGGACTGGCCCAGCGGTGCGTCGATCCTGCCGGTGCTCTACGACGGCCGGACCATCAAGGCCGAGGGCAACAGCAACCAGTCGTACTTCAACGACGACGCGATCAACGCCGAGATGGACCGGATCCTGGCGCTGCCGCCGTCCGAGCAGGGCCCGGAGTGGGGCAAGCTCGACGAGCGGATCATGAAGGAGCACGCGCCGGTGGTGCCGCTCTACGTGGACGTGGCGTACAACGTGCACGGGTCCAAGGCGGGCGGGGCGTTCATTTCCTCCGTGTTCGGCTACCCGAACTTCGTCAACGCGTACGTCAAGCAGTAGCAGCCGGACGAGGGCCCCTGCCGACGCCTGTCGGCGGGGGCCCTCGCCGTCACAGGTAGCGGCGGAGGAAGTCCAGCTCCAGCCGGAGCAGCCGCTCGGACACCCCGCCGGCGGCCAGGTGGCTCGCGCCGGTGAGCGGCAGCACCGCGTGCGGGCGGCCCGTCGCCAGCAGCGCCGCCGACAGCCGCAGCGTGTGCGCGGCGAGCACGTTGTCGTCGGCCAGGCCGTGCACCAGCAGCATCGGCCGGGCCTGCGCCGGGTCGCCGAGCGGCTCGGCGGCCAGCTCGACCAGCGAGTGGTGGGCGTAGACGTCCATCCCGTCGTCCGGCATGCCGAGGTAGCGCTCGCTGTACGCGGTGTCGTACAGCGCCCAGTCGGTGACCGGCGCGCCCACGATCGCGCACTTGAACAACTCCGGGTGGCGCAGCACCGCCAGCCCGGCCAGCCAGCCGCCGAACGACCAGCCGCGCACCGCCACCCGCTCCAGGTCCAGATCCGGGTGCTTGTCGGCCAGCGCGGTGAGCGCGTCCACCTGGTCGGTCAGGATCACGTCCGCGACCCGGCGGTGGATCGCCTTCTCGAACGACGGCGCGATGCCCGGGGTGCCCCGGTTGTCGATGGTGACCACCGCGAAACCCTGCTCGGCCCACCACTGCCGTTCCAGCCAGACGCCGCGGGCCGCCACCACCTCCTGGTGGCCGGGCCCGCCGTAGACGTCCAGCAGCACCGGCAGCCGGGTGCCCTTGACGTGCTCGGCCGGGTAGAGCACCGCGCTGGGCAGCCGCCGGTCGGTCACCCGGACCATCGTCGGCCGTGGCGCGTACGAGCAGGTGGCGGCGAACGAGCGCAGCTCACCCACCTCGCGGTCGCCGTGCCACACCCGCCAGCGGACCCCGGCGTGCTCCAGCGACGCGATGCCCACGGCCAGCGTGGACCCGCCGATCGAGGCCGTGTGCCAGCCCGGGTCGCTGCCCATCCGGCGGGCGTCCATGCCGCCGCCGATCGTGGTCCGCACCCGGTAGAGGTGGCGCTGGCTCGGCTCGCCCTCGCTCGCCTCCACCAGCAGGTCCGCCGCCGCGTTCGGGCCGTTCGGCAGCCGCCCGACCACTCGCCGCACGTACAGCGAGGGCGGGGTGAGCAGCGTGCCGTCGGCGAACAGGCAGCGGGCGTCGTACCCGTCGTGGGCCAGCTCGCCGCCGACCAGCACCCGCCCGTCGGGCAGGTGCGCCGGGGTGCCGGGGATCGGCTCCACCCAGCGCGGATCGGCCAGCTCGGCGTGCACCTGCGTCTCCCCGGTGCGCGGGTCCACCGCGAGCACCAGGCCGTGCTGCTGCGAGCGGCGCAGCACGGTGATCAGCGGGCCGCCCTCGGTCCAGTCCACCGAACTCAGGTACGGATAGGTCTCGCGGTCCCAGTGCACGTCGACCCAGCCGCCGTCGAGGTCGAGCAGGTGCAGGCTGACCTCCGCGTTCGGCCCACCCGCCACGGGGTACGCGAGCGACGTCGGCGGGCTCGCCGGGTCGGCGGGGTCGTGCAGGTACCAGCGTTCCAGGCGGGATTCGTCGACCCGGGCGGCCAGCACGCTGCGGCCGTCCGGCGCCCACCAGTAGCCCCGGTAGCGGTGGAACTCCTCGGCCGCGATGTGCTCGGCCAGCCCCCAGGTGACGCCGCTGTCCTCCCCGGCGAGCAGGTTGTCCGTACCGTCCGGCTCCACCACCCGCAACTGGCCCCGGCGCACTCCCTCGGCGGTGTCGGTGACGTACGCCAGCCGTTCGCCGGCCGGGTCGGGCCGCGGGTCGATCACCGGCCCGACGGCCGCCACCTCGACCACGTCGCCGTGCACCAGGTCGGCCCGGAACAGCCGCCCGGCCAGCGCGAACGCGGCGACCCGGCCGGCCGAGTCCAGCGCGTACGAGCCGATGCCGCCGGAGCTGAGCCGCAACCGCTCGCGCAGCGCCCGCTCACCGGGGGCGAGGCGGGCCGGCTCGGCGTCGGTGCCCAGCAGCACCGCCGGGTCCGCGACCAGTCGTTCCTCGCCGCTGTCGACGTCGAGCAGCCAGAGCGCGTCGGCCGGGTCCTCCGGTCCCGCGGAACGCAGGAAGATCACCCGGGCGCCGTCGCCCGCGACGGCGACGGCGCGCGGCGCCCCGTGGCTGAACCGACGGGTACGGGCGGCCAGCTCGGGAAAGTCCACGCCTGCAGAGTAGGCGGGCGCCGGTGGTGATGTGGCCGACCTGGGCGGACGCATCACCGTCGAGCGGGCAGGACCGCCGGTTAGAGTGACGGGCGTGACGACCCTGCCCGACCGACGCCTCCTGCTGGTCCACGCGCATCCCGACGACGAGTCGATCGGCACCGGCGCGACGATGGCGCACTACGCCGCCACCGGCGCCCACGTCACGCTCGTCACCTGCACGCTGGGCGAGGAGGGCGAGATCCACGTCCCGGCGCTGGCCCAGCTCTGCGCGGCCGAGGCGGACCAGCTCGGCGGCTACCGGATCGGGGAGCTGGCCGCCGCCTGCGCCGCGCTCGGCGTCACCGACCACCGGTTCCTCGGCGGCGCGGGCCGCTACCGCGACTCCGGGATGATGGGCCTGACCACCAACGAGCACCCGCGGGCGTTCTGGCAGGCCGACCTGGACGTCGCAGCCGGGTACCTGGTGGAGGTCATCCGCGAGGTCCGCCCCCAGGTGCTCGTCACGTACGACCCCGACGGCTTCTACGGCCACCCCGACCACATCCAGGCGCACCGGGTGGCGATGCGGGCGGTGGAGCTGGCCGCGGCCGAGGGGATCGCCCCGGCGAAGGTCTACTGGACGGCCATGCCGCGCAGCGTGCTCGACGCGGGCCTGGAGACGTTCACCGAGTCCTCGGACAACCCGTTCGCCGGCATCGAGAGCGCCGACGACCTGCCGTTCGGCACGCCGGACGCGGAGATCGCCGCCCGGATCGACGGCACCGACCAGCACGGCGCCAAGGAGGCGGCGATGCGCGCCCACGCCACCCAGATCCCGGCGAACTCCTGGCTCTACTCGATCGCCGGCAACTTCGGCGGCGAGTTCATGGGCGTGGAGTACTTCACGCTCGCGGTCGGCGAGAAGGGCCCGGGCGCCGGCCCGTACGGCTGGGAGGACGACCTGTTCGCCGGGATCGCCCTGGACGGCACGCAGCGGTCCCCGGTCGCGGCGGCCGGTCTCCGGTGACGCTGCCGGCCGTACCCGTGTCGACCCTCCCCGAGCAGCCGCCGACGGCCGCGACGCCGAGCCCGGCGGAGCGGATGCTCGACCGCGCGCTGCGGGTGGCCGGCGGCGTCGTGACGGTCTGGGCCGGCGTCCTGCTGGCGCTGCTCGACCTGATCTTCGCGACCTGGGCCTGGGAGACGGTGCAGGGCCGCTCCGGCGGGCTGCGGGCGCTTCTCGGTATCGGCCTGGTGGCCGCCGGGGTGGTCGCCGTGGTGGCGACGACGGTGCTGCTGGGCCGGTTCGCCCACCGGTCGACGGGTGCGCGCTGGGCGGTTGTGCTCGGCGCGCTGCCGTGGTTCCTGGTGATCGTGGTGGGGGGTTTCCGGACCGTCGAGGGCGATCTGGCGCTCGCCGGTGACAACGTACTCGGCCTCGCGTTGATCGTGGCCGGTGCGGTCACGTTCGCGGTACTGGGCTTCCGGCACCTGGTGACACCGCCGGACGCACGGTGAGGTGCTGACGCCGCACAGCTCGCGGTGGTAGACATTCCTGCCAGGAGGCCCGCCGAGGGAGCGGGCGGTACGGCGGGAGGCGTGCGATGGCTCAGCGGTGGCGTGCGGTAGGCGTGCTGGCGGCCGCGTTGTTCGGGGTGAACGTGGTGGCCCGGCTGGTCATCAAACTCGCGTTCCCGGACGACGACACCGCCTCCGGCCGCGTCTCGCTCGCCATGTTCCTGGTCATCGGGCTGATCCTGGCCGGCACCGCGTTCCGGTGGGGCGCCGACCGGCCGCTGGGCCGCTGGGCCGGCGATTTGGCCGCCGCCGTCGCGGTCGCGCTGGCGCTCACCGTGTTCGCCGGTCCGCTGCTGGTCGGGGAGAACCCGTTCGGCGGCGGCGCGGGCCTCTTCTTCGCCCAGATCTGGCTCTATCTCGCGGCCACCGCGGCGGGCGTGCTGGTCGGCTACCTGATCCTGACCGCGCTGGGCCGGGACTACCGGTCCCGCCAGCTCAAGCGGTACGCCGAGATGAAGCGCACCCGGCCCCGCAAGATCGTCCGGCGCTGACCGGGGTGCCGCTCAGGCCGCCGGGGCGACCCGGGTCAGGTAGGTGTGGTGGGTGGTGAAGCCGAGCCCCCGGTAGAGCGCCACAGCGCCGGTGTTGCTCTGTTCCACCTGGAGGAACGCGTGGGTGGTGCCCTCGGCGGCGCCCCAGCCGGCCAGCGCGCGTACGACAGCGGCGGCGAGCCCCCGGCGGCGCGCCTGCGGCACCGTCTCCAGCAGGCTGACACCGAGCCAGCGGCCCCCGCCGGTGACCGTGCCCCGTCCGACCGCGAGCAGCCGGCCGTCTTCGCGCAGCTCGGCGAAGCGGACCCGGGGTGTCCCGGTGAGCACCTGCCGGGCGGCGTCCGGCAGCCCGCCCTTGCGGCCGGCGGCGATCGCCAGCCAGTCGTCGGCGGGCGCGTCCGCGAGCGTCACCGGCGGCGCGGTGGCCGACAGGGGCGCGGCGGCCGGCGGCGCGGTCAGGGTGCGCAACGGGACGGTCTGCACCAGCACCGGGGGGCGGGACGTCCAGCCGCGTGCGTCCAGCTCCGCACCGACGGGTGCGGCAAGCGGCAGCGGGGTGTTCACCAGCGCGGGCCCGCCGCGGTCGGCGTACCAGCGTTGCACCGCGTCCAGCGCGGCGGGCAGCGGGCGGTCCGGGTCACCGACCGGCAGCGCGCTGTTCGCCCGCCCGGTCCAGCCGTCGGCCCAGCGCAGCCGCCAGTCGCCGAGCCGTCCGCGTACCGGTGCGGGCCACGCCTCGTCGGCGGCCAGCTCCAGCGCGACCACGGCGGCGGCGGTGGGCCGGCGGGCCGGCGGCACCCGCTTGGCCCGGTGCACCTCGGCCACCGGTACGCGTAGCGGCCCGGCGTCGGTGGACAGCGTGATGTGGGTCTCGCTCAGCTCCACGAGTTCGCCGAGCGCGTCGGAGAACAGCGTGCGGCCCTCGCGAATCCCCACAATCCGGCGGACCACGATCCGGTGTCCCACGTCCTGCTGTCGGAGCACGATCGACCCCCTCCCCGGCGAGATACTAGGCTCTTACCGTTGCGGTTGATCGCGACGAGTCTTGCGGAGGAGAAGACCGGTGACCTACATCATCGCCGAGCCGTGCGTGGATGTGCTCGACAAGGCATGCATCGAGGAGTGCCCGGTCGACTGCATCTACGAGGGCAACCGGATGCTCTACATCCACCCCGACGAGTGCGTCGACTGTGGTGCCTGTGAGCCGGTCTGCCCGGTGGAAGCGATCTTCTACGAGGACGACGTCCCGGAGCAGTGGAAGGACTACACCGGGGCCAACTACGAGTTCTTCGAGGACCTGGGCTCGCCCGGTGGCGCCTCGAAGATCGGCAAGGTGGAGAAGGACGCCACCTTCGTCGCCGCGCAGCCGCCGCGCGGCGAGGGCCACTGAACCGGCGTACGCCGGTCTCGGCACGGCTGCCCGACTTCACCTGGGACACCCTGGACGCCGCGGCGGCCACTGCCGCGGCGCACCCGGACGGTCTCATCAACCTGTCGATGGGCACGCCGGTCGACCCGGTGCCGGAGCTGATCCGCCGGGCCCTGGCCGACGCGTCGAACGCGCCGGGCTACCCGCTGACCGCCGGTACGCCCGCCCTGCGTGACGCGATCGCGGCCTGGGTGGCGCGGGCCTGCGGCGCGGGCGTCGACGGCCTGGGCGTGCTGCCGACGATCGGCTCGAAGGAGCTGGTGGCCTGGCTGCCGACGCTGCTCGGGCTCGGCCCCGGTGACGTGGTCGTGGTGCCGTCGGTCGCGTACCCGACCTACGAGGACGGGGCCCGGCTCGCCGGCGCGACGACGGTACGCACCGACTCGCTGACCGCGCTGGGCCCGGATCCCCGGGTCCGCCTGGTCTGGGTGAACTCGCCGGGTAACCCGACCGGCCGGGTGCTGCCCGCCGCCCATCTGCGCAAGGTGGTCGAGTGGGCGCGCGAGCGCGGTGCGGTGGTCGCCAGCGACGAGTGCTACCTGCCGCTGGGCTGGGACGCCGAGCCCGTCTCGGTGCTCTCCCCGCAGGTGTGCGGCGGCTCGTACGACGGCGTGCTGGCGGTGCACTCGCTGTCCAAGCGTTCCAACCTGGCCGGGTACCGGGCCGGGTTCGTCGCCGGTGACCCGGCGCTGGTGGCCGAGCTGCTCAAGATCCGTAAGCACGCGGGCCTGATCGTGCCGGCCCCGGTGCAGGCCGCCATGGTGGCCGCGCTCGGCGACCAGGAGCACGCCGACGTCCAGCGGGAGCGCTACCGCGTCCGGCGGGAGAAGCTGCGAGCGGCGTTCACCGCCGCCGGCTTCACCGTCGAGCACTCGGAGGCCGGGCTCTACCTGTGGCTCACCCGGGACGAGGACTGCTGGGAGACGGTGGACTGGCTGGCCCGCCGGGGCATCCTGGTGGCCGCCGGTGTCTTCTACGGCCCGGCCGGCGCCCGGCACGTCCGGGTGGCCCTCACCGAGTCCGACGAGCACGTGGACGCGGTGGCCGGGCGGCTCGCCGGGGCCTGACGTGACGGGCGGGCTGGCGCGGGCGGCTGTGGTCGGCACCGGGCTGATCGGCGGTTCGGTGCTGCTGCGGCTGCGCGACGCCGGGCTCGACGTCGCCGGCTGGGATCCGGATCCGGCCGCCCGCCGGCAGGTACGCGACCGGGGCGTCGACGCGCCCGACACGGTCGAGGACGCGGTCACCGGGCGGGACGTGGTGTTCCTGTGCGGCCCGCTGCCCACGCTGCCGGCCACGCTGGCCCGGGTCGCCGCCGTGACCGGCGACGGCTGCGTGCTCACCGACGTGGGCAGCGTCAAGGCCGAGGTGAGCACCGCCGCCGTCGTCCAGGGGCTCGGGCACCGCTTCGTGCCGGGCCACCCGATGGCCGGCGCGGACCGGGCCGGAGCGGGGGCGGCCAGCCCGGATCTGCTCGACGGCGCCGCCTGGGTGCTCTGCCCGGGGCCGACCGGTCTGGGCGCGTTCCGGCGGCTGGCGGTGCTGCTGGCGGACGTCTTCCACGCCCGGGTGGTGCCCATGTCCGCCCCGGAGCACGACGGCGCCGCCGCGCTCGCCTCGCACGTACCGCACGTGCTGGCCGGCGCGCTGGCCGGCGCCGTGCACCGGTCGGCGCTGCGGGACGCGGTGCTGACGCTCGCCGCCGGCAGCTTCTCCGACGGCACCCGGGTCGCCGGCGGGCCACCCGAGCGGACCGCGAACATGCTGCTCGGCAACCGCGACCGCGTGCTCGCCGAACTGGACGCGCTCGGCGCGTTCCTGGACGAGCTGACCGAGGCGCTGCGCGGTGGCGACGCCGGTGCGCTGGCGGACCGGTTCGCCGAGGGGCGGGACGTCCGCGCGACGTTGCGGGCTCGTACGTTCACCGCGCACCGGCGGGAGTTCCCGGCCGACGCCGACCACGCGGGCGAGCTGGCGTACCTGCGGGAGCTGGGCGCGGCGGGCGGCCACCTGAGCGAGGTCCGGGAGACCGCCGGCGGGGTCACCTACATGGGGCACCTGCCGGCCACACCGCCGTTAGGCTGAGCGGCATGGCTGACGCACCGGTCGTGGCGGTACGCGGTGAGGCGTACCGGGAGGTGGCTCCGGAGCTGGCCCGGTTCACGGTGACGGCGACGGCGCGGGACCGGGACCGGGAGACCACGCTGACCCGGCTGGCCGAACGGGCCGCCGCGGTGCGGGCGTTGCTCGACGCGGCCGGGCCCGCAGTGGAACGCCGGGAGACCGGCCAGGTCCACGTCTGGCCGGTGACGAAGCGCTCCGGTGAGCGGGTGGTGGCCTACCAGGGCAGCGTGAGCACCACCGTGACGACCACCGACTTCACCGCGCTCGGTGAGCTGATGCTCCGCCTGGCCGACCAGGATCAGGTCGAGGTGGCCGGGCCGGTGTGGTCGCTGCGGCCGGACAGCCCGGCCTACCGGGAGGCGCGGCAGGCCGCGATCGCCGACGCGCTGATCCGGGCCCGGGAGTACGCCGAGGCGCTCGGCGCCCAGGTGATCGCGTTGCGGGAGCTGTCCGACACCGGGATGAGCGCCGGCCCGCCGATGATGGTCAAGGCGGCGTACGGGCGCTCCGGCGAGCAACCGGAGCTGGAACTGGACCCGGCGCCGCAGCCGGTGCAGGCGGCGGTGGAGGCGCGGTTCACCATCAGCGAGCCGGTGCTGGGCTGATGCCACAGGCGGAGGTGCTCGGGCTCGACGAGCTGGTCGCCCGGGCGCGCGCGCTGGCCGACGACGGTCCGCGTCAGCTGCTCGGCATCGCCGGGGCGCCGGGGGCTGGCAAGTCCACACTGGCGCAACGGATCGTGGCCGCGCTCGGCCCGGTCGCCCGGCTGGTCCCGATGGACGGCTTCCACCTGGCCGGGTCGGCGCTGGCGCGTCTCGGCCGGGCCGACCGCAAGGGCGCGCCGGACACGTTCGACGTCAACGGCTTCGTCTCCGTGCTGCGCCGGCTGCGCCGGCTGGAGCCCACGTCGGTGTGGGCGCCGGAGTTCCGCCGTGACCTGGAGGAGCCGGTCGCCGGGGCGATCGAGGTGCCGCCCGAGGTGCGCCTGGTCGTCACCGAGGGCAACTACCTGCTGCTGCGGGACGACCCGTGGGAGGAGGTGCGCACACTCGTACACCAGATCTGGTTCCTGGACCTGGCCGCGGAGCTGCGGCTGCGCCGGCTCACCGCGCGCCACGAGGCGTACGGGAAGTCGCCGGAGCAGGCCCGCGCCTGGGCGCTCGGCAGCGACGAGGAGAACGCCCGGCGGGTCGCCGGCACGGCCGCGCACGCCGACCTGGTGGTCCGCCTGGCCGACCCGTCGCGGGCGTGACGCCGGGCGCCGCCTACCGACCCGCCGCCGCGGTGGCGCACGGTCAGCCGGTCCGCTGCCGGGGTGACGGCACGGTGCGGCGCAGCAGCCGCGCCACGACCGCCCGCTCCCGGGTGAACTCCACCGCCTCCGGGTAGCCGCTGTGGCTGCGGATGGGCGGGTCGGCCACCTCGCCGCCGGACGGGTGCAGCGCCTCCGGGTCGGCCACCGGCACGTCCCGCTGACCGGCGCTGACCTGCCAGCCCAGCGGGTCGGTGTCCCGCCAGAAGTTCGTCCAGGCCACGTGCCCGCCGGGCCAGGTGAGTGCGCCGGCCAGCGCCCGCAGCCGTTCCGGCCCGAAGTAGGACGGGAAGATCCGCCCGTAGAGCCGGGTGAGCTGGCAGCCGTAGGAGAAGAACCAGGTCCGCAGCCGCCACCGGCGGGGCAGTTGCAGCAGCACCGCGGCGCAGATGACGGTGCCCTGGCTGTGGCCGGAGAGGATGACGCCGTCCATCCGGTCGCTGTGGTGCGGCGGCAGAGCGAGCAGCCCCGCCACCCGGGTCTGGAGTTCCGGTACGGCACGTTCGGCGTAGCTGGGCGGCGCGAGCGGGTGCGCGGCCCGGGGCCAGAACGTGCACACGTCCCAGATCACGCCGACCGAGCGGCGCACCGAGTCGGTGCGGTAGACGAGCAGCCCGAGCGCCGCCGTCACCACCGGCAGCCAGCCGAGGACGGTGTCGCCGCGCTCGGCGGTCCAGTGGATGGCGGTCTGCCAGCCGGACGGGGACAGCGGGCTGGGCCGTTCGCCGGACAGCGCGGCGGCGCAGCAGAGGGTGACCAGGATCGCGCAGAACGCCGCGTAGCAGCCGAGTAGCCGTACCGCGTGTTCGCCGACCAGCCGGTGCAGTGCCCGGTAGGTGCTGACGTCGCGGCAGCGCCGCAGGTCGTGCGCGGACAGGCCGGGGGTGGCGGTCAGGCGGGCGTACTCGACCCGGCGCAGGCGGTGCAGCAGGACGACCGCCCGGAGCAGCAGCCCAGTCAACGCGGCCAGGCCGACGGCGCAGGCCAGCCCGGCCCAGAAGACGGCCAGCGGCGGCACGACGCGGCTCGGGCCGCCCGGTTCGGCTGACGCGCCGAGCCGGTCGCTGACCCAGTAGAGCAGCCCGGCGCAGTACGCCACGGCCATCATCCAGCCGAACCCGGCGATGACCGCCGGGGCGCAGCCGCGCCAGGCGAGATCGGTGTACGCGCCGAGCGGCTGGGTCGGCACCGCCGGCCGCAGGCGGGGCAGGAACAGCCCGGCGGTGGCCAGCGCGACGGCCGGGCCGACGAGCATCCAGGTGCGCAGCTCGTCCGGCGCGGCGGGCAGCCCGGCCAGTCCGCGTTCGATCCAGGCCGCACCGAGCGGCAGCAGCAGCATCCCGGCGGCGGGCCCGGCCAGCGCCCGGCGGCCGGAGCGGTTCGCCGCGGCGATGGCGAGCAGCAACAGCACCTGGTACGCGATGAGCCAGGCGATCGCGGTGTCGTACCCGGGAAGGGACCGGTCGGCGTGACAGCCGGCGGTGTCCGGTTGCGCAGCACACCCGTCCGGCGGCCGGTACGTCGACAGCGGCTGCCCGGCCGTCCCGTCGGGGAGCAGCAGCAGGACGAACGCCCCGATCAGTCCGAGCGTGGTGAGCGTCGCGACCGCCGCGCTCCACCGGCCGAGCGGGGTGGCGCCCTGGCGCCGGCTCAGCCACGGCCGGGCGACCGCCACCACGGCGATCACCACCACGGCGGCGAGCAGCGCCGCAGTGGGCCAGGCGACGGCGGCTCGCACACCGCGCGGCGGGTCCATGATCAGCACCGCGACGACCGGTACGGCGGCGGCGCTGACCGCCCCTGTGCACAGGTGCAGCACGGCGGCCCGGCGCAGTTGCCCCTCCCCGTTCCAGAACGTCGGGTCCTGGAGCGGATTCTGCGGAGGCTCACGCGGGTCCGGTCGTTCCACCGGCTCCCCGCCCTCCCGGGCCGGCGCGTGGTGGTGCGGGTCGGCGGGCATCTGCGCCTCGTACTGGTAGGTGCGGAAGGCGACGAGTCCGATCGCGGCGAGCACGAGCAGCGGCAGCAGCAGCCCGAGCGCGAGCGCCCGGGTGTCCTCGCGCCACCAGGAGTCGCCGAGGAACTCCCACGGGCCGGGGAGCCGGCCGAGGCAGTCCGCCTCCACGCACTGCCAGCCGATCAGATCCACTCCGACGCCGGTCACGGTGAGGACGAGCGTGCAGGTCAGGCTCAGGCAGAACAGGCGGATGAGCCAGGCCGTGATGCCGGACCGGCTGGCCCAGCGTTCCTGGTCCGGGTCGGGCGGGATGCCGGCGCGGGCGTGCAGCGCGACGTTCGCCAGCGCGAAAGGGAGCATCAGCGTCCACAGCGCCCGTTCCACGTCCCGCCGGGTCCGCGCGCCGGAGGTCAACTGCCCCCAGCTGTACGCCTCGACAGTGATCGGGTCGTCCCGGCCCGCAATGCTGGACCGGTAGAAGCCGGTCACCTGACCGCCGGCGACCAGTGCTGGTTGCGCACCGTCACCGTTGGCGCCGGCGGTCAGGCCGAGCAGCTGATCCGGCGGGGTGTTGGAGACCCCGTGCACCCGCAGTTCGAGGACCCGTTCCATCGTGCCTCCCGGTAAACGTCCTACTACTCAGAGTGCGCGAGAGGTCGGGATTCCGCATCCGCTGGAACGGTTGTTCCCGCAGCTCAGGACGGTTGTGTCAGGCTCCTGATCGGACGAGCGGGGTTACCCACCGCCACCACGTTCGCCGGCAGATCACGGGTGACCACAGCGCCGGCGCCGACCACCGTGTTCTCGCCGATGGTCACACCGGCCAGGACGATCACGCCCCCACCGAGCCAGACGTTGTCACCGATGGTGATGGGCAGGGCCGACTCCCACTTCGCCCGGCGTGCCTCCGGCTCCACCGGATGCGTGGCGGTGAGCAGCTGCACGTTCGGTCCGATCTGGACGTCGGCGCCGATGGTGATGCGGGCGACGTCGAGGAAGACCGCGTTGAAGTTGACGAACGTCCGCGGACCGATGTGCGTCTGGTACCCGTAGTCGCAGTACAGCGGTGGCCGGACCCAGGCGTCCTCGCCGAGTGAGCCGAGCAGTTCCCGCAGCGCGGCGAGGCGCCCGGGCGGATCGTCGGCGGAACTGCGGTTGAACCGCTCGCTGAGCCGGGCCGCGCGTTCCAGGTCGGCGATGATCGCGGGATCGTCGGCGATGTACTGCTCGCCGGCCAGCATCCGGTCCTTCATGGAGGTCATCGCTCGATCGTCCCGGCCGGTTCGGGGACGCGGTGTCGGTTCCGTCGGATCGGCGACTTCCTGTTGCATACGCGGTATGTAATTCTGATATCCGCGTCGATGTGTCTCTCATCGATGAAACGTCCGACGAAGGAGGAAGGTTGCTCCGGAACCGCAGAAAGCTGACGGCGCTCGGCCTCGGCCTGGCGCTGGCGCTCGGCCTGCCGGTGCCCGCGCTGGCCGCCGCGCCCACGGCGCCGACCGGCCCGTCCGCCCAGCCCGGCGCCCACCCGGTCACCGTCACCCTGATCACCGGCGACCGGGTCAGCGTCGCCCCCGGCGGCCGTGCCGCGGTACGCCCCGGCGCCGGCCGCGCCGGCATCCAGTTCATGGTCGGGCGGGAACGCGACCGGCTCACCGTCCTGCCGCAGGACGCGCTCCCGCTGGTCCGCGCGGGCAAGCTCGACCGGCGGCTGTTCGACGTGACCGGGCTGATCGAGGCCGGCTACGACGACGCGCGCCGCGGCACCGTACCGCTGCTCGTGACGTACCGGCCGGGGGTGGCCCGGCGGACGGCGGACCCGCTCGCCGGCGCCCGGGTGATCCGCGACCTGCCGGCGATCGCCGGCGCGGCTGTCGTCGCCGACAAGAGCGACACCGGCGCGCTCTGGAAGGCGGTGAGCGCGGACCGCTCCGGTGCCCGGCTCGACGCGGCGGGGGGTGTCGACCGGATCTGGCTCGACGGCCGGCGGCGGCTGACGCTGGACCACAGCGTGCCGCAGATCGGCGCGCCGACCGCCTGGGCCGCCGGCTGGACCGGCAAGGGCGTGCGGGTCGCGGTGCTCGACACCGGCGTCGACCTGACCCACCCGGACCTCGCCGGCAAGGTCGCCGAATCGCGCAACTTCACCGAGGAGGCGGACCTGGACGACATCGTCGGGCACGGCACGCACGTGGCCTCCACCATCGCCGGCAGCGGCGCCGCCTCCGGCGGCAAGTACCGGGGCGTGGCGCCGGACGCCACGCTGCTGTCCGGCAAGGTCTGCGAGGTCTACGGCTGCACCGAGTCCGCCATCCTGGCCGGCATGCAGTGGGCCGCGGCCGAGCAGCACGCCACAGTCGTGAACATGAGCCTCAGCGGCGGCGACTCCCCGGATGTGGACCCGCTGGAGGAGGCGGTCGGGACGCTCACCGAGCAGCACGGGACGCTCTTCGTGATCTCCGCCGGCAACGACGGCGCCGACGGTTCGGTCGGCTCGCCGGCCACCGCCGACGCCGCGCTCGCGGTCGGCGCGGTGGACCGCGACGACGCGCTCGCCGACTTCTCCAGCCGTGGCCCGCGGGTCGGCGACGGGGCGATCAAGCCGGACATCACCGCGCCCGGCGTGGAGATCGTGGCCGCACGGGCCGCCAACGGCCAGATCGGCGACCCGGTGGGGGACCGGTACGCCTCGCTGTCCGGCACGTCGATGTCCGCCCCGCACGTGGCCGGCGCGGTCGCGCTGCTCGCCCAGCAGCACCCCGGCTGGACGCCGGCCCGCTACAAGGCGACGCTGATGGCCTCCGCGAAGCCGCACCCCGAGCAGACCGCGTTCCAGCAGGGCGCGGGCCGGGTCGACGTCGCCCGCGCGATCACGCAGCAGGTGACGAGCGAACCGGCGTCCGTCTCGTTCGGCGTGGCGACCTGGCCGCACACCGACGACCAGCCGATCAGCCGGACCGTCACCTACCGCAACGGCGGGAACGCCCCCCTCACGCTGGACCTGAGCACCGAGTTCACCGGACCGGGCGGGCGGACCGCACCGTCCGGCATGCTCACCCTCAGCACCTCCCGGCTCACCGTCCCCGCGGGCGGCGCCGCCCAGGTGACCGTGGTGGTGGACACCCGGCTCGGCGGCACCGACGGCTACTGGACCGGCCGCCTGCTCGCCCGCGCCGGCGACGCGGTCGCGGTGACCCCGCTCGCCGTCGACCGCGAGGTGGAGAGCTACGACCTGACCGTGACGCACCGCAACCGTTCCGGCGCCCTGACCGGTGACTACTCCACGAGCCTGCTCGGGCTCGACGACGGCAGCTACCGCGACGTGTACGACGCCGACGGCGAGGCCCGGCTCCGCGTACCGAAGGGCCGCTACGGCGTGCAGAGCCTGATCTTCGTCGTGGGCGAGGAACGCTGGACGGAGGTCTCCACGCTGACCCAGCCGGAGCTGGTGGTGACCGGGAACCAGCGGCTTGCGCTGGACGCCCGGCGGGCGAAGCCGGTCCGTATGACGGTGCCGCAGCGCGGCGCCGCGCCACTGCTGATCGACGTCACGGCGGCCTGGGGATTCGGCGACTACTACGCCAGCTTCGGGCTCTGGACCGACACGTTCGACGGTCTTTACTCGGCCCAGCTCGGCCGTACCGTCTCCGACAAGGTCTTCGTCGGCTCGTTCGCCAGCCAGTGGGCCGAACCGACAGCGCCCGAGCGCAGCCCGTACTTCTACGGACTGAACGAGCTGTTCCCGGGCCGCTTCCCGACCGGCTTCGTCCGGCACTACCGGAACGCCGACCTGGCCACCGTCGCCAACCGGTTCGCCGCCGGCTACACCGGGATGGACAACGAACTGGTCGTGTACCCGGAGCCCGACTACAACATGGGCGGCTCGGCGGTCATCCTGCCCGTCCAGGTGCCCGGCAAGCGGATCGACCACCTCAGCACCAACCGGACCCGCTGGAGCGCCGAACTGGCCTTCGGAGAGCGGGACGAGGACGGCTGGTTGCAGCCGCGGGCCGTGCTGGAGTCCGGGCCGACCCGTTACCGGGCCGGTCACACCTACCGCGACGAGTGGAACAAGGCCCCGTTCGGCCCGTCGTTCCCGCAGCCGCGGTGGCCGGAGCAGGGCATCACCCGTACCGGCGACACGCTCGTGGTGTCGCTGCCGGTGCACAGCGACGCGGCCGGGCACCCGGGCGGTTCGCTGAACGACACCGAGCAGACCCGGCTCTACCGCAACGGCAAGCTGCTCGCCGAGTCGCCCTACTCGGGGTACGGCGAGTTCACGCTGCCCCCGGGAACGGCGAACTACCGGCTGGAGACCAGTGCGACGCGCGGCTTCACCGACCTGAGCACCGAGGTCTCGGCGAGCTGGACGTTCCGCTCCAAGCGGGTGCCCGGTGACGTGCCGGCCCGGCTGCCGGCCATGGCGGTCCGGTTCACCCCGCCGCTGGCTGTGGACAGCTCCGCCCCGGCGGGCCGGACGTTCGCCGTGCCGGTGACGGTGCAGCGCCAGCCCGGCGCACCGTCCGGCCGGGTCGTGGCGCTCACCGTCGACGTCTCCTACGACGGCGGCAAGACGTGGCGCAAGGCGGCCCTGAAGAAGCAGGGCGGGGCCTGGACGGCCACCGTCCGGCACCCGGCCGGCCCGGGGTACGCGTCGCTGCGGGCCACCGCCCGTGACGACGCCGGCAACACCGTGACCCAGCGGATCATCCAGGCGTACCGCCTGCGGTATTTTATTTGCCCGGTCCGCGAGCGCGGACCCGGACGGCACTACCGTTCGCGTGCAGCGCCGCGTTGAGCGTGATGCCCTGCCCGGTGCGGGGCTTCGCCTCCAGCGCGCCGGTCACCGAGTTGCGCCAGAACAGCAGCCCGTCGACGCCGGACAGCTCGCGGGCCTTGACCACCCGGCCGTCCGGCAGCGTGACCTTGGAACCGGCGGTGACGTAGCAGCCCGCCTCCACCACGCAGTCGTCACCGAGCGAGATACCGATGCCCGCGTTCGCGCCGACCAGGCTGCGCTCACCGATGCGCACCTTCTCGGTCCCGCCGCCGGAGAGCGTGCCCATGATCGAGGCTCCCGCGCCGACGTCGGAGCCGTCGCCGACCACCACGCCCTGCACGATCCGGCCCTCGACCATCGAGGTGCCCAGCGTTCCCGCGTTGAAGTTGCAGAAGCCCTCGTGCATCACGGTCGTGCCGGAGGACAGGTACGCGCCGAGCCGCACCCGGTCCGCGTCGGCGATCCGCACCCCGGACGGCACCACGTAGTCGGTCATCCGGGGGAACTTGTCCACCCCGTACACGGACAGGTGGCGGCCGGCGGCCCGCTCGATGACGCGCAGCTCGTCCACCCGCTCCGGCGGGCACGGCCCGGCCGACGTCCAGGCCACGTTCGCCAGCTTGCCGAAGATGCCGTCGAGGTTCAGCTCGTTGGGCCGCACCAGGCGGTGGGAGAGCAGGTGCAACCGCAGGTACGCGTCGGCGGCGTCCTTGATCGGGTCGTCCAGCGAGCCGATCACGGTGGTCACCTCGACCGTGCGCAACCCGGGCAGCGCCCGCTCGCCGATCGCGCCCGGAGGCAGGTCGAGCACGTCGGCACGGTCCTCGCCGGGCACCAGCGGCAGCTCGCCCAGACCCAGCTTGCCGGTCGGGTACCAGGTGTCGAGCACCTGGTCCTGTGCGGTGACGGTGGCCAGGCCGATGCCCCAGGCGGATGGTGCGGACGTCACTGTGTCACCTCTCTGCTCCGGCGGCGGCGTCCGCCGCTGCTCGCGGCCGGGGGTGCGGCACGTGTCCCTCGCACCCACCGAGGATGACGGTACCGTGCGAGACATGCAGAACCCGTTGACCCCCGAGGTCCTGGCCGATCCGGTGGCGCTCACCCGCGCCCTGGTCGACATCGAGTCGGTGTCCCTCAACGAGAAGGCGATCGCCGACTGCGTCGAGGAGGTGCTGCGCGGTGTGCCGCACCTGACCACCTACCGGCACTCGAACACCGTCATGGCCCGTACCGACCTGGGCCGGGCGCAGCGCGTGGTGCTCGCCGGCCACCTGGACACAGTTCCGCTCAACGGCAACTTCCCGTCGACCATGCGCGGCGACCTGATGTACGGCTGCGGCACCTCCGACATGAAGTCCGGGGTCGCCTTCGCGCTGCACCTGGCGGTGACGCTGCCCGACCCGCGCTACGACGTCACGTACTTCTTCTACGAGGCCGAGGAGATCGAGTCGAAGTACAACGGCCTCACCCTGGTCGCGCAGAGCCACCCCGAGTGGCTGGAGGCCGACTTCGCGGTGCTGCTGGAGCCGACGTACGGGATCGTCGAGGCGGGCTGCCAGGGCACCATGCGGGCGGTGGTCACCACGCACGGCGAGCGGGCCCACGCGGCGCGCTCCTGGCACGGGGTGAACGCCATCCACGGCGCGAGCGAGGTGCTGCGGCGGCTGACCACGTACGAGGCCCGCCGGGTGACGATCGAGGGCTGCGACTACCGCGAGGGTCTCAACGCGGTGCGGATCACCGGCGGGGTGGCCGGCAACGTCATCCCCGACCGGTGTGCGATCGAGATCAACTACCGGTACGCCCCGGACCGCGACCCGGCGAGCGCCGAGGCGCACCTGCGCGAGGTCTTCGCCGGCTTCGAGCTGGAGGTCACCGACGCGGCGGCCGGTGCGCCGCCCGGACTGGAGAGCCCGGCGGCGCAGGAGTTCCTGGCGGCGGTCGGCGCCGCGCCGATCGGCAAGCTGGGCTGGACGGACGTGGCGCGGTTCGCGGCCATGGGCATCCCGGCGCTGAACTTCGGCCCCGGCGACCCGAACCTGGCGCACCACAAGGACGAGCACGTCGAACTGACCAAGATCCGGGACGGCGCGGCGACGCTGCACCGCTGGCTGGCCCCGGCCTGACGCGCTGCGATCACGGGGCCCGCGCCCGCCTCGCGGGCCCCGTGATCGTCAGACGGTCGTCGTCAGGGGTGCTTCCGCCTCGCCGGTCTCGCCGGTCAGGTCGGACCGGTGGCTCTCCATCATCCGGGCGCGGCGGCGCTCGGCCACCACGTCACGGATCCGCCGCTGCATCTGACGGCGGATCCGGATCATCTCGCTGTTACTGATCAACGCTGGCTCCTCCCCCGAAGGCGCGTCGCCCGGGGTATACCGGGTATGTGAATAGTAAGACGTACGTGCGACCGAATTAGTTGCCCGGATCCCAAAGATTTCTCCGGCTCCCGGGCCTGCGCGCCGGGCCGGGGCCGCTCCACTACGGTGGCCCCATGGGCGAGAGCAGGGGAATGCCGGCCGGGGACGGCCGGCGGGAGGAGCGGAACCGGGGAGAACGGCACCGCGGCGCGGTGACGCTGCGCAACCGGGCGATTCCGGCGAGTACGGCTGATCAGCGGCTGCTCGACTCCCGGGGCCGCAGCGACTGGAAGACCAAGGACGCCTGGCGCGCGCTGCGGATCCTCTCCGAGTTCGTCGAGGGCTTCGACACCCTCGCCGACCTGCCCCCGGCGGTGAGCGTCTTCGGCTCCGCCCGCAGCAAGCCGGACAGCCCGGAGTGCCGGATGGCCGAAGAGCTGGGCGGAGCCCTCGCCCGGGCCGGGTACGCGGTGATCACCGGCGGCGGCCCCGGCGTGATGGAGGCTGCCAACCGGGGCGCCGGTGAGGCCGGCGGCCTCTCCGTCGGGCTCGGCATCGAGCTGCCGTTCGAGCAGGGCCTCAACGACTGGGTCGACCTGGCCATCGACTTCCGCTACTTCTTCGCCCGCAAGACCATGTTCGTCAAGTACGCCCAGGCGTTCGTGGTGCTTCCCGGCGGCTTCGGCACCCTGGACGAGCTGTTCGAGGCGCTCACCCTGGTGCAGACCGGCAAGGTGACCCGCTTCCCGGTCGTGCTGATGGGCACCGACTACTGGCGCGGACTGCTCGACTGGCTGCGCGGCACCATGGCCGCCGAGGGCAAGATCGGCCCCGCCGACCTCGACCTGATCCGCCTCACCGACGACGTCAACGAGGCGGTACGGCACATCGTGGAGGCCGAGGCCGTGCTCTCCGCCGAGCAGGAGGCGGTCCGCGAGGAGGCGGTCGCCCGGGTGGCCGCCGACCAGCGCGCCGCCGCCGAGGCCGCCCCCGAGGGCCCGGCGGGACGGAGCTGACCCGTGGCCAACGTCTGTGTCTTCTGCGCGTCCTCCCGTACCCTCGACGCCCGCTGGCTGGCGCTCGCCACCGAGACCGGTGCGGAGCTGGCCCGGCGCGGCCACACGCTGGTCAGCGGCGGCGGCTGCGTCGGCATGATGGGCGCCGTGGTGCAGGGCGCGCGGGCGGCCGGCGGTCGCACCGTCGGCGTCATCCCGCAGTCCCTGGTCGACCTGGAGGTCGCCGACCTGGACTCCGACGAGCTGCTGGTCACCGACAGCCTGGCCAGCCGCAAGACGCTGATGGACGAGAAGTCCGACGCGTTCGTCGCGCTGCCCGGCGGCCTCGGCACGCTCGACGAGTTGTTCGAGGTCTGGACCACCGCCACCCTGGCCCTGCACGCCAAGCCGATGGTGATCGTCGACGTGGACGGCTTCTACCGGCCGCTGCTCGACTGGATCCGCGGGCTCGGCGAGCAGCAGTTCCTCAAGCCGGCCGCGCTGGACCTGCTGATGGTCGCCGACAGCGTCCCCGCCGCCCTCGACCTGATCGACACCCGCCTGACCTGACGCGCGCCCGGTCGGCCCGCGCTTGATCACCACCACCTCGGGGAGGTGGTGGTCTCCGGGTATGTGTGATGTGGCCATCTCCCCGCATGGTGTTGATCCAGGGGTGGGATGCCACGCCACTTCCCGGAAGTGGCGTGGACGCTCGGGCAGCCGGCCGTGGAGGAGAGTCCGGCAGTCGTGCGCACTGCGGGCAGGTGGGCTGGTGACTGGCGGGACGGCCGTCGGTTTCCGGGTGTCGTACCGGCGTGGTGGGATGTCGGTGATGCAGGCGTACCGGTTGGTGCGCCGGCCCGGCGGCGCGGAGGCGGGGGTCACCCACGACGCCGGGGCGGGGCAGGGGGTGGGTCGGCCCGGCGGGCCGGCCGATGCGGAGCCGCGATCCGGGGGGTCGGCGGGCGATGCCGCGCACCCGGAGACCGTCACGTCGCCCACATCCGCCGATGCCACGACTCCCGCCACCGACACGGGCGGAGCTGCCTCACCCACCACGCCGGATGCGAGGGCCGCAGAAGCGCGGACCGGCGAGGAGAGCCGGGAGGCCGGGGGCGGGCAGGGCCTGAGCCGTGTGCCTGCGGCGGACGCGGTGCAGGCCGAGGTGGTGGCGCACACCGACGGGCCGATGCTCGTCGTCGGCGGTCCCGGCACCGGCAAGACGACGACCCTCGTCGAGGCCGTCGCGGCCCGCGTGGCCGAGGGTGTCGACCCGGAGCGGATCCTCGTGCTCACCTTCGGCCGGCGCGGCGCCACCGAACTACGCCACCGGATCGAGGCGCGGATCGCCGGGGAAGGACACCGGGTGGTCCGCGAGCCGCTGGTGCGCACGTTCCCGGCGTACGCCTTCGGTCTGCTGCGCCGCGCGGCGGCCGAACGCGGCGAGCCCTCGCCCCGGCTGCTCACCGGCCCGGAGCAGGATCTGATCATCCGGGAGCTGCTCGACGTGGTGGGGGAGGAGCCCGGCGACGACCCGGTCGGCTGGCCGGAGGATCTGCGCCCCGCGCTGCGTACCCGGGCGTTCGCCCAGCAGCTCCGTGACCTGCTGATGCGTGCCGCGGAGCGCGGCGTCGGCCCGGTCGAGCTGGCCCGGCTGGGCGAGAAGCTGGGCCGCGCCGACTGGCCGGCCGCCGCGCGTTTCCTGCGGGAGTACGTCGCCGTGCTCGCCCTGCGCGACGTGAGCAACAGGGGCTCGGTGGCCTACGACCCGGCGGAGCTGGTGCGCGCCGCCACCGGCATGCTGCTCGACGATCCCGAGCTGCTCGCCGCCGAGCGCCGCCGGCTGGCCCACGTGTACGTCGACGAGCTGGCCGACACCGACCCGGCCCAGCTCGACCTGCTCGCCGTGGTGGCCGGTGGTGGCCGTTCCCTGGTGGCCTTCGCCGACCCGGACTCGTCCACGTACGCGTTCCGCGGCGCCGACCCGGCGGGCGTCACCACGTTCCCGCACCGCTTCCGCACCGCCTCCGGTGCGCCGGCCGCACAGGTCACGCTGACCACCTCGTACCGGGCCGGGCCGGAACTGCTCGCGGCCACCGCCCGGCTGGCCCGGCGGCTGCGCGGCCCGGCGGCGCACCGGCGGCTGCGCCCGCTTCCCGGCGCACCCGCCGGATCGGTGGAGGTACGGACGTTCCGGTCCGCCACCAGTGAGTCGGCGTGGCTGGCGCACGCGTTGCGCGAGGCGCACCTGCTCGACGGCGTTCCCTGGTCCCGGATGGCGGTGCTGGTCCGTTCCACCGGCCGGCAACTGCCGTCGCTGCGGCGCGCGCTGCACACCGCCGGTGTGCCGACGGTCGTGCACGGCGAGGACCTGCCGCTGCACCTCCAGCCGGCGGTCGCCCCGCTGCTGCTCCTGCTGCGCTGCGCGCTCGAACCCGACCGGCTGGACGAGGAGTCGGCGGTCGCGCTGCTGCACTCGCCGCTGGGCGGGGCCGACCCGCTGGCCGAACGGCGGCTGCGCCAGGGGTTGCGGGCGCTGGCGCTGGCCGGCGGCGACCGCCGTCCCTCCGGCGAGCTGCTGGTGGAGGCGCTGCGCGACCCGGCCGAGCTGGCCACCATCGAGCGTCGCTGGGCGGCTCCCGCGCAGGCCGTGGCGCACCTGCTCGCGACCGCCCGGGAGACCGCCGGCCGGCCCGGTGCCACTGTCGAGGACGTGCTCTGGGCGGTGTGGCGGGAGAGCGGGCTGGCCGAACGCTGGGCCGGGGCGATCAGCCGGGGGCGCGCGGCCACGGGTGAGCACGAGACCGCCCAGCGCTGGCGGGCCGAGGCCGCCGACCGTGACCTGGACGCCGTGCTTGTCCTCTTCGACGCGGCGGCCCGGTTCACCGACCGGTTGCCCGGCGCGCGTACCGAGGTGTTCCTCGACCACGTCCTCGGGCAGGAGCTTCCAGCCGACACACTCGCCGCCGCCGCCGACCGGGGTGACGCGGTACGCCTGCTCACCGCGCACGCCGCCAAGGGCCTGGAGTGGGATCTGGTCGCCGTGGCCGGGGTACAGGAGGGCGTCTGGCCGGACCTGCGCCTGCGCGGCAGCCTGCTCGGCTCGGAGCGGCTCGTCGACGTGCTCGCCGGTCGCGCCGACGGCGCCGGGCTGCGGGCCAGCCTGGTCGGTCAGACGTCGGCGTTGCTGGACGAGGAGCGGCGGCTGTTCCACGTCGCGATCAGCCGGGCGCGGCGACGGCTGCTCGTCACCGCTGTCGCGTCCGCCGCGGTCGGCGGGGACGACCACGAGGAGCAGCCGAGCCGGTTCCTGCACGAACTGGCCGCCGCCGACCCACCCGCCACCGGCGGAACCGGCACCGCCCCGCCCGGCCCGGCCCCCACCGGCCCGGCCCCGAACGGCCCGGCCGGCAACGGCTCGAACGGTCCGAGCCCGACCGCGGCCCCCGACGGGCCGGTGCCGCACGGGGACGAGCACCCGCAGGACGGGCCGCCCTCGGCGCTCCCGGTCACCCTGCCGCCGCGTGGGCTCACCCTGTCCGCGCTGGTGGCGGAGCTGCGTACCGCTGTCACCGACCCGGCGACGCCGATCACCCGGCGGCACGCGGCGGCGGGTGAGCTGGCGCGGCTGGCCGCCGCCGGGGTGCCCGGCGCGCACCCCGACGACTGGTGGGGGTTGCGCGGCCTCTCCGACGACCGGCCGCTGGTCGACGAGGGCGAGCCGGTGCGGGTCACCCCGTCGGCCATGGAGAGCGCGTTGCGGTGCAGCCTGCGCTGGCTGCTGGAACGGCACGGCGGCAGCGGGCCGGCCAGCGCGGCGCAGGGCGTCGGCAACCTGGTGCACGCCGCCGCGATGCTCGCGGAGGACGCGAGCGTCGACCGGGAGGCGCTGCTGGAGTACGTGGCCGCGCGGTTCGACGCGATCGAGCTGGCCGCGCGGTGGATGGCCGGCCCGGAGCGGCAGCGCGCCGAGGCGATGGTGGACAAGCTGCTGCGCTGGCTGGCCGGCAACCCGCGCCGGCTGCTCGCGATCGAGCACGAGTTCGCGGTGCGCCTCGACGATCCGTCCCGCCCGATCGAGCTGACCGGCCGGGTCGACCGGCTGGAGGTCGACGACGAGGGGCGGCTCGTGGTGATCGACCTGAAGACCGGCAAGTCGACGGCGGTCACCGAGCGGGAGGTGGCCGAGCATCCGCAGCTCGGTGCGTATCAGGCGGCGGTGGAGGCGGGCGGGTTCGCCGAGTTCGGCGAGGAACCGGGCGGGGCGGCGCTGGTGCAGCTCGGCACCGGCGCGCGGGACGCGAAGGAGCAGACCCAGGCCGCAGCCGGGGAGGGGCCGGAGGCCGGGTGGGCCACCGCGCTCGTACGCCGTACCGCCGACACGATGGCCGCATCCACGTTCGCCGCCGTCGCCAACTCCAAGTGCCGGGTCTGCCCGGTCCGCACCAGCTGCCCGGTCTCAGGTCAGGGCCGCCAGGTGGTCGAGCCGCCGCCGGAGAGCCAGCCATGAGCGTTCAGCCGGCGCTGTTCGGCGCCTCCGCCACGCCCGCGCCGCGCACCGCCGACGCCGGGCCCCGCTACACGCCGGTCGAGCTGGCCCGGCTGCTGCGGCTGCCGGCGCCCACCCGGGAGCAGGCCGCGATCATCGCCGCGCCGGTGGAGCCGCTGCTGGTGGTCGCGGGCGCCGGCTCGGGCAAGACCGAGACCATGGCCGCACGGGTGATGTGGCTGGTCGCCAACTCCTACGTGCGCCCCGAGCACATCCTCGGCCTCACCTTCACCCGTAAGGCGGCCGGCGAGCTGGCACACCGGGTCCGCACCCGTCTCGACCAGCTCATCCGGCGGCTCGGCCGGCAGGGGCGGGACCCGCACGACGACCCGCTGGCGGGCGAGCCGACCGTGTCCACGTACCACTCGTACGCCGGGCGGATCGTCACCGAGCACGGGTTGCGCGCCGGGTACGAGCCGACCACCCGGCTGCTCACCGAGGCGTCCCGCTGGCAGCTGGTCGACCTGCTGGTGCGCAACTACGACGGCGACATGTCCGAGGTGGACCGGATGCCGTCGACCATCACCGACGCCGTGCTGGCGCTCGCCGGTGAGCTGGACGAGCACCTGGTCGACCCGGACGAGCTGGCCGCCTGGACCGGGCGGTTCTTCGCCGACGTGCAGTCCCGGCCGGGCCGGGTCTACGCCGACGTGCGCAAGGCGCTCCAGCTCCAGCGGACCCGGCTGAAGCTGCTGCCGCTGGTGCGCGCGTACGCCCGGCGCAAGGACGACTTCGAGGCGATGGACTTCGCCGACCAGCTCGCCCGCGCGGCCCGGGTGGCCCGCGACCACCCCGGCGTGGGCGTGATCGAGCGGGACCGGTTCCGGGTGGTGCTGCTCGACGAGTACCAGGACACCAGCCACGCCCAGGTGGTGCTGCTCAACGCGCTGTTCGGCGGCGGCCACCCGGTCACGGCGGTGGGCGACCCGTGCCAGTCCATCTACGGCTGGCGCGGGGCCAGCGCCGGCACGCTCGACCGGTTCCCGGCCGAGTTCGCCCGCACCGACGGCCGCCCCGCCGACGTGCTCAGCCTGACCACGAGCTGGCGCAACCGGCCGGAGATCCTCGGCGTCGCCAACACGCTGTCGGTGCCGCTGCGGGCGGCCGGCGCGCGGGTGCCGGAACTGCACGCCGCGCTCAGCGTCCGCGACCCGATCCCGCACCGCACGCCGGGCGGGCAGGCGGGCGGCACCGTGCACTGCGCGCTGCTGGAGACGTACGCCGACGAGGCCGACTGGATCGCGGACAGCGTGCTGGCGGCCTGGCGGGGCGCGGCCGGGATGCCGGGGGCGCTGCCCGAGCACATTCCGGCCGACCGCCGCCCGACCACAGCGGTGCTGGTGCGGCTGCGCAGCCAGATCCCGGCGATCGAGGCGGCGTTGCGCGCCCGCGGGCTGCCGGTCGACGTGGTCGGCCTGGGTGGGCTGCTGGACACCCCTGAGGTACGGGACGTGGTGTGCACGCTGCGCGTGCTCGCCGACCCGACCGACGGGGCGGCGCTGCTGCGGCTGCTGACCGGCGCGCGCTGGCGGATCGGCCCGCGTGACCTGGTCGCCCTGCACCGCCGCGCCCGCGCGATCGCCCGCAGCCGCCGGGAGCTGACCGGCGACGACGCGCCGGAGATCACGGTGGACGCGCTGGACGAGGCCACGCTCGTGGAGGCGCTGGCGGATCTGGGGCCGGCGCAGGCGTACTCGGCCGAGGGCTACGCGCGGCTGCGCTCGTACGGGATGGAGCTGGCGCTGCTGCGCTACCGGCTGGACCAGTCGCTGCCGGAACTGATCGCGGACATCGAGCGGACCATCGGGCTCGACGTCGAGGTGGCGGTCCGGGCCGGCCGGGACGGCGCGGGCGACGCCGGGCTGGCCCGCGCCCACCTGGACGCGCTCGGTGACGTGGCGGCCCGGTTCAGCGGCGAGACGCCCGGCGCGACGCTCGCCGGTTTCCTCGCCTACCTGGCCGCCGCCGAGGACGAGGAGCGCGGGCTGGCGCCCGGCGAGGTCGAGGTGGTGGCCGGCGCGGTGCAGGTGCTCACCGCGCACGCCGCGAAGGGCCTGGAGTGGGACGTGGTGGCGGTGGCCGGGATGACCCGGGGCGTCTGGCCGGGGCCGGTCCGCAACTCCGACCACTGGCTGGGCGGGTTGGGCGTGCTGCCGTTCCCGTTGCGCGGCGACGCGGACGGGCTGCCCGAACTGGGGCTGCCGGAGGCGGAGGACCAGCGTGGCGTGGCCCGGGCGCTCGCCGACTTCACGGACGCCTGGCGGGCACACGACGAGCGGGAGGAGCGCCGGCTGGCGTACGTGGCGGTGACCCGCCCCCGCCGGCTGCTGCTCTGCTCCGGCTACTGGTGGGGGGAGGGGACCAAGCGGTTCCGCGGCCCGTCGGTGTTCCTGCGGGAGGTGCACGACGCCTGCCTGGCCGGCGCGGACGGCCACGTGGTGGACGCGTGGACACCCGAGCCGGCCGGCGACGCGGTGAACCCGACCACCGAGACGGTGCTGCGGGCCGAGTGGCCGGCCGACCCGCTCGGCACCCGCCGGCCCGCGCTGACCGAGGCGGCGGCGCTGGTCCGCCGGCACCTGGCCGACCCGGAGACGGCCCGCCGCGAGGCCGCGGTGCTCGCCACCACCGGAGCGGCGGAGGACGCCGAGGTGGCCCGCTGGCGGCGCGAGGCCGATCTTCTGCTCGCCGAGCGGGCGGAGCTGGCCCGGCAGGCCGAGGCGGTCGAGGTCGAGCTGCCCGGCCACCTCTCGGTGACCCAGCTGGTGGCGTTGCGCCGTGACCCGGAGGCGCTGGCCCGGACGCTGCGCCGGCCGATGCCCACCGAGCCGAACCCGTACGCCCGGCGCGGTACGGCGTTCCACGCCTGGCTGGAGCAGCGCTTCGGCGCGGACCGGCTGCTCGACGTGGACGAGCTGCCCGGCGCGGCGGACGAGGACGCGGCCCCGGACGAGGCGCTGGTCGAGTTGCAGGAGCGCTTCCTGGCCAGCGAGTGGGCCGACCGGGTGCCGGTGGAGGTGGAGGTGCCGTTCGCCACCGTCATCGCCGGGGTGGTGGTCCGGGGCCGGATGGACGCCGTGTTCGCCCGCCCGGGCGGGCGCTACGACGTGGTCGACTGGAAGACCGGGCGGCAGCCGGCCGGCCGGGAGGCCGACGCGGCGGCGGTGCAGCTGGCGGTCTACCGGCTGGCCTGGGCGGAGCTGGCCGGGGTGCCGGTGGACCGGGTCGGCGCCGCGTTCCACTACGTGCGGGACTCCGCGACGGTCCGCCCGGCCGACCTGCTCGACGCGGCGGGACTGGCCGCTCTGGTGGCCGCAGTGCCGGAAATCCCGGGGGATCTACCGCAGCGCACGAATCCGTGATATGTTGTCTGGGTTGCAGTTTTGGTTTCCAGAGACTCTGTGTGCGCCTGGCGGATTGTGGCCCCAGGCGCTCTTTGTTGTGTCCGGAGTTCTCCGGGCGGGGCGACCAGCAGCGACAGGCACGCCGCGTATTCCACGCGCGGTGTGCTCCTCTCCGGCCCGCAACACGTGCGGGCCGACCGTTCCGTCAAGGAGACGAAACACATGGCAATTGGCACCGTCAAGTGGTTCAACGCTGACAAGGGCTTCGGCTTCATCACCCCGGACGACGGCGGCGCCGACGTCTTCGCCCACTTCTCGGCGATCCAGACCTCCGGCTACCGGAGCCTGGACGAGAACCAGCGGGTCGAGTTCGAGGTGACCCAGGGCCAGAAGGGCCCGCAGGCGGAGAACATCCGCCCGCTCTGATCTTCGGATCAACCGGCACCACCACCGCGCCCTCTCGGGCGCGGTGCACGGGCCGGCCCGCCTCTGCCGGGCCGGCCCGTCCCTTCGGTTCGTGCTTGTGACCACCGGCGACGCCGGTGACGCGCCGTTCTCCGGCGCCCTTCCTCGACACGTGCCGCCTCGAGGAAGGCTTTCCGCATGACCACGACCCTGCCCACGTTCGCCGCCACCGGCCTGGCCCCGGCGCTCGTCTCCGAGCTGGCCGCGCAGGGCATCTCCGCGCCGTTCCCGATCCAGGCGGCCACGATCCCGGACTCGCTGGCCGGCCGCGACGTGCTCGGCCGGGGCCGCACCGGCTCCGGCAAGACGCTCGCGTTCGGGCTGCCGCTGCTGCACCGTACGGCCGGACGCCGGGCCCGCCCGGGCCGCCCGCTCGCGCTGGTGCTCGTACCGACCCGTGAACTGGCCGCGCAGGTCACCGCCGCGCTCGCCCCGTACGCCGCCACGCTCGGCCTGCGCTGCGCCACGGTCGTCGGCGGGCTCTCGCTGGGCCGCCAGGCGGCCGCGCTGCGCGCCGGTGCCGAGGTGCTGGTGGCGACGCCGGGACGGCTGCACGACCTGATCGACCGTGGGGACGCCCGGCTGGACCAGGTGGCCATCACCGTGCTGGACGAGGCCGACCAGATGGCCGACATGGGCTTCCTGCCGCAGGTGACGAAGCTGCTGGAGCAGGTCGCACCGGGTGGCCAGCGGATGCTCTTCTCGGCCACCCTGGACCGGGGCGTGGACCGGCTGGTCCGCCGCTTCCTGGCCGACCCGGTGACGCACTCAGTCGACCCGGGCACCGCCACCGTCACCGCGATGGCCCACCACGTGCTGCACCTGGAGGCGGACGACAAGCAGGCCGCGCTGGCGCACATCGCCGCCCGCGAGGGCCGCACCATCGTCTTCATCGCCACCAAGCACCGCGCCGACCGGGTGGCCCGCCAGTTGCTCGCCAAGGGCGTACGCGCGGCGGCGCTGCACGGCGGCAAGTCACAGCCGCAGCGCACCCGCATCCTGGAGCAGTTCCGCACCGGCCAGGTCACCGCGCTGGTGGCGACCGACGTGGCGGCCCGGGGCATCCACGTCGACGGGCTGGACCTGGTCGTCAACGCCGACCCGCCCACCGAGGCCAAGGACTACCTGCACCGGGGCGGCCGGACCGCGCGGGCCGGGGAGTCGGGCACCGTGGTCACGCTCGTCCTGCCGGACCAGCGCCGCGACGTCGCCCGGCTGATGAGCACCGCGGGCATCAACCCCAAGACCACGCGGGTACGCCCCGGCGACAGCGAGCTGAGCCGCCTCACCGGCGCCCGGGAGCCGTCCGGCGTCCCGGTGACCATCACCGCGCCCGCCGCCGCGCACCCCGCCCCCGGAACCCGCCCCCGTCGGCGCCCGCGCCGCCGCTGACCGCAGCCCGCGTCCGACCGGCCTGAGTCGGGAATCAGCCGATGTTCGGTCGGCTGCCCGACTGTGCGCCCGGAACCCGGCGGTGATGCTGCTGCGCGGGGGGACCGGTCGGGGGTCGGCCGGACGCGGAGGGAGCGGTTCATGGCGGGGGAAGCCGGATCGGGCGGAGCACGGGAAGTGCTGCTGGTGCTCGCGGTGGCGGGTGCCGGCCTGGCGCTCGCCGCGGTGGCCGCGTTCGGGCCGTGGCAGCCCTCCGAGGGCGGCTCGCCGGATCGCGGTGCCGCCCGCAGCTTCACGCCCGGGATGAGCGCCCCGCACACCCAGTAGCCGCCCCGGGCGGATGATGCCGAGACACCGGTATGACTCCCAGGCATAAACATGCCCCAGCGTCATATCGGTCGGGAGTCATGCCTCCGCGGCCGACGACCGATCGGGCACCCGGCCGACCACCCCCGTGACCGGACGAGCGTCAGGGTGCCGTGGCCCGGTCGCTCAGCAGGTCGGCGAGCGTGGTCCGGTCCACCACAAGGGCGATCGCGCCGTCCACCGCCAGCCACACGTCCCGCAGTCCGGTGGCCACGCCGTGGTAGCCGGCCCGGTCGGCGGGAATGCCCCGCACGCTCGTGATCGCGCCACCCACCGCGCGCAGCACGTCGCCCACACTGATCTCGTCCGGCGGCCGGGTCAGCGCGTACCCGCCCTCGGTGCCGCGGTGGCTGTGCAGCAGTCCGGCCCGCCGCAGGTCGAGCAGGATCCCCTGGAGGAAGCTGAGCGGGATGTCCTGGCTCTCGGCCAGGCTCGCCGCCTTGACCAGCTCGCCGCCGCCGGCCGCCGGGTCGCCGGTGGTCCCGGCGACGTCGGCGACGGCGAGCATGGCCCGGAGCGCGTAGTCGGCGCGCGCGGAGATGTACACGACGTCAGTTGCCGGCCTGGTCCAGCACGCCCCAGCGGCGGCGGATCGCCTTGTCGGCGGCCCCGAACGCGGTGTCCACGAGCAGGCCCACCACCAGGATGACGATCATGATGGCCATCAGGCGTGGTGCCTCGCTCAGCTCGCGCGCGTACGTGAGCTGAGCGCCGATCGAGGTGCGGGTGGCGATCACCACCAGCAGCTCACCGGCCATCAGGCTGCGCCAGGCGAACGCCCAGCCCTGCTTGAGCCCGGCCACGATGGCCGGCAGCGCGGCCGGCGCGATCACGTACCGGTAGAGGTTGAGCCCTCGCGCGCCGAGGTTGCGGCCGGCGCGGACCAGCAGCGGCGGCACGTAGTCCACGCCGTGGATGACGCCGTTGGCGACCGACGGCGCGGCGCCGAGCACCACCACGAAGAAGATCGCCTGCTCGCTGAGCTGGAACAGCAGGATGGCCAGCGGGAACCAGGCGATCGACGGCATGGTCTGCAACGCGGTGATCATCGAGCCGAGGGCGGCCCGGAGCACCTTGACCCGGGCCACCCCGAGGCCGAGCAGCAGGCCGACAGCGACAGCGGCGGCGAACCCGACAGCCGCCCGCCGGGCGGTGGTGGCCAGGCCCTCCCAGAGCGCCGAGCTGAGCAGGTACTCCCCGAGGTCGCCGAAGACCACTGCCGGGCCGGGCAGCGCCCACGGCTCCTTCCACCCGGACCAGACCACGGCCTGCCAGATCGCCACGGCGAGCGCGAGCGCGGCGAACTTGGGCCAGGTGGCCGACCACAGGCGGCGTACCCGGGACGGGCCCTTCTCCCGGCCGGCGATCTCCAGCGCGTCGAGGCCGGAGATCTCCGCGTCGGCCCGTGCCGACGCGGACAGGGTGTCACTGGCCATGCCGGCCCACCTCCTTGCGCAGCCGGTCGGTGACCTCGGCGGCGATGGCCGAGACCTCCGGCGAGTCGATCCGCCGGGGGCGCGGCACGGCGACCTCGGTGGAGTAGATGATCCGGCCGGGCCGGCTGGAGAGCAGCACGATGCGGTCGGCGAGCCGGGCCGCCTCGCGGACGTTGTGCGTGACGAACAGGACGGTGAGCTTGCGCTCGGTCCAGATCCGCTCCAGCTCGTCGTGCAGGATGTCGCGGGTCATCGCGTCCAGCGCGCCGAACGGTTCGTCCATCAGCAGCACCGGCGTCTCCAGCGCGAGCGTGCGGGCCAGCGCGACCCGCTGCCGCATGCCGCCGGAGAGCTGGTGCGGCCGCTTGCGGCCGAACTCGGACAGGTGGACAGTGCGCAGCAGTTCGGCCACCCGCTCCTTGCGCTGGTCGCGGGGCAGTCCGCGCAGCTTCAGCGGCACCTCGACGTTGCCCTCGACGGTCAGCCACGGGAACAGCGCCGGCTCCTGGAACATCAGTCCCGGGTTGACGCCCTCGCCCAGCTCGATCGTGCCGCCGCTGGCCCGGTCCAGTCCGGCGACCAGGTTGAGCAGCGTGCTCTTGCCGCAGCCGGACGCGCCGACCATGCAGACGAACTCGCCGGGAGCGACGTCCAGCGACAGCCCGTCCAGCGCCAGGACCGCCTGCTCGCCCTGGCCGTACACCTTGGTCACGCCGCGCAGCGCGACCGAGCCGGTCGCGCTGCGCGGGGTCGTGCTTGTCGACGTCACGGCTGGCTGACCTCGGCCTTGCCCTGCGCCTTGAGCACCTCGTTGAGGTACTTCAGGTCGTACAGGCCGTTGAGGTCGACCGGCTGGGTGAGCCCGACCGCGACCGCGTGGTCCAGACCGGTCTTCAGCGACGACGGGATCGGGTCGTTCGTGAACTCCAGCGTCGGCCAGGCCTGCTTGATCAGCTTGAGGTCCAGCGGCTTGCCGGTGATCTTGCCGATGTGGTCGGAGATGGCCTGCTGCGCCTCGTCCGGCTTGGTGTTCACGAACTCGTTCGCCGCGACCTGACCCTCGACCAGCTTCTTCACCACGTCCGGGTGCGCCTTGAGGAACTTGGTGCTGACCAGCAGGTTGGTGATGACGAACTTCTTGTCCGGCCACAGGTCGCGCTCGTCGACGAGCACCTTGCCGCCGGCGTTCACCAGCCGGGAGACGAACGGCTCGGGCACCCAGGCGCCGTCGATGGCGCCGCTGCCGAACGTCTCGATCGTCTGGGCGTTCTCCTGCGGCACGATCTTGACGTCGCCGCCGCCCTCCTTGGTCGTCTCCAGGCCCTTCTCCTTGAGCCAGAAGCGCAGCGCGACGTCCTGGGTGTTGCCGAGCTGCGGGGTGGCGATCTTCTTGCCGCGCAGCTGCTCCACCGAGGTGATGCCGGGCTTGACCACGAGCGCGACACCGCCGGACGCGGCGCCGGAGATGACCCGGACCGCCTCGCCCTTGGACTTCGAGAAGGCGTTCACCGTCGGGTTCGGGCCGATGTACGTGGCGTCGAGCGCGCCGGAGAAGACGGCCTCGATGGCGGCCGGGCCGGCGTTGAACGTCTTGGTGTCCAGCTCGACGTCGCTGCCGAGCTTCTCCTTGAAGATCCCCTTCTCCACGCCGACCACGGCCGGGGCGTGCGTGATGTTGGGGAAGTAGCCCAGGCGCAGCGTCACCGGGCCGGATCCGGCGCCGGCGTCGCTGTCCTCGCCGCAGGCGGCGGTGGTGCCGAGCGTGGCCGCGCCGACAGCGGCCAGGGCCGCCAGGGTGGCCAGGCGGCGCAGGGGAAGCCCTCTCATCGAATGTCCAATCCGCAGTATTCCTATTTAGTTGGTAGGAAGAGTGGGCCAGCGGTCCGGCGTCGTCAAGCCCCGTTCCGGGGGTCACACCCCGCGACCTGGGATTTCCCGGTAATTCCCACCTGTTCGGTGGAGAAAGCGTGGCCGGTCGGCCAGCCGCCGGCACCGCCGTCCGGTGGGCCGCGGCACACCGGCGGTGGGGCCGGTACCGAAGCGCTAATGTCGATCTCGTGCCGACGCGGAGAGCGAAGATCCCAGCGACGAAGTACCCGGTCGAACGGTTCACCCTCGACAACGGCCTGCGCGTGGTGCTCACGCCGGACCGCAGCGCCCCGGTCATCGGGGTGGCGGTGGTCTACGACGTCGGCATCCGCTCCGAGCCGGAGGGACGCACCGGGTTCGCCCACCTCTTCGAGCACCTGATGTTCCAGGGCTCGGAGAACCTGGAGAAGCTGGCCCACTTCCGGCACGTCCAGGGCGCGGGCGGGACGTTCAACGGCTCCACCCACCTGGACTACACCGACTACTTCGAGACGCTGCCCGCCAACGCGCTGGAACGGGCGCTGTTCCTGGAGGCCGACCGGATGCGCGGCCCCCGGCTGACCGAGGAGAACCTGCGCAACCAGGTCGACGTGGTCAAGGAGGAGATCCGGGTCAACGTGCTGAACCGGCCGTACGGCGGGTTCCCCTGGCTGACGCTGCCCCCGGTGATGTTCGACACCTTCCCCAACGCGCACGACGGCTACGGCTCCTTCGTCGACCTGGAGTCGGCCACCGTGGCCGACGCCGCCGACTTCTTCCGCCGCTACTACGCCAGCGGCAACGCGGTGCTCGCGGTCAGCGGCGACATCGACGTGGCCGAGGCGACCACACTCATCGAGCGGCACTTCGGGGACGTGCCGGCCCGGCCCGCCCCGCAGCGGCCCGACTTCGCCGAGCCGGACCTGACCGCCGAGCGGCGCAGCACGTACACCGACGCGCTGGCCCCGCTCCCGGCGGTGGCCGGCGCGTGGCGGGTGCCCGACCCGATCAGCGACTTCGCCGGTTACCTGCCCTACGTGGTGCTGGCCGAGGTGCTCACCGACGGCGACGCCTCGCGGCTGGTCGAGCGGCTGGTGCAGCGCGACCGGTCGGTCACCAGCCTCGGCGGGTACCTCGGCTTCATGGGCGACCCGTTCGACGTGCGCGACCCCACCGCGCTGCTGCTCCAGGCACATCTGCCGCCCGGCGGCGACGTGGACAAGGTGCTGCGCACCATCGACGAGGAACTGGACCGGCTGGCGAGCGACGGGCTGACCGAGGGGGAGCTGGCGCGCACCCAGGCGCGGATGGCCACCCACCTGCTGCGCGACACGGACGCGGTGCTCGGCCGCGCGTTGCGGATGGCGGTGCTGGAACAGCAGCGGGGCGAACCCGGCCTGCTCAACGACCTGCCCCGGCTGGTCGGCGAGGTGACCGAGGAGCAGGTTCGCGCCGCCGCCGCCACCCTGCGGCCCGAGCGCCGCGCGTCCGTCGAGGTCGTCGCCGGAGGGGCCCGATGAGCACGAGCACGAGTACGACCACCGCCACCGCCGCCGTCCGGGCACTGCCGGCGCTGCGTCCCAACCGCCGCCTCAAGGTGCCCAAGCAGGCCGAGCGCACGCTCGGCAACGGCCTCACCGTGATCGCGGTACGCCGCTCCTCCGTACCGCTCGTCGAGCTGCGACTGTGGATGCCGTTCGGGCGTACCCACCTGGCCCGCGGCGGGATGCTGGCCCAGACCATGCTCTCCGGCACCGAGGCGCACAGCGCCACCGAGCTGGCCGCCGAGTTGCAGAAGGTCGGCGGCGGGCTGACCGCCGGTCTCGACCCGGACCGGCTGATGCTCTCCGGGGCGGGCCTGGTCACCGGCCTGGACCGGATGCTGGAGCTGCTCGCCGAGGTGCTCACCGGGGCCACCTACCCGGCGGACTGGGTGGAGACCGAGCGGGACCGGCTCGTCGACCGCATCCAGGTCGCCCAGAGCCAGCCGTCGCACCTGGCCCGCACCGCGCTGCTCAAGCGGGTGTACGGCCGGCACCCGTACGCGGTGCAGACGCCCGACCCGGACCAGGTCCGGGCGGTCCGCCCGGCCGCGTTGCGCCGGCTGCACGCCGAGCGGGTGCATCCGGCCGGCGCGGTGCTGGTGCTCGTCGGCGACGTGGCGCCGGAGCGGGCGCTGGACGCGGCCGAGCAGGCGCTCGCCGGGTGGCGCGGTGACGGCCACGTCGCCGAGCTGCCCCCGGCGCCGCCGCTGGAGCCCGGGCCGCTGCTGCTCGTCGACCGGCCCGGCTCGGTGCAGTCCTCGGTACGGCTCGCGCTCCCCGCGGTGCCGCGTACCCACCCGGACCACGCCGCGTTGCAGCTCGCCAACCTGATCTTCGGCGGCTACTTCTCCTCCCGCTGGGTGGAGAACATCCGCGAGGACAAGGGCTACACGTACGGGCCGCACTCGCTCGTCGAGCACTCGGTGGCCGGTTCGCTGCTCGTCGCCGGCGCCGAGGTGGCCACCGAGGTGACAGCGGCGGCGCTCGTGGAGACGAACTACGAGCTGGGCCGCCTGGCGACAGTGCCGCCGAAGGCCGACGAACTGGAGCAGGCCCGGCAGTACGCGCTCGGCACGCTCCAGCTCGGCATGTCCACCCAGGCCGGTCTCGCGTCGCTGACCAGCGCGTACGCCGGCAACGGGCTGCGGCTGGACTTCCTCGCCGAGCACGCGGCCCGGCTGGCCGCCGCGACTGTGGACGACGTGGCCGAGGTGGCGGCCCGCTACCTGGCCCCCGCGCGTGCGGTCACGGTCGTGCTCGGCGACGCCGAGCGGGTGGCCGACTCGCTCGCCGCCGTGACACCGGTGCGTACGGAATCCGCATGAGCGGCGAATCCGCCCCGCCGCTGGCCCGGTCGACGCTCGACCGGGCCGCGCACCGGCGTACCGATCCGGGCTGGCTGACCGAGGCGTGGGAGCGGGCCCGGGTGCTGGTGCTGGACTCCACCGCCGAGGGGCGGGCGCTGGTCCGGGGCGCGACGACCCCACCGGAGCTGGTCCTGGTCGGCCCCGGTGAGCTGCCCGAGGTGCCCCGGTCGGTGCCGATGTTCCTCGGCGTCGAGCCGGACGGCGTGCCCGTGTTCGCGGTGGACGGGCCGCTGCCGGCGCTGCCGGACACCCGTCCGGCCCACCTGCGCGAGGTCGGCCACCTGATGACCGACCGGGACGCGGGCCTGTTCACCACCGCGCTGGCGCTGCTCAACTGGCACCTGCGGCACGGGTACTCGTCGACGACGGGCAAGGCGACGAGCGCCGACGAGGCCGGCTGGTCGCGGATCGATCCGGACGGCGACCGGGTCTGGCCGCGTACCGATCCGGCCATGATCGTGCTGGTGCACGACGGTGTGGACGGCCCGGACGGCCGCTGCCTGCTCGGCAACAACGCGGCGTGGCCGCGCACCCCGGGGCAGCGCCGCTACTCCTGCCTGGCGGGATACATCGAGCCCGGCGAGTCGGCCGAGGCCGCCGTGCTGCGCGAGGTCCGCGAGGAGGTGGGCGTCCCGGTCGAGGAGATCGCGTACGTGGGCAGCCAGGCCTGGCCCTTCCCCGGCTCGCTGATGCTCGGCTTCCTGGCCCGCGCCGACGCGGACGCGCCGATCCGGGTCGACCTGGCCGAGATCGCGCACGCGCGCTGGTTCACCCGCCGGGAGATCGGCGCCGCGCTCGCGGACGAGCCGGTGCCGGTGGGCGGGGGAGACCGGCTGGTCCTGCCGCCGCCGTCCTCGATCGCGTTGTTCCTGGTGCACCGCTGGCTCGACGGTCACTGCTGACCGGCGGTCGCCGCGGGTGGACGCGGCCCCGGCCCGGATCGTCGTTGCCGCGACGGTCGCGGGCCGGGAACACGTGCCGTCGAGGCCGGGTGAGGCAGGAAAGCGGCGGGGGAGGCCGGTCCGGCCACGACGGACGTCGGCGTCCGGTCATCCACCGTCCCAGCGGTACGGGTGCCCGGGGGCGGGTTCCTCGATCGGCAGCACCTTGACCCGGTGCCGGCCCGCCCGCACGGCCCCGACCGCTGACAGTGCGCGGGCGAGCAGGAGTGCGGCGTCCCGGTCCTCGGCGTGGACGACCTGGCGGCGGGGCTCCGGCGTGCTCGTCTCGTCCCGCAGTCGACCCCCGCCCGCCCAGGCGGCGGCGATGTCGGCGTCGGCGACGGTACGGATCTCGGTGCGGACGATCAGGAACCGCATGGTGTCCCCCGGACAATCGGCGGTTACACGCTGGAACTTCCACGTCACTCCCGCGTCATGTTACGCCGATGTGTCCGCCCGGCAAGGGGAACGCGCCAGCTCGACCGATCGGGGGATCCCAGGTCAGCACCGTTGTCGGGGATGGACGCGCGAGGGGCCGCCGGCTCGCGCCGACGGCCCCCCGTGGTTCGCCGGATCAGTCCAGATCGAACTGACCGCTCTTCGTGCCGGCGAGGAAGCCGAGCCAGCCGGCCCGGTCGAACAGCAGGACCGGTCCGCTCGGGTCCTTGCTGTCCCGCAGCGCCACTGTGGCCGGCCCGGAGTCGAGCGGCGCGACCTCCACGCAGTTGGAGGTCTGGCTGCGGGTGCTCTTGCGCCATGCGGCGCCGGCGAGCCGTCCCGACAGGGCGGTCGTGCTGGTGTGGATCTCGTTCATGGTGCTGCTCCTGGTGAGGTGCTCCGATGGGACCGAGCGACGCCGGAGCGCGGGCGGTGTCCGTACCGGATCACCGTTCCGTGGTGAGGCGCCCCGAGTCCCGGCGTCGCTGGGCCGGCGCCGTTGCCGGCCCGTACGCCACCGTGGACTCGACTGCCGTGCCGGTCAGCCGTCCCGTCGCCTCGATCAACCAGGAGAGGGTGTCCGATGCGGAGAGTGCCGACGAGCATAGCCACTCGAACACCACTTTATAGCGATTTAGGGTGTTTACCTCGGTCGACATGACGTCGGTGAACCCACCTTCGATGGCGAGCGTCTCCGGATCGAGGGGATCGGCGAACCGGTAGACCGAGAACGCGGTCGGTGGGAGGTACCAGTCACCGACCCGGGTGTCCCGCAGCAGCAGACGCAGCGTCACGTTCGGCAGCAGGGCCATCTCGCACAGGTGGACGAGCTGCTCGTGCAGCACCTCCGGCGGCCCGGCACGCCGGCCGAGCGCGGCCTCCTCCAGCACCGCCGTGTAGCGGGGCACCTCGGGGGAGCGGGTCAGCAGCGACTGGCGGGCCTGCCGCGCGCGTACCTCGGTCTCGGGATCCTCGCTCTCCGGGTCGCCGGCCTCGGCGGCGACCTGCGCGGCGGACATGATCCGGTGCCGCGCGTACCCCGGCGTCTGCAACAGCCCCGGCACGAGCACCGGGTTGTACTCGGAGATCTCCGCGCAGCCGGCCTCCAGCTCGGCGAAGGCGCGCTGCTGCTGCGTCATCACCGGGAAGTTGCGCAGCCAGCCGCGCATGTCGCCGGCCTCGTGGGTGATCCCGGTCAGTTCCGCGCGCTGCTCCTCGTCGGCACCGTAGAGCGTCAGCAGCACGTCCACGTCGTCGGGGTCGGGACGGCTGCGGCCGTTCTCCAGACGGGACAACTTGGATGCGGAGGCCCAGCCGATCCGCTCGATGACCTGGTCACCGGTCAGACCGGCCTGTTCGCGGAGCCGACGCAGCTCGGTGCCGAGTCGACGACGGCGCAGAATCGGGCCTGGTACGGCAGGAGGCACGGCGTCCTCTTTCCCGTCGACCGTCGCTTGACGCGACGGTAACTGTATGAAATTCGCCCCCCACGGTCAGTATGGACGGCGCGACCGGCGTCGGAGGTTCCGGCAAGGGCGTGTCACGAGACAAAAAGAGGACTGTGGAGGGCGTCTTCACCAGCGCCCGCCCCCGACGCGCCCCTGGTGGCGCACCCCCGCCGGAGGGAACCGATGCGCACCGTCCTGCGCCGCCCCGACTTCCGTCTGCTGTTCGCCGCGCTCGTCGCGAGCATGGCTTCGGAGTCGGTCCTGCTGCTCGCCCTGGCCGTCTGGGTCAAGGACCTGACCGGTTCGGACAGCATGGCCGGGGCGACCATCTTCGCGGTCATCGCGCCGATGGCGCTCGCCCCGCTCGTCGGCTGGGTGGTCGACCGCTACCGCAGGCGACAGTTCTTCATCGCCGCCAACCTGGTCGCGGCAGTGCTGCTCGGCCCGCTGCTCACGGTCCGGGACCGCTCCGACGTCTGGGTGATCTACGTGGTCGCCGCGCTCTACGGACTCTCGTACATCACCCTCACCGCCGTGCTCAACGGACTGATCCGGCATCTGGTTCCGGCCGAGCTGCTGGCCGACGCGAACGGGCTGCTCCAGACCGTCCGGCAGGGCCTGCGGCTGATCGGGCCGCTGGCCGGGGCCGGTGTCTACGCCGCAGTCGGCGGCTGGCTGCTGGTCCTGCTGGCCATGACCGGCTTCCTCGTCGCGGCGGCGGTGGTCGGGCGGCTGCGAGTGGAGGAGAGCACGCCGACGCGGCCGGGCCGTCGCGGGCCGTCCGAACTGGGCGCGGGGCTGCGGCACCTGACCGGCGAGCCGGCGCTGCGCCGGGCGCTGCTCGGGTACGGGCTCGGCTCGCTGGTGATGGGCTTCACCGAGTCGCTGATCTTCGCGTACGTCGATCTCGGTCTGCACCGCGACGCCGCGTTCGTCGGCGTCCTGGTCATGGTGCAGGGCGTCGGCGGCCTGGTCGGCGGCCTGTTCTCGGCCGGGGTGGTCCGCCGGTACGGCGAGGTGGGCGCGCTGGCCGCCGGCGTGACGTTCTTCGGACCGGCCGCGCTGGCGCTCGCGTACCCCCGGCTCTGGCTCGGGGTGGTGGCGCTGCTGCTGGCCGGCCTCTCGCTGCCGCTGACCATGGTGGGGTTGAACACGCTGATCCAGCGGCGGACCCCGCCGCGGCTGCTGGGCCGGGTCACCGCGGCGTCGGAGGCCCTGGTCAGCGGGCCGCAGGCGCTGTCCATCGGCACCGGCGCGCTGCTCGTCGGCGTGTTCGACTACCGGCTGCTGTTCGCAGTGGTCGGGGCGGTCACCACGGCGGCGGGCCTCTACCTGTGGCGGGGCCGCGGGCTGACCACGCCGGTCGCCGGGCCGGTCCGGATCCCGGCGCCCCGGAAGCCCGCCGACGACGGCGTGCTCAGTCGCGGAGGGTCCTGAACGACGACGAGCGGCCGTACCCGGGTCGGGTACGGCCGCTCGCGGCGTCGCGGGAGATCAGCCGGGCAGCGCGGCCAGGTGCTGCTTGACCTGGGTGATCGAGGGGTTGGTCAGGGCGCTGCCGTCGGCGAAGCGCAGCGTCGGGACGGTCTGGTTGCCGCCGTTGACGCTCATCACGAAGTCCGCGGCCGCGCTGTCCTGCTCGATGTCGACCACCTCGTACGCGATGCCCTCCCGGTCGAGCTGCGACTTCAGCCGGTGGCAGTAGCCGCACCACGGGGTGGAATACATCGTCAACATGGTCTGGTCCTCCAAGGGGTGGCTCGCGCCCGGTCCGATCAGGCCAGGCTAACCGCTGCAACGTCACACGATGCTGGGATGATTCCCTGCTGTGGGCGTTCACTCAGGTGCGGAACGGGTGCTGGCCGGGCTGGATCCGGAGCAGCGGTCCGCGGTGACCGCCCCGGCCGGGCCGGTCTGCATCCTGGCCGGCGCGGGCACCGGCAAGACCCGGGCGGTGACGTCGCGGATCGCGTACCGGGCGCTGACCGGGGACGTCGCCGGCCGGCATGTGTTGGCGGTCACGTTCACCGCCCGCGCCGCCGCCGAGATGCGCAGCCGTCTCACAGTGCTCGGGGTGCAGGGCGTGCAGGCGCGCACGTTCCACGCCGCGGCGCTGCGGCAGGTCCGCTACTTCGCGCCCCGGCTGCTGGCCGGGCGGGCCATGCCGGAGCTGCTGGACAGCAAGGTGCGGGTGGTCACGCTCGCCGCCGCCAAGGTCGGCCTGCGCGCCGACCGGGCCGCCGCGCGGGACCTGGCCGCCGAGATCGAGTGGGCCAAGTCGTCACTGGTCGAGCCCGGGGAGTACGTGGTGGCCGCGGCCAAGGCGCTGCGCGAGACGCCGTACGAGCCGGCCCGGGTCGCCGACGTGTTCGACGCGTACGAGCGGCTCAAGCGCGGCAACGGGGTGATCGACTTCGAGGACATGCTGCGCGCCGCGGTCTGGGGCATCGAGGAGCACCCGGACGTGGCCGAGCAGGTCCGCAACCAGTACCGGCACTTCGTGGTCGACGAGTACCAGGACGTCAACCCGCTCCAGCAGCGGCTGCTGGAGGCGTGGCTGGGCGGCCGGGACGACCTGACGGTGGTCGGCGACGCCAGCCAGACGATCTACTCGTTCACCGGCGCCACCTCGTCGTACCTGGTCGACTTCCCGCGCCTGCACCGGGGCGCGACAGTGGTCCGGCTGGTCCGCGACTACCGCTCCACACCGCAGGTGGTCGGGCTCGCCAACGCGGTGATCTCGCAGGCCCGGGGCACCGAGGCGCGGCTGCGGCTGGAGTTGCACGGCCAGCGCCGGCCCGGCCCGGAGCCGGAGCTGCGGATCTTCACCGACGAGCCGGCCGAGGCGAACGCGGTCGCCGCCCGCTGCCGGGCGCTGGTGGCGGGTGGCACCCCGGCGCGGGAGATCGCGGTGCTGTTCCGCACCAACGCGCAGTCCGAGGCGTACGAGAAGGCGCTCTCCGAGGCCGGCGTGCCGTACGTGCTCCAGGGCGCCGAGCGGTTCTTCGAACGGCCCGAGGTGCGCCAGGCGATGATCGCCCTGCGCGCCGCCACCCGGTCGGCCGACGCGGGCACCCCGCTGCCGGCCGCCGTGGTCGAGGCGCTCACCGCCGTCGGCTGGGCGCCCGACGCGCCCCCGCCGGGCGGTGCCGCCCGCGAGCGGTGGGAGGCGCTCGCCGCGCTGGTCCAGCTCGCCGAGGAGTACGCGGCGCAGCCCGAGGCGGAACCGGGTCTGACCGGGTTCACCGAGGAACTCGCCCGGCGGGCCGCCCATCAGCACGTGCCCACAGTCGAGGGGGTGACGCTCGCGTCGCTGCACTCGGCGAAGGGGCTTGAGTGGGACGCGGTGTTCCTGGTCGGGCTGGCCGAGGGCACGCTGCCCACCACGTACGCGAAGACCATGGAGCAGGTCGAGGAGGAACGGCGGCTGCTCTACGTCGGGATCACCCGGGCCCGGGAGTGGCTGTGGCTGTCGTACGCCACCGCGCGCTCGCCGGGCGGGCGGGCCCGGCGGCCGTCGCGGTTCCTACCCCAGCTCGACCGGTCCGGCGGCGGTGAGCGAGCCGGCGGCACCGGGCCGGCGCGGCGGGCCGAGCGGCGCCGGCCGCAGGTGGTCTCGTGCCGGATCTGCGGCGCCACGCTGCTCGCCGGCGCGGACCGCAAACTGGGCCGCTGTCCGACCTGCCCGTCGGACATCGACGAGGAGCTGTACGAGCGGCTGCGCGAGTGGCGGCAGCGGGTGGCGGGCGCGCAGAAGGTGCCGGCGTACGTGGTGTTCACCGACGCCACGCTCACCGCGCTGGCCGAGCGGAAACCCGGGCGCACCGAGGAACTGGTGGCGATCGCCGGGATCGGGCCCCGAAAAGTCGGTCTTTATGGGGATACGGTGCTCGCCCTGGTGGCGGGCGCCCCGGTGGACGACGTCTGCCCACAGAAAACTTCTGAAAAGTAGCCGTAAATCGTTTGCCCTCGCCCGAGGGCGAGGAATAGCCTCATGACACACCTCGCGAGCGGCGCCGTTCTGGCTGCTCAAAGGGGATGAGTCCACGGTCGGCACGAGGAGAGTCAGGGAGGTGGCACCAATGAAGATCTTCACCTATGAGCGTCTTGCGGCGATGCCGTCTGCCGTCGCTCCGCTGTCGGCTGTCCGGGTGGCCCTCGCCGCTCGACCGTCGGCTCCGCAGGTGCACCAGGTCCCGGTTCAGGCCGAGCTGAACCTGACCGTTGCGCCGATCGCCGGAGTCGAGGGGACCAGTGGCTTCGCGGGCAAGGGCATCGATGGCGCCAAGAAGCGCACGGATGTCCGCGGTGTTCCACCTCGAGGTAGACCGGTCTGATCCATCAGACCACCGGCTCACCTCGAGGCCGCGGAACCCGCATACCGGGATCCGCGGCCTCAGTTTTTTGTCCCGCCGAAGTACGTCGGAATGCGATCCACGAGATCGAAGTGAGAGAGAGGTGACCGGAGGATGAGTCTGGCGTTGGCCCCCCTCGACGTGAGCGTCGACGTGGAGGCGAACCTGCCCTGCCGGAAGTTCGACCCCGACCTGTGGTTCTCCGACTCGCCCGCCGAGCTCGAGCTGGCCAAGTCGCTCTGCGGGGACTGCCCGCTGCGCGTCGAGTGCCTGGCCGGGGCGGTGGAGCGAGCCGAGCCCTGGGGCGTCTGGGGCGGCGAGATCTTCGAGCGTGGCGCGGTCGTCCCGCGCAAGCGGCCCCGTGGCCGTCCGCGCAAGGAGGACCTCGCCCGAGACGCGCAGCTCCGGGTCGAGGCGGAGGCGCGACTGGCGGCCAGCGGGCTGTCCGAGTCGCGTAGCTCCGTCCGGCTGGCAGCCTGACACACCTACGTTCCGAAACCGACCGATGCCGGTGTCCCTCCACCGGCCGACCTGAGAGAGAAATTCTGATGCTGAACCTGCCGAACGGATTCGAGATGCAACTACTCCACGAAGCGTTGTCCAGGGCCCGAATGCGCCGGCCTCAGGCCGGTCGCAACACCACGAGCACTGAGGCAACCCGTTCCGCCCGTACCGTCGCCATGCGGGGTCGCAGCCAGTCGGCCCGCGACCTGGGCGTTCTGTAGAACGATCGCGTGAGGAAGGGGCGGTGACCGACAGGTCACCGCCCCTTCGCCGTGCTCGTCGCCGGCTCGCTTCCGGCCCGCGCTCAGGACACCGGCGCGAAGCCGGGCAGCCAGCGTTCCAGGATCGACCGGTAGGACGCCTTCGCCTCCAACTGGCAGAGCACCCCGATCGACCCCAGCGTGACCCGGTGGATCATCAGGTACGACGGGGGCAGGTTGAGCTGCCGGCTGAGCTGGTAGGCGGGGGAGCGGGGACTGGCCAGCCGGGTCGCCTCCCCGCGCAGCCAGGCCCGGGTGAAGCGGAACTCGTCAGCGGCGATCGGCTCCAGCATGGGACGCAGGAAGTCGAGCACCGCCGGGGCGTCGATCGACTCGGTGCGGCTGACGAAGCCCTCGGCGCGCAGCCCCTCCACCACCGCGTCGGCGTCGCCGCGCAGCGCCAGCGCCGCGATCCGGCCGATCGGCTCGGGCGTGCCCTGCGGCATCCGGGCCACCGCCCCGAAGTCGATCACACCGAGCCGGCCGTCCGGCAGCAGCCGGAAGTTGCCCGGGTGCGGGTCGGCGTGCAGCAGCCCGGCCCGCTCCGGCGCGGACAGGTGCAGCTCGGCCATCAGCCGGCCGGCCTCGTCCCGCTGCTCCTCGGTGCCCTCCCGGATGATCTGGGACAGCGGGATGCCCTCCACCCACTCGGTGATCAGCACCCGCGGCGCGGCGTCGAGCACCTCCGGGATGAAGATGTCCGGGTCGTCGGCGTACGCGGCGGCGAACGCCCGCTGCGACTCCGCCTCCAGTTCGTAGTCCAGCTCCTCGGTGATGCGCTCGCGCAGCTCGGCCAGGAGCGGCTTCACGTCCAGCCCCGGCTGGATGGCCCGGAACATGCCGCCGAGCCGGGAGAGCTGCTTGAGGTCGGCCAGCAGCGCGTCACCCGCACCCGGGTACTGGATCTTCACGGCCACGTCCCGGTGCTGCGGGCCTCCGTTCGGCCCGTACCCCGGGTCGCGCCAGACCGCCCGGTGCACCTGGCCGATGCTCGCCGCGGCGGCCGGGGTGTCGTCGAACTCGACGAACCGGTCGCGCCAGTCCGGGCCGAGCTGCTCGGCGAGCACCTTGTGCACTGTCGCAGCCGGCAGCGGCGGGGCGGCCTCCTGGAGTTTGGTCAGCGCCTGCCGGTACGGCGCGGCGACCTCCTCGGGCAGCGCCGCCTCGAACACCGACAGGGCCTGGCCGAACTTCATCGCCCCGCCCTTGAGCTGCCCGAGCACGCTGAACAACTGCTCGGCGGTGCGCTGCTGGATCTCGGCGGAGATGACGTCGGACGCGAGGCCGGTCACCCGCTTGCCCATGCCGAGCACGGTTCGACCGGCGAACCCGAGCGGCAGGGCGGCGAGTTTGGCGGTGCGGGACACGGCCCGGCGCGGGATGTCGGTCACCCGGCCATTGTTACCGACTCGGGGCCTCCGCTGCTGCCGTGCGGCCGGTAGCGGTCGGGGCCGACCGGATCGGGCGACGCCGGCAGCAGCCGCAGGAGGGGTGTGGCGGCCACCGTCGGTAGCGGACCCGGCCCGGTCCGCGGATCTCCACCGCGCCGCCGAGCGTCTCCGGCTGGGCGCCGTCGAGCTGGGCCAGCACCTCGGCCGTCGCGAAGGCCGCCGCGGCGAGCCCGGTGGCGGCGGTGCAGGCCCGCTCGCCCCGGTCGGCGGCGAGCTGGGCGGCGAGCGCGGGCCAGTCCGGATCCCGGTCGCCGCGGTGCAGGTCGAGGCAGCGCAGACAGGGACCGACCGGCGGGCGGACCAGCGGACCGACCACCGGTACGCCGCCGCGCAGGTCGAGCAGCAGGTGGGGCTGACGCCGGCGGGCGTACCCGGTGGCGAGCAGCTCGGCCGGACGGTCCACCCCGAGCTGCACCACCAGATCCGGCCGGCTGGCCCGAGACGGGCCGGTGACCGTTCCGGGCGCGCACCGCTGCAGCGCCGCGCGTACCGCCGGGGCCAGCGGCCGGCCCAGCTCCGCGGCGGTCAGGCCGGTCCCGATCAGGTCACCCGCGCCGACCGGACCTGCCAGATCGGGTACGACGTGCCCGACCCCGGCCTGGGCCAGCGCGACGGCGACCGCCGCGCCGAGTCGTCCCGTACCGGTGACCAGCACCCGGGCGGCACGGCGGCGGCGCAGCAGCCGGGCCGGTGTGCCGGGCAGGTCGGGGGACGCGAGCGCCAGCGCGCCGGCCTCGGCGGCCAGCCGGGCGCGGACCGCTCCGGCGAGGTCACGGGGGAGCAGGGCCTGCGCCGGCACCACCAGCCCGGCGTCCCGGAGCGTGTCGAGCAGGGCGCGTGCCTCGTCGGGCGGGACCCGGGCGGCGCCCGCCCCGGCCAGCACGGCGCGTTCGCTGCGGGTGCCGTCGAGCAGGTCGAGCAGGCGGGCCGTCCCCGGCGAGGACATCTCCAGCAGCACCGCGCGGCCGGGCGGTTCGCCGAGCTGGAGCGTGTGCCGGTCGCGCCAGAGCCGGGTCAGGCCGGGCAGCAGGACGGGACGGACGAGTGGCGTCGGATCGGTCACGCCACTGATCGTGACCGTCTCCACGCGCTCCGTCGCTCGTTGTCCACAGGTGCGGCGAGCCGTGGCCAGTGTTGTCCACAGGATCTCGCCGGTTTTCCACAACTAGCCGGTAACTCTGTCGGCTACACGACGGGGGAGGGCGGCCGCCGGCCGTCCTCCCCCGTGTCTGCCGTACGGGTCAGACCTTGGCCTTGCCCAGGATGCGGTTCACTGTTGTGCCGCACACCGGGCACTTGCCCTTGGCCATGTTCATGCCGGTCTTCGAGACCTCCACGTGCCCCTCGAAGTCCCGCTTCTCCTTGCACTTCACGCAGTAACCGTTGTAGGTCTGGGCCTGGTCGGCCACGGTAGCCTCCTCGTCTCGTCCGCCGGAGGTGTCCCGGCGGGTCTCCCTGCGGCGGCCCACGCGTGGCCCGGCGCCGGGGGGTTCTCCGCGGTCAGTCACCTGACCGTGGTTGGCGGACCCTACCCAGGTCTGGGCGGTTCCATGTCAGCTGTACGCCGACTCTGTGAGCAAGTCGACGTCGAGAGTGTGCATGCCGAGTAACGTCGGATAAGTCAGTTTCGCGCGGACACGCCGGGTGAATGCACCCAGATCCGCTTCGCGTGACCCCGCCGGCTGTCACCCGTCGTAGATCACTTAACGTGAAGAGGGCCGGTCAGGTGATGGTCAGCTACCGTCGCAAAGAATTTTTTCCGGACTCCTGACAACCAACCGCCACTTTCCGGGCGCGTGTCGTCGTGTTGACTCTTGCGGAGTCCTGGTCAGTACGCATTAGCTTTCCATCGTGACAGTCAACCGAGGCTGCGCGGACCGGTAATGACCGTGACGCGGAAGCCCGTCGTCGAGGTACGGCGCAGCCAGCGCCGGCGGCGCACGGTGTCCGCGTACCGGGACGGGGAGCGCGTCGTCGTGCTCATCCCCGACCAGTTCTCCCGGGCCGAGGAGAGCGAGTGGGTCGACCGGATGCTCGCCCGGCTCGCCGCCCGGGAGGGCAGGCTGGCCCGCTCGGACGCCGAACTGCTCGCCCGTGCCACCCGCCTGATCGACCTCTACCTGACCGAATACGGATCGGCCGCCGCGCCCGCGAGCGTCCGCTGGGTGACCAACCAGAACGGCCGCTGGGGCTCCTGCACGCCCGCCGACCGCACCATCCGGATCTCGCACCGGGTCCAGGACATGCCCGACTGGGTGATCGACTACGTGCTGCTGCACGAACTGGCGCACCTCATCGTGCCCAGCCACAACGCCGAGTTCTGGGCCCTGGTCGCCCGCTACCCGAGGTCGGAACGCGCCCGCGGCTACCTGGAGGGCGTGGCCGCCACCGCCGCCATCCCCTGACCCCGGCGCCGCGCCTCCTGCCGATCGATCATGAGGTTGACCCGGCGTCTCGTCCGTTTCGTCACCGCCAACCTCATGATCGCGCGTGGGTCCCGCGCGGGGGTGGGGTTAAGGTCGGCGAATGTCGCGACGTGTGGTGGTGGCGCTGCTCGGCTCGGTGACCTGGTCGCCGCCCGGAATCGACCCGGCGCGATGGCGTACCGCGCTCGCCGAGGACGTGGTGGACCTGCTCGCCACGCTGAACGAGGTGGAGACCGCCGTCGCGGTCACGGCCCGGGACCGGTGGCTGGCCGACGCGGTGGTCTGGCCCGGCACCCAGGTGTACGAGGTGACCGAGCCGACGCCGAACGCGGTGTTCGCGGCGCTCGCCGGGGAGTCGGCCGGGCATGAACCCGCAGGCGCGTCCGCTCAGGGCCGGGCCGCGGGCACCGACGACCGGGCGACCGGCTACGACCAGGTGGCGGTGGTGGTGGCGGACGCGCCGGACCTGCCCGGGCTGACGCTCGGCAAGCTGCTCCGGCCGCTCACCACCCGGCCCGTGGCGGTCGCTCCGGTCGAGGGAGGCGGAACCGGCCTGCTGGGGGTGGCGGCGCGGCTGCCCGTACCGGCGTGGCTGCCCGGGCTGGATCTGGACACGACCGAGCCGGCCGAGGTGCGGCGGGCGGCGCCGAGCCCCGGGGACGTGGCGGTCACCGCCGGCTGGCACCGGATGCGCGGCCCGGCCGACCTGGCCGCCCTCGATCAGGCCGTCGAGGGCTGGGAGGCCACCCGGGCCCTGCTGTCCGGCCGCCCCGTCTGACCCCGGCCCGCCGAGGGGCGGACCCCCGGACCCGGCCCGCCGATCTTGCACTATGGTGCCCGACAAAAAGTCGCTTTCAGGACATCCCTAGGGCCGCAACTGCAAGATCGGCGGCGGGAACGGGGCAGGGCCGTCGCGTTCGCGTCAGCGCTTGTCGTCGTCCTCGCCCGGGGACTTCTCCTCCGGGGCACCCGGGGCGGAGAAGTCGAAGTTCGCCAGCTCGTCGTCGAGATCGGTGCTGGTCGTGGCGAACGCCTCCGGTGCCGCGAAGTCGTCGTCGGAGGGCAGCAGGTCCGGGTGGCCCCAGACCGCGTCCCGGCCGGCGATGCCGCGGTGCTCGGTCAGCGCCGCCCACAGCACCGTCGCCTCACGCAGCCGGCGGGGCCGCAGTTCGAGGCCGACGAGCGCGGCGAACGTCTGCTCGGCCGGGCCACCCGCGGCGCGGCGGCGGCGGAACGCCTCGCCGAGGCGTACCACGTTGGGCAGCCGGTCACCGGCGGCGCTGTCGACGACGTGGCACACCCAGCCCTCGACCAGCGCGAGCACTGTCTCCAGCCGGGCCAGCGACGCCTTCTGCGCGGGCGTGTCCTCGGGCGTGAAGATGCCCTCCAGCGCGATCGCCTGCATCGACTCCGGGTCGGTCGGGTCGACCCGGCCCATCGCCTCCTCGATCGCCTCCCGGTTGACGCGGATGCCCGCGGCGTAGTTCTCCACCGCCGTCAGCACGTGCCCGCGCAGCCACGGCACGTGCTGGAACAGCCGCTGGTGGGCGGCCTCGCGCAGGGCCACGTAGAGGCGTACCTCGTCCTCGGGCAGCTCCAGGCCCTCGCCGTACACCTTGATGTTGGCGGGGACGAGCGCGGCGGTCCCGGCGGGGCCGAGCGGCAGGCCGATGTCACCGGCGGAGAGCACCTCGGCGGCGAGCGAGCCGAGCGCCTGGCCGAGCTGGCCGCCGAAGAGGGCGCCGCCGAGCGTGGCGACCATCGACTGCATCGGGCCGAGCTGGGCGCGGGCCTCCGGCGGCACCAGGTCGCCCATCGCGCCGACCATCCGGCTGGCCACCGGGTCGCAGAGCTTGCGCCACACGTCGAGCGTCTTGAAGATCCACTCGTTGCGGTTCCAGGCGACCGAGGTGCGGATGCCGGAGGGCCACGAGGTCGCCGGCTCCAGCCAGAGGTCGGCGATGCGTAGCGCCTCCTCGACCGCGTTGCGTTCGAACGGCGACACCGCGGGGTCGCCGGCGGCGGCGAGCTGACTGGCGGCTACCTGCCGGGCCAGGTCCCAGTTGACCGGCCCGCTGCCCGGCGCCGAGAGCAGGTGCTGCAACTGCGACATGAACTGCTGCATCGCCGCGGGATCGTTGGGGTCCGGTGGTTGACCACCCGGGAGCGCGAAGCCGAACGGAATATCAGGCACGACCTCTACGGTACGCGGGCCCCGCCGCAGGTCGTGCCACTCGGCGTTGCGCTGAGGGCGAAGTCCGCCGGTCACCGCGCCGGACGGCCGGGTGCGGATCGGTACGCTCTGGCCCATGAGACGTCGCGGCGTGACCGTCCTGCTCGGTGCCCTGCTCACCGCCCTGCTCAGCGTCGGCGTGCTGAGCGTCCCGCTGCCGTACGTGGTGCTCGGCCCCGGTCCGACGGTGAACACGCTGGGCAGCGAGGACGGCAAGGAGGTCATCCAGGTGACCGGTCGCGCGACGTCCACCTCCGCCGGTCAGCTGCGGCTCACCACTGTCGGTGTGCAGCCGACGGTGCGGCTGCGGTCGGCGCTGGCCGGCTGGTTCTCCTCGGACGAGGCGGTGGTGCCGCGGGAACTGGTCTACCCGCCGGGGGAGTCGCAGGAGGAGGTCGAGAAGCGCAACGCGGAAGATTTCCAGAACTCGCAGACCAGCGCCGAGACGGCGGCGCTGCGCGAGCTGGGCTACCCGATCAAGGTGCTGGTCAAGGCGGTCACGCCGGGCGGCCCGTCGGTCGGCGTGCTGCGGCCCGACGACGTGGTCACCTCGGTCGACGGGGTGCCGGTGACGAGCGCGGCCAAGCTCACCGAGCTGGTCCGGGCGAAGCCGGCGGGCACCGCGTTGAAGATCGGCTACACCCGGGGCGACGCCCCGGGGACGGCCACTGTGACCAGCCGTGAGCAGGACGGCCGGCCGCGCATCGGCGTGGAGATCGACCAGCAGCAGCCGCACCCGTTCACCCTCAAGATCGACCTGGGTGACATCGGCGGGCCGAGCGCCGGGCTGATGTTCTCGCTCGGCATCATCGACAAGCTGGAGCCGGCCGACCTCACCGGCGGGAAGATCATCGCCGGCACCGGCACCATCGACGACGAGGGCCGCGTCGGACCGATCGGCGGCATCGCGCAGAAGCTGGTCGGCGCCAAGGACGCGGGCGCGAAGGCGTTCCTGGTCCCCGCCGACAACTGCGCCGAGGCGGTCCGCAACCCGCAGCCGGGACTGCCGCTGCTGAAGGTCGCCACGCTGGGTGAGGCATTGAAGGCACTCGAGACGCTGCGCGCCGGGGGACAGCCGACGCGCTGCTGAGGCGGGCCGGGCGGCGGCCGGCGGGCGGATCGTGACGTGACCTTGACCCGACGTGCTCAGGAACACCCCGTACTCTTGGTGCCTGGTCGGAGCCGATCACATCGAGCGTGCGGAGCCAACAGTGGTCATGCGTAGCAGTCCCTTACCGAGGATGAGCCGGCGCGGACGCGTCACCATCGGTGTCCTGATCGGGGTGTTCATCTTGTTCACCCTCCTCGGGTGGGGCGTCAACGCCTGGACCGACTGGCTCTGGTTCGACGAGGTCCGCTACACCCAGGTCTTCACCGGCGTGCTCGCCACCCGCCTGCTGCTGTTCCTGGTGGTCGGCGCCGGCATGGCGCTGCTCGTCGGCGGCAACCTCTGGCTGGCCCACCGGCTGCGGCCCAAGATGCGTCCGCACTCGGCCGAGCAGGCCACCCTGGAGCGCTACCGGATGCTGCTGAGCCCGCGGCTCGGCACCTGGATCGCGCTCGCCGCCGCCGTCGTCGGGCTGTTCGCCGGCCTGTCCGCGCAGAGCCGCTGGGGCCAGTGGCTGCTGTTCCGCAACGGCGGCGACTTCGGCGTGAAGGACCCGGAGTTCGGCGTCGACGTCGGCTTCTACGTCTTCCAGCTCCCGTTCTGGCGTTACGTGCTCGGCGTCGGCTTCACCGCCGTGGTGCTGTCGCTGCTCGGCGCGCTCGCTGTGCACTACATCTTCGGCGGCGTGCGCCTCCAGGGCGTCGGCGACCGGATGACGAACGCCGCCCGCGCCCACCTCAGCACGCTGGTCGCCGTGTTCGTGCTGCTCAAGGCCGTCGCGTACGTGCTCGACCGGCGGGCCATGCTGCTGGAGTACAACGAGGGCGCCAAGCTCTACGGCGCCGGCTACGCCGACGTGAACGCGCTGCTCCCGGCGAAGGAGATCCTCGCCTGGATCTCCGTCCTGGTGGCGCTGGCGATCATCGTGTTCTCCAACGCGGTCATGCGGAACCTGGTCTGGCCGGGCATCTCGCTCGCCCTGCTGGGCGTCTCCGCGGTGGCGATCGGCGGCATCTACCCGTGGGCCGTGCAGACCTTCGAGGTCAAGCCGAGCGCCCGGGACAAGGAGGCGCCGTACATCGAACGCAGCATCAAGGCCACCAGGTCCGCGTTCGGTCTCGACGGCACGAAGACCACACCGTACGCGGCCAGCAACCTCGTTCCACCCGCCAGCCTCGCCACCGACACCTCGGTGGTGTCGAACATCCGGCTGCTCGACCCGCAGCTGGTCTCCGAGACGTACACGCAGCTCCAGCAGGTCCGCGGCTTCTACGACTTCGGCTCGAAGCTGGACATCGACAGGTACTCGGTCAAGGACAAGACCTCCGACTACGTGGTCGGCGTCCGTGAGATCAACTACGGCGAGCTGACCGACCAGCAGAGCAACTGGATCAACCGCCACACCGTCTACACCCACGGGTACGGCCTGGTGGCCGCCCCGGCGAACCAGGTGGTCTGCGGCGGTCAGCCGTACTTCGTCTCCGGCTACCTCGGCGAGAAGGCGCAGGAGGCGTGCTCCTCGCCGACCGAGGAGATCCCGGCCCAGCAGCCGCGGATCTACTACGGCGAGCGGATGGAGGCGGGTGACTACGCGATCGTCGGGCAGAACGGCGACCGCAACGTCGAGTTCGACCGGCCCACCTCCACCGGCGGTGAGCAGTACTACACCTACACCGGTGAGGGCGGCGTCGAGATCGGCTCGTTCCCGCGCCGGCTGCTCTACGCGATCAAGGAGCAGGAGTCGAACTTCCTGCTCTCCGAGGCGGTCAACGAGAACTCGAAGCTGCTGTACGTGCGTAACCCGCGCGACCGGGTGGAGAAGGTCGCGCCGTTCCTCACGCTCGACGGCGACCCGTACCCGGCGGTGGTGAACGACCGCGTGCTGTGGATCATCGACGGCTACACCACGGCGGCGACCTACCCGTACGCCGAGCGGGTCAACCTCCAGGCCGAGACGACCGACGAGCTGACCGGCCGGGGCACGTTCCAGCTCGCCCGGGAGAACGTCAACTACATCCGCAACTCGGTGAAGGCGACAGTCGACGCGTACGACGGCACCGTCAAGCTCTACTCGTACGACGACACCGACCCGGTGCTCAAGGCGTGGAACAAGGCGTTCGGCGGCGACCTGGTGCTGCCCAAGGGCGACATCCCGGCCGAGCTGGCCGAGCACTTCCGCTACCCGGCCGACCTGTTCAAGGTGCAGCGCAACCTGCTGACCAAGTTCCACGTCACCGACCCCGGCGACTTCTACTCCGGCCAGGACTTCTGGCAGGTGCCGAACGTGCCGGACGCGCCGGACAGCGGGCAGAAGCAGCCGCCGTACTACCTGTTCACCCAGTTCCCCGGGCAGGACGGGCCACGCTTCCAGCTGACCTCCGCGGTCACCCCGAACGGGCGGCAGAACCTCGCCGCGCTGGTCTCCGGGTCGTACGTCGACGGGCAGCCGAAGCTGGAGGTGCTGGAGCTGCCGGACCAGACCCGGATCTCCGGGCCGACGCAGGTGCACCAGCAGATGACTAACAACGGCGACATCCGGCAGCAGCTCAACCTGCTCTCCTCCAACCAGGCGCAGGTGCAGTACGGCAACCTGCTCTCACTGCCGTTCGCCGACGGCATGCTCTACGTCGAGCCGGTCTACGTGAAGAGCAGCAGCCAGGACGCGTACCCGCTGTTGCAGAAGGTGCTGCTCTCCTACGGTGACGGCGGCTCGTACGTGGTGCTCGCCAACAACCTCGCCGACGGCATCAAGCAGCTCGTCGAGCAGGGCAAGCGGGCCCCGAACAACAACCCGCCGCCCGCCACCGACGACAACCCCACGCCGGACAATCCCACGCCGTCGCCGACCGCAGGCGACAACAACACGCCGCCGGTGAGCGGAGAGCTGGCCCAGGCCGCAGCCCGGGTGCAGACCGCGATCGCCGAGGTCAAGGCCGCGCAGACGTCCGGCGACTTCGAGCGGTACGGGCGGGCGCTGAAGGCGCTGGACGAGGCGATGAGCGCGTTCCAGCAGGCCCAGGCCGCGGCCGGCGGCTCGGGCAACCCGGCGCCGTCGGGCAGCGTCTCGCCACCGGCGCCGACGTCGCCCGCGCCGACACCTGGCGGCTGACGCCGAGCTGACACCACGAGCCCGTGGTCCGGGACCGCAACGGTCACCCGGACCACGGGCTCTGCGTCGTCAAGCGGACTCCCCGGCCGCAACCCCGCACCCCGCCGCGCCGGCGGTACGGGCGTGCCCCGAGCAGCCCACCCGGGGCACGCCGCCGGCGACGGTGCGGCAGCGTCTGCTGCCCGACACCGGGTACGGCGACGAGTCGGTGAGAGCACCTCGACCCAGCGCGCCCAGTTCGACGCGGACAGCCGCCGGGCGGTCGAGGCGATCCGGCGGTGGCTGGACTGACCACCCGTTTTGCGCCTCCCCGGGTCGGTGCGCTACGGTTGTCGAGCCGACGCGGGGTGGAGCAGCTCGGTAGCTCGCTGGGCTCATAACCCAGAGGTCGCAGGTTCAAATCCTGTCCCCGCTACTCGTGACGAAAGGCCCCGGATTTCTCCGGGGCCTTTCGCCGTTTCCGGCCCTGGCTCCGGCTCACCCAGTGTTCGGCTCGGACCACAGTCATCATGGCCTCCCGCGACGGAACCTCCGCGCATTCGGCGTCGCACTTCAGCTGTGAAAGAACAGCCATTCAGGTGGAACAGCGGAGTGAAGAGTCGGCGCCCCATTCGCGGGGATGGCTGCGGTGGTAGGTGAGTTAGATAATTGAAAGATGGGCATGCTTGAGATTTCGTTCGTTGTCGGGACGGCAGCGGCGGGTGCGGTCCTGATCGGTGTCTGGATCCGGACTCGTCATCATCGGGAGCGGATTGCGATCTTGGCGTTGGTCGCCGGCCTCCTCGCCACGGCTGCGGCCTTCGCTCAAGTGGCGACAGTCGTCTTTCCGATCCAGGCGTCGCCTGAGCGCACTCCGTCGAGCAGTCCCGCGCTCAACGCGTCGAGCAGCACCGAGCCCAGCCCGTCGAGCGTCTCCGAGCCGACGGCGGCATGCAAGTGGACCGTGTCGTCCGGTCTGGCCAGGGCCAATCCAGAGAAGGCCGGCAACCTGGTCTTCTGCCCGACGCGGATAAACAACGGCAATGTGCCCATCACCGGCCCGTTCACTCTGGAGGGCCAGGTCATCGGCCCGGTTGAGGAACGCAGAAACCTCTTCCTCATGATCCAGGCCGCCCGGAACACCTGCACCACGGAGGGAAAGCCGCCGGCACCGGGCCGGTTCCTGCTCAATCAACCTGTCGATTTCGAGACGGGCGGCGGGGAATGGGAGTACTTCGACGATCTCGGTGGTTTCCCTCAGTCTGTGACGCTCGGCAGGACCTTCCAGTTCGCCACCGGACCCAAGGACGTCGTGCAGGGCCTCTACGACCGCCGGGAGGAGTGGCGGCAGGAAGGGATCACCAGGCTGCCTCCGGGGATCACGGTCCTCTCCACCTTCAAGGTCGCGCCCGGCAAGGTGAAGGGCGCGCTCCCGTGCGGAGGCTGACGCACTCCATCCCGGTTTCGCCTGCGTTGTCGAGATGAGGTCGGCCGGCCCTGCGGGGCGCCCGCAACGGAACGGGGCCGGGATCGGGGACCCGGCTGACCTCCAGGATCGGAGTGCGATAAGCTTTGTGAGCCGACGCGGGGTGGAGCAGCTCGGTAGCTCGCTGGGCTCATAACCCAGAGGTCGCAGGTTCAAATCCTGTCCCCGCTACTCGTGACGAAGGGTCCCGGAGTTCTCTCCGGGACCCTTCGCCGTGTCCGGCGACATCCTCGCCGTCCGCCGTGCCCCGGTTGCGGGTCTGGGCGAGGATGGGGGCATGTCTGCATGGAACAAGTGGTGGGGCCGCCTGGGCGCGGTCCTCGGTACGGTCGTGCTCTCGGTGTTCGTACCGGTCGCGGCCTGGGCGTCGTCGGGCACCGGCGAGATCGTGGTGGAGGCGGCGCGCCGGCGCTCCCGTGGCGGGTTCGGGTTCCTCGGCCTGCTCTGCTGCCTCGTGGTGGTCGGCGGCATCGTGCTGCTGGTGGTGCTGCTCACGCGCAACCGCCGCAACCGTCCTCCGCGCTGACGCCTCCGCCCCCCGTCCACGGCGGGCGGGGGGTGGGTGGGTCACTGCGCGAGGGCGGCGTTCGCCAGGGCCATGAAGCGGGAGGTGGCGGTGCGGGCACCGGCCCGCTTGCCACGGATGCTCTCGGCCGCCTCGATCAGCAGCGTGCGCACCTCGGCGTGCCCCTTTGGCGGCGGCGCGGGCGACGGCCCTGAAAGATCGTCCAGCTCGGCGCCGAGCGCGGCCATGCGCTTCTCGGCCCGGCCGGTGACCTCCGCGGCGACGAACGAGCGCACCTGCTTGCTGGCGTTCAGGCCGCGCTCGACGCCGAGCATCCGGCCGGCCGCGACGTTGGTGGTCAGGAAGTCGAGCACGTCCACCACCGCCTCCGGGTGGCGGGTGCCCCGGAAACCGGCCCAGTACATCGACGCGCGCGGCCACTGGGCGGCGGGCGTGCCCGGGAAGGCGACGGCGCCCAGCTCGTCGTCGGTCAGGCTCTGCAGCTCGGGCAACTGGTGCGACCAGGCGAAGGAGGCCGCGGTGTGCCCGGTGACGACGAGCTGGCGGGCCAGCTCGCCGCTGTCGGCCTGCTCGACCAGCGCGGCGCTCGGTGTGGCCCGGTCGAAACGCGCCACCTCCCAGAACTCGAACCAGGCGAGCAGTTCGGCGGAGCTGAAGCCGAGCTGCCGCCCCTGGTACAGCTCGCTGCCCTGACCGCGCAGCCAGAGCCAGAACGCCCGGTAGTCGCCGGAGGCGTCCATGGTGCCGGCCACCCGGTTGCCGGAGGCGCGCGTGACGCGGGCGGCCCAGGTCACGTACTCCTTCCAGGACATCCCGGTACGCGGCTCGGGCTGGCTCAGCCGGCGCAGCAACCGGCGGTTGAACACCAGCGCGGCGCTCGTCTGCGCGGCCGGCACGCCCACCGTGCGCTCGTCCACCCGGCCGTAGCGGGCCAGCTGCTCCGGCACCTCGCGCAGGTCGAGCCGATCGTCGGACACGTACCGGGTCAGGTCGAGCAGGATGTCCCGGCCGGCGTACTCGGCGAGCACTGTGTCGTCGATCTGGAACAGGTCCGGCGGGTTGCCGCCGGTGGCCTGGGTGGCGATCCGGTCGTAGTAGCCGCCCAGCCCCTGCCAGGTGACCCGGAAGCTGACCCGGGGGTTCTGCTGTGAGTACAGCCGCAGCGCCTGTTCGGTGGCCGCGGCCCGGCGGGCGCCGCCCCACCAGAACACGGAGAGCTCGATCGGGCCGTCGTCGGCGGCCACCTCCTCCGGGCTGCACCCGGTGAGCAGCGGCAGCGCGCCGGCGGCGAGCGGCAGCCCGGTGAGCGCGCCGAGGAACCGTCGCCGGTCGAGCCCGGGACGGGGTACGGACTGCGGAGCGCGCACGGGTCTCTCCGAAGGTGGGGTGCACCGGATCATTTCACCGGCCCCCGGCGGGGTGTCAACGCCGGGGCACGCCCGGGTGGGCGCGCCGGGCGGCCCGAGCCGGCCATGGTGTACTAGCGCCGTGGAACTTCTGCACTCGGGCAAGGTTCGGGACGTCTACGCCGACGGCGAGGACCTGATCCTGGTCGCCACCGACCGCGTCTCCATCTACGACGTGGTGCTGCCGACCCCGATCCCGGACAAGGGCCGCCTGCTCACCGCGCTGTCGCTGTGGTGGTTCGAGCAGCTGTCCGACCTGGTGCCGAACCATGTGATCTCCGCTACGGACGTGCCGGCGGAGTTCGCCGGCCGGGCGATCCGCTGCCGGCGGCTGGACATGGTGCCGGTCGAGTGCGTGGCCCGGGGCTACCTGACCGGCGGCGGCTTCGCCGAGTACCAGCGCACCGGCTCGGTCTCCGGGGTGCCGCTGCCCCGCGGCCTGGTCGAGGCGTCGATCCTGCCCGAGCCGATCTTCACGCCGTCGACCAAGGCGCCGAAGGGCGAGCACGACGAGCCGATCACGTACGAGCAGGTGGTGGACAAGGTCGGGCCGGAGGTCGCGGAGCGCCTGCGCCAGATCACCATCGACGTCTACCGGCGCGGCGCGGAGATCGCCGCCGAGCGGGGCATCCTGATCGCGGACACGAAGCTGGAGCTGGGCTGGGCGGCGGACGGCACGCTTGTCCTCGGCGACGAGGTGCTCACCTCCGACTCGTCCCGGTTCTGGCCTGCCGAGTCGTACCAGCCGGGCCGCGCCCAGTTCTCCTACGACAAGCAGTACGTGCGGGACTGGGCCACGTCGGGCGGCTGGGACAAGCAGCCGCCAGCGCCGGAGGTGCCGGCCGAGGTGATCGAGGCGACCCGCGCCCGCTACGTCGAGGTGTACGAGAAGCTCACCGGCAACCGCTGGGACTGACGCTCACTCCGCCCAGTCGAGCGTGCGCTGCACCGCCTTGTGCCACTGGCGCAGCTCCCGCTCCCGGTGCGCCGGGTCCATCGTCGACTCCCACTGCGCGTCCGAGCGCCACTTCTCGCGCAGCGTGGCCAGGTCGGGCCAGAACCCGACGGCCAGGCCGGCGGCGTACGCGGCGCCGAGGCACGTCGTCTCGGTGATCCGGGACCGCACCACCGGCACGTCCAGCACGTCGGCGAGGAACTGCATGAGCAGCTCGTTGCCGGTCATCCCGCCGTCGACCCGCAGCCGGCGCAGCGCCACGTCGGAGTCGGCGTTCATCGCGTCCACCACCTCCCGGGTCTGGAAGGCGGACGCCTCCAGCACCGCGCGGGCCAGGTGGCCCTTCGTGATGTAGCCGGTCAGCCCGGCGATCACGCCCCGGGCGTCGCTGCGCCAGTGCGGGGCGAACAGGCCGGAGAAGGCCGGCACCACGTAGCAGCCGCCGTTGTCGTCGACCGTGCGGGCCAGCTCCTCGACCTGCGGGGCGCTCGAGATCAGGCCGAGGTTGTCGCGCAGCCACTGCACCAGCGAGCCGGTGACCGCGATGGCGCCCTCCAGCGCGTACACGGCGGGCTGGCCCTCGATCCGGTACGCCACAGTGGTGAGCAGGCCGTGCCGCGACGGCACCGGGCTGGCGCCGGTGTTGAGCAGCAGGAAGCTGCCGGTGCCGTAGGTGCACTTGGCCTCGCCGGGCTGGAAGCAGGTCTGCCCGAACAGCGCCGCCTGCTGGTCGCCGAGCGCGCTCGCCACCGGCACCCCGGCCAGCACTCCCTGGGCGGTGCCGTACACCTCGGCCGAACTGCGGATCTCGGGCAGCACGGCGGCCGGGATGCGCAGCGCGTCGAGCAGCTCCGGTGCCCAGTCGAGCGTCTCCAGGTCCATCAGCATGGTGCGGCTGGCATTGGTCACGTCGGTGACGTGCCGGCCGGTCAGCTTCCAGATCAGCCAGCTGTCCATGGTGCCGAACAGCACCTCGCCGCGCTCGGCCCGCTCGCGCAGCCCGTCGACGTGGTCGAGCAGCCAGCGCAGCTTCGGGCCGGCGAAGTAGGTGGCCGGGGTCAGGCCGGTGCGGGCCCGCAGCCGCTCCTCGTCGTACGTCCCGGCCAGCTCGCGCAGCAGCGGGCCGGTGCGGGTGTCCTGCCAGACGATCGCGTTTGCCACCGGGCGGCCGGTCTCCCGGTCCCACACCACAGTGGTCTCGCGCTGGTTGGTGATACCCACCGCGGCCAGCATCTCGGTGCCGATGTCGGCGCTCGCCAGCGCCTCCCGCACCACGTGCTCGACGTTCGTCCAGATCTCGTCGGCGTCGTGCTCGACCCATCCGGGGCGGGGGAAGATCTGCCGGTGCTCGCGCTGGGCCACGGCGACGATCTCGCCGGCCCGGTCGAAGACGATGCAGCGCGAGGACGTGGTGCCCTGGTCGATGGCGGCGACGAACTCTGCGGTCACGGCAGCACCGTACCCGCCGCGAGCGCCCATCGTCTCCCTCCGGCGGCCCGTACGATCATCAGACGTGCGTGACATTGCCGTGTTCAGCGGGTCGGCCCATCCCGACCTCGCCGCCGAGATCTGCGCCCACCTCCACGTCCCGCTGCACCCGGTGCGGGTGTCCCGGTTCGCCAACGACTGCCTGGAGGTGCAGTTGCAGGCGAACTGCCGGGAGCGCGACGTCTTCCTCATCCAGCCGCTGGTGCCGCCGGTGCAGGAGCACCTGGTCGAGCTGCTGCTCATGATCGACGCCGCCCGGGGCGCGTCGGCCGCCCGGATCACCGTGGTGCTGCCGCACTACGCGTACGCGCGGTCCGACAAGAAGGACGCGCCGCGCATCTCCATCGGCGGCCGGCTCGTCGCCGACCTGCTCACCTCTGCCGGCGCGGACCGGGTGCTGGCCATGACGCTGCACTCGCCGCAGGTGCACGGCTTCTTCAGCGTCCCGGTGGACCACCTGCACGCGCTGCGCGAGCTGGCCGCCCACTTCAAGGGGTACGACCTGAGCGACGCGGTGGTGGTCTCGCCGGACCTGGGCAACGCCAAGGAGGCCGCCGCGTTCGCCCGGATGCTCGGTACGCCGGTGGCGGCCGGCGCGAAGCAGCGCTACAGCGACGACCGGGTGCAGATCAGCACGATCATCGGTGACGTGGCGGACCGGGACGTGATCGTGCTGGACGACGAGATCGCCAAGGGCAGCACGGTCATCGAGCTGATCTCGCACCTGCGCGAGCGGCGGGTCCGTTCGATCCGGCTGGCCTGTACGCACGGCCTGTTCTCCAGCGGGGCGTTGGAGCGGCTGAGCGCGCAGGACGGCGTCCTGGAGATCGTCTGCACCAACACGGTGCCGATCCCGGCGGAGAAGCGGGTACCGAAGCTGGAGGTGCTGTCGGTGGCGCCGGCGCTGGCCGAGGCGATGCGGCGGATCCACAACGGGGAGTCGGTGAGCGCCCTGTTCGCCTGACGGTGGCGGGTCAGCCGTCCATCGGACCGGTGACGGGCTGGCGGGTGGCGAGCGCGGCGGTGATCCGGACGACCGTGCCGGCGTCGCCGCTCTCCACCTCCATCGCGTCGCTCAGCTCCCGGGCCAGCCAGAGGCCCCAGCCGCCGGCGGTGTCCGGGGCGGGCCGCTCGCGGTCGCGCAGCCGCCGTTCGCTGATCCCGGGCCCGTGGTCGGCGACCTCGCAGACCAGTTCGCCGTTCCGCTCCCAGAGCCGTAGCCAGCCCTGCCCGCCGCCGTGCCGGACCGCGTTGGTGATCAGCTCGTTGACCGCCAGCACGAAGTCGTCCAGCCGTTGGCCGGACAGGCCCGACGCGTGCGCGCGGGAGGTGACCGAGTGCCGCAGCCCGGTCACCTGCGCCTGGTCGAAGGCGGTGGCGAGAAGGAGGGAAGGTTCGATGGGCACAACCGTACGCGGTGCGGGGAGTTCTGCGTCTGTCATGACCCCGTCCCGACGATGGTTCTCAACGACTTTCGCGGCATTTCCACCGTACGTCAGGGTTTCTCGGGCCGCACCGCCCGGGGTGCCCTGGACCGGCTGTGACAGGGTGGCCCACATGCCGTCGTCCTCCGGCCTCGAGGGCCCCTTCTGGCGATCGATAGCGGTGTTCCGCTTCGCCGCGCTCGCGTACGTCGGACTGGTCGTGCTGCGCGACGCGGACCGCTACGCGCACCCGGTCGCCGCGGGCGGTGTCCTGCTGGCGATGCTGGCGTGGAGCGGTGTGACGGCGGCCGGCTACGGCCGTCCGGCCGGGCGGCGCTGGCCCCTGCTCCTGGCCGACCTCGGCATGGTGCTGGCGCTCATCCTGGTCACGCCCTGGGTGGTGGGCCGCGCGGCGCTCGCCGCCGGGGTGCCGATGCTGACCGCCGCCTGGCTGGCCGGGCCGGTGCTCGCCTGGGCGGTCTCCGGCGGGCGGCGGCGCGGCACGGTGGCCGCGCTGGTGCTCGGCGGCGCCGACCTCGCCACCCGGGAGCGGATCAGCCCGTCCGCGCTGACCGGGGCGATCCTCATGCTGCTGGCCGGCGTGGTGGTCGGGCACGTGGCGCGGCTGGCGGTGGAGGCGGAGGAGCGGTTGCAGCGGGCGGTGGAGCTGGAGGCGGCCACCCGGGAGCGGGAACGGCTGGCCCGCGACATCCACGACTCGGTGCTCCAGGTGCTCGCGCTGGTCCGGCGGCGCGGCGCGGACCTGGACGGCGAGGCGGCCGAGCTGGCCCGGCTGGCCGGCGAGCAGGAGGCGGCGCTGCGGGCGCTGATCGGCCGGGCGGGCGCGCCGCCGGATCCGGCCGGTGGCGAGCAGGACCTGCGCGACCTGATCGACAGGTACGCCTCGGCCACCGTCGTGGTGTCCGCGCCCGCCACACCCGTGCCGCTGCCGGCGCGGGCCGCCGGTGAGCTGGGCGCGGCGGTCGGCGCGGCGCTCGACAACGTGGCCCGGCACGCCGGCGGGCGGGCCTGGGTGCTGATCGAGGACGAGGAGGAGACGGTGACCGTCTCGGTACGCGACGAGGGGCCCGGCATCCCGGAGGGACGGCTGGCGGAGGCCGCCGCGCAGGGGCGGCTCGGGGTGGCGCAGTCCATCCGGGGCCGGGTGGCGGACCTGGGCGGCGAGGTGCGGATCGTGTCCGCGCCCGGCGCCGGAACCGAGATCGAGCTGGTCGTGCCGAGGAGCCGCGGATGAGCATCCGGGTGATGGTGGTGGACGACCACCCGATGTGGCGCGAGGGCGTGGCCCGAGACCTCACCGAGGCGGGCCACCAGGTGGTGGCGACCAGCGGGGAGGGGCGGCAGGCGGTACGGGTGGCCGCGGCGGCCCGCCCCGACCTGGTCGTGCTCGACCTCCAGCTGCCGGACATCTCCGGCGTCGAGGTGATCCGGGGGCTGCGCGCCGCGCTGCCCGACGTGCGGGTGCTGATGCTCTCGGCCAGCGGCGAGCCGCAGGGCGTGCTCGACGCGGTCAAGGCCGGCGCCACCGGCTACCTGACCAAGTCGGCCGCACCGGCGGAGTTCCTGGACGCGGTGCGCCGGACCGCCGCCGGTGAGCCGGTGTTCACTCCCGGCCTGGCCGGGCTGGTGCTGGGGGAGTACCGGCGGCTGGCCGCGGCGCCGCCAGCCCCGCACGACGAAGCACCCCGGCTCACCGAGCGGGAGACCGAGGTGCTGCGTCTGGTCGCCAAGGGGCTGTCCTACAAGCAGATCGCCGACCGGCTGGGCCTGTCCCACCGCACCGTGCAGAACCACGTGCAGAACACCCTGGGCAAGCTCCAGTTGCACAACCGGGTCGAGCTGACCCGGTACGCCATCGAGCGGGGCCTGGACGACTGAGCGGTCAGCGCGCGTCCGGTGGCCGCGTCTCGTGCACCGCCAGCTCCTCCGCGCTGGCCCCGCCACCGGCCGCGCCCGCGTCGTAGGCGACGTTGTCGGTCTCCTGGTCGGTGTGTGCGCCCTCGTCCGGTTCGACCAGCCGGCCCACCTGGTGGTCGGCGACGGTGCCCAGCTGGCCGTGGTCGTACACCGACACCGGGGAGTTCGGGTCGGAGACCGGGCCCGGGTCGATCACGTCGGCGTCGAGCTGGGCCTGCGCGGCGGCCTCCTCGCTGTCCGCCTCGGCGGCGATGTCCGGGTCGACCGGGCCGGCGAGCGGATCGTCGGCGGGGCGCTCGTACTGCTCGCGCTGGAGCTTGTAGTCCAGCGACTCGCCGTCGAGCTGCTCCTCCGCCGTGGTGCCGAACCGGTCCACGGCGACCGGCGTGCGGTCACCGGGGAGCTGGGCCGGCTCGGGGCCGTCCGCCTCGCGGCCGGTCAGCACGTCGTCGTTGGCGGTGGAGTCGTCGTCGGCGGTGTCGGGCAGACCCTCCGCCTCGGGATCGGACACGGGGGTGGGGTACTCGTCGTCGCGCATGCTCGGGAACTACCCACTGCGCTCCCCGCCCTAACCGCGACCGGCCGGGTGGATCGGGAGCAACGGGGCGAAAGGGCACCTCGGTTGCGGAACGCCGTCTCGTCAGTTGCGGTACGCCGCCTCGTCCTCGGCGTACAGCACGCACCACACCACCTTGCCGTCGGGCAGCGGCGTGCTGCCCCAGCGCCGGGCCACCGTGTCGATGAGCAGCAGCCCTCGCCCGCCCACCGAGTCCGCCGACACCGGTCCGCCGTACGCGAGCCGCCCGGACGAGTGGTCCCGGACGGCCAGGTGCAGCGCACCGCCGCGTGGCGCCAGCCGGAGCGTCATCGGCGTGACGGCGTGCGCCACCACGTTGTTGACCATCTCGGTGACCGCGATGCAGGCCGGTTCGATCAGCTCCGGCAGCCCCCACCTGGCGCACCCGCCCGCGACCAGCACCCGTGCCTCGCGCGCCGCCTCGACCACCGGGGACAGCTCGGCGTCCAGCGGCTCCGGCGGGGCGTCCGGCGGCGGCCCGTCCGGATCGAACAGCAGCTCGGCGGCGGGCCAGTCGGCGACCGCCCGGCAGACCTCGTCCAGCGCGTCGCGCGCCAGCGGATCGGAGATCCGCACTCCGGACAGGTCCACCAGCAACAACCCGGGGTGCTGCCACAGCCGGACGAGCAGCGCGTCCCGTACGGCCTGCACCTCGGAGCGGTCGAGCACCCCGGTCAGCCGGACCGTCGGGGAGGAATCGTCTGCCACCACCAGGCAACGCGCATCCGTCGGCATGATCGCCCCATTGTGCACGTCGGTCCGGGTCCGCGCACCGGTCCCGTCGACGGGACTCATGGCCGTCCACCCCTTGTCCGGCGGCTGATCGCCGCCACTGTGCCGACAGCGGTGCCGGCGGCCAGCCCGACCGCTGCCGTCAGCCGCAGCACCTGACCGCGCCGGCCGGACCACCCGTCGGTCCGCTCCGCCGCCGAGTCCGGCGTGAACACGGCGCCGGTGGAGTCGGCGCGTACGCCGGGGCCGAACTGGGTGCGCGCCGTGTACCAGCCCATCACGCGCTCGGCCAGCGCCGGGGCGAGGCGCCACTGGAGCCCGATCAGCCGGGCCGCGCCGCCCGCGTACGCCTCGCGCCGGGGCCGGCGCAGCAGCTTGACGATCGTCTCGGCGACCATCTCCGGCGGGTACACCGGCGGCGGTGGGGTCAGCTCCCGGCCGGAGTGGTTGGCCGCGTGCCGGAAGAACGGCGTGTCGATGGTGGCGGGCAGCACCGTGCAGATCGAGATGTTCCCCCGGCCGGTCACCCGCAGCTCCTGCCGTACCGTGTCGGCCAGCCCGCGGATCGCGTGCTTCGTGGCGTTGTACGCCGACTGGTACGGCATCGCCACCTCGGCCAGCACCGAGGCGTTGTTGACCAGCACCCCGCCACCGGCCGCGTCCAGCCAGGGCAGCGCGGCGCGCGTCCCGTACACGGCGCCGAGCAGGTTCACGTCCACCACCCGGCGGAACTCGGCCACCGGGATCTCGTCGAACAGTCCCACGGTGCCCACTGCCGCGTTGTTGATCCAGGCGTCGATCCGGCCGAACTCGGCCACCGCCCGCTCCGCCAGCCGTTCCACCGCCTCCGGGTCGGTCACGTCGGTGGGCACCACCAGGGCCCGCCCACCCAGTTCCCGGCAGTACGCCGCGACCCGGCGCAGCGCGGACTCGGTCCGGGCGGCCAGCACCACGTCGGCGCCCCGGCGGGCAAGCGCGTACGCGGTGGCCGCGCCGATACCGCTGGAGGCGCCGGTGAGGACGACAGTGGCGTCGGAGAGGCTGCGGGTGAGCGGCATTCTTCGTCGGTACCCCCGGTCCCGGCGGTCATGCCGACCGTTTTCGCCGCTGATCGGGTTCGGTCGGCTGTCCCGTCCGCGGGACGCCACTGCCGGTGTGACCCCGATCTGTCAGGTTTGGGCGCACCGGACCTGGGTTAATGGGACGCTCTGACCGGAGACCCCGCTCGCTAAGAACGCATGGAGGTGCACCATGCGCGTCGGCCTTGTATGCGCGCACGCCGGCTCGTCCACCGACGGTCCCACCGTCGGGACGCAGGAGCACATTGCGCGCGTGGCGGCGGAACTCGCCGCCCGGGGCCATGACGTCCGCGTCTACGAGCGCCGTGCCGCGTCCACCCAGCCCGCCCTGACCGAACTCGACGGCTACCGGGTGGAACGTGTCCCGGTCGGCCCGCCCGACGTGCTCTCCACCGCCGAGCTGGTTCCCTTCGTCGCCGAGTACGGCCGCTGGCTGGCCGGGCAGTGGGCCGGGGACTGGACTCCCGACGTGGTGCACGGGCACTACTGGGTCGGCGGGCTGGCCGCCGCCCACGCGGTACGCGCCACCGACATCCCGGTGGTGCAGACGTTCCACTCGCTCGGCGTGGAGCAGCTGCGTCACCTCGGCCGTGAGTACGGCGGGCCGGGGGAACGCATCCCGCTGGAGCGGGCGCTGACCCGGGCCGTGGACGTCGCGGTGGCGCAGTCCAACGACGAGGTCGACGAGCTGACCCGGATGGGCCTGCAACGCACGTCGGTGGCGATGGTGCCGACCGGGGTGGACACCGGCCAGTTCCACCCCGACGGTGAGGCGGCGCCCCGCGACCAGCGGCCCCGGATCCTGTCCGTCGGCGGGCTCGCGCCCGGGCACGGCCAGGACGATCTGATCCGGGCGATGCGGCTGGTCGGCGACGCGGAGCTGGTGATCGCCGGCGGCCCGCCGGCCGAGCGGCTGGACGGGCACGCCGAGGCGCGCCGGTTGCGCGAGCTGGCCGAACGCGCGGGCGTGGCGGAGCAGGTGAAGCTGGTCGGCGCGGTGCCGCACGACCAGATGGCCACCTGGTACCGCTCCGCCGACGTGGTGGCCTGCACGCCGCACTACGCGTCGGCCGGGCGGGTGTCGCTGGAGGCGATGGCCTGCGGCGTGCCGGTGGTCGGCTACGCCATGGGCGGCATCGCGGACGCGGTGGTGGACGAGGTGACCGGCAAGCTGGTGCCGCCGGGTGACGTGCGCACGCTCGGGGTCACGCTGCGCCGGCTGCTGTCGGACAACGCCGGGCGGTTCGCGTACGGCCACGCCGCTGTGGACCGGGTCCGGTGCAGCTACACCTGGGAACGGACCGCCGCCGCGCTGGAGCGCCTCTACGAGCGGGTGATCGGGCGGCGCCGCCCGGCCACCCCGATCGAGCCGACGCCGGTCGAGGTGACGCCACCGGTCGAGGTGGTCGTCTCCGAACGCGGGCCGGTCGAGGCTGCCTGAACCGGCACCATCCCGGTGCCCACGATCGCCTTCTGGCGGGCGCCGGCGTGGTGGTGCTGCGGTTCGGCGTACCGGGTCAGGCCGACCACAGCCGCGAGCGTCACCAGGAAGCCGAGCCCGGCCAGCCACTCCCGGCCGGGCCAGATCTTGTCGTTGAGCAGCAGCAGGCCGACGATCGCCGCGGGCACCGCCCCGGCGGCGTCCATCGCGGCCACCGCCGCCGTGGTCGACCCGCGCTGCATGGCCAGGCCGAGCAGCAGCTGACCGATCAACGAGTGGACGATCAGCAGGTAGAGCAGCGGGTCGCGGACGAACGCCTCCACCGACCCGGCCGAGGCGAGCGGCCGGGCCGCCACCGCGGCGGCGGAGAACGCCATCCCGGCCAGTGAGCCGAGCACCACCGACCCGAGCGCGCCGTGCAGCCGGGCGGCGAAGAAGCCGGATGCGGCGATCGCGACCACCGCCACGGCCAGGCCGACCAGCCCGGCGGTGCCGAGCTGCCGGGACGGGGCCGGCTGGGCCGACAGCACGAGCGCGGTGATGCCGGCGAACAGCAGCACCAGCAGGACCACCTCGGCTGCCGGCAGCCGCCACTTGAGCACCAGTACGCCGAGGACGGCGGTCACCCCGAGCCCGGCCGCCACGCTTGCCTGCACCAGGAACAACGGCAGGTCACGGCGGGCCAGGAAGGCCAGCACGAAGCCGACGACCTGGCAGGTCAGACCGATCAGGTACGTCCGGTGCCCGGCCAGGCGCAGCAGCAGCCCGGGATCGAACGTGTGGTGCACAGTGGTCCGCGCGGCCGCGACCGACTGGAGGAGGTTGGCGAAGCCGTACGCGATGATCATCGCCGCCAGGAAGCACCAACCGGAGGAAACCACCTGGCGAGGATAGAGGCTCTTCCTGGGTCAGCGCTCGGCTGGACGGCCGAGCCGGGCCAGGATGTCGTCGTGCAGCGCTCCGTTGCTGGCCACGGCGCTGATGTCGGCGGAGCCGGCGCCGCCCGGGGCGGGCCGCCCGGCCAGGTCGGTGATCCGCCCGCCCGCCTCGGTGACGATCGGGACCAGCGCGGCGATGTCCCAGAGCGACAGCTCCGGCTCCACCATCACGTCCAGTGCCCCCTCGGCCAGCAGCATGTAGCCGTAGAAGTCGCCGTACGCGCGGCTGCGCCACGTGTCGCGCATGAGCTGGAGCACCGCGTCCAGCCGGCCGGCCTGCTCCCACCCGGTCAGCGACGAGTAGCAGAAGCTCGCGTCGCCGAGCGCTGACACGCCGGAGACCCGGATCGGCGTGCCGTCCGCGGGGCCGGTGCCGGCGAACGCGCCCGCGCCGAGCGCGCCCCACCAGCGGCGGCCCAGCGCCGGCGCGGAGACCAGGCCGAGCACCGGCCGGTCGTGCTCCAGCAGCGCGATCAGCGTGGCCCAGACCGGTACGCCCCGGACGAAGTTCTTCGTGCCGTCGATCGGGTCGATCACCCAGCGCCGCCCGTCCGGGCCGGCGGGCGGCTGCTCGCCGTACTCCTCGCCGAGCAGGCCGTCACCGGGACGGTGGGCGGCCAGCAGCGCGCGGATCTCCCGCTCCACGGCGGTGTCCGCGTCGGAGACCGGGGTCAGGTCCGGCTTGGACTCGACGCGCAGATCGAGCGCGCGGAACCGGGCCGAGGAGACGGCGTCAGCGGCGTCGGCGAGCAGGTGGGCGAGGGCGAGGTCGTCGGCGTACCCGGTCATGACGGACACGCTAGTGGCGGCGGCCCGGCCGGCGACGGCGGGTCGCCCCCGGTCCGCCGGTCAGGACCCGGCGAGCGGATCGCCGGGGTTGCGCTCCGGCTCGCGCGCGTCGCCCTCGCCGCTGCGCGAGGCCAGCAACCGGCGGTACGAGGCGAGCCGGCGCGCGTCCGCCTTCCCGGCGGCCACCCAGGCGTCGAGCGCGCAGTCCGCCTCGTCGGCCGTGTGCGGGCAGTTGGCCGGGCAGTCCACCGTCGCCTGGACCAGGTCGGGGAAGCCGTGCAGCAGGCTCTCGGCGGACACGTGGGCCAGCCCGAAGCTGCGTACCCCCGGGGTGTCGACGATCCACCCGGTGTCGCCGTCGGCGCCGGGCTCGGCGGGCAGGCGCAGCGCCACCGCGCTGGTCGAGGTGTGCCGGCCCCGGCCGATCGCGCTGACCGTGCCCACCGCCCGTTCGGCGTCCGGGACGAGGCGGTTGACAAGCGTCGACTTGCCCACCCCGGAGTGACCCACCATCACCGAGACCCGGCCGGCGAGCAGCGCCCGCAGCGCGGCCAGGTCGGAGTCCGGGCGGATCAGCACGTACGGCAGCTCCAGCTCGGTGTAGTAGCCGAGCACCGCCTCCGGGCCGGCGAGGTCGGCCTTGGTGAGGCAGAGCAGCGGCTCGATGTCGGCGTCGTACGCGGCCACCAGGCAGCGGTCGATGAACCCGGTGCGCGGCGGCGGGTCGGCGAGCGCGCTGACGATCACCAACTGGTCGGCGTTCGCCACCACGACCCGTTCCAGCCGCCCCTCGGCGGTGGTCTCGTCGTCGTCGGCGGTACGCCGAAGCACCGAGGTCCGCTCGGCGATGCGCACGATCCGGGCCAGCGCGCCGGGTGCGCCGGAGGTGTCCCCGACCAGCCCGACCCGGTCGCCCACCACCACCGACTTGCGCCCCAGCTCGCGGGCGCGCATGGCGGTCACGAGCGGAGTGTCCGGCCCGGCCCCGGACAGCACGCAGGTGTAGCGGCCCCGGTCGACGGCGATGACGAAGCCCTCGACGGCGTCGGCGTGGCGGGGCCGGGTGCGCGTTCGTGGGCGCGACGACCGGCCCGGCCGGACCCGGACGTCGTCCTCGTCGTACTCGCGCCGCTTCGTCGCCAGGACGTCCCCCCGCTGTCAGTTCTTGCCGGTCACCATCCCCGACCATAGTGCCGGGAACTCCGGCATGGTCTTGGAGGTGCACGCCACGTCGTCGACCTCGATGCCGGGCACCGCGAGCCCGGCCACCGCCGCGGCGTGCGCCATCCGGTGGTCGGCGTACGTGCGGAACGTCCCGCCGCGCAGCGGGCGGGGCCGGATGTCCAGCCCGTCACGGGTCTCGGTGATGTCCGCGCCGAGCGCGGTGAACTCCTTCGCCAGGGCGGTGACCCGGTCGGTCTCGTGGCCGCGGATGTGGCCGATGCCGGTGAGCCGGGAGGGCCCGTCGGCGAGCAGCGTGAGCGCGGTCAGCACCGGTGTCAGCTCGCCGACGTCGGAGAGGTCGGCGTCGAGCCCGCGCACGGTGCCGGTGCCCCGCACGGTCAGGCCGTCCGTGCCGAGGCTCACCTCGCCACCCATCCGGTGCAGCAGCTCCCGGAGCCGCTCGACCGGCTGGAGGCTGCTGCGCGGCCAGCCCTGCAGCGTCACCTCACCGCCGGTGACCAGGGCGGCGGCGAAGAACGGCGCGGCACCGGACAGGTCCGGCTCGATCTCCCAGCCGCGCCCGGACAGCGGGCCCGGCTCCACCGTCCACACGTCGGGCGTGGTGTCGTCCACGGCGGCGCCGGCCGCGCGGAGCATCTGCACGGTCATCCGCAGGTGCGGCGCGGACGGCACCGGCGGCCCCTCGTGCCGGACCACGACGCCCCTGTCGAAGCGGGGCGCGGCGAGCAGCAGCCCGGAGACGAGCTGGCTGGACGCGGAGGCGTCGATCACCACGTCGCCGCCGGCCACCCGGCCCGCGCCGAGCACGACGAGCGGCAGGCTCCCGGCCGGGGGCGCGTCGATGCGGACGCCGAGCGTGCGCAGCGCGCCGATCAGCGGCCCGAGCGGGCGGGTCCGGGCGTGCGGGTCGCCGTCGAACGTGACCCGCCCGGCGGCCAGCCCGGCCACCGGGGGCAGGAAGCGCATCACGGTGCCGGCCAGGCCGACGTCGACGTGCGCCGGGCCGGCCAGCGGATAGGGGCGGACGAGCCAGCGGTCGTCGTCCGAGATCGACATGTGGGCACCCAGGGCGCGCAGGCCACCGGCCATCAGTTCGGTGTCGCGGGCGCGCAGCGGACGGGCGAGTGTCGACGGCCCGCCGGCGAGCGCGCCGAGCACCAGGGCCCGGGCGGTCATCGACTTGGAGCCGGGCAGGCGCAGCGTCGCGGCGACCGGGTCGCTCGCGGTCGGCGCGGTCCACGGCTGCGGCGGACGCGTCGCGGTCGGATTGCTCACGGTCACATTCTGCCAAGCTCACGGGCCGGTGGAACCGTCCGTCGCCGCTGCTCCCGTTGGGCGGGACAGCCGGAACGTCCGGATGCGGCTAGCGTGGGCGCCATGTGCGGGAGGTACGCCACGACGCGGAGCGCCGCCGACCTGAGCGCGATCTTCTCCTCGGCCGACGAGACCGCCGGGGTGGCGCCGGACTACAACGTCGCGCCGACCGATCCGGTGCCGCTGGTCCGGCTCGCCCCGGAGGGGCACCGGCTGCTCTCCCTGGGCCGCTGGGGCCTGCTCCCGCAGTGGTCGCGCAGCGCGGCCGGGGCCGCCCGCATGATCAACGCGCGGGCCGAGACGGTCGCCACCAGCCGGGCGTACGCGTCGTCCTTCGCCCGCCGCCGCTGCCTGGTCCCCGCCGACGGGTGGTACGAGTGGGTCCGCCTCGCCGACGGCGGCCGCCAGCCCTACTTCATGACCCCACGGGACGGCTCGGTCCTGGCCTTCGCCGGCATCTGGTCGGTCTGGGAGTCGGCCGGTGCGGCCCGGCTCACGTTCAGCGTGCTCACCACCGCGGCGGTCGGCGAGCTGGCCGAGGTGCACGACCGGATGCCGCTGCTGCTGTCGCCGGAGCGCTGGGCGGGGTGGCTCGGCCCGGCCGAGGAGCCGGCGGAGTTGCTCACGCCGCCGGACGCCGGCCTGCTCGCCGGGCTGGAGATCCGGCCCGTCTCCCGGGCCGTGGGTGACGTCCGCAACGACGGCCCGGAGCTGATCGCCCGGGTGGCTCCGGCGGGTGTCGAGACGGTCGCCGGAGCGACGCTGTTCTGATCACGCTCCGCCACATTTGCGTGTACCCGTTTGCCGGGGTTGGGCCGGAAAAGTCGCCCGGACGTTCAGTCAGTTTCATTGAAGACTCTTGTCCTTACGTATGCGAATGCGATAGAACACAGCGCCGGTGATGGGCGTCTGTTCGCACGGGGCGGACGACACTCATCGATCTTGTGAAGATCTACGCCGGTTCCCACGGGGGAGGTGGGTGTATTGACACGGGCACGTATGCCGCGTCCGCACGAGGTAGCCGCCGCGCGGCGCGATCCGCGACTGCTGCGGGCGCTGAGCGAACGACGCCAGGACGACGCCTGGCGCACCAGGGGCACCTGTCAGAACGTCGATCCGGAGACGTTCTTTCCGGCACCGAACGAACCGGCCGACGCGGCGGTGGCGCTCTGCCGCACCTGCGACGTCCAGGGCTCCTGCCTGGCCTGGGCGCTGGAGGTGGGCGACTGCCACGGCGTCTGGGGCGGCACCACGCCGCGTGAGCGGCGCGCCATGCTGGTGGCCTGGCGCAGCGAGGTGCAGCCGGATCCGGACGCGCTCGACGACGCCGGCCCGCGCAGAATGAGCCGGTGCGGCACGACGACGACATCGACACACCACGGGGCCACGCCCGGCTCCGGTTCGACCCACCCGCCGGCGGCGCGACGGTGCTGGTGCTCGGTCACGGCGCCGGCGGTGACGTGGACGCGCCCGACCTGACCGCCGTACGTGAGACGGTGCTCGCCGCCGGGGCCGGGGTGGCCCTGGTGACCCAGCCGTACCGGGTCGCCGGGCGACGCGCGCCCGCTCCCGCCGGGCACCTCGACGAGGCGTGGACGGCGGTGCTGGCCGAGTTGCGCCGACGCGCCCCGCTGGTGCGCCACTGGGTGGTCGGGGGCCGGTCCAGCGGCGCCCGGGTGGCCTGCCGTACCGCCGCCGCCGTCGGGGCGGCCGGAGTGGTGGCGCTGGCGTTCCCGCTGCACCCGCCGGGACGACCGGAGCGCTCCCGGGCCGGGGAACTGCTCACCGGGCTGCCCACGCTCGTCGTGAACGGCGACCGGGACCCGTTCGGCGTGCCCGAACCCGGCCCCGGCATCGAGGTGGTGGTCCGGCCGGGGGAGCGCCACGACCTGCGCGGCGACCCGGCCGGCACGGCCGCCGTGGTGCGGGACTGGCTGCGCGTACAGGGGTGGTCGTCCTGACCGGACGGCGCGCGCCGTGACCGTCCGCCGCGGCGGGTCGTTGCACCGGTTGGTGCCGGCCGCCCGGTTCGGGCGCGCCGGGGCCACCCTCCCAGGCCCTTCCTGGTCCCAGCGTCGGTCGCGGCCGAGGCCGGGACCAGGATCGGGTGGGGCCGGAGGAATGCCGCACCCCACAACTCGCGTTACCTCCCTTTGGACGACGACAGAGCCAGCGCGAGGGGGGTCACCGGTGCCGATCGAGACACGGAGCCGGGAACGGGACGAACGGGACGAGCGCCAGCTCCGGCGACTGCTCGACGCGCCGGAGTGGCCCGCGGCGGCGTCGGTCGTGAGCACCGGCACACACTCCGGAAGTGAATCTGCCGGTAAGTGGGTACGCGTATCCTCGGCGGGAAAGCATCCGACGCGAGGGGATGTGCGGTTGACCACCGAGAAGACGGACGAGCGCAGGGCCCGCTTCGAGCGGGACGCGATGCCCTTCGTCGACCAGCTCTACGCCGCCGGACTGCGGATGACCCGCAACCCGGCCGACGCGGAGGACCTGGTTCAGGAGACGTACCTGAAGGCGTACGCCGCCTTCCACCAGTTCGAGCAGGGCACGAACCTGAAGGCCTGGCTCTACCGGATCCTGACCAACACCTACATCAACACCTACCGCAAGCGGCAGCGCCAGCCCATCCAGGCGCCGACCGAGGAGATCACCGACTGGCAGCTCGCCGAGGCCGAGTCGCACACGTCAAGCGGCCTGCGCTCGGCCGAGACGGAGGCGCTCGACCGGCTGCCGGACAGCGACGTCAAGGAGGCCCTCCAGCAGCTGCCGGAGGAGTTCCGCCTGGCCGTCTACCTGACCGACGTCGAGGGCTTCTCCTACAAGGAGGTCGCCGACATCATGGGCACGCCGATCGGCACCGTGATGTCCCGTCTGCACCGTGGCCGACGTAATCTGCGGAAGCTGCTGGAGCAGTACGCGGCGGAGCGGGGTTTCAGCGCCGCCTCGTCGAAGAAGGGTTCGACCGCCGCCGCCGGCCGGGAGGTGTGACCGTGAGCTGTGGACAACCGCACGAGACGGACTGCCGCGAGGTGCTCGCCGAGGTCTACCTCTACCTCGACCTGGAGTGCGCCGAGGAGCGCCGGGTGCTGATCCGGCACCACCTGGACGAGTGCGGGCCGTGCCTGCGCGAGTACGGCATCGAGCAGGAGGTCAAGGCGCTCGTGGCCCGGTGCTGCGGCAACGAGGCGGCCCCGGAGAAGCTGCGTGAGCGGCTGCGCCTGCGGCTGACCGAGCTGGTGGTCTTCGAGAGCACCGAGTCCCGCGAACTGGCCGACTGACAAAGCGACGAAACGGCCCGGGTCCGATGACGGACCCGGGCCGTTTCGCTGTCCGGCGCCTGCGCCGGGCTGATCGGATGATCAGGAGTTGGGGCGCTTGCCGTGGTTGGCGGCGCTCTTCTTACGGGCCTTCTTCTTGCGGGCCTTCTTCGCCATGCTCTGCCTCCTTGTGCTTGGTCACGGTTTCCGTCCGCGGCTGGGCGCGGCGGAGGTCGCGGTGTGGCTCCCCGGCTCGCCGGTGGCCGACCCGCACGATGCTAGTGCCGCTACCGCCCGCCGGGGCGCGGCGGGGCGGATCGCGTGGCGGTGGTGCGCGGCCGGGCGTGACCGGCGTCATGATTGGATACCGTTCGCAGGATTGTCGGGGAGAGGGAGGGCCGGAGATGGCCGAGGAGATCCGCGCCGAGATGGTGGCGAACGTCTGGAAGGTCGTCGTGTCGGCCGGTGACACGGTGTCCGAGGGCGACACCCTCGTCATCCTGGAGTCGATGAAGATGGAGATCCCGGTGGTCGCCGAGTCCGACGGCGTGGTGCAGAAGCTGGCGGTCAACGAGGGTGACGTGGTGCAGGACGGCGACCTGATCGCGGAGATCGGTTGACCGGCCTGCGGGTACGCCGCGCCGAGCCGGCGGACTTCCCGGCCGTGGCCCGGCTGACCGTCGCCGCGTACGAGGCGGACGGCCAGCTCAAGGACGAGAGCGGGTACGCGCCGGTGCTCGCCGACGTGGCCACCCGCGCCGAGACCGGCGAGGTGCTGGTGGCTGTGGACGACGCCACCGGCCAGGTGCTCGGCGCGGTGACGTTCGTGCTGCCCGGCACCCCGTACGCCGAACTCGCCGGTCCGGGCGAGGCCGAGTTCCGGATGCTCGCTGTGGATCCGGCCGCCCAGGGCCGGGGCGCCGGCGCCGCGCTCGCGACGGCGTGCGTGGCGCGCGCGACGGAGCTGGGCTGCACGGCTGTGGTGATCTGCGTGCGCGCCGGCATGGCGGCGAGCGCACACCGCCTCTACGAGCGGCTCGGTTTCGTCAGGTACCCGGAGAAGGACTGGACGCCGCTGCCCGGGATCGACCTGCGCGGCCTGCGGCTGGACCTGACCGCGGCGGGCTGAGTCCGGCCGCGGCTCAGCCCTGGCCGGCCTCGCCGATCTTGGCGAGCAGCTCGTCGGCCACCTGGAGCGCGATCCGCTTGCGTTCGTCGTCGGTGATGCCCGGCGCGCGCACCGCGAACCAGCTGCTGTGCACCGCGAACAGGGTGAGCGCGGCGCGGAGCTGGGCGGCGGGTGAGTCGTCGCCCCGGCACAGCTCGTGGGCCAGCCGCATCATCCGGTCCCGCATCTGCTGGCCGGCCACCAGGCTCTTGAGCACCGTCTGGTTCTGCTCGAAGAAGCGCATCACCTGGGGCAGGTCGCCGGCGAACATGCTGTCGGCGTACCGGCTGATCAGGGTGCGCCGGGTCGCCAGCGTGGGCGGCTGGTCGGCGGCCCAGGCGATCAGCTCGTCCATCCGGCGCAGCCGGTCGTCGACCAGGCTGGTGACGATCTCGTCCTTGCTCTTGAAGTGGTAGTAGAGCGCCGCCTTGGTCACGCCCAGCCGCTCGGCGATCTCCCGCAGGGACGTCTTCTCGTAGCCCTGCTCGGTGAAGAGTTCCAAGGCGACGGCCTGGATCCGCTCCCGCGTGCCACCTGTGGTCTCCCTCACCGGCCGACATCCTTCCAATCCGCTTGACGTGCGCCCGCCATCAGCTTACCGTCCGGCTAGTAAGCAAACTAGCCGGGCGGCAAGTAAGTCGATCATCCGATCTGCGGGGGAGCCTACCGATGAGTCAACCAGCCCAGGTGACCACCAGACCCAATGTCCGGGTCGTCCTGTTCGGTCTGATGATCGCGATGATGCTCGCGATGCTCGACAACATGATCGTCAGCACCGCGCTGCCGCGGATCGTCTTCGAGTTCGGCGGCGCCGACCACTTCACCTGGGTGGTCACCGCGTACGTGCTCGGCACGACCGTGTCGACACCGATCTGGGGCAAGCTCGGCGACCTCTACGGCCGCAAGACGGTCTTCCTCACCGCTGTGGTCGTGTTCCTGGTCGGGTCCGCGCTCTGCGGCATGTCCGGCTCCGGCGTCTTCGGCGGCACCGACACCGGCATGATCGAGCTGATCGCGTTCCGTGCCGTCCAGGGCCTCGGCGCGGGTGGCCTGATGGTCGGCGTCATGGCGATCATCGGTGACCTGGTCCCGCCGCGTGAGCGGGGCCGCTACCAGGGCATGATCGCCGGCATCATGGCCATCGCCATGGTCGCCGGCCCGCTCGTCGGCGGGTTCATCACCGACCACCTCTCCTGGCGCTGGGCGTTCTACGTCAACCTGCCGCTGGGCGGCGCGGCGCTGCTGGTCCTCGCCACCACCATGCACCTGCCGAAGTACCGCACCGAGCACAAGATCGACTGGCTGGGCGCGGCGCTGCTGTCCGTCGGCATCACCGCGATCGTGCTGGTGACCACGTGGGGCGGCAACGAGTACGACTGGGTCTCGCCGCAGATCCTCGGCCTCGCCGTGCTGGCGGCGCTCGCGCTCGGCGCGTTCGCGCTGGTCGAACGGCGCGTGCCGGAGCCGATCCTGCCGCTGAGCCTGTTCGCCAACCGCAACTTCGCGCTGATCTCGGTGATCGGTTTCCTGCTCGGCTTCGCCATGTTCGGCGCGATGAACTTCCTGCCGCTCTACCAGCAGACCGTCCAGGGGGCGTCGGCCACCAACAGCGGGCTGCTGCTGCTCCCGCTGATGTTCGGCATGCTCGTGGTGTCGCTCGTGGTGGGCCGGACCATCACCAGGACCGGCCGCTACCGCGTCTTCCCGATCGTCGGCGGTGTCGTGATGGCCGCCGGGATGGGCCTGCTCAGCCTGCTGGACGTGGACACCAGCAAGACGCAGTCCTCGCTCTACATGATCGTGCTCGGCGTCGGTATGGGCTTCCTCATGCAGACCTCGATGCTGATCGCGCAGAACAGCGTGGAACAGAAGGATCTCGGCGCGGCCAGCGGCGCGGCCACCTTCTTCCGGTCCATCGGCGGCTCGTTCGGCGTCTCCCTCTTCGGGGCGATCTTCGCCAACCGTCTCGCCGACTCGGCGGCCGGTCCCGCGTTCGCGGGCTCGGGCGGCGGCGAGGGCGGTGCGATGAACCTGGAAGCCCTCAAGAAGCTCACCGGCGGAATGCGCGAGGCGGTGCTCGGCGGGCTCTCCGACGCCATCTCGCACGTCTTCTTCTGGGCCGTCGTCTTCACGGTTGCCGTACCGGTGCTCGCCTGGTTCATCAAGGAGGTGCCGCTGCGCGCGACGAACGACGTACCGCCGGCCGGCGCCACGCCGGAGGACGAGGCCGAGGCCGCACTCGGCAAGGCCCCCGTCGCCTGACGCACAGTCGCGGCCCCGCCAGCCCCGATGGGGTACGCGGGGCCGCGCCGCGTCTGCCGCTGCGCGGTCAGCCGCGCCGGAACAGGGCGGTGAGGCGTCGCCGGAGACGCCGCAGCGGGCCGCCCTCGGCGCCGGCGATCAGCCGGCCGGCGGTGGCGCTTGTCGCCGCGTCGAGCGCCGGGGTGGCCCGCGCCAGGTACGCCAGCGACACCGCGATCGGGCTACGCCGCGCGGGACCGGCCGCCACCTCGGCGATCCTCCCGGCCACCAGCGCGGCCACGTCGGCGCGGGTGTCCGGGTGCACCCAGGCGGCGGTGACCAGGGCGAACAGTGCCGCCTCGGCGGCCGGGCCGAGATCGCCGGCGGCCAGTTCCCCCAGCACCCGTCGCCGGGTCGACCGCTCCCACGGCTCGTCGGTGCGGTGGTGCAGCAGGCCGAGACAGGCCCAGACCTGCGCGCAGCGCGTCCACAGCGCCGGATCCTGCCCGCCGAGCACCCGGCCCAGCGCCGTCGCCGGCGCCTCCGGCGGGTGTGCCAGCAGGGCGAGCAGGTCGGCGAGGTCCAGTGTGGCCAGCCCGACCGCGGCGTCGTACGCGGCCGGGGGATGCGCCCAGGCCGGGTGCGCGAGCTGCTGGAGCCGTCGTACCGCCTCGGTCGAGGGGGCGGGACCGTCGGGGGCCGGGACGTCGTCGCCAGCCGGGGTCACCTGCCCGAGCCAGGGGCGGCCCCGGCAGCACTCGGCGAGGTCGCCGTGCTCGTGCGTGTCGTCCGGGTGGTCGCGGACGAAGTCGGCCAGCGCCACCAGGTGGTCCACGTTCCCGTCGCGCAGGTAGCGCAGCCGGTGCGCGGTGTGCACGGCACAGTCGAAGCTCGGATCCTTCGCCAGCGCCCGGTCGACCCAGCCCAGCGCCGCGTCGAGCCGGCCGTGGTCGGCCAGCGTGCCGGCGATGTCCGCGTAGACCGCGAGGTCGTCGGGATCGAGCGCGACAGCGCGTTCCAGTGCGGCGAGCGCCTCGCCGGTCCGGCCGGCGCTGCGGTACGCGTACCCGAGCCACACCTCGCCGAGTTTGGTGGGCTCTGCGCGTACCCCCCGGGTGGCCCAGGTGACGGCGAGGGCGACCTCGCCGAGGCGCCGGGCCAGCGCGGACGCCGCGCCCAGCAGCAGCGGATGGTCCGGATGGACGGTGATCGCGTTGCGGGCCAGCGTGAGGTACGGCGCGAGCGGCTCGCGCAGCCGGCGCGGCGCCGGGTCCGGCGCCGCCGCGCAGACCTGCATGAGGATCCGGGCGGTGCGCTCGGGATCGAGGCGTTCCGGCAGGTCGGCGGCGGTCACCCAGGGTACGGCGGCCCAGGGCGCGGCGGGCGCGTAGCCGGTGGCGGCGGCGAGCAGGTCGAGCCCTTCGGCGGGGCGGCCGGCGGCGGCGAGCAGGTGCGCGCGGGCCACCACGGCGCCGACGAACGCCTGCTGACCGAGCGGGAAGAGGTCCAGGTCGCCGCCGCTCGCCGCGTTCAGCCGGGCGAGCGTCTCGTGCGCCTCGGGCAGCGTAGGGGAGCGGACCAGCGCGGCGGCCACGTGGTCGGCGGCGTGCCGCAGGTCGCCCTCGCCCAGTGCCAGCCGGGCCAGCGCGAGTTCCTCCTCCGCGGAGAGCGCGGCGTCGTCCTCGGGCACGTCGTCCTCTCGCCGGTCGGGTCGGTCAGCCGGGCAAGCCTAGGGGATCTTCCGTCGATTAGTGATCCACTGCGCACTCCTGCTCGTTGCGTTGATCGTCGCTGCTGAAACGTGCAAGACTGAGCATCGAACGCGCGGGAAACGCGCAGAAGGAGGTTCTGGAGTGACGCGTCCAGGGGCCGGTATGGCCGCCGACATCGACGAGCAGCCGGCCGGATACGAGCGTCTGCTCTCCACCGAGCACGCGGCGGCCATCGCCGAGATGGCGGCCGTCGTCGCCGAACGTCGCCCCCGGCACGTGGTCTTCACCGCCCGGGGCACCTCCGACCACGCCGCGCTGTACGCGGCCTACCTGACCGAGATCCGCCTCGGGCTGCCCGCCGGGCTGGCCTCACCCAGCGCGATCACCGTCTTCGGCGCCCGGCCCGACCTCTCCGACGCGCTCGTCGTCGGCGTCAGCCAGAGCGGCGGCTCGCCCGACCTCGCCGAGGTGCTGCGGGTCGCCCGCGCCTCCGGCGCGCTCACCCTCGCCGTCACCAACAACCCCGGCTCGCCGCTGGTGGAGACCGCCGAGCTGAGCGTCGACATCGCCGCCGGCCACGAGCGCGCGGTCGCCGCCACCAAGACCTACACCGCCGAGCTGCTCGCGCTGCTCATGCTCATCGAGGGCGTACGCGCCGGCGACGGCGTGCTGCCCGCCGACGAGCGCGCCGCCCTGAGCCGCCTGCCCGAGCTGGCCGCCCAGACGCTCGCCGACGACACCCCGGCCCGGCTCGCCCCGCGCTACCGGTTCGCCGCCCAGCTCGTCACCACCGGCCGGGGCTACGCGTACCCGACCGCCCGGGAGGCGGCGCTGAAGCTGATGGAGACCTCGTACCTCCCGGCGCTCGCCTTCTCCGGCGCCGACCTGCTGCACGGCCCGCTCGCCATGACCGACCCGGACGTCCCGGTGCTCGCCGTGGTCGGCTCCGGCCCCGGCGGCACGTCCATGCGCGAGGTGCTGCCCCGCCTCGGCGAGCGCCGCGCCGACGTGGTGGTGGTCGGCTCCGCCGAGGTCGGCGAGACCCGGATGGCGGTGCCCGAGGTCGACGAGCGGTACGCGCCGCTGCTCGACATCCTGCCGCTGCAACGGCTCGCGCTGTCCCTGGCCCTGGCCCGGGGCGAGGACCCGGACGCGCCGCGCGGCTTGAAGAAGGTCACGGCGACGATGTGAGGCCCGGCGTGGCACGCTGTGTGGCGTGTCCACCCTCCGTGACCTCGCCGAGGAGCACACCGCGCTCCGACCGGCCGACATCGACCACCTGCACCGGATCGCCGGCGACTGGCAGCTGCTGTCCGACCTGTCCTTCGCCGACCTGCTGCTCTGGGTGCCGGTGGACGGTGACGGCACGTTCCTCTGCGTGGCCCAGGTCCGTCCCACCACCGCACCGACCGCCTACCTGGACGACCAGGTGGGGCGCATCGTCGGCGGGGCCGAGGTGGCCCACCTGGAGGTGGCCCACCGGCAGGGACGGATCTGGCGCGAGGGCGACCCGGTCTGGTACGGCGACGTCCCGGCCCGCCACGAGGCGATCCCGGTCCGGCTGCGCACCGGCGACGGTGAAGCCGGCGAGGTGATCGCCGTGGTGGGCCGGGACACCAACCTGTCCACCGCGCGCACCCCGAGCCAGCTCGAACTGAACTACCTGACCACCGCCGACGACCTCGCCCAGATGATCGCCGACGGCACGTTCCCGCCGCCCCGGCACCCGGGCGAGACCACCTCGGCCCCACGGGTCGGCGACGGCCTGGTCCGGCTCGACGCCAACGGCAAGGTCACCTACGCCAGCCCGAACGCGCAGTCCGCGTACCGCCGCCTCGGCTACGCCTCCCACCTCGTCGGGGAGGACCTGGCCAAGCTGCACCGCCGGCTCGCCGGCGACCCCCTCGAAGGCACCGACGCGGGCAACGCCGTGCTCGCCGCGCTGCGCGGCGAGGCGCCACCCCGCCGGGAGATCGACGCCCGCGGCGCCACCATGCTCACCCGGGCGCTGCCGCTGATGCCCGCCGGAGTGCCGATCGGCGCGCTGGTGCTGGTCCGCGACATCACCGAGGTACGCCGCCGCGACCGCGCCCTGATCACCAAGGACGCCACCATCCGGGAGATCCACCACCGGGTGAAGAACAACCTCCAGACCGTCGCCGCGCTGCTACGCCTCCAGGCCCGCCGCGTCGCCATGCCCGAGGCGCGGGTGGCGCTCGAAGAATCGGTACGCCGGGTCGCCTCCATCGCTCTCGTCCACGAGACGCTCTCCATGTCCAGCGACGAGGCGGTCGAGTTCGACGGCATCGTGGACCGGGTCGCAAGCGCCGCCACCGAGGTCGCCGCCACCGAGGTGAGCGTGGGCATGCGCCGCCGCGGCACCTTCGGCGTACTGCCCGCCGAGATCGCCACCTCGCTGGTGATGGTGCTCAACGAGCTGCTGCTCAACGCCGTGGAACACGGCTTCCCGCCGGCCGACGAGGAGGCCGCCGTGCCCCCGCCCGAGGCGGTGGTCGCCGCGCCGCGGCCCGAGGTGGTGGTCTCCGCGCCGCGGCCCGAGGTGGTGGTCTCCGCGCACCGGGCCCGCAAGCAACTGCACGTCACGGTCACCGACAACGGCCGGGGGCTGCCCGAACAGTTCGACGCCGAACGCGGCGGAAACCTGGGCCTCCAGATCGTCCGGGCGCTCGTCACCGGCGAGCTGCGCGGCACCATCGAGCTGCGCAACGGCGCCGACGGCGGCACCGAGGCGGCCATCGTCGTACCGCTGGCCCGCGGCACCACCGACCGCCTCACCGGACGAGCAGGGCCACCGTGATCCCCGGCCGCGGCCACACCTGCCGCACCGTGTAGCCCGCCCGCAGCGCGTCGCCCTTCGAGCCCGGCACCGCCGCCAGCGGGTCCGCGCGACGGCCGGTGACCACCAGCCAGACCCGGTCCGCCCCGGCCAGGCACCGCGCCGGGTCGTCGCACTCCACGGCCCAGAGGCTCCCGTCCTGACGCTGGTCGCGCACCACGAGCACGTCGCGCGGCAGCCTCGACCCCAGGTGGTACGCCATGCCGAGATCCGGGAAGAGCCAGCTGTCCCGGGGCGAGTAGACGATCGCGTCGCCGGGTCGCTGCTCGGCACGGACGATCCCGGCCGCGCCCGCGTAGTCGACGGGTGCGCTGCGCGGCCACTCGTGGGTGCGGCGCAGCGCCGCCTGATCGGGCAGCCCGAGCAGCCCGGCCAGGACCACCACCGCGAGTCCGGCCGCGATCCGTCCGCGCGACGAGGTCGGCCCTTGCTCTGCTTCCACGGGCGCGGCAGTGCGGCCGGCTGCGGCGGGTGTCGCCGTGCGCGCTGGTTCAGCGGGCGTTGCTGTTGCCGGCGTTCGGGCCGGTGCGGGAATGACCCGCGCGGCAGCCAGCGCGGCGCCGGCCAGTACGCAGGCGAACGGCACGGTGAAGACCAGGTAGCGGGTCACCCAGAGCGGCACCACCGTGCCGGCGGCGAACACCAGCAGCACCGGCAGCAGCACGGCGGCGGCGGGCAGCAGCGCCCGGCGCCCCAGCCGGGCCGTGCCGAGCGCCGCGAGCGCGAGCACGAACCCGCCGACGACGCCGCTCTGCGCCAGCGCGCCCGGTAACGCCGCCAGGTCCGGCAGACGCGCCGGGTCCACCCAGTCGAGTTGCCGTCCACGCTGTCCCCGGGCCACGAGCGCCAGTGGGGTAACGAGGACGACGGCCGGCACCAGCGCCAGCAGCCACCCGGCCAGCGCCCGTCGGCCCGGCGCCCACGCCTCCCGAGCCTCGCCGGTCACGTCCTGCGGTTCCGCTTCCGGCGCGTCCGTGCCGTGCTCCCTGCTCCCGAGATGCGGTGACACCCGTGGCGCTCCACCGGCGTTCGATCTCGTGGCTGAGTGGAACGCCGTGGGTGTCTGCGGGGCGCCGTGACACCCGTGGTGTTCCACTCGCGCTCGATCTCGTGGCTGGGTGGAACGCCACAGGTGTCTGCGGCGTGGCCGGCGCGCGTCGGGCATCTGGGCTCGGGACTGGCCGGGCCGATCGACGACCCCCGCAGGGCCATGTGCGGCGGTCAGCAGCACAACTACGGCGTGCGCGGCGAGCAGCGTGAGCGCGAGCAGGTGGAGCAGACCGAGCGCGGCGACCGCTGCGGCGTACCCGGCCCAGCGCCACCGTCCCGGCCGGCGCAGCGCCTCGACCAGCAGCAGCGTGGCCAGCACGGCGAGCAGCGTCGCGAGGGCGTACGGGCGGGCCTCCTGGCCGTACCGCGAGGTGACCGGCAGGACCGCGAACAGCAGCCCGGCCAGCAGTCCGGCGCGGCGGCCGACCAGCACCGCGCCGAGGCGGGCGGTGAGCGCGGCCGCCACGGCCATGGCGAGCGCGGACGGCAGCCGCAGCGCCGCCGGCGACGTGCCGGCCAGCGCGGTCCAGCCGTGCATGAGCAGGTAGTACGGCCCGGTCGCGCCGTCGATCGTGCCTGTCATCCGGACCAGGTCCGGCACCGGGCGAGTGGCGGCGCTCCAGGTGGCCAGCTCGTCCCGCCACGGCTGGGCGTGCCCGATGCCGGCCAGCGTCACCACGAGCGTGAGCAGTCCGGGGACCACCCACACCGCCGGGCCCGAACGGGCACGGCCGGACGCGGGCGCGGACCTCCTCACCCTGGCAGCCTCACACGCCGGTTGCCGTCCACCCGCCCGCTCCACCGAAACCCACCCACCCGGCCCTCGTCCCCGACCCCGTCGATCATGAAGTTGGCGGCATTCACCGTCCTTTTTGTCCCCGCCAACTTCATGATCAACGGAGCGGGTGGGTGGGGGTGGACGGGGGTCGATGTGGGGGGTGGGCCCGTGATGTGGGATCACAGGGCGGAGCTGTGGTCGGGCGGGGCGGGGTGTGGCAGCATGAGGCACATGACCGCCGCTGTCGTCCGCCGCTTCGTGGCTCGTCGCCACGTCGATTACGGCCGCGTGCGCAGCGCGATCTGTCCGGCCCACTGACGACGCCCGACCTTTCCGTCTCGGGCGCGTACTCGCGCCGGCCGTCACCGACATCGCCGTCCACGGCCCTCTCCAGGGCCGGCCGCCGCGTCCGCGCTCCAGGCACCGCAGCAGACCCATGGAGGACGCCGCGATGGCGGTCAGCAGCACCCCGGCCCGTCCCGACACCCCGGCGCCTGCCGCCCGTGCGCCCCGCCGGCCACGCGGCGAGGGGCAGTGGGCGCTCGGACACCGCGAGCCGCTCAACCCCAACGAGCGGATCAAGAAGGACGACGACCCGCTGAACGTGCGGGACCGGATCGAGAACATCTACGCCCACCGCGGTTTCGCCTCCATCGACCCGCAGGACCTGCGCGGCCGGTTCCGCTGGTGGGGCCTCTACACCCAGCGCAAGGCCGGCATCGACGGCGGGCGGACCGCCGTGCTGGAGCCGCACGAGCTGGAGGACGAGTTCTTCATGCTCCGGGTCCGGGTGGACGGCGGCCAGCTCAACCTGGCCCAGCTCCGGGTGATCGCGGACATCTCCCGGGAGTTCGCCCGGGACACCGCCGACATCACCGACCGGCAGAACATCCAGTACCACTGGATCAGGGTCGAGGACATGCCGGAGATCTGGCGCCGGCTGGAGGCGGTCGGCCTCCAGACCACCGAGGCGTGCGGCGACTGCCCCCGGATCGTGCTGGGCAGCCCGGTGGCCGGGGTGGCCCGGGACGAGGTGCTCGACCCGACCCCGGCGATCGACGAGATCGTCCGCCGGTACGTCGGCGACAAGGCGTACTCCAACCTGCCCCGCAAGTTCAAGACCTCGATCTCCTGGCTGGTCGACACGCCGTACGAGGCGAACGACATAGCGTTCCTCGGCGTGGAGCACCCGGAGCACGGGCCCGGGTTCGACGTGTGGGTCGGCGGCGGGCTCTCCACCAACCCGATGCTCGCCAAGCGGCTCGGCGTCTGGGTGCCGCTGAACGAGGTGCCGGACGTGTGGGCCGGTGTGGTCGGCATCTTCCGCGACTACGGCTACCGGCGGCTGCGCAACCGGGCCCGGCTGAAGTTCCTGGTCGCCGACTGGGGCGTGGAGCGCTTCCGCGAGGTGCTGGAGAAGGAGTACCTGGGCCGGACGCTGCTCGACGGTCCGGCCGCGGACCTGCCGGCGAAGCCGGTGGACCACATCGGCGTGCACCCGCAGCGCGACGGCGCGAACTACGTCGGCGCGGCCCCGGTGGTGGGCCGGGTCTCCGGCACCCAGCTGGCGCAGCTCGCCGACGTGGTCGAGGCGCACGGCAGCGACCGGGTGCGGCTCACCCCGTACCAGAAGCTGCTCGTGCTGGACGTGGCGCCGGAGCGGACCGAGGAGCTGGTCACGGCGCTGCGCGGGATCGGCCTGGAGGCCCGGCCGTCGGCGTGGCGGCGCGGCACGATGGCCTGCACCGGCATCGAGTTCTGCAAGCTGGCGATCGTGGAGACCAAGCGGCGCGGCGAGGAACTGGTCGCGCGCCTGGAGGAGCGGCTGCGCGACTTCGACGCGGACATCTCCATCCATCTCAACGGCTGCCCGAACGCCTGCGCCCGCACCCAGGTCGCCGACATCGGGCTCAAGGGCCAGCTCGTGGTCGGCCCGGACGGCCGGCAGGTCGAGGGCTTCCAGGTGCACCTCGGCGGCGGCCTCGGCATGGCGCAGGGGCAGACCGCCGGCTTCGGCCGCAAGCTGCGCGGTCTGAAGACCACCGCCGAAGACCTTCCGGAGTACGTGGAACGACTGGCCCGCCGCTACCTGGCCGGCCGGACCGAGGGTGAGACGTTCGCCAACTGGGTGATCAGAGTCGACGAGGAGGAGTTGCGATGAGCGATGCCCGATCTGCGCCTCTCTACTGCCCGTACTGCGGGGAGGAGGACCTGCGGCCGCACGAGGCCGGGCACGGCGCCTGGGAGTGCCACGCCTGCGCGCGGGTCTTCTCGGTGAAGTTCACCGGCCTGCTGAGCCGGGCGGTGAACCGGTGACCGGCCTCGTCTCGGCCGCCGGCCTCGGGCTGATCGGCCCGGCCGCGCCGGCCCGCCGCGACCCGGAGGAACTGCGCGCGCTGGCCGAGGAGGCGGGCCGGGAACTGGCGGACGCGCCCGCGCTGGAGATCGCGCGGTGGGCGGCGGAGACGTTCGGCGAGCGGTTCTGCGTGACCAGTTCGATGGCGGACGGGGTGGTGGCGCACCTGGTCTCCCGGGTCGCGCCCGGCGTCGACGTGGTGTTCCTGGACACCGGCCTGCACTTCCCGGAGACGCTGAAGGTCCGCGACGAGGTGGCCCGCCGGATGCCGGTGCGGGTGCGTTCGATCCGGCCCCGGATGACAGTGGGTCAGCAGGACGGCCAGTACGGTCCGCGCCTGTTCAACAGGTCCCCGGACGACTGCTGCCAGCTGCGCAAGGTGGAGCCGCTGGAGCGGGCGCTGTCCGGGTACGACGCCTGGGCCGCCGGGCTGCGCCGGGACGAGTCGCCGACCCGGGCCAACACGCCGGTTGTGGGCTTCGACGCACGGCGCGGCAAGGTCAAGGTGAACCCGATCGCGGCGTGGACGCAGCGGGAGGTGGACGCCTACGTGGCCCGGTACGACATTCCGGTGAACGAGTTGTTCGCCCGCGGCTACGGCTCGATCGGCTGCTGGCCGTGCACCCGGCGGACGAAGGCGGGGGAGGACCCGCGGTCCGGCCGCTGGGCGATGTTCGAGAAGACCGAGTGCGGCCTGCACACCTGAGCGCCGGGCCGCCGGTGGTGCTGGTGGCCCACGGCAGCCGTGACCCGCGCGCGGCGGAGGCGACCCGGGCGCTGGCCCGGGCCGTGGCGGACACGTGCCCCGGTCGTCCGGTGCTGCCGAGCTGGCTCGACCACACCGATCCCGGGCCGGCCGAGGTGCTGCGCGGGCTGGCCGCCGCCGGTCACTGTCGGGCGGTCCTGGTGCCGCTGCTGCTGACCGCCGCGTACCACCGGAAGGTGGACATCCCGGCGGCGGTCGCGGCGGCCGGCGCGGACATCGAGGTACGGGTGACCGACGTGCTGGGTCCGACCGGCGGCGGGGTGGACGGGGGGCTGCTGGACGGGCTGCGCCGCCGCCTGGCGGAGGCGACCGGCGACGGGCCGGGCGGGCTGGACGCGGTGGTGCTGGCGGCGGCGGGTACCCGGGATCCGGCGGCGCGCGCCTCGGTGGGGCGGGTCGCCGCGGCGTTCGGCGCCGGGCTGGGCGTGCCCTGCCGCGTCTCGTACGCCTCGGCGGCGCCCCCGGAGGTGGGCGGCGCGGTGACGCGACTGCGCGCGGCGGGCGCCCGCCGGGTCGCGGTGGCCGCCTACTTCCTGGCCCCGGGCCGGTTCCACGACGGGGTACGCGCGTCGGCCCGGTCGGCCGGCGCGGTGGCCGTGGCGGATCCCCTGACCGACCTGCCGGAGCTGGCGGACCTGGTCCGGCGGCGGGTGGAGGCGGTGGCGGGCTGACCCGGTCCGGGACAGCAGAACGCCCCGGCCGGAATCCCGGCCGGGGCGGTCAGCGTGTACGGGTCAGGCGGAGTGAGCGCGCAGCACCCGGAGGCCGCCGCGGCGCTTCACCGCGCGACGCTCCTCCTCGCTCATCCCACCCCAGACGCCGGCGTCCTGACCGGACTCCAGCGCCCACTGCAGGCACTGGTCGGTCACGGGGCAGCGCCGGCAGACGGCCTTCGCCTGCTCCACCTGCAGGAGGGCCGGGCCGGACGTCCCGATCGGGAAGAACAGCTCGGGGTCCTCGTCGCGGCAGACCGAATCGTGGCGCCAGTCCATGGCGGCAACACTCCTCATTCTTAGTGGGTGGCCAGATAACGCTTCGTTGCTATTTCTATATGCGTCCGCATTGCCGAATGGTGACGGTCAGCATCCATCAATTCGGCGCAGCGTGAGCAGGCTGTGGGGTGCCCGGACCTGCTGGAACAGCTCAACCGAACGAGCATATCCAGGCAATGTCCCGGCAACACGAGTTCGCTTGTGAATACTTTCACGAACTACGGCGATGTCAAGGGTGGCGCTCGGAAAAACTCCGAACAGTGAGCGGGCTCACCACCCATTTGTCCGGGTTTGCCAGAGCCCTGGTTACCCGGCGTGCCACAGTCGATAATCAATGTAGTACGGTCTGCGTGACGTTGCTGACATTTCCGGCACCCTTCCTCGGCGTGGCGGCCACCGCGCCCGCGCGGCGGGGGTCCGCGTCAACCGACTGGGATACCCGAGACCTAGCAGATTACTCTCAGTGCGGCCGGAACGGACGTGAATCGGACTTTCTCCCGCTCGCCGAGATAGTCCCCGTCCAGCTGGAACGGCAACGGCCGGTCCGAGACCAGGGTGAACTCCGCCACGTCGTGCAGCCGCAGCACGTGCTTGCCGTGCGGATCCGGCTGCTTGGAGAAGAACTGCACCGCCGTACGGGCCGTGCTGGCCACTCTCAGCCGTCCCAACGCGAGTACGTCGAGCCCGAGGTCGAACGACGCCTCCGGGTTCGGGTTGATCTCCCGGTCGCCCAGGTACGTCCACGGCGCGGTGTTCTGGATGATCGCGGTGGCCAGTTCCGTCGCGGGCGCCTCACCCGGGCGCTCCAGCGTGATCGACGGGTGGCGGCGGTCCGAGCCGACGAAGTACTGACTCGCGGTGGATCGGAAGTAGAGCGCCGGGGTGGAGACGCGCCCCTTCTTACGGGCCTGCTCCACCCGGCGGATGACGGCCGCGTCCAGCCCGAAGCCGGCGCAGAACGTGAAGTAGCGGTCGTCGGCCCGGCCCAGCCCGATCGTGCGGGACCGGCCCAGCCGCAACCCTTCCAGGATCATGCTGGTGCCGTCCGGCCACTCCCTGGGCAGCCCGAGCGCGCGGGCGAAGACGTTCGTCGAACCGCCCGGCACGGTGGCCAGCGCGGGCAGCCGCTCGGCCGAGGTCTGTCCGGTGCGGAACGTCGGCGGCTCCGCCGCCATCAGGCCGTTCACCACCTCGTTGACGGTGCCGTCACCGCCGAGCGTGACGACCAGGTCGACGCCCTCCTGGGCGGCCTCCCGGGCCAGATCCATGGCGTGGCCCCGTCGGCGGGTGTACCGCACCGACAGGTCGACTTCACTGCGCAACGCCCGGACCAGCACGTCCCGGCTGCGCTCGCTGGTGGTGGTGGCCTTCGGATTGACCACCAGGACGGCCCGCATGGGCGGCACTGTACCGCGACTACCCACCGGTATCGTGGCGCCCGTGACGATCGACTCCGACCCGCTCCCCGGCACGCTGCGCGCCGCGGTGCTCCTGCTACGTGCCCAGGCGGTGGCGCTGGGGCTGATCGCGGTGTGGCTCATCTGGTCCGACCTCACCGCCGACACGACCGATCTGATCTCGGCACTGTGGGTGACCGCCTTCGCCGTCGCCGGCGCGGTGGCGCTCTGGGCGCTCGCCGGCGCGCTGTCCCGCCGCCGAGCCGGGGCCCGCGCGCCGGCCATCGTGCTCCAGCTCATGCTGCTGCCGGTCGGCTGGTTCATGCTCCAGGGCGGCATGGGCTGGCTCGGGGTGCCGCTGATGGCGCTCGGGATCGGCATGGTCGGGCTGCTGGTGAGCGGTCCGACCAACCGCGCGCTGGGCTTCGGCGAGCCGGCCCGCTGAGCGGTCGGCCCGGCCCGGACAGCGCCGGCCCGCTGAGCGCGACCCGACGCGGACGCCGGCCTGCTGAGCGCGACCCGGCACGGACGCCGGCCTGCTGACCGCGACCCGGCACGGACACCGCCGGGCCGGTGGCCGCGAAGACCGGTCAGAATCCGCCGGCGCGGCGGGTCAGCAGCGAGATGGTGGCGCGGCCGCCGGACGCGTGGGCGTTCGCCCCGGTGGTCAGCGCGGTGAGCACCTTCCACGCGAACGACGACTCGGACGGGAGCGTGGCGCCCCGGACCGTCGGCACCGTCACCTCGACGGTGAGCGCGTCCTCGGTGACCGCGAAGCGGCACTCCAGCTCGGCGTCGCGGGTGGCGATGGCGAGCAGCATGGCGCACGCCTCGTCGACGGCGATGCGCAGGTCCTCGATCTCGTCGAGGGCGAACTGGAGCCGGGCCGCGAGGCCGGCCGTGGCGGTGCGGAGCACGCCGAGGTAACCACCGTCGGCGGGCACGGTGAGGTGGACGACATCGTCGTCGGTCGTCGGGTGCCCGGTCAGTTGAGTCACGGCTCCTCCCCCCGGTGCGGGACTCTACCCGGTCAGGGGGCGGGCCGCGTGGGCACGGCCGCCGCGTGCGCGGCGAGCTCGCGCAACGCCGGCCCGGCCAGGCGGTACGGGGTCCACTCGTCCATCGGTGTGGCGCCGATCGCGGCGTAGAAGCGGGCCGCCGGGTTCCAGTTGATCATCCACCACTCCAGCCGCTGGTAGCCGCGCTCCACGCAGATCGCGGCGAGCGTGGCGAGCAGCATCCGGCCCGCGCCGGTGCCCCGGGCGTCCGGGCGGACGTAGAGGTCCTCCAGGTAGATGCCGTGGACGCCGGCCCAGGTGGAGAAGTTGAGGAACCAGAGCGCGAAGCCGACCGGCCGGTCCGACGCGTCGACCGCGACGTGGCCGTACAGCGCCGGGGACGGGCCGAACAGGGCCGCGTCGAGCTGGTCGGTGGTGAGGTGGCACTGCTCGGGCGCACGCTCGTACTCGGCGAGTTCGTGCACCATGGCGACGACGGCCGGTACGTCCTCGGGACGTACCGGCCGGATCGTCGGAGTGCCGTCGGGCGACGTCACGCCTGCTTGGTCTCCCAGAAGATCTTCGCGATCTCGTCGATCTTCGCCAGCAGCTCGTCGGCCTTGGCCGGGTCGGTGCCGCCCTTGGCGCCGGCCGCGCCGGCCAGCTTGGTGGCCTCGTTGAACAGCTGGTGCAGGTGCGGGTACTTCTCGAAGTGCGGCGCCTTGAAGTAGTCGGTCCAGAGCACCCACAGGTGGTGCTTGACCAGGTCGGCCCGCTGCTCCTTGATCAGGATCGCGCGGGTGCGGAACTCCGGGTCGGTGTTGGCCTGGTACTTCTCGCAGATCATTTTGACCGACTCGGCCTCGATCCGGGCCTGGGCCGGGTCGTATACGCCGCAGGGCAGGTCGCAGTGAGCGCTGGCCGTCACCCGGGGCGTGAGGATGCGGGGAAGGCGCATCAGGGTCCTCCATGGGTTGTTTGCGATGATCCAAGACGACATTACTCCTGGAGACGCCCTCAGGGGCTGGGAGGTGACGTGCGGAGCACCGGCGAACCTCCGGCGCTGCGCGGCCCGCTGGTGCCCGTGCTGGTGACCGGCCCGTCCATGTCCCCGACGCTGCGTCACGGCGACGCGGTGCTGGTCCGCACCGGCGGCCGGCCGGTACGCCCCGGGGACGTGGTGGTCGCGGTCTTCCGCAGCCGTCCCGACCTGCTCGTCGTCAAGCGGGCGGTGGAGCCCCGCGACGGCGGATGGTGGTTGCGCGGTGACAACGAGTTCGTCGCCGACGACTCCCGGGCGTACGGGGTGGCCGACGTCCGGGGCCGGGTGGTGGCCCGCTGGTGGCCGCGTCCGGGACGGGTCGGGAGCAGGTAACGACCGGAGCGGATATGACCCCGCTCACATACTGGGTGCCGAAGCGTGACTATGCTCGAAAAGTGCCCGGGTGACCCCCGCACCGCCGCGCCGCCGGTCGCTGACCACCGCTGACCACGCCGGCCGGTCCGTCTGCTCGACAGATCCTGGAGTCACCATGTCTTCGTCCACCCCGGACCCCGCCGATCCCGTCTTCCGCCTGCACGTCGGCGGCAAGATGGCAGTCGCCTCCACAGTGCCGCTGACCAGCCGCGAGGACCTCTCCCTCGCGTACACCCCGGGTGTGGCCCGGGTGTGCGAGGCGATCGCCGCCGACCCCGCGCTGGCCGACACCTACACCTGGGTGTCGCACACCGTCGCCGTGGTCACCGACGGTTCCGCCGTACTCGGTCTCGGCAACATCGGCCCGCGCGCCGCGCTGCCCGTGATGGAGGGCAAGGCGGTGCTGTTCAAGCAGTTCGCCGGCGTGGACGCGGTGCCGGTCTGCCTGGACACCCAGGACGTGGACGAGATCGTCGCGACGGTCAAGGCGCTCGCGCCCTCGTTCGGCGGGATCAACCTGGAGGACATCAGCGCCCCGCGCTGCTTCGAGGTGGAGCGCCGGCTCGACGAGGCGCTGGACATCCCGGTCTTCCACGACGACCAGCACGGCACCGCGATCGTGGTGCTCGCCGCGCTGCGCAACGCCGCGACGCTGCTCAACCGCAAGCTCGGTGACCTGCGGGTCGCGGTCAGCGGTGCGGGCGCGGCCGGCGTGGCGGTCACCAAGATGCTGATCGCCGGCGGGGTCGACCCGGACCGGGTGGTGGTGTGCGACTCGCGCGGCATCATCGGCCGGCACCGCGAGCTGACCGGCACCAAGGCCGAGCTGGCCGAGATGACCAACGCCGAGGGCCGGCAGGGCGACATCACCGAGGCGTTGCGCGACGCGGACGTGCTCGTGGGCGTCTCCGGCGGCCAGATCCCGGAGGCGGCGGTGGCCGGCATGGCCCCCGGCGGCATCGTGTTCGCGCTCGCGAACCCCACCCCGGAGGTGCACCCCGAGGTGGCCGCCCGGCACGTGGCGGTGGTCGCCACCGGGCGCAGCGACTACCCGAACCAGATCAACAACGTGCTCGCGTTCCCCGGTGTGTTCCGGGGCGCGCTGGACGCCGGGGCCACCCGGATCACCGACTCGATGAAGGTGGCCGCCGCCGACGCCATCGCCGGCGTGGTGGCCGAGTCGCTGACCGCCGACGCGATCGTGCCGTCGCCGCTGGACCCGCGAGTCGCACCGGCGGTGGCCGAGGCGGTCGCCGAAGCCGCCCGCCGCGACGGGGTCGCCCGCCGCTGAGATGTAAGGAAGGGGCCCTTCTTAACGCCTCCGGTAGAGGAAGGGCCCCTTCTTAACGGCTGCTCAGCTTGTTACCGTGCCGATCATGCGTGCTGCCTATGCCTCGGCCTTCGACGCCGACAACCCGCTCGCCGCGCTCGCCGTGGGCGACCGTCCCGAGCCGACTCATCCGCAGGACGACTGGGTCACCGTGCGGGTGCGGGCCAGCTCGCTCAACCACCACGACCTCTGGTCGCTGCGCGGCGTGGGCCTGACCGCCGACCAGCTCCCGATGATCCTGGGCTGCGACGCGGTCGGCACCGACCCGGACGGCAACGAGGTGGTCATCTACCCGGTCGTGCCCACCCCTGGTGACCCGCGCGGGGTCTCCATCCTCTCCGAGCACTACCAGGGCACGTTCGCCGAGCTTGTCGCCGTACCCCGGATGAACCTGCTGCCGCTGCCCGACGGCCTGTCGGCGACCGACGCGGCGTGCCTGCCCACGGCCTGGCTCACCGCCTGGCGGATGCTGACCACCAAGGGCCGGGTCGCCGACGGCGAGTCGGTGCTGGTCCAGGGCGCCGGCGGTGGTGTGGCCACCGCGGCGGTCGCGCTCGGCGTCGCGCTCGGCAAGCGGGTGTACGCGACCAGCCGCGACGCGGCCAAGCGGGAGCGGATCACCGAGCTGGGCGCGACCGCGCTGGAGCCCGGCGCGCGGCTGCCGGAGCGGGTCGACGTGGTGATCGAGACGGTCGGCGCGGCCACGTTCGACCATTCGCTCAAGTCGGCCGCCCCGACGGCCCGGATCGTGGTCTCCGGCGCCACCGCCGGGCACGAGCCCAAGATCAACCTGCGCCGGGTCTTCGCCATGCAGTTGGAGATCCTCGGCACCTCGATGGGCACCCCGGACGAGCTGACCGAGCTGCTCGCGTTCTGCGCCCAGCACGAGGTGCGCCCGGTGGTCGACCGGGTGGTGCCGTTCAGCGAGATCTCCGAGGCGTTCGCCCGGCTGCACTCCGGTGAGGTCTTCGGCAAGGTGGTCGTCGACCACACCGCCTGATCGGACGCCGCGCGTGGCCCGCGTGGCGCTTGTGGCGGGCGTTAAGAAGGGGCCCCTTCTCTACCGGAGACGTTAAGAAGGGGCCCTTCCTTACAGCCGGTCGTCGAGGGTGGCCAGGCCGCCCCGGGACGCGTCGGTGGGGAGGCGCTTCTTCGCCGCCGGGTCGCCGTAGAGCGTCCAGCGGAGGAACTCGACAGTGGTGTCGGCGACCACGCCCAGCGCCTTCCCGTCGCCGAGCAGCGCCCGCCCGTGGTCGCCCTTCGGCAGGCTGAGCATCGCCTTGGGCCACGGCACCGCGTCGTACACGGCCTTGCCGGCGGCGTACGACACCACCTCGTCGGCCTCGCCGTGCACGAACAGCTGCGGCGCGGCGGCGCCGGCGAACGCGGTGCCCACACCGAGCGCGGTGCCGGCGAAGACGATGCCCGCGTCCAGCCGCTCGTCCCGGCCGGCGGTGAACAACCCGATAGTGGTCACGCCACCGGCGCTGTGCCCGGTGGCGGCCACCCGTTCCGGGTCCAGCCGGTCGCGCAGCGGATCGCCCGCCTTCTCGCCCAGCGCGAGCACCTGCGTCAGCACGTACGACACGTCGGCCGGCTGGTTGAGCACGTCCAGCGGGTTGCCGTCGGTGCCCCGGGAGGTGTGCGGGAAGCGCGGCGCGGCGACCACGAAACCGGCCGCCGCCCAGCGGGTCAGCAGCGCCTGGTAGTCCTCCGGCCGTGCGCTCAGCCCGTGGCTGAACAGCACCACCGGGAACCGCCCGTCCGCCGCCGGGGCGGAACGTTCGGCCGCGCCGCCGGCCGCGCCCGCCGTCGGGTACCAGAGCGTCACCGGCAACGGCCGGTCGCCGTCGCGGTTCAGCTTCACCTGGCGTACGCCGACCGCGAAGCTCTCCGTGGGGGCCTTGCCCGCCGGTACGCGCGGAGTCGGCGGGGTGCTGGTCGGTGGGACGTCGGGGGCGGGCCGCCCGGCCGGGGCGGCGGGCTGCTCCGAGCAGCCGGTGAGGGCGGCGCCGAGCACGGCGGCGGTGAGCAGGGCGACGGGACGACGGCGCATGAACTCGATTGTGCCTCGCGATCGGGGCCACCAGGCCCGGTCAGCGCGCCGGGTGACCACCCGCTGACGCCCGGAGACGAGCCAGGTCGGTGGCGTCCTTGGCCCGGCGGGGGCGCTCCGGCATCCAGACCGGGAACATCTCCTTGAACTCGATCTGCGCCGCGACGCTGATCACCGGCGCCGCGAGCTTGCCGATCCGGCCGGGCGGCCCGGCCAGCATGCCCTCCGGCAGGAGCGTGCCCGCCCACGGTCCGGCGCCGACGACGACCCGGCCGTCCGCGTCCCGGTCGAGGTACGCGAAGCTCAGCTCGACGTCGTCGCGCAGCAGGTCGAGCTGCGTCGTGGCGGGCATCCGGGGATCAGGGCGCCAGCCGATCGCGCCGAGCCGGTCGGCCAGCGTCTCGGCGTCGCGCCGCCAGCAGTACCAGTCGACGTCGACGTGCGGGCGGGTCACTTCGCCGAGGTGGAAGTCCATCGCCCAGCCGCCACGCAGCCACACGTCGATCCCGCAGGCGCCGCACACCTCGACTATTTCCCGGATCGCCTCCAGTTGCCGTTCCCTCACTCCGTCCACCCCGCGCACGCTACCGGCCGCCCCACCCTCGCCCCCACCCCGTTGATCATGAAGTTGGCGGCGCCGGCTGCCCGGATTGTCCCCGTCAACTTCATGATCGACGAGGGGGCGGCAGGGGGAGTGCGTGGTCAGGTGGGGAGGGCGCGGGTCGTCAGGGTGGTCAGGTCGCCGGCCTTCGCGTCGGCGGGGAGGCGGTGCAGGGCCTCGCGGTCGCCGTAGAGCGTCCAGCGCAGGAAGTCGGTGGTGGTGGCGAACACCTGGGCGAAGCCGGGTCGCCCGGGCGTCAGGTACTCGCCGTGGCCCTGGCCGGTGAGGCTCAGGAAGGCGGCCGGCCCGAGACAGCGGGCGTACGCGGCCCGGCCGATCGACTCCGGCACGATCCGGTCCGCGCTCCCGTGCACGAACAGCATCGGCGCGAGCGGCCGGGACGGTCCGGCGACCATCCGGCCACCGGCGATCACGATTCCGGCCCGTACCGGGAACGGCTGCCCGGAGGCGAACATGCCGAGCGTGGTGTGCCCGCCGGCCGAGTGCCCGGCGGCGGCGAACCGGTCCACCGCCATGTGCGCGCCGAGCGGATCCCCGGGGCGGGCGCCCAGCCGGACCAGGTGGCGGACCAGCCGCCAGGCGTCGGCCGGTTGGTTGCGCACGTCATCGCGGGTGAAGGCGCGGGCGCGCTGGTTCGTACGCGGATAGGTGGGCGCGACCACCACGAATCCGGCGGCGGCCCAGCGGCTGGTCAGCGCCGCGTGCAGGGCGGGCAGGCTGCGCAGCCCGTGGCTGTAGAGCACCACCGGGAACCGTCCGGCGGCGAACGGGGCTCCCGGCCGCACCCGCGGCCCGCGCTCCGGGCCGGAGTTCGCCGGTGTGGCGCGCCCAGGGCCGGAGGGCGTCGCGACGACGGACGGCCGGGACGGAAGGGCCGAAGCCTCGTCCGAGCCGGACGCGACCGGCGCGAGACCGGAACCGGCCGCACCGGAACCGGCCGCACCCGAACCAGCCGCACCGGAACCGGCCGTACCGGAACCAGCCGCACCGGAACCAGCCGCACCCGAACCAGCCGCACCGGAACCGGCCGGGCCGGTCGGAGACGGGGCGGCCGGGTACCAGACGGTGACCGGCAGCGGCCGCCTGCCGTCCGGGTCGAGCGTGAACTGCCGCATCCCTACCGCGTACTGGTGCATCGGCGCGGGCCCGACGGCGGCCGGCACCGGGTCGGACGTGGCCACGGCCGGGCCGCAACCGGCCAGCAGCGCCGTCATCAGCGCGGCGACCAGCCGCTGCCCCCTCACACCTGCACGGTAGGCAGCCGAGCGGTCGGCCCGCGCCCGCCGTCCGGGCCGGTCGGTGCCGCCACCCGGGCGGCTCCCGCCTCCACCGGGTGGCCGGGTTTGCCCGATCCCACGATCCGGATCCGCAGGTGGCGGCCCGGCGGGACGTTCCGGTCCGGGCGGCTTCGCTAGGGTCAGCCGCATGGCTGAGAACTACACCGACCCGAGTGGCAACACCGCGCAGTTCCGCGCATTCGTCGATTCTCCCGAGCCGGCCGCGTCGGCGTCGGCGCCGTCCCGCCTGCCGCTGATCGCCGGCGTGGCCGTCGCCGCCGTGGTGGTGGTCGCCCTGGTCGCCTGGATCGCCCTGGGCTGACCGGCGCACCCGCGCTGATCCGGCCCGGCCGAACTGAGGGCCGGGCGGTCAGACGCCGAGCACCTCGCGGGTCTCGCGGGCGATCTCCCGCTCCTCGTCGGTGCCGACCACCAGCACCGCCACCTCCGCGCCGTCCGGCGAGACGAGCCGGTCGCCGTGGCCGTCGTTGCGCGCCGGGTCGACCGTGACGCCGAGCCGCTCCAGCCCGGCCAGCGACGCCGCCCGCACCGGAGCGGCGTGCTCGCCGACCCCGGCCGTGAAAGCGATCGCGTCGACCCGGCCGAGCAGCGCGTAGTAAGCGCCCACGTAGCCGGTGATCCGCCGGCAGTAGACGTCGAACGCCAGGGTCGCGTCCGGGTCGCCGGCGTCTCGGCGGGCCAGCACCTCCCGCATGTCGTTCACGCCGGCCAGCCCGAGCAGCCCGCTGCGGTGGTTGAGCAGGTCGTCGATGTCGTCGACGACCATGCCGCCCTCGCGGCGCAGGTGGAAGATGACTGTCGGGTCGAGGTCGCCGCTGCGGGTGCCCATCACCAGGCCCTCCAGCGGGGACATGCCCATCGAGGTGGCCACGCTCCGCCCGCCCTGTACGGCACACGCGCTCGCCCCGTTGCCCAGGTGCAGGGTGATCGTGTTCAGCTCGTCGTACGGGCGGTGGAGCAGGTCCGCGACGCGACGCGAGACGTACGCGTGCGAGGTGCCGTGGAAGCCGTAGCGGCGGACACCGTACCGCTCGGCGGTGGCCTTGTCGATCGCGTACGTCGCGCCGGCCTCGGGCAGCGTGTGGTGGAACGCGGTGTCGAAGACCGCCACCTGCGGGGTGTCCGGCAGCGCCTCCCGGGCCACCCGGATGCCTGCGAGGTTGGCCGGGTTGTGCAGCGGGGCCAGCGGCACCAGATCCTCGATGGCGGTGACGACCGGGTCGTCGATGCGTACCGGGGCGCTGAACTTCCGCCCGCCGTGCACCACCCGGTGGCCGACGCCGGACAGCCCGGTCAGGTCGAGCCGGCCGATGATCTCCCGCACGGCGCTCTCGTGGTCGGCCGGCCCGCCGCCGGGTTCGCCGATCCGCTCGACGGTGCCCTTGTCCAGGACGTCGTCGCCGTCGTAGAGCCGGTACTTGACCGACGAGGATCCGCTGTTGAGGACCAGGATGCGGCTCATTCCGACGCCTCCGCGGCGGCCTGGATGGCGGTGATCGCCACCGTGTTGACGATGTCCGGCACTGTGGCGCCCCGGGACAGGTCGTTGACCGGCCGCCGCAGGCCCTGCATGACCGGCCCGACCGCCACCGCGCCGGCCGACCGCTGCACTGCCTTGTACGTGTTGTTGCCCGTGTTCAGGTCCGGGAAGATGAACACAGTGGCCCGCCCCGCGACCGGGCTGTCCGGCAGTTTTGTCGCCGCCACCTGCGGGTCGATCGCCGCGTCGTACTGGATCGGGCCTTCGACCAGCAGGTCCGGCCGGCGTTCCCGGACCAGCTTGGTGGCCGCGGCGACCTTCTCCACGTCGGCGCCGGCGCCGGAGCTGCCGGTGGAGTACGACAGCATCGCCACCCGCGGCTCGATGCCGAACCGGGCCGTGGTGTCCGCCGAGGAGATGGCGATGTCGGCGAGCTGGTCGGCGTCCGGGTCGGGGTTGACCGCGCAGTCGCCGTACACCAGCACCCGGTCGGCGAGCAGCATGAAGAAGACGCTGGACGCGACGGAGACACCGGGCACGGTCCGGATGATCTCGAAGGCGGGCCGGATGGTGGCGGCTGTGGTGTGGGTGGCGCCGGAGACCATGCCGTCGGCGTGACCGGTCTGCACCATCATCGTGCCGAAGTAGTTGGGCTGCGCCACGATGTCGTGCGCCAGCTCCGGTGTGACGCCCCGGTGGGCGCGCAACTGCGCGTACGCATCGGCGAACTCGTCCCGCCACGGGCTGGTCACCGGGTCGACGACCTGGGCGTCACCGAGGTCGACACCCAGTTCCCGGGTCCGCCGGGCGATCTCGTCGGGGCGGCCGAGCAGGGTGATCTCGGCGACGCCCCGGCGCAGCAGCACCTCGGTCGCGCGCAGGATCCGCTCGTCCGCGCCCTCGGGCAGCACCAGCCGGCGGCGCCGGGCGCGGGCCCTGTCGATCAGGTCGTTCTCGAACATCAGCGGGGTGACCCGCTCCGAGCGGCTGACCCGCAGCCGGCGGGCCAGGTCGTCGGTGTCCACGCAGCGCTCGAACGCGCCGAGCGCGGCCTCGACCTTGCGCGGGTTGGCGGTGCTGGGGCGGCCCTCGATCCGGCTGGACGCGGACACCGTGTCGTAGCTGTCGCTCGGCACCGACAGCACGGCCAGCCCGGTGTTCATCCGCTCGACCAGGCGCATCGCGCGCGGGTCGGGCTGCTCGCCGAGCGTGAGCACCAGCCCGGCCAGCGACACCTGCCCGGCCACGTGCGCGGCGCCGGCGGCGACCAGCAGGTCCGCCCGGTCGCCCGGGGTGATCACCAGGGCCCCGTCGGTGAGGTGGTCGAGCAGCGTCGGCACGTGCGCCGCGCCCACCACGTAGTCGAGCACGTCGCGGTCGAGCGCGGTCTCGTCGCCGGTGAGCACTGTGCCGCGCAGCGCCGCCGCCACCTCGGCCACCGTCGGCGCCGACACGGTCGGCACCTCCGGGATCGCGTACGCGGGCACCGGCAGCTCGGGCAGCGTCATCGGCTCCGGCACGCGGTTGGCCAGCGCCGCGATCACCGTCGCGCCGAGGTCGACCAGATCGTGGTACGCGCCGCGAAGCGCCGCCGCGATCGCGTCGGGCTCCTGCCCGAACCCGTCCACCACCGGTACCACGACGCTGCCGAACTCGGTCGCCAGCCGGGCGTTGAAGGCCAGCTCACGGGGGCCGGTGCCGTCGCCGTAGGCGAAGTCGCTGCCGACCACCACTATCGCCGGGCAGCGCCGCTCGACCTCCCGGTAGCGGGTGACGATCCGGGAGATCAGCTCCTCCCGGCGGCCGTCCGCGACGAGCGCGCTCGCCTCGGCGTACGTGGCGCCGTACAGCTCGTCGACCGGGAGGTCCATCCGGTAGCGCTCGGTGAGCAGGGCCAGGATGGGGTCGGTGCCGTCGCCGGCGACGAGCGGCCGGAACGCGCCTATCCGTTCCACCTGTCGGGACAACAGCTCGGCCAGCCCGAGCGCCACGGTCGATTTTCCGCCGCCCGAGCCAACGCCGGTCAGGTACACGCTGCGCGCCACGGCACCCAACCTACAAGATCGAGGTGAGTGCTGCCCGTTCTGCCTGGTCACACCGGCTAGCCAGGGGAGAAGGCGGGAATTTTTCGCATCTACACTTGGCCGCGTGGAAGGCCCGACAGCACTGATTCCCGTCGTACCGGAATCGCCCCCCGTCTTCGTCGACCCGAGCGGGCGGCGACGCCGGCGGCTGCGCCGTCTCGCCTACTGCGCCGGCGCGGCGGGTGTGGTCTACACGGTCATGGTCGGAGTCAGCTTCGCCGGCGGTCCGATCACCCCCGACACCGTCATCCCGTTCGTCGAGCCGACCACCGAGCAGCGGCTGCCGTCGCCGAATCCGCCGGCGTCCCCGGCCCCCGCGGTCACCAGTGCCGCACCGGGCACGCCCACCGACGTCAGTACCGCCGGGACGCGGGCGTCCGCCCCCTCCGCCACGCCCGGCAGCGCGGTCCCAGCCAGCCCGCGGTATCAACGCCCGACCCGGCCCGCCCCGACCGCGCCCCGGACCGCCCAGGCGCCGGCGGACACCCCGCCGCCCACCGCCCCCACCGGGGAGGTGCCGCCGCCCGCTGTCGACCCGCCGTCAGTCGTCGACCCGCCCGCCGAGCCCGCCGAGCCGGCCGCGCCAGCCGATGAGTGACGAGGCGCACGCCCGACCGTCGAACCGCGAGCAGCCCACAGTCCCGCTGGACCCGCGCCGCGTGCACGCCCTCCGGCGGCACCGGGCCGGGCAGCGGCCGGACGACGCCACAGTCGTCCTGGACGTCCGGCAGATCCCCGGCGCGCGCCGGTCGCGCGGCCGGCGTCTCCTGCCCCGGCCGAGCTGGGCCCTGGTCACCATGGTCGTGGTCGTCCTGGCCGGTCTGCTGGTCGTCGAGGCGTACACGAACGCCGCGTTCGTGCCCGACAACCGGGTGGCCCCCGGCAGCCAGCGGGAGGTGCCCAGCTCGGTGATCGGGGGCGGCCCGATCGTCAACGTCGGCGCCGAGGGCCGCACCCAGTCGCACCGCCTGCCGCCGCGTACCGTCGCGCTCACCTTCGACGACGGGCCGGACCCGCGGTGGACGCCGGAGGTGCTGCGCGTCCTGGACAAGCACCAGGTGAAGGCAACCTTCTTCGTCATCGGCTCACAGGTCGTGCGTAACCCGGAGGTGACCCGCCGGCTGGTGGCCGGGGGACACGAGCTGGGCGTGCACACCTTCACCCATCCCGACCTCGCCGCGCTGCCGCAGTGGCGGCGGGAGCTGGAGTACGCGCAGACGCAGCTCGCCATCGCCAGCACCACGGGCGTCCGGCCGTCGCTGCTGCGCTTCCCGTACTCGTCCCGCGCGGACGCGTACACCGACCGGGACTGGCCGATGCTGCGGCAGGCGGGCGAGCTGGGCTACCTCACAGTCGTGAACGACGTCGACAGCCGGGACTGGGAACTTCCGTCGGTGGAGGCGATGATCGCGAACGCCACGCCGGACGGGACGGCCGGCACGATCGCGCTCTGGCACGACGCGGGCGGCGACCGTTCCGGCACGGTGGCCGCGCTGGACCGGTACATCCCGATGATGCTGGAACGCGGGTACCGCTTCACCACGGTCAGCGAGGGACTCAACCAGACGTTCGAGGCCGCCGGCGTGTCCGGTCCGGTGGGTGGGCACACGGCGGCCTCGCTCGACGAGCGGTTGCGGGGCCACGTCCTGGTCGGCGCGGTACGTGTGGCCGACGGCATGTTCGGGGTGCTCGGCGCCTTCTTCGTACTCGTCGGGGTGCTCACCGTCGGCCGGACGCTGCTGCTGTTCGTCCTGGCGCCACGGCACGCGCGCCGCCGCCGGCACCGCGACTGGTCCTGGGGTCCGCCGGTCACCGAACCGGTCTCGGTGATCGTGCCCGCGTACAACGAGCGGGAGGGCATCGCCGCGGCGGTCCGCTCGCTGGCGCTGGGCGACCACCCCGGCGGCATCGAGGTCGTAGTGGTCGACGACGGCTCGACCGACGGCACCGCCGACATCGTGGCGGCGCTGGGGCTGCCGAACGTGCGCGTCGTGCGCAAGCCCAACGGCGGCAAGCCGAGCGCGCTGAACACGGGCGTGGCGTTGGCCCGGCACGACCTGATCGTCATGGTCGACGGCGACACGATCTTCGAGCCGGACTCGGTCCGCCGGCTGGTCCAGCCGTTCGCCGACCCCCGGGTCGGCGTGGTCGCCGGCAACGTCAAGGTCGGCAACCGCCGCGGCCTGATCGCCAAGTGGCAGCACATCGAGTACGTCATCGGCTTCAACCTCGACCGCCGCCTCTACGAGACGCTGCGCTGCATGCCCACCGTCCCGGGCGCCATCGGCGCGTTCCGCCGCCAGGCGCTGGAGCAGGTGGGCGGCCTGACCGACGACACGCTGGCCGAGGACACCGACGTCACCATCGCCATCGGCCGCGCCGGCTGGCACATCGTGTACGAGGAGAGCGCCCGCGCCTGGACCGAGGCGCCGACCACCATCGGCCAGTTGTGGAAGCAGCGGTACCGGTGGAGCTACGGCACCATGCAGGCGATGTGGAAGCACCGGCGCTCGGTGATCGACAGCGGCCCGTCGGGCCGGTTCGGGCGGCGGTGCCTGTCGTTCCTGACGCTGTTCGGTGTGCTGCTGCCGCTGGCCGCACCGGTGATCGACCTGCTCGCGGTCTACGGGCTGGTCTTCCTGGACCGCAGTGACACGGTGCTGGCCTGGCTGGTCATGCTCACGCTCCAGCTCCTCACCGCGGTGCTGGCCTTCCGGCTGGACCGGGAGAAGCTCGGCGTGCTCTGGGTGCTGCCGTTGCAGCAGTTCGTCTACCGCCAGGTGATGTACCTGGTGCTGCTCCAGGCGGTCGGCACCGCGCTGACCGGCGGCCGGCTGGGTTGGCAGAAGCTGCGGCGTACCGGAGATCTCCAGGTGCTCGGGCGGGGCGCGACCGGCTGACGCACGGCCGCGCGCGCCGGTCACGCCGCCCCCGGGGTGGCGTGCGTCAGTCGTCGTCCGGGTCGTCGAGGCGGGCCAGCCAGGTGGCGAACCGCTCGATCGGGGTCTCGAACTCCGGGTTCAGGTCGACGAAGTCACGCAGCCGCTCGCCCAGCCACTCCAGGCTTACCTGCTCGTCGCCACGGCGCTCGACCAGCTCCTCGATGCCACGGTCGGTGAAGTACACGGTGTTCCTCTCGTCGTCGTACGGCAACGGCCCGCCCCGGTTCGGGACGGGCCGCTGCCGGTGGTGTCACGGGCGGGGGAGAGCCGCCTCGATCAGCGCGTTCTGCTCGACCTCGTGCATCTTCGCCGAACCCACCGCCGGAGCGGCGGCGGCCGGGCGGGAGATGCGGCGCAGCCGGACCTCGGGCAGGTGCTCCAGCAGGTTGAGCGCGACGAACGACCAGGCGCCCTGGTTGGCCGGCTCCTCCTGGACCCAGGCGAAGTCCTCGGCGTTCGGGTACTGCGCCAGCGCGGCCCGGACCTCCTCGACGGGCAGCGGGTAGAGCTGCTCCATCCGGATGATCGCGGTGTCGGTGACGCCCCGCTCCTGCCGGGCCTGGAACAGGTCGTAGTAGACCTTGCCCGAGCAGAGCAGCACCCGCTTGACCTGCTCCGGCGCCGGAGCCGCGGTGTCGGCCAGCACAGGCTGGAACGTCCCGGTGGTGAAGTCCTCCACCGGCGACACGCAGAGCTTGTGCCGCAGCAGCGACTTCGGCGTGAACACCACCAGCGGCTTGCGCTTGGGCGACAGGGCCTGGCGGCGCAGCAGGTGGAAGTAGTTCGCCGGGGTGGTCGGGATGGCCACCCGCATGTTGTCCTCGGCGCAGAGCTGCAGGAACCGCTCCGGGCGGCCGGAGGTGTGGTCCGGGCCCTGGCCCTCGTGGCCGTGCGGCAGCAGCAGGGTCACCGCGGAGCGCTGACCCCACTTCACCTCGCCGGACGAGATGAACTCGTCGATCACCGACTGGGCACCGTTGACGAAGTCACCGAACTGGGCCTCCCAGGCCACCAGCGCGTTGATGTTCTCCACCGAGTAGCCGTACTCGAAGCCCATGGCCGCGTACTCGGAGAGCAGCGAGTCGTGGACGAAGAAGCGCGACCGCTCGCCGTCGGCGGTGAGCGACTTCAGCGGCAGGTAGTCCTCGCCGGTCTTGGCGTCGACCACCGAGGCGTGCCGCTGGACGAACGTGCCGCGGCGCGAGTCCTGCCCGGCGAGCCGGACGGTGACGCCGTCGTGCAGCAGCGTGCCGAACGCGATGATCTCGGCGAAGCCCCAGTCGATGCCGCCCTCGACGGACATCTTGCGGCGCCGCTCCAGCAGCTGCTGGATCCGCTTGTGCGGGGTGAAGCCCTCCGGCAGGTTGACGTGCGCCTCGCCGATCGCCTTGACCACCGCGGCGTCGGTGGCGGTGTCGACCTGCGGCTCCGGCTCGTCCTCCCGCGCCGGGCGGCTGAGCTGACGCGGGGTGGTCGCGGCGTCCCGGGTGGCCTTGAAGACCCGCTCCAGCTGCGACTGGTAGTCGCGCAGCAGCTCCTCCGCGTCCTCCACGGTGATGTCGCCGCGCCCGATCAGCTCCTCGGTGTAGAGCTTCCGGACCGACCGCTTCGAGTCGATGATTTTGTACATCTGCGGGTTGGACATCGACGGGTCGTCGCCCTCGTTGTGCCCGCGCCGGCGGTAGCAGACCATGTCGATCACGACGTCCTTGTTGAACGCCTGCCGGTACTCGAACGCGAGCCGCGCCACCCGGACCACTGCCTCCGGGTCGTCGCCGTTCACGTGGAAGATCGGCGCCTGGATCATCCGGGCCACGTCGGTGCTGTAGAGGCTGGACCGGCTGTACTCCGGGGCGGTGGTGAAGCCGACCTGGTTGTTGACGACCACGTGCACGGTGCCGCCGGTGCGGTAGCCGCGCAGCTGGGAGAGGTTGAGCGTCTCCGCGACCACGCCCTGGCCGGCGAAGGCGGCGTCACCGTGCACCGCCAGCGGCAGCACGGTGTAGCCCTCCAGCTTGAGGTCGATCCGGTCCTGCTTGGCCCGGACTATCCCCTCCAGCACCGGGTCGACGGCCTCCAGGTGCGACGGGTTCGCCACCACCGACACCTTGACCGCGTGCTCGCCGTCCGGGGTGGTGAACTTGCCGTTCTGGCCGAGGTGGTACTTCACGTCGCCCGAGCCCTGCGTGGACCGCGGGTCGAGGTGCCCCTCGAACTCGGAGAAGATCTTCTCGTACGGCTTGCCGACGATGTTCGCCAGCACGTTGAGCCGGCCTCGGTGGGCCATGCCGATGACGACCTCGTCCAGCCCGGCCTCGGCGGAGCACTCCAGCACCTCGCCGAGCAGCGGGATCAGCGACTCGCCGCCCTCCAGCGAGAAGCGCTTCTGGCCGACGTACTTGGTCTGCAGGAACGTCTCGAACGCCTCGGCGGCGTTGAGCCGGTTCAGCACGTGCTTCTGCTCGTCCGAGCTGGGCTTCTCGTACTTGCGCTCGACCCGCTCCTGGATCCAGCGCCGCTCCTCCGGGTCCTGGATGTGCATGTACTCGATGCCGACGCGGCGGCAGTACGAGTCGCGCAGCACGCCGAGGATCGAGCGCAGCTTCATCCGCTGCTGGCCGGCGAAGCCGTTGACCGGGAAGACGCGGTCGAGGTCCCAGAGCGTGAGCCCGTGCTGGAGCACGTCCAGGTCCGGGTGCTTGCGGATCTTGAACTCAAGCGGGTCGGTGTCGGCCATCAGGTGGCCACGGACCCGGTACGCGTGGATCAGCTCGTGCACCCGCGCGGTCTTGTTGATCTGGCCCTCGCTGTCGACGGCCACGTCGCGCATCCAGCGCACCGGCTCGTACGGGATCCGCAGCGAGGTGAAGATGTCGTCGTAGAAGCCGCGCTCGCCCAGCAGCAGCTCGTGCATGACCTTGAGGAACTCGCCGGACTGCGCGCCCTGGATGATCCGGTGGTCGTACGTGCTGGTCAGCGTGATGACCTTGCTGACCGCGTTCTCGGCCAGGGTGGCCTCGCTCATGCCCTGGTAGGGGGCCGGGTATTCCATCGCACCGACGCCGATGATGGCGCTCTGCCCCTGCATCAGGCGCGGGATCGAGTGCACGGTGCCGATGCCGCCCGGGTTGGTCAGCGAGATCGTGGTGCCGGAGTAGTCCTCCATGGTCAGCTCGTTGCGGCGGGCGCGCCGGACCACGTCCTCGTACGCCTGCCAGAACTGCCGGAAGTCCATCTGCTCGCAGCCCTTGATGGACGGCACCACCAGGTTGCGCGAGCCGTCCGGCTTGACCAGGTCGATCGCGATGCCCAGGTTGACGTGCTCCGGGCGGACCATCGCCGGCTTGCCGTCGACCTCGGCGAAGGAGTTGTTCATCTCCGGGTGCTCGACGACCGCGCGGACGAGCGCGTACCCGATCAGGTGGGTGAAGCTGACCTTGCCACCGCGACCGCGGGTCAGGTGGTTGTTGATCACGATGCGGTTGTCGACGAGCAGCTTGGCCGGGACGGCGCGCACGCTGGTGGCGGTCGGGACCGACAGCGACGCGTCCATGTTCTGCACGATCTTGGCGGCGACGCCGCGCAGCGGCGTGGTGCCCGCCGCGCTCGCGGCCGGCGCCTTGGCGGCCGGCTTGGCCGGGGCGGACTTCTTGGCCGGCTCCGGGGCCTTCGCCGCCGGCTTGGCGGCGGGCTTGGCCGGGGCGGGCGCGGCCTTGGGGGCGGCCTTCGGCTCCGCCTTGGCGGGCTGCTCCTTGACCGTGGCCACGGCTTCCTGCTGCTCGGCCGGCTCCGGCTTCGCGGCCGGCTTGGCCTGCCCGTCCGGGCGCGGTGTGGCGGCGCCCGGGGCCGGCCGGTAGTCGGCGAAGAAGTCGTGCCAGGCCGAATCGACGCTCGAGGGGTCGGCGAGGTAACGCTGGTACATCTCCTCGACGATCCACTCGTTCGGGCCGAAACCCGCCAGTGGGTTCTCCTGCGAAGTCTGCTGGGTCGACACGGCCGCTAATCGCCTCTTTCACGCGGTTGTGAATGTCACGGTGGCCCCCGGTGACCCCCGGTTGCCGACGCTGGGTAAACCGATGCCAAGGCTACGCCGTGCGCTGCGCGCAGGCATTCTCGCCTCCGGCTGGTGGTCCGTTTCACAGAAGATGCCAGAAGTTCGGCAAACGCTGCGTGATCCGCCGACTCCTGCTAGACGGCGAGGACCCCGGCCGATGACGACTGTCACCGGCCGGGGTCGTCCCGAGCACGAGGTCAGGAGATGTCGCGCTTGCGGATCGTGGCGATGCCGATCGCGCCGGCCACCACCGCGTATCCGATCAGCACGAGGGCGCCGGCCCACTGCGGCGGGTTGCCCGGGATGTCCGTGTCACCGCCCACCATGAGCCCGGAGGCCAGCGACGGGACCAGCAGCTGGAGCTTGTTGATCCAGTCGCCGTACCGCGCCGCGAGGAGGCTGAGGACGATGACCGCGCCGATCGCGCCGCCCAGGTAGAACAGGATGCCGGTCACCGTGGCGCCGATCTGGCTGCGGATCAGCACGCCGAGCCCGACGCCGAGCACCGACCAGAGCAGGTAGGCCAGGCCGTTGAGCGCGATCGCCCGCCAGATGGCCCCGCTGCCGAGCTGCGAGCCGACGTCCACCGAGTTGAGGATCAGCGGCGAGATGATCAGGTTCAGCACCGTGGTGACGAGCCAGAACAGCAGCGCCAGCACGCCGGCCGCGGCCAGCTTGGCCAGCATCACCGCGGTGCGGTGCGGCGCGGTGAGGAACGTGGTGGTCACCGTCTGGTGGAAGAACTCGCTGGTCACCACCACGATGCCGAGCAGCAGCACGATGAGCAGGCCGAAGAACTGGCCGTTCGTGTAGAGGTTGGCCGCCAGGTTGTCGGCGGCCGAGACGGCCTGCAACTGGTCGGACTGGTCGGCCGGCACCTCGCCGAAGTCCCCGCCGGCCAGCGCCTCGGTCTGCAACCAGTTGAAGAACAGCGTGAGCGCCCACAGCGCCAGGCTGATCAGCCCGAAGACCCACCAGGTGCTGGTGGTACGGATCTTGAGCAGTTCGGATCGGACAAGCGTCATCGGATCTCCGCCTTTCCGGCCGTCAGCTCCAGGAAGACCCCTTCGAGGTCGGGGCGCTCGGTGGTCAGCTCGTGCAGCTCGACCTTGGCGGCCAGCGCGACCCGGCCCACGGTCGGCGCGTCCACGCCGGTCACCAGCAGCGCACCGTGCGGGTCGGTGTCGACGACGGCCGACTGCTCGCGCAGCGCCGCCACCAGGTCGTCGGCCTGCGGGGTACGCACCCGCACCCGGACGTCGTGCGTCATCGAGGCCATCACCTGGTCGACCGGGCCCTGCCGGACCAGCTTGCCGGCCGCGATGATCACCACGTCGTCGGCGAGCAGCTGCATCTCGGAGAGCAGGTGGCTGGAGACCAGCACCGTACGTCCCTCGGCGGCCAGCCCCTTGAGGAAGCCGCGCATCCAGCGGATGCCCTCCGGGTCCAGGCCGTTGGCCGGCTCGTCCAGGATCAGCACCTGCGGGTTGCCGAGCATCGCGGCGGCGATGCCGAGCCGCTGCTTCATGCCCAGCGAGTAGCCCTTGAACTTGCGCTTCGCCGCGGGCGAGAGCCCGACCAGGGCGAGCGCCTCGTCGGCGCGCTCCTTCGGCAGGCCCGCCGCCGCGCAGATCACCCGCAGGTGGTTGATGCCGGTGCGGCCCTTGTGCGCGCTGGACGCCTCCAGCACCGCACCGACCGTACGCAGCGGGTCGGGCAGGTCGGCGTACCGGCTGCCGCCGATGGTGGCCGTGCCGGCGCTCGGCGTCACCAGGTTGAGCAGCATGCGCAGCGTGGTCGTCTTACCGGCGCCGTTCGGGCCGAGGAAGCCGGTGACCCGGCCCGGCTCGACAGTGAACGACAGGTTGTCCACCGCGCGGACGGTCTTGTACTGCTTGGTCAGGCCGGACACGATGATCTGGCCGGTCCCGGCACTGGGGCGTGGCTGCCCGTCGGACATCATTCTCCTCTCCTGCCCCGGCGGGCTCGTCGCGCGCCGGCGGGGCGCCGTTGCGGGGGCGCCCCGCAACAGCCTTCCAACCCGGCGCAAGGGGGTCAATCAGGCGGGACGCGTACGCGCCGTCCTCCTCAGGGAGGAGATCAGGTCGTCGGCAGCGCCACCCAGGTGGCCCGGGCGCGGCCGAGCAGCGCGCCGTCCGCACCGTACAGGCTGGTGTGCACCTCGGCCTTGCGTCCCTCGCCGCCCACCGCGAGGCCGGTCACCACGCACTCGTCGCCGGGCCGTGGCAGCGCCGTGACCTGCGCGGCGATCCGCCCCAGCACGTACGGCCGGCCGGGTGCCAGCACCGCCCAGCCGCCCGGGCAGTCCAGCGCCGCCCACACCGTCGCGGGCGCCACAGCGGCCGGCGCGCGGAACGGTGCGGCCGTCCGACCGTCCGGCAGCCGTCCCGGGAAGATCCGCAGCCCGTCCGGGTTCGCCGGGCCGCAGACGTAGCAGCGGGGGAACGGGTGGTCGACCAGACCGGGGTACGCCAGCGCGGCGTCAGCCGCCGTCGCCGGGTCCACCGGCGGCACCACGGCGTCGACCGGCTCGACCGGGCGTACCTGGGCGATCAGGTGACCGTCCGGATCGCGTACCTCGCCGTCGGCGGCGGTCAGCGGGGTGTCCAGCGGCGGCGGCCGGCGCAACGTGACCTCAACCGGGCCCCGGTCGTCGATCAGCGCGGCGAAGACCCCGGCGCTCCAGCCGCCGTTGCCGGAGCCGTCCGGTCCCTGGAAGCGGGCCTCGACCAGCATGTGCACCTCCGGGTTCACCTCCGCCGGCGCCGTCGCGGGCGGTCCGCCCGGCAGCCTCGCACACGCCGGTCCCGCCACGGCCGTCCCGGTTCGCACGCCGCCGCCGACCGGCGTTCACCGCGCTGGCCCGGATCGCCGAGGCCGCGATCCGCCCGTGCCCTCGTCCCGTCTTCGCGAGCCGGTTCGACCTGGTCGCCTGAGCGCTCAGTCGTCGGGGACGCGACACAGTCGCGATAGTGTCTTGTTCAGTCGCGATGTATCGCGTTATGCTCCTCGCAACACATGGTGTGCCGTGGATCGGCACGCCGACGAGGGGAGCGTGTCATGGCCAGTTGGACGGTCGAGAGCCCGCAGCGGATCACAGTGGACGAGCCGATCACCCGGCTCGACGCCGAGCTGATCAGCGGCCGGCTGAACGTCGTCGGCGCCGACGGCCCGGCCCGGGTCGACGTGACCCGGATCAGCAACCGGCCGCTCCTCGTCGAGGTACGCGACGGGCGGCTGACGATCCGGCACAAGCGCAAGCCCGGCCTGCTCGGCATCTTCTCCTGGTTCGGCAACCGGATCCGGGCCGAGGTGTCCGTCGCCGTTCCGCCGGACGTGCTCGCCACCCTGTCGGTGGTCAGCGGCGCGCTCGTCGCCTCCGGGCTGCGCCGGGAGACCCGGGTCGACGTCACCTCCGGCCAGGTCACGCTGCGCGGGCTGCGGGGACGCACCAGCGCGAAGGTCATCTCCGGGCCGGTCGAGGCGCTCGGCATCGGCGGCGACCTGGACCTGGAGACGGTCTCCGGTGAGCTGATCCTCGCCGACAGCGCGCCCGAGCGGGTCCGCGCCCACGCCGTCTCCGGCTCGATCACCTGCGACCTGGACAACCCGCGCGGCAGCGAGATCCGGCTCAGCGCCATCTCCGGCAGCATCACCGTCCGGGTCCGCGAGGACAGCGACCTCACAGTGCACCTGCACACCACCTCCGGCAAGATCACCAGCGGCTTCCCCCAGGTGGACGGCGGTGGGCGCGGGCTCGGCTCGATCAAGGACAGCCACGGCGTGCTCGGCGGGGGTGCGGGTAGGCTCTGGGCCTCCGCGACCTCCGGCAGCATCGCGCTGCTCGCCCGCCCGGTCGCGCCCGCCGACCACGTGGAGGACGTGCCGTGACCGCGGTGTTCAGCCACGGCCGGCTCCGGCTCTACCTGCTGAAGCTGCTCGACGACGGCCCGAAGCACGGCTACGAGCTGATCCGCCTGCTGGAGGAGCGCTTCCTCGGCCTGTACGCGCCCAGCGCCGGCACCATCTACCCGCGCCTGCAACGGCTGGAGGCGGAAGGGCTGGTCACGCACACCGCAGCGGGCGGGCGCAAGGTCTACGAGATCACCGAGGCGGGCCGCGCCGAACTGCGGCAGCGCGCCGACGAGCTGTCGACGCTGGAGAGCGACATCGGCGCCGCCGTCGAGGATCTCTCCGCGCTGGCCGGCGAGATCCACAACGAGGTACGCGGATCGGTGCGCGACCTGAAGCGGGAACTGCGCGAGGTGGCCCGGCAGACCCGGCAGGGCGGCTGGACGGCGTCCGCCGGCGCCCGGCCGGCGGGCGACGGGGGATCGGCCCGCCCGGACGACTCGCCGCTGCTCGCCGACTTCGACAAGCGCCTGGCCGCGTTCACGGTCGAGGTCGGTGCGCTGGTCCGGGCCCGGCGGCTCAGCGACAACCAGCTCCGCACCGCGATCCGGCTGCTCGACGGCGCGCTGGAAGGACTGCGGCGGCTGCTCCGCTGATCTCACAGGTTGTTTCCAGCCGGCACCCAGCGCGACCGCAGCCGGAGCGCGGATGATGGGTGCCATGGCGGCTACCCAGACCGAGGCCCGGCTTCTCGTCGTCGAGGACGATCCCAACATCCTCGAACTGCTCTCCGCGAGCCTGCGCTTCGCGGGCTTCGACGTGGCCACCGCGACCAGCGGCAGCGCCGCCCTGAACGCCGCCAAGGACCACCGGCCCGATCTGGTGGTGCTCGACGTGATGCTGCCCGACCTGGACGGCTTCGAGGTCATCCGGATGCTGCGCGAGGGCGGCACCCGTACCCCGGTGGTCTTCCTGACCGCGCGCGACGCCACCGACGACAAGATCCGCGGGCTGACCCTGGGCGGCGACGACTACGTCACCAAGCCGTTCAGCCTGGAGGAGCTGACCGCCCGGATCCGGGCCGTGCTGCGGCGTACCGCGACCGGCGAGCAGGCACCGTCCCGCCTCACCTTCGCCGACCTGGAGCTGGACGAGGAGACGCACGAGGTGCACCGGGCCGGCCAGCGCGTGCAGCTGTCGCCGACCGAGTTCAAGCTGCTGCGGTACCTGATGCTCAACGCCAACCGGGTGCTCAGCAAGGCGCAGATCCTCGACCACGTCTGGAACTACGACTTCCGCGGTGACGACAACATCGTCGAGTCCTACATCTCCTACCTGCGGCGCAAGGTCGACAACACCCAGCCCCGGCTGATCCACACGCTCAGGGGAGTGGGTTACGTGCTCCGCAAGCCGGCGGCGTGAACGTCGTCGACGACGCGAAGGGCAGGCTGCGCAGCGTCCCGCTCCGGCTGAAGCTCGTCGCCGCCGTCCTCGCGCTCGTGGCCGTGGCGCTCGTCGTGATCAGCGGCCTGACGGCGTTCCTGCTGCGCAACTACCTGATCGGGCAGGCGGACGACCAGCTTCGCGGCGGCGCGTACACAGTGGCCAACACGCTCGACAAGGCCGGCGGCGGCCCGATCAAGATCACCATTCCGTCGGACTACGTGGCGTCCGTCATGGCACCTGGCGAGTTGCCGGAAGAGCCGACGCGCTACGAGAACCTGCGCGAAGAGGAACTGCCCCGCTTCCCCACCGAATTCGCGGGCTACCAGGAGCGGGTGGGTGACCCGTTCACCGTGCGCTCCGAGGACGGCCGCAGCCGGTGGCGGATGCTCTACACCGCCCTGCCCGACGGGCGGATCATCGCGCTCGGGCAGCACCTCACCGGCGTCGACTCCGCGGTCGGGCGGCTGGTGTGGATAGACCTCCTGGTCGGGGGCGCTGTGCTGATCTCGCTGGCGTCCGTCGGCGCCGGCATCGTCCGTACCAGCTTGAAGCCGCTGGTGGAGATAGAGCGGACGGCGGCGGCCATCGCCGGGGGTGACCTGACCCGGCGCGTGCCCGACCCGGAGGAGGGGCGGTCGTGCCCGACCTCCGAGCTGGGCCGCCTGTCCCGGGCACTGAACGCCATGCTGGCGCAGATCGAGGCCGCGTTCACCGCGCGGGCCGCCTCCGAGGCGGCGGCGCGCAGCGCCGAGATGGGCGCCCGGGACGCCGCCGCGTACGCGCAGGCGTCGGAGGCGCGGGCCCGCCGGTCCGAGGAGCGGATGCGGCAGTTCATCGCCGACGCCTCGCACGAGCTGCGCACGCCGCTGACCACCATCCGGGGCTTCGCCGAGCTGTACCGGCAGGGCGCGGCCCGGGCGCCGGAGCAGACCGCCGACCTGCTGCGCCGCATCGAGGACGAGGCGTCCCGGATGGGTCTGCTGGTGGAGGACCTGCTGCTGCTGGCCCGGATGGACCGGGAACGGCCGATCGCGTTGAGCCCGGTCGAGCTGCCGGTGCTGGCGTCCGACGCGGTGGAGGCGGCCCGGGTGGTCGACCCGGACCGGCGGATCGAGCTGGAGCGGGAGCCGGGCTCCGGCCCGCTGGTGGTGCTCGGCGACGACGCCCGGCTGCGCCAGGTGATCGGCAACCTGATGACGAACGCGCTCACCCACACCCCGCCGGACGCCTCGGTGACGCTGCGGCTGCGGTCGGAGGCGGGCAACCTCGCCGTGGTGGAGGTGGCGGACACCGGTCCCGGGCTCACCCCGGAGCAGGCCGAGCGGGTCTTCGAGCGGTTCTACCGGGTGGACGCCGCGCGTACCCGCCGGGCCGGCGGACCGATTAGCACCGGCCTCGGCCTGGCCATCGTGGCCGCGCTCGTCGCCGCGCACCACGGCACCGTCGAGGTGGCGGCGACGCCGGGTGGCGGGGCGACGTTCCGGGTGAAGCTGCCGCTGCTGCCCGAGGCGCCCGAGCCGGGCGAGTGACATTCAGAAAACTTCCAGGCGGATTCCAGGCTGGTGACAGTGCAACGGGGAAAGCTGGTGGCATGACCGAGCACGAGACCGATCCGCAGCGGTCGCCGGCCCCCGCCGACGCCGAGCCGTCGCACCACACCGCCGAGCTGCCCCGCGTCGAGAGCGGGACGTCGGACTCCTCCACCACCCCGGCCGCGGCGTCGGTTCCGGCCGACTCCCCGGCCGCCGGAACCAGCACGCCCGCCGGGCACACGAACCCGGCGGAGAGCGCCGGGAACACCGCGCCCGCCGGGCCGTACCCGCCGCAGCCGGCGACGCCGTCCGCGACGCCGTACCCGGTCTCGGGGCAGCCGCAGCAGCCCCACCCCTGGTACGGGCAGCAGCAGCACCAGCAGGGCGGCTGGAACCAGCAGGCCGCCACCGGCTACCCGGCCACGCAGCACGGCGGGCCGGTGCCGTCGTACCAGGCGCAGCCGTACCAGACGCAGCAGGGCTACCAGTCGTACCAGCCCGGGCAGCCGATGCCGCAGTGGGGCCCGCAGCAGCCGGCCCGCCCCAGCCGGGCCGGGAAGTTCGTCGGCGCGGGCGCGCTGGCACTGGTCCTGATGCTCGGCTCCGGCGCGGCCGGTGGCGCGCTCGCCCTCGCGCTCGACGAGGACGGCCCCACCCGCACCTACTCCGCCGCCCCGGTGATCAACAGCGCCGACCTGCCCAAGATCGCGGCGTCCGTGCAGGACAGCATCGTCACGATCATGACGAACAGCGGTGAGGGCTCCGGGGTGATCCTCAGCGCCGACGGGTTCGTGCTGACCAACAACCACGTCGTCGCCGGCGCCGGTGGCGACACCGTGCGGGTGGTCTTCGCCGACGGCAAGAGCGCCTCCGCGAAGATCGTCGGCACCGACCCGAAGACCGACCTCGCTGTGGTCCAGGCCAGTGGCGTGAGCGGCCTGAAGGCAGCCAAGTTCGGCGACAGCGACGCCATGCAGGTCGGTGACCAGGTGCTCGCCCTGGGCAGCCCGCTGGGCCTCCAGGGCTCGGTCACGGCCGGCATCCTCAGCGCCCGCGACCGCACCATCCAGGCGGGGGAGGGCGGCCAGCAGAACCCGCAGCAGGGCGCCAGCTCGATCTCCGGCCTGCTCCAGACCGACGCCCCGATCAACCCGGGCAACTCCGGCGGCGCGCTGGTCAACACCCGGGGCGAGGTGATCGGCATCAACACCGCCATCGCCACCGCCGGGCAGGGCAGCACCGGCAACATCGGCGTGGGCTTCGCCATCCCGAGCAACAAGGCCAAGGACGTGGCCGAGAAGCTCCAGCGCGGCGAGAAGATCAGCCACCCCTCGCTCGGGGTGAGCGTGAACGGCGCCGAGGACGGCGGGGCGCTCGTCGCCGCCGTCACGCCCGGCAGCCCCGCCGAGAAGGCCGGGCTCCAGCGCGGCGACGTGATCACCAAGTTCGGCGACAAGGTGATCAACGACTCGAACGACCTGGTCGGCGCCGTGCAGGCCGGCAAGGTCGGTGACCGGGTCGAGGTGCAGTACAAGCGAAACGGATCCACCGAGAACGCAACCGTGACGCTCGCCGAGACGTCGTAGTCCCGAGGACCTGCCTCCCTCCCGGGCGGCGGGTGACGGAGCCAAGGGGGTTGGCTCCGTCACCCGCCGCCCCTCCTCGTTTCTCACCCGGTCCGGGTGAGCGCGCCTCACCCGGACCGGCGGCAGGCTCGGGGCATGACCACCACGTCCGCCGTGCGTACCGACCAGGAGATCCAGCGCGACGTCCTCGCCGAACTGGACTGGGACGCGCAGACCCGGGCCACCGAGGTCGGCGTGACGGTGTCGCGGGGCGTCGTCACCCTCACCGGGCAGGTGGACAGCTACGCGCGGCGGTGGGCGGTCGAGCGCTGCGCGCACCGGGTACGCGGCGTACGGGCGGTCGCCAGTGACCTGGCGGTCGACCTGCCCGCCACGGACCTGCGTACCGACGCGGACATCGCGATCGCGGCGAGCCGGGCGCTGGAGTGGGACAGCTTCGTGCCCGCCGAACGGCTGGACGTGACGGTGGCCGACGGCTGGGTCATGCTCCGGGGCGAGGTCGAGTTCGGCTTCCAGCGCCGTACCGCCGAACGGGAACTGCGCCGGCTGCGCGGCGTACGCGGCGTGACGAACCTGGTCGAGGTGCGGCCATCGGCCCCGCCGAGCGACGAGCAGAAGCGGCTCGACCTGCGCCGCCTGCTGCTGCGGCGTACCGGAACCGAGCGGATCGACGCCCGGGTCGACGGCGACACCGTGGTGCTCGACGGCGTGGTCAGCGCCTGGTGGCAGCGGGAGGACGCGGAACGGGCCGCCTGGGCGCTGCCCGGCGTACGGGAGGTGCACGTCGGGATCGTGGTGGCCGGCTGAGCGGCTGTCGTTTACCGCGGGCCGGGCCGGGAACCCGCGCGCAGCGGGGTACGCCGGGGACCGACGGGGAGGACTCGTGGCCGTGAACCAGCAGTCCCCGGAGCGCGCGTGGACCGGGCCGCTGCGGATCGCCATGGTGGTGCCGCCGTGGCTGTCCGTGCCGCCGCGCGGCTACGGCGGGCTGGAGACGGTGGTGGCGGGCCTCGTCGACGCGCTCGTCGACCGGGGACACCGCGTCACGCTGTTCGGCGCCGGGACCGAGCACGGCACCGCCGCCGACTTCGTCTCCACCTGCGACGACCTCCAGTACGAGCGGATGGGCGAGTCGCTGCCCGAACTGGCGCACCTGGCCCACGTGGACCGCCTGGTCGACCCGGCCGACTTCGACCTGATCCACGACCACACCACGATCGGCCCGATGGTGTCCGGCCGCCGCCGGGTGCCCACTGTGGCCACCGTGCACGGCAACCCGGTCGGCGAGTACGGCATGGTGCTCGGCAACACCGACCACGGGGTGGGGCTGGTCGCGATCTCGCACGCCCAGCGCCGGGCGAACCCGGGGCTGCCCTGGGCCGGCACCGTGCACAACGCGATGCCGCTGCGCGACATCCCGCGCAAGCGCAGCCCGGGCGCGGGGCCGGTGCTCTGGCTGGCCCGGTTCAGCCCGGACAAGGGCCCGGACGTGGCGATCGCGGCCTGCCGGGCGGCCGGGCTGCCACTCACGCTCGCGGGCAAGTGCAACGAGCCGGCCGAGCGCCGCTACCTGGAGCAGGTGGTCCGGCCGCTGCTCGGCGACGACGTGACGCCCGTGGTGAACGCCGACCGGGCGAGCGCCCTGCGGATGCTGCTGGACGCCCGCTGCCTGATCATGCCGATCCAGTGGGCGGAGCCGTTCGGCATGGTGATGGTGGAGGCGATGGCGACCGGTACGCCGGTGGTGGCGCTGGGCCGGGGCGCGGTGCCGGAGCTGGTCCGTGACGGGGTCACCGGTTTCGTCTGCGACGACCCGGGCGAGCTGCCGGCGGCGTTGCGGGCGGCGGCGGACCTGGACCCGGCGGACTGCGTGGCGCACGTGGCGGAGAACTTCTCGGTGGAGCGGATGGCCGCCGACTACGAGGCGGTCTACCGGGGTTTCCTGGCCGCGCGGGCGCCCGCACGGCCAGCCCGGGCGGTGGCGCCGGCCGTCGCCGGCTGACCCGTCAGGCGGCGCCGGATGCTGGCGGCTGACCCGTCAGGCGGCGCCGGACCGTGGCCGGCTGATCCCCGTCACGTCTGCCCGGCGACGAGTTCCGCCGCGGCGGCGTCGAGCCGGCGCGCGTACCCGGGGCTGATGCTGCCCTCGCGACGGCGCTCGTCGATCTTGCCGCGGAGCCGGTCCACGGCGGCGGTCACCTCGCTCCCGCCGCTCGCGGCGACCGCGTTGCGCAGCAGGTTGCGCAGGTCGACCCCGACGTCCTCGCGGATCTGGCCCTCGGCCAGCCCGGCCTCGATCAGTCCGTCCACCCGTTCGGCGGCGTCGGCCTGACCGGCGGCCGGTGGGCGGGCGCCGCCGGTCGGCGGCGGAGTCGTCGGCGCGGCCGGCGCCGTGGTGGCCGGCGCCTCGGTCACCGGCGGTCCGGCGGTCGACGGCTGCACCGGCCCGGCGGTCGGCAGCACCCGGGGGTCGGTGGGCCGGTCCGGTGTCAGCGCGGATGCCAGCAGCGCCGCCGCGGCGACCACCGTCACGCCGGCGGCCGCCAGCGTGAGGGTCCGGCGCCGGCCCGGCGCGGCGGCCCGAACCGGCTGCGCGCCGGGGACCCGCTCCGGGTCCGGCACCGGCTGCGCGGCGGAGGCCCGGCCCGGGTCCGGGACCGGCCGCGCGACCGGGGCGGCGGGGGCCGGAGCTGCCGGGGCGGGGTCGGCCGGCGGGGAGGTCAGCGCGGGCAGCGTCATGGTCGGCGCCAGCATGGTGGCCGCCTGCGGGTCGGCGGGCAGCATCTGGTCGCGCAGCACGGCGGCGACCCGGCGCGCGGTGGGCCGGCGACGCGGGTCGCGGGCCAGGCAGCGCAGGCAGATCTCGGCGACCGGACCGGGCAGTCCCGGCACGTCGTCCAGTGTGGGCTCCGGGCTGTCCGCCAGCGCCGCGCTCAGTTGCTCCCAGGTCTCCGCCGGGTACGGCGGCTGCCCGGTCAGCGTCTCGAACAGCAGCACGCCGAGCGAGTACACGTCGGTGGCCGGCTGGGCGGGCGCCCCGTCGAGCCGTTCCGGGGCCACGTACGCCGGGGTGCCGAACGTGCCGCCGTCCTCGTCGTCGTCCGGCGCGCCGATCCGGGTGGCGATGCCGAAGTCGAGCACCTTCGCGCCGGTGCCGGTCATCATCACGTTGGCCGGTGTGACGTCGCGGTGCACGATGCCGAGCCGGTGTGCCGCGGCCAGCGCCTCGGCCACCTGCGCGCCGGTCTCGACGGCCGCCGGCCAGGGCAGCGGCCCCTGGGTCAGCAGGTGTTCCAGCTCCTCGCCGCTGAGCAGCTCCATCACCACGAACGAGGTGATCGAGCCGTCCGGGGCCACCGTCTCGCCGTAGTCGTGCACGGCGGTGACGTGCGGATGGTCGAGCTGGGCGGCCGAGCGGGCCTCCTCGCGCACCATGTCGCGGAACCGCGCGTCGGCGGCGAGCGAGGGGGCGAGCACCTTCACCGCCACCACCCGGTCGAGCACCTCGTCGCGGGCACGCCAGATCACCGACATGCCACCGGCACCGATCCGGTCGATGAGCCGGTACCGCCGGGCCAGCAGACGGCCGGCCTGGAGTGTCGCCATCAGCTCGCACCTGCCTGCGCTCGGGAGCGCTATCAGGTTGCGTGAATGTGTCTTACCTGTCAACAGTCCACCCGTCGCCGATTGCGCGGCGCGCATCCGGGATGGCTGGGCGTCACCGCCGTGGCCGGCGGGGACGGCCCGGCGGGCCGGTTGTGGGCCGCGTGCCAGGATGAACGGCATGGCAGCGGGTCCGGTGGCGTTCGTGCTCGGCGGCGGGGGAGTGCTCGGCGCGGTCGAGGTGGGCATGCTGCGCGCCCTGTTCCGCGCCCGGATCAAACCCGACCTGGTGCTGGGCACGTCGATCGGCGCGGTCAACGGAGCCCTGGTCGCCGCCGACCCGACCGAGGCGGTCACCGACCGGCTGGTCCGCCTCTGGGCCTCGCCGGAGGCCAGCGAGGTGTACGGCGACTCGGTCGCCCGGCAGCTGCGCCGGTTCGCCGCCCGTACCCACCTGCACTCGCCCCGCCCGCTGTACCGCCTGCTGGAGAGCGCGCTGGGCGAGGAGACCACCTTCGCCGACCTGGCCGTGCCGTTCCGCTGCTGCGCCGCGAACATCGAGCGCGCCGCCGAGCACTGGTTCCACACCGGACCGGTGGTGCCGGCGGTGCTCGCGTCCGCGTCGGTGCCCGGGCTGCTGCCCCCGACCCAGATCGACGGCCAGCACTACATCGACGGCGGGGTGGTCAACTCGATCCCGGTCGGCGAGGCGGTGGCGCTCGGCGCGAAGCAGATCTTCGTGCTCCAGGTGGGCCGGATCGAACGCGAGCTGAGCCCGCCGCGCCGCCCCTGGGAGATCGCCCAGGTGGCGTTCGAGATCGCCCGCCGGCACCGGTTCGCGCGGGAGATGGCGGCACTGCCCGAGGACGTCGAGGTGCACGTGCTGCCCACCGGCGGGCTGGAACCGCGCGACGACAGCCCGTGGGCGTACCGGGACACGGCGGCTGTGGGACGGCGGATCAGCCGGGCGTACACTGCCTCCCGCCGATACCTGGACACCGCGCTGGAGCGCTGAATGCCGCTGCCGCCCCGCTGGCTACGCCGGCTGGTGCTCGCTCCTGGAGTGGTGCTGCTGGCCTTGTTCGTGGTGACCACGCTGCCCGTCTGGGCGCTGGTGGCGCTCGCCGCGTCCCCGCTGGTGCCGGGACGGCTGCGCCCGCTGCGGCTGATCTGGATCGGCACCGTCTACCTGGTCTGGGACGCCGCCGCGCTGCTCGCCCTGTTCCTGCTCTGGCTCGCCTCGGGCTTCGGCGCGTACAAACGCGCGCCGGCCTTCCAGCGGGCCCACTACGTCCTGGCCGGCTGGTTCCTGCGGATCATGTTCTGGCAGGCGCGGTGGACGCTGCGGCTGAGCATCGACGTGGTCGGCACCGATCCGGACACCGCCCTGCCCGGCCGTCCCGAACTGGTGGTCTGCCGGCACGCCGGGCCCGGCGACTCCTTCATCCTGATCCATGCGCTGGTGAACTGGTTCAACCGGGAGCCCCGGATCGTGCTCAAGGAGACGCTCCAGTGGGATCCGGCCATCGACGTGCTGCTCAACCGGCTGCCCAACCGGTTCATCGCGGCCGGACCGGACGGGCGGGAGTCGGCGGTACGGCAGATCGGGCACCTGGCCACCGGCCTGGACGACGACGACGCCTTCGTGATCTTCCCGGAGGGCGGCAACTTCACCCCGCAGCGGCGGCTGCGCGCGATCGACCGGCTGCGGTCGCTCGGCCTGGAACGGATGGCGCGCCGGGCCGAACGGATGCGGCACGTGCTCGCCCCGCAGCCGGGCGGGCTGCTCGCCGCGCTCGACGCCGCGCCGGACGCCGGGGTGATCTTCGTGGCGCACACCGGCCTGGACCAGATGCTCACCGTCGCGGACGTGTGGCGCGAGCTGCCGATGGACAAGCGGATCATGATGCGGTTCTGGTCGGTGCCACCGGAGGAGATCCCGGCCGGCGAGCAGGAGCGCATCGACTGGCTGTTCGACTGGTGGGCCCGCATCGACACCTGGATCGCGGCCAACCGCAACGGCGCGGCCGACGACGCCTGAGCGGAATCGCCGCGCCTGTTCAGCGCGGTACCGGGTCCGCCGCGTAGGGTGCGCTGGTGGACCAGATCTGCGTGGTGACGACTGTGGTGGACGCCCGCGGGGTCGCGGACGTGCTGGCGGCCGCGGCCGTCGCCGGCCGGCTGGCGGCCTGCGCCCAGGTGGGCGGCCCGGTGGACAGCACCTACTGGTGGCAGTCGGCGATCCAGACCACCGCCGAGTGGCAGGTGCGGTTCAAGACCGCGCCGGACCGGGTCGACGCCCTGGTCGACCAGCTCCGCGCCAACCACCCGTACGAGGTGCCGGAGATCCTGGTCAGCCGGGAGGACAGCGGCAACCCCGCGTACACGACCTGGGTACACGAGCAGACCCGGCCCTAGGTACTCCTACTCTGTCCGTCCGCCCCGCCGCTGACGAAGCTGGCGGGGTGGAGAACAGCGGCTACCCCTGCCCCGGTTGCGGCGCCCCGGCCGACCTCGTCGCCGGATGCCGCGCCTGCGGCCGTCCGCCCTACCCGCCGGCAGCCGAGGTGGTCCGGCTGGACCGGGAGATCACCGAGCTGGCGCCGCGCGTCGAGGCGGCCCGGCTCGCGTACCAGGATCTGTCCGGCCGGCTGGTCACGGCCCGGCAGCGGCGGGCGGCGCTGGCCGCCCGGATCCGCCAGGAGATCCCCGCGCCGCGCGCCGCCGGTCCCGCGCCGCTGCCGGCGCCGATGCCGCCGCGTCCGGTTCCGGTGCCACAGGCCCCCGCGGTACGCCCCGGCGGCGCGGAGACCTCCACCCGCGCGGTCCAGGGCCTGCTGTTCGTCCTCGGCGGACTGCTGCTCGGCACCGCCGCAGTGGTGTTCACAGCCGTCGCGTGGGCCACGTTCGGGGTGGCCGGCCGTGCCCTGATCCTGCTCGCCGTCACCGCGCTCGCCCTGGGCGCGCCGCTCGTCGCCCGGGCTCGCGGGCTGCGCGGCACCGCCGAGACGCTCGCCTCGGTGGCGCTGCTCCTGGTGGTCCTGGACGGGTCCGCCGCCTGGTCGGTGGACCTGTTCGGGGTGACCGGCCTGCCCGGCAGCCGGTACGCGGCGCTGGTGACGGCGGGCAGCGCCGCGGTGGCGGCCGGTTACGCAATGGTCAGCCGCCTCACCGCGCCCTGGTTCGCGGCGTGGCTGCTCGCGCAGCCGGTGCTGCCGCTGGCCGCTGCGGCGTTCCGGCCGACTGCCGCCGGCTGGGCGCTGGTGCTGACCGCCGTGGCGCTCGGTGACCTCGCGGTGGTGGTCGCGCTTCGGCGCCGTACCTCGGAGACGCGCGCGGTGCTGGTGGCCGGGCAGGTGCTGGGCTGGAGCGGGCACGGCGCGGCGCTGGTCCTGGCGGCCGGCTGTGCGCTGGTGCCGCTGGCGCTGGGCCGCGCGGGGGGCTCGCCGCTGCTGGCCGGCGGCCCGCTGCTGGTGGTGGCGCTGGCAGTGTTTGCCGGCGCGCTCGCCGCCGGTGGCCGCCTCTGGCGCGCGGCGACCGCCGGGCTGCCGGTGCCGGTGCTCGCGGTCGCGCTGGTCCGGCCGGTCGGCGAGCTGCGTCCCGGTCTGCTGCTGCTCGCCGCGGGCCTGGTGGTGGCGGCGCTCGCCGGTGCGGTCCGGGCGCTGCCGGCGCCGGTCCGGACCGGCCCGCTCGTGGGCGCGCTCGCGGTGGCCGCCGCGCTGGGCCAGGTCGCGGTCGTGCTCACCGGTCTGGTCGGCGCGACCACCGCGAGTGTCGGCTTCCCGGCTTGGCAGGGCGGCCGGGACGTGCCGGTTCCGTCCTGGGGCTGGCAGCTTCCGGTGGCCCTGCTGCTGACCGCCGGTGCGGTCGCGCTGCTGACGCCCCGGCCCGTCCGGCCGCTCGCGGGCGTGGCCGCCGCCGGGCTGGTCGCCCTCGCGGTGCCGGCCGTGACGGCGACGCCGTGGCCGCTGGTGCTGGTCGTGGACCTCGCGACGGCCGCCGCGCTGCTGCTGGCGGCGGTGGCCCGGCCGCGCGGGGGACGCGTCGTCGTGCCGGTCACCGCGTCGGCCGGGGCGGTGCTGCTCGGGCACGCGCTGCTGGTCGGCTGCGCCGCCCCGGCCGGTGCGGTCGCCGTGCTCGCCGTCACGGCGGTGCTCGGCGCGGCGCTCGCCACGCTGGGCCGGCGCGGGCAGGGCGCGCAGCCGGTGGTGGGCGGCGTCGCGCTCGTGGTGGCGCTGCTCGCCGTACCTGTGGGCGTGGCGGTCGCGCTGCTCGGCCTCGGCGCGCCGGCCTGGTGGCAGCTGCGCGGTGCGACCGCCGCCGTCGTGGTGCCGGTGGTCGTCGTCCTCACCGTCCGTCGTCTGTGGACCGACCTGAGCGAGTACGCCTCGACGGGGCTCGCCGTGGCGCTCGCCGGAGTCGGCCTCGGGCCGCTCGTCGCGCCGGGCGGGGAACCGGTGGCGCTGTACGCCGCGGTGGGGGTGCTGCTGGCGCTCGCCGCCGGGGCCGGCTCCCGGCCGGCGGTCGCGCTGCGCGCGGTCGGTGCCGCGCTGGCCGCGCTGGCGTTGCTGGCCGTCGCGCCGGCGGTGCTGCTGGTGCTCGTGGACCTGCCGGTGCAACCCTGGTCCGGCGTGCCCGCCGCAGCGGCGACGTCCGCCGGGACCGCCCGCGCCGGGCTGGTGCTGCTGCTCCTGGGCGCAGCGGCCGGCGCCTACGCCGCGACGGATCGCCGCGTGACCTGGTGGCTCGCCGCGTCGCCGTTCGGCGCGGTGGCGCTGCCGGTGCTGGCGGAGGCGGCCGGTGCGCCGTGGCCGGTGGTGCCGGCTGTGGCGTTCGGGATCGGGCTGGCCGCGCTGCTGGTCGCCACCCTCACCGGCGCGCGCCAGGCGGTGCTCGTGCCGCTCGGGGCGGTGCTTGCCGCACCCGGGTTCGGTGGCCTGCTCGCCACCCGGGCCGGGACGCTCGCGGGACTCGGCGCGCTGGTGGTGGCCGGTGCCGTGACCGGGGCGGCCGGGCGACCTGCGGTGGTCCGGATCGCGGGGTGGCTGGGTGCGGTGGCGGCGGCCACCGGGTTCGCGGTCACCGCGTCGCTCGCGGCGGGACTGCCGCTGCGTACCGCGGCTTTCGCCACCCTGGCCGTCGCGGCCGTGACGCTGCACGCGGCGCCACTGCTGCGCGTGGTCCGATCCGGCGGCCCGGACGGCGCCGACGCAGGGCGGGCCGGCGCGTGGGCGCTGGAGGCGTCGGCGCAGGCCGTGGCGCTGCTCGCGCTTCTGCTCGCGGGCGGCTCGCTGCGGCACGCGGCGGCGGTCTGCGTGCTGTGGGGCGCGAGCGTCGCGGTCCGGGTGCTGCGCCGGGGCGAGTCGCCGGCCGGGCGTCGCGCGCTGGCGGCGGTGGCCGCGGGCAGCGAGCTGGTCGGCGGCTGGCTGGTGCTCGCCGCGCGCGGGGTGGTCGTGCTGGAGGCGTACACGCTGCCGGCGGCGGCGCTCGCCGTGGGCGCCGGGCTGCTGGCGCTGCGGCACCGGCCCGGGCTGACCAGCTGGCTGGCGCTCGGCCCCGGGCTCGGCGCGGCGTTGCTGCCGAGCCTGGTGTCGGTGCTGGTCCTCGGTGAGCCGCAGCCGTGGCGGCGGCTGGCGCTCGGCGCGGCGGCAGTGGCAGTGGTGTTCGCCGGGGCGGCCCGGCGCTGGCAGGCGCCGGTGGTGCTGGGCGCGGCCACGCTGGTGCCGCTGGCGCTGCACGAGATGGCCCGGGGCTGGGACCTGCTGCCGCGCTGGATCTTCCTGGGCCTCGGCGGGCTGCTGCTGATCGGGCTGGCCGCCACCTACGAGCGGCGCATGCGCGACCTGGTCCGGCTGCGCGACGCGTTCGCCCGGCTCGGCTGACCCGCGCGGCGAAGCCCTCTCACCCACAGTGGTGAGAGGGCTTCGCCGCAACGGGCAGTCGACCCGCAACGACACCCGGCTTCCGCGACCGGGAACCGGGCTCGGATGGCACCGATGCGCATCACCTGATCGGCGAACCACCGTCGACCGGGATGGTGTGGCCGTGGATGAAGGACGCGTCGTCGCTGGCGAGGAAGCAGACCGCGCGGGCGATCTCGTGCGGCTCGCCGTACCGGCCGGCGGGCGCCTGCATGGTCAGGTCGTAGAACGGGAAGTCGCTGGTGATCTCCGCACCCTCGAAGGCGGCGGTCTTGATCACGCCGGGGCCGATGCCTACCGCGCGGATGCCCTGGTGGCCGTAGTCGTAGGCGATCTGCTTGGTCAGCCCGATGACGCCGTGCTTGGCGGTGGTGTACTCCGCGCCGACCTCGCTGGCGACCACGCCGGACGCCGACGACACGTTGATCACGACACCCTTGCCGCGCTCCAGCATGTGCGGCAGCGTGGCCTTGGTGGCGAGGAAGACGCCCTTCAGGTCGACCTCCATGACGCGGTCCCACTGGCTGTTCTCGATCTCCAGCAGCGGCACGTACGCGCCGAACACGCCCGCGTTGTTCACCAGCACGTCGATGCGCCCGTACGCGTCGAGGGCGGCGCTCACCATGGCGCGGACCGAGTCCTCGTCGGTGACGTCGGCCGCCACCGCGACCGCGTCGCCGCCGGCTTCCTTGACGCGCGTGACTGTGGCCTCGGCGCGCTCCAGGGAGAGGTCGGAGACGACCACCTTCGCGCCCTCGGCGGCCAGTTCGACACACATGGACATGCCGAGTCCGGAGCCGACCTGGTCGGGGCTGAAGCCGCCGCCCGTAACGAGCACCACCTTGTCCGTCAATCCACGCACCGCACTGTCTCCCGTCTGTCGCTGGCCGCGCAGCCCGCCTATCGGCCGTTCGGCTGAGTGTTACTCATCTTTACGTACAGATTAGCTGGTCAGAGGGGGTGCGCCCACCGGCGAGAGGGTTCGCGGCGGTGTGACGAAGATCGTTTGCGCCGCTCCGGCCGGGAGGGGTAGGGACAGCACCACCCCGGAGCCGGGGGCCTGCGGGATTACTCACGGCGACGACCATCGCGAGAATCGGTGACGGAGAGTCGCGTATGAGAGCGTGGCTCGCGGCATCGGGGGCGACATGACTACTTCCACGTCGACGGAACCCGCGGCACGGCGGGGCAGCGACTACGCGCGGCTGTCCCGCCGGATCGCCGAGGCGGGGCTGTTCGAGCGACGACCCGGCCGGTACGCGCTGCGGATCGCGCTCACGCTCGGCGCGTTCGTGGCCGGCTGGGTCGTGGTGGCGCTCGTCGGTGACTCGTGGTGGCAGGTGCCGCTCGCGGTGGTGATGGCGGTGGCGACCACACAGGTGGCGTTCCTCGGCCACGACGCCGGGCACCGGCAGATGTTCCGGCGGCGCGGGCCGAGCGAGGCGGCCGGGCTGGTCGCCGGCAACCTCGCGGTCGGACTCAGCTACGGCTGGTGGGTGGACAAGCACAACCGGCACCACGCCAACCCGAACCACACCGACGAGGACCCGGACGTCGGCGCGGGCGCGCTGGTCTGGACGTACGAGCAGGCGACGGCCACGCGCGGCCTGAGCCGGTGGATGGCCCGGCGCCAGGCGTGGCTGTTCTTCCCGCTGCTCCTGCTGGAAGGGCTGGCGCTGCACGTGGCGAGCGTGCAGGCGCTCATCGGCCGGGAACCGGACGGGCGGTGGCGGGTGCCGATGCGGCACCGGGCCGTGGAGGCGCTGCTGCTCGCCGCGCACGCCGCCGGCTACCTCGGGCTGCTGTTCGCGGTCATGTCACCGGGCAAGGCGCTGCTGTTCGTCGCCGTGCACCAGGGGCTCTGGGGGCTCTACATGGGCTGCTCGTTCGCCCCGAACCACAAGGGCATGCCGATGCCCACCGCCTCCGACGAGCTGGACTACCTGCGCAAGCAGGTGCTGACCTCGCGCAACGTCCGCGGCGGCCGGTTCGTCGACCTGGCGCTGGGCGGTCTCAACTACCAGATCGAGCACCACCTGTTCCCGAACATGCCGCGCGCCAACCTGCGTCGGGCCCGGCCGCTGGTCATGGCGTACTGCGCCGAGCAGGGCGTCCCGTACGCGGAGACCGGGCTGGTCGAGTCGTACCGGCAGGCGCTGGCGCACCTGCACGACGTGGGCCGCCCGCTGCGCGCGGGCTGACCCGACCGGCTGCCGGTAGGGTCGTCGCATGGTGGAGGGCGCGCCGCGGTGGTGGCGCGCGGCGCGGCGGGTCGAACGGCCCGGCCGCGTCACGGGACGACATCGTGCGGAGCTGCGGCATGAGATTCGAGATCAGCAAGGTGCTCGACGCCATCGAGGGGCGGGTCTGTACCGATCCGTCGCTGGCCCGGGCCGTGGTCGACCTGGCCGAGGTCATCCGCTGGCAGAACCTGGACGGCGGGCGCCCGGCCAGCCTGCTGCGGCTCGGCATGGTGATCGACGCGCTGTCCCGGCAGATCGGCGAGGACAGCGTCCCGGTCTACGCGATCGTGCACCGGGCGCTGCTGTCCGACGCCGACCTGACGTCAAACGAGCGGATGGTGGTGCGCCGGTGGGCCGACGACGGCCTGGTGGAGGTGCTCGACCAGCCCGGTGACCGGATGCTGGAGGTGGCCGACCTGCTCGGCCTGCCGGTGCTCACCCGGGCGCGGCTGGACGGGCTCGTCGGGCGGTACCCGTGGATCGGGCAGGCGGGCCGCGTGCTCGCCCCGGTGCCCGGCGCCGGCGGACCGGTCTTCATCGCGCACGTCGGTGGCGGCCAGGACCCGGCCACCGGCAGCCGCTCCCCGGCCGGGGTCAAGCTGCTCTCCCGGAAGTGGCAGTGCCCGGAGCCGGGCTGCGCGCTGTTCGGCGGTGGCGGTGGCGGTGGCGCCTTCGCCGACCTGGCCGCCGTGGACCGCGTACCGGCCGAGCAGCCGCCGCCCACGCTGCGTACCGGCGCGCCGACCTGCCCCCGGCACGGCGCGCGGCTCTCCGACGCCGGCCCGCGTCCGCGTACCGCTGTGCTCGCCGTGCGCATCGGCGGGCTGGTCCGCAAGCGGTTCGCGCTCACCGAGACCGAGCCGGTGGCGGTCGGCCGGGCACCGGACGGGCCGGGCGGGGTGACGCTCGGCCAGTGGCTCAACGACGAGGCCCGGCGCTGGATCAGCCGCAGCCACATCCGCCTGGAACTGCGGGTGGGCGAGGTGGTGGTCACCGACACCAGCACCAACGGCTCCGGCGTACGCCCCGGCGGCTCGATGGCCGAGCACGAGCGGATCGCCCTGGCGCCGCAGCAGTCCCGGGTGCTCGCCGAGGGCGACCTGATCGAGCTGTACCCGGGCGTGCAGGTGGGCCGCGCCGACGACATGAGCAGCGACGCGAAGTACACCCCGAACTCGGTGATGGCCGAGGCGCCGACCATGGCGATGCGGCTGCCGCGTCAGTGACGGACACGTGCGAAGGCGCCGGGACCGTCGTGGTCCCGGCGCCTTCTCGCGTACGGAGTACGCCTCGTCGCGTACGGCCTCAGCCGGCGAGGACGGCGGCGAGCTGCGCCACCGCGTGATCGATCTCGGCGGCGGTGATCACCAGCGGCGGGGCGAGCCGGATGGTCGAGCCGTGCGTGTCCTTGGCGAGCACACCCCGCTCCATCAGCCGCTCGCACGCCTGCCGGCCGGTCATCAGCGCCGGGTCGATGTCCAGCCCGGCCCACAGCCCGCGCCCGCGTACCGCCACCAGGCCCTTGCCGATCAGGCCGCGCAGCCCGGCGTGCAGCCGCTCGCCCAGCTCGGCCGAGCGGCGCTGGAACTCACCGGTCGCCAGCAGCCGGACCACCTCGGTCGCGACCGCGCAGGCCAGCGGGTTGCCGCCGAACGTCGAACCGTGCTGGCCGGGCTGGAGCACACCCAGCACGTCGCGGTTCGCGGCCACCGCCGAGACCGGCACGATGCCGCCGCCGAGCGCCTTGCCCAGCAGGTACATGTCCGGCTCGACGCCCTCGTGCTCGCAGGCGAACGTCGCGCCGGTACGCCCCAGGCCCGACTGGATCTCGTCGGCGACGAACAGCACGTTGCGCTCGGTGCAGACCCGGCGCACGCCCGGCAGGTAGCCCTCCGGCGGCACCACGACACCCTGCTCACCCTGGATCGGCTCCAGCAGCACGGCCACCGTGTTCTCGTCGATCGCCTCGGTCAGCGCGTCCAGGTCGCCGTAGGGGACCACTGTGAAACCCGGGGTGTACGGCCCGAAGTCGGCGCGCGCGTCCTCGTCGGTGGAGAAGCTGACGATCGTGGTCGTACGGCCGTGGAAGTTGCCCTCCGCCACCACGATGTTGGCCTGGCCCGGCGTGACGCCCTTGACCTGGTAGCCCCACTTGCGGGCGACCTTGATGCCGGTCTCCACCGCCTCGGCGCCGGTGTTCATCGGCAGCACCAGGTCCTTGCCGCAGAGCGCGGCCAGCTCGCGGCAGAAGTCGGCGAACTGGTCGTGGATGAACGCGCGGCTGGTCAGCGTGAGCCGGTCGAGCTGCGCGTGCGCGGCCTCGATCAGCTTCGGGTGCCGGTGGCCGAAGTTCAGCGCCGAGTAGCCCGCCAGGCAGTCCAGGTAGCGGCGGCCGTCCACGTCGGTCAGCCAGGCGCCCTCGGCCGACGAGATGACCACGGGCAGCGGGTGGTAGTTGTGCGCCGTGTGACGCTCCGCGTCCCGGACCGCGGACGGAGTCCGCAGCATGTCGTCGATGATCACTTGCTCGCCTTTCCCTGACGGAGTCGCAACGTGCAGCACTTCGGTCCGCCGCCGGCCTTGCGCAGCTCGGACAGGTCGATCCCGATGGTCTCGTAGCCCCGGTCACGCAGCTTCGCGGCCAGGTCGGTGGCCTGCGCGGGCAGCACCACGTGCCGGCCGTCGCTCACCGCGTTCAGGCCCAGCACCTCGGCGTCGGCCATGGTGGCGTGGATCGCGTCCGGGAACAGCCGGCGCAGCACCGCCTGGCTGCCGGGGGAGAAGGCCTCCGGCAGGTACGCCACTGTGCGCTCGTCGAGCACCGTCAGCGCGGTGTCCAGGTGGTAGAAGCGGGGGTCCACCAGCTGCATGGTGATCACCGGGTAGCCGAAGGTCTCCTGAAGCTGGGCGTGCGACGCGTGCGCGGTGCGGAACCCGGTGCCGGCGAGCAGGTGGTCACCGGCCAGCAGGACGTCGCCCTCGCCCTCGTTGACGTGCTTCGGGTCGTACATCTCGAAGCCGGCGCTCTCGAACCAGGCCCGGTACGCGGGCGCCTCGTCGGCGCGCTGCGGGTCGCGGAACTGCACCGCCATGGCCTTGCCGTCGATCACGGTGCCGCCGTTCGCGGCGAAGACCATGTCCGGCAGGCCGGCGACCGGCTCGATCAGGTCGACCTCGTGACCCAGGTCCAGGTACGTGCGCCGAAGCTGCTCCCACTGCCGGATCGCCAGGTCGGCGTCGACCGGGGCGGTGGGGTCCATCCACGGGTTGATCGCGTAGTCGACGGCGAAGTACGTCGGCCGGCACATCAGAAAGCGCTGGCGGATGGCGTCCATCGTCATGTCGTGCTCCCAGAGTCGGGCGCGCCCGGCCACGGTCGGCCCACGGGCTGGCGCCGTGGTCCAACGTTATGTGGCCCGGGTAGACGACATCCACCGCGAGAAGTTGCGTTGAGCAGCGGATCGTTGCGTTGAATCGGTCAGCAGCGAGCGATCGTTGCGCCGACGCCGGACACACTTCGGGGGCGGCGAACCGCCGCCCCCGAAAGAGTTGTTGCCCGGCCGGTGAACCACCGGAGCTGATCAGGCCGCCGACGCCCTGCGTCGGCGATCGGGACAGTGCCCGTCAGAACCAGTTGCCAAACTGTGAGTCAAGCCACTCGCGGAAGCGGCCCACCCAGTCGCCGTCGGTGGTCGGCCAGTCGAACTGACCGGTCATCGCCACGATGCCGAGCACCACCGCGGCCAGGCCGACAACGATGCCGATGAGCGCGTCGGTCTTGCCCGCCACGTGCCGGCGACGGGTGGCGATCAGGCCCAGCACCGCCAGCACCGCGCCGGCCGCGCCGACGCCGATGCCGTACCCGGCGAGCGTGCCGGAGAGCACGAACAGCGCCCCGACCACCGAGACGATCAGGCCGAGCGTGGCGAGCAGGCTGGCCCGGGGACGCTTGGTGGTGTACGGCTCCGGCCGGTCCACCCGGCCGTCGCGGTCTGCGTCCGTACCGTCGGGCCGGCCGTCCCGATCCAGGTCGGTGCGGCCGTCGCGGTCCAGCTCGGTGCGGTCCGGCCGGCCGTCGCGGTCCAGGTCGACGGTGCGCTCGGCGGCGGGCGTCGCGCCGGCGGTCCGGGCGTCGGTCACCGGAGCGGTCCGCGTGTCCGCGTCGGCCCGCCGGCCGGTGACCGCGCGCGCCGCCGCGCCCCGGTCCGCGGCCCGTCGTCGGGCCTCCGCGTCCGGCTCGTCGACGGCCGCCGCGTTCCGGCCGTCGGTCGTCGTGGTCGCCGTCCGGCCGTCGGTGGTGGCGCCGAGGTCGCGCGCGTCGCGGTCGGCCGCCGTGTCCCGGGCGCGTTCGTCGTCGGTCGCGGTCGCGGCGCTGCGGTACGTGGTCCGCTCCTCGTCGCGGTCGGTGACCACGGGCCGGTCGGCCGGCTGCTCGGCGGTCCGGTCGTGTTCGTCGACCACGCCGTCGCCGTTGGTATCGGTACTGGTCGCCGGAGGGTTCCGGCGGGACAGGATCTTCACGATGGCACCTCCTGATCCAGGCGCGGAGGCCGCGCATGACAGGAAGGAAGTACCCAGGTGTGCCGAAATCGACACCCGCGGCCCGCTCCGCACGCGCCGGCGACCGGCACCGGAGCGTGCGGAGATCGTCGCCGGTCAGGACACGGTGCGTGACCACTGCTGGTTGGTACCTGCGCCGCAGGCGTACTGCTGGACGTCCGCGCCGTCGCCGGTGCCGGCGTTCACCACGTCCAGGCACTTGCCGCTGTGCCGGGCCCGCAGCTGGAACCAGCCGTCGCGCGCGGCCCACTGCCACTGCTGGTTGGCGCCGCTGCCGCAGGTGTACTGGATGATGTTGGCGCCGTCGGCGGAGGACGCGTTCGCGACGTCCAGACACTTGCCGCTGGCGGCGTTGACGAGGCGGAACCAGCCGCCACCGGCGTCCTGGAACTCCCACCTCTGGTTCCCGCCGCCGTTCCAGCCCCACTGCTTGACCTCGGCGTTGTTCGCGGTGGAGCCGTTGATCACGTCGAGCACCCGGCCGCTGTGCCGGGCCGTGACGCGGTGGTACGTGGGCGAGTTGCCGGTGACCGTGCCCGCCGCCGTGTCGATGGTGACGGACGGATACCAGGTCAGGCTCATGCTGGTGGCGGTCGGGAAGTTGATCGGCAACCACACGTACTGGGAGTCGTTCGCGGGTCCACCCCAGGCGCCCGCCCACCTGTCACCCAGGTAGAGGTAGCTGGTGCCCGACGTGCCCTGGATCGGCAGCACGAAGGCCGGCTGCGAGTTGAACGTGGTGCCGTTACCCACGTCGGTCCAGCCGCTCCACGGCCCCGAGATGCTCGGCGCGGTGGCGTACCGGGCCTGGTTCGGGCTCCAGCCCGTCGCGCCCGAGGTCAGCAGGAAGTACGTGCCGCCCCGCTTGAACATGGCCGGTGCCTCGCGGTGCGCGCCGTCCCAGAAGTTGCCCACGAGAGCGGCCACGTTGAGGTAGTCCGAGGTGAGCCGGTAGATGTGCAGGTCGTAGTTGTCGTCGGCGGCCGAGATCATGTACGCGGTGCCGTTGTCGTCGAAGAGCGTGATGTCGCGTGACATGTGCTGGCCGAGCGGCCGGAAGCTGCCGTGGTAGGTGTAGGCGCCGTCCACGGTCGCCGACGAGGCGACGGCGGCCCGCGCCTCGTTGTAGTCGGACCCGTTCTCCTTGTGCATCCACATCACGAACCGGCCGGTGCCCGCGTTGTAGACGACCTTCGGCCGCTCGATGTTGGCGACCCGCAGCTCGGCGGCCGACGACTGGGTGAGCACGTTGTTGCGGAACTCCCAGGTGCGCAGATCGGTGGAGCGGTAGACGGAGACCGCCCGGAACGTGTTGTCCGGGTTGCGGTTCTCGCCGAACCAGTAGTAGTAGTCGCCGACCTTGAGTACGCCGCCGCCGTGGGCGTGCACCACGGCGCCGGTGGTGTCGGTGAACTGGGTGCCGTTGGTGACTGTCACCGGCGCCGCCAGCGCACCCGCCGGCGGCCCCAGCACCGTCGCCGCCAGGGCCACGGCGAGCGTCAGCCCGGCCGCGAGGAGGCGGCCGGTGCCGTCGTGCCGTGCCGTCCACCGCATGCCGGTCACCGCCCGCAGACCGGCGTGATGGCGGCGGGCGTCGCGCTGCTCGCCACGAGCAGGCCGAACGTCGCCGACGCGCCCGGCGCCAGCGTCCCGTTCCAGGAGGCGTTGCGGACCGCGGCGTCCTGGCCGGCGCCCTCCGCCACCCCGCCCCAGACCGACTGGATGCGCTCGTCACCGGACCACCGCCACGAGACGAGCCAGCCCGGGACCGGCTCGGTGCCGTCGTTGCGCACCGTCACAGTGGCGACGAAGCCGCCGCCCCACCTGCTGTCGATGGTGGCCGTCGCGGAGCAGAGCGACAGGGTGCGTGCCGGCCCGCCGATCACGTACGGGTCCCGCGTGCCCTTGGTGTCGCCGAACCGGAACCAGTACTCGGTACCAGGGGCCAGCCCGCCGATGGTCACCGTCCCGGACCGTTCCGGCCCGGTGACGGCCTCGGCCACCGGGTTGCGCCACCCGGTGGCGTCCTCGCGGCTGGTGAAGAGGCTGATGAGGAGCGGCGGGTCGTAGCCGCAGGGCGGGCTGAGCACCATCCAGTAGGTGATGGTGACGCTGGTGGTGGTGGCCCCCGTCACCTGGCCGGTGACCGGCAGCGCCGGCGGGCACGCGAACGTGGGCGTCGGGGTCGGCGTCGCCACCGACGCGAGCGTCATCGTCGCGGTGGCGGGCGACCGGTCGGCGCCGGCCGAGGCGGCCAGGCCGGTCAGGGCGAGGGCTGCGGCCAGTGCCGCGCCGAGCGTACGGAGCATCTGTCTCTCCCGAGCTGGGGGCGCCGGGGACGGTCGGCGCCGGAGTGGTGGACCGCGATGTCGCCGCCGTAACGGCACGGCGGATTGCCGGAGACGACTGCCCGGCACCGGGGTGGCGCGTCACCCCGCGCTTGTCTCTCCGGCGAGATCGAGCGGCTCGCACTGGCTCCCGAGCGCTACCGCCGCCAGTCTTTCAGTCGACGAACATCGATTCAACGGCGTCCCACGGTCCGCAGTCGCCGGTGGCGCGATCAGCTGGCTACGCTTGGCCGTTGTGCCAGAGGGACACTCCATCCACCGCCTCGCCGCCCGGCACGCCGAGCTGTTCGCGGGCGACAAGGTGCACGCCGACAGCCCGCAGGGCCGCTTCGCCGAGGGCGCGGCCCGCCTGAGCGGCACCGTCCTGGACGGCACCGAGGCGTACGGCAAGCACCTGCTGCACCACTACGCGGGCGAGCTGACGCTGCACGTACACCTGGGCCTGTACGGCAAGTTCGCCGACGGGCCGGGGGAGCCACCGGCCCCGGTCGGGCAGGTGCGGCTGCGCCTGCACAGCGACCGGCACTGGCTGGAGCTGCGCGGCCCCACGGCCTGCGAGCTGCTGACCCCGCCCGAGGTGGCGGCGCTGCGGGACCGGCTCGGGCCCGATCCGCTGCGCGCCGACGCCGACCCCGACCGGGCGTACGCGCGGATCCGCCGCAGCCCCACCCCGCTGGCCGCGCTGCTGCTCGACCAGTCGGTGGTGGCCGGCACCGGCCTGATCTTCGTGACCGAGGCGCTGTTCCGGGCCGGTCTGCCGCCGCTGCTGCCGGGGCGGGAGCTGACACCGGCCGGCTGGGCCGAACTCTGGGCGGACCTGGTGATGCTGATGACCCGCGCGGTCGAGCGGGGCCGGATCGACACCGTGCGCGACGCCGACCTGCCGGAGGTGACCGGCCGTGCGCCGCGCGTCGACAGGCACGGCGGCGAGGTGTACGTCTACCGCCGCCCCGGCGCGCCCTGCCACGTCTGCGGCACCCCGGTCAGCCGGGGCGCGCTGGCCGGACGCAACCTCTACTGGTGCCCCACCTGCCAGGCGGGCTGACTCTTCATCGCTTCGCCGGTTGTCGGGTCGGCCTTGCGTGTCGCGTCGGCCTCGCGCGCCGCGCCCGCCCCGGGTGCGGCGGCGCTGTCACATCTCGTCGAGCAGCCAGCGGGCCGCCTCGACGTTGCCGGGGAAGACCTGGTCGCCGCCGATGCTCCAGGCCACCGTCTGCCCGATCGCCCAGCCGCGTACCCGCTCCCGGTCCAGACCCAGCTCGGCGGTGAGCCGGTCGAGCCGGTGCCGGACCGCCGCGGGGGAGTGCCCCAGCTCCGCGCCGCGCACGAGCGGCACCACAGCGAACTCCCGCTCGCCGACCAGCGGCTTCGGGTCGATCACCAGCCACGGCTCGCGCCCGGCCGCCAGGATGTTGCCGGCGTGCAGATCCTGGTTGACCAGCACCTGCTCGCCCTGGCTCGGCGTCAGCTCGGCGAGCAGCCCGAGCGCGGCGTCGAGCAGGCGCCGCTCGTACGGGCGGCCGGCCCGCCGCCAGTTGCCAGGCATCCGCTCCGCCCAGCCGGCCGCCTCCTCGGCCAGCGGCGTGAACGGCGCACCGGCTGGCACCGCGAGCCCCGGCAGCAGCCCGATCGCGACGTCGAGCGCCGCGCCGGGCGCCAGCGCGTGCAGCGGCGTACCCGGATCGCACCGCTCGACGAGCAGCGCGCGCCGGTCGGCGTCGTGTCCGAGCAGCCGGATCGCGCCCCGCCCGCCCCAGTGCGCCAGCGCGGTGGCCTCGTGGACGCTGTCGTCGTCCGGGTACTGGAGCTTCAACACCGCCCGGGTGCCGTCCGGAAGCGTCGCCGGCAACGCCAGCGAGGCGAACGCGTACGCGAACGGCGGCCCGACGGTCAGCTCCCACCGCGCGACGCAGTGGGCCAGCCGGCCGGGCAGCTCCGCGAGCCACGCCCGGCCGGCCTCGGTCCGCTCGACCCAGCGCAGCCCTTCGGGAATGTCGCACCGCATCGGCACATCCTGACCGGTACGCCGACGATCCGCTGTCCCCGGCGCGGCCCTCCGCCACGCCGGGGCCGCCCTCGCCCTGCCGGGCCGGCCCTCGCCTCGCCGGATGCGGCCGGGTCCGCCGAGGGCCTGTCAGCGCAGCCGGCGGATGTCCCCGTACGCCCGGTAGAAGCCGCCCCGGCCGGACTCGCGGACCTCGGTGACCAGGTAACGCGCGCCCGGTTCGCGGATGCCCTTGGGGAACTGCACCGACCAGTCCCGCCGGTAGCCGTCGGCGAGGACGTGCACGCGCAGCCGGCCACCCTGCTCGACGCACTGCACCAGCACACCGTCGCGGTCGTCGGTGGTTACCTCGACCGACGTCCAGGCGGCCGTCTCGGGCATCCGGGCCGGCGCCTTGACGTCGACCACGTCGGGCACGCTGCCCGCCTCGGCCGCCCGGATTGCCGCCTCGCTCGCGTCGATGCAGGCCAGGTAGCCGCTCGTGGTGACCACGTAGAGCCGGTTGTCGTGGTACTGCATCGAGTACGCCGAGCCGCAGCCGGTGCCGAGCTTCCACAGCCGGTTGCCGGCCTGGTCGAAGCAGTAGATCGAGGAGGCGCTGTCGCCGGCGAACACGTACCGGCCGCCCTCGGCGGTGGCGCAGGAGAAGACCGCCGCGTCGCAGCGGTAGACCTGCTCGGCCCGGCCGTCCTTGCGCAGGCGCACCACCTCGCGGGTGCCGGTGCCGGCGAAGACGGCGTCCCGCTCCTGCCAGCCGAACAGGACCGCGCCGGTGCCGGTGTGCCACAGCTCGCGCCCGGTGCGCCAGTCGTAGCCGGTGACCCCCTGCGAGTGGCCGTGGTAGAGCGCGTCGGCGTCGCAGCGCACCATCCACGCCGACCGGCCCCGCCCCGGCCGGCGCCAGAGGAACTCGTCCTCGTGGTCGATCGCAGAGATGCCGCCGTCGCGGTCGGACACGCCCAGCACGCCGTCGTGGATGTCCAGCCAGTAGATGTCGATCTCGGGCGCGATCGCGTACGCCGCACGCGGCACCTTGCCGGACAGGTCGTAGACGTTGCCGTCGTCGCAGCCGGCGTAGACCCAGGCGTCGTCGGCGACGATGCACTTCACCCCGTCGGGGAGGCGGACCTGGTTGACCAGCCGGGCGTCGTGGTCGAGCGTGGTGATCACGCCGTGCTCGTTGCCGACCATGCAGTGCCGGTCGTCGACGAAGATGCCGAAGGCGGGCGCGCCCGAGGCGTACCGCCAGAGGACCGGGGCGGTGCGGGCGGTCGAGCGGGTGCTGACGATCTGCCGGCGCGACACGGTCCGCTTCTGGCGTACGCCGGGCACCGCCGGGGCGTACCCCTTGCGGATCTTCTCGCCGATCTTCTTCGCCGCGGCGGCGCGGGCGCGGGCGTTGTCCGGGTAGGTGCTCGTCTTCACCTGACCCTGGTCGCCGATCCGCCCGAAGCGCACTGTCATCGCGGTGTCGTCGACCACCACCTCGTAGAACTTGTGCGCTCCACCGTCCACTTCGGACAGTTCGAGGTAGGTCGTCTCCTGGGACATGGGGGTATACCTCCGAGGGGAAGTGCCGGACCGGCAACGCGCACACGCTAACGCCGGGCACCGACAAATCCGGGTGTTAAGAAGGGGCCCCTCCTCTACCGGAGGCGTTAATAAGGGGCCCTTCCTTACACAGCGGCGAGGGCGTCGACGGCCTTGCGGGCGGCGATCAGCACCGGGTCCCAGACCGGGGCGTACGGCGGCGCGTAACCCAGGTCGAGCGCTGTCATCTCGTCCACGGTCATGCCGTTCCACAGCGCCACCGCGAGCGCGTCGATCCGCTTGGCCGCCTCGGACCAGCCGACGATCTGCGCCCCGAGCAGCCGCCCGCTGGGCCGCTCGGCGATCAGCTTGACGGTCATCGGCCGGGAGCCCGGGTAGTAGCCGGCCCGGTTCGTCGACCGGGCCCGCACCGTCACGAACTCGAAGCCGGCCTCCCGCGCGTCGCGCTCGCGCAGCCCGGTGCGGCCCACCTCCAGCTCGCAGACCTTTGTGACGGCGGTGCCGATCACGCCGGGGAAGGTGGCGTACCCGCCGCCGATGTTGATGCCCGCCACCCGGCCCTGCTTGTTGGCGTACGTGCCGAGCGGGATGTGCACCGGCATGCCGCTGACCCGGTGCAGGGACTCCACGCAGTCGCCCGCCGCCCAGACGCCGGACACGCCCGGCACCCGCATCCGGCGGTCGGTCCGGACCGCCCCGGAGGGACCGATCGGCAGGCCGGCGGCCTCGGCGAGCGCGGTGTTGGGGCGTACCCCGAGGCCCAGCACCACGACGTCGGCCGGGACCGGCCCCTCGTCGGTGACCACCGCGGAGATCCGGCCGTCGCGCTCCTGGAGGCCGGTGACGGTGAGGCCGGTACGGATGCCGATTCCGGTGCCGCGCATCGCGTCGGCCACCAGCTCACCCATGTCCGGATCCACTGTCGACATCGGCTGGTCGGCCTGCTCGACGAGCTGGACCTTCAGCCCGCGCTGCACGAGCGCCTCGGCCATCTCGACGCCGACGTAGCCGCCGCCGACCACCACCGCGTGCCGGGGCCGGGGCTCGCGTTCCAGCCAGTCGATCAGCGCCGCGCCGTCGTCCAGCGTCTGCACGCCGAACACGCCCGACACGTCGTCGCGCGCCCAGTCCGGCTGCACCGGGGACGCGCCGGTGGCGTACACCAGGGTGTCGAAACCGGCGCGGACCTCGCCGCCGCCGTCCAGGTCCCGTGCGGTCACCTCGCGGCGGTCCAGGTCGATGGCGGTGACCTCGTGCCGGGTGCGGACCTCGATGCCGAACTCGTCGCGGAAGGTCTGCGGGTCGCGGCTGATCAACTCGTCCCGGTCCTCCACCAGGCCGCTCACCCAGTAGGGGATGCCGCAGGCCGAGTAGGAGGTGAAGTGCCCCCGCTCGAACGCGACGATCTCCAGGTCGGACCGGTCGCGGCGGCGGCGCCGCGCCTGCGACGCCGCCGACATGCCGGCGGCGTCGCCGCCGATGACGATCATGCGCTCGGCCACGTCGCCCATCCTGTCACGCCGGGCGGCGGCCGCGCGTCCGCTCAGCCACGGGTCTGCCGCGCCACGTCCGCGACCACGTCGACGAGGCTGCCGGTACGCGCGAACACCGCCCGCTGCCGCGCCGCGCCGCTGCCGTGCCGGCGTAGCCCGCCCAGCAGATCGGTCACCCGGTCGAGGTCACCGTGGCGTTCCAGTTCCGGGCGCAGCCGGTCGACGAGGCGGTCCAGCAGCTCCCAGGCGGGGCGCAGCTCACCGTCGGTGAGGTCGACGCCCTCGCCCTCCAGCCCGTCGTGGGCCGCCCGCCAGTGCGCCGCCACCAGCAGGTGGTGGTCGGTGTTGACGGCCGGGCGACCGGCTTCGATGTCGGTGAGCGCGGTGGCGACGAGCGCGCGGACCAGCGCCGCCACCAGCACCGCGTCGTCCACGGACGGGCAGACGTCGCCGATGCGGATCTCCACGGTGGGGTACTTGGCGGAGAGCCGGGCGTACCAGTAGAGCATCCCCTCGTCCAGCATCACGCCGCTGGCGATGAGCTGCCGGATCAGCCGCTCGTAGTGCTCGTGCGACTCCAGGAACGGGGTGGGCGCGACCGACGGCCAGCGTTCCCACTCCACCGAGCGCCAGCTCGCGTACCCGGTGTCCTCGCCGTGGGAGAACGGGGAGTTCGCGGTGACCGCGTGCAGGATCGGCAGCCACGGCCGGACGTGGTTGAGCACCCGCACGCCGGTGTCCGGGTCGGGGATGCCGACGTGCACGTGCATGCCGTTGTTGCCGGGGCCGGGCACCAGCAGCCGGAACCGTTCGATCATCCGGTCGAAGCGCGGCTTGTCCACCACCGGCGGCACCGGCCCGTCGACCGGCCCGGTGCCGATCGCCAGCAGCCGTACGCCGGCCCGCTCGGCCGCGTCGGCCAGCTCGGCGCGCAGCATCGACAGCGAGTGCCGGATCGAGGACAGGTCCAGCCCGGGCGGGCTGCCGATCTCGATCTGGCTGGTCTGGAACTCGCGTTCCACCTGACCCCGCAGCTCGGCCGGCACCTGTTCCATCACGAGGTCGACGGCGGGTACGGCGGTCCCGGTGTGCGGGTCGGCGAGCAGGAACTCCTCCTCGACGCCGACTGTCAGCAGGTCGGTTCCGCCGGGTGCGGCGCCCCGCTCCCGCTCCGCCACTGAGCCACTCATCGTCACCACCGTCTCCTCCGGACCGTTCACGGCACCGTGCCGCGTGGTCGAGGCCCTGTTACCCACCGTGTCCGTTTGGGGAAACGTGCCGGTGGGCGTGTCGGCGGCGGTTCGCCCGTTCGGGTCGGTCGGGTGCGTTCGCGCATGGGCCCGCCGGGCGTGACAAGGCGGGCTAGGGTGGTCGCGTGGCGGGGATGCTGGCGGTGCTGACGGGGGCGTGGGCCTACGCCCTCGCCCTGTTCGCCGACCGGCCGGCCGGGCTGATCGCCGGTGCGGCGGTCGTCGCCGCGCTGCTGCTCGCCACCCTCCTCGCGCTGCGCGTCCGCGCGCTGCCCACGCCGCCCGGCACCCGGTTCGCCGCCGCGCTGCGAGCCCTAGCCCGCCGCCGCGGTGTGCCCCGGCAGGTCGACCCGGACGCGCCGGGACGTCCGCGCCCTCGCGCACCCGGCCTGCACCCCTCGGCCGCGTAGCCACCCTCCGGCCCGCGCCAGCGGGCCGCCGGTCCTCCGCCCGGCTTTCGCGGCCGATTCCGTCGTCATCCGTCCCGCCGCGCGGCACGTCGCCGCCCGGGACACCCGGAATCGCCATCGAGGGGTCCATCCATGCTCGCCTTCGCACCGTTGCACTCGGCGGCCTCGGCCGCCGCCGCAGTCGTCACCTGGCTCGCCGACGTGCTCGCCCCGCTCACCGGCGGCGCCGCGACGGCCGCCGCCATCGTCCTGTTCACGGTCGGCGTCCGGCTGCTGATCTCACCGCTGACAGTGGCCCAGGTCCGCGGGGAGCGGCGTCGCACCGCGCTCGCCCCCGAGGTGCGGGAACTCCAGCGCCGGTACGCGGACGATCCGGCCCGCCTCCAGAGCGAGCTGTTCGCGCTCTACCGCAACGCCGGGGCGAGCCCGGTCGCGGGCTGCCTGCCGGCACTGTTGCAGGCGCCGTTCTTCCTGGTCATGTACCGCCTGTTCGCCACCGGTGACGGCGCGCCGGAGCTGCTGGGGGAGCGGCTCGCCGGCGTACCGCTGGGCTGGCACCTCGGCGACGGGCTGGCCGGCCCCGTGCCGCTGGTGTTCGGGGTGCTGCTGGCCGCGCTGCTCGCGCTGGCCTGGTGGTCGTCGCGGCGGATGCGCCGGGCGGCGGCCGCCACCGGCACGGTGGCCGGGACGCCGACCGAGGGTCCGGGCGCAGCGGTGCTCGGGCGGCTGCTGCCGCTGCTGCCGTACGCCACTGTGCTCGTCGCGCTCGTGGTGCCGCTGGCGGCGGTGCTCTATCTGGTCACCACCACGGCGTGGACGGCGCTGGAGCAGGTGGTGCTGCGCCGGCCGCAGCCGGCGGAAGCCATCGACAAGCGTTGACAAGTGCGGGGGCGGGCGCGTAGAAATCGCTCTCAGAGAGCGCTCTCCCGGACCCGTCCCCGCAGAGAGGCACCCCGAATGAACCCGATCCCGGCGGCTGCGGCCGCCTCCGCCACCGTGCCCCGACCACGCCGCCGGCTCGCCCTGGCCGCCGGCGTCCTCGCGCTCACCACAGCCCTCGCGGGCGTCTCGATGACCGCCCAGGCGGCGGTGCCCCCGACGCCGTCCGGCTGGAACCTGGTGTGGAGCGACGACTTCACCGGCCCTTCCGGCACGCTGCCCTCGTCCGCCAACTGGATCATCGACACCGGCACCAGCTACCCGGGCGGCCCGGCCAACTGGGGCACCGGCGAGATCCAGACCTACACGTCCAGCACCGCCAACCTGGCCCACGACGGCGCGGGCAACCTGCGCATCACGCCGCTGCGGGATTCGGCCGGTCGTTGGACCTCGGCCCGGATCGAGACGGTGCGTTCGAACTTCAAGCCGCCGTCGGGCGGCGTGCTGGCCCTGGAGGGCCGGATCCAGATGCCGAACGTGACGGGCGCCGCGGCGTCCGGTTACTGGCCGGCGTTCTGGGCGCTCGGCTCGCCGTACCGGGGCAACTACCAGAACTGGCCCGGTATCGGCGAGTTCGACGTGATGGAGAACGTCAACGGGATCAACTCGGTCTGGGGTGTGCTGCACTGCGGCGTCGCGCCGGGCGGCCCGTGCGGGGAGTTCAACGGCATCGGCGCGTCCCGGGCCTGCCCGGGCAGCACCTGCCAGTCGGCGTTCCACACCTACCGGTTCGAGTGGGACGCCTCGACCAGCCCGCAGCAACTGCGCTGGTACGTCGACGGTCAGCTCTTCCACACCGTCGGGCAGAACCAGATCGGTGAGCCGTACTGGAGTCAGATGACCAACCACGCCGGCTACTTCCTGCTGCTCAACGTGGCGATGGGCGGCGGCTTCCCGGACGGCGTGGCCGGCTCGGCGACGCCCACCGCCGCGACCGTGCCCGGCCGGTCGATGCTGGTCGACTACGTGGCCGTCTACACCCGCGGCGGTGGGAGCAACCCGTCGCCCACGCCGACCACGCCGCCGCCGGGCGGGGTGCGCGACGCGTACGCCACGATCCAGGCCGAGTCGTTCAACGCGCAGAACGGCGTGCAGGTGGAGACGTGCGCCGAGGGCGGCCAGGACATCGGCTGGCTCGCCAACGGCGACTGGGCCCGCTACGACAACGTCGACTTCGGCTCGACGCCGCCGCGTGACTTCGTGGCCCGGGTCGCGTCCGGCGCGGCGTCCGGGGTGAGCGGGCTGGTGGAGGTCCGGCTGGACAGCCCGACCGCGACGCCGATCGGCAGTTTCGCGGTGGGCAACACCGGCGGCTGGCAGACCTGGCGCTCGGTGCCGGGCAACGTCGGCACGGTGACCGGGCGGCACACCGTCTACCTGACGTTCAGCAGCGGCCAGCCGTCCGACTTCGTCAACGTCAACTGGTTCACCTTCCGTCGCTGAGCGCGCGGCGGGGCGCGGCCCGGACCCCGGTCCGGGTCGCGCCGAACCGGTGCTGGACAGAAACAGTTAACACTCCTAATAATAGGCGCACGTCGACGGTTGTGAATTCCTCTCCACCCCCGCCCGTCCCCTGGAGGACGCCGTGAGACTCCGCCCCCGCCTGGCAACGCTCGCCGCCGCGCTGACCACAGCCGTGGTCGCCGGTGCCCTACTCGCCGCGCCGCCCGCCTCCGCCGCCACCGCCGCCTTCGTCCGCACCTCCAGTTGGAGCAGCGGGTACGAGGCACGGTTCACCGTCACCAACGACAGCTCCGCCGCGATCTCCTCGTGGAACGTCCAGTTCGACCTGCCGTCCGGCAGCACGCTCGGGTCGTTCTGGGACGCCCGGCTGACCACCTCCGGCCAGCACGTCACCGCCGTCAACCAGTCGTGGAACGGCGCGCTCGCCCCGGGCGCCAGCACCAGCTTCGGCTTCGTCGTCAGCGGCACCGGCGACCCGGTGAACTGCACTGTCAACGGCACCTCCTGCACCGGCGGTGGCAACCCCGGCAACCCGGGCGCACCGGCCACGCCCGGCGGGCTGCGGGTCACCGGCACCACCGCGTCGTCGGTCTCACTCGCCTGGAACGGGGTCTCCGGCACCGTCACCGGCTACCGGGTGTACGAGGGGACGACCGTCAAGGCCACAGTCACCGGCACCTCGGCCACCGTCTCCGGCCTGGCCGCGTGCAGCGGGCACAGCTACACGGTGACCGCGTACAACGGCAGCGGCGAGTCGGCGAAGTCGGCGGCGGTCGCGGCCACCACCAGCGGCTGCACCGGTGGCGGCGGAGGCGCGATGGCCGCCGCGCCCTACCTCTACCCGGGCTGGGGCGACCCGCCCGCGCCGTCCACAGTCATGGGCGCGACCGGGATCAAGTGGTTCACCATCGCGTTCGTGCTCTCCGGCGGCGGCTGCACCCCGGCCTGGGACGGCACCGGCCCGCTGACCGGCGGCACGCACGCCGCCACCATCGCCGCGATCAAGGCGGCCGGCGGCGACGTCATCCCGTCCTTCGGCGGCTGGAGCGGCAACAAGCTCGGCCCGAACTGCTCGTCCGCCGCCGCCCTCGCCGGCGCGTACCAGCAGGTCATCAACGCGTACGGGCTGAAGGCCATCGACATCGACATCGAGAACAGCGACGAGTTCGAGAACGAGGTGGTGCAGGACCGCATCCTGGACGCCCTGAAGATCGTCAAGCAGAACAACCCGGGGATCAAGACGATCATCACGTTCGGCACCTCGACCACCGGGCCGTCGTACTACGGCACCCGGCTGATCAACCAGGCCGCCGCAAAGGGCGCCGGGATCGACGTGTTCACCATCATGCCGTTCGACTTCGGCGGCGGCGCGAACATGTACCAGAACACCGTGAACGCGGCCGAGGGCCTGAAGACGGCGCTGAAGAACGCGTTCGGCTGGTCCGACGCCACCGCGTACGCGCACATGGGCCTGTCCGGCATGAACGGCCTCTCCGACCAGCAGGAGCTGACCTCGCCGGCCACCTGGACGCAGATCCGCGACTGGGCCAAGGCGCGCGGCCTGGCCCGGTTCACGTTCTGGTCGGTCAACCGGGATCGGCCCTGCCCGGGCGGCGGCGTGGTCGCCAACTGCTCCGGCATCGCGCAGAACACCTGGGAGTTCACCGGCATCACCGCGGGCTTCTGAGCCCGCGCCGCGGTCAGCGCCCGGTGGTCACCGACTGCCGGGCGCGCCGCCGGCGCACCTTCTTCGCCGCCCAGCTCACGATCATGAAACCGAAGACGGCGAAGATCGCGTAGTTGAACCACTGGCTGTACCTGTCGACGTCCTCCCACCGCGACCCGAGGACGTAGCCGGCGCCGACGATGAGCGCGTTCCAGACCCCGCTGCCCAGCGTGGTGAGCAGGACGAACTCGCCCAGCGGCATCCGGTTGGCGCCGGCCGGGATCGAGACCAGGCTGCGCACCACCGGCACCACCCGGCCGATCAGCACCGCCCACCGGCCGTGCCGCTCGAACCAGCGGTCGGCCTTCTCCAGATCCTCCAGGTCGACCAGCGGGATGTGGTCCAGCCAGCGCTTGAGCCGGTCCTCGCCGAGCGCCGCGCCGAGCCAGTAGAGCACCAGCGCGCCGAGCAGCGAGCCGACAGTAGCGGCGACCACGATCAGCACCACGTTGAACCGGCCCTCGGCGGACAGGTAGCCGGCCATCGCCAGCACGATCTCGCTCGGAATCGGCGGGATGATGCTCTCCAGCGCCACCAGCAGCGCCACGCCGACCGCGCCGAACGAGTCGATCACGCTCGCCACCCAGCCGGTCAGCCCGGTGAACTGGTTCGGGTCGACGTCCTGGGCCAGGGCCATGTCGGTCCTTCCACGCGAGAGCCGGAGATCCGAAGGTGTTACCCGGACCGGCGGCTGTCACACCTGTGAGTCAGCCCTCCGGGTGCAGCGCGGCGTCCGCCGGCCCCCACCGCCAGCCGGTGAAGCGGACCAGCAGGCCGCCCCGGCTGGGCGAGCAGCAGTACGGCCCGGCCGAGGCCTGCGCCGCCGGATCGAGCGGGGCGACGCGGACCAGCCGCCACGGCTCGTCCTCGCACCGGGCCCGCACCGTCAGCGCGTCGCCGGCCCGGCTCACCCGGACCGTCACGTCCCGGCCCGACCAGTCCGGCACCGGCGCCACCGACCAGTCGGAGAACTCGTCGGTGACCACGGCGCCCACCTGCGGCGAGCCGTCGCTCACCTCGACCCCGGCCTTGGTCCACCGCCGCTCGTCCACCCGCACCAGCACGCCGGCCTGGTCGAACTGGACCGAGTAGTCGAGCCGGAACGACACCTCCACGGCGCTGCCCACCGGAAACGGAGCGAGCAGCGCGGAGCCGTCGTCGTGCACGAAGCCGTAGCTGGTGCGCCGCCAGAAGTCGCTGCCGCCGCGCGGCTGCACCAGCAGGCCGCCGTCGACCGGATCGGCCCGCTCCGGCGGGTTCAGCCAGGTGCCCGCCGACCAGTCGTACGCCTCCTCCTCCATCCCGGCACCGTACCGGGTTTGCCGCCGCGCACGTTCGGAGAAGTAGTAGCCGCATGGGTGACAGGTGGTATCAGGAGGCGGTCGTCTACTGTCTCGACGTCGACACGTACGCGGACTCCGACGGCGACGGGGTGGGTGACTTCCAGGGGCTGATCGGCCGGCTCGACTACCTGGCCCGGCTCGGGGTCACCTGCCTGTGGCTGAACCCGATCCACCCCTCGCCCAACGAGGACGACGGGTACGACGCGACCGACTTCTACAACGTGGACCCGCGGCTCGGCACGCTCGGCGACTTCGCCGAACTGCTGCACCAGGCGAGCAACCGGGGCATCCGCGTGATCATCGACCTCGTCGTCAACCACACCTCGGACCAGCACCCGTGGTTCCAGTCCGCCCGGTCCTCGCCCGACTCGCCGTACCGGGACTGGTACGTCTGGGCCGACCACGAGCCCGCCGACCGCCACCAGGGGATGGTCTTCCCGGGCGAGCAGCACGAGACCTGGACCTACGACCGGACCGCCAAGGCGTGGTACTACCACCGCTTCTACAAGTTCCAGCCGGACCTGAACATCGAGAACCCGCGGGTCCGGGCGGAGATCAAGAAGATCACCTCGTTCTGGCTCCAGCTGGGCGTCTCCGGTTTCCGGATGGACGCGGTGCCGTTCATCATCGAGCGCACCGAGCCGGGCGACGCGAACTCGCCGAAGGACTTCGACTTCCTCACCGACCTGCGCCAGCACGTGCAGTGGCGGCGCGGCGACGCGGTCCTGCTCGCCGAGGCGAACGTCGAGCCGGACGAGCTGCCCGTCTACTTCGGTGACGGCAGCGGCTCGGGCAACCGGATCCACATGCTGTTCGACTTCATGCTCAACGGCCGGCTGATGCTCGCCCTGGCCCGGGAGGACCCGGAGGTGATCATCGAGGCGTTGCGCGACACCCCGAAGCTGCCCACCGGCGGCCAGTGGGCGACGTTCCTGCGCAACCACGACGAGATCGACCTGTCCCGGCTCACCGCCGACCAGCGCAACGACGTGCTGGCGAAGTTCGGGCCGGACGAGAACATGCAGCTCTACGGCCGGGGCATCCGCCGTCGTCTCGCGCCCATGCTCGCCAACGACCGCCGGCACATGGAGCTGGCGTACTCGTTGCAGTTCTCGCTGCGCGGCACGCCGGTGCTGCGCTACGGCGAGGAGATCGGCATGGGGGAGGACCTGTCGCTGGACGGGCGCGACGCGATCCGCACGCCGATGCAGTGGTCGTACGCCGACAACGCCGGGTTCTCCGCAGCAGAGCCGGAGAAGCTGGTCCGCCCGGTGATCGACAAGGGCGAGTACGGCTACCAGAAGGTCAACGTCACCGCCCAGCGCAAGGACCCGCGTTCGCTGCTCGGCTGGTTCGAGCGGATGATCCGGACGCTGCGGGAGGCGCCGGAGACCGGCTCGGGCAGCACCACCCACATCGACGTACCGATGCCGCCCGGCGTGCTCGCGCACCGCGCCGACGGGCGTACCGGGACGATGGTGTTCCTGCACAACCTCGGCACCGAGGACGTCGAGGTGGACCTGAGCACGCTGGCGCCGGAGGCGGACCTGCCGATCGACGTGCTGAGCGACCGCAACTACGAGGACGTGGGCAAGCTCGACCGGCTCAAGCTCGGCGGGTACGGCTACCGGTGGATCCGGCTCTGCCGGGGCCACGAGCGGTAGGGGGCGGCGTACCGGCGGGTTAAGCTCCTTCGATCGAGCCACAAGTTACCGGGAGGTAAGCATGTCGGAGGAGACCCGCGTCGCCATCGTCACCGGAGCCGCACGCGGCATCGGGGCGGCGACCGCCCGCCGGCTGGCGGCCGACGGCATGGCCGTCGCCGTGGTCGACATCGACGAGTCCGCCACCAAGGAGACGGTGGACGCCATCGGCTCGGCCGGTGGCCGGGCGCTCGGCGTCGGCGCCGACGTGTCCGACCGGGCGCAGGTCGAGGCCGCCGTGGAACGGATCGCCGCCGAACTGGGCGCACCGACAGTGCTGGTCAACAACGCCGGTGTGCTGCGCGACAACCTGCTGTTCAAGATGACCGACGGCGACTGGGACACGGTCATGGGCGTGCACCTGCGCGGGGCGTTCCTGTTCAGCCAGGCCGCGCAGAAGCACATGGTCGAGGCGAAGTGGGGCCGGATCGTCAACCTGTCCAGCACCTCCGCGCTCGGCAACCGGGGCCAGGCGAACTACTCGGCCGCCAAGGCCGGCCTCCAGGGCTTCACCAAGACGCTGGCGATCGAGCTGGGCCCGTTCGGGGTGACCGTAAACGCGGTCGCGCCGGGCTTCATCGTCACCGACATGACCGCGGCGACCGCCGCGCGGATGAAGGTCGACTTCGACGACCTCCAGAAGCACGCCGCCGCCGAGATCCCGGTACGCCGTCCCGGCCGTCCCGAGGACGTCGCGCACACCATCTCGTTCCTCGCCAGCGAGGGCGCGTCCTTCGTCTCCGGCCAGGTCATCTACGTCGCCGGCGGTCCGAAGGACTGACCCGCCCCACCCGGCGCGGGCCCGCTCAGGCGGGGTCGCGCCGGGTGCGCCAGAGCCAGAACAGGCCGAGCACCGGCAGCACCAGCGGCACGTAGCCGTAGCCGCTGCCGAAGCCGGACCAGACCGTCTCGTCCGGGAACAGCTCCTTGTCGGCGATGCTCAGCACGCCCACCCCGAGCACCCCGACCAGCTCGACGGTGCAGCAGGCGAGCGCGACCCGGCGGCCGGCGTGACCGGCCCGGGCCAGCCCGACCGCCGCCACGATGTAGATCAGCGCGGCGAGCGCGGAGAGCAGGTACGCCACCGGCGCCTCGTCGAGCTTCGTGGCGATCTGCAACCCGGCCCGGGAGGTCGCGGCGATCGCGAAGACGATGTAGACGGCGATCAGCAGCCGGCCCGGCCCGCGGTTGGTGGCGCGCTGCTCGGTCGTGGTCTCAGCCACCGAGGGCCTCCCAGGTCTGCTGGAGCCGCACCGCCACCACGGGCGTGACCAGGCAGATCGCGCAGACGATGCCCGAGCCCCAGCGCGTCGGCTCCATCCGGGCCAGCACCCAGGCCAGCGGCGGCAGGCAGACGAGCGTCGCCAGGTAGCCGAAGAACGCGCCCGGCTCGCCCGGTCGGTCTCCGCCGCCGAGCGCGACCAGGGCCACCACGGTCAGCGCGACCAGCGCCACCTCCAGCACGGCCAGGCCGACGAACTGGATCCGGTCCGGCGGCCGGTGGCGTACCGCAGCCACCAGGGCCCAGACGGCGACCGCCAGCGAGATCACGATCGCGACCGTGGCGAGCGGCCCGTCCACCGGAGAGGCGGCCGCCGCGCTGGTCGTCGACACGGTGTCGTTCACCGGCACAGCCTACTAACCGGTGTAGTAGCGGCTCGCCCGCCGGGTCGGGGCGCGCCGGACGGGCCGGGGGACTAGCGTGGATCACGGTCCCGGCGTACGCCGGTGGCGGACGTCGACGGCAGGGGGCCGGGGTGCGGTTCGGGTTGTTCGGCACGGGTTACTGGGCGGCGGAGACGCACGCGGCGGCCATCGAGGCGCACCCGCGGGCCCGGCTCGCGGGCGTGTGGGGGCGCAACCCCGCGAAGGCGGAGGAACTGGCCACCCGGCACGGCGTACCGGCCTTCACCGACGTCGACGCGCTCATCGACGCCTGCGACGCGGTCGCCGTGGCGCTCCCGCCGGACGTGCAGGCCGACATCGCCGTCCGGGCCGCCACCGCCGGGCGGCACCTGCTGCTGGACAAGCCGCTGGCGCTCGACCTCGCCGACGCCGACCGGGTGGTCGACGCGGCGCAGGCGTCCGGGGTGGCCTCGGTGGTCTTCTTCACCCAGCGCTTCCACCCGAACGTCACCGGTTTCCTCGCCTCGACCGCCGCGGCCGGCGGCTGGCAGCACGCCCGCGCCACCATGTTCGCGTCGATCTTCCAGCCGGGGAACCCGTACGGCGACTCGTCCTGGCGGCGGGAGCGCGGCGCGCTCTGGGACATCGGACCGCACGCGTTGTCGCTGATCCTGCCGGTGCTCGGCCGGGTCACCCGGGTCGCCGCGATGGACGGCCCGAGCGGCCTGGTGCACCTGCTGCTCACCCACGACGGCGGCGCGACAAGTTCGCTCTCGCTCACCCTGGACGCGCCGTCCGAGGCGGTCACCCGGGACTTCGTCTTCTTCGGCGAGAACGGCACCGAGACCGTCCCGCCCGGCGACGGCAGCGCGCTCCAGGCGTTCGGCGCCGCGCTCGACCAGTTGCTGGAGGAGGTCGACGCCGGCACCCGCGACCACCGCTGCGACGTGCGGTTCGGGCGTGAGGTGGTGGCGGTGCTGGACGCCGCGCAGACCGCCCGGGCGCAGGGGCGCACCGTCGACCTGTAAGGGCGACGGGTCACGAGCCGAGACGGCCGCGGTAGCCGATGGGTCCTTCCCCGGTGCGCTGGTACGTGCCCAGGAATCCGTCGTCGGCGAACGCGATCGTACCGTTGTTGCCGCCGCTGTCGCGCCAGCTCGTCCTGGTGACCGCGTGCCCGGGCACACCCACCGCGACGAGCAGGTCCCCGGAGCGGTGCCACCCACCGCTCCAGCCCTCCTCCGTGGTGAATCGCCGAGCCTGCTCGGCCCTGGAGCTGCGCCCGGCGAGCCGGCCGCGGAACTCCCTCGGCCGCGCCCCCGGCTGCCGGCTCCAGCCGTAGAAGGCAGCCTGCTGCTGTTCGAACGTGATCGCGTACTCCGCGCCGGACGTGTCCGCCCACGCCACCTGGTCGAGGAGGGCTTGTTCGCCGCGGTCGATGAGAATGGTGACCTCGCCGGCGTCGGTGGCGTACCGCAGCACGGGTTCGGCGATCACCTGCCGTGCCAGCGCCAGGCCCGCCTGGTCGTGCGCGTGCATCGGGTCGATCGTCACCCGGTACAGCCACAGCATGCTGCGGGCGTCGGCGCCGCTGTCGATCCGCAACGTGTTCCGGCCGGCGACCAGGTCCTCGGCGGGGACCGCGAAGACCAGACGCTGCGGCAGACCACCGCCGTTCGGGATCCGCATCCGGTCGGCCAGCGGTCTGCCGTTGACGCGGACGGTGAGCGGGGCGTATCCGGGCTCGCGGGAGAGCATCGACGCGAGCGCCCGCAGTGCGACGCAGGCCTCCCGGACGACGACCGGGTCAGGCACGTCGAACTCCAGCTCGACCGATCCGCCGGCGCCGATTGCCAGGTGGCCGCCAGCAGCCGAGGACCGCTCGACACGGGTGATCGTGACATTCCCGGTACGCGGCGGTTCGGAGCCGAAGTCCGCGTAGGTCGGCTCCATCTGGACGCCGGCACGCCGCTCGGCGCTATCCCGCTGATTCTTGTCAGCATATTTGTACATTCCGCAAAGGATAGATCAACAGGCATCGGCCGGCGCACCGTCGACCTGTGGAAAACCGGTCGCCCCGGGCCGGACCCGGTCGTTAGCGTGGCGGCATGTTCACGCATGCCCTGATCCGCGTGGCCGTCGCGCCGGCCGCGCACGGGCTCCTCCTGGTCGCCCGTCCGCGGTTCCGGCGCCCGGCCCTGGCCGGCCGGTACGCCGCCCGCGTCTGACCCGACCGCCGGTTCCGACCCGCCCTCCGAGGGCGCCGGTCGCGCCACCTCGCCGAGGTGGCGGCTGGTCCGTCCACCACGCCACCTCGCCGAGGTGGCCGTCACAGGCATGCGCCGCGTCCCGCCCACTTTCCAGGGCCGTCCGAGTCCCGATCCGCTCGGACCGCCCGCTCGATCCGCCCCACGCCGCCTCGACGGCGGGGGAACCCGCGCAGCGGTCCGTACCCGTCGCCGTCCGGCGACAGACAGGACGAACCCGTGGCGCCCCGCCGAACCACCGCACGCGACCGGTCCCGTCGCGTACTGTCCCAGAACTTCCTCGCCGACCCGGCCGCCGTCGCGCGGATGGTCCGCGCGGTCCGGCCCGGCCCGGACGACCTGCTGCTGGAGGTCGGCGCCGGGCGCGGCCGGCTGACCCGGCCGCTCGCCGCCCGGTGCGGGCGGCTGATCGCGTACGAGGTCGACCCGGCAGTGCTGCCCGAGCTGACAGTGGCCTGCGCGCCGCTGCCGAACGTCGAGGTACGGGCGGCCGACTTCCTGGCCGCGCCCCCGCCCGCCGGGCCGTTCTCGGTGGCGGGCAACATCCCCTGGTCCCTCACCGCTGCGGTGGTCCGCTGGTGCCTGGCCGCACCAGGGCTGCGCGCGGCGACGCTGCTGACCCAGCTCGACTACGCCCGCAAGCGCACCGGCGACCACGGCCGGTGGAGCAGGCTCACCGTGGTCACCTGGCCCGAGTACAACTGGAGGCTGGCCGGGCGGGTGCCGCGGGCCGCGTTCCGGCCGGTGCCGGGCGTGGACGGGGGCATCCTGCGGCTGGAGCGCCGGACGACGCCACTCGTGGCGCCGGCCGCGCTGCCAGCGTACCGGCGGATGGTGGAGCTGGGGTTCGGCGGAGTCGGCGGCTCGCTCGCGGCCTCGCTGCGCGCGGCCCATCCCCGGTCGCGGGTCGACGGCGCGTTGCGGGCCGCGCGGATCGCGCCGGACACCCCGGTCGGGCTGGTCTGGCCGGAACAGTGGCTGGTGCTGTTCCGGCTGCTGCACGCAAGGAAGGGCCCCTTCTTAACGCCTCCGGTATAGGAGGGGGCCCCTCTTAACGCTCCCGGCGGTCAGGCGCCGGCCAGGGTGACGATCGCCTCGCCCAGCTCGGTGGGGGACTGGAACTCCTCGGCCGGCAGGGACCGCAGCGCCTGGAGCGCCTCGGTGCTCGCGCCGTTCTCCTGGCCCCAGCGGACCAGATCCTCCCGGGAGACCGGGTAGTCCAGGCCGGCCAGGAACTCCTGCAACTGCGCGCCGGTGACGGTCATGCCGCCCGGCTACCCGCTGCGCCCGGCGGCATGCCTGTGCCGCCGGGACGCGGCGGCGGTTTGTCCCGGCGGGCCCCGGGTAGCCGCTGACATGCTGGTACAGCGGCTCGGCGCGCCGAGCGACTTCGACCCCTTGCTGGACCGCGTGCGGGACGCCCGGGTGGTGATGATCGGCGAGGCGACGCACGGCAGCTACGACTACTACCGGCTGCGGGAACAGTTGACCCGGCGGCTCATCGCCGAGCAGGGGTTCGACTTCGTGGCGGTGGAGGGGGACTGGCCGGACTGCGACCGGGTGCACCGATCGGTGGTCGGCGCGCCGGACGGACTGGCCGATCCGCTGGTCGCGCTGGAACGGTTCGAGCGCTGGCCCACCTGGATGTGGGCGAACGCCGAGGTGGCCCGATTCTGCCGCTGGCTGCGGGCGTGGAACCTGGAACGCCCCGAGGGGGAACGGGCCGGCTTCCACGGGCTGGACGTGTATTCCCTCTGGGAGTCGATGCAGGCCATCTTCGACTACCTCGGTGAGGAGGACCCGGCCTCGCTGGAGGCGGCCCAGGAGGCGTACCGCTGCTTCGAGCCGTACGGCAAGCGGCCCGAGGAGTACGGGATGGCCAGCCGGTTCGTCTCCGCCCGGTGCGAGGAGGAGGTGGTCCGGCTGCTGGCGCGTACCCGGGAACAGGCCGCCGCGGACGGCTCGGACCGCTTCTCGGCCTGGCAGAACGCGGAGGTGGTGGCCGGCGCGGAACGGTACTACCGGGCCATGGTCGGCGGCGGCCCCGAGTCGTGGAACGTGCGCGACGTCCACATGGCCGACACGCTCGACCGGCTGCTCGACCGGTACGGGCCGGACTCGCGGGGCATCGTGTGGGCGCACAACACGCACGTGGGCGACGCCCGGGCCACCGACATGGCGGCGGACGGCATGGTCAACATCGGGCAGCTCGGCCGGGAACGCCACGGACGGGACGCGGTGGCGCTGATCGGCTTCGGCAGCTGGCGCGGCAGTGTGGTGGCCGCGCCGCGCTGGGGTTCACCGGCCGAGACGATGGTGGTGCCGCCGGCCCGGGAGGGTTCGGTGGAGCACCGGCTGCACGAGCTGATGCCGGACCGGGCGGTGCTCGTCTTCGGCGGTGACGACCAGCCGGAGTGGGTGACCGGCGAGGCGGACCACCGGGCCGTCGGGGTGGTGTACGACCCGAGCTTCGAGTCCTGGGGCAACTACGTGCCGACCCGGCTGGGGGAGCGTTACGACGCGTTCATCTGGTGCGACGAGGCCACAGCGCTGCATCCGCTGCCGACGCGCGTCACACCCGGCGAGATGGAGACGTATCCGGCGGGTGTGTGACGGGTGGGGCCCCGCGCGGGGGCCCCACCCGTGCGGATCACACGTTCGCGTGCTCCTTCTCGGCGAGGTGGGCGCGCAGGCCCTCACCCTCGACGTCCACGTTGGGCAGGATCTTGTTCAGCCAGCGTGGCAGCCACCAGGCGGCGTTGTTCAGCAGCGACATCACCGCGGGCACGATCGTCATCCGGACCACGAACGCGTCGATGGCGACACCGATCGCGAGCGCGAAGCCCATCGACTTGATGATCGGGTCCTCCAGGAAGACGAAGCCGCCGAACACCGAGATCATGATGAGCGCGGCGGCGGTGACCACCCGGGCGCCGTGCCCCATGCCGTTGATGGTGGCCTGCTGGGCGGTGTCGCCGTGTACGAAGTCCTCGCGCATCCGGGAGACCAGGAAGACCTCGTAGTCCATGGCCAGGCCGAACAGGATGCCGATGAGCAGGATCGGCAGGAAGCTGACCAGCGGGGCCGGCGTGTCCAGGCCGACCAGGTCGGCCAGGTGGCCCTGCTGGAACACCGCGACGGTGATGCCGAACGTCGCAGCCACTGTGAGCAGGAAGCCCAGCGCCGCCTTGACCGGCACCAGGATCGACCGGAACACCAGCATCAGCAGCAGGATCGACAGGCCCACCACCAGCAGCAGATAGACCGGCAGCGCGTCGGAGAGCTTCTCCGACACGTCGATGCCGACCGCTGTGACGCCGGTGAGCAGCACGTCGGCGTTCTGGATGCCCGAGACCTGCTTACGGATGTCGTGCACCACCGTCTCGGTGGCCTCGTCGGTCGGCCCGGTCTTCGGGATCACCCCGATCAGCGCGGTACGCCCCGACGGGTCGACCTGCGGCGGGGCCACCGCCAGCACCCCGTCGGTCTTCTGCACCAGCGCTGTCACCTGCGGGATGGCGGCCTGGGTGGCCTGCGGCGAGTCCGCGGTCACCACGACCGCGAGCCGGCCGGTGAAGCCGGGGCCGAAGCCCTCACGGATCAGGTCGCTGCTGACCCGGGCCGGGGTGCCCTCGGCGGCGGCGGATGCGTCCGGCAGCGCCAGGCGCATGTCCTGGGCCGGGATCGCGAGCAGACCCAGGCCGAGCAGGCCGACCAGGATCACCGGGATGCGGAGCTTGGTCACCCATCGCGCCCAGCGGAAGCCGAAGCCGGAGCGGTCCTCCGAACCGGTGGTCGGGTCCTCGACCGCCTTGCGGTCACGCAGCTTGCGCGGCAGCACCTTGTGGCCGGCGAAGCCGAGCAGCGCCGGGGCCAGCGTGATCGCCACCAGCACGGCCACGGTGACGGTGCCGGCGGCGGCCAGGCCCATCACGGTCAGGAACGGGATGCCCACCACGGCGAGGCCGGCGAGCGCCACCACGACGGTGGCACCGGCGAAGACCACAGCCGAGCCGGCCGTGCCGACCGCGCGGCCGACCGCCTCCTCCGGGGAGAGCCCGTCGAGCAGGTTCTGCCGGTGCCGGGAGGTGATGAACAGCGAGTAGTCGATGCCGACCGCGAGGCCGAGCATCAGCGCCAGGATCGGCGCGGTGCTGGTCAGCTCGACCGCGCCGCTGAGCGCGAACAGACCGGCCATGCCGACGCCCACGCCGATCAGCGCGTTCAGCATGGTCATGCCGGCCGCGACGAGCGAACCGAACGTGATCACCAGGACGATCGCCGCGACCAGCACGCCGATCGCCTCGGTGGAGCCGACCTCCGGCTCGGCGTTCAGCACCTCGCCGCCGGGGGCGATCTGCCAGCCCTGCGCCTCGGCCTGCGCGCCGACCTTCTCGTACGCGTCACGCTGCTCGTCGGTGACGTCGTCCGCACCGCCGGCGAACTGCACCTGGATCAGCGCGTACCGGCCGTCCGGGGTGAGCGCCTGCGCCTGGTACGGGTCGACCGCGCCGATCACGCCGGGCAGCGTGGCCGCCTCCTGCGTGACCTGCTTGACCACCGCCTGACCGGCGGGCGTGGTCAGTGCGCCGTCCTGTGGCGCCTTGATCGCGATTGTGCCGGTCGCGCCGCTGGCCGCCGGGAAGCGGTCGGCGAGCAGGTCGATCGCCTTCTGCGACTCGGTGCCCGGCATGGTGAAGTTGCTCGCCGTCGGGCCCCGCAGCGTGGCCGCGGCCAGGCCGAGGCCGACGAGTACGACGAGCCAGACGACGGCGACGAGTCGCCGCCGGCGCAGGGATGCCCGGCCGAGCCGGTACAGCAGGGTCGCCATGGACCTTCCTTGTCCTCGCAGGAACGGATCAGGTGGTGACTTCGAGCGCGCGGTACGCCACGGCGAGCAGCGCGGGTCGCAGCTGTTCGTCGGGGATGTCCAGGAACTCGCCGCAGGTCTCGGCGATGCCGGCGAGCACGACGAGCGCCGCGACGCGTGCCTCCGGGCGGTCGGAGAAGCCGGCGAACGCGGCGACGAGTCGTTCGGAGATCTGCTGGATGTGGGCGAACGCGGGCTGCTGGAGCAGGTCGGGGAACTCTCCCCGGAGCAGCGCGATCTCCCGGCGGAAGCGGACCGCCAGGTCGACGAAGCCGTCCGCGGCGACGCGCTGGGCCTCGGCGCCGCTGTGGGCCGCGATCCGGGCGTCCAGCTCCTCCAGCACGGTGATGGCCGGTGCCATCAGCTCGCAGAGCAGGGCGTCCTTGCTGGCGAAGTGGTAGAGCACGGTCGCCTTGGAGCAGCCGACATCGCGGGCGATGTCCTGCAGCGAGGTGCCCTTGTACCCGGTGACGGCGAACCGGCGAGCGGCCGCGGCCAGCAGCTCGTCGTGGGTGGCGGTGGTGGGTCGCGCCATGTCCTCCAGCATGCCTGACCGATCGGTCAGGTGCTGACCGATCGGTCAGATCTACCGCGTGGCGTTCAACACAATGGCCCGTTTGCCCAGCTCAGGACGGTGGTCGGCCGTGTGTGCGGTCGTACTCGGCCCGGGCTGCGCTGATCGCCTCCCGGTGCCGCTCCGCCCAGCTCGTCAGCGCCACCAGTGACTCGTACAGCTCCCGGGCCATCGGCGTGGCGGTGTACTCCACCTTCGGCGGCACAGTGGGATGCACGTGCCGGTCCAGCAGCCCGTCCCGCTCCAGGTTGCGCAGCGTCAGCGTGAGCATCCGGCGGCTGATCCCCTCCACCCGGCGCTCCAGCTCCGTGAAGCGGATCGGGCCGGCCGAGGCGGCGATCAGGATGCCGATGGCCCACTTGCCGCCGACCCGGTCCAGCGCCTCCCGGACGGTGCACGCGCTGGCCTGCTCCGCCACGCCGGACCCGCAGCGGTCCGCCTCTGCCTCACCCACGCCCCGATCGTCGCAGGTGCGGGCCGGCGAGGCGCGCCGGGCACCGTGTCGGGGTTGCCGAGCCGGGCCCGGCCCGGGATGGTGGTCCGATGGGTGCCGCCGACGAGACCCGGGCCGGAGTGTCGCTGACCAACCTCGACCAGCCGCTGTTCGACGGCGCCGGGGCGACCAAGCGCGACCTGGTCGACTACCTCGACGCCGTGCGCGACCGGATCCTGCCGGAACTGCGGGACCGGCCGCTGTCGGTGCTGCGGGTGCGGCCCGGCCAGGAGCCGTTCATGCAGAAGAACCTGCCGAGGTACACGCCCGACTGGGTCCGCCGCATCGAGGTGTGGGCGGAGGCGTCGCGCCGGCGGATCTCGTACGCCCTCTGCGACGACCGGCGGACGCTGCTCTGGTTCGCCAACCAGCGGGCGGTGGAGTACCACCCGACGCTGGCCCGGACCGGCGCGCCCGAGCACCCGTCCCACCTGGTGCTCGACCTGGACCCGCCGGAGGGGGACGCGTTCGGCGCGGTGGTGCGGGTCGCGCTGCTGGTGCGGCAGGCGCTCGCCGACGCCGGGCTGGCCGGCGCGGTGAAGACGAGCGGCGCCAAGGGTCTGCACGTGGTCGTGCCGGTCGACCCGGCCACCACGGCGGAGGAGGCCGCCGCGGCCACCCGGGCGCTCGCCGTGCGTACCGAACGGCTCGACCCGGCGGCCGCGACCACCGCGTTCGTCGTCGCCGACCGCGGCGGCCGCGTCTTCGTCGACTCCACCCGGGCGTACGGGGCGACAGTGGTGGCCGCCTACAGCCCCCGGATCCGGCCCGGCGCCCCGGTGTCGTACCCGGTGGGCTGGGCCGACCTGGAGAGCGCGAGCCCGGCCGACTTCACCGTGCGGACCGTGCCCGCGCTGCTCGGTGACCGGGATCCCTGGGCGGAGGCGCTGCCCGCGCCGCAGCGGCTGCCGGCGGAACTCGTCGAGCAGGGGCGGACCATCCCGGTGGCGCGGGTGCAGGCGATGCACGAGGGCAAGCGCCGGGCGAAGGCCCGCCGCGAGGCCGGGTGACGCGGGTCCGCGTCAGCGGCGCCGGGGCGCCGTCGCCGGTGGCCGCTTGCCCCAGGTGAACGCGATGAGTACGACGGCCAGGGCCCAGGTGACGATCATCGTCCAGATCGGGCGGGTCTCGGTGGCCGCGCCGACGAACCCGCCGATCGCGTAGCTGACCAGGCAGAGCAGGCCGATCGCGGCGAGCCGCCCGGAGGCGCTGCGGCCCTCCGGCTCGAACACCCAGTCGGCGATGCCCTTGGTGGTGCGCAGCACGGTCCCGGTCTGGTACGACGTGGCGGTCTGCACGCCGAACGTGCGGACGATCAACCCGCCGAGGATGCCGACCGGGAACGCCAGCAGCGCGGTGAGGATGGTGCGCTCGGTCAGCGAGTCGCGCCCCGAGTCGAGGGACCGGTCCACCAGCCCCCAGAGCACGAGCAGCGCCAGCATGGCGAGCAGTTCCATGCCCGGGGGAGTGAGCGGGCCGGCCGGGCGCAGGCGGCGGATCCCGGCGCCGAGCAGGCCGCCGAGGCCGAACGCGACAAGCGACGCCACAGCGGCCGGCCAGGGCGGAAAGTGATCGGCGGCGCCCATTCCGACGAACGCCACATTGCCCGTCTGAATACCGACGAACACCTTGTACTTGAGGAACGAGAAGGCGTCGACCACACCGGCGAGGCCGGTGGTGAGCGCAAGCGCCAGAAACGGTGCGTGGAAGTCGTGTTCCCCCACCCGCCAGCGATCCTCCGCGTTGTTGGACATCGCCCTCCCTACCCCTGGTTCCGTCCGTGAAACCGTTGCGGTGCGCGGTGCACGGAAACGCCGGGAAAGTGTTTCCTGTCGTTTTCGGTGAATAGCGCGATCGCGTTATTCACTTGGCGGACCCCGATTCGGCAGCATCGCAATTGCGTCTCGACGCCGAGACTCGAAGCCGAAGGAGGCCGAGCGAATGTTCGTGCTCCCCGTCGCCAGACTCCGCATCACGTTCTATTCGACCGCGGTCCTGGCCGTCGCCGGTGCCGCCACCGATGCTCCGCTCTGGAGCATCGCGGCGTCGCTGTTCCTGTGTGTCGCGATTCCGCTCGCGGTGGCCTTTCAGAGCCCGCAGCACCTGCGGGCGTTGTTCGTCCCGTCCCGGGCCGCCGAGCCGGCGGCCCTCACCCGGAAGGACATCAGTCATGCCCAGATCCACTGACCCGGTCGGCAAGAAACCGCCGAAGGAAACCGCGATGGTCGGCACCGTCCCGCGCAACCCGGCGATCGACGAGACACATCCCGACCTGGTGAACCCGCCGTCCACCGACCACGGACTGATGCCGAACCTGGTGTTCCCGTTCTCGCTGGCGCACACCCGCCGGGAGAGCGGCGGCTGGACCCGGGAGGTCACGAACCGCCTGCTCCCGATCGCCCACGACCTGGCGATCGTGAACATGAAGCTCGACCCCGGCGCCTACCGGGAACTGCACTGGCACGTCCAGTCCGAGTGGGCCTTCGTCCTGTCCGGCAGTTGCCGAATCGCGGCCGTGGACCAGGAGGGACGCAACTTCCTGGAGGACGTCAAGGCGGGTGACCTCTGGTATTTCCCGGCCGGCATTCCGCACCACATCCAGGCGTTCGAGGAGGGCGTCGAGTTCCTGCTCGTCTTCGACGACGGGTGCTATTCCGAGGACGGCACGTTCCAGGTGACCGACTTCTTCGCGCACGTGCCGAGGGAGGTCATCGCGAAGAACTTCGGCTGGACCATGCAGCAGATGGCGAACTTCCCGGCGGAGTCCGAGCGGTACATCTTCCCGGGGCAGGTGCCGCCACCGCTGGCCGAGGACCGGGTCTTCAGCCCGACCGGCGACGTGCCCCGCACGTTCAAGCACAGCCTGCTCGCCCAGACACCGGAGAGGTTCGAGGGCGGCAGCGTACGGATCGCCGACTCGAGCAACTTCGCCGCGGCGGTCACCACCACCGCCGCGCTGGTGGAGATCGAGCCCGGCGCGATGCGGGAACTGCACTGGCACCCCAACGGCGCGGAGATGCAGTACGTCATCTCGGGCAAGGGGCGGATGGGTGTCTTCGCCAACCACGCCACGGCCCGCACCTTCAACATGGAGACCGGTGACGTCGGCTACGTGCCGATCTCCATGGGCCACTACATCGAGAACATCGGCGACAAGCCCTTCGTCTACCTGGAACTGTTCCGGACCGCGAAGTTCGAGGACGTGTCGCTCGCGCAGTGGCTGGCGAACATCCCGCCGGAGGTGGTCGCCGACACGATCAACGTGCCGCGCGAGCTGATCGAGGCGCTGCCGAAGACGAAGAGCCCGCTGCAACGGCACTGAGGACGCGGTGCTGAGCGCGGACGCCACAGGGTCGTGGCGTCCGCGCTCAGCCGTCCTCCCGGGACTCCCAGACCAGCGCCAGCTCCACCCGGTTGTGGACACCGAGCTTCGCGTAGATCGAACGCAGGTGGGTGTCGACCGTGTGGAACGAGACGAACAGGTCGCGGGCCGCCTCCTGCTTCGTCATGCCGACCGCGAGCAGTTCGGCCACCCGTACCTCGGCCGGGGTCAGCGCGGCGACGGCCGGACGGCGGGCGTCGTCACCGGCCGTGCCGTCGTGCTCCCGCGTCCCGTCCCCGGCGCCCATCCGCGTGTACATCGCGGCGCACTCGGCGAGCAGACCGGGCGCCTCCGCCGGCGGCAGTCCGGGCGACCGCGCCAGGTCGTGCAGCGCGTCGGCCAGGGCCGGCCGGGCGGAGGTGGTACGGAGCAGCCGTACCGCCGCGCGCAGGGCCGCCGGATCCCCGGTCAGCAGCCCGTCCACCTGGTGCGCCACCCCGCGCCAGAGCGCGTTGTTCGTCATGCCGGCGGCCCGCTTCAGGTGGTCGGCGAGGATCTCGGCCCGCTGCCGGTCGCCGAGCGCCAGCGCCGCGCGGACCAGTCGCGGGCCGTGGTGCGGCACCAGCAGCAGCGGAGCCATCGAGCGGTCCGGCGTGGCGAACGCGGCCCTCAGGAGCGTTGTGTGCCGGCCCGGTTCCGGGTCGCCGGCGGCGGCGCAGCCGAGCCGGAACCACTGCATGTCGTCGGGCCAGCCCACCGCGGGACGTTCGTCTGCCAGCAGCTCCCGGGCCGCGGCCACCTCACCCCGGCGCAGCAGCACCTCCACGACCGTGGCGAGCAGGTCCACCCGGGCCTGCGCCGGCAGGGCACCGCCGCGTTCGGCCAGCGCGAGCCGGGCGCGTGCCTGCGCCTCGGCGAGTTCGCCCGTGGCGAGCCGCAGGACGCAGTCCAGCGCGGTCACCAGCGGCTGCCCCACAGTGCCGAGTGTGTCGATCTCCGCGGTGACGCCGTCGAGCGCGGCCGCCGCGTCGACGTACCGGCCGAGCGCGATCTGGTTCGCCACCCGGTCGACGCGCAGGAAGACCGCCTGGGTGCGGGCGGCGGGCTCACCCGCGTCCACCTCCCGCAGGATCCGCGCGGCGCGGGGCAGGTCGCCGGTGGCGGTGGCCCGGGACGCGTTCGCCAGGGCCAGCCGGATTCCGCCGCCGGGGGAGGGGCTGCGTTCGTGGGCCCGTTCCGCCGCCGCCACCAGCTCGGCGGCGTCGGGATGCCCGAACCGGGCCGCCAGCGACGCCAGCATGGTGAGCGTCCAGCTCCGCCCGGCGGCGTCCAGCTCCTGGTTCAGCGCCCGCCCGAGGTACGTCAGGGACAGCGAGGGCCGCTGCGTCGCGTAGTACGCCCCGAGCCGCCCGAGAAGCATCGCCCGCTGGCGTGGCCCGTACCGGTCGGCGGCGACCTCCCGGTGCAGCATGCGCAGCGTCTCGTCCACCCGGCCGGCCAGGTACAGGTTGTCGGCGACGTCGACCAGCCAGGCCAGGCGCGCGTCGGCCGGGCCGGGTGCGGGAGCGGCCAGCAGCAGATCGGCGGCGAGGCTGGGACCGACCGCCGGGTCGCCGGCCAGCCGCGCGGCGAGTGCCTGGGCGGACCGGCTCACCGCCGGCAGGACCCGCAGGAGCTGCCGGGCCGCCTGGGCCGGGCGCCCGGCGTCGGCGAGCACCTCGGCTGCCGCCTCGCGCAGCGCCTGGCGTACCGAGGGCGGGGTGTCCCGCAGGACGTCGTCACGCAGCGCGATCGAGGCCAGCCGCAGCCCGGCGGCGGTGTCGACGAGGAATCCCCGCGAGATCAGCTCCTCCACCGTCGCGTCGACCGGCTCGTCCGGCGTGGTGCCGGTGCGAGTGGCCACCGCTTCGAGGAACCACAGGCCGCAGGGGGCGTCGGCGACGGCGACGCCGCGCAGGACCCACCGTTGTGCGGTGGTCAGCGACGAGGCGACGCCCGTGTGCATCTTGGGACGGTTGGTCAACGGCGTCTCGGGCAACTGGCTCACCTTCGCAGGTGCTGGGGTTCGACCCGTTCACCGCGAGGTTAGCCAGCTCGCGACCTGCCCATCCGGGAATCGGTCGACAAAGGCGAGGACGGCTCACTAGAGCACGCGGCGCCGGACCCGCCACGCCACCACACCGATCAGGATCGCCGCGACGGCGATGAACAGTGCCGCCTCGATGAGCTGGAACGTCCAGAACCGCTCGGCCGGGTGGTAGACACCGAACTGCTGGATGCCCCGCGCGTGCAGGAACTGGTTGAGGTTGGTGCCGGCCCGGTTGGCGGCGTCCTCCAGCTCGTAGTACTCGGTCGCGCTCAGCCTGCGCCCGGTGCCGTCGGCGTAGCCGCGTTCGATCACCCAGTCGGCGACGCCGGGCACCAGCCGGTGCCCCGCCTGGTCCGGCGAGCCGCCGGCGGGGACCGGCTCCATGGTGGTGAGCGGCGTGGCGTACGCGGGACGGGCCAGCAGCGCGACCGACATCCGGGCGGCGAGGAACGCCCCGAACGCGACGCCGAACGCGGGCAGGCTGCGCCGCAGGATCGCCCCCGCGGCGGTGGCGACGCCGAACGCGAACAGCGCGTACGCCATCGGAACGAGTCCCTCCAGGTCGAAGGAGTCGTACTGGAACCGCCCCTCCCACGCGTCGAACGGCTGACGGAACCAGGTGAGCACCGCGGTGAACATCCCGGTGAGCACGACTGTGACGCCGGCGAGTGCCGCGAGCTTGGCCGCCAGCCAGCGCATCCGCGGCACGGCCTGCGTCCAGGCGAGCTGCCAGGTGCCGTCCTCCAGTTCGCGCGCGAGCAACGGCGCGCCGAGGAACGCCCCGATGACCACGGGGACCAGGTAGAAGGCCGCCAGGAGGTTCTCGACGTACCCGTACTCCTCGTCGAGGCGGCGGAAGGAGGCCGCGCAGGCCCCGTCGACGCCAGCCTGCCCCGCGCACCGGGCGGGACCGCCCGGGAACAGGTCGTGGGCCTGCGTCCCGAGCACGAACAGGGCGACGCCGAACAGGCCGACGAGCAGGCCCAGGACGCAGACCTCGGTGCGGTGCTGGCGCCAGATCAACCAGGTCATGCCGGCACCCCCGGCGTGAGCGCCGCGACCGGCTCGGACGGCCGGCGCAGGTACGCCAGCACCAGGTCCTCCAGCGCGACCGGGCGGGCCTGCCACCCGGGCGCGGCCGGGAGCCCACCGTCGCGTACCAGCAGGGTCGTGTGCCGATCGCTGTGGACGGCCTCCACGACGGCGCCGGCCCGGTCGAGGTCGTTCGTCGTACGCGGGCCGACGAGCAGCCGATGCTCGGCGAGGAGGGTGTCGATGTCACCGGTGAGCGTGACCCGGCCCTGGTTGAGCACGACCAGGTGGTCGCAGACGCGCTCCAACTCGTGCACCACGTGGGAGGAGAACAGGACGGTCACCCCGCCCTCGGCCACCGCACCCATGAGGACCTGGAGGAACTCGTGCCGGGCCAGCGGGTCGAGGCTGGCCACCGGCTCGTCGAGGACGAGCAGGTCCGGCCGCTTCGCCAGGGCCAGAGCCAACGCGACCTGGGCCTGCTGCCCGCCGGAGAGCGTGCCGGTCCTGCGGTCGAGCGGGATGCCCAGCTTCGCCAGCCGGCGCTCGGCCAGCTGCTGGTCGAACCGCAGGTTGCAGGCCCGGCCGAAGCGGAGCATCTCGGCGACTGTGAAGCGTTTGTACAGCGGGTGGTCCTGGGCCAGGAACCCGACCCGGGACAGCGTCTGCGGGGTGCTCGCAGTGACGTCGTGGCCGAGGACCTCCACCGTGCCGGTGCTCGGCGCCAGCAGTCCGACCACCAGGCGCAGCAGCGTGGTCTTGCCCGCGCCGTTCGGCCCCACCAGGGCGATCACGCCGCCCGCCGGCAGGTCCAGGGTGCAGTCGCGCAGCGCCCAGCCCTTCCGGTACCGCTTGCCCACACCGTCGGTGCGCAGCGCCAACTCGGTCGCCGTCACGCCACGTCCTCATTCCTGGTCTGCTGGTGGACGGAGGTGAAGAGCGCGTCGACCGCCTGCTCGTCGAGCCCGGCCGCGTAGGCGCGGCGCAACCAGGTCTCCAGGCCACGGCGCAGCGACGTGTACGTCGACGCCGACATGGCGGCCGACTGCTGTTCGTTGACGAACGTGCCCTGGCCGGGCCGGCCGGTGACCAGGTTCTCCTGCTCCATCTGCCGGTACGCCTTGGCGACGGTGTTCGGGTTGATCGCCAGGTCCTCGACCACCTCGCGGATGAGCGGGAGGCGGTCGCCGGGTTGGAGGAAGCCCAGCAGCACCGCCTGGCGGACCTGCTGGACGAGTTGCAGGTACGGCGGCACGCCGGAGTGGGTGTCGAGCCGGAAGACGAACACGGTGCTCCTCACTGCTTTACTAGTAACGTAGTAAAGCAGTGGGTTGGCGGTCAAGAGAGCCGGCTCGCCCGGAAACGGAACGAGCCCGGCAGCCAGGGCGGCTGTCGGGCTCGTGAAGATCTTCTGTGAGGTGCCCCCGGCAGGATTCGAACCTGCGCTCCCGCCTCCGGAGGGCGGTGCTCTATCCCCTGAGCTACGGGGGCTCAGCGACCCGAGAAGAGTAGCAAACCCCCTCCCGGATCACCGAATCGGTACCCCCGCGAGTCGATCTTCGCCGGATCAGGCGGCGGCGACGGCGCGACCGCAGCTCGGCAGCGGGTGCAGCACGACCCGGCGGGGCAGCCGGCGGGGCCACTCGTTGCGCGGCCACGAGCCGTCCACGATCAGGTGCACGGTGCGCTCCTCGGCGCCGCTGAGCCGCAGCACGAAGTCGCGAGGCAGCGGCGGGTCCACCGACGGCGTGGTGACCATGAACCGCACCCGTCCCCGCGAGGAGACCGCGGAGACCACGTCGGCGGCGGGCATGGTGCCGCGCAGGCGTACCCGGCCGATCCAGTAGACCTCCGCGGCGTGCTCCTGGGCCGCCCGCGTGATCGCCGGGTACTCGCTGCGTACCCAGCGCTCGACCGCGCCGACGCACAGGCCGCAGGCCCGCTCGCGCGGCTCGCGCGGCCCCAGACCCCAGGCCCGGAGGTACGCCCCGACGGTGCCGGCGTCCATCGCCAGCCCGAACCGGCGCTCGATGAGGGCGGTCAGGCTCTGTCGTGTCCAGAGCTCCTCGTCGAGGCCGAACTCGTCGGGGTGAACGCCCCGGAGCACGTCGATGAGTTCGAGTTCCTGTTCGCGGCTGAGCGTTCCCGGCTCGCCCTGCCGCAGTCCGCGACGGACGGCTGCCACCGCTCCGTCACCGCCGATGGTGTGGCGTCGGCACCAGCTGGTCACCGACCGCCCTGCGTCTCTGAGTGCAACCCCCACGTCTTGGGCAACGAGCCCGAATCGCAACTGGTCACGATATGTGGGTAGAAAACTCTCCAACCCCCACAATGACCCGTTAACCCCAAACCGTTACAAACGCCCATACAGAACATTCCGGACAGCCCTGCGGCTCCCGAATCAAGATCTTGGTACGAAACGGCCCTCCGGGGGGTCCTTGCGTACCAAGATCTCCTTGCGGCGACCCCGTCGTCGCCCCAGCCCTCGCGATCTTGCACTTGCGGCCCTCCGATAACAGGGGGGCGAATCCGGCATCACTGGGGCAGCAACGATCGCCGGGGCGGGGCGGGGCGGGGCGGGGCGGGGCGGGGCGGGGCGGACCAGGAGGCCCGGGTGCCCGGACGGGGACCGGGCCTCGGTGGATCGGGTGGGGCGGGTGTTACGGGGTGCCGCCCAGGCGCTTCAGCGCCGCGCTCAGGTTGGTCAGGTCGTTCTGCTGGGTGTTCTTCATCGTCTGGGCGACCGCCAGCACGTCGTCGTCGCGCCCCTCGTCGAGGATGCCGTCGATCATGTGCACCCCGCCGATGTGGTGGCGGATCATCATCTGGAGGAACAGCACGTCGAACTCGCGGCCGCTCGCCGCGCGCAGCTTCGCCATCTCCTCCGGCGTCGCCATGCCCGGCATCAGGCCGTCCTTGATCAGCCCGCCGCCGTCCTTCATCCACGCCATCGGCGCCTGCTCGCCGGTCGGGTCCAGCTTCCAGGACCGCAGCCAGGTCTGCATGGTGCCGATCTCGCCCTGCTGGCCGGTGGCGATGTCCACTCCGACCTGGCGTACCTCGGGGTCCTGGCCCTGGCTGAACGCCAGCAGACCCATCGCCACGGCCTGGTTGTGGTGGGCGGTCATGTCCCGGGCGAACCCGGCCTCCGCCGAGTTCTCACCCGGACGGGTGAGCGTCGGGGTGAGCAGGCCGCCCGCGTACCCGAGGACCAGCCCGACCACGAGGGCGGCGGCCACCGCCAGCAGGCCGTAGCGGCGCACCGCGCCCCGGCCGCCCTGGTCGGCGGCCGGAGCCTCGTCCAGTTCGCTGTCGGTGGTCACCGGGGCGGTCATCGCGGCGTCCTCACTGGGTGGGCTGCTGGGGCATGGTGTTCTGCAGGTTGTCGCGCGGGGTGGTGCCGGTGGCGGTGACGCCCTGGTCGCAGAGCGCGTTCGGGCCCTCGATGGAGGCGTTCACCCGCAGGGTCTTGATGAAGTCGTCGATCCGGCTGTCGTCGGCGTTGTCGACCTTGAGCTGGTAGCCCCAGGCCTGGAGCGAGATCGGCTTGTCCAGCCCCTCGAACGGGCTGAGCATCGTCTTCTCCTTGCCCTGCACCTTGCTGCGGAGCTTCTCCACCTGGTCGGCGGGCAGGTCCGGGCGGTAGGTGATCCAGACCGTGCCGTGCTCCAGGCTGTGCACCGCGTGCTCGTTGGCGATCGGGGCGTCGTAGACGTCACCCATGCAGTTCTGCCACGCCTGGTTGTGCGGGCCGCCGACCGGCGGGAGGATGTCGTACTTGATCGCGCCGGGCTGGTGGTTGCCGCCCTTGACCAGCTCCTTGTCCTTGGCGCGGTAGTCGACGATGCCGTCGATCGCCTCGGCCCGCTTCTGCCACGGCTGGCCGCCCTGGTAGACCGCCCAGGCGCCGACGCCGATGATGCCCACGGCCAGTACGCCGACCGCGACGAACAGGGCGATCGGGCCCCACGAGCGGCCCTGGCTCACCTTCACCGGGGCGACCGGCTTGCGGCCCTTGCCCCCGGCGCCCTGCCGTGGCGTGCCCTTGCCGCCCCCGGCCTTGCCCGAGCCGGCCTTCGCGGCGGGCTTGTCGGCAGCCGCGGGCCGGCCGGCGGCCGGCTTCTTGCCGGTGCTGACCACGGTGGGACGGCGCTCCGGGCCGCCCGGGGTGCTGATGCTCATCGTGCCTCGTCAGGTCGGTCGGTCAGGGGAGCGCGGGGCCTGTTCACATGCTGGGTCGCCTCCGCGGTGCCCGAGTCTACCCCCGATAACATGGATCAGTGACTCCCGCAGAACTCGCCGAGGTCGTCCTCGCCGCAGCCCACGCCGTCTTCGACGAGCGGGGACTGGACCGCGCCGCGCTGCCCGCGCAGACCACCGTCGAGCGACCCCGTAATCCCGATCACGGTGACTACGCCTCGACGCTGGCGCTCCAGCTCAGCAAGAAGGTGGGCGTACCCCCGCGGGAGCTGGCGACAGCGCTGGCCGACGAGCTGGCCAAGGCGCCGGGGATCAAGTCGGTGGAGATCGCCGGGCCCGGCTTCCTGAACATCCGCCTGGACGCGGCCGCCGCCGGTCAGCTCGCCAAGGTCATCGTCGAGGCCGGTCCGGCGTACGGGCGCACCGACACGCTCGCCGGCCAGCGGATCAACCTGGAGTTCGTCTCGGCGAACCCGACCGGCCCGGTGCACATCGGCGGGGTCCGCTGGGCGGCCGTCGGCGACGCGCTCAGCCGCCTGCTCCGTGCCACCGGCGCCGACGTGGGCACCGAGTACTACTTCAACGACGCCGGCTCCCAGATCGACCGGTTCGCCCGCTCGCTGCTGGCCGCCGCCAAGGGCGAGCCCGCGCCGGAGGACGGCTACGGCGGCGCGTACATCGCGGAGATCGCCGCCGAGGTGGTCCGGCTGCGGCCGGACGTGCTCGACCTCACCGAGGACGCCGCCCAGGAGGTGTTCCGCAACGAGGGCGTCCAGCTGATGTTCGCCGAGATCAAGTCCTCGCTGCGCCACTTCGGGGTGGAGTTCGACACCTACTTCAACGAGAAGGACCTGCACGACGGGGGCGCGCTGGACGCCGCGCTGGACCGGCTGCGGGAGCAGGGGCACGTCTTCGAGTCCGAGGGCGCGACCTGGCTGCGCACCACCGAGTTCGGTGACGACAAGGACCGGGTGCTGCGCAAGTCCAACGGCGAGTGGACGTACTTCGCCGCCGACTGCGCCTACTACCTGAACAAGCGGGAGCGCGGGTTCGACCGGGTCGTGATCATGCTGGGCGCCGACCACCACGGCTACATCGGCCGGATGAAGGCGATGTCCGCGTGCTTCGGCGACGACCCGGCGCGCAACCTGGAGATCCTCATCGGCCAGCTGGTCAACCTGGTCCGCGACGGCGCTCCGGTGCGGATGAGCAAGCGGGCCGGCACCGTGGTCACGCTGGAGGACCTGGTCGACGCGATCGGCGTGGACGCCGCCCGGTACGCGCTGGCCCGCTACTCGGCCGACTCGCCCATCGACATCGACGTGGAGCTGTGGACCCGGGCCAAGAACGACAACCCGGTCTACTACGTGCAGTACGTCGCGGCCCGGACCGCCGGTGCGGCCCGCAACGCGGCCGAGATCGGGCTGACCCGTGGTGACGCCGCCGCGTTCCAGCCCGAGCTGCTCGGCCACGAGAAGGAGAACGAGCTGCTCAAGGCGCTCGCGGAGTTCCCCGCTGTGGTGGCCACCGCGGCCGAGCTGCGCGAACCGCACCGGGTCGCCCGCTACCTGGAGGAGAGCGTCGCGCAGGCGTACCACCGGTTCTACGACAACTGCCGGATCGCCCCGCAGGGCGACGAGGAGATCACCGACACCCACCGGGCCCGGCTCTGGCTCAACGACGCCACCCGGGTGGTCATCGCCAACGGCCTGCACCTGCTCGGGGTGTCCGCGCCGGAGCGGATGTAGCGACATGCGGGCTCACGAAGCAGGCGCGCTGCACGGCGAGATCGGCACCCGGGGGCCGGCCTGGCTGCGTACCCCGGTCGACGTCAACGCCCTGGTGCCGCAACTGTGGCCGCGCAACGTGGCGCGCGGCCCCGGCGGCGCGCTCACCGTCGCGGGCCTGGACGTCCGCGACCTGGCCGCGGAGTACGGCACCCCGGCGTACGTGCTCGACGAGGACGACCTGCGCGAGCGCTGCCGCGAGTTCCGGGCGGCCTTCCCGGACGCGGACGTCTACTACGCCGGCAAGGCGTTCCTGTGCCGCGCCGTGGTCCGGATGATCGCCGAGGAGGGCATGTTCCTCGACGTCTGCACCGGCGGTGAGCTGGCCACCGCGCTGTCGGCCGGGATGGAGCCCGCGCGGATCGGCTTCCACGGCAACAACAAGTCGGTGGCGGAGCTGACCCGGGCGGTCGACGCCGGGGTGGGCCGGATCATCGTCGACTCGTTCACCGAGATCGACCGGCTCACCGAGCTGGCCCGCGAGCGCGGGGTACGCCCGAAGGTGCTGGTCCGGGTCACCGTCGGCGTGGAGGCGCACACCCACGAGTTCATCGCCACCGCGCACGAGGACCAGAAGTTCGGCTTCTCGCTCGCGGGCGGTGCGGCCGCGGCGGCCGCGTTCAAGATCCTCGACGAGGACGTGCTGGAGCTGCGCGGCCTGCACTCGCACATCGGCTCGCAGATCTTCGACGCCAGCGGCTTCGAGGTGTCCGCCCGCCGGGTGCTCGCCCTCCAGTCGCAGATCCGCGACGCCCGGGGCGTGGAGCTGCCCGAGCTGGACCTGGGCGGTGGCTTCGGCATCGCGTACACCACGCAGGACGACCCGGCGTCGCCGCACGAGCTGGCGAAGCGCCTGCGCAAGATCGTCGACGGGGAGTGCGCGGCGGAGAACCTCGCCGTACCGCACCTGTCGGTCGAGCCGGGCCGCGCGATCGTCGGTCCGGCCGTGTTCACGCTCTATCAGGCCGGGACCGTGAAAGATGTGGACGGCCTGCGGACGTACGTCAGCGTGGACGGGGGGATGAGTGACAACATCCGTACCGCGCTCTACGACGCCTCGTACTCGGCCACGCTGGCGAACCGCACGTCAGCCGCACAGCCGATGCTCGCCCGCGTGGTGGGAAAGCATTGTGAGTCCGGGGACATCGTGGTGAAGGATGAATTCCTGCCCGCTGACGTGCAGCCCGGAGATCTTGTCGCGGTGCCCGGCACCGGGGCCTACTGCCGGAGCATGGCGAGCAACTACAACCATGTCCCGCGGCCACCGGTCGTCGCCGTCCGCGAAGGTCGGGCGCGGCTGATCGTCCGCCGGGAGACCGAAGACGACCTGCTGGCATTGGATGTGGGATGACCTCACCGGTTCGCTTGGCGCTGCTCGGCTGCGGCACTGTCGGCAGCGACGTGGTCCGGCTGCTGCACGAGCAGTCGGAAGACCTCGCCGCCCGGATCGGCGCCCCGCTGGAGATCGCCGGGATCGCCGTACGCCGGATCGGCCGTGACCGCGGCGACCTGCCGGTCGACCCGGCGCTGTTCACCACCGACGCGCTCGGGCTGATCAAGCGCGACGACGTGGACGTGGTGGTCGAGGTGGTCGGCGGCATCGAGCCGGCCCGGGGCTGGCTGGTGGAGGCGCTGCGCGCGGGCAAGAGCGTGGTCACCGCCAACAAGGCGCTGCTCGCCGAGGACGGCGCCACCCTGCACGACGCCGCGGCCGAGGGCGGCGCCGACCTCTACTACGAGGCCAGCGTCGCCGGGGCCATCCCGCTGCTGCGCCCGCTGCGCGAGTCGCTGCACGGTGACCGGATCACCAGGGTCACCGGCATCGTGAACGGCACCACGAACTTCATCCTCTCCGCCATGGACGCCACCGGCGCCGGGTTCGCCGAGGCGCTGGAGGAGGCCACCGAGCTGGGGTACGCCGAAGCCGACCCGACGGCCGACGTGGAGGGCTTCGACGCCGCCGCCAAGGCCGCCATCCTCGCCTCGCTGGCGTTCCACACCCGGGTGACCGCCGCCGACGTGCACCGCGAGGGCATCACCGAGGTGACCGCCGCCGACGTGGCCAGCGCCAAGGCCATGGGCTGCACGATCAAACTGCTCTGCATCGCGGCCCGGGGCGCCGACGCGGAGGGCCGGGAGACCGTCAACGTCCGGGTGCACCCGGCGATGATCCCGCTGACGCACCCGCTCGCGAGCGTGGGCGACGCGTTCAACGCGGTGTTCGTCGAGGCCGACGCCGCCGGGCAGCTCATGTTCTACGGCCGGGGCGCCGGTGGCGCGCCCACCGCCAGCGCGGTGCTCGGCGACGTGGTGGCGGTGGCCCGCAACCGCCTCGCCGGGGTGCACGCGGCGAGCGAGTCGGCGTACGCGGACCTGCCGGTGCGGCCGATGGGCGAGGCCCTCACCCGCTACCACATCAGCCTCGACGTGGCCGACCGGCCGGGTGTGCTGGCCGGGGTGGCGGGCGTCTTCGCCCGGCACGAGGTGTCGATCGCCACGGTCCGGCAGGGCCCGGCCGGCGGGGACGCCGAACTGGTCATCGTCACCCACGTCGCGCCCGATGCCGCGCTCGCGGCCACCGTCGGTGAGCTGCGCGGACTCGACATCGTCCGTTCGGTGACGAGTGTGCTGCGGGTGGAGGGTGGCGCGTAACCCGGGCGTCCCGCCTGATGGTTAGAGCAGGGTGTGCCGGTGGCCGGCCGGGCAGGCTGGTCCACGCTGGTGACAGGCCCCGGAGCGGGGCGACAGAGGCGAGGAGCACGACATGTGGCGGGGACTGATCGAGGCGTACCGGGATCGGCTGCCGGTCACCGGGGCGACTCCCGTCGTCACCCTGCACGAGGGCAACACGCCGCTGCTGCCGGCGCCGGTGCTTTCCGCCCGGGTCGGCGCGGACGTGTGGCTCAAGGTCGAGGGCGCCAACCCGACCGGCTCGTTCAAGGACCGTGGCATGACCGTCGCGGTCTCCAAGGCCGTCGAGGCCGGGGACAAGGCGATCATCTGCGCCTCCACCGGTAACACCAGCGCCTCCGCCGCCGCGTACGCGGCCCGCGCCGGGATCACCTGCGCGGTGCTGGTGCCGCAGGGCAAGATCGCGCTGGGCAAGCTGGCCCAGGCGCTGGTGCACGGCGCGAAGCTGCTCCAGGTGCAGGGCAACTTCGACGACTGCCTCGGGCTCGCCGGCAAGCTCGCCCAGGACTACCCGGTCGCGCTGGTCAACTCCGTCAACATCGACCGGCTGCACGGCCAGAAGACCGCCGCCTTCGAGATCGTCGAGGCGCTCGGCGACGCGCCCGACATCCACTGCCTGCCGGTCGGCAACGCCGGCAACATCACCGCGTACTGGATGGGCTACTCCGAGGACCTGCGCGACGGCAACGCCACGAAGGCCCCCCGGATGTACGGCTTCCAGGCGGCCGGCGCGGCCCCGATCGTCACCGGGCAGGTGGTGCCGGAGCCGTCGACGATCGCCACCGCCATCCGGATCGGCAACCCGGCGAGCTGGACGAAGGCCATCGACGCGCGGGACGCCTCCGACGGCCTGATCTCGGCGGTCACCGACCGGGAGATCCTGTCGGCGTACCGGCTGCTGGCCCGCGAGGTGGGCGTCTTCGTCGAGCTGGGCAGCGCGGCCAGCGTCGCCGGTCTGCTCCAGCAGGCCGCCGCCGGGCGGGTGCCGGCCGGGTCGCGCGTGGTCTGCACCGTCACCGGGCACGGCCTCAAGGACCCGGAGTGGGCCATCTCGACCGCGCCGGCGCCGGTCACCATCGCCAACGACGCGCTGGCCGCCGCCCGCTCGCTCGACCTCGTCTGAGGGGCTCCGCTTCATCGGAAGTGTCATCGCCTGGGGCGGATGCCGGGAGTGTCGGGGCGTGCGGCAGACTCAGACCCCCGCAGACACCTCTCCAGGAGTGAGTAACGCCGATGTCGCTGCTCGCCAGATTCAGCCTCGCCAACCGGGGGCTGATCGCCCTCATCGCGTTGGTGACCACGGCCTTCGGCCTGTTCGCCGTGCCGTCGCTGAAGCAGCAGCTCCTGCCGTCGCTGGAGTTCCCCGCCGCGTTCATCGTGGCGACGTACCCGGGCGCCGCGCCGGAGATCGTGGAATCCCAGGTCGCCGAGCCGATCGAGAACAGCCTCAAGGGCATCCCGGGCCTGGACAAGGTCACCTCGACCTCGCGCGAGGGCGCGGCCACGGTCCAGGTGCAGTACGAGTTCGGCACCGACCTGGACGACGTGGTCAACAAGATGGAGACCGCGCTCAACCGGATCGACTCCCAGCTACCCGAGGGCGTCGACCCGCAGGTGATCGCCGGCAGCACCGACGACCTGCCCGCCGTGGTGGTCGCCGCGACCGGTGACGGCGACGAGCGGGCGCTGGCCGAGAAGCTGCGCAGCGCCGTCGTACCGGAGCTGGAAACGCTGGACGGCGTCCGCTCGGTGGACGTCACCGGCGCCCGGAACCAGGTCGTGACCATCACGCCGGACCCGGCGAAGCTGGCCGCCGCCAAGGTGGCGCCGGCCGCCGTCGCCCCGGCGCTCAAGAGCAACGGCGTGGCCGTGCCGGCGGGCGCGCTCGCCGACGGCGACCGGTCGCTGCCGGTACAGGTGGGCACGCCGATCCGTACGCTCGACGACCTGCGCGGCATCGTGCTCACCACGGCCCCCGCCGCCCCGGTACGCCTCGGCGACGTGGCCGCCGTGGAACAGCAGCTCGCCCCGGCCACCTCGCTGACCCGGACCAACGGCAAGCCGAGCCTCGGCATCGCGGTGACGGCCGCTCCGGACGGCAACGCGGTGGAGATCTCGCACGAGATCCGGGACCGGCTGGACGAGCTGGGCGACGCCGCGGGCGCCGAGCTGACAGTTGTCTTCGACCAGGCCCCGTTCGTCGAGAAGTCCATCGAGAGCCTGACCACCGAGGGCCTGCTGGGCCTGGTCATGGCGGTCGTGGTGATCCTGGTCTTCCTGCTGTCGGTGCGTTCCACGGTGGTCACCGCGGTGTCCATCCCGCTGTCCGTGCTGGTCGCGCTGATCGTGCTCTGGTCCGGCGACTACTCGCTGAACCTGCTCACCCTCGGCGCGCTGACCATCGCCGTCGGGCGGGTGGTGGACGACTCCATCGTCGTGCTGGAGAACATCAAACGCCATCTGGAGTACGGCGAACCGAAGCGGGACGCGATCATCACCGCGGTCCGCGAGGTGGCCGGCGCGGTGACCGCGTCCACGCTCACCACCGTCGCCGTGTTCGCGCCGATCGCCCTGGTGGGCGGCTTCGTCGGGCAGCTGTTCGCCCCGTTCGCGATCACCGTGACGGTGGCGCTGCTCGCCTCGCTGCTGGTGTCGCTGACCGTCATCCCGGTGCTGGCGTACTGGTTCCTCCGGCCGCGTGGCGGCGCCGACGACGCCGCCGCCCGGCGGGCCGCCGAGGAGAAGGAGCTGCGCAACCCGCTGCAGCGGGCGTACCTGCCGGTGATCGACTTCGCCACCCGCTCGCGGAAGACCCGCTGGGCCACCGTGGGCCTCGGCCTGCTCGTGCTCCTGGGCACGTTCGGCCTGGCGCAGAAGCTGGAGACGAACTTCCTGGACGACTCCGGCCAGGACACGCTCGCCATCCGGCAGGAGATGCCGGCCGGCACCTCGCTCGCCGGCACCGACCGGGCCGCCGCGCGGGTCGAGGAGGTGCTGCGGCGTACGCCGGGCGTGGAGACCTACCAGGTCAGCGCCGGTGGTGGGGACAACCCGTTCGCCGGCGGCGGCAGCGACCGGGCCACCTGGTCGCTGTCGCTCTCCGACGACACCGACGCCGCGACGGTACGGCAGGGCCTGCGCAAGGAGTTCGACGCGCTCGGCCCGGAGGTGGGCGAGCTGACGTTCGGCGGCGGGCAGAACGCCTCCGCCAACCAGGTCGAGGTGGTCGTGCAGGCCGCCGACCAGGAGACGCTGACCCGGGCGGCCGAGGCGGTACGGGGCGCGATGGCCGGCACGCCGGGCGTGGAGGACGTCACCAGCAGCCTCGCCACCCAGGTGCCGCGCGTCGAGGTGACTGTGGACCGGGTGGCCGCGGCCCGCGCGGGTCTCACCGAGGCGGCCGTCGGGCAGCTCGTCGCGCAGACGTACCGGGGAGCGCCGCTCGGGCAGGTGACGCTCGACGGTACGGCGCAGAACGTGGTTCTCAGCAGCGGCGCCCGGCCGCCGCTGACCGTCGAGGAGCTGCGGGCGCTGCGGGTCGGCGCGGTGCCGCTGGACGCGATCGCCGACGTCGAGCAGGTCGACGGCCCGCAGCAGGTGACCCGGATCGACGGGGAGCGCAGCGTCTCGGTCACCGGCACGGCGACCGGCTCGAACCTCGGCGCCACCACCCAGGAGCTGCAGAAGCGGCTGGACGCGCTGGACGTGCCGGGTGCCACGTACGTGATCGGCGGCGTCAGCGCCGACCAGGCCGACGCGTTCGCGGACCTCGGTCTCGCGGTGCTGGCCGCCATCGCGATCGTCTTCCTGATCATGGTGGCCACGTTCCGCAGCCTGACCCAGGCGCTGATCCTGCTGATCTCGGTGCCGTTCGCCGCGACCGGCGCGATCGGGCTGCTGCTGGTCACCGGTACGCCGCTGGGTGTGCCGGCGCTGATCGGCGTGCTCATGCTCGTGGGCATCGTGGTGACGAACGCGATCGTGCTGCTGGACCTGATCAATCAGTACCGGGCCCAGGGCATGGACGTGACCGAGGCCGTGGTCGAGGGCGGCCGGCGGCGGCTCCGGCCGATCCTGATGACGGCTGTGGCCACCATCTTCGCGCTGTTGCCGATGGCGCTCGGCCTGACCGGTGAGGGCGGCTTCATCTCCAAGCCGCTCGCGATCGTGGTGATCGGCGGCCTGCTCAGCTCGACGCTGCTGACGCTGGTGCTGGTGCCGACGCTCTACACCATGGTCGAGCACACCAAGGGCTCGTTGCGGAACCGGCGGCGGGGCGGCGCTCCCGAGGCCGTCGAGCCGCGGCCGGAGCCCGAGCCGGACCCGGTGCCGGTGGCGGTCGGCGGCGGGGAGCGGGCCGAGGAACGGGCCGAGGTCGCGCCGCCGCCGGCCCGTCCGTCGGGCGCGCTTGTCGACGGCACCGACCAGTTCGAGGTGCTCCGCCTGCCCAAGAGCCGCCAGTCGCCGATCCCGCCCACCGAATGACCGACCGGGAGGGGCCCCGCGCGGGCCCCTCCCGGCACTCGGCGCGCGGGACACACCCGAGCCACACCGGGCGGTACGCTCAGTGAGCTGTTGCCTACTTATGGTTCGGGGGCGTGGTGGCGGGCGGTGCGGGCCGGTGGGATCGGCGTACCGTGCTGCGCCGCTCCGCGCTGCTGCTCGGGGGGGCCGTGATCGGCTCCGCCCCGCCCGCCCTGGGGGCACCTGGGCGGCTCCGTGCTGTACGCGTCGGCCCGCCTGGGCTACCGCCTGGTGCTCTGGACGCTCCAGATGGTCGAGAGCGAGTTCCCGCACGACCCGGCCGGGCACGCCCGGCGGATCGTCGCCGACGTGCGACCCGGCACGATCCTGCTCGGCCACGACGTCGGCAACGACGGCCGGCTCGTCGCGCTCCGCGGCCTGCCCGACATGATCAACGGTCTGCGGGCCCGGGGATACACGTTCGTCACGGTCTCCGACCTGCTGCGCCGCGCTGCCGCGCCCGGGGCGGCCCGGTAGGGTGCCCGCGTGTCACCCACCCTCTCGGTACTCGTCCGCAACCGCGACTTCCGCCATCTGTTCCTCGCCGAGCTGGTGGTCTTCGGCGCGGACTGGTTCGTCATGGTGCCGCTGCTGGTGCTGCTGCCCGACCTGACCGGCAGCGGCGTCTGGGGCGCGCTGGTGCTGGCCGTGGACACCGGCACGACCGCGTTGCTGCTCCCGTACGCCGGAACGATCGCCGACCGGTTCGATCGCCGCAAGGTGATGATGGTGGCGAACGTGGGGGCGCTGGCCGGCGTGCTGCTGCTGCTCGGCGTGCGCAGCGCCGGTACGGCCTGGCTGGCGCTGGCGGCGATCGCGCTGGTGGCCGTGGCGAAGGCGTTCTACTCGCCCGCCGCCCAGGCAGCGCTGCCGAACGTGGTCGACCCGGAGGACCTGGCTGCCGGCAACGCGGTCGCCGGCTCGGCCTGGGGCACGATGACTGTGGTCGGCGCCTCGCTCGGCGGCATCCTGAGCGCCGTCGCCGGCCCGTACGCCAGCTTCTGGGTGGCCGCCGTGGGCCTGCTCGCCGCCGCGGGCCTGGCCGCGCTGATCCGCCGGCCGTTGCAGGCGCCGCGCGACCCGGCGGCGACGGTGCCGCGCACCTGGGCGGCGATCCGGGAGGCGCTGCGCTACATCGCCCACCGCCCGCGCGTGCTGGCGCTGGTCACCGTCAAGTCGGCGGTCGGCCTGGGTAACGGCGTGCTCACCGTCTTCCCGCTGCTCGCCGGGGTGTACGGCGTCGGCGCGGTCGGCGCCGGGTTGCTCTTCGCCGCCCGCGGCGCCGGGGCGCTGGTCGGCCCGATCATGATGCGCCGGGTGCTGAGCAACCGGGCCTGGCTGCTCAGCGGCCTGGCGCTGTCCATGTCCATGTACGGCCTGGCCTACCTGGGCGCCTCGGTGGTGACCTGGTTCCCGCTGGTGCTGGTCCTGGTCTTCCTGGCGCACCTGGGCGGCGGCAGCAACTGGGTGCTGTCCAACTACGCGTTGCAGGGCGAGGTGCCGGACCGGCTCCGCGGCCGGGTCTTCGCCACCGACATGATGCTGGCGACGCTCGCCATCGCGGTGAGCCAGCTGGTGGTGGCGCTCGTGGTGGACCGGGTGGACGAGCGCACCGTGCTGGCCGGCTGTGGCCTGGTCACAGTCGTGTACGCGATCGGCTGGCGGTTCGCCACCCGGCGGCTCTCGCTCACCGACCCGGTCGACACGCCGGCCCCCGAGCGCACCGGCTGACACGCCGGTCCCACGCTCCGGGCGGTCCGGCCGGGCTGTCGGGGTGACGTCCTAGCATGAGCCGGTGCCGACCACATTCACCCCCGGCCCGGTGCGGGTCCGGGTGCCCGCGACCAGCGCCAACCTGGGCCCCGGCTTCGACGCGCTGGGGCTGGCCCTCGGCCGCCACGACGACGTCACGGCCGAGGTGACAGACGGCGGCGTACGGGTGTCGGTCACCGGCGAGGGCGCCGGGGAGCTGCCGTCGGACGAGCGGCACCTGATCGTCACCGCGATGCGGGCCACCTTCGACGCGCTCGGCGCGCAGCCGGCCGGCCTGGCGCTGGAGTGCGTCAACCGCATCCCGCAGGCCCGGGGGCTCGGCTCGTCGTCGGCGGCGATCGTGGCCGGGGTGCTGGCGGCCCGTGCGCTGGTGGCCGACGGCGAGCAGCGGCTGGACGACGACGCCGCGCTGCGGCTGGCGGCCGAGCTGGAGGGGCATCCGGACAACGTCGCGCCCTGCCTGCTGGGCGGCTTCACGATCGCCTGGACGGAACCGGGCGGCGCGCGGGCGGTCTCGCTGCCGGTGGCGCCGGCCGTGCGCCCGACCGTCTTCGTGCCCGCCGAGCGGGGCCTGACCTCGGTGGCCCGGGCGGCGTTGCCGGCCACCGTGCCGCACGCCGACGCGGCGTTCAACGCCGGCCGGGCGGCCCTGCTGGTGCACGCGCTGACCGCGGATCCCGGGCTGCTGCTGCCCGCCACCGTCGACCGGCTGCACCAGGAGCAGCGCGCGCCGGGGATGCCCGCCACGGCAGGGCTGGTCGGTGCGCTGCGCGAGGCCGCTGTGGCGGCTGTGGTCAGTGGGGCGGGTCCGACGGTGCTGGCGCTCTCCGGGGTCCCGGCCGGATTCCAGGCGGGAACAGATTGGCGCCGGTGGGAGTTGCCGATAGATGTCAGCGGTGCCCGGGTCATCCGGGGTAGACTTTGACACGCCGAGCGGGGCCCTGTTGCCGCAGGTCGGACGAGGCGATTACGCTCTAGACCTAGCACAGCCGCGAAGCATGCGATCTTCCTGCGGTTCGGCGCACCCCCGAAGCTCTCGGCGGTAGCCCGTCACCCCTGCTCAAGGCCCACGCCGCGCCGCAGTTTCCACAGGTCGCCGCAGACGGCGAGACCTGCTCACCGACGGTGGTGAGTCGGGAAACCACCGGCTGCTGTGTCACAGACTCCCGCGACGCGTCATGCGAGGCGGGTGCACCGAGGCCGCCCGGCCACCTGGTTTCACGACTCCGGGCAGCCCGGCCTATCGAGGGAAGGAATCCATTGAGCGACACCACCGACGTGACGTCGGATGTTTCCAACGTCGCTGGCGATGCCACCACCGCCGCCCCCACGCGCCGCCGGCGGAGCGGCACCGGTCTGTCGGCGATGCTGCTGCCGGAGCTCCAGAGCCTGGCCGCGTCGCTCGGCATCTCTGGCACCGCTCGCATGCGCAAGGGCGAGCTGATCAGTGCCATCACCGAGCGGCAGCAGGGCGGCGCCGCGGCCGGAACCCCTCGACCGCGAGCCGAGGTGGCGGCTGCGTCCGCTCCCGCCCGTGAGGAGGTGCACGCGGAGGTCCGTGAGGAGCGGGCCGAGGCACGCCCCGCCGAGCAGGCGCCGGCCGCCGAGGTGACCGAGGGTCGTACCCGTGGTCGCCGCAGCCGGGCCGCCGCCGCGACCACCGAGGCGCGACCGGCCGAGACGCCGGCGGCCGAGGCGCGACCGGCCGAGACGACGCGCGTCGAGGAGGCACCCGCCGAGACCGGCGAGCGGGCCGAGCGCGGCGGCGACCGGGCCGAGCGCGGCGAGCGCAACGAGGGCCGGGGCCGTGAGCGCGGCGGTGACCGCGCCGAGCGGGCGGACCGCGGCGAGCGCGGCGGCGAGCGGGCCGACCGCGGTGAGCGCGGCGGCGAGCGGGCCGACCGTGGCGAGCGCGGCGAGCGCAACGACCGTGGCGAGCGCAACGACCGTGGTGACCGCGCCGAGCGTGGTGACCGCGCCGAGCGGGGCGACCGCAACGAGCGGGCCGACCGGAGCGAGCGCGCCGAGCGCAGCGACCGCAACGAGCGCGGTGACCGGGGCGGCGACCGTAACGACCGCAACGACCGGGGTGACCGCAACGACCGTGGTCAGCGCGCCGAGCGGGACAACGACGGCGACGACGACGGCGAGGGCGGCGGCCGGCGGGGCCGGCGCAGCCGGTTCCGGGACCGTCGTCGCGGCCGCGGCGAGCGGGGCGAGGGCGACAACGGTGGCGGCCGCGAGCCGCAGGTCGGCGAGGACGACGTGCTCGTCCCGGTCGCCGGCATCATCGACGTGCTCGACAACTACGCCTTCGTCCGGACCACCGGCTACCTGGCCGGCCCGAACGACGTGTACGTCTCGATGTCCCAGATCAAGAAGTACGGCCTGCGCCGCGGTGACGCGATCACCGGCGCCGTGCGGGCCGCGCGGGACGGCGAGCAGCGGCGCGACAAGTACAACCCGCTGGTCCGGCTGGACACCATCAACGGGATGGAGCCGGACGAGGCGAAGCGCCGGCCGGAGTTCTACAAGCTCACCCCGCTCTACCCGCAGGAGCGCCTGCGGCTGGAGACCGAGCCGCACATCCTCACCACCCGGGTGATCGACCTGGTCATGCCGATCGGCAAGGGCCAGCGGGCGCTCATCGTGTCGCCGCCGAAGGCCGGTAAGACGATGGTGCTCCAGGCGATCGCGAACGCGATCACCCGCAACAACCCGGAGTGCCACCTGATGGTGGTGCTGGTGGACGAGCGGCCGGAAGAGGTCACCGACATGCAGCGGTCGGTGAAGGGCGAGGTCATCGCGGCCACGTTCGACCGTCCGCCGCAGGACCACACCACAGTCGCCGAGCTGGCGATCGAGCGGGCGAAGCGCCTGGTCGAGCTGGGGCACGACGTGGTCGTGCTGCTCGACTCGGTGACCCGGCTCGGCCGGTCGTACAACCTGGCGGCGCCGGCCAGCGGCCGGATCATGTCGGGTGGTATCGACTCCACCGCGCTCTACCCGCCCAAGCGCTTCCTCGGCGCGGCGCGCAACATCGAGAACGGCGGTTCGCTGACCATTCTCGCCACCGCGCTGGTGGAGACCGGGTCCATGGCGGACACGGTCATCTTCGAGGAGTTCAAGGGCACGGGTAACGCCGAGCTGAAGCTGGACCGGAAGATCGCCGACAAGCGGGTCTTCCCGGCGATCGACATCAACCCCTCCGGCACCCGCAAGGAGGAGGTCCTGCTCGCGCCGGAGGAGCTGGCGATCATCCACAAGCTCCGCAAGGTGCTGCACTCGCTGGACTCGCAGGCAGCGCTCGACCTCCTGCTGGACCGGCTCAAGCAGTCCCGCACCAACATCGAGTTCCTGATGCAGATCGCGAAGTCCACTCCGGGCGAGTGAGCTGACGGATCCGTCGAACGAGGGGCACGGCCGCATCGGCCGTGCCCCTCGTCGCGTACCGGGCGGACCGTGAAGTTTTTCTACGGTTAAGCCTCAAGGTATTGAAACTTCTGTTCACCGTCGGGTTGACTGTCGTCCATGCGAACCCGCAGTCGACCCGCCCACCTCGCCGGCGTCCTGCTGCTGACGCCGTTGCTGACCCTCACCGCGCCGGTGCCGTCCGCCGCCACGGCCGCCGCGCCGTCGGCAGCCGCACCGTCGGCCACCGCCGCCGAGGACGCGCCACGCGCCTCGTCCCGTCCCGACTCCGCCGTCGCGCTCGCCGGTGTGGAGCCGGCCGGCGGCCTGGAGACCGCCAAGACCACCCGGCCGGTCGCGCCCGGCCTCGACCTGACCTCCTTCGACAGGTACGACGCGGCCGGCTGGCTGCGCGCCGACGCCCTCACCGCCGACCTGGCCGGCGGGCTGACCGTGGACTACGTGAACTCCGGCGAGGTCACGAAGGACGAGCCGCTGCGCGCCGCGGTGGACCGGTCCCGTGCCGTCGCGGCGGTGAACGGCGACTTCTTCGACATCAACAACTCCGGTGCCGCCCAGGGCGTCGGCGTCCGCTCCGGCGAGCTGGTGCAGTCCCCAGTGGCCGGGCACCCCAACGCCGTCGGGATCAGCGCCCAGGGCGTCGGCCGGGTGGTCGAGGTCGGCTTCGAGGGCACCGCGACGCTGCCCGCCGGGCCGGTGCCGCTGACCCAGTTCAACAACATGGTGCAGCGCGACGGCGTGGGCGTGTTCACGCCGCTCTGGGGGTCGTACACCAGGAAGCGGGCCGTGGAGGGCGCGGCCCGGACGGTCGAGGTGACGGTGACCGGCGGCCGGGTGGCGAGCGTCGCCACGACGGCGGGCGAGGGGCCGATCCCGGCCGGCAGCACAGTGCTGCTCGGCCGCGAGGTCGGCGCCGACGCGCTCGCCGCGCTTCGCCCCGGCGACGCGGTGGACATGTCCTGGCGGCCGCGGGCCTCCGACGGCGCCGACCTGCGCGCCGCCGTGGGCGGCGGCAACGTGCTGGTCCGCGACGGCGTGGTGCAGAGCATCGCCGACGCGTCGCTGGCCCCGCGCACCGCCGTCGGGTTCTCCGCCGACGGCCGCAAGATGATCATGCTGACCGTGGACGGCCGGCAGGTGGACAGCCGGGGCGTCACCCAGACCGAGATGGGCCGCATGATGGCCGAGCTGGGCGCCGCGAACGCGCTCAACCTCGACGGCGGCGGCTCCTCCACGCTGCTGGCCCGGGAGCCGGGTGCGGCCACGGTCCAGGTGGAGAACAGCCCCTCCGACGGCAGCGAGCGGCCGGTGCCCAACGGGCTCGCCGTCTACGCCCCGAAGGGCAGCGGCCGGCTCACCGGCTACTGGCTGGAGACCGCCAGCGACCCGACCGCCGCGCCCGGCGTCGCGCCGGTGCGCGGCGGCCGACCGGACCGGGTCTTCCCCGGCCTCACCCGCCGGCTCACCGCCGCCGGATACGACGAGACGTACGGCCCGGCCGCGGGCGAGCCACGCTGGCACGCCACCCACGGCCGGGTGGACGGCGACGGCGTGTTCCGGGCCGCCGTCCCCGGCCGCAGCACCGTCACGGCCGCCCGGGGCCGGGCCCGGGGCACGATCGAGCTGACCGTCCTCGGCCCGCTGGCGCGGATCGACGGCACAGTCGACCGGGTCGGCCTGGACCGGGCCGGTGACAGCGGCCTGTTCGGCGTCGTCGGCTACGACGCCGAGGGCAACACCGCGCCGATCGAACCGGCCGACCTGACCCTGGAGTACGACAGCGACCTGCTCTCCGTCACCCCCACCGCGGACGGCAACCTGGCCGTCAAGGCGCTCGCCGCGACCGGCTCGGCGCTGGTCACCGCGCGGGTCGGCAACCACAGCACGGTCCTGCCGGTGACTGTCGGGCTCACCGACGTGCCGGTGGCCGGCTTCGACGACGCCGCGTCGTGGAAGTTCAGCCAGGCCCGCGCGTCCGGGTCGGTCGCACCGGCCGAGGGGCACACCGGCGGCGGACTGCGGATGTCGTACGACTTCAGCCAGTCCACCGGTACCCGGGCCGCCTACGCCGACCCGCCCGCCTGGATCGACGTCCCCGGCCAGCCGCAGGCGTTCGGCATGTGGATCAAGGCGAACGGCACCGGCGAGTGGCCGAGCCTGCACCTGCACGACGCGCAGGACACCCAGTTCGTGCTGCGCGGCCCGTACCTGGACTGGACCGGCTGGAAGTACGTCGAGTTCGCCGTACCGCCGGGCGTGCAGTACCCGGTGCGGGTGCGCCGGTTCTACGTGGCCGAGACCGACGCGGCCAAGCAGTACCGCAGCGAGGTGGTGATCGACGACCTGGTGGCCCGCGTGCCCCCGGACGTGCAGGCACCGCCGGAGCCGAACCGCACCGACCGGGTGGTGGTACGCGACGGCACTGTGGACGGGGCGCCCTGGCGCTTCGCGGTGCTCTCCGACGCCCAGTTCGTCGCCGCGAACCCGGACAGCGACCTGGTCGCCCAGGCCCGCCGTACGCTGCGCGAGGTCCGCGCCGCCCGGCCGGACTTCCTGATCATCAACGGCGACTTCGTGGACACCGCCTACCCGGCGGACTTCGCGCTGGCCAAGCGCATCCTGGACGAGGAACTGGGCGGCGAGGTGCCCTACCACTACGCGCCTGGCAACCACGAGATCATGGGCGCGCCGATCGACAACTTCCGCAGCGTCTTCGGGGACACCTCGCGCGTCTTCGACCACCGGGGCACCCGCTTCCTCACGCTCAGCACGGCCACCGGTTCGCTGCGCGGCGGCGGGTTCGACCAGGTGGAGCTGCTGCGCCGGACGCTCGACCAGGCCGCCGCCGACCGGTCGGTCGGTTCGGTCGCGGTGTTCTTCCACCACCCGCCGCGCGACCCGAGCCCGGCCAAGGCCAGCCAGCTCGGCGACCGTAAGGAGGCGGCACTGGTCGAGCAGTGGCTCGCCGACTTCCAGCACCGGACCGGCAAGGGCGCGCTGATGGTCAACGGCCACGTCGGCACGTTCCACGCCGACCGGGTGGACGGCGTCCCGTACGTGATCAACGGCAACTCGGGCAAGGACCCGTCCACCCCGGCCGCGCTCGGCGGGTTCACCGGCTGGACCGAGTTCGGGGTGGATCCGGTGACGCCGGGGGAGGCCGAGCGGGCCCGCCGTGACCCGCTCGCCGAGGGCCCGAAGTGGGTGAGCGCGGAGACGCACGCCCACGTCGACCGGCTCGCGCTGACCGCGCCCGCGCAGGTGTCCCGGCGTACGCCGGCCGACGTCACGGCCACGCTCACCCAGCCCGGCGGCCGGCAGGTGCCGGTGGCCGCGCCGGTCAGCGCCGACTGGTCCGGGTCGCCGAACCTGCACATCGGCGGCGCGGCGGGCGTACGCCCGTGGCACGCCGCCCGCTTCGACCCGGCCACCGGCACGCTCACGGCTCTGCGCCCCGGCGCTCAGGTGCAGCTGACGGTGACCGTGAACGGCGTGAAGGCCGAGGCCCAGGTGACCACCACCCGCTGACCCGCCCCGCCCGGGCCCGCCGCCCTCGCCCCTAGGCCCCGTCGATCATGAAGTTGGCCCGGACAAAAGCGACAGGAAGCACGGTCAACTTCATGATCGACGGGGTCGGGGTGGGCCGGGGGGCGGGGTGGCCCGGGCTCGGCGCTGGGGGAGTGGGTGGGGTGGGGTTGGGAATGCTGACGGGTGGGCCGGCGTTGGGGGTGGCAGACCTCCTGTGCCGGGTGGAAGACGCCCGTGGCAGACTGGTCAATCGGCCACCGGTTCCGGTTCACGCCCGAGCCCGTCGTGACGACGGGGAGCACTGACGGCGACCCGGCGACCACCGACGAAAGGACCGAGGCGACATGAAGCCCAACATCCACCCGGAGTACACGACCACCGAGGTCCGGTGCTCCTGCGGCAACACCTTCACGACCCGCAGCACCGCCAAGGGCGGCGCCATCAGCGTCGAGACCTGCAGCGCCTGCCACCCGTTCTACACCGGTAAGCAGCGCGTGCTGGACACCGCCGGCCGGGTCGCGAAGTTCCAGCAGAAGTACGCCAAGGTTCAGGCCAAGAAGGCCAAGTAGCTCCGTCGACGACGCCCGTGTCCGGCTCCTGCCGGGCACGGGCGTTCGTCCGTTTGTGCCGGTTCCATTCCCAAGGAGCATCCGCAGCATGAGCAGTGAGCGCCTGGCCGCCCTCCTCGACGAGTACGCCGAGCTGGAGCGGCGGCTGGCCGACCCGGCCATCCACGCCGACCAGGGCACCGCCCGACGGGTCGGCCGTCGGTACGCCGAACTGGTCCCGCTGCACAAGGCGGCCGGCGAGCTGGAGCAGGCCCGCGCCGACCTGGTCGCCGCCCGCGAGCTGGCCGCCGAGGACGCGACGTTCGCCGCCGAGGCGGACGAGATCGCCGCGTCCCTGCCGGCGCTGGAGGAACGGCTCGCGGAACTGCTCATCCCGCGCGACCCGCACGACGCCAAGGACGTGATCGTCGAGATCAAGGCCGGCGAGGGCGGCGAGGAGTCGGCGCTGTTCGCCGGCGACCTGCTGCGGATGTACACCAGGTACGCCGAGCGGCACGGCTGGGTCACCGAGGTGATCGACGCGCAGGACTCCGACCTGGGCGGCGTCAAGGACGTCTCGCTGGCGATCAAGAGCAAGGGCGTGCCGGAGGGCGGCAACGGCGTCTGGTCCCGGCTCAAGTGGGAGGGCGGCGTGCACCGGGTGCAGCGCGTCCCGGTCACCGAGTCGCAGGGCCGGATCCACACCAGCGCCGCCGGAGTGCTGGTGCTGCCCGAGGCGGAGGACGTCGACGTCACAATCGACCCGAACGAGCTGCGCATCGACGTGTTCCGCTCGTCCGGCCCCGGTGGGCAGTCGGTGAACACCACCGACTCGGCGGTACGGATCACCCACGTGCCCACCGGAATCGTGGTCTCCTGCCAGAACGAGAAGTCGCAGTTGCAGAACCGGGAGCAGGCCATGCGCATCCTGCGCGCCCGGCTGCTGGCCGCCGCCCAGGAGCAGGCGGACGCGGCGGCGTCGGACGCCCGCAAGGCCCAGGTGCGCACCGTGGACCGGTCCGAGCGGATCCGCACCTACAACTTCCCGCAGAACCGGATCACCGACCACCGCATCGGCTACACCGCGTACAACCTCGACCTGGCGCTGGCCGGCGAGCTGGACGGGGTGCTCGACGCGCTGGCCGAGGCGGACCGCGCGGCCCGGCTGGCCGGCGAGACCGAGCTGTCCCGCCGCTGACCGCTGGGGGTGTTAAGCGGGGGCCCCTCCTCTACCGGAGGCGTTAACAAGGGGCCCCTCCTTACCGCTCAGCTCGCCCGCAACCGCGCCTTGGCGCGCAGCATCTCCCGGTCGGCCAGCTCGAACGCGGCGCCCAGCGCCTCCCGGACACTCACAGTGGTGCTGCCGTCGACCTCGGCGAAGCCGATGGTCACCCCGACCGGCGTGCCCGGGACCAGGGACTCCCAGTCCTCGGTGCGGACGGCCGCCTCGATCCGGCGGGCCACCTCGACCGCCTCGGGCATGACCGTATCGGGCAGCACCACGACGAACTCGTCGCCGCCGTAGCGGGCCACGAAGTCGCCCCGCCGCATCACCCGGTTGATCACCCCGGCGACCCGTTGCAGCACCAGGTCGCCGGAGTGGTGGCCGTGCCGGGTGTTCACCGCCTTGAACCCGTCGAGGTCGCAGACGCCGATCACCACCCGTTCGCCCCGGGACACCACGGCACCCAGGTAGCGCTCCAGCCGGCGCCGGTTGGGCAGGCCGGTGAGCGGGTCGGTGAGCGCCTCGCCCTCGTACCGGGCCGCTTCGCGGCGCATCTCCTCGTGGTCGATCCGGGCGGCGATGCCGTCGATGTAGACGTCCCGCAGCCGGTCGCTGCGCCGCGCCGCCAGCCGGAACGCGTGCCGGTCGGCCCGGTGCGCGCCGGCGTGGTCACCGGCCCGGGCCAGCGCGACGCTGCGCAGCCGGGTCGCCTCGGCCGCGCCGAGCGTCTCGTCGGAGACCCGCAGCGAGTCCAGCCGGGTGACCGCCTCGATCGGGCGGCCGCCGGCCACCGCGAGGCAGACCTGACCGAGCTGGCGCAGGTCGCGGGCGCGGGCGCTGTCACCACCGTGACCGAGCAGCCGGTTCGGGTCGGCGTCCCCGGCGGACTCCACCCGGTCGCCGAGCGCGGCCCGGCGGGCGGCGGCGTAGCCGTACGCGGCCAGGCTGCTCGGGCGCAGGTTGCCGGCGCCCCCGCCACGCAGGAACCGGGCCAGGTCACCGGCGACGTCGCGCAGTACCCGCAGGCAGCCGTCGCTGTCGCCGTTGTGGTCGAGCGCGACCGCGTTGCGCAACCGGATCCCGGGGGCGGCGAACGTCTCCTCGGGGATGCCGACGCTGAGCCCGACCTCCCGGGCCCGCTCGATCGCGCCGAGCGCGTGGCCGTGGAAGCTGAGGTAGGAGTACGCCATCGCCAGGTCGTGCCAGCCCCAGGCGGTGTCCCGGTCCGGGGTGTCGTCGGCGCTGAGCGCGCGGGCGGCCCGGACCAGGTGCATCACGCACCTGTCCAGCGCGCCCTGGTGGTGGGCGGCGAGCGCGGCCAGCGCGTTGAGGTGCCCGTGCAGGTAGGGCTCGGCGAGATCGCGTACGGCGGCGGAGGCGTCCTCGACGGCGCGGGTGAACTCGGCGGTGCGGCCGAGATTGATCAGCGCGGACAGGCGTTGCACGAGTGCGTCCGCGCGGGCGTACGGGTCGTCAGTGGTGTGGATGACGCGGTCGAGCAGGGCGCACGCCTCCGCGGACCGGCTGGCCTCCTGCAGTGACCGAGCGCGGCGGAGAGCGTCAACCTGGTCCTCGACCTGGTCGAGCCAGCCCACTCGCGACCTCCCTGCGGTGTGCGCCCGGACGCACCCGCTCGTGAGGCGGGCCGCGACGCCTCATGATTATTGCGTGACCGCACTCCCGCAACACCCGTCCGAAGGGACAGAACGCGAACGCCCCTCGCTGGTGATCAACCGGGTGGAGCGCGCGCTCGCGGCGGCCGGCGTCGAGGCGCCCCGCGCCGAGGCCGAGCAGCTCGCCGCGTACGTCCTGGAAGTGCCGCGTGGCCGGCTGGCGCTCGCCGACGGCTTCACCCCGGCGCAGCGCGACCGGCTGGACGCGCTCGTCCGGCGGCGGGTGACGCGGGAGCCGTTGCAGCACCTGCTCGGCTCGGCCGGTTTCCGGCACCTGGAGCTGGGCGTCGGGCCGGGCGTCTTCGTGCCCCGGCCGGAGACCGAACTGCTGGCCGGCTGGGGGATCGAGCGGGCCCGGGAGTACGCCGCGCCGCTCGTGGTCGACCTGTGCAGCGGTTCCGGCGCGATCGCCCTCGCGGTAGCGCAGGAGGTGCCCGCGGCCCGGGTGGTGGCTGTGGAACGGTCCCCGGCCGCGCTGGCGTGGCTGCGGCGCAACGCGGCCGGCCGGGCCGCCGCCGGGGACCGGCCGATCGAGGTGGTGGCCGCCGACGTGACCGATCCGGAGCTGCTGGCCGACCTGGCCGGGCGGGTCGACGTGCTGCTGTGCAACCCGCCGTACGTGCCGAGGTCGGTGACGGTGCCGCCGGAGGTGGCCGGGCACGACCCGGACGAGGCGGTGTTCGGCGGCGCGGACGGGCTGGACGTGATCCGGCCGGTGGTGCGCCGGGCGGCCCTGCTGCTGCGCCCGGGCGGCGCGATCGGCATCGAGCACGACGACACCCACGCGGCGGCGGTGCCCGGGCTGCTGCGCGTCGACGGCCGCTACGACCGGGTCGAGGAACACCGCGACCTGGCCGGGCGGCCCCGCTGGGCGACCGCGTCCCGGCGGGCGGACGGCACCCACGCCGACCCGGCCCCGGCGTGGCAGACTGACTCCTCGTGATGCTCTACGACTGTCGGTCGCCCGCCGACCGGGACCGCGGCATCGCCGCTGCCATCGAGGCGGTCAAGAACGGGGAACTCGTCGTCCTGCCGACCGACACGGTCTACGGCATCGGTGCGGACGCCTTCACCCCGTACGCGGTGAAGGCCCTGGCGGACACCAAGGGCGGCGCCCGGCAGGCGCCCCCGGTGCTCATCGGTTCCCGGCACACGCTCGACGGCCTGGTCTTCTCGCTGCCCGGCGCGGCCCGCGACCTGGTCGAGGCGTTCTGGCCCGGTGCGCTGACCATCGTGGTGGAGCACTCGCCGAGCCTGGCCTGGGACCTGGGCGACAACAGCGGCACGGTGGCGGTACGGATGCCGCTGCACCCGGTCGCGCTGGAGGTGCTGCGGGAGACCGGGCCGATGGCCGTCGCCTCGGCCAACAAGATCGGCCAGCCTGCCGCGCTCACCGCCGAGGAGGCGCGCGACCAGCTCGGCTACGGCGTCCGGGCGTACCTGGAGGCCGGGCCGGCGGTGGACCCGGTGCCGAGCACCATCGTCGACCTGACCGGCGACGTGCCGCGGGTGCTGCGCGAGGGCGCGGTGACGCTGGCGAAGCTGCGGGAGGTCGTGCCGGACATCCTCGACGAGCGGGGGGTCTGAGTGCCGCCCTTCACCGTCCTGCACGTCTGTATGGGCAACATCTGCCGGTCGCCGATGGCCGAGCGGCTGTTGCTGCTCGCGGTCCGGGAGCGGCTGGCCCGCCTCGACGTCGACCCGGCCGGGTCGGACGCGCTCGTGCACAGCCACAGCGCCGGCACCGGGGGCTGGCACGCGGGCGAGGAGATGAACCCGCCCGCCGCCCGGCAGGTGATCTCGCGCGGCGGTGACACCGAGGGGTTCGCCGCCCGGCGGTTGCGCTCGGACCTGATCGACGCCGCCGACCTGGTGCTCACCGCCACCGCCGACCAGCAGGAGTATGTGGTGGCGTTGCGGCCGGACGCCGCCGCGCGAACGTTCGTCCTCGGTGAGTTCGGCCGCCTGCTCGGCGGGCTGGACCGGTCCGCGCTGCCGCCGGCCGACCCCACGCCGGACGCCGTGTACGCGCGCGGCGTCGCCCTGGTGGCGGCGGCCGACGCGGCCCGGCAGAACGCCTCCGCGCTGCCCACCGACGATCTGGACGACCCGTGGGGCCGGGGCGACCAGTGCTTCAGCCGGGTCGCGGACGAGATCGAGGAGACGGTGCAGCCGCTGGCTGCCGCGCTGCTGCCCTGAGATTCATCCTTCCTCGCGAACTTCCTGCGCATTTCGCGGAAGGTGTCGGCGAAAGCGAGCATTCCGGTCATTCTGAACGGGTCCGTACGGCCGGCTCCTGCGGGGAGAGCTGATGAACCGGGCCCATCTCGACAAGCTGTTCACCGTTGTGCTCGCCGGCGTGCTCGCCGGACTGGCCCTGGCCGCCGCCGCGCTGCCGGCCGCGCTGGTCTTCGGGCTGGGCGTGAAGAACCTGATGCCGTACACGGCGCTGCCGGAGGCGCTCAAGACGCCGCAGCCGGCGCAGCGCTCCAACCTGTACGCGAACGACGGGCGGACGCTGATCACCTCGTTCTACGTCGAGGACCGGGTGGACGTGCCGGTCGGCGAGGTGGCGCCGGTGATGCGCGAGGCGATCGTGGCCGCCGAGGACGTGCGCTTCTACGAGCACCACGGCGTCGACGTGCGCGGCGTGGCGCGGGCGTTCACCGCCAACCGCCGCGAGGGCACCCGACAGGGCGCCTCCACGCTGACCATGCAGTACGTGCGCAACGCGCTGGCCGGTGACCCCCGGCTGACCGAGGAGCAGCGCGCCGCCGCCACCGAGATCACCGTCGGGCGCAAGATCCGCGAGATGCGGTACGCGCTGACGCTGGAACGGCAGATCGGCAAGGACGAGATCCTCGGGCGCTACCTGAACATCGCGTACTTCGGCGCCGGGGCGTACGGCATCGCCGCCGCCAGCAAGCGCTACTTCTCCACCACGCCGGACCGGCTCACGCTGGCCCAGGCCGCGCTGCTCGCCGGGCTGGTCCGGTCCCCGGCCGACGACCCGATCAACGGGGACGCCGACTCGGCGCTGCAACGCCGGGCGTACGTGCTGGACCGGATGGTGGAGACCGGACGGGTGAGCGCGGCCGACGCCGAGGCGGCGAAGGCCACGGAACTGGCGCTGGCGCCCAACACCACCCCGAACGACTGCGCCGCGGTGCCCGCCGACCACAACGACTGGGGCTTCTTCTGCGACTGGTTCACGCAGTGGTGGAACGCCCAGCCGGCGTTCGGCGAGAACGTCGACGAGCGGCAGCGGACGCTACGCCGGGGCGGCTGGAAGATCGTGTCCTCGCTCGACCCGGACGTGCAGGCCAAGGCGAGCGAGCAGGTGCGGGCGATCTACCCGGAGACGATCGCGCGGGCGGCGCCGACAGCCGTGGTGCAGCCGGGCACCGGCCGGGTGCTGGCCATGGCGGTGAACCGCACCTACGGCACGGCCGCCAACCCGGACGGGCAGCAGAACTACCCGAACACGGTCAACCAGCTGGTGGCCGGCGGTGGTGGCATCACCGGCTACCAGGCGGGCTCCACGTTCAAGCTGTTCGCGCTGCTGGCCGCGCTGGAGTCCGGGCTGCCGCTGGACACCGTGTTCGACGCGCCGCCCGTCTACGTGACGCAGTACCCGGTGGGCGCCGGCCCGGCGAGCTGCGGCGGCCGGTGGTGCCCGGCGAACGCCAACACCTACTGGATGGACGGCGACCGGGACATGTGGGACGCGTTCGGCCGGTCGGTGAACACGTACTTCGCGTGGCTCACCGAGCGCGTCGGCGCGGACCGGGTGGTCGAGATGGCCCAGCGGCTGGGCATCGTCTTCCGCGCTCCGGCCGACGCCAGGATGGCCCGCGAGGGCGCCAAGAGCTGGGGACCGTTCACGCTCGGCGTCTCCGCCACCACGCCGCTGGACCTGGCCGGCGCGTACGCCGCGGTCGCCGCCGAGGGCACCTGGTGCCGGCCCACGCCGGTCACCTCGATCACCGACCCGGCCGGCCGGAAGGTGGCCGCCGGGAACACCGACTGCCGGCAGGTGCTCGACACCGAGGTGGCCCGCGCGGCAGCCGACGCCAGCCGCTGCCCGGTCGGCGACCAGTCCATGTACCGGCGCTGCGACGGCGGCACGGCCGAGGAACTGGCCCCGGGCCTGCGCCGGCCGGTGGCGGGCAAGACCGGCAGCTCGGAGCGGAACGCCACCGAGACGGTCGTCGCGTTCACGCCGCAGTTGTCGGTCGCCACGATCGCCGCGAACCCGGACGACCCCCGGGACGCGGTCGGCGGCGGCGTGCAGAAGCGGCAGATCGCCGCCGTGGGCCGCATCCTCGCGTGGTCGCTGCGCGACGAGCCGGTACGCGACTTCGTCCCACCCGGCCAGGCCGTGGCCTTCCAGCACACCAGCCCCCGTACCGGCAACTGACCCCCACCCCGCCCTCGCCCCCGCCCTCGCCGTCGCCGATCTTGCACTTGCCGCCCCGGCGGAAGGTGCATAACGGGCAAATCAAGGGCCGCAAGTGCAAGATCGCGGGCGGGGCGCGAGGGCGAGGGGTGAGGGTGGGTCAGCCGGGGTGTTCGGCGCCTCGGGCTATGTTGCGGGCCATGCCGCCGAAGACGACCGCGTGGAACGGGGCCACCGAGGCCCAGTAGAGGTGGCCGGGCAGCCCGCGCGGCAGGAACACGGCGCGCTGGACGTAGCGGCTGCGACCGTCCCCGTCGGGCTCGGCGCGCATCTCCAGCCAGGCCCGCCCGGGCAGCCGCATCTCGGCGCGCAGCCGCAGCAACTCACCCGGGACGATCTCCTCGACCCGCCAGAAGTCCAGCGCCTCGCCGACCTGGAGCCGGTGCGGGTCGCGCCGCCCCCGGCGCAGCCCGACGCCGCCGATCAGCCGGTCCATCCAGCCGCGCACCGACCAGGCCAGCGGGAACGAGTACCAGCCGTGCTCGCCGCCGACGCCCTCGATGACCCGCCACAACGCCTCCGGTGGCGCGTCCACCGTCCGCTCCCGCATGTCGGTGTACGCGGTGCCGCCGGACCAGCGCGGGTCCGACGGCAGCGGCTCGGCCGGCGCGTCCGGCCCGCTCGCGTTCGACCAGCGCGTCTCCACCTGCGCGTCGCGCACCTTGGTCAGGGCCAGCGCGACCGCCTGATCGAATCCGGTCAGCCCCTCGGGCGGGTCGGGCACGTACTCGGCGATGTCGTGCTCGTGCGCCACCGCCTCGTGCACCAGGCTCTCCACGAGCGGCCGGGCGATCGCGTTCGGCACCGGCGTGATCAGGCCGACCCAGTGCGAGGAGAGCGACGGGGTGAGCGGGCGTACCGGCAGGATGACCCGGGGCCGCAGACCGGCCACCCGGGCGTACCGCTGCATCATCTCGGTGAAGGTCAGCACGTCCGGGCCGCCGATGTCGAAGGCCCGGTTGACGTCGGCCGGCAGGTGCGCGCAGGCGGCCAGGTAGCGCAGCACGTCCCGGACCGCGATCGGCTGGATCCGGTTGCGTACCCAGCGCGGGGTGACCATCGCCGGGAGCCGTTCGGTCAGGTAGCGCAGCATCTCGAACGAGGCCGAACCGGACCCGATGATCACGGCGGCGCGCAGCACCGCTGTGGGCACGCCGCTGTCCAGCAGGATCCGCGCGACCTCCGCCCGGGAGCGCAGGTGCGCCGAGGGCAGGCCGTCGCGCTCCGCCGGCTCCGGCCCGCCGAGATACACGATCCGGCGTACGCCCGCGGCGCGCGCCGCCTCGGCGAAGTTCGTCGCCGCCTCCCGGTCGGCCGTCTCGAAACCACGCTGGCCCAGCGAGTGCACCAGGTAGTACGCCACCTCGATGCCCGCGAACACGGCCGGCAGCGTCTCCGGCCGCCGCAGGTCGCCCTCGACGACCTCCGCCTCGGCCGCCCACGGCACGTCCCGCAGCCGCCCGGCGGTACGGGCCAGGCAGCGTACGGTGTGCCCCTCGGCCAGCAGCCGGGGCGCGAGGCGTCCGCCGATGTAGCCGGTCGCGCCGGTGACGAGGCATCTCACGGCCTCCAGTGTGCGGCTCCGTAGACTCCTTCGCTGTGGAGAACGCGAGGGACACCTTCTGGGGACCGGACTTCCAGCAGCTCAGTGCCGTCGACCCGGAGATCGCCGAGGTTGTGCTGGGTGAGCTGGACCGGCTGCGCGGCGGCCTGCAACTGATCGCCAGCGAGAACCTCGCCTCGCCGGCGGTGCTGGCCGCGCTGGGTTCCACGCTGACGAACAAGTACGCCGAGGGCTACCCGGGGCGGCGCTACTACGGCGGCTGCGCCGAGGTGGACCGGGCCGAGGAACTGGCGGTCTCCCGGGCGAAGGAGCTGTTCGGCGCCGAGCACGCGAACGTCCAGCCGCACTCCGGGGCGAACGCCAACCTGGCGGCGTACGCCGCACTGGTGCAGCCGGGTGACACGGTGCTGGCCATGGACCTGCCGCACGGCGGGCACCTGACCCACGGCAGCCGGGTGAACTTCTCCGGCAAGTGGTTCCACCCGGTCGGCTACACGGTCCGGCGGGACACCGGGACGATCGACTACGACGAGGTGCGCGACCTGGCCCGGGCGCACCGGCCGAAGATGATCATCTGCGGCGCGACCGCGTACCCGCGCCTGATCGACTTCGCCCGCTTCCGGGAGATCGCCGACGAGGTCGACGCGTACCTGATGGTGGACGCCGCGCACTTCATCGGCCTGGTGGCCGGCGGCGCGATCCCGTCCCCGGTGCCGTACGCCGACGTGGTCACCGCGACCACCCACAAGGTGCTGCGCGGCCCGCGCGGCGGCATGATCCTCTGCCGGGAGCCGCTGGCGGCCCGGATCGACAAGGCGGTCTTCCCGTTCACCCAGGGCGGCCCGCTGATGCACGCCGTCGCGGCCAAGGCCGTCGCGCTGCGCGAGGCCGCGCAGCCCGAGTTCCGCACGTACGCCGCCCAGGTGGTCGCCAACGCCCGCGCGCTCGCCGACGGGCTGGCCGCGGAGGGGCTGCCGCCGGTCTCCGGCGGCACCGACACCCACCTGGCGCTGCTCGACCTGCGCGAGACCGGCGTGACCGGCGCCCAGGCCGAGGCCCGCTGCGACGCCGCCGGCATCACGCTCAACAAGAACGCCATCCCGTACGACCCGCAGCCGCCCTCGGTCGCCTCCGGCATCCGGGTGGGCTCGCCGAGCGTCACCACCCAGGGCATGCGGGAGGGGGAGATGCGCCGGATCGCCGCGTTGATCGGGCGGGCGGTGCGGACCGATCCGGAGTCCCCCGGTGGCGGCGACGAGCTGACCCGGATCGCCGCCGACGTGACCGAGCTGGTCACCGAGTTCCCGGCGTATCCCCGTGGCTGAGCCCGGGACGCGCGTGGCGGAGGAGACCGCGGACCGCGGCTGGCGACTGCGTCACCTGCCGGTGCTGCTGGCCGCCGTGGCGGTGCTCGCCGCTGTCGCGGCGGTGGCCGGCGGGGTGTGGCGCGGCGCGGACGGCGCGCTCGGCGCGGCGGCCGGGGTGGCCGTCACGGCGGCGAGCTACACGCTCACCACTGTGGTGCTGGCCTGGGCGGACTCGAAGGATCCGCAGCTCGTGCTGCCGTTCGGGCTGGGCCTCTACGTCGCCAAGATCACCGCGCTCGGCGGGGTGATGGTGCTGGTCGCCTCGACCGGCTGGCCGGGGCTGATTCCGTTCGCTGTCGGCATCGCCGCGGGCGTCGTGGTCTGGACCGGCGTGCACGTCTGGTGGCTCACGACCGTCCATGCCCGACGGATGCCGCGCTGAGCCGTCCCACCCTTCGGGCGACGCGTGGTTCTGTCCGCGATCGGTCATTCTCTCAGTGGCGGGGGAGGAGTACCGTTCCTCCAGACGACTTCGCCCGCCCGTGTCCCACACAACCAGGTTGTGCGGGGGGTGAGGCACAGCCTCTTCTGCTCGACTGATATCGTTCGCCCCGTCATGGCCGGTGACCAGAAACCCCCCGACACTGGCGGCCCGGGCGACGTTCCGTCCGGTGCCGGTCAGGGTTGGACCGCGCTCTCATACCTCATCGGGGGCATGCTCGTCTGGGGTTTCATCGGCTGGCTGGTCGACCGTTGGCTCGATACCGGCGGCGTCGCCACTGGTATCGGGGTCGTGCTCGGCATGGCCGGGGGGATCATCCTGGTCGTCCGCCGACTGGGCACGCCTACTTAGGAAGGGACGCGGTGTTCGGACAGGCGAACGTCCTGGCTCAGGGCCAGGCGGAATTCCCACCCAGTGTGGGGGACTTCTACCTGCCCAGCATCCTGCCCTGGGGTGCGGAGAACTCGTACTGGTTCACCAAGATCACGGCGATGGTGTGGATCGCCGTCGGTATCTTGATCATCTTCTTCCTGGCCACGTACCGGAAGCCGCAGCTCGTCCCCACCAAGAAGCAGTGGTTCGCCGAGTCGATCTACGGCTTCGTGCGCAACAACATCGCGGTGGACATGATCGGGCACGCGGGAGTGCGGTTCGCGCCGTACTTCACCACGCTCTTCTGCTTCATCCTGCTGACGAACTTCTTCGCCATCGTGCCGTTCTTCCAGATCTCGCCGAACTCGCACATCGCGTTCCCGGCCATCCTCGCCGTGATCAGCTACGTGATGTTCATCTGGGTCGGCATCCGGCACCACGGCTTCGTGAAGTACGTCAAGGCCTCTCTGGTCCCGCCGGCGCCCTGGTACATCCTGCCGCTGCTGATCCCGATCGAGTTCTTCTCGACGTTCCTGGTCCGGCCGTTCTCGCTGGCCGTCCGTCTCTTCGCGAACATGTTCGCCGGCCACATGCTCCTGCTGGTCTTCACGCTCGGCGGGTTCGCCATGCTCAGCGCCAACGTCTGGCTGGCACCGGTCTCGGTGCTGTCCTGGGTGATGACGATCGCGCTGACCTTCCTCGAGTTCCTGGTGATCTGTCTGCAGGCGTACGTCTTCACGGTGCTGACCGCCAGCTACGTGCAGGGCGCCCTCGCCGACGAGCACTGATCCGATCTTTCGCACCAACCGTTGTCGTCCCGCGTGACCGTCACGCGTGATAACCAGGAGGAACCAACCAATGGACATCTACGCCGCGGTAGAGGGCAGCACCGCCGCCATCGGCTACGGTCTCGCGGCCATCGGCCCGGGCATCGGCGTGGGCCTGGTCTTCTCGGCCTACATCCAGTCGACCGCCCGCCAGCCGGAGTCGTCCCGGATGACCCTTCCGTACGTCTGGATCGGCTTCGCCGTCATCGAGGCGCTGGCGCTGCTGGGCATCGCCTTCGGCTTCATCTGGGCCGGCTGAACCAGCCCCTTTGACCGGGAGGTTTTCCCATGTACTTCCTCGCCGCTGAGGGTGGTGAGACGACCCACAACCCGATCATTCCTGTCTGGCAGGAGATCGTGGTCGGGCTGGTCGCCTTCGGTGTCCTCTGCTTCGTGCTGATGAAGTTCGTCTTCCCGCGCATGGAGCAGACGTTCCAGGCCCGGGTGGACGCGATCGAGGGCGGCATCAAGCGAGCCGAGGCCGCGCAGGCCGAGGCGAACCAGCTGCTCGAGCAGTACCGGGCCCAGCTCGCGGAGGCGCGTACCGATGCCGCCAAGATCCGCGACGACGCCCGGGCCGACGCCGAGGGCATCCGCCAGGACATCCTCGCCAAGGCGCGCGAGGAGTCCGACCGGATCATCGCCGCCGGCAAGGAGCAGCTCGCCGCGGAGCGGGCCACCATCGTGCGCGAGCTGCGCACCGAGGTCGGCACCATCGCGGTGGACCTGGCCAGCAAGATCGTCGGTGAGTCGCTGGCCGACGAGGCGCGTCGCAAGGGCACCGTCGACCGGTTCCTGAGCGGCCTCGAGAGCACGGGGGCCCGCTGATGCAGGCCGCCAGCCGGGAGTCGTACTCCGCCGGGGCCGAGCGCCTCGACGCGTACGCCCGCGGCGCGGAGCCGTCGGCGGTGGCCTCCACCGCCGACGACATCCTCTCCGTCGCCGCCCTGCTGCGGCGCGAGCCGCGGCTGCGCCGGGCGCTCTCCGACCCGGCCCGATCCGGTGCCGACCGCACCGGCCTGCTCGGCGACATGCTGCGCGACCGGATCGGCGCGGAAGCGCTCGACCTGGTCGCGACGCTGGTCTCCGGCCGCTGGTCGGCCCCGTCGGAGCTGCTCGACGGCGTCGAGCGGCTCGGCGTGGAGGCGCTCCTGGCGAGCGCCGACTCGACCGGCGAGCTGGGCGAGGTCGAGGACGAGCTGTTCCGCTTCGGGCAGGTCGTCTCCGGCTCCGGCGAGCTGTCCAACACGCTCTCCGACCCGATGGCCCCGGTGCAGCGGCGGGCCGAACTGGCCCAGCAGCTGCTCGCCGGCAAGGCCCGGCCGGTCACCGTCCGCCTCGTCGAGGCCGCGCTCGCCGGCTTCGGGGGACGCTCCTTCACCGGTGCGCTCACCCGGCTGGTCGAGCTGGCCGCCGACCGGCGGGACCGTCAGGTCGCGTACGTGACAGTGGCGGCTCCGCTGAACGACGAGGAGGAGCGACGCCTCGGCGCCCGCCTCTCCCAGATGTACGGTCGGGAGGTGTCCGTCAAGCAGACGGTCGACCCCGACGTGCTCGGCGGAGTGCGCGTACAGGTCGGATCCGACCTGTACGACGGGACCGTCCTGCGCCGCCTCAACGAGACCCGCAACGCGCTCGCGAAGCGCTGACCAGCGTCTTAGCAGCCCTGATTCGACGCCATCGGACCGGTCGGTACTAGGTATCCCGGGCCCCTGATACTTAAGGAAGCAGAGGATGGCCGAGCTGACCATCTCGACGGAGGAGATCCGCAGCGCCCTGGAGCGCTACGTCTCCTCCTACACGGCCGACGTCTCCCGCGAGGAGGTCGGCACCGTCGCCGACGCCGGTGACGGCATCGCCCACGTCGAGGGTCTCCCCTCGACCATGACCAACGAGCTCCTGGAGTTCGAGGACGGCACGCTCGGCGTGGCGCTGAACCTCGACGTCCGGGAGATCGGTGTCGTCGTCCTCGGTGACTTCGGCGGGATCGAAGAGGGTCAGCGCGTCAAGCGCACCGGCCGGGTGCTCTCCGTGCCGGTCGGCGACGCGTTCCTCGGCCGCGTGGTGAACGCGCTGGGCGAGCCGATCGACGGCCTCGGCGACATCGCCAACGAGGGCTTCCGCGAGCTGGAGCTCCAGGCCCCGAACGTGATGTCCCGCAAGTCGGTCGACGAGCCGCTCCAGACGGGCATCAAGGCCGTCGACGCGATGACCCCGATCGGCCGTGGCCAGCGCCAGCTGATCATCGGTGACCGCAAGACGGGCAAGACCACCGTCGCCCTGGACACCATCCTCAACCAGCGCGAAAACTGGCGCTCCGGCGACCCGAAGAAGCAGGTCCGCTGCATCTACGTCGCGATCGGCCAGAAGGCCTCCACCATCGCCTCCATCAAGGGGACGCTGGAGGAGGCGGGCGCGATGGAGTACACCACCATCGTCGCCTCCCCGGCCTCCGACCCGGCCGGCTTCAAGTACCTCGCCCCCTACACCGGCTCGTCCATCGGGCAGCACTGGATGTACGGCGGCAAGCACGTCCTGATCGTCTTCGACGACCTGAGCAAGCAGGCCGAGGCCTACCGCGCCGTGTCGCTGCTGCTGCGTCGCCCGCCGGGCCGTGAGGCCTACCCGGGTGACGTCTTCTACCTGCACTCGCGTCTGCTGGAGCGCTGCGCCAAGCTCTCCGACGAGCTGGGCGGCGGCTCGATGACCGGTCTGCCGATCATCGAGACCAAGGCGAACGACATCTCGGCGTTCATCCCGACCAACGTCATCTCCATCACCGACGGCCAGATCTTCCTCGAGACCGACCTGTTCAACCAGGGCGTCCGGCCGGCCATCAACGTCGGCACCTCGGTCTCCCGGGTCGGTGGCGCCGCGCAGGTGAAGCCGATGAAGAAGGTCGCCGGTTCGCTGCGGCTGAACCTGGCCCAGTACCGCGAGCTGGAGGCGTTCGCCGCCTTCGCCTCCGACCTGGACCGGGCCTCCCGGGCCCAGCTGGACCGCGGTTCCCGCCTGGTCGAGCTGCTCAAGCAGCCGAACTACTCGCCGTACCCGGTGCAGGAGCAGGTCGTCTCCGTCTGGGCCGGCACCGAGGGCAAGCTGGACGACGTCCCGGTCGGCGAGGTCCGCCGCTTCGAGTCCGAGTTCCTCCAGTACCTCCGCCACAAGCACGAGGGCGTCCTGGCCGGGATCGCGGACAACAAGTGGGACGACGAGATCATCTCCTCGCTCGACTCCGCGATCGGTGAGTTCAAGCAGGTCTTCCTGGGCAAGGAGGACGAGGTCCGGGTCAACGACGCGCCGGCCAAGCCGCTGGAGGGCGAGCAGAGCCGCGAGACGGTGACCCGCTTCCGCGACGGCACCACCGACCGCCCGGCCGAGAGCTGATCCGATGGCCGCCCAGGTACGCGTTCTCCGGCAGCGGATCCGTTCCGCCAAGGGGATGAAGAAGATCACCAAGGCGATGGAGCTCGTCGCGACGAGCCGCATCGCCAAGGCCCAGGCCAAGGTGGCGGCCTCGCTGCCGTACGCCGAGGCGATCACCGGCGTGCTGACGGCGCTGGCCTCGAACGCGCGGATCGACCACCCGCTGCTCACCCCGCGCGAGCGGGTGCGGCGGGCGGGCGTCCTGCTGGTCACCGCCGACCGGGGCCTGGCCGGTGGGTACAGCTCGAACGCGATCCGGACCGCCGAGTCGCTGATCGCCCGCCTGCGCGCCGACGGCAAGGAGCCCGTGCTCTACGTCATCGGCCGCAAGGGCGTGGCGTTCTACCGGTTCCGCAACCGGACGATCGCCGCCAGCTGGACGGGCTTCTCCGAGCAGCCGTCGTTCGAGGACGCCCGCGAGGTCGGTGAGACGCTGATCAAGGCGTTCACCGCCGGCGCGGACGACACCGACAACGAGGCCGGCGCGGACGGGATTCTCGGCGTGGACGAGCTGCACATCGTCTACACCGAGTTCAAGTCCCTGATGACGCAGAACCCGGTGACCCGGATCGTCGGTCCGATGCAGGTCGAGGACCGGCCCCGGTCCGAGGGCCTGCTGCCGGCGTACGAGTTCGAGCCGGAGCCGGAGTCGCTGCTCGACGCCCTGCTGCCGAAGTACATCAACACGCGGATCTTCGCGGCGTTGCTGGAGTCGGCGGCCAGTGAGTCGGCCGCCCGTCGGCGGGCGATGAAGAGCGCCACCGACAACGCCGAAGAGATGATCGAGAAGTACACGCGTGAGATGAACTCGGCCCGTCAGGCCGGCATCACCCAGGAGATCAGTGAGATCGTCGGCGGCGCGAACGCGCTGGCCGCGTCGGGAAGTGAAGTGTGATGACTGTATCCGCAGTTGAGACCAAGACGGCCACGGGTCGCGTGGTCCGGGTCATCGGCCCGGTCGTCGACGCCGAGTTCCCGCGCGACGCGATGCCGGAGCTGTTCAACGCCCTGCACGTCAACGTGACGCTCTCCGGCGGTGAGAAGACGCTGACCCTGGAGGTCGCCCAGCACCTGGGTGACAACCTGGTCCGCGCCATCTCGATGCAGCCGACCGACGGCCTGGTCCGCGGCACCGAGGTGCGCGACACCGGCGCGCCGATCAGCGTGCCGGTGGGCGACGCGGTCAAGGGCCACGTGTTCAACGCGATCGGCGAGTGCCTCAACCTCACCGAGGGCGAGACCATCCAGGCCGACGACCGGTGGGGCATCCACCGCAAGGCCCCGGCCTTCGCCGACCTGGAGCCGAAGACCGAGATGCTGGAGACCGGCATCAAGGTCATCGACCTGCTCGCCCCGTACGTCAAGGGCGGCAAGATCGGCCTGTTCGGCGGCGCGGGCGTGGGCAAGACGGTGCTCATCCAGGAGATGATCACCCGTGTGGCCCGCAACTTCGGTGGTACCTCGGTCTTCGCCGGCGTGGGTGAGCGCACCCGCGAGGGCAACGACCTCATCGCCGAGATGACCGAGTCGGGCGTCATCGACAAGACCGCGCTGGTCTACGGCCAGATGGACGAGCCGCCGGGCACCCGCCTGCGGGTCGCGCTGTCCGCCCTGACCATGGCGGAGTACTTCCGTGACGTGAAGAAGCAGGAGGTGCTGCTCTTCATCGACAACATCTTCCGCTTCACCCAGGCCGGTTCCGAGGTGTCCACGCTGCTCGGCCGTATGCCGAGCGCCGTGGGTTACCAGCCGACCCTGGCCGACGAGATGGGCGAGCTCCAGGAGCGGATCACCTCCGTCCGGGGCCAGGCCATCACCTCGATGCAGGCGATCTACGTGCCCGCCGACGACTACACCGACCCGGCGCCGGCCACCACGTTCGCCCACCTCGACGCGACCACCAACCTGGAGCGGTCGATCTCCGACAAGGGCATCTACCCGGCCGTGGACCCGCTGGCGTCCTCGTCCCGGATCCTCGCCCCGGAGTTCGTCGGCGAGGAGCACTTCGCCGTCGCCACCGAGGTGAAGCGGATCCTGCAGCGCTACAAGGACCTGCAGGACATCATCGCCATCCTCGGTATCGAGGAGCTCTCCGAGGAGGACAAGCTCACCGTCGGCCGCGCCCGCCGGATCGAGCGGTTCCTCTCGCAGAACACGTACGCGGCGGAGCAGTTCACCGGCGTGCCCGGCTCGACGGTCCCGATCGCCGAGACCATCGACGCCTTCCGCCGGATCAGCGAGGGGGAGTTCGACCACTTCCCGGAGCAGGCGTTCTTCATGTGCGGCGGCCTGGACGACCTTCGGGCCAAGGCCAAGGAGCTGATGGGCGAGGAGGGCTGAGAGCCCGCTCACACCCACGAGGGCCGTCCCGGCGAAAGCCGGGGCGGCCCTCGCCCTTTCGGGCCACTGCACTACCAGATGCCCGGTTCTCCGGCAAGCAGTTCACCGGATCGCGCGGTACCGTTCCTGACACGACTTCACATCCCGGCCGTTGATCTCTGCAACCAAACGGACCCCCGCGCCCGTCTTCCTACCCGTGGGCGCGACGATTGGAGATGCTCGTGGGCGGTAAGGGCGGCGCGGATCGCGGGAAGCGGTCCATGTGGCGCGGCGTGCCCCGGTGGGCCCGCGTCTGCACGATCGTGGGCATCGTCATGGTGGTGCTCAGCGGCTCTGTGCTGATCGGCTCCCGCGCCCTGGTCGCCCGCTACGAGGGATCGGTGGGCAAGGCCGACCTCTTCGGTGACCAGGCCGCCGGCGCCACCGAGAAGAAGAGCGACATCAAGGGTCCGCTCAACATCCTGCTCGTCGGCGTCGACCCCCGGACGTCGACCGCCCGGCCGCTGGCCGACTCGATCATGGTCCTGCACGTGCCCGCCACCATGGACCGCGGCTACCTCTTCTCACTCCCGCGTGACCTGCGGGTCGACATCCCGGCGTTCCCCAAGGCCGACTACGCGGGCGCCAACGACCGGCTCAACGCGGCCATGTCGCACGGGAGCAACGTGCCGGGGCAGAACCCCAGCACCGCACAGGGCTTCGAGCTGCTCGCCAAGACCGTGCAGGGGGTCACCGGCATCAAGCGCTTCGACGCCGGCGCGATCATCAACTTCAGCGGGTTCAAGAAGATCGTCGACGCCATGGGCGGTGTCGACATGTACATCGAGCGGGAGGTGCGCTCCGAGCACCTGCAGCCGGACGGCACCCCGCGCCAGCTCCGGCCCGGCGGCGGTGGCTACCTCGGCCCGCAGGCGGTGTACAAGAAGGGCAACGCCCACCTTGAGGGCTGGCAGGCGCTGGACTACGTCCGGCAGCGGTACCCGAAGAACGGCGTGCCGGACGGCGACTACGGCCGGCAGCGGCACCAGCAGCAGTTCGTCAAGGCGATGGCGAGCCAGGCGTTCAGCGCCGACGTGGTGACCAACCCGGTCAAGCTGGACCGGGTGCTGCGCGCGGCCGGCAAGTCGCTGGTGTTCAACGGGCGCGGCAACAGCGTGGTGGACTTCGGGCTGGCCCTGAAGGACATTCGCCCGGACGCGATCGAGACGATCAAGCTGCCGGGTGGGGGAATCGGCACCGGCAGCAACTACCGGGGTGAGCAACTGCTCGAACCGGCGGAGGACTTCTTCACCGCCCTGCGTAACGAGCAGCTCGACGCTTTCCTGCTGGAGCACCCCGACTTCGTCCAGAAGACCAAGTAGCCTGAGCGGGTGCGGGGCCGTGGTGGTCCGGCTCTCACCACCCGCGTTGGGTGGGCTGCGGGGGCGCGACTAGACTTTCGGCAATCCGCCGCCGCAGCAAGGAGACAGCGTGGCACAGCAGCTTCACGTCGAGCTCGTAGCCGTCGAGGAGAAGGTCTGGACCGGCGAGGCCGAGATGGTCGTCGCCCGGACGACCGAGGGTGAGCTCGGTGTGCTGCCGGGGCACGCACCTCTGCTCGGCCAGCTCGCCGAACCCAGCCAGGTACGCATCAAGCAGGCCGGTGGCCAGCAGGTCGCGTACGACGTGGCCGGCGGCTTCCTGTCGGTGACCGGTGAGGGCGTCACAGTCCTCGCCGAGAGCGCAACCCCCGCCACCCCGGCCCGCTGAGCCGACCCGCCGATGGAGATCGTCGAAGGGATCGGAATCGGCGTCGCGGTCGTCGTCGTCGCGCTTCTGATCCTCTTCATCCGGCGGGCCCTGTTCACGCGTAGCGGTGGCATCATCCGGCTGAGCGTCCGGGTCAACACGATCCTCGACGGTCGTGGCTGGTCACCCGGGTTCGGTCGCTTCGTGGGCGACGAGCTGCGCTGGTATCGCATGTTCAGCTTCGCGCTGCGCCCCAAGCGGGTGCTCTCGCGTAAGGGGCTGGCGGTCGAGCGCCGCCGGCTGCCCGAGGGGCAGGAGCGCATGTCGATGCCCGCCGAGTGGGTGATCCTGCGCTGTACCAGCCACCACGCGCCGATCGAGATCGCCATGGCGCGATCCACGGTCACCGGATTCCTGTCCTGGCTCGAGGCCGCCCCACCCGGGGCGGTCTCGCCGCGTCTGGCCTCCCAGGACTGGCCCGCCGCCTGACCCCCGCTCTCCACGCCCCCCGCGCTCCCCGCCGAGCGTCGTGGCGAGCACCGTCCTTGGCGCCGACTTTCGAGTTGTGCCACCGCAAGATGCCCGTTTCGCACCCTTCGCGAGGCACCGCGACTCCAAGATCCCCGAGACGCTCCCCGAGACTCCCGCGATCTTGCACTTCGGTACCCCGGAAACCCTCGCGAATGGGACGCATCGAGGGCGCGAACTGCAAGATCGGCGCAGTTGGACGCCTGCGCTCCACGCCCCTCGTGGATCAAGGAGTTTGCGGCCAAGTCCGGCACCCCGCCAGGACACGAACTCCTTGATCATCCCGAAGAACCCCTCCCCGGCCCTCCGGAGAGTCGATCATGAGGTTGGCGGCGGCAAACCGGACACTCAGCACCGCCAAGTTCATGATCACCGCGATCTGGGTGTGGGCCCCCAGGCCGGGCCAGGCGGGCGACGCCACCGGCCTGGGCCGGTGAGGGGTCTCTGTGCGGGCGGGTGTGTGGTTGGGGTGTCCGGGTCGGATGTCCGGTTCGGGGGTGGTGGGCGGCACTCTGACGGCGGAATCGCTGAGGGGGTGGGTGGCGTTGTAACCGGGTGAACGACCGAGCACCGGCCGCGCCCCGAAACAAGGGGGTTGTGCCTGCGGGAACAGCCCCGGGGTCGCTGGTCGTTGAGTACGGTTCTGGCGACGTGAGCCCGTGGGGAATCATCCCGGCCGGCTGGTCGTTGCACACGGTTCCGACGACGTGAACCACCACGCCGCACCCCTCTCCGGTGGCGTGCAGCGCCCGGGAATGATGCCGGGTGGTGGGTCGTTGGACATGCTTCCGGCGCCGCGACGAGGCACCCCCTTGCCCCGCGAGCGACCCGGAACCCCCCTGAGACTTTTTGAGCGCCTGACGGTGCCCGCGCATCCCGTCCCCCGGGTGCGTCGACCCCCGAATGGAGCAATTCTGATGAACACGATCCTGCGTAAGAGCATCCTGGGTGTTGCTGGTCTGGCCTTCACCGGTGGCGTGTTCGCCGGTCCTGTGGCCGCTCACGCGGCGGACACCACCACGCACGCGAAGCCGGTGGCGGTGAGCGTGCAGGGTGACAAGCTGATCCCGCACGGTGTGCAGGGCGAGCAGTCGCGGATCGAGCTGAACGACGAGCAGGTCGCGAATGTGAAGGCGATCATCGCGGCGACGAAGAAGGCCGGCATGGACGAACGCGCCGCGGTCGTGTCGATCGCGACGGCGTTGCAGGAGTCGAAGCTGGAGAACCTCGGCCACCTCGGTGACCGCAACGACCACGACTCGCAGGGCCTGTTCCAGCAGCGCCCCTCCAGCGGCTGGGGCACGGTCGAGCAGATCACCGACCCCGAGTACTCCACCACCGCGTTCCTCACCGGCCTCAAGCAGGTCGACGGCTGGCAGGACATGCCCCTGACCAAGGCCGCCCAGACCGTCCAGGTCTCGGCCTACCCGGACCACTACGCCCAGTGGGAGCAGCAGGCCGCCGACCTGGTCGCCGAGCACTGGAACAGCTAAGACGAACAAGTAAGACACACAGCGAAAGGCCGGCACCCCGAACCCGGGGTGCCGGCCTTTTCACGTCTCCGCTACCAGCTCGACCTCGTACCCCTGCCCGTCGGTGAGGTACGCGGCGTAGCTGTCCGGGCCGCCCGCATGCGGGTGCCGGTCCGGGAAGAGCAGCGTCCAGCCGTACCCTCCGGCGGCAGTGACCAGGCGCTCGACGGAGGCCGGTGGGCCGGCGTGGAAGGCCAGGTGGTTCAGGCCGGGCGCGCACCTGTCGTGGGTGCGGCCGGTGAGCGCCGGCGACTCCTCCAGGACCAGATAGGTGGACCCGAGCCGCCAGGAGCGGCCGGCGGGCCAGTCCTGGTGGGGCGTCCAGCCCAGCTCGCCGAGAAGCCAGCCCCAGGAACGACTGGCCGCCGCCAGGTCGGGTACCCACACCTCCACGTGATGGAGGCCGCCGATGGTCAGCGCTTCCCGCCCGGCACCCATAGCACGTCGCCGTCCGGATTTGCCGTTCTTGACAGGATAAAAAGCAAATCGGAGAGCCGGTTGAGATACTTTGCCGGGAGGGGACTGGTCCGATCGGGGTCGTGTGCGACCAGCGCCCATGCCGCACGCTCGGCGCGCCGGGCGCTCGTCCGTGCCACGTGCAGCAGTGCCGCGCCCGCGGTGCCGCCGGGGAGGATGAAGGAGTCGAGCTTGCTCAGGCGCGCGTTGTACTCGTCGCACCAGCCCTCTAGGCGCTCGACGTACTCCTCGGTCACCCGCAGCGGCGGGTACTTCGGGTCCGGCTCCACCGGCGTCGCCAGGTCCGCGCCGACGTCGAACATGTCGTTCTGCACGGATTCCAGTACGGCTCGCAGCTCGTCGGAGAGCTGCCCCAGGGCGAGCGCGACGCCGATCGAGGCGTTGCACTCGTCCACGTCCGCGTACGCGGCGATGCGCGGATCGGTCTTCGGCACCTGCTCGTTGTTGCTCAGCCTGGTCATGCCGGCGTCGCCGGCCTTGGTGTAGATGCGCGTGAGGTGGACGGCCATGACGCACAGCCTACGGATACCGGAACTGACGATCCCGGCCCGGCCGAGTCCGGTGGGGCCGGGTGACGCGGGAGATCCGGCGCTCAGCGACGTCGACGTCATCCGGGTACGCGGCGACGCCCGCCTCGCCGGCACCGTGCACGTGGTGGGTGCGAAGAACTCCGCGCTGAAACTGATGGCCGCCGCGCTGCTCGCGCCCGGCCGCAGCCTGATCACCAACGTGCCCCGGATCACCGACATCGCGATCATGGGTGAGGTGCTGCGGCGCCTCGGCTGCGGCGTGCGCTTCGGCCCGGACGACCCGGTCGACCCGATGGTGGCCAACGGTGGTGTGGAGCGGTCCCGCTCCGTGCTCATCGACGTGCCGGAGCGGCCGGGCGCGGAGGCCGACTACGACCTGGTCCGCCGGCTGCGCGCGTCGATCTGCGTGCTCGGCCCGCTGCTGGCCCGCCGGGGGTACGTCCGGGTGGCCCACCCGGGCGGCGACGCGATCGGCTCGCGAGGGCTGGACATGCACATCGCCGGGCTGGCCCGGATGGGCGCGGAGATCTCCGGTGAGCACGGCTTCGTCATCGCCGAGGCGCCGGACGGGCTGCACGGCGCCGACATCGTGCTGGACTTCCCGAGCGTGGGCGCGACCGAGAACCTGGTCATGGCGGCGGTGCTGGCCCGGGGCGCCACGACGATCGACAACGCGGCCCGGGAGCCGGAGATCGTCGACATCTGCACCATGCTGAACCGCATGGGCGCGCGGATCGAAGGGGCCGGCACCTCGACGCTGCACATCGTCGGCGTACCCGAGCTGCGGCCGGTCCGGCACGCCACGGTGGGGGACCGGATCGTGGCCGGCACCTGGGCGTTCGCCGCCGCGATGACCCGCGGCGACGTGACGGTGACCGGCCTGGACCCGGCGTACCTGGAGGTCGCGCTGGACAAGCTGGTCGCGGCCGGCGGCCTGGTCGAGACGCGGGGCGACGCCTTCCGGGTACGGATGGACGACCGCCCGAGGGCGGTCGACGTGGTGACGCTGCCCTACCCGGGCTTCGCCACCGACCTGCTGCCGATGGCGATCGGGCTGGCGGCGGTGAGCGAGGGCGGCTCGCTGATCACCGAGAACATCTTCGACGGCCGGTTCATGTTCGCCAACGAGATGATGCGCCTCGGCGCGGAGATCCGTACCGACGGTCACCACGCCCTGGTGTGCGGCCGGGAGCGGCTGTCCGGCGCCCCGGTACGCGCCACCGACATCAGGGCCGGAGCCGGCCTGATCATCGCCGGTCTCTGCGCCGACGGGCTGACCGAGGTCTCGCACGTGCACCACGTCGACCGGGGCTACCCGGACTTCGTGGCCGACCTGCGCGCGCTCGGCGTCGAGGTGGAGCGCGGCACCGCGCCGGAGGAGCCGGACCTGGCCATCTGACGGCCGGGGCTTATCAGTCGTTAAGTAGGGTTCTCCCAGACGTTGCAGAACACGGCGAGGGAGAAGCAGATGGCGGGTCGACTCGCGGTCGTCGGTGCCGGGCTGATGGGCTCGGGCATCGCCCAGGTGGCGGCGCAGGCGGGCTGGCAGGTGACGCTGCGCGACATCGACGACGCGGCCACGAAGCGCGGTGTGGACGGCATCCGGAAGTCGCTGACGAAGTTCGCCGAGAAGGGCAAGATCGAGGCGTCCGACGTCGAGGCGACGCTGGCCCGGATCACCCCGACCACCGAGCTGGAAGCCGCCGCCGACGCGGACATCGTGGTCGAGGCGGTCTTCGAGAAGATCGAGATCAAGCACGAGGTGTTCCGCGCGCTGGACAAGATCTGCAAGGCGGACGCGGTGCTGGCCACCAACACGTCGGCCATCCCGGTGACCCAGATCGCCACCGCCACCGAGCGCCCGGAGTCGGTGGTCGGCACGCACTTCTTCTCGCCGGTGCCGATGATGAAGCTCTGTGAGCTGGTACGCGGCTACAAGACCAGCGACGCGACCATGGACACCGTCAAGTCGTTCGCCGAGGGGATCGGCAAGACGGTGGTGGTGGTCAACCGGGACATCGCCGGCTTCGTCACCACCCGGCTGATCTGCGCGCTGGCGATGGAGGCGGTCAAGCTCGTCGAGTCCGGCGTGATCTCCGCCGAGGACCTGGACACCGCCTGCAAGCTGGGCTTCGGCCACGCCATGGGCCCGCTCGCCACTGTCGACCTGACCGGCGTGGACGTGCTGCTCAACGCCACCCGCAACATCTACACCGACACCGCCGACGAGAAGTTCTTCCCGCCGGAGCTGCTCCAGCGCATGGCGACCGCCGGCGACCTGGGCCGCAAGACCGGCCAGGGCTTCTACTCGTACTGACCGGCTCGTCCCGCCCCCGGCCCGCGTCGGCCGGGGGCGGTTCACGTGCGGTGCCGGTTCACGTCCGGGGCGGGCTGAGCGCGGCGCCGATCAGCGCGAACGCGTCCGGGAGGACTGTGCCCCAGTAGCCGAAGTTGTGCCGCCCGTCGGCCCAGGCGGCGCGTACCGGCTCCTCGGGCAGCACCCGGGCGAGCGCGCGTACGTCCTTGAGGAAGTTGTCCTGCCGCCCGCACCACAGCCCGACCGGGGTGCCGCGCAGCTTCTCCACGCCGGCGAAGACCGCGTCGCCGGGGCTCACCGCGGGGGAGAAGGCCGCCGCCATCCGCAGCCACTTCGGGTACGTCTCGGCCAGCAGCAACGCGCCGAAGCCGCCCATCGACCAGCCCCACACGGCCAGCCGGCTGCTGTCGAACCCGCGCCGGGCGCACCAGGTGGGCACCTCCTCGCGCACCATCCGCTGCGGGTCGTCGTCACCGGCGGCGCGCCAGGACAGCCGCCCGCCGGTGGCGCCCGCGAGCGCGAACGGCGGGGCGCCCCGGCGTACCGCGTCGGTGAGGAAGCGGGCCAGCCCGAACCGGCCGTAGTCGCGCGGGGTTGCCGAAGCGCCGTGCAGCACCAGGCAGACGGGCAGGCCGCGGCCGTCGCCGTACCCCTCGGGCACGGCAGTCCAGAAGTCCACCTCGCGGCCGCGCGCGCCGGATGCGATGCGGATGAGCCGTTCGTCGCCGGCCGGGGCGTCCGGCAGGGTCGGTGCCGGCCCCGGGCGGGGGCCGGACAGTTGCCGGGCGGCCAGGCCGCCGACCACTGCGGCGCCGGCCACGCCGGCGGCGGCGCCGAGCAGGGTACGCCGGGTCAGCGTGGGTGCCATGCCGGCGAGTGTGCCACCGCCAGGCGTGCGTTAAGAAGGGGCCCTTCCTCTACCGCAGGCGTTAAGAGGGGCCCTTCCTTACACCTCAGCCGTCGCGCTTGGTGGTCCAGCGGAACGTGGTCAGGCACAGCACCAGGCCGATGACGCACCACGCGCCCAGCACCAGCGCGACGGTGCCCAGCTCGAACGAGCCGCCCGGCTCCCGGGCGCCGAAGCTGTCCGGCAGGAAGACCGAGCGCAGCCCCTGGCACATCCACTTGAGCGGGAAGATCGCCGCGACCTGCTGCATCCAGGTGGGCAGGCTGGTGAAGACGAAGAACACGCCGGAGATGAACTGGAGCACGAGCGCGACCGGGGTGACCACCGCCGAGCCGCTGCGCGCGGTGCGGGCCAGCGACGAGATGGCGATGCCGCACAGCGTGCAGGCGGTGACGCCGAGGACGGAGACCCAGGCGAACGTCAGCCACTTGGCCGTGGTCTGCGGCAGGTCCAGGTCGAACATCGCCACCGAGACGGCGAGCAGCAGCACGGTCTCGGCGATGCCGATGACCACCACCATGATCACCTTGCCGGCGAACCAGACCCACTTCGGCATCGGCGTGCCCCGGTAGCGCTTGAGCACGCCGCGGTCCCGCTCGATCGGGATCCAGATGCCGAGGTTCTGGAAGCTGACTGTCATCAGGCCGGTCGCGATCATGCCGGTGATGAAGTACTGCGTGTAGCTGACCCCGGGCGCGATCTCGTCGCTGAAGATCGCCGCGAAGATCAGGATCATGATGATCGGGAAGCCCATCGTGAACACGACGGACTCCCGGCTGCGCAGGAACTGGGTGATCTCCAGCCGCCCCTGACGCAGCGCCAGCGCGCCCGCGCCGGCCCGGCGGGCCGAGGTGGCGGCGACCGGGGCCGCCGGCTTCGTCGTGGTGGTCATGAGTGTCCGATCATCCGCAGGTAGACGTCTTCCAGGGTCGGCCGGGTCACGGTGAGGCCCGGTACCTCGCCGCCGAAGCGCGCGGCCAGGTCGGCCACCAGCGCCGTCGGCGTCGCGGTCTCCGCCGAGGCCGGCGTCCCGTCCGGGGTACGCCAGGAGACGGTCGCCAGCGACTCCTGCCGGTTGCCCAGCGCGTTCGGCGGCGCGACCTCGATCACCCGACCGGCGGCGATCACGCCGACCCGGTCGGCGAGCGCCTCGGCCTCGTCCAGGTAGTGGGTGGTGAGCACGATCGTGGTGCCGGCGGCGGACAGGTCCCGGATCAGCTCCCAGAACTCGCGCCGGGCCTCCGGGTCGAAGCCGGTGGTCGGCTCGTCGAGGAAGAGCAGCTCGGGGCGGCCGATGATGCCCAGCGCCACGTCGAGGCGGCGTTTCTGCCCGCCGGAGAGCGTGTGCGTACGCGCCTTGGCCTTGGCGCCCAGCCCGACCCGCTCGACCACCTTGTCCGGGTCGTCGGCGTCCGGGTAGAAGCCGGAGAAGTGCCGGACCACCTCGATGACGCTGAGCTCGTCGAACTCGCCGGTGCCCTGGAGCACGATGCCGACCCGGGAGCGCCAGCCGGCGTCGGGGTGGGCGGGGTCGGCGCCGAGGACGCGTACCTCGCCGGCGTCGCGCTGCCGGTAGCCCTCCAGGATCTCGACCGTCGTGGTCTTGCCGGCGCCGTTCGGGCCGAGCAGGGCGAACACCTCGCCCCGGCGGACGTCCAGGTCCACCCCGGCCACGGCGACGTTGTCGCCGTACGCCTTGCGCAGCCCTCGCACGGAAATCGCGAGCTCGTTCTCCATGACGTCAAGTGTGCGTCGTGCGGTCGCCCGTTCCACTGCCGGGTCAGCTATATACGCGAGGTATACACTCGGTGTAGTCTCTGGTCATGACCGTTCCCCTGACCCTGCTCGGGCTGCTCGAACGCGAACCGAGCCACGGCTACGACCTCAAGCGCGACTACGACACCTTCTTCGGGCGCGGCAAGCCGCTGCCGTACGGGCAGGTCTACTCGACGCTGAGCCGGCTGGCCCGCGACGGCAAGGTGGTGGTCGGCGACGTCGCTCCCGGTGCCGGGCCGGATCGCAAGCGCTACGTCATCACCGACGTGGGCGCCACCGAGGTGGAGCACTGGCTGACCGAGCCGGTCGAACCGGAACCGCACCTGCAGACCGTGTTGTTCACCAAGGTCGTGCTCGCGCTGATGCTCGACCGCCCGGCCGAGGAGTACCTGGACACCCAGCGCGCCGCCCACCTGCGCCGGATGCGCGAACTCACCGAGATCAAGCGCAGCGGCGAACTCGTCGACGTGATGCTGGCCGACCACGGCCTCTACCACCTCGAGGCGGACCTGCGGTGGATCGAGACGACGGGGGCCCGGCTGGACGCCCTGAGAAAGGCGGTACGGCCATGAGCCCGATGATCGAGGCACGCGACGTCACGTACGCGTTCGGCGAGACACCCGCCCTGCGCGGCGCGAGCCTTGCCGTGGGGGCCGGCGAGGTCGTCGCCGTGATGGGACCGAGCGGCTCCGGCAAGTCGACGTTGCTGCACTGCCTGGCCGGCATCCTGCGCCCCGACTCCGGTGAGGTCCGGTTCGACGGCACCCGGATCGACACGCTCGGCGAGGCCGACCGCAGCGCGCTGCGCCGCGACAGCTTCGGCTTCGTCTTCCAGTTCGGCCAGCTCGTGCCGGAACTCACCGCGGCGGAGAACGTGGCGCTGCCGCTGCTGCTGCGCGGTGTCCGCCGCACTCCGGCGCTGCGCGCCGCGCGGGGCTGGTTCGAGCGGCTCGGCCTGGCCGGCATGGAGCACCGCCGCTCCGGGGAGCTGTCCGGTGGGCAGGCCCAGCGGGTCGCGCTGGCCCGCGGCCTGGTCGCCGAGCCGCGGGTGCTGTTCGCGGACGAGCCCACCGGCGCGCTCGACTCGCTCACCGGCGAGGAGGTGATGACGCTGCTGGTGGACGCCGCCCGCGAGAAGGGCACCACAGTCGTCCTGGTGACGCACGAGGCGCGCATCGCCGCGTACGCCGACCGGGAGGTCATGGTGCGGGACGGCCGGGTCAACGCCCCCGCCGGGGTCGCCTCGTGATCGGGCTCGCGCTCCGGCTCGCCGTCGCCGGTGGCCGGGAGGCGCTGGTCCGGCTGGTCGCCATCGCCGCCGCCGTCGCGGTCGGCACGGGGCTGCTGCTCACCACGCTCGCGGGCGTGAACGCCGCCGACGCCCAGCTCGCCCGCTACGCGTCGATGTATCCGCAGGAGACGGCCGACGGATCCGCCGACCCGCTGCTGTGGTCCACCCGGACCGACTTCTTCCGGGGCGACCAGATCACCCGCGTCGACGTCGCCGCGACCGGCCCGGACGCGCCCACGCCGATCGGTGTTTCCCGAACGCCGGGGCCCGGCGAGTACTACGCCTCCCCGGCGCTGCGGAAGTTGCTGGCGTCCACCCCGGCCGACCAGCTCGCCGACCGCTACCCCGGCCGGGATCTCGGCGAGGTCGGGCCGGCGGCGCTCACCTCGCCGGACACGCTGCTCGTCCTGGTCGGCGGCACGCCGGAGCAGGTGGGCAGGCTGGACCAGGTCCGAAAGGTCACCCGGGTCGACGGCAACAGCGCTCCGCTGCCGGGAGCGGCTGTCGACCTCATCCTCGGCGTGGTCGCGGGTGGGCTGCTGTTCCCCGTACTCGTCTTCATCGGCACGGCGACCCGGCTCGGCGCGGCCCGCCGGGAGCAGCGGTTCGCCGCGATGCGGCTGGTCGGGGCCACGCCCCGGCAGATCTCGGTCGTCGCGGCCGTCGAGGCCGCGCTCGCGGCGGCGGCCGGCGCGGCGGCCGGCTTCGCGGCGTTCTTCGCGTTCCGCGGGCAGCTCGCCGGCATTCCGTTCACCGGCATGCCGTTCTTCCCCGGCGACATGGCCATCGGTGCGCCGGAGGCCCTCCTGGTGGCCCTCGGCGTGCCGGCGGGCGCGGCGGCCGCGGCCTGGGTCGCGCTGCGCCGGGTCCGGATCTCCCCGCTCGGTGTCAGCCGCCGGGTCACGCCCCGGCCGCCCCGGGCGTACCGGCTGATCCCGCTCGCGTTCGGCCTGGCCGGGCTGGGCTTCGCCCTGATCTACCGTCCGCCCACGTCGGACGGTCAGACCGCGCTGTTCCTGCCCGCGCTGCTGCTCGTCATGGTCGGGCTGATCACGGGCGGCCCGTGGCTGACCATGGTCGGCGCCCGGGCGATGGCCGCTCGCGCCAGCCGGCCGGCCGCGCTGATCGCCGCGCGCCGGCTCGCCGACAACCCGGCCGCCGGATTCCGGGCGGTCAGCGGCGTGATGCTCGCGCTGTTCGTCACGACTGTGGCCGTGGGCGTGATGGGGACGATCACGTACGAGCGCGGTCCGGCGCCCCGGGGTTCCCTGGAGGCGGGCCGGCTGTCGATGGTGCTCACGGACGACCCGCCGGTGCCCGGCACGCTGCTGGCCGATCTGGCGGCGGTTCCCGGCGTCCGCAACCCGGTGCTCGTCCGGGAGAACCCGGTACGCGGTGACGGCCGCGACTCCGGCGTGATCGCCTGCGCGGACATCCCGCCCGCGTACGGGCGGTGCGCCACGGGGGCGAGCGTCGCCGAGGTGCCGCCGGGCCTGATCCCCTGGCGCGAGTCCGCCTCGGCCGACCGGGTCTGGCCGTCGTCCCCTGTGGACCCGGCGGCCCTCGCGGGGCTGCCCGCCGGTTCGGTGATGGCCGAGGCGGCGGACCCGGTGGCTGTGGAGCGTGCCCGGACGGTCCTCGAAACCGCGTTCCCGACCTTCTTCGTGGCACCGAACGTGCCCGGCGACTTCGAGGCCGACTTCGCCGACACCATGCGGGGCTGGCAGCGGCTGGCCGACCTCGTGGTGGTGGCCGGTCTCGCGCTCGCCGGATGCAGCCTGGCCGTTGCGGTGGCGGCCGGCCTCAGTGAACGGAAACGGCCGTTCAGCCTGCTCCGGCTCAGCGGCGCCCCGGTGCGGCTGCTGCGCCGGGTGGTGGCCCTGGAGAGCACCGTGCCGCTGCTGACGGTCGCCGTGGTGGCGGTCGGGATGGGACTGGTCGCCGCGCAGCTGTTCCTGCGCGCGCAGATGGACTACGACCTGCGCGTACCGGGGATCGGGTTCGCGGCGGTCGTGGCCCTCGGCGTGCTGGGCTGTCTCGCGGTCATCGCGGCCACCCTGCCGCTGCTGGAACGGATCACCGGCCCGGAGACCGCCCGCAGCGAGTGACCCGTACGGTGGGCCGGCCGAGCACGCCGGCCCACCGGCACGGGCATCGGGTTGTGTGGTTTTCCACACTCTCTTTTACTGAACGGTAACTTAAACTCCGGCCATGGACGACGCGATGCCGGGACGGCTGCCCGAGCGGGACCGCCCGTGGGTGATGCGCACGTACGCCGGGCACTCCTCCGCCGCGGCCACCAACGCGCTCTTCCGCCGCAACCTGGCGAAGGGACAGACCGGCCTGTCGGTCGCCTTCGACCTGCCCACCCAGACCGGGTACGACCCGGACCACGAGCTGGCCTCCGGCGAGGTGGGCCGGGTCGGCGTGCCGGTGGCGCACCTGGGTGACATGCGGGCGCTGTTCGAGGGCATCCCGCTCGCCGAGATGAACACCTCGATGACCATCAACGCCCCGGCGATGTGGCTGCTCGGCCTCTACGGCACCGTCGCCGCCGAGCAGGGCGCGGAGCTGAGCCGCTGCGCCGGCACCACGCAGAACGACATCATCAAGGAGTACCTGTCCCGGGGGACGTACATCTTCCCGCCGGCCGCGTCGCTGCGGCTGACCGCCGACGTGATCGCGTACACGCTGCGCGAGATGCCCCGGTGGAACCCGGTGAACATCTGCTCGTACCACCTCCAGGAGGCCGGCGCGACGCCGGTGCAGGAGGTCGGCTTCGCGCTGGCCACCGCCGTCGCCGTGCTGGACACCGTGCGCGACTCCGGCCAGGTGCCGCCCGAGCGGATGGGCGACGTGGTCCAGCGGATCTCGTTCTTCGTCAACGCCGGGGTGCGCTTCGTCGAGGAGATCGCCAAGATGCGCGCGTTCGGCGCGCTCTGGGACGAGATCACCCGCGACCGCTACGGCGTGGAGAACCCGAAGCAGCGCCGGTTCCGCTACGGCGTCCAGGTCAACTCGCTGGGCCTGACCGAGGCGCAGCCGGAGAACAACATCCAGCGCATCGTGCTGGAGATGCTCGGCGTCACGTTGTCCCGCGACGCCCGTGCCCGCGCGGTGCAGCTGCCCGCCTGGAACGAGGCGCTGGGACTGCCCCGCCCCTGGGACCAGCAGTGGTCGCTGCGCATGCAGCAGGTGCTGGCGTACGAGTCGGACCTGCTGGAGTACCCGGACCTGTTCGCCGGCTCGCACGTGATGACCGCGCTCGTCGACGAGATCGTGACCGGCGCCCGCGTGGAGTTGGAGAAGGTGCTGGAGATGGGCGGCGTGGTCACCGCCGTCGAGTCCGGCTACCTCAAGAGCGCGCTGGTGGCCTCACTCGCCGACCGGCGCCGCCGGATGGAGACCGGCTCGGACGTGGTGGTCGGCGTCAACCGGTTCACCGAGACCGAGCCGTCCCCGCTCACGGCGGCCGGCGCCGAGGCGATCGAGCAGGTGGACCCGGCCGTCGAGGAGGCCGCCACCGACGGCGTACGCCGGTGGCGGGCCGACCGGGACGCGGCGGCTGTGGAGGCGGCGCTGGACCGGCTGCGCGCCGACGCCGCCACCACGGCGAACCTGATGCCGGCGACGCTCGACTGCGTCCGGGCCGGTGTCACCACCGGCGAGTGGGCGGGCGCGCTGCGCCAGGTGTACGGCGAGTACCGCGCCCCGACCGGCCTGGCCGGGGCGGCCGGGGCAGCCGGTGACGCGAACCTCGCCGGGGTCCGCGAGCGGGTCGTCGCGACCGCCCGGGAACTCGGCAGCGGGCGGCTGCGCCTGCTGGTCGGCAAGCCGGGGCTGGACGGGCACTCCAACGGCGCGGAGCAGATCGCGGTACGCGCCCGCGACGCCGGGTTCGAGGTGGTCTACCAGGGCATCCGCCTGACCGCCGGGCAGATCGTTGCGGCGGCGGTGGAGGAGGACGTCGACCTGGTCGGCCTCTCCGTGCTGTCCGGCTCGCACCTGGCCGCCGTGCCGGCTGTGCTGGACGGGCTGCGCGCGGCCGGTCGGAGCGACCTGCCGGTGGTGGTGGGCGGGATCATCCCGGCCGCCGACGCCGAGGCGCTGCGCGCCGCCGGGGTGGCCCGGGTGTTCACGCCGAAGGACTTCGCGCTCACCGGCATCATCGACGAGCTGGTCACGGTGATCCGCGAGGCCAACGCACTGACGTGAAAGGAAGGGCCCCTTGTTAACGCCTCCGGTAGAGGAGGGGCCCCTTCTTAACAACCGCGTGGGCGCGGCGCCCGCGAGCGGGCGCCGCGCCCACGCGGCTCAGCGGCTCTCGTAGGTCATGCAGTCGGCCATGTCCATGTCGGGGCCGACGGTGATGGCCGGCGCGTGACACTCCAGGTCGGAGTTGTGCCGGCAGTCGGCGCGCGAGCACGCGCCGACCTGGGCGACCAACTGGTCGAGGCCGCCGCGCACCGGCATCTCCACGAACGTGTGGCAGTGGGCGTGGTCGCTGCTGCCGATCGTGATGGCGAAGGCGTGGCAGTCGTTCGTGTGGTTGTAGGCGCAGGACCGGACGGCGCACTCCTGGACCCGGGGCATCTCCAACGACGCGGTCATCGTCCCGTACCTCCTTGGGTAGTCTTGCCCCAATTTTAGAGGTTTCGGGAGTCGGTGCGGGTCAGACGCGGAAGCCGGCCGCGCGTGCGGCGGCGCGTTCCCGGCGCCGTTCCCGGCGACGGCGGAACAGCCAGGGCACGAAGAACACCAGGGCGACAAGGAACACCAGCACCAGCACCGGCAGCAGCAGCGCCACCACCGACATGACCACGCTCGTCGCGTCCTCTGCGGTGCTGGCCACCGGAGCGCCCACCCCGGCGGTGGTCGCGTTGATGACCGGCCGGGCGGCGGCCTTGAGCAGGTGTACGCCGAGCGCGATGAGCACGCCGACCACCACCGGCACCCACTGGTGGGTGGAGAAGAACGTGTCCGGGTCGCTGACGGTGACCGTCTCCGAGCCGGCGCCCGCGCCGAACGCGAGCCCGCCGGCGGTCGGCCGGACCACCGTCTGCACCACGTCGTTGACGTGGTCGACCACCGGCACCTTGTCGGCCACCACCTCGACCGCGAGCAGGACGGCGAGGATCAGCACCACCCAGCCGTTGCCGAGCCACTGCCAGCCACTCGGCAGCTCGACCAGATCGGTGTAGCGGGACAGCAGACCCATCAGCAGAAGCGGGATGTAGGCGTTGAGACCCGCCGAGGCGGCCAGACCGGAACCGGTGAGGACTTCGAGCACGATCTCAATATGGCACCGGTACGCCAGTGGCGCTCGTCGGCGTCCACCGGGGCCTCGGCTACCCTCGGCGGGTGCGGTTGGTGATTGCGAAGTGCTCGGTGGACTATGTCGGACGGCTCTCGGCCCACCTGCCCCCGGCGACCCGGTTGCTGATGGTGAAGGCGGACGGGTCGGTGTCGATCCACGCGGACGACCGGGCCTACAAGCCGTTGAACTGGATGAGCCCGCCCTGCCGGCTGGAGGAGGCGCCCGGCGTCTGGCGGGTGGTGAACAAGGCCGGCGAGGAGCTGCGCATCACCCTGGAGGAGATCTTCCAGGACACCTCGTACGAGCTGGGCGTGGACCCGGGCCTGCGCAAGGACGGCGTCGAGGCGCACCTGCAGGAGCTGCTCGCCGCGAACCCGGAGACGCTGGGGGAGGGCTTCACGCTGGTCCGGCGCGAGTACATGACCGCGATCGGGCCGGTCGACCTGCTCTGCCGGGACGCGGTCGGCGGCGCGGTGGCGGTCGAGGTGAAGCGGCGCGGCGAGATCGACGGCGTGGAGCAGCTCACCCGCTACCTGGAGCTGATGAACCGCGATCCGCTGCTCGCGCCGGTGGCCGGCGTGTTCGCCGCGCAGGAGATCAAGCCGCAGGCCCGGGTGCTCGCCACCGACCGGGGCATCCGCTGCGTGGTGGTCGACTACGACAAGCTGCGCGGCATCGAGCGCGACGAGCTGACGCTGTTCTGAGGCGGCGAGGAGCCGAACCTCCCCGGCCGCGCCCGAGGGCGGCGGCTCAGCGGCTCCGGCCGTACATCAGCTTGGCGATCTTGATGATCCGGGCGACGTCGGCCGGGGTGCGCTCGAAGGTCATGGCCGGCAGCAACGATCGGGCCCGGCGGCGGGTGACCGACTTGGGCCGCCCGAACTCGCGCAGCCCCTCCTCGCCGTGGATGCGGCCGAAGCCGGATTCGCCGGTGCCGCCGAACGGCAGCGTCGACATGCCGGCGAACGTCAGCGCCGAGTTGACCGAGGCCATCCCGGAGCGCAGCCGCCGCGCCACCGCCACCGCCCGCGCCCGGCCGAAGACCGAACCCCCGAGCCCGTACGGCAGCGCGTTGGCCCGCTCGACGGCCTCGTCCACGTCGCGGACGCGGTTGACCACGAGCGTCGGGCCGAACGTCTCCTCCTGCACGGCGGCCGAGTCCTCCGGCACGTCGACCAGGACCGTCGGGTGCACGTACGGCGGCTGGACCGCCTCCGGGCCGCCGAGCACCGCCCGGCCGCCCCGGTCGATCGCGTCGTCGATGTGCCGGCGGATGATGTCGATCTGCGACGGCATGGTGATCGGGCCGAGGTCGGACCCGTCTGCGCCGACCGTGAGCCGCCCGGCCTTCGCCACCACCTTCTCCACGAAGGCGTCGAAGACCTGGTCGACCGCGTAGACCCGCTCGATGCCGATGCAGGTCTGGCCGGCGTTTGTGAGCCCGCCCCACACGCACGCCTCCGCGGCGGCGTCCAGGTCGGCGTCGCTGTCCACGATCATCGCGTCCTTGCCGCCGGCCTCCAGCAGCACCGGCGTGAGCGACTCGGCGCAGGCGGCCATCACCCGCTTCGCGGTCGCCGTGGAGCCGGTGAACGCCACCTTGCCGACCCCGGAACGGCACAGCGCGGCGCCGACCGCGCCGAAGCCGTGCACCACCTGGAACACCGGCTGCTCCGGCACCACCTCGGCGAACCGGTCGACCAGCCACTGACCGACCGCCGGGGTGTACTCGCTCGGCTTGAACACCACGGCGTTGCCGGCCGCCAGCGCGTACGCGGCGGAGCCGATCGGCGTGAACACCGGGTAGTTCCACGGGCCGATCACGCCGACCACGCCGTACGGCTGGTATTCGAGGTGACCGGTGAACTCGGCGAGGATCAGGCGGGAGCGGACCCGGCGCGGCCCGAGCACCCGCCGGGCGTTGCGGGCCGCCCAGTCGATGTGCTCCAGCGCGGTGAGGATCTCCACCACCGCGTCACCGACCGGCTTGCCGCCCTCGGTGTGCATCAGGTCGGCCAGCTCCTCGATCCGCCGGGCGAGCACGCCGCGCCAGCGCTGGAGGCGATCCCGCCGGCCGGCGAAGCCGAGCCCGGCCCACCAGTCGCCGGCCTCCCGGGCGCGGTCTACGGCGGCACGCACGTCCGCCTCGGCGGCCAGCGGGAATCGGCCCGCCTCGGCGCCGGTGGCCGGGCTGGTCGACACCAATAGACCCTCGGAGATGAGCGGGGCGCCCGGCACATGTACAGCGGTCATGGCCGAAGTCTAGACCCGAGGATTACTCGCCGGTAGGTGTCGAATGCGCCGTACGCTGCGCGGACGATCAACCGTCGCATCGATGGAAGTGCCGTCCGAAACGGCGAACGGGAGATGGCCGGCCGGGGTCGCGGGGGTAACCGCGCGGTGGTGCAAGCCACTACGGTGAGGTGGCAGGCTGACGCCGCGGGGCGATGTGGGGTGGAGGTCGACTGTCCATGGAGGAGCATCCTGAGCTGATGCCGTTGCTGACGGTGTCCGGCGGGGCGATGCGGGGGCTCACGTTCCGGGTCGGCCAGGACGCGCAGGTGATCGGCCGCGCGCCGACCGCCGACATCGTGCTCGCCGACCCGCACCTGAGCCGGCGGCACGCCACCGTCCGGGCCACCCCGGAAGGGGTGATGCTCACCGACCTCGGTTCGACGAACGGCACCTGGCTCAACGACACCCGGGTCACCGGCAGCGTGGCGATCGCCGACGGCGACGTGGTCCGGCTGGGCCGTACCGACCTGCGGCTCTACGACCCGGGCGTGGCCCGGACCGACCCGGTCGGGATGAGCTTCGGCGCGCTCCGCCGCGACCAGCGCCCCACAGTGCCGCTGCCCGTCCCCGGGCCGCGCCAGCCGATCGAGGCGCGCGAGGCCCAGCCGGCCGACGTCAGCTAGACGCCCCGCGCCCGCTGAGCCCTCGATGCCGCTGATTCCCGGCACCGCCCGTTCGGGCTGTCGAGGCCACGTCGGGCCCTCCGCGGCCGCTGAGGGCCGGCACCCGCTGGGCCGTCGAGGCCACCCCTGGGCCCTCGACGGCCGCTGACTCCCGGTGCTCGCTGAGCCCTCGCGCCCGCGCTGACCCGGCCCCGCGCCGCCCGCGCTCGGCCCGCGCGCTCAGCCCGGCGGCGCCCCGCCACCCGCCGCCTTCCCGGCGCCCTCCCAACCCCACCCGCGGTGATCAAGGAGTTTGGGTACGGAAACGACCTGGTGACACAAACTCTTGATCACCGCCGCTGATGGGCCGCCGATACCGCCGACCGGGTCGTCGCCGACCGACCGGCGCGACGGGTCGGCGGACGGGCTGGGCGGGGTATGCGCTCCAGCGTCCCGCCGATCATGAAGCTGGCGGCAAATCGGACGCCCAACGCCGCCAACTTCATGATCGACGGGTAAGCACGGCACGGCGGGGGGCGGTGGAAAGCCGGGGTGCGACACGTTCGAGTCGGCCGCTGTGTCTGTGGGGCACATGGTGCGGGGGCGGGGGTGCGTGCCAGCATGCGCGGATGCGCAGCGCACGGCTCACGGTCCAGGCCAACGGCATCCCCCAGGCGGTCCGCGTGGCCGGTCCGCCGGACGGCGTACCGGTGCTGCTGGTGCACGGCAACGTCTCCTCCTCCGCGTTCTGGGAACCGCTGCTGGCCCGGCTTCCGGGCACGCTGCGGGTGGTCGCCCCCGACCTGCGGGGCTACGGCGAGACCGACACCGCGCCGGTCGACGCCACCCGGGGGCTGGACGACTTCGCCGACGACGTGGCCGCGCTGCTGGACGCCCCGGAGCTGTTCGCGCCCGGGGCCCGGCCGGTGGTGGCCGGGCACTCGCTGGGCGGCGGCGTGGCGATGCGGCTGCTCGTCGGCCACCCGGGGCGGGTGTCCGGGCTGCTGCTGGAGGCGCCGGTGTCCCCGTACGGCTTCGGCGGCACCCGGGACCTCGACGGCACCCCGACCACGCCCGACTTCGCCGGCACCGGCGCCGGTGGCGCGAACCCGGACTTCGTCGCGCGGCTCGCTGCCGGTGACCGGAGTGCGGACGGCCCGACCAGCCCGCGTGCGGTGCTGCGGTCCGCGTACGTGGCCGACCCCGCGTCGCTCGGCGACGACGAGGACCTGCTGCTGGAGAGCATGCTGACCACCGCCACCGGGGACGACAACTACCCGGGCACCGCCGTCGCCTCGCCGCACTGGCCGGGGACCGCCGCCGGTCGGCGCGGCGTGCTCAACGCGCTCGCCCCGGCCCACTTCCGGCTCGCCGACGAGCTGGTCGCCGTGCCGGTCAAGCCGCCGGTGACCTGGGTACGCGGCGACGCCGACGTGATCGTCTCGGACACCTCACTGTTCGACCTGGCGTACCTCGGTCAGCTCGGTGTGGTGCCGGGCTGGCCCGGCCCGCAGGAGTGCCCGCCGCAGCCGATGGTGGGGCAGACCCGCGCGGTGCTTCAGCGGTACGCGGCGGCCGGCGGGACGTACCGGGAGGTGGTGCTGCCCGGCTGCGGGCACAGCCCGCACCTGGAACGGCCGGCGGAGTTCGTCGCCGAACTGCTGGCGCTGGCCGGGGAGAACGCCACCGCGTGAGGCGCGGTGCGTGAAATATCCCACGGCGTCTCGACAACACAGCGTCACGTGGCAGACTCCGGCGCATAACCTTAGCGGCCGTTCATGTCGCGGACGGCGGAGTCGAGCCAGGGGAGGCCGGTCGTGGCGCGGGAGTTCACCAGGGTGGGCGTGGTGGGTCTGGGCACCATGGGTGCCGGCATCGTGGAGGTGTTCGCCCGCAACGGCATCGACGTGACAGCCGTCGAGATCTCCGACGGGGCGCTGGAGCGCGGCCGGGCCACGCTCACCGGCTCCACCGACCGGGCCGTGGCAAAGGGCAAGCTCGCCGAGGCCGAGCGGGACGCGCTGCTCGCGCGGGTCGACTTCCGGGTCGGGCTGGACGCGCTGCACGACGTGGACCTGGTGATCGAGGCGGTGCCCGAGCACCTGGACCTCAAGCAGCGGATCTTCGCCGAGCTGGACCGGGTCTGCAAGCCCGAGGCGATCCTGGCCACCAACACGTCCTCGCTGAGCGTCACCGAGATCTCCGTCGCCACCACCCGGCCCAACCAGGTCATCGGCATCCACTTCTTCAACCCGGCCCCGGTGATGAAGCTGGTCGAGGTGGTCCGCACGGTGGTCACCTCGGCCGACGTGGTCGCCGACGTGGAGGCGCTCTGCGAGCGGCTCGGCAAGGTCGACGTGACGATCAGCGACCGGGCCGGCTTCATCGCCAACGCGCTGCTGTTCGGCTACCTGAACCACGCGGTCGGCATGTTCGAGGCCCGCTACGCCACCCGCGAGGACATCGACGCCGCCATGAAGCTCGGCTGCGGCCTGCCGATGGGCCCGCTCGCGCTGATGGACCTGATCGGCCTGGACACCGCGTACGAGATCCTCGACACGATGTACCGGCGCGGCGGCCGGGACCGCCGGCACGCCCCGGCCCCGCTGCTCAAGCAGATGGTCACCGCCGGGCTGCTAGGCCGCAAGTCCGGTCGCGGCTTCTACACCTACGAGCGGCCGGGCTCGCCGAAGGTCGTACCCGACGAGCACACGCCGCTCGCCGCGGAGGCCGCGCTCGCCGACGGCGCCCGCGCCATCGCGAAGGTGGGCGTGGTCGGCTCCGGGACCATGGCCACCGGCATCATCGAGGTGTTCGCCAAGGCCGGGTACGAGGTCATCTCGGTGACCCGGGGCGCGGAGAAGTCCGCGAAGGTCTGCGAGGCGGTAAAGACCTCGCTGAACAAGGGCGTGGTGCGGGGCAAGCTCAGCGAGACCGACCGGGACGACGCGCTGGGCCGGATCACCTGGTCCGCGACGCTTGAGCACCTGGCCGACGTCGACCTGGTGGTCGAGGCCGTGATCGAGGAGCTGAGCGTCAAGAAGGCGCTGTTCGCCAGCCTCGACGAGATCTGCAAGCCCGGCGTCGTGCTCGCCACCACCACCTCGTCGCTGCCGGTGATCGACGTGGCGATGGCGACCCAGCGCCCCGCCGACGTGGTCGGCCTGCACTTCTTCAACCCGGCACCCATCATGCCGCTGGTGGAGATCGTGCAGACCATCCGCACCTCGGCCGAGACGTCGGCCACCGCCCGCGCGGTCTGCGCGAAGCTGGGCAAGACCGGCGTGGTCTGCGGCGACCGGTCCGGGTTCATCGTCAACGCGCTGCTGTTCCCGTACCTGAACGACGCGGTGAAGATGCTGGAGGCCAGCTACTCGACCGCCGACGACATCGACTACGCGATGAAGCTCGGCTGCGGCTACCCGATGGGCCCGTTCGAGCTGCTCGACGTGGTCGGCCTGGACGTCTCGCTGGCCATCCAGCGGGAGCTGTACCTGGAGCTGCGCGAGCCCGGTTTCGCCCCGGCGCCGCTGCTGGAGCACCTGGTCACGGCCGGCTACCTGGGCCGCAAGACCGGCCGCGGGTTCCGCGACCACACCCGGCGCTGATCGTTGTCAACAGCCGGGCCCGGTGACGGCGTCTTCGAGGTGTGACCTTCGAGGAGTACGTCGGCAGCCGCGGCCCGGCTCTGTTGCGCCTGGCCCGGCTGCTCACCGGCGACGCGCACCGCGCCGAGGACCTGACGCAGGACGTGCTGGCCCGCGCGTACGTGCACTGGCGGAAGATCGCCCGGGCCGACCGGCCCGACGTGTACGTGCGCCGGATGCTCGTCAACGCGAACACCTCCTGGTGGCGGCGGCGGTCCAGCCGCGAGCTGGCGGTGGACACGTTCGCCGACCGGCCCGAACGCGGCGACCTGGGCGGCGAGGCGGCCGACCGGGACGAGATGTGGCGGCTGATCCGCGCCCTCCCGGACCGCCAGCGCGCCGTGCTGGTGCTGCGCTACTACGAGGACCTGGACGACGCCACGATCGCCCAGATCCTCGACTGCTCCCCGGTCACCGTCCGCACCCACGCGATGCGGGCGCTCGCCCACCTCCGGGAGCGCTGCGGCGTCCCGATGACCAAGGGGAGCCGGCCGTGACCGACCTCGACCAGCGGATCGCCTCGGTGCTGCGGGAGCACGCCGAAGGGGAGATCGACACCGCACGCCTGTTGCGCGGTTCGCGCACGCTCGGCCGACGCCGGCAGGTGCGCCGCCGGGCCGTCGCCGGCACCGCGCTCGCCCTGGTCGGCGTGCTCGGCTTCACCGGCGCGATACGCGCGGACGTGGGCGGGCTGGCCGGGCGGATGCCCTGGACGGCCGCGACGCCGGCCGCTGCGCCACCTCCGGTGCCGCCGCTCGCCGACGGGGTTCCCGCTGCGCGCGACCGCCCCGACCTGGTCGGCACCGACCCGCAGGTGCTGCACCTGAGCCTGGACAGCAGCCGGGCCCGCTATCTGGGCTGGTCCGTTCACAGCTCCAACCGGGTCGAGTCGATCCGGTTCAGCGTCGACGGCGGACACCCAATCCTGCTCGAGGTGAGCCCGGTGGCGAAGACCCTCGACGACACCCCGATCGAAGGCTTCCCGGTGCAGGCCGTCAGCGGCAGGCTGACCTTCGACGGTGGCGTGCTGCGCGTCGCCGGTACGGACGGTCTGGTCAAGTCGTGGCAGCCTTTCCCCGGCCTCTACGCCCGGGCGGCCACGCTTCGCGGTGACGTGGCCGCCCTGGACCGGGTGGCCGGCCTGGTGCGCTGGGAGCAAGCCCGGCGATGCACCGGGCCGGTCCGGCCGACCACGCTGCCGGCGAACGCGGCGGTGACGGGATGCGCGGTGGACGCGGACGCCTTCCCGAAGGGCCTCACGGTTCAGCTCACCGTCTTCCGAGCACCTTCTTCGACCATGTGGATGAAACTGGTCTACGGGGCGGAGATGGCGGAGGACACGGGCCGCGCCAGCAACCGCGACCTGGGTGGCCGCCCGGGCTTCCTCTACCCGGACGGCACCCGGCTGGAGCTGCTCGGCCTGCCCAAGGGGCGGTTGACAGTCGACTTCGCCTGGCCCTTCCCGGGCGACCGGCCCGCGGGCCAGGTGGACTTCACCGAGACCGATGCGGCGGCCGTGCTCGCCGGGGCGAAGGTGGCCAAGGACCTCACCCGTCCGCAGACCTGGCGCTGATCGGCCACCCACGAGCGAGATCTTGGTACGGAACGGCCCTTGGAAGGGCGTATCCGTACCAAGATCGCTCGGCTTCGGGGCACCGGCGGTCGGGTGGGGAGGGGTCGTAGGCTGGGATCGTGAGTCCCCGTCGAAATCGGGCCCGCCGGGATGAAGGCCCCGGCCTGGACGCCGAGCGTGTCCGCCACGGCGTGCCGACAGTGCAGCAGTGGCGCGACGGCGACTGGCAGGTACGCGCGATCAGCGGCGGCGCGTCGGTCAAGACGTACCGCTGCCCCGGCTGCGACCAGGAGATCCGCCCGGGCGTGGCGCACCTGGTGGCCTGGCCGGCCGACGACCGGGGTGACCTGACCGACCGCCGGCACTGGCACTCCGGCTGCTGGCGGGCCCGGGACCGGCGCGGACCGAACCTCCAGCGCGGCCGGGGCGCCCCGCGCTACGGCTGAGCGATCTGGATCACCCGGTTCCCGTCCCGCTGGGCGGCGGGGCCGCCGACGCGGGAGACTGGCAGGCGTGAGCACTCCGATTCGCGCGTCGTCGATCCTGCCCGGCCGCCGGGAGGACATCGAGCTGCACACCGCCGACGGGCTGACGCTCGTCGGCGAGCTGGCCCGGCCGCTGGACCGCGAACCGGCCGCCACACTCGTCTGCCTGCACCCGCTGCCCACACACGGCGGAATGATGGACAGCCACGTGTTCCGCAAGGCGGCCTGGCGGCTGCCCGCGCTGGCCGGCCTCGCGGTGCTCCGGTTCAACACGCGGGGCACCACCAGCGTCCGCGGCACCAGCGAGGGCGCGTTCGACGGCGCGGTCGGCGAGAAGTTCGACGTCGCCGCCGCGATCGAGTACGCCGAGTTCCACGAGCTGCCGAACATCTGGCTGGTCGGCTGGTCGTTCGGCACGGACCTGGCGTTGAAGTACGGCTGCGACCCGGCGGTGGCCGGCGCGATCCTGCTCTCCCCGCCGCTGCGTTACTCCGCGCCGGAGGACCTGGGGGTCTGGGCCGAGACGGGCAAGCCGCTGACCGCCCTGGTCCCCGAGTTCGACGACTACCTGCGCCCGGAGGAGGCCCGGGAACGGTTCGCCGCCGTGCCGCAGGCCGAGGTGGTGGGCGTGGACGGCGCCAAGCACCTCTGGGTCGGCGACGCGGAGAAGGTGCTGGACGAGATCGTCCGGCGGGTCGCCCCCGGCGTACCGCTGCCGCTGCCGACGACCTGGGACGGCCCGATGGAGACCGGCGACGCCAGCGCGTACGCCGATCGCACGGTCGCCGCCTTCGCCGACACCCCGGTGCCCGGCCCGGCCCAGCGGCGCGCCGAGTAGCCGCTCAGCGGGCGTCCTGGCGGGGCAGCACCACCTCGCGCAGGATCAGCTGCAACGCGGCCACGGTGGGAATGGCGATGAGCGCGCCCACCACGCCCAGCAGCGCCACTCCGAGCAGCGCGGCGAGCAACGCGGCCACCTCGTTCACCGCGACCGCCCGGCGCATGATCTTCGGATAGATCAGGTAGTTCTCCACCTGCTGGTAGAGCACGAAGAACACCAGGCAGGCGATGCCCACCGGCAGGTCGGTGGCGAGCCCGACGAGCGTCACCACCACCGCGCCCAGCGTCGCGCCGATCTGCGGGATCAGGTCGGTCACCGCGACCACCACGGCGAGCGCGAACGGGTACGGCAGGCCGACCGCCAGCGCGAACACGAACGTGGTCACCCCGGCCAGCACCGCGATGGCGAGCGCCCCGACCATGTACGCGCCGACCCGGGTGAGGATCTCGTCGCCGATCAGCCGGACCCGCTGCCGGCGCGAGCGCGGCACCAGCGCGTACCCGAGTTCGCGCAGCTTGTCGAAGTACGCCAGGAAGTAGATCGTCAGCACCAGCACGGTGAGCAGGCGGAAGATCGTCCCGAAGATCAGTTGCGCACCGCCGAGGACACCGCCGAGCGCCCGCCCGATCGTGTCCGCGTTCGCCGCCGCCTGGACCCGCTCCATCACGTCGTACCGGATGACGAGGTCGTTGACTGTGGGATTGCGGCGCAGCGCCTCGACGTAGCCGGGTAGCTGCTGGACGAACTGGCCGGACTGGGTCACCACCGGCGGCACCAGCGCCAGCAGACCGGCGACGATCAGCAGCAGCACGGTGAGCGTCACCACGGCCACGGCCAGGCCGCGCGGCACGCCCCACTTGCGCAGCCGGACCACCGCCGGGTGCAGGCCGACCGCGAGGAACAGCGCGATCACCACGAGCACCAGGATGCCCGCGGCGTTCCGGATGCCCAGGAACAACGCGTACGCGAGCAGCACGCCGAGCGCGCCGGTGAACCCGATCAGGAAGGCGCTGCGCCGCAGCGGCCGGCCCGGTACGCCGAAGCGCCCGCTCGGCTCGAACTCGCCCGGCTCGACGTCGACGGCTCGTCCGCTGCTCGCCCCGGCGCCGGTCGGCGCTTGCTCCGCGGTGCGTGTGGTCTCACTCGCGGTGCCCGTGGCGTCGCTTGCGGGCTTCGCGTCGCCGGTGGAGGAGCCGGAGGTGTTCACGTCCGCGGTCTCGTCGTCCCGGGCGGCGGAACCCTCCTGTGACACCCGTGCCTCCCCGCTGCCCGGCTCGCCCGCCGGTGACGTCCACGGCCGCCGCGCGGCCCTCTGCCCGCAGGGTAGTCGCCACTGCCCGGCCCCGACCATCCCACCATCGCCACACTCACCGCGTCGGCCGCCCGGCGTTTCGGGGTGGGCCGGATGCCGCCACCTTCGGCGAAGTGGCGGCATACGCGGCGGCGGATCAGTCCTTGTCGACGGTGACGGTGCTGGGCTTGGCGCTGCGCTCGTCGGTGGTCGGCTTGGTCGGGCGCTTGCCGTTCTCACCGGTGCTGGTGATCTTCGTCGGGGTGGCGCCCCGGCCACCCTCGCCCGGCACGGCGGCCACAGTGGGCTCCCCGTCGACGCCCGCACCGGCGGCGGAGTCCATCGTGGTCACCGGTTCGCCGACCGGCTTCGCCTTGCCCGCCTCGGTCGCCTCGCCGTCGCCCTTCGCCGGCGCGGCGGCGGTGGGAGCGGCCGTGGAGGCGCCCTTCGCGACCACCGGCGCGCCGCTGCCGACCGGAGCGTCGGCGGGCTCGCCGCCGTCGTCGGTGGCACGGCCGGAGGCCGCGGCGGCGAGGTCGTCCGGGTCGACAGGGGTGGCCGCGATCCCGGCCGAGTCGGCGTCGCGCCGCAGATCGGCGAGCCGCCGTTGCAGGTCGTCGGACTCCTGCCGCGACTTCCACGTCTCGGTACGCAGGTCGGCCAGCTCCTGCTGGGCCTTCGCGATCTCCAGCATCACGCCGGCGAGCTGCTGCCGGCCGGCGGCCACCTCCTGCTGGGTGGCGGCCAGGTGCTGCTGCGTCGTGGCGAGGTGCTGCTGGGTCGTGGCCGCGTACTCCTCGAACTGGCGCCGCGAGGCCGCGACGTGCTCGTCGGCCTTGCGGCGCTGCGCGGTGGCGTCCGCCTCGGCGCGGCGCAGCAGCTCCGCGGCCTCCAGCTCGGCCTGCTGCCGCATGCTCAGCGCGTCGGCCTCGGCGGCCGCCCGGACGTCGGCGGCGGTGCGCTCGATCTCGTCGCGCCGCGTGGTGTACGCCTGCTCCAGCTCCTCCTGCCGCTTGGCGTGCTGCTTGTCCAGCTCGTCGCGGCGCTTGGCGAACTCCTGCTCGGCGGCGGCCCGGCGCTGGGCCAGCTCCTTCTCCGCGCTGTCCCGCCGCTCCGCGACCTCCTTCTCCACCCCGGCCCGCCACGCGCCCAGCTCCTGCTGGGTCTGCGCGCGGGACTGCTGCACGTACGCCTCGGTCTCGGTGCGCATGCGCTGCACGTACGCCTCGACCTCGGCGCGGTTGCGCTTGCCGGCCTCGGCGGCCTCGGTGGTCAGCCGGTTGGCCTCGGTACGGGCCCGCCCGCGGGTGGCCTTGGCGGCCTCCTCCGCGTCGTCCACGATCTTCTTGGCCTCGGCCAGCGCCTTGGCGTGCGTGGCCCGGCCGGCCTCGGCGGCGGCGTCGGTGAGCCGCTTGGCCTCCTGCTGGCCCTTGGCGTGCACCTCCTTGGCCGCCTCGCGGAGCTGGCTCGCCTCCTGCTGGGCCTTGGCCAGCGCCTCCTTGGCCGCCTCGCGCAGCCGCGCGGCCTCCTGCTGGGCCCGGGCGTGGATCTCCTTGGCCGTGTCGCGGAGCTGGGTGGCCTCCTGCTGGGCCTTCGCCAGCGCGTCCTGGGCGGTCCGGCGCAGCTTCTCGGCCTCGTCCTTCGCGGCCGTCCGCAGCTTCGCCGACTCGTCCTGCGCGGCCTTGCGCAGCTGCGCGGATTCGTCCTTGGCGGCCTTGAGCGTGGCCTCGGCCTCGGCCTTGCGGGCGGCGGTGTGCCGCTCCTCCTCGGCCCGGCGGGCGGCCAGCGCGATCTCGAAGTCCTTGAGCGCCTGGGCGGCCTGCTCCCGGGCCTCCTCGACGATGTGCTCGGCGGCGGCGCGGCGGGCCTCGATCTCCTCGTTGGCGGTGGCCAGGATCTCGTCGGCCTGCTCCTCGGCCATGGTGAGGATCTGCTCGACGCGCGGACCCAGGTGCCGGAACGACGCCCGGTCCACCACCGCCGCCTGCTTGCGCACCTGGGCCAGGTCGCGCTGGAGCACCTCGACCTGACCGGCCAGCTTGTGGATCTGGGTGTACGCCTGTTCCCGCTCGGTGGTCAACGCCGCGATCTCGTGCTCCGCGCGAGCGACGTAGCGGTCGACCTGCCGTTTCTCGTACCCCCGCAGGGCGGACTCGAAGCTGGGCTCCGTCGTCACGTCCCCGCCGAGCGCGAACAGTTCCTCGCCGTGCGACATGCCCCCATCCTCACACGCATCCGGCTCTGCTGGGGCGATACGGACGCCCCTTCTGGGAGCTACTTCACCCTCCTGGCGAAACGGGCCGCACAAGCATGACGGCGCGGGGCGACACCGGTCACCCGGCGTCACCCCGCGCCGTGGCTCATGCCCCCGACAGCGGGTGTTCGATCAGCCGGCCGACTCCGCCGTCACCTTCTGCCCGGAGGCCTCCGCCTTCGGCGTCTCGGCCTTGCCGCCGGCCGGCACGCCCGGCACGATGCCGGCCAGGCCGGACAGCATCTGCCCGAGCTGCGAGGTGACCGCGTCCTTCTGGCGGGTCAGGTCCTCGACCTCGCGGCGGGCCGCCTGCGTGGTCAGCTCGGCCTCGGTACGGGCCTCGTTGAGCACCCGCTGCGCCTCGGCGCGCGCCTCGTTGAGCGTCTTGTCGGCCAGCGCCTTGGCCTTGTCGACGGTCTCGTTGGCGGTGCGCTCGGACTCGACCCGGCGGGCCTCGGCCCGCTGCTCGATCTCCTTGGCCCGCTCCTGCGCGGCACGGGCCCGCTGCTCGGCCTCGTTCACCAGCTTCTGGGTCTGCGCGACCTGGGCGGCGTGCCGCTCCGACTCCTCGCGCTCGGCCTTCTCGCGCCGCTCGGCGAGCTGGAGCTCCAGGGCCTGGAGGTCCTTGTCGCGCTTGTCGCGCGCGTCGGTGAGCAGCTTGGTCGCCTCGGCCCGCTTCTCCTCGGCCTCCCGGGCGGCCTTGGCCCGCTGCTGGGTGATCTCCCGCTCGGCGGTGGCGCGCAGCGTGGCGACCTCGCGCTCGACGGTCGACTTCAGCTCGGCCACCTCGTGCGCGGTGACCGTACGCAGCTGCTTGGTCTCGCGGTCGGCGTCGGCGCGCAGCGTGTCGGCCTCGCGGCGGGCCTGCACGCGGACCTCGGCGGCCTCGCGCTCGGCGGCGGTACGGACGCTGCCGGCCTCACGCTCGGCGGTCGCCTTCATGGCGGCGGCCTCGGCACGTGCCTTGTCGGTGATCTCGCGCGCCTCGAGGCGGGCGGCGGAGAGGATGCCCTCCGACTCGCGCTTGGCCTCGTTGCGGTGGTCGTTGGCCTGCTCCTCGGCCAGCCGCAGGATCTGCTCGACGCGAGTGCCCAGGCCGGACAGGGTCGGCCGGCTGTTCTCCTCGAGCTGCTTGTTGGTCTCGGTGAGCTTCTGCTCCAGCGCGCTCTGGCGCTGCTCGGCCTGCCGCAGGCGGCGCTGCGCGTCGTTCATCCGCTGCTCGGCCTCGGCGCGGGCCTGCTCGGACTGGCTCAGGGCGGCGCTGAGGCGGCCGATGAAGTCGTCGACCTGGTTGGTGTTGTAACCACGCAGGCCAACGGTGAAATCGGGCTGTGAGTTCGCGTTATCGAAGAACGCAAGAGGGGAGGACTGCTGCTGGGGCATTGGGACATACTGGCAGACGCCCCAGGGTGGTTCGCAAGAGCGGTGGGCACCTTTCGCGTCCTGTTTACATGGTCAACTCCGCTGTCCGGCGTGACCGGACCAATTGCCGATCTTGGCAGCTCCCGGGCGGGTGGGGCGGGTCGGGCTTCTGCGGGGAAGGCGGCGCGAAAAGGGCCGCGGGTCGGCACCCGCGGCCCTTTGTGCGTACACCGGTCGAATGGCGCCGCGGTCGACCGGAAAGGCAATCCGGGGCGACCGTACGGTCAGTGACCGCGGAACCGGTTGATGGCGCTTTCGTGGCGCGAACGCATCTCGATGTCCCGGACGCCGAGCCCGTCGGACGGGGCGAGGCACCGCACGCCGACCTTGCCCTGGTGCGCGTTGCGGTGCACCTCGTACGCGGCCTGGCCGGTCTGCTCCAGCGCGTAGGTCTTCGACACGGTCGGGTGCACCTTGCCGAGCGCGACCAGCCGGTTGGCCTGCCACGCCTCGTGGTAGTTGGCGAAGTGGCTGCCGACGATGCGCTTGAGGTGCATCCACAGGTAGCGGTTGTCGTACTGGTGCATGTAGCCGCTGGTGGAGGCGCAGGTGACGATCGTGCCGCCCTTCTTGGCGACGTAGACGCTGGCGCCGAACGTCTCCCGGCCCGGGTGCTCGAAGACGATGTCCGGGTCCTCGCCGCCGGTCAGCTCGCGGATGCGCTCACCGAAGCGGCGCCACTCGTCCTGGTCCTGGGTCTGCTCGTCGGACCAGAACTTGAACCCCTCGGCGTTGCGGTCGATGACCAGCTCGGCGCCCATCTTCCGGCACAGCTCGGCCTTCTCCGGGGAGGAGACCACGCAGACCGGGATCGCGCCGCCGTTGAGCGCCATCTGGGTGGCGTACCCGCCGAGGCCGCCGGAGGCGCCCCAGATCAGCACCACGTCGCCCTGCTTCATGTTCGCGCCGTGGTGCGAGACGAGCTGCCGGTACGCGGTGGAGTTGACCAGCCCGGGGCTGGCGGCCTCCTCCCAGCTCAGGTGGCGCGGCTTCGGCATCAGCTGGTTGGCCTTGACCACCGCCAGCTCGGCGAGGCCGCCGAAGTTGGTCTCGAAGCCCCAGATCCGCTGCTGCGGGTCGAGCATCGTGTCGTCGTGGCCCGCGGAGTCCTCCAGCTCGACCGAGAGGCAGTGCGCGACCACCTCGTCGCCGGCCTTCCACTTGGTCACGCCCGGCCCGGTGCGCAGCACCACGCCCGCGGCGTCCGAACCGACCACGTGGTACGGCAGGTCGTGGCGGCGGGTCAGCTCGGAGAGCCGGCCGTAGCGCTGGAGGAACTTGAAGGTGGGCAGCGGCTCGAAGATGCTCGTCCACACCGTGTTGTAGTTGATCGCGCTGGCCATCACCGCGACCAGCGCCTCACCCGGACCCAGTTCGGGGGTGGGGACCTCCTGCACGTGCAGCGCCTTGCGCGGGTCCTTGTCGCGGGTGGCCATGCCCTCGAACATGCGGGTGTCCTCGGCACGCACCACCACGCCCCGGTAGCTCTCCGGCACGGGCAGGCCGGCGAGGCCGGCGAGCTCCCGCTCCGGCTGCGACGAACCCTCCGCCGCCATGATCGCTTCGAGGATGTCCTGCACGGTGACCTCCCGTTTGTCCACACCCGCACGACGCGGGCAGGGGTGCTGCCATCGTCGGCGCCGGTGCGACGGGACCGCCATGTCGGCAATCGACACATTCGGCACCGGTCGCCGCTGCTGTTCGGGCGGACGTTACTGAACGGTAGCTAAAGCGGGAACCCCTCTGTGAAAAACTGCATCGACCGATGCGTGGAGGTGTCCGTGGGAACGTGCAAGCGCGCACTGCCGCGCGCGTTCCCACCTGTTAGGAAGGGCCCCTTCTTAACAGACGTCTGTTAAGAAGGGGCCCTTCCTTGCACTCTCAGGCGGGCTGCACCAGCTCGATCAGCACGCCGCCGGCGTCCTTGGGGTGCACGAAGTTGACCCGGGAGTTCGACGTGCCGCGCCGGGGCGCGTCGTAGAGCAGCCGTACGCCGCGCTCGCGCAGCGCCGCGCAGGCCACGTCGATGTCCGCCACCGTGTACGCGACCTGCTGGATGCCGGGACCGCGCTTGTCCAGGAACTTGCCGATCGTGGTGTCCGGCGCCAGCGGCGCGAGCAGCTGCACCATGCCGCCGGAGGCGTCCGGCCCGACCGCCAGCATCGCCTCGCGTACGCCCTGCTCGGCGTTGGTCTCGGTGTGCACGCAGCGCATCCCGAACGTGCGCTGGTAGAAGTCGATCGCGGCGTCCAGGTCGGCCACGGCGATCCCGACGTGGTCGATGCGGCGCAGGCCGATGTCTGTGACAAACTCGGCAGCGGGCTCGACGGGGGAGTTCTCAGCCATGACGCTAGTCTGACCGAACAATCGTTAAGGCGTACAGGTCGGCACCCCTCGGAGGCAGGCAATGGCTTCGGTGATCGTCAGCGGCGCGCGGACCCCCATGGGGCGCCTGCTGGGCAACCTCAAGGACCTCCCCGCGACCAAGCTCGGTGGCATCGCGATCAAGGCGGCCCTGGAGCGCGCCGGCGTCGCGCCCGAGCAGGTCCAGTACGTGATCATGGGCCAGGTGCTCCAGGCCGGCGCCGGGCAGATCCCGGCCCGGCAGGCGGCCGTCGAGGCCGGCATCCCGATGTCCACCCCGGCGCTGACCATCAACAAGGTCTGCCTCTCCGGGCTGGACGCGATCGCGCTCGCCGACCAGCTCATCCGGGCCGGTGAGTTCGACGTCGTGGTGGCCGGCGGCATGGAGTCGATGACCAACGCCCCGCACCTGCTGCTCGGGCAGCGCTCCGGCTACAAGTACGGCGACGTGACGGTCAAGGACCACATGGCCCTCGACGGTCTCACCGACGCCTGGGACTGCTGCTCGATGGGTGAGTCCACCGAGCGTCACGGCGCGAAGCACGGCATCAGCCGCGAGGAGCAGGACGCGTTCGCCGCGGCCAGCCACCAGCGTGCCGCGGCCGCGCAGAAGAACGGCCACTTCGGCGACGAGATCACCCCGGTGGTCATCCCGCAGCGCAAGGGCGAACCGCTGGTGATCAGCGAGGACGAGGGCATCCGCCCGGACACCACCGCCGAGTCGCTCGGCAAGCTGCGCCCCGCCTTCACCAAGGACGGCACCATCACCGCCGGCAGTTCCTCGCCGATCTCCGACGGCGCGGCCGCAGTGGTCGTGATGAGCAAGGCCAAGGCCAAGGAGCTGGGCCTGACCTGGCTGGCCGAGATCGGCGCGCACGGCAACGTGGCCGGCCCGGACAACTCCCTGCACTCGCAGCCGTCCAACGCGATCAACCACGCCCTGAAGAAGGGCGGCCTGAGCATCGAGGACCTCGACCTCATCGAGATCAACGAGGCGTTCGCGGCGGTGGGCATCCAGTCCACCCGTGACCTCGGGATCAGCGCCGACAAGGTGAACGTCAACGGCGGCGCGATCGCGCTCGGCCACCCGATCGGCATGTCCGGCGCCCGCCTCGTACTCACGCTCGCGATGGAGCTGAAGCGGCGCGGCGGCGGCACCGGCGCGGCGGCGCTCTGCGGCGGTGGCGGGCAGGGCGACGCGTTGATCATCCACGTTCCGAACGGCGCCGAGAGCTGATTGCTGATACCTGTGAACGATGCACAGAACGCCCCGGCGGCGGCCACCGGCCCGGTGCGCCGCAGCCGGGACGTACCCATGCTGGTGGAACGGGCCCGCGCGGGTGACCCCCGCGCGGTGGCCCGGCTGATCACCCTGGTCGAGTCCGGGGACGAGGTGTTGCCGCAGGTCGCGGCGGCGCTCGCGCCGTACGCCGGGCACGCCCAGGTGGTCGGCCTGACCGGCTCGCCCGGCGTGGGCAAGTCGACCACCACGAACGAGCTGGTACGCGCGCTGCGGGCACGCGGGCACCGGGTCGGCGTGCTGGCCATCGACCCGTCCAGCCCGTTCACCGGCGGCGCGATCCTCGGCGACCGGGTGCGGATGCAGGACCACGCGACCGACCCGGGCGTCTACATCCGCTCGATGTCCAGCCGGGGCCACCTGGGCGGGCTCTCCGCGGCGACGCCGCAGGCCGTGCGGGTGCTGGAGGGCGCGGGCTGCGACGTGGTGCTCGTCGAGACCGTCGGCGTCGGGCAGGCCGAGGTGGAGGTGGCCTCGCTGGCCGACACCACGCTCGTGCTGCTCGCGCCGGGCATGGGCGACGCGATCCAGGCGGTCAAGGCCGGCATCCTGGAGATCGCCGACGTCTTCGTGGTCAACAAGGCCGACCGGGACGGCGCGGACGCCACCGTCCGCGACATCCAGGGCATGATCGCGCTCGGCGAGCGCGGGCCGGGGGAGTGGCGTCCGCAGGTGGTGCGGTCGATCGCCGCCCGCGGGGAGGGCATCGACGACATCGCCGCCGCGATCGACAAGCACCGCGACTGGCTGGAGCGCCACGGCGAGCTGCGCCGCCGCCGGGAGGCGCGGGCCGCCGCCGAGATCGAGGCGATCGCGCTGGGCGCGCTGCGCGCCCGGATCGGCTCACTGCGCGACGGTACGCAGCTCCCGACGCTCGCGGCCAAGGTGGCCGAGGGCGCCATCGACCCGTACGCGGCGGCCGACGAGCTGCTGGCCCAGCTCGGCTCCTGAGGCGCGGCCGGCCGGGTCATCCGGCCGGCCTCTCAGAGCGTCACGTCGGTGAGCGGGTTGGCGGCTCCGGGTCGGCTGACCGGGGCCGCCAGCATGCCGGCGATGGCGTCGGCGAGGAAGTCGCCGACGGTCAGCCAGCGCGGGTCCTGCCCCTCCTGCTCGGCCCGGGCCTCGACCTCGGCGGTGGCGGTCATGACGATGCGGGCGATCAGCGCCGACCGCCCGGCCACCACCCCACTGTCGAGGTGCGCCAGGCGTGACGCCAGCGACGCGCGGGCCGGCAGGTCGACGAAGGCCGACTCGAACGCCTCGCGCATCAGCACCCGCAGCGTCGGGTCGTGCAGGGCCTGGGCGAGGAAGCGGGCCCGCCAGCTCGGCCGGGGCAGGCTGGCGAGCACCGCCATGGACGGCTGCACGAGGCTGCGTACGTCGCCGAGGACCGAGTCGGGCTGCTCGGGCATCGCCCGGCGGGGTTCGGCGAGGGCGTCCATGTGCCGGGCGATCAGGGCCCGCAGCAGGCCCTCCCGGCCGCCGAAGTAGTAGCGCACCGCGGAGTGGTTGGTGTTGCCCGCCACCTCGGCCACCCGGCGGTCGGAGACCTGGGCGATCCCCTCCTCGGCGAACAGGCGTTCGGCCGCGTCGAGCAGCGCGACGCGGGCCGCCTCCGACCGTGCCATGACCGCACCTCTCCTCGTGGACCGCGCGACTGTGGCGCAGGCCAAACCTAGTCGTTTCGCCGTCCGGCGTCGGCGTCACCTACACTGCGTAAGTCAGTTGACTTACATCCTGGCCGCCGACGCGGCCGCGAGCCCAGTCCGGAGCATGCCTGTGCCGTCCACCGCCGACCCGGCGACCGCCGAGCCGAACGCCGCCGATCGCAAGGAGCGGATCATCCGCTCGGTCGCCCTCTTCGTCATGCCGTTCCTCATGGTCACGATGATGTTCGCGACCTACATGGCGACGATGCACTCGCCACACCCCCGGCAGATGCCGGTGGCGGTGGTCGGCAGCGGCCCCCAGGCGCAGGGCGTCGTGGACGCGCTCAACGCCACCCCGGGCGAGCCGGTCGAGGCCCGGCTGGTGACGTCCCGGGACGCCGCGGTCGAACTGCTGCGGGACCGGGAGATCAGCGGCGCGCTGCAACTCCCGGCCGCCGGGTCGGACCGGGCGACGATCTTCACGGCGTCGGCGGCCGGGGCCTCCGGCGCCGCCACCGCCCAGCAGCTCCTCGCCCCGGTCGCGGTGCAGCAGCAGTGGACGGCCACGACCGAAGAGGTCGCGGCGCTGCCCGACCAGGACCGGGCCGGTATCGCCGTGCTGTTCGCCGCGATGGGCATGATGCTCGCCGGCTACGTGCCGCTGAGCCTGCTCCTGATGGCCACCCCGCACCTGCTGCGCCTGCGGCGGTTCGTCCCGCTGGTCGCCGGCTGGTCCGCGCTGACCAGCACGATCGTCTGGCTGATCCTCGGCCCGGTCGTCGGCGCGGTGGACGGCCACTACCTCACGTTCCTCGGCGTCGGCATGCTTGCCACCGCCGCCGTCGGTCTCGCCCAACTGCTGTTCACCAAGCTGATGGGGCCGCTGGCGGTCCTGCTCGGGATGCTGCTCTTCGTCGTGTTCGGCATGCCCGCGTCGAACCTGGCGCTGCCGGTCGACACGATGCCCGGGTTCTTCCAGTTCCTGCACGGCGTACTGCCCCTGCCGGCGGCCGGCGAGGCGCTGCGGTCGGCGCTCTACTTCGACGGCCGGGGCATCGGCGTGCACCTGCTGACGCTCGCCGCGTGGATCGTCGCCGCCGTGGCGCTCTGCCTGTTCAAGGAGCGCGGCGGGGCGCCCATCCCGCAGGCGCCGCAGGTCGACGGCCCGGACACGCCGCTGCCCGCGCTGGCCGGCGGGCCGCCGCGGTCCAAGCGATTCCGGTACGCGACGGTGGCGGCGTTCCCGCTGAGCATCCTGGTCGTCGTGGTGGGCCTGATGAGCTTCTCCATGCACAAGCCGGAGCCCCACGACATCCCGGTCGCGGTGGTCGCCGCCGTCCCGGAGCAGGCCGAGCGGGCCGCCGCCGGGCTGCGGGCGGGCCTGAACGGCGTCGCCGACATCTCCGTGGCCGCGTCGGTGGACGAGGCCCGGGAACGCATCCTCGCGCGTGACCTGGTCGCCGCGTACGTGCTGCCGTCCACACCCGGTGGCGAGGCCACGCTCTACTCGTCCTCGGCCGCCGGCTCCAGCCAGCACACCATGGTTCAGACCATGTTCCAGCAGGTGGCGGCCGGGCAGCGGATGCCACTGGCGGTCACCGACGTGTCGCCGCTGAGCGAGACCGACACGATGGGCAGCAACAGCCTGTACGTCGGCATGTCCTGGATCATGTCCGGCTTCCTGATGCTGGCGGTGCTCCGCGGCGGGGCGCCGCACATCCGGCGGCTGCGCCAGTTCCTGCCGATCCTCGGCGGCTGGGCGATCGGCATGTCCACCTGGCTGTGGCTGCTGTTCGACGTGATCATCGGCGCGGTCAACGGGCACGCGCTGGAGATGATCGGCTTCGGCGCGCTCACCATCTTCGCCGTGTCGCTGGTGACCGCCGTGTTCACCCGTACCTTCGGCCTCGCCGCCATCATCCCGATGATGGTGGTGCTGATGATGGCCGGTGTGCCCGCGTCCGGCGGTGGCCTCTCGGTCTACATGGTGCCGGAGTTCTTCCGGACGCTGCAGGGCGTCCTGCCGCTGCCCGCCGCTGTGGACACGGCCCGGTCGCTCGTCTACTTCGGCGGGGTCGGCGTCGGGCGGAACCTGGCCGTCGTGGCGGTCTGGGCCGCCGTCGGCCTGCTGCTCAACGTCGGCGTGGACCGGTGGCTCCGGCGTCGCGAGCGGGCAGGAGGTGGCGCCGGCCCGCAGCCGGTGGCGGGCGCCCCCGGCGGGCTGGACGGGATCGGCGAGCTGGAGCCGGCCGGGGCGCGCTGAACCCGGCGACCGTCCACTGCGGACCGCCTCCGCCTAGTACGCTCGCACCGCCCCACGCCGTCGGCGCGGGGCGGTGCGACGGGTGGGAGAGCATGGCTGACGAGGCGACCCAGGAACTTCAGGTGACGCCGGACGCGGTGGCGGGCGGGACCACGCACGTCTCCGACGAGGTGGTGGAGAAGATCGCGGTGGCCGCCGCCCGAGGGGTGCCCGGGGTGGCCGAGCTGGGCGGTGACGTGGCCCGGTTCTTCAACGCGGTGCTCGACCGGGTCGGGCTCGACCAGGTCGGCGACGCCCGGCGGGGCTGCACGGCCCACGTCACCAACGGCGCCGCAGTGATCAACCTGGTCCTCGTGATCGAGGCCGGCCACCCGGTTCCGCAGGTGACCGACGAGGTACGCATCGCTGTCGCGTCCGCCGTCGAGGCGTACGGCCTGCGGGTCGACGAGATCAACATCAAGGTCGACGACGTGGCGATGGGCTCGCCGCCTCCCGCAGCCTGACCCTCCCCGTCCGACGGGCGCACGGCCCGTACCGTTGTTCCCAGCGGCGCGAGGCCGCCGTGCGTCGGGAGGTTCGCCATGCCGAAGGCTGTCTCGTTCGCTCCAGTGCGCACCGTGAGGGCGTACGAGGGGATCGTCCGGCAGGTCGAGGAGCGGATCGCCGCCGGGGACCTGCGGCCGGGGGACCGGCTGCCGAGCGAGCGCGAGCTGACGACGCAGTTCGACGTCAGCCGGTCCACGGTGCGTGAGGCGCTGCGCGTGCTGGAGAGCAGCGGCCTGATCCGCTCGCGCCCCGGTGACCCGCTCGGGCCGCAGGTGATCGCGTCGACCGCCTCGGCCATGCGCAAGCTGTTCGCCCGGGTCGTGGACAGCCGGCGGCTCGGCGTGGCGGAACTGCTCCAGTTCCGGATGATCATCGAGTCGGCTGCGGGTTCCGTCGCCGCCCGGATGGCGTCACCGTCCGAGCTGGACGAACTGGAGCAGGCGCTGGCGGGCATGCGGGACGCGGTGGCCGACGGCTACGAGGCCTTCAGCGCGGCCGACGTCCGCTTCCACGAGCACGTCGCCCGGCTGTCCGGGAACGAGTTGCTCGTGCTCTGCCTCGACGCGGTCCGGAGCATGGTGCTGGACCTGATCTCCACCAAGCTCGCCGAGGCTCCGGACCGTGAGGCCCTGATGGAGCGCACGCTGGCCCACCACCGCCGCGTCCTCGACGCGATGCGCGCCGGAGACGCCGACGAGGTCACCCGGCTGACCCGCGAGGAGCTGCACCGCTACTACGCCGAGTACGTGCCGGAGGCGCGGCGCTCGATGGTGGACGTATTGCTCTGAATCCGCCTGATGTGGCCTGACCTCGGATTATCCGAGTCGGCCATCAGCTGGGCAGGCTCTTCCCTTCAACTGGTCTGACCAGTAGCCTCCCCCACATCTCGTCGTGTACCACGGGGGACCACCAGTTGCCCAATGCATCGACCGCCCCAGACCGGGGCGGAGGTCGCACCGCTTCACATGGGAGAAGCTGCATGAAGTCGTCCAGATTCGCCGCGTTCGCCGCGGCAGCCCTGGTCTGTCCGGGACTCGTACTCGTCGCGTCGCCCGCGTCGGCCAACCCCGCCGCCGGCGCCCCGGGCGCCCACAACGCCATCACCGACGTCCCCGGCATCCGGGTCGGTCAGGTCCAGTCCGACACCGCTCCGTACCTGACCGGCACCTCGGTCGTCTACATGCCGCAGATGTCGGTGGCGAGTGTGGACCAGCGTGGTGGCGCCCCCGCCACCAAGGAGACCGACCTGCTCAGCCCGCTCAACTCCAACCCGGGCGTCAACGCGATCCAGCTGGGCGGCAGCAGCATGTACGGGCTGTCGGCCACGAACGGCATCATCCGCTGGCTGGAGGACCGGCGCGAGGGCGTCGGTGTCGGCGCCGGCGGCGTGGCCCCGATCGTGCCGGCCGCGGACATCTTCGACCTCGGCCGCGGCGGCGACCCGAAGGCCCGCACGTCCGCCGAGTGGGGTTACCTCGCGGCGCAGGCCACGTCGGACGGTCCGGTCCGCCAGGGCGGCGTCGGCGGCGGCACCGGCGCCCGTGGTGGCGGCCTGCGCGGCGGCGTCGGCACCGCGAGCGTGCACCTCGGCGACGGCATCTACGTCGGCGCGATGGTGATCGTCAACCCGGCCGGCTCGCCGGTCGACCCGGCCGACTGCACCCTGTACGGCGTCAAGTACGGCATCGGCAACGAGTTCGCCGGGTACAAGGCTCCCAAGAAGAAGGAGTGCAACCCGCCGACCCCGCCGGCCGCCGCCGCCGAGCAGCCGGCCAACACCACTATCGCCGTGGTGGCCACCAACGCTCCGCTGGAGAAGGCCGCCGCCCAGCGCATGTCCGGCAACGCGCACGACGGCATGGCGCGCGCGATCAGCCCGATCCACACGCTCGGCGACGGTGACACCGTGTTCGCGGTGTCCACCGGCAAGGGCGAGGCGCTGCAGATCAACGACCCGGCCGACACCCGTCAGCTGAACGCCATCTTCAACGCCGGCGCCAGCACGCTCGCCCGTGCCATCGCCAAGGCGGTCCTCTCGTCCGAGAGCATCGGCAACACCACCAGCTACTGCGACCGCTACCCCTCGGCCTGCAAGGACATGAAGCAGCTCAAGCAGTGGCGTACGCAGGGCAACGCCCCGGACGTGACGCCGGAGACCTTCGCCCAGGCGTCGCAGGCGCTGGCGCAGACCCCGGTCCCCGCGCCGGCCGGTGCCGACAACGGCAAGGACAAGGGCAAGCCGAAGCCGAAGGCCGCTCCGGCGGGCAACACCACGCAGCAGGAGTCGCAGAACGGCATGGTCCTCGCCTCCGGCAACACCGGCGGTCCCACGCTCTCCACGGGCGTGACCACGGGCCTGCTGGCCGCGGGCATCCTCGGTGTCGGCCTGCTGGGCATGTACCTGCGGGGTCGTCGCCGGGCGACGACGGGCCGGCTCAGCTGACACAGCCGCTGTCTCACCTCGCGCCGGCACCGTAGGCGCGTGACGATCGAGGCGGGTTCCGTCCACCCGGACGGGGCCCGCCTCACGTCGTTCCCGGGCCCGCCTGCCCGTCGTGCCCGGGGCGCGTCTCGTAGATCTTGGAGTTGTGGCACCTCGCACGCTTCGCCTACAGGGCATCCTGGGCGCCACAACTCCAAGCTCGACGGGGTGGGGCCGTTCGTGGGCCGCACGCCTCGAAGCAGGACAGCTCCTGCGCGTGCTGGACGCCTACGGCCAGGTGAGGGGAGCGCGCGTGCCTTCGGCCCGTTGCTGCGCCGCCCCGCCGCCGGACCAGGGGTTGCGCGTGAGTTGTTCAGCCCTGGCTCGGCGATGCCCGTGTCGGGCCCTCGCGTCCGGGCAACGCAGGCTTCCACGTCTGCGACGACACCTCGCCTTTCTCATGCCCCGGGCCGGCGGACGCCTCGCCGGCCCCGCCCGCCGTCGCCGCACTGCACCGGCAGAACCACAGCTCCCCGGGGCCCCCTCGGGCCGTCGATCTTGCACTTTGCGCCCCGGCGAAAGGGGTGAATCCCCCACACCGAGGGCCGCAACTGCAAGATCGCGGGGGAGTGGGGCGGGGGCGGGGGCGGGGCGAGGGTGGGGCGGGTGGGGATGCAGAAGGACCTGGTGGGCGGAGCCCACCAGGTCCTTCTGCGTGTGTGCCGGTTACTTCTTGGAGACCTTGGTGACGTCGAAGGACTGGGTCACCGCGTCCTTCGGGTAGCCCTCGACACCGTCGCGGATCACCGCCAGGTTCGGCAGCAGGAACAGCCAGTCGCTGGCGGCCTCCTGCGAGATGACCTTCGCGGCCTCGGCGAACTTCTTGTCCCGGGTCGCCGCGTCCAGGGCCGTGTCGGCCTCGTTCATGAGCTGCGTGACGGCCGGGTTCTTGTAGCGGTGGTAGTAGCCCGGCTCGCCGTAGCGGACCAGGTCACGCGGCTCCACGTGCGCGATGATCGACAGGTCGTAGTTGGCCTTGCCGAACACCTTGTCGAGCCACTGCGGCATCTCGACGTTGTTCTGGGTCACCTTGATGCCGACCTCGGCGAGCTGCGAGGCGACGAACTGCGCGGACGCGCGGGCGTAGCCGGGCGGCGGGACGTCCATGGTCAGGGTGAGCCCGTTGGCGTGGCCGGCCTCGGCGAGCAGCTGCTTGGCCTTGGCGGGGTCGTGCGGGAAGTCGCCGGTGCGGTCCTCGTACCACGGGTCGCTCGGCGGCACCATGCTGCCGATCTTCGTGCCGTACCCGGACCAGACGGTCTTGATCAGCGCGTCGTGGTCGATCGCGTGGCGGATCGCCTGGCGCACCCGGGCGTCGGCCAGCGGGCCCTTGCCGTTGTTCATCGCCAGGACGACCTCACCGGTCGTCTTGCCCTCGACCACCTCGAACTGCTTGTTGCCCTTGAACACCTCGAGCAGCTGCGGCGCCTGGATGTTCGCCACGATGTCGAGCTGGCCGGAGAGCATCGCGTTGTTCAGCGCGTTGGCGTCGGTGATGTACCGGAAGACGGCGGTGCCGACCTTGGCCTTCTCACCCCAGTAGCCGTCGTGGCGGACCAGCGTGATGCTGTCGCCGCGGTTCCACTTGTCGAACTTGAACGGGCCGGTGCCGTTCGGCTTCGTCCCCAGGTCGGTGGCGTTCTCCTTGAGCACCACGCCGACCCGGCCGGCGACGTCGAACAGCCAGCTCTGACTGGGCCGCGACAGCGTCACGTCCACCGTGGACGCGTCCGGGGCCTCGACGGTCTTCACGACTGTCATCTGCGACTTGAACGGGTTCGTCGAGCCCTCGGCGGTCACCCGCTTGAAGCTCCACACCACGTCCTGCGCGGTGAGCTTCTGGCCGTCGTGGAAGGTCACGTTGTCGCGGAGCTTGAACGAGTACTTGGTGCCGTCGTCGGACACCTTCCACTCGCTGGCCAACAGCGGCTCCACCTCGCCGGTGTCCGCGTTCTGGCGCACGAGGCCCTCGTACACGTTGTAGAGCAGGACCTGGGGGATCGCGGCGCCGGCCTCGGCGGTCAGGTCGAGGCTCACCGGCTCCAGGTAGGCACCGAGGGTGACCGTACCGTTGCCGGAACCACCGCCGGTGGTGGTCTCCGAGTCACCATCGCTACTGCACGCGGTCAGAGCCAGCGCCGTGGCGAGCAGCACGGCGGGCAGCGTTATCTTCAGCCGATTCATTCGTGTGTCCCATCGCGAAGAACGCCAAGGGCGCTCGTAGCCTGTGAGGCGGGACACTAGGAGCGTGGTACCGGATGCAAAAGGGCCAGTTCAGCGCGGTCGGCAGGTACCAATCGGCGTCGGACCACCGTGCCGGCCGGCATCCGGTGTCGCCACTTGAGGAGTCAACTGTGGTCCGGCTCCGCGCTGCCACGCGGTAACTGTGGCACCGAGAGCCGTGGCAGCGGCACGAGCCACCCCGGATGGCGCTCTCACCAGGTGAGATGCGTCCTCGACGGTCGCGCCAGGGTTCGGCCGTGAGTTCCCGAAGGTTGCCCGCGACGGCGTACGGGCCGTAGCCGTTCGGCGGAGACGCGGTGACCGGAGCGGTGCCTGCGGGCGGGGTGCTTCGGCGCGCAACACGGCGACGGCGGCGGGGTGCCGCCCCCGCCGCCGTCGACGATCCGATCCGGTGCTCACACCCGCGCTACGCCGGCAGGGCGTCCGCCTGGTACGCGCCCTCGCCGATGACGGCGGCGACCGCGTCGCCGAAGTCCTCGGTCGACATGCCCATCTCTGGCCCGCGCATGGCGCCCAGGCGCGGCAGCACCGCCTTCACGCCGTCCTCCAGGCAGCGGGCCGCCTCGGTGTGGCCCAGGTGCTCCAGCATCAGGGCGGCGCTGAGGATCGAGCCCGCGGGGTTGGCCCAGCCGCGGCCGGCGATGTCCGGCGCGGAGCCGTGCACCGGCTCGAACATGCTCGGCGCCGACCCGGTCGGGTTGAGGTTGCCGCTCGCGGCCAGCCCGAGACCGCCCTGCACCGCCGCGCCCAGGTCGGTGATGATGTCGCCGAACAGGTTGTCGGTGACCACCACGTCGAACCGCTCCGGCTGCGTCACCAGGTAGAGGCACATCGCGTCGACGTGCACGTAGTCCACCTCGATGTCCGGATACTCCGCCGCGACCTCCTCGAAGGTCCGCTGCCACAGGTCGCCGGCGTACGTCAGGATGTTCGCCTTGTGCACCAGCGTGACGTGCTTGCGGCGGCCCAGGGCCAGCCGGAAGCCGTGCCGGATGAGGCGTTCGACGCCCTTGCGGGTGTTCACCGACTCCTGGGTGGCGATCTCGTCCGGCCCGCCCCGGTGGATGAAGCCGCCGGCGCCGACGTAGGCGCCCTCGGTGTTCTCCCGCAGGATCACCAGGTCGCACTGCTCCGGGCGGAGTCCGCCGATGGGCGAGGGCACACCTGGCAGCAGCTTGACCGGCCGCAGGTTCACGTACTGGTCGAACGCGGTCCGCAGGTGGATGACCAGGCCGCGTTCGAGCACGCCGGGCGGCACCGACGGGTCGCCGACGGCGCCGAAGAGAATGGCGTCCGCCTTGGCCAGTTCCTGTTCCACGTCCGGCGGCACGACCTGGCCGGTGATCCGCCAGTAGTCCGCGCCGAGTTCGTAGTCTTCCCAGACCAGGTCGATCCCGAACCGTCGGGCGGCGGCGTCGCACGCCTTGACCGCCTGCGCGGTGACCTCCGGTCCGATGCCGTCGCCGGGCACCAGCGCGATTCGCTGGGCGCTCATGAGTCCACCCCTGTCCGCGTGCAGGAGACCGTCACCTGCCATCGCCCGGCCAAGCGTGGCGGGAACGGGCCCTCCGCAACAGGTCCAGGTCTCCGGCTAGGCTAGTACCAGCGGGACGCGTAGGGCGTGTGCAGGGCGTACGACGACGGGACGAGGCGAGACCCCCGCGGGAGTGGGAGGTCGAGGTGGCGGATTTCCTGCTGCCGGTCAACCCGCAGAGCACGGTTCCGCTCTACGAGCAGATCATCACCGGGCTCGAGGACGCCATCCTCGCCGGGCAGTACGACGACGGCCCGCTGCCGAGCACGCGCCGCCTGGCCGAGGCGCTCGGCGTCTCCCGGAACACGGTGCTGACCGCGTACGACCGGCTCATGGAGCAGGGCCTGATCGTGACCGTCCCGCGGCGCGGTCTCTACGTCTCCTCCGACGCGGTGGTGCGGATGCGGGCCGCGCGGCGGACCGCCCGCTCCCCGATGCAGCCGATCGACTGGGCGGCGCGGCTGCCGGAACCGCCCCCCACACCTGTGCACCGGGATCCGGCCTGGGCGCGGGCGCCGTTCCCCTTCGTGGTCGGCCAGCCCGACCCCTCCATGTTCCCGATCGGCGCGTGGGAACGGGCGCAGCGTGAGGCGCTGCGGCAGGACGGGCTGTCCCGAGTCATCGGGGACGCCGGCCAGGCCGACGACCCGGAGCTGGTGCGTCAGCTCTGCGAGCACGTGCTGCCCGCGCGCGGCATCTCCGCCCACCCGGACCAGGTGATGATCACGCTGGGCTCGACGCACGCGCTGCACCTGCTGGCGAGCGTCCTCGTCCGGCCGGGCAGCGTGGTGCTCGTCGAGGATCCCGGCTACCCCGACGCGCGGACGATCATGCAGATGGCCGGCGCCGACGTGGTGCCCGGCCGGGTCGACGAGGACGGCCTGGTCGTCGAGGACCTGCCGGCCGACCTGCACGGTGCCCAGCTCGTGTACGTGACGCCGAGCCACCAGTACCCGACCGGCGCGACCATGTCGGCGTCCCGCCGCGAGGAGCTGCTGCGCCGGGCCGGCGCGGCGGACGCGGTCGTGGTCGAGGACGACTACGACCCGGAGATGACGTTCCGGGGGATGCCGGCGGTGGCGGTGCGGGCGCTCGACGACGAGGACCGCGTCGTCTACCTGGGGAGCTTCAGCAAGCTGCTGGCGCCGGGGCTGCGGCTCGGCTACGTGGTGGCGTCCCCGGCGCTCGTGGACGCCATGCGGGCCCGCTCCCGGTACGTGCTGCGTCACCCGCCCGGCCCGATGCAACGTGCCCTCGCGCAGATGATCGCCAGCCGGGACCTGGCCCGCCACGTGCGCCGCGTGCGCGCCCACTACCAGGGGCTGTACGAGGAGATGGTGCGGGCGGTCGAGCGGCACGTGCGCTGGGGACCGCAGCCGGTGCCGCGCGGCGGACTGGCCCGGTGGCTGACCGGCCCGCCCGGGCTGGACGCCGGGGAACTGGCCCGCGAGCTGCGCCGGCAGGGCGTCCTGCTCGACCCCGGCGCGCCGTACTGGGCGACCCGGCCGGCACCACGTCACCACCTGCGCCTGGGGTACCAGGTGATGCCGCTGGACCGCATCGACGAGGGGGTGCGGCGGGTCGCCGAGGCCGTAGAAGACCAGGTCCGCCCGCGACTGGTACCCCCGCCGACCCGGAAACTGGACGTTCCCCTCCGGGGTCGGAGTTCGTAACCTCCGACGCCATGACGTCGGACACCCACGCCTCCCTCCGCGCCGGCCATCTCGTGGACGAGCAAGCCGTCGTGTCGCTCACGCAGGACCTGGTCCGCATCCCCTCGACCTGGGACGCCGCGCAGGGGCGGAGCGAGCAGCCCGTGGCGGAACTCGTCGCGCAGGTCATGCGGGGCTTCGGCTGGCGGCCGGAGGTCACCGAGGTGGTTCCCGGGCGGCCCAACGTCGTAGCGGTGGTGGAGGGCGGCCTGCCCGGCCCGACGCTGATGTTCGAGGGGCACACCGACGTCGTCACCGAAGGCTCTCCCCAGGAGTGGACCGTCGACCCGTTCGGCGGCGACATCGTCGACGGGCGTCTGTACGGTCGCGGCTCCGCCGACATGAAGGCCGGTGTCGCCGCGATGATCCACGCGACCCGGGCCGTCGAGCTGGCCGGGCCGTTCCCGGGCCGGATCGTGGTGGCGGCCCTGGTGGACGAGGAGGGCCAGATGCTCGGGGCGAAGCACTTCACCACCACCGCGCTCGCCCGCGAGGTGGACGCCGCGATCGTCTGCGAGCCGGAGGCGGAGGAGATCTGCGCGGTCGCCAAGGGCGCCGTCCGGCTGCTGGTCACCTGCACCGGCAAGATGGCGCACGGCGCGATGCCGCAGCACGGCCGCAACCCCGTCCCCGCCGTGGCCGAACTGGTCGCCGCGCTCGGCCGGTTCCAGAAGGAGCTGCAGGCCGACCCGGGTGAGCACGTGCACCTCGGCCTGACGTACCTGACCCCGACGGTCCTGGACGCCGGCTCCGCCGACCAGCTGAACGTCATCCCCGGCCGTGCCGTGCTCGGCGTGGACTGCCGGACCGTACCCGGCGTCGACCACGCCGCCCTCGCCGCGCGCGTCCGCTCCGACGCCGACGCCATCGGCGCCCGGCACGGCGTCACCTTCGCCGTCGAGGTCGTCGACGACCGGCCGTGCGCGGTCACCCCGGAGGACCACCCGGTCTCGCTCGCCGTGGCCGAGGCGCACCGCTCGGTCACCGGCACCGAGCCCGTCTTCGGCGGCGTGCCCGGCGCGACCGACGGCACGATCCTGTGGCGCGACAGCGGCATCCCGAACGTGGTGTACGGCCCGGGCCCGAAGTGGATCGCCCACCAGCCCGACGAGTACGTCGAGGTCGACGACATCGTCCGCAAGACGAAGGTCTACGCCGAGGCGGCGCTGGCCTTCCTCACCGGGGCCACCGGCGCCCGGGCGGGTGCGGCGTCGTGACCGCGCAGGAGCTGCTGACCGCGCTGCCCACCGGCCTGCCGATCGGCGCCGGCTGGACCACCACCGCGCAGACCGCGCCGGTGCGCTTCCCGTACGACGGCAGCACCGTTACCCAGGCGCCGTGGGGCGCCGCCGCCGACGCCGAGGCGGCTGTCGACGCCGCGCGGGAGGTCGCCGCGGAGATGGCCGGCCTGCCCGGCCACCGGCGGCGCGCGATCCTGACGACTGTCGCCGCCGAGGTGCGCGCCCGCGCCGACTCGCTGGCCGAACTGCTGGTCCTGGAGACCGGCAAGCCGCTCGTCGACTGCCGGGTCGAGGTCGCCCGCACGCTCGTCACGCTGGAGACGGCGGCCGAGGAGGTCGGGCACCTCACCGGCGAGACGGTGGCGCTGGACATGCAGCCGGCCGGCGAGGGCATGCTCGGTTTCTGGGTACGCCGCCCGGTCGGCGTCGTCGTCGGCATCACCGGGTTCAACTACCCGCTGCTGCTGGCCGCCCACAAAGTCGCGCCGTCGGTAGCGGCCGGCTGCCCGGTGATCGTCAAGCCGGCGCCGAACACGCCGCTGGCCACGCTGGTGCTCGTCGACCTGTTCCGCCGGGCGGGCTGCCCGGCCGCCGGGGTCCAGCTCGTCACCGGTGGCGTCGAGGTCGGCAAGCTCCTGACCACGCACCCCGGCGTCGCCGCCGTGTCCTTCACCGGGTCGGCGCACGTCGGCCACCAGATCGCCCGCGCCGCGGCCCCGCGCAAGGTGCTGCTGGAACTCGGGTCCAACGCGGCGCTCGTCGTCGGCCGCGACGCCGACCTCGACCGGGCCGCCGAAGCGGTCGTACGCGGCGGGTTCTACGCCTCCGGCCAGGCGTGCATCAGCGTGCAGCGGGTGATCGTCGAGGAGCCGGTCCGCGAGGCGCTGCTGGAACGCCTCCGGCCACTGCTGGCCACAGTCACCACCGGCGACCCCCGCTCCGCCGACACCCGCGTGTCCGCCCTGGTGGACGAGGCGTCCACCGAGCGGGTCCACTCGTGGGTGGACCGGGCGGTCGCCGCCGGGGCGCGCTGCCTGGCCGGCGGTACGGCGCGGGGCCGGGTGCTGCAGCCGACGGTGCTCGTCGACGTCCCCGAGGACGCCGAGTGCTGGGCGGAGGAGATCTTCGGTCCGGTGGTCTGCGTCCGGTCGGTGCCGGACATGGACGCGGCGGTCGAGCTGGTCAACCGGTCCCGCTACGGGCTTCAGGCCGCCGTCTTCACCCGTGACCTGGCGGTCGCGCTCGACGTCGTGCGCCGCCTCGACGTCGGTGGTGTGCTGGTCAACGAGGTGCCCGGCTTCCGCGCCGACAACATGCCGTACGGCGGCGTCAAGGACTCCGGCATCGGCCGGGAGGGACCGCGCTTCGCCATGGAGGAGCTGACCGTGACCAAGATGGTGATGATCAGGCCATGACTCGGAGTGGGAGCACACACGCATGGTGATCTACTTCGTCCGGCGGCTGGCCATCCTCGCGGTATCGCTGTTCGCCGCGTCCATCCTCGTCTTCACGATGCTGGCGCTGCTGCCGGGCGACCAGGCGCAGGCGATGCTCGGCGTGAACGCCACGCCGGAGGCGCTGGAGGCGCTGCGGGAGCAGTTCGGGACGAACCGGCCGTTCGCCGAGCGGTACCTCGACTGGGCCGGCGGCCTGATCCGCGGTGACTTCGGCATCTCGCCGCTCAGCGGAGTGTCGGTCGGCTCGGAGATCGCCGACAAGCTCGGCGTCACGGTGCCGCTCATCCTGGCCGGGATGACGCTGGCACTGCTCATCGCCGTGCCGCTGGGCATCCTCGCCGCGGTCAAGAGCCGTACCGCGATCGGGACGGCGCTGTCCGCGCTCAGCCAGGTCGGTATCGCCGTTCCGTCGTTCTGGCTCGGCATCCTGCTCATCACCGTGTTCGCGGTGAAGTTGCAGTGGCTGCCCGCCGGCGGGTTCACCGGATGGGACGACGTCGGCGGCGCCGTCCAGGCCCTGCTGATGCCGGCGCTCGTCCTGGGCGTGGCCCAGGGCGCGATCCTGATGCGCTACGTCCGGTCCGCGGTGGTCGAGGTCATGCAGGAGGACTTCATCCAGACCGCGCGGGCCAAGGGCCTCAGCCGTTCGCAGGCGCTGACCCGGCACGCGCTGCGCAACGCGGCCATCCCGGTCATCACCGTCCTCGGTCTGCAGCTCGCGACGCTGCTCATCGGCACCGTCGTGATCGAGAACGTCTTCGGCCTGCCCGGTCTCGGCCGGATGCTGCTGCAGGACGTGGGCAACCGCGACCTGCTGAAGGTGCAGGGCACCGTGATGGTGCTGACGGCCGCGGTGCTTCTGATCAACTTCGTCGTCGACGTGGTGTACCACGCGGTCGACCCCAGGCTGAGGAGCAAGGCATGACATCGGTCGCCGACGCCCCACCGGACGCCACCGCCGACGTCGTCGCGTCCGGCACCGTCAAGCCGCGCCGCCGCTGGAACCTGACGCTGGTGATCGGCGCCGGCCTGGTGGGTCTGGTCGTCCTCACCGCGCTGGTGTCGTTCCTCTGGACGCCGTACGACCCCACCCGGGTCGACCCGTCCCAGACGCTGCTCTCCCCGGGCGGGGACCACTGGCTCGGCACCGACCACTTCGGCCGGGACATCGTCAGCCAGCTCCTCGTCGGCGCGCGGACCACACTGTTCGTCGGTGTCGTCGCCGTCGCGATCGCCGCGGCGGTCGGCGTACCGCTGGGTCTGCTCGCCGCCACCGGGCACCGGTGGCTCAGCGAGCCGGTGATGCGGGCGCTGGACATCGTGTTCGCCTTCCCGGCCATCCTGCTGGCGATCATCCTGGCGGCCGGCTTCGGCGCCTCCACGCTCACCGGCATGATCGCGATCGGCGTCGCCAACGTCCCGGTGTTCGGCCGCCTCACCCGGGCCGGCGCGATGCAGGTGCTGCAGAGCGACTTCGTGCTGGCCGCGCGCAGCTACGGCCGCCGGGGCGTGGTGCTCATGGTGCGGTACGTGCTGCCGAACATCGCGGCCCTGCTCATCGTGCAGGCGTCGGTGTCGTTCGCGCACGCGGTGCTCGCCGAGGCGGCGCTGTCCTACCTCGGGTACGGCACGCCGCCACCGACGCCCACCTGGGGCCGGATGCTCCAGGAGGCCCAGAACTACTTCGTCGTGCAGCCGATGCTCGCTGTCTGGCCCGGTCTGGCCATCGCCCTGTCGGTGCTCGGTTTCAACCTCATGGGCGACGGGCTGCGCGACGCCCTCGACCCGCGGCTGAGAGGACGGTGACCGGCGTGAGCGGGCTCGTGGTGGAGGACCTCGTCGTCAAGGTCCACGACATCCAGGCCGTCAAGGGCGTCTCGTTCGAGATCGGGCGGGGCCGCCGGATGGGGCTCATCGGCGAGTCCGGCTGCGGCAAGTCCCTGACCGCGCTCGCGCTGATGGGCCTGCTGCCCCACGGCGTGACGGCGACCGGCCGGGTGCTGCTCAACGGCCGGAACCTGCTCGACCTGTCCGACAAGGAGATGTGCGCCGTCCGCGGCAACGACATCGCCATGGTGTTCCAGGAGCCGATGACGGCGCTCAACCCGCTGATGCGGGTCGGCAACCAGGTCGCCGAGTCGCTGCGGCTGCACAAGGGGATGAACCGCGCGGCGGCCTCCGCCCGCGCCGTCGAACTGCTCGAACGGGTCCAGCTGCCCGAGCCCGACCGGACCGCGCGCAAGTACCCGCACCAGCTCTCCGGCGGCCAGCGCCAGCGCGTCGTGCTCGCCATCGCGCTGGCGTGCGACCCGGCCGTGCTGGTCGCGGACGAGCCCACCACGGCGCTGGACGTGACGGTGCAGGCGGAGATGCTGCGGCTGATGGACACGCTGGTGCGCGAGGAGGGCGCGTCGCTGCTGCTCATCACGCACGACCTGCCGGTCGTCGCCAGCATCTGCGAGGAACTGCTCGTCATGTACGGCGGCTCGATCGTCGAGCACGGCGACGTGGCCACCGTGTTCGACTCGCCCCGGCACCCGTACACGGCGGGCCTGCGGGCGTCCACGGTGCTGGAGAGCACCGACGGCAGTGGCCGGCTGTCCACCATCCCGGGCCGCGTCCCGTCGCTCGGGTCGTTCCCCACCGGCTGCGTGTACCGCAACCGCTGCCCGCGCGCCGACGACGTCTGCGCGACCGTGCCGCTGCTGACCGCGCCGCCCGGCAGCACCCAGCGGGCGGCCTGTCACCACCCGATCGAGAGCGACCAGCCCCTAGGAAGCGGGAAGGCCAGCGCATGACCAACACCCCGTTGCTGGAAGCCGTCGACGTGGTGCGCGAGTACCGCGCCCCGCGGCGGTCGCTGCGTACGCCGGGCCAGCCGATCCGCGCGCTCGACGGCGTGAGCGTGCAGGTCCACGAGGGCGAGGCGTTCGGCATCGTGGGGGAGAGCGGCTCCGGCAAGTCCACGCTGTCGCGCATCCTCATGGCCCTCGACCAGCCCACGTCCGGCACCGCGTTCTACCAGGGGCAGCGGATCAGCGGCGTACCGGAGCGGCGGCTCGGGTTCCTGCGCCGCGACGTGCAGATGGTGCTCCAGGACCCGATGTCGTCGCTGAACCCGCGCATGCGCGTCGCGGACATCATCGCGGAGCCGATGCGCGCGCTGCGCCTGCCCGGCGACCACCGGGCCCGCGTGGCCGAGCTGATGCACTCGGTGGGCCTGCCCGAGGAGGCGGTGACCCGCTACCCGCACCAGTTCTCCGGCGGCCAGCGGCAGCGCATCGCGATCGCCCGCGCCCTCGCGGCCGGGCCGAAGGTCATCGTGGGGGACGAGCCGGTCAGCGCGCTCGACGTCTCGGTGCGCGCGCAGATCCTCAACCTGCTCACCGACCTGGCCGAGCAGTTCAAGCTGACCCTGATCCTGGTCTCCCACGACCTGTCCGTCGTCCGGTACCTCTGCGACCGGATCGCGGTGATGAACCAGGGCCGGATCGTCGAGACGGGTGAGACCGACTCGATCTACTCCGACCCCCGGCACCCCTACACCCAGAGGCTGCTGTCCGCGGTGCCCACCCTGAGCGGCGACCTCCTGGACCGATTCAACAGGAGCAGCACATGAGGTTGGTTGACCGCGTCGCCGTCGTCACCGGAGGCGCCAGCGGCATCGGACTGGCCACCGTCGGCCGGCTCGTCGAGGAGGGCGCGCGCGTGGTCATCGCCGACCTCGACGGCGACCGCGCCGCCGAGGCGGCCGCCGGGTTCGGGTCCGCCGTGGTCGGCGTGGCGTGCGACGTCACCCGGGCCGCTGACTGCCGCGCCGCCGTGGAGACCGCCGTCGAGCGGTTCGGCCGGCTCGACCTCATGCACGCCAACGCCGGTACGCCGTTCACCGGCCCGGTCGACGAGGTGGACCAGGCGACGCTGGACCGCGTGGTCGACGTGAACCTCAAGGGGGCGTTCTGGACCGCGCAGGCCGCCGCGCCCGCGCTGATCGAGGCCGGTGGCGGCGCGATCGTGTTCACCGCGTCGCTCCAGGCGGTCATCGCCCGCCCCCGGTACGCGCCGTACACCGCCGCCAAGCACGGCGTCATCGGACTGATGAAGGCGCTGGCACTGGAGCTGGCTCCGCACGGCATCCGGGTCAACGCGATCGCCCCGGCGGCCACCGAGACGCCGATGCTCTCGGCGTTCCTGGGCGGCATGGGGGACGTGCCGGACAGCGCCCGGGAGAACTTCCGGGCGTCGATCCCGCTGGGCCGCATGGCGACGCCGCGCGACTCCGCCGACGCTGTGGTGTTCCTCGCCAGCGACGAGGCGCGGATGATCACGGGCCACACGCTCGTCCTCGACGGCGGCACCACGGCCGGCTGAGGCGTACGCGGCCGCCCTCCGGCGGACCTCCAGTGAGAGGGGCATCGGACGAACTGCGGCGCGTGGACGGACCCGTTGTCCGTCCACGCGCCGTCCGGCTACCGGGGCCTCAGCGCAGGCCAGGCCCCACAGCGGGTCCTCCAGGAACCGCCCGACGTGGGCGAGCACCCGGCTGCCCAGTTCGCCGTCCACCAGCCGGTGGTCGAACGACAGCGACAACTGCACCGTCCACCGGGGGACGACCTGCTCGTCGACCACCCACGGCATCCGGCGCAGCGCGCCGAGGCAGAGGATCGCCGCCTCACCCGGGTTGAGGATCGGGGTGCCGGCGTCCACACCGAACACCCCGATGTTGGTGATGGTGATCGTTCCGCCGGACAGGTCGGCGGGACGGGTGCGGCCCTCCCGCGCGGTGGCCGCCAGCTCGTTCAGGGCGACCGCGAGATCGCGTACCGGAAGGTTCTGCGCGGCCTTGACGTTCGGCACCAGCAGGCCGCGCGGCGTCGCGGCGGCGATGCCCAGGTTGACGTCGGCGAACCGGACGATCTCCTGGTTCTCCTCGTCCCAGCGGGCGTTGACGTCCGGGTACCGGCGGACGGCGTCCAGCACCGCGAGCGACGCCACGAGCAGCGGGCTGACCTTCACCCCCTGGAAGGCCGGGTCCTGCTTCAGCCGGTCCACGAACTCGACGGTGCCGGTCATGTCGACGGTGAGGAACTCCGTGACGTGCGGCGCGGTGAACGCGCTGGCGACCATGGCGGCGGCGGTCGCCTTGCGCACCCCGCGGACGGGAGTGCGCTCGTCCCGCCGGTGGTCGGCCGCCGGCGCCGGGCCGGTGGTGTGGTCGAGCAGGTCCTGACGCGTGATCCGGCCGCCGGGGCCGCTGCCGCGTACCTCCGCCAGTTCCACGCCGAGGTCCTTCGCGAGCTTGCGCAGCGGCGGCTTGGTGAGCACCGGCGGCCGGGACGTGTGCGGCGGGCGGGAGGTGTCGGCCGGGCGGGTGGACGGCGTCCCGCGACGTGGCCGGCGGGTCCGCGCCTGGGCGGACACGCCGTAGCCCACGAGCACAGCGGTACGCTCCGCCGCCGGCTCGTCGGCGTCCGGCGGCGGGGCCGCGGGCTCGTCGGCGGGCGGGGCCGCGGGGCCGTCGCCCGCCACCCGGATCGCGATGATGGGCGAGCCGACGTCGACGGTCTGCCCCTCCTCGGCGAGCAGGCGGTCCACCACACCGGCGTACGGGCTGGGCAGCTCGACCACGGCCTTGGCGGTCTCGATGTCCACCAGGACGTCGTTGAGGCGGACCGGATCGCCCGGGGCGACCCGCCAGGTGACGATCTCGGCCTCGGTGAGGCCCTCGCCCACGTCGGGCAGGCGGAACTGCTGAACGGTCACGGGTACCTCTCCCTTCACGCGGCCAGGACGCGGTCGACGGCGTCGAGGATCCGGTCCAGGTCGGGCAGGTACTCCTCCTCGACCTTCGCCGGCGGGTACGGCAGGTTGAAGCCGCCGACCCGCTCGACCGGCGCCTCCAGCGAGTAGAAGCAACGGCTGGTCACCTGCGCGACGACCTCGGCGCCGAACCCGGCGAACGTGGGCGCCTCGTGGACCACCACCGCCCGGCCGGTACGGCGGACGGACTCCTCGATGGTCGTCACGTCCAGTGGGGAGATGGACCGCAGGTCGACCACCTCGATGTCGCGTCCCTCCTGTGCTGCCGCCTCGGCGGCGGCGACGCAGGTGGCCACAGTGCCGCCGTACGTCAGCAGCGTCACGTCGGTGCCGGGCCGCACGGTCCGGGCGCGGTCCAGCGGCAGCGGCGGTCCGGCGTGGGTCACCTCGCCCTTGACCCAGTAGCGGCGCTTCGGCTCGTAGAAGATGACCGGGTCGTCACCGGCGACGGCCTGGCGGATCATCCAGTGCGCGTCGTCGGGGCTGGCGCAGTAGACGACCCGCAGCCCGGCGGTGTGCGCGAAGTACGCCTCGTTCGACTCGCTGTGGTGCTCCACCGCGCCGATGCCGCCACCGACCGGGATACGCACCACCACCGGAAGGGCGGTACGGCCGCCGGTGCGGGCCCGCATCTTTGCGAGCTGGGAGACGATCTGGTTGAACGCGGGGTAGACGAAGCCGTCGAACTGGATCTCGCAGACCGGGCGGTAGCCGCGCAGCGCCAGCCCGATGGCGGTGCCGATGATCCCGGACTCGGCGAGCGTGGTGTCCACCACCCGGGCCTCGCCGAAGTCCTTCTGGAGACCGTCGGTGACCCGGAAGACGCCGCCGAGCCGGCCGACGTCCTCGCCCATCAGGAGGACCTTGTCGTCGTCCTCCATGGCGCGGCGCAGGCCGCTGTTCAGTGCCTGACAGAGGGTGAGCATGAACGAGTTCTCCGATCGGGGCGCCATCAGTCGAGGAAGGAGGCGCGGTAGGCGACGAACGCGTCGCGCTCCTCCCGCAGGAGCGGGGGCACGTCGGCCAGCACCGTGGCGAAGGCGTCCGCGAGGTCCGGCGCCTCCAGCGCCAGGCACTCCCGGCGGGTACGGTCGGCGAACTCGTCCGCCTCGGCCTGGATCTCGCCGAGGAACGCCTCGTCGCTCCAGCCCTCGGCGCGCATGAGCGCCTCGACCCGGGCCAGCGGGTCCCGCGCCCGCCACGCCGCCAGCTCGTCGTCGGTGCGGTACCGGGTCGGGTCGTCCGAGGTGCTGTGGCCGCCCATCCGGTACGTGGTGGCCTCGACGATCGCGGGACCGTTGCCGGATCGGGCGTGCCCGGTCACCGCTGACGTCACCGCGTACACCGCCAGCACGTCGTTGCCGTCGACCCACTCGCTGCGCAGGCCGAACCCGGCGCCGCGCCGGTGGATCGGCGTGCGCGTCTGCGACGCCGTCGGCGTCGAGATGGCCCACTGGTTGTTCTGGCAGAAGAACACCATCGGGGCGGCGTTGACGGCGGCGATGTTCATGGCCTCGCTCGCGTCGCCCTCGCTGGCGGCGCCGTCACCGAAGTACGTCACGACCACCGTGTCGCTGCCGTCGCGCTGCACGCCGAGGGCGTACCCGGTGGCGTGCAGCAGCTGGGCGGCCAGGACCAGCGTGTAGATGTGGAACGAGTACGGCTCCGGATCCCAGCCGCTGTGGGCGACGCCGCGCCACTGGCGGAGCAGGTCGGCCGGGCCGATGCCGCGCCACAGCGCCGCGGCGTGCTCCCGGTAGCTCGGGAAGACGTAGTCGTCGGCGCGTACCGCCGCCACGGAACCGACCTGGGCGGCCTCCTGGCCGCGGCACTGCAGCCACAGGCCCAGCTCGCCCTGTCGCTGCAACGCGAACGCCTCGTCGTCGAGGCGGCGCGCGAGCCGCATCCCCCGGTACAGGTCACGGGTGAGGCGGCCGAGGGCGTCGCGGTCGGCGTCGACATCGGGGTGCAGGCGCCCGTCCGGGGTGACGAGCTGGATCCAGCCCTCGGAGGTACGCGGAAGTCCGGTGGTGCCGGTGAAGGGGTTGGTGACCGGTGGGTCGGCGAGATCTACGGTAGTCATTCGTCACCTTCTGGGTGCGTCGGTCTCCGCGTCACCGGGGTCGCCGGCCGTCTCGCGGATCTCGGATACGGGACCGCCCGCCGGGGTGGACCCGGCGGGCGGTGGTGGGCATTGCCTCAGACCGTGTGGCGGTCGGCGAGTGTCAGCGCCTCGTCGAGGATCGCCAGGCCCGCCTTGGCCTCCGTCTCCGACACGGTGCACGGCGGCACCACGTGGATCCGGTTGAAGTTCGCGAACGCGACCAGGCCGCCGCGCTTGCACGCGGCCAGCACCTCGTTCATCTCCGGCGACGACGACCCGTACGGCGCCAGCGGCTCCTTCGTCTCGCGGTCGCGTACCAGTTCCAGTGCCCAGAACACCCCGAGCCCGCGTACGTCGCCGACGCTCGGATGCCGTTCGGCCAGCTCGCGCAGCCCCGGACCCAGCACGTCGGCGCCGATCGTGGCGGCGTTCTCGACGATCCGCTCGTCCCGCATCACGTTGATGGTCGCGACGGCGGCGGCGGTGGCCAGCGGGTGACCGGAGTAGGTCAGGCCGCCGGGGTAGGCACGGGTGGCGAACGTCTCGGCCACGTGCTCGGCGATCACCACACCGCCGAGCGGGACGTAACCGGAGTTCACGCCCTTGGCGAAGGTGATCAGGTCGGGCACCACGCCGTAGTGGTCCAGCGCGAACCAGGCGCCGGTACGCCCGAAGCCCGCCATCACCTCGTCGGCGATGTAGAGGATGCCGTGCCTGTCGCACAGCTCCCGTACGCCCGCCAGGAAGCCCGGCGGCGGCGGCATGATGCCTGCGGTGCCCGGCACCGTCTCCAGCACGATCGCGGCGATTGTCGACGGGCCCTCCATTTCCACGACGCGTTCGAGGTGGCGCAGCGCGAGCGCGCACTCCTCCTCCTCGGTCGTGGCGCCGAACTCCGACCGGTACAGGAACGGGCCGAAGAAGTGCACCACCCCGGCGGTGCCGTTGTCGCTGGGCCAGCGGCGCGGGTCGCCGGTGAGGTTCACCGCGGTCTGGGTGCCGCCGTGGTAGCTGCGGTACTGCGACAGCACCTTCGGCCGGCCGGTGTGCAGCCGGGCCATCCGGACGGCGTGCTCGATCGCGTCCGCGCCGCCGTTCGTGAAGAACACCTTGTCCAGTCCGGGCGGGGTCAGCTCGGTGATCAGCCGGGCCGCCTCGCCGCGAACGTCGTTGGCGTAGGACGGCGCGATCGTGCACAGGCGGGCCGCCTGCTCCTGGATCGCCGCGACCACCACCGGGTGCTGGTGGCCGATGTTGGTGTTGACGAGCTGCGACGAGAAGTCCAGGTAGCGGTTCCCGTCGCCGTCCCAGAAGTACGAGCCCTCGGCGCGCTCGACCACCATCGGGTCGAGCAGCGACTGGGCGGACCAGGAGTGGAAGACGTGGGCGCGGTCGAGTTCGTAGGTGCGCTGTGCGCTGCTGCTCATCGGCGTTCTCTCTCCGCTGCTCAGACGTTCTCGGGGAAGCCGAGGTTGATGCCGCCGTGGCTGGGGTCGAGCCACCGGGAGGTGACGACCTTGCCGCGGGTGAAGAAGTGCACGCCCTCGGCGCCGTGGGCGTGCGAGTCGCCGAAGAGGCTGTCCTTCCAGCCGCCGAAGGAGTAGTAGGCCATCGGCACCGGGATCGGCACGTTGACGCCGACCATGCCCACCTCGACCTCGTTCTGGAAGCGCCGGGCCGCGCCGCCGTCGTTTGTGAAGATGGCCGTGCCGTTGCCGTACCGGTTGGCGTTGACCAGCGCGAGCGCCTCGTCGTAGCTGCCGACGCGGACGACTGACAGCACCGGCCCGAAGATCTCGTCGGTGTAGACGCTCATCTCCGGCGACACCCGGTCCAGCAGGCTCGGCCCGAGCCAGAACCCGGACTCGTCGCCGTCGACGCGTACCTCGCGGCCGTCCACCACCAGTTCGGCGCCGGCCTCGGCACCCGCGTCGAGGTACGACGCGACGCGGTCGCGGTGTTCCCGGGTGACCAGCGGGCCCATGTCGCAGGAGCGCCGCCCGTCACCGACCTTCAGCGTGGCGATGCGCTCGCGGATCCGGGCCACCAGGTCGTCGGCGACGGGCTCGACGACCACCAGGGCCGAGATCGCCATGCACCGCTCGCCGGCCGAGCCGAACCCGGCGTTGACCGCCGCGTCGGCGGCCAGGTCGAGGTCGGCGTCCGGCAGCACCACCATGTGGTTCTTCGCGCCGCCGAGGGCCTGGACGCGCTTGCCGTTGCGGGTGCCGGTCTCGTACACGTACCGGGCGATCGGCGTGGAGCCGACGAACGACACCGCCTTGACCTCGGGGTGCTCCAGCAGCCGGTCCACGGCGACCTTGTCGCCGTGGACGACGTTGAACACACCGGCGGGCAGGCCGGCCTGCTCCCAGAGCCGGGCGACGAGCAGCGACGCCGACGGGTCCTTCTCGCTGGGCTTGAGCACGACCGTGTTGCCGGCCGCGATGGCGATGGGCACGAACCACATCGGGACCATCACCGGGAAGTTGAACGGGGAGATGACGGCGCAGACGCCGACCGGCTGGCGGATCGAGTAGACGTCCACGTTCGTGGACACGCCCTCGGAGTAGCCGCCCTTGAGCAGGTGCGGGATCCCGCAGGCGAACTCCACGACCTCCAGGCCGCGGGTGACCTCGCCGAGGGCGTCGGAGACGACCTTGCCGTGCTCGGCCGTGATCAGCTCGGCCAGCTCCTGCTTGTGCTGGTTGACCAGCTCCCGGAACGCGAACAGCACCTGGGTGCGCTTGGTCAGCGACGAGGTCCGCCAGGAGGCGAACGCGGCGGCGGCCGAGGCGACGGCCTGGTCCACCTCGTCGACCGAGGCCAGCGGCACCTCCGTCCGGATCGCGCCCAGCGCCGGATCGTAAACTGGGGCCGTACGCTCGGTGACGCCGGCGAACGGCTTGCCGTCGATCCAGTGGGTCACCCGCTCCAGCGGGACGGGAGCGGGCACGGTGCCGGGTGCTGTCTGGGTCATGCCCGGGATCATCTGTGCTTCCCCAGGTCCGGGCAATGGGCACTGTGTCGTTCCCGTCCGCGGGAAGCGCACATACTGTGCGCCGGAGGAGAGGGGGAGGCGCTCCGATGCCGATGACGGTCCGCGACGTGCTCGAACTACCGGCGTTGCAGCAGGCCGGGCCGCGCGTCCTGGCGGGCCGGGACCGGCTGGACGCGCCGGTGCGCTGGGTGCACGTCGCCGAGATCCCCGAGATCGCCGACCTGCTCCGCGGCGGCGAGCTGGTCCTGACCACCGGCATCGGCCTGCCCCCCGACGACGACGGGCTGCGCCGGTGGATCGACGGCCTGGCGGCCGTCGGGGTGGCCGGGGTGGTGGTCGAGCTGGGCCGCCGGTTCGGCGGCACCCTGCCGGCCGGGCTGGTCGAGCACGCCCGCAGCCGGAACCTGCCCCTCATCGCACTCCGGCGCGAGATGCGGTTCGTCGCGGTCACCGAGGTGGTCCACTCGGTGATCGTCGAGGAGCAGACGGCCGACCTGCTCGCGAAGGACGAGATCCACCGCATCTTCACCGAGCTGTCGGTGGAGGGCGCCGAGCCCCGGCAGGTGCTCCGCGAGGTCACCCGCCTGTCCCGGCGTCCCGCCGTGCTGGAGAACCTCGCCCACCAGGTGCTGGCGTACGAGACCGGCCCGCTGACCGCCGAGGAGCTGCTCGACCGCTGGGAGACCCGCTCCCGCGCGGTCGAGGTCCCGTCCGGCACCGGCTACGAGCCCCGCTCGGGCTGGCTGGTGACGAGCGTCGAGGCGCGCGGAAACCGGTGGGGGCGGCTGGTGCTGCTGTGCGACCAGGAGCCGCCGGCCCGCACGCGTGTGCTGCTGGAACGCGCCGCGTCCACCATCGCCCTGAACCAGCTCGTCGCCCGGGACTCGTCGTCGGTCGAGCGGCAGGCACGCAGCAGCCTGCTGCTGAGCATCGTCAACCACTCGGCGCCCACCCGGGACGTGGCGCTGCGGGCGCGCGGGCTCGGTGTCGTGCTGGAGCAGCGACTGCTGCTCGGCGTCGTGGTCCGGCGGCGCCGGCCGGTCCAGGCCGGTGGCGGCGAGGCGAACGCGCGCCGGCGGGAACTGCTCGACGCGGTCGAGACGGCGGTACGCGAGTGCGGGCTCGCCGCGCTCGTCGGCGACGTGGACGAGGCGGCCGGCGGTACCGGCGTCACCCTCCTCGTCGCGCTCGACGGCACCGGCTCCGACGAGGCCGCGCTGGGGAGCCTGTCCGCCGCGCTCACCCGGGCGGGCCACCGGGCCGGATCGGACGTCGTGGTCGCCGCCGGATCGGTGGTCCGGACGCTCGACCTGGCCCGGCGCTCACTGGTCGAGGCGGCGCAGGTCGCCGACGCGACCGTGCACACCGCCGAGCCGCGCCCGTTCTACCGGCTGCACGACGTCCGCCTCCGGGGACTGCTGTACCTGCTGCGCGACGACGTGCGCCTGCAGACGTTCGTCGAGCGCGAGCTGGGCCCGCTGCTCTCCTACGACCAGCGCCACGGCACCAACCACGTCGCGCTGCTGGAGACGTACCTCGTGGAGGGGCGCAACAAGCGGCGCGCGGCGGACGCGATGTCGCTGTCGCGATCAGCGCTCTACCAGCGGTTGGAGTTGATCGAGCGGGTGCTCGGCGTCGACCTGGATTCGAGCGAGCGGCGCCTGTCGCTGCACGTGGCACTCACCGCGCGGGACGTCATGCGCGCCGGCGGCCCGGAACCCACCGGCTGACGATCACCTGTGGGTGGCGCGGCCCGACCGGAGGCGCCGGACGCCGTCGCGGGCCGGCGCGCTGTGCACGCTGACGCTGACGACCGGTACGGCGTTCGCGACGCTCTTGCGGACCGTCTCCATCGGCGCCGTGGCGGGGGAGCACTCCACGATCATCACCGCGGACCGGTCGGGGCACTGCACGTACTGGACGTGTGACACGGCGACCCGGCGGGAGTGCAGCACGGACAGCACCTTGAGCAGCCCGGTCGTGGAGTGACCCACGCCGAGGTGGACCACCATCGTGCACGGCGTGCCGTGCTCACCGGCGGGCTCGTCGTGCGGGCGGCGGCCGGGGGCGGAGGGAAGATCGACTGTTGCGGGGGTGGATGCGGACACGCTCACGGGGGCCTCACAGGGACGAGCCGACAGGTTGGCTTGGCCGGCGACGCACGCGAGGCGTACGCCGCCTAGGTAATCAGCCGGGTCGCGATTCGATTGCCCACGGCGGGAGTGTGGCACGGGAGCCGCCTCGGCGGGAGGCTGTGCCGGGCAGCCGTCCGCCACGTGAGACAGGGCCCTGACCTGCGGATCGACGGTGATGGGTCGCTCCGGTGGGGGAGGCCGCCCGGTTACCGGCCGGTACGCGAGCCCTTAAGGATCGTTCAGGATCTCGCTCTACACTCGGACTCGGGACGACGACTTGAGAAGGAGCTCCGCGCATGGACGCTGACGAGATCGCCGCCGGTCGGGCCCGCTGGCAGGCCCGCTACGACGCCGCCCGCAAGCGCGACGCGGACTTCACCACGCTGTCCGGACTGCCGGTCGAGCCGGTGTACGGCCCGCCGGAGGACACCGCGTACCCCGGGTTCGAGCGGATCGGCTGGCCGGGCGAGTTCCCGTACACCCGGGGCCTGTACCCGACCGGCTACCGCGGGCGGACCTGGACCATCCGGCAGTTCGCCGGCTTCGGCAACGCCCGGCAGACGAACGAGCGCTACAAGATGATCCTCGGCGCGGGCGGCGGTGGTCTCTCCGTCGCCTTCGACATGCCGACGCTGATGGGCCGCGACTCGGACGACCCGCAGTCGCTCGGCGAGGTCGGCCACTGTGGCGTCGCGATCGACTCGGCGGCCGACATGGAGGTGCTGTTCGACGGCATCGACCTGGCCGGCGTGACCACCTCGATGACCATCTCCGGCCCGGCCGTGCCGGTCTTCTGCATGTACCTGGTCGCCGCCGAACGGCAGGGCGCCGACCTGTCCACCCTGGACGGAACACTCCAGACGGACATCTTCAAGGAGTACATCGCGCAGAAGGAGTGGCTGTTCGACCCCGAGCCGCACCTGCGCCTCATCGGCGACCTGATGGAGTACTGCGCCCGGGAGATCCCCCGGTACAAGCCGCTGTCCGTCTCCGGCTACCACATCCGCGAGGCCGGCTCGACCGCCGCGCAGGAGCTGGCGTACACGCTGGCCGACGGGTTCGGGTACGTCGAGCTGGGCCTGTCGCGCGGGCTGGACGTGAACACGTTCGCCCCCGGCCTGAGCTTCTTCTTCGACTCGCATGTGGACTTCTTCGAGGAGATCGCCAAGTTCCGCGCCGCCCGCCGGATCTGGGCCCGCTGGCTGCGTGACGTGTACGGCGCGACCAGCGAGAAGGCGCAGTGGCTGCGGTTCCACACGCAGACCGCAGGGGTGTCGCTGACCGCCCAGCAGCCGGTCAACAACGTGGTGCGTACCGCAGTGGAGGCCCTGGCCGCGGTGCTCGGCGGCACCAACTCGCTGCACACGAACGCCCTCGACGAGACGCTCGCCCTGCCCACCGACGAGTCGGCCGAGATCGCCCTGCGTACCCAGCAGGTGCTGATGGAGGAGACCGGCGTGACGAACGTGGCCGACCCGCTCGGTGGCTCCTGGTACGTCGAGGCGCTCACCGACCGGATCGAGGCCGAGGCGGAGGAGATCTTCGCCCGGATCAAGCAGCTCGGCGGCGAGGGCCCGCACACCATCGGCCCGATGACCTCCGGCATCCTGCGCGGCATCGAGGACGGCTGGTTCACCGGGCACATCGCCGAGTCGGCCTTCGTCTACCAGCAGGCGCTGGAGAAGGGCGACAAGAAGATCGTCGGCGTCAACTGCCACACCGGCACTGTGGCCAAGGACCTGGAGATCCTGCGCATCTCGCACGAGGTGGAGCTGGAGCAGCGCCGGGTGCTGACCGAGCGCAAGTCGGCCCGCGACGACGCCGCCGTCACCGCCGCGGTGGCGCGGATGGTCGAGGTCTCCCGTACCGGCGAGAACATGATCCCCGCCATGCTCGACGCGGTCCGCGCCGAGGCCACCCTCGGCGAGATCTGCGACGCCCTCCGCGCCGAGTGGGGCGTCTACCGCGAGCCAGCCCGCTTCTGACCCCCTTTTGCAAGGAAGGGCCCCTTGTTAACAGCTGCTGTTAACAAGGGGCCCTTCCTCTACCGCAGGCGTTAAGAAGGGGCCCTTCCTTGCGGGCGGGCTGAGCTGGGGGAGAGTGGTGACTGTCGCCGTCGCGGCTGGTCGGAGATCCGTCGCGTACGTGCGAGACTAGACAACCATGAGCGACCCACGGATCACCTCGTCGATCTTCACCCGCGGCGCGGTCGACCTCAGCGCGCTGCGCACCCCCGCACCGGCCGACACCTCCTCCGCCACACCGTCCCAGGGCGCTGGGCCGACCGGGCTGCCGGGCAGCCCCGCAGGCTCCGCCGCCGTGATCGACGTGACCGAGGCGAACATCCAGTCCGAGGTGCTCGAACGCTCGCTCACCACACCGGTAGTGGTCTTCTTCGGTGCCGCCGGCTACCCGGAGAGCGACCAGTTCGCCCCGGTGCTGGAGCGGCTGGCCGCCGAGGGCGGCGGAGCGTGGCTGCTGGCCCGGGTCGACGTGCAGCAGCAGCCGCGGCTCGCGCAGATGTTCCAGCTCCAGACGCTGCCCACCACGTACGCCATCGTCGGCGGCCGCCCGATCGACGCCTTCCCCGGCCCGGTGCCGGAGTCGCAGTTGCGACAGTGGCTCCAGGCGGTCCTCAAGGCCGGTGGCGTCACGGTCGCCGAGCCGGAGGACCCGCGCCTCGACGCCGCCGACGACGCGCTGATGAGCGGTGACCTCGACGCGGCCGAGGCCGCGTACCGGAAGATCCTGGCCGAGTCGCCCGCGGACGCGGCGGCGGAGGCGGGCCTGGCGCAGGTCGGGCTGGCCCGCCGGGTGGCCGGCGCGGACCCGCAGGGCGCCCTCGACGCCGCGGCCGCCGCCCCCGACGACGTGGCCGCCCAGCTGCTGGCCGCCGACATCGAGGTGCTCAGCGGCCTCGCCGACCAGGCGTACAAGCGGCTCGTCGGCCTGGTCCGGCGCACCGCCGGGGACGACCGGGACCGGGTACGCCAGCACCTGCTCGGCCTGTTCACCATCGCCGGTCCGGACGACCCCGCCGTGGCCTCCGCCCGACGCGCCCTGGCCAGCGCGCTGTTCTGAGTCAACCCGCGCGGGCCGGCGCACCGCCGGCCCGCCCGACCACCGAGGACGGGAGCCCATGATGCGCCGGATCGCCGTCCTCGACGCGCCGACGAACCTCGGACTGCGCCCGCCCACCGCGAGCTCCGTCCCCGGGTGCGGCAAGGCGCCCGGCGCGCTGCGCGACCACGGCCTGCTCGCCCGGCTGCGGGCCCGCGACGCCGGCTGCCTCACCCCGCCCCGGTACGACCCGGGGGACTGGCGGCCCGGCGACGGCGTCTGCCACGCGCCGGAGATCTCCGCGTACTCGGTGGCGCTCGCCGACCGGATCGGCGCGATCATCGACCGGGGCGAGTTCCCGCTGGTGCTCGGCGGGGACTGCTCGGTGCTGCTCGGCTCGGCGCTGGCCATGCACCGCCTCGGCGAGGCGGTCGGCGGGCGGATCGGGCTGGTCTTCGTCGACGGCCACTCCGACTTCCGGCACCCCGGCAACGCCTCCTACGTGGGCGCCGCCGCCGGGGAGGACCTGGCGCTGGTCACCGGCCGGGGACAGCCCGACCTGGCCGCGATCGAGGGCCGCCGGCCGTACTTCCGGGACATCGACGTGGTGGTGCTCGGCATCCGCGCGCAGGACGAGTACCGGCTCGACCTCCAGGCCGCCGGCATCACCACCCGGCCGGTGCCGGCGCTGCGCGCCGAGGGCGCCGCCCGGACCGCCCAGTGGGCGCACGAGCAGCTCGTCGACTGCGCCGGCTACTGGGTGCACATCGACGTGGACGTGCTCGACCCGGCGGTGATGCCCGCCGTGGACGCGCCCGACCCGGGCGGTATCGCCTTCGCCGAGCTGGAGATCCTGCTCGCCGGGCTGGTCGACACCCCGCACTGCCTCGGCGTCGAGCTGACCGTCTTCGACCCCGACTACGACCCGGACGGGGCGTACGCGGCCGAGATCGTGAACACGGTGGTGGCCGGGCTCGCCCCGGTCGTCGCGCCGGGCGCCGTGCCACCCCGGCTGCTGCCGGCCGGGCCGGTCGCGCCGGCGCCCCGCACCGCCGACAGCCGGCCCGAGCCCGAGCCGCTGCCCGCCCCGGCAGCGGTACCGGCGCCGGCGGTCGCGGTGGAGCCGATCGGCCCCGCCCCGACCGTCGGCGACGACCTCGGCGAGGACCCGTTGGGGCCCGGCCTGCTGCGCCGCGCACCCGCCGGAGACGAGCCGGACCCGGCCCGCTCCGGCATCGACATCGCCTGACCGGTACGCCTCAGCGCGCCGCCCGGCCGGGCCGGGCTCGGCTCACAGCCGGGCGGTGCGGGACCCGCTCAGCTCGCGGCGAGGCCGCGCAGGAACTTCTCGGCGATCGGCGCCGCCACCTTCGAGCCCGCCCCGCCCTGCTCGACGAAGACGGCGAAGGCCACGTCGCCCTGCCAGCCGACGAACCAGGCGTGCGTGTGCGCCGGGTTGTTGTCGTACTCCGCGGTGCCGGTCTTGCCGTGCACCGGCTCGCCCGGCACGTCCGCCAGCGCGCTGCCGCTGCCCGAGGTGACCACCCCGCGCATCATCGACTTCAGCGCCGCCACCGACTCCGGCTTGAGCGCCTCGCCGGCCGGCGCGGGCTTGGCCGGCGCCGGGTCGAGCAGCAACTTGGGCTGCTCGAACTTGCCCCGGGCCACCGCCGCCGTGGCGCTCGCCATCGCCACCGGGCTCACCAGCGTGGTGCCCTGGCCGATCGCGGCGGCGGCCTGCTCGGTGGCCGAGCCGTTGGCGGAGATCTTGCCGGTGAACGCGTCGGCGCCGAGATCCCACGCGGCCTCCAGGCCGAGCGTACGGCCGGCCTGCGCCAGCCCGTCCGGGCCGAGCTTCGGCGCCAGCGCGGTGAACGCGGTGTTGCACGACTTGGCGAAGTCGGTGGCGAACGGCACCGCGCCCAGCTCGAAGTTGTCCGAGTTCTTGAAGACCCGGCCCTCGACCGTCGACGTCTTCGGGCAGTCCACTGTCGTCTGCGGGGTCACCGCGCCCCGGTCGAGCAGGCCGAGCGCGCTGACCATCTTGAACGTCGAGCCGGGCGGCACCTGGGCGGTGAAGGCGAGGTTGTCGCCCGCCGCGCCCGGGCCGTTCGCGGCGGCCAGCACCGCACCGTCGCTGATCCGCACGGCGACCAGGGCAGAGCGGCGGGTCTGCCCGCGCAACGCGGCGTCGGCCGCGTTCTGGGTGGCCGCGTCGATGGTGGTCTTCACCGGCTGCCCGGGCTTCGGGTCGCTGCGGAACAGCTCGGTGCCGGTCGGCTCCACCTTGCCGTCCGGCGTGGTCCGCTCGGTGATCACGGTGACGCCGGGGACGCCGCGCAGCCGTTCGTCGTACCGGCCCTGGAGGCCGCCGTGGCCGACCAGGTCGCCGCGCGCGTACCGGTCGGGGTGGGCCTGGAGGTCGTCGGCGGTGGCCTGGTCGACCGAGCCGAGCAGCGCCCGGGCGAACTCGCGGGTCGGCGCCAGCATGAGCTGCTCGGAGGCGAACCGGGTGCCGGGCAGGTCGTAGATGCGCGGCTTGATCTGCCGGTACGCCTCGTCGCGCAGCGTCACCACCTCGACCAGCCCGTCGGGCTTCGCCTCCTTGAGCCGCTTCGGCAGGTCGCCCAGGTCGACCGGCGGGGTGAGCGCGGGCCGGATCGCCTTGAACGCGGCGTCCAGCTTCCGGACCATGCCGGGGACGTCGTCGACCTCGCCGGGGACGAGCTGCACCCGGACCACCGGGCGCGGCGCGACGATCGGCTGACCGGCCGCGTCCAGCACACCGGCGCGCTCCGCCGGCTCCCGCCGCAGCGCGATCTTGTCACCGCTCTCCAGCTTCTCGTGCACCACCGACGGCTCCCAGATCACCTGCCACTTGTCGTCGCCGCCGCGCTTGAGGCGTACCGGATTCTCGTAGGCCCAGGTGCCGCCGCCGGGCAGCGCCCAGCTCACCTTGACCCGGGCGGTGGCGACGTCCCCCTTGGTGGTGATGTCGCCGGTGCGTGCCAGCTCCGGCGGGTCGGCCGCGAGCGCGCCCGTGAGCGCCTGGATCTGCTTGGTCACCTCGGCGGCGGGCAGCCGCGCGCCGGTCGGCTCGACGAAGCCGACCGCCTGCAGGTCGCCGGAGCGCCAGCCGCCGAGGAACGCCTCGACGGCCGTCTCCGGGCCGTCGTCCCCGGAGCATCCGGTCAGCGCGCCGGCTGTGACCAGCACGGCGGCCAGCGTCGCGAGGACGCGGTGACGGGTGTGGCGGTGGGGGCGGACGGGGTACGACACGGGCATGAAGCGGTCCCTCCGGTGCTCAACTGCCCTGCACGCTAGTACGGCCCGGCGCTCGCCACCGCCCCGCCACGGCCTCCGGCAGCGCGAGAAGCAGCGTGTGGCAGTGTGATGAACATCGCCAGTCGGGGTACTCCGCGAGCGGCCGACCACAGACCCGCAACGGGTGAAAGGACAGAGTCCCGATCCGGACGTCCGGCCAGTGGTCCGCCGCGGGAGGTACCACGCGGTAGGGCCTAGGCTGGGCGGCAGAGTGACCCACAACGCGGTGGGTCGAGGGGAGTGGCACCGATGGACCGGCGTCCGGCGATCAAACCGGGACCCGACCTCCGGCAGGCTGACACCGGCCGGGACGACGACAGCTTCGATTCGGCGACCGACGGAGACGGTTTCAGCCGTCTCGACACAGGGGTGACCGGGATGACCGGTTCCAGCATCGACACCCTCTACGACCTGGGCCTGCCTGCGCAGGCGCTGGCCGACGAGTCGGAGGACGCCGAGCTGGACGAGCCCGTTCCCAACGCGGAGCGGCTGGTCGCCCAGGCGGTCGCGCTGGCCGGCGACGACCACGACGCGGCCACACTGGTGGACCGCTTCTGGCGGTTCGCGCCGGACGAGGAGCTGATCGGCTTCACCGCCGAGGAGATGCTGGAGGCGGCCCGGGCCCACCGGGACCTGGCCCAGCAGCGGGTGCCGGGCGAGCTGAAGCTCCGCATCCACGAGCCGGACGCCGAGCAGCACCACACAGTGGTCGAGATCGTCACCGACGACATGCCGTTCCTGGTCGACTCGGTGACCGCGCTGCTGAACTCCCGCCACCTGGACGTGCACCTGCTGGTGCACCCGCTGGTCGTGGTGCGGCGCGAGCCGCTGGGCCGGCTCACCGAGGTCTCGGCGGACGTGGAACCGGACGACGCCATCGCCGGTGACCTGGTCGAGAGCTGGATGCGGATCGAGATCGACCCGGTCCGCGACCCGGCCGAGCGGGAGACGCTGCGCCGCGAGTTGCAGCGGGTGCTCACCGACGTGCGCGAGGCGGTCGAGGACTGGCCGAAGATGCGGCAGCGGGCCCTCGCGCTCGCCGACGAGCTGGCCGCCGCCCGGACGTCGGACAACCGCCCGCCGGTGCCGGAGAAGGACATCACCGACTCGGTGGAGCTGCTGCGCTGGCTGGCGCACGACCACTTCACGTTCCTCGGCTACCGCGAGTATCGCCTCGTCCACACCGACGGCGCGCGCGGCGGGCAGGCCCTGGAGGCGGTGCTCGGCACCGGGCTGGGCATCCTGCGCTCCGACTCGCCGGAGGCCCGGTCGCTGAACTCGATGACGCCCGAGGCGCACGAGAAGGTGCTGGAGAAGCGCCTGCTCATCATCACCAAGGCCAACTCGCGTGCCACCGTGCACCGCTCGGCGTACCTCGACTACATCGGCTTCAAGATCTTCAACGAGGCCGGCGAGGTGGTCGGGGAGCGGCGCTTCCTGGGCCTGTTCTCCACCGCCGCTTACCGGACCAGCGTGCAGGAGCTGCCCGTGGTCCGGCGCAAGGTCGCCGAGGTGCTGGACCGCTCGGGCCTGAGCCTGCGCAGCCACTCCGGCAAGGACCTGTTGCAGATCCTGGAGACCTACCCGCGCGACGAGCTGTTCCAGATCAAGACCGACGACCTCTACCACGCGGTGATCGGCGTGCTGCGGATGGCCGGCCGCCGGCAGCTGCGGGTGTTCCTGCGCCGCGACGCGTACGGGCGGTTCATCTCCTGCCTGATCTACCTGCCGCGCGACCGGTTCACCACGCAGAACCGCCTGCGCATGCAGGACATCCTGCTGCGCGAGCTGAACGGCGTCGGCGTCGACTACACCACGCGGGTGACCGAGTCGATGCTGGCCCGGGTGCACTTCATCGTGCGTACCGACCCGAACAACCCGCCCGGCGACATCGACGCCGACCTGCTCGCCGAGGAACTGGCCGACGCGACCCGGCTCTGGGACGACGACTACCGGCTGGTGCTGGAACGCAAGCTCGGCGACGAGCAGGCCAAGCACCTGTTCGCCCGGTACGCCGACGCGTTCCCGGAGGGCTACAAGGACGGGCACACGCCGTACGAGGCGATGAAGGACCTGGCGAAGCTGGAGCTGCTGGAGGAGCCCGGCCAGCTGGAGATGCACCTGTTCCGCAAGCAGGCGCCGCCGCGTCCGTACGCCGCCCGCGCCGCCGACGCCGACGACGCGATGGACGTGCGGTTCAAGGTCTACCGGTACGGCGAGCCGATGATGCTCTCCGCCGTGCTGCCGGTGCTGCACTCGCTCGGCGTGAAGGTGGTCGACGAGCACCCGTACGAGGTGGAGCGCGTCGACGGCCGGATCTGGCTCTACGACTTCGGTCTGGAGCTGCCCGAGCGGCACCAGGACCTGGCCGAGGTGCGCCCGCACGTGGAGAACGCCTTCGCCGCCGCCTGGCGGGGCGAGGCCGAGGTGGACGGCTTCAACGAGCTGGTGCTCCGGGCCGGGCTCACCTGGCGGCAGGTCGTCGTGCTGCGCGCGTACGCGAAGTACCTGCGGCAGGCCGGCACCGTGTTCTCCCAGGAGTACATGGAGCAGACGTTCATCGCGTACCCGCAGATCGCCGAACTGCTGGTGAAGCTGTTCGAGACCCGGTTCGCCCCGGGCGCGACCACGCTCGACGAGCGGCGGCAGCGCAGCGGCGAGCTGGTCGACGCGATCGGCGAGGCGCTGGACGAGGTGGCCAGCCTCGACCAGGACCGCATCCTGCGGGCCTACCTCACGTTGATCCAGGCCACGTTGCGCACCAGCTTCTACCAGAAGCCGGTGGGTGGGCGGCCCAAGGCGTACGTGGCGTTCAAGCTGGACCCGCAGGCCATTCCGGACCTGCCGGCGCCGCGACCCAAGTTCGAGATCTTCGTCTACTCGCCCCGGTTCGAGGGCGTGCACCTGCGGTACGGGCCGGTGGCTCGCGGCGGCCTGCGCTGGTCCGACCGGCGCGAGGACTTCCGCACCGAGGTGCTCGGCCTGGTCAAGGCGCAGATGGTGAAGAACGCGGTGATCGTGCCGGTCGGCGCCAAGGGCGGCTTCGTGCTCAAGCAGAAGCCGGGCGACCGGGACGAGGCGGTGATCTGCTACAAGGAGTTCATCTCCGCGCTGCTCGACGTCACCGACAACATCGTCAGCGGCGAGATCGTGCCGCCCGACGACGTGGTCCGGCACGACGGCGACGACCCGTACATGGTGGTGGCCGCCGACAAGGGCACCGCGACGTTCTCCGACATCGCCAACGAGATCTCCGAGGCGCACAGCTTCTGGCTCGGCGACGCGTTCGCCTCCGGTGGCTCGGCCGGCTACGACCACAAGAAGATGGGCATCACCGCCCGGGGCGCCTGGGAGTCGGTGAAGCGGCACTTCCGGGAGCTGGGGCACGACACCCAGACGCAGGACTTCACAGTGGTCGGCGTCGGCGACATGTCCGGCGACGTGTTCGGCAACGGGATGCTGCTGTCGCGGCACATCCGGCTGGTGGCCGCGTTCGACCACAGGCACATCTTCCTGGACCCGGACCCGGACTCGGCCCGGTCGTGGGAGGAACGCAAGCGGCTGTTCGACATGCCGCGTTCGTCGTGGGAGGACTACGACCGGGAGCTGATCTCCGAAGGCGGCGGCGTCTACCCGCGTACGGCGAAGTCGGTGCCGGTCTCGCCGCAGGTCCGCGCGGTGCTCGGCCTCGACGAGGACGTCACGCAGCTCAGCCCGCAGGAGCTGATGAAGGCGATCCTCACCGCGCCGGTCGACCTGTTCTGGAACGGCGGCATCGGCACCTACGTCAAGGCGTCCAGCCAGACCAACGCCGAGGTGGGGGACAAGTCCAACGACGCCATCCGGGTGGACGGCAAGGGCCTGCGCTGCCGGGTGGTCGGCGAGGGCGGCAACCTGGGCTTCACCCAGCAGGGCCGGATCGAGTACGCCTCGACCGGCGGCCGCATCTACACCGACTTCATCGACAACGCGGCCGGTGTGGACTGCTCCGACCACGAGGTCAACATCAAGATCCTGCTCAACACGGCCGTGGCCGACGGTGAGCTGGACCGGCCGGAGCGCGACGAGCTGCTGGCGCAGATGACCGACGAGGTCGCCGATCTGGTGCTGCGGGACAACTACGACCAGGCGCGGGCGCTCAACAACGCCCAGGCCCAGGCCGCCTCGTTGCTTCCGGTGCACCGGCGGATGATCAACGAGCTGGAGCGGTCCGGCGCGTTGAACCGGTCGCTGGAGGCGTTGCCGTCGGACGAGGAGCTGGCGGTCCGCACCGAGAGCGGCCTGACCGCGCCGGAGTTCGCGGTGCTGCTCGCGTACGTCAAGATCGTGCTGGAGCGCGAGATCGTCGGCGAGGGCCTGGCGGACGAGGAGTGGACGACCGACGTCCTGGTCAACTACTTCCCGACGCCGCTGCGGCAGCGCTTCGCCGACCGGATGGGCCGGCACCGGCTGCGCCGGGACATCGTCACCACGGTCCTGGTCAACGAGTTGATCAACCGGGGCGGCATCTCGTTCGTCTTCCGGGTGGTCGAGGAGACCGCGGCGTCCGCGGCGGACGTGCTCCGGGCGTACGTGGTGGTCCGCGACGTGTTCGGCCTGCGCGACCTGTGGGACGCGGTCGAGGCGTTGGACAACAAGGTCTCGCCCGAGTTGCAGACCGCCGTCTACCTGGACACCCGGCGGCTGCTCGACCGCGCGGTGCGCTGGCTGGTCACCAACCGCCGGTCGCCGATCGACGTGCCGGCGGAGATCGGCCGGCTGCGCGACGGTGTGGCCCGGCTCCTGCCGGACCTGGAGCACCGGTTCTGGGGCACCGAGCGCGAGGCCATCGCGGCGCACATCGAGTCGCTGGTCGGCCGCGGGCTGCCGCGTGACCTGGCCGAGCAGGCCACCCGCCTGATGTACAGCTTCGGCCTGCTCGACATCGTCGAGACGGCGCAGGCGACCGGGCGGGACGTGAGCGAGGTGGCCTCGGTCTACTTCGTGCTCTCCGACCGGTTCCGGGTGGACGCGCTGCTGTCGAAGATCTCCCTGTTGCCACGCGAGGACCGGTGGCAGACGCTGGCCCGGATGGCGCTGCGCTACGACCTGTACGCCGCGCTCGCCGCGCTCACCGCGGAGGTGCTCGGGTCCACGCCGGAGGACGTGCCGCCTGTGGAACGGGTGCAGGAGTGGGAACAGGCGAACGCCACCTCGATCCACCGGGCGCACCGGGCGATGGGGGAGTTCGACGAGTCCCGCGCCGACCTGTCCGCGCTGTCGGTGCTGCTGCGCCAGATCCGTACCCTGGTCCGGACCTCGGCGGCGGCCTGACCGCTCTGACGCGCGTGGCCCGGTGGTCGGTTCCCCGACCACCGGGCCACCGCCGTTCCCACCCTCAGCCGGTCATCTGGGCGTAGACCACGATGTTGTTCAGGTAGCTCCCGGCCGTCCGGTCGAACACCCCGCCGCAGGTCACCACGCGCAGGGCGGGGACGTCCGACGGACCGTAGACCTGCGCGGCGGGAAAGGCGGTCTTCGGGTACGACCCCACCTCCCGCACCGTGAACGTGGCGGCCGAGCCGTCCTGCCGGGCGACCACGATCGTGTCGCCGGGCACCAGCGCGCCGAGGTTGAAGAACACCGCCGGGCCGAGCTGGGCGGAGTCGACGTGACCCACGACCACCGCGTTGCCGGCCTCGCCCGGGCTCGCGCCGGGGGAGTACCAGCCAGCCTTCATGGCCTGGTCCAGCGGGGGCACCTGGACCGTGCCGTCGGGGTTCGTGCCGAGCGACATGATCTGCGCCTGCACCCCGATGCGGGGGATCGAGATGGTCACCGGCGCCGATCGGGGCAGCGGAGCCGGGGCAGGGCCCGTCGCTGTCGGGGCGGCTGGGGTGGAGCCGGGGCCGCCCGTCGGTGGGCCCGGTGTCGCCGGGCCGTTGGTGCCCGCCGTCGGTAGGCCGGTGCTGCCGGGTACGGGCCGGCCGGCGGCGTCCTCTGCCGGCTGCCCTTCGGCGTCCGGGTCGGCGTAGGCGCCGGCGGGATCGCTCTGCGGGTCGGTGGCGACCGGGGCCGCCTGCCCGAGCGGCTGCGGCGGGGACGGCGGCGGGACGGTCCGCACGGACGCGCCGATCAGACCGGCCCCGGCCATGGCGAGCAGGACGACGACGGCCGCGCCGGCGGCACGCCACGGACTTCCGTGACGGCCGCCGACTCGGGTCGTCGTCCGGTCAGACCAGGCCACCGGCCCGCCGCCGGCGCAGCAGCACCAGGCCGCCCAGCGCCGCGGCGCCGATCATGCCCGCGCCACCGGTGGCCAGATCGCGGTCCACGCCGGTGGTCGTCATGCCACCGTCGCCGCCGTCGACCCCACCGCGCGGCAGGACCACCAGCTCGCCCTCACCGCAGCTGCCCCGCAGCTCGTAGCGGCCCGGCCGGGCGTCGTGCGAGACGGTGGCCTCGCCGTAGTAGACGAAGTCCTTCCCGTGCTCCCAGCCGTCCTTGCCGTGGTCGCGCTCGGCGTCCTTGCCGTAGCCGTCCTTGTCGTCCTGCCAGGCGCCTCCGCTCGCCTGCCAGTCGTCCTTGCCGTCCTGCCAGGACCCGTGCTCGTCCTTGGCGTCCTTGCCGTGCTCGTCCTTGGCGTCCTTGCCGTGGTCGCCCTTGGCGTCCCTGCCGTGCTCGTCCTTGCCGTACCGGTCCTTGCCGTCGGGACCGTGCGCGTCCTTGGTCCAGTCGGGCTCGCCCCGCTTCTCCTTCTCCCAGCCCGGCTCGGCGTCCTGGCCGTACTCGTCGTGTCCCTGCCAGCCCCCGGGCTCGACGGCCGCGCCTGCGCCCGCGCCGCCCGGCTGCGGCTGTCCTTCCGGCTGGCCGCCCGGCTGGGGCTGGTTCGCCGGAGGCTGCGGCGTCCCGTTCCCGCCCGGCCCGTTCCCACCCGGCCCGTTCCCGCCCGGCCCGTTCCCGCCCGGGCCCTTGTCGCCGGGGCCCTTGTCGCCGGGGCCCTTGTCGCCGGGGCCGTTGCCGCCGGGGCCCTTGTCGTCCCAGCCCGACTCGCCGCGGCCGTCCGGGCCCTTGCCGTGGTCGTCCTTGCCGTGGTCGTCCTTACCGTCCGGGCCCTTGTCGTCCCAGCCCCAGTCCTTGTCGCCGCCCCAGTCGCCGCCGCGGTCGGCCCGGTCGCCGTGCTCGCCGTCCCGGGCCGGGTGCAGGTCGACCTTGCCGGTCACCTTCGACCAGACGGTGGCGTGCTTCTGCGGCTCGGAGCAGATCGCGAGCAGTTCGACGGTGTCCCCCGCCTTCACCACGTGCGGCTTGGCGATGACCTTGCCCTCGTCGTGCCCGCCCGCGTAGGCCATTCCCGGGGTGAACGCGAGAAGGCCCGCTCCGCCGAGAGCGGCGCCCGCGACCACCTTCCCGAGCATCTTCTTAGCCATGACCAGCGTCTCCATCCCTGTTCGTCCTGAGCCCGACGTCAGTCGAGCTAAGGCCGACGTTAGACCTTTTCGTGTCTTATTCGGGGAAAGATTCGCTTTTAGGGATTTGCCAATGTTGAGGCGGTCCCGCGTAGTACCCGACGTCTCGCGCCGAACCGGCGCGCTTCGGCGGCACCGTGACACCGGTCCCGCTCGTGCGGCACTGGCGGATCTGGTCCCTTCCATCCCCTTCCGCGCCGGCCGCGGGCGGTTCCGCCCGTCGGTGGAACGTGGTGGGTGTCGCCGGGCCGGTTTGCCACCCGTGGCGTTCCACTCGGGCGGGCGTCGGCGTGGAGCGGCGGTAGGGTGGGCGGCGAGCGCATCGAGGCATTGCCATGGAAGCGCTCCCATGCAAGAATCGCTGCACGCGGTTCGGGGAGCCACACCGCGAGCTCAGACGTCGAGGGCAGCCGGCACGCCGGCCGACGTCCGGCTCCATCGGCCGGTCCTGCGGACCGGTCGGCACCACCACCCCCAAGCGCCCGTCCGGGTCGGGCGTCCCCCGAAGAACCCCCTGGCGCGCACGGCCGTTCACGCAGGGACGACCGCCGCCGCCATTTGCGCCGGGCCGTACGCGGATCCGGTCTCGCCCAAGGAGATCAGTGGCATGAATCTGTGGAGAAGGCTGTCCGGCCGGAACCGGACGCTTGCGCTCACCGGCGCCGGCGTCCTGGTAGCCGGTGGACTGGTGACCCTCCCGGTCACCGCGGCGCAGGCCGCCACCCAGTGCAGCGTGACCTACACGACCAGCGACTGGCCCGGTGGATTCACCGGCAGCGTGACCATCAAGAACATCGGTGACGCGCTCAGCTCGTGGAACCTCGGCTTCACCTTCCCGAACAGCTCCCAGCGGGTGGTGAACGGCTGGTCCGCGCGGTGGTCCCAGAGCGGCCAGAACGTCACCGCGCAGAACGAGTCGTACAACGGGTCGCTGGCCAGCGGCGCCAGCACCACCATCGGCTTCAACGGCTCCTGGAGCGGCAGCAACCCGAAGCCGACCCAGTTCACGCTCAACGGCACGGTCTGCAACGGCGGCACGCCGTCCACCAGCACCCCGCCGACCAGCACCCCGCCCACGAGCACGCCGCCCACGTCGGCCCCGCCGACCACGCCGCCGCCGACGACCCCGCCCCCCACCACGCCGCCGCCGGGGCAGCGGGTCGACAACCCGTACGCCGGGGTGAAGGGGTACGTGAACCCCGAGTGGAAGGCCAAGGCCGAGTCGGTCTCCGGTGGCAACCGGGTGTCGAACAACCCGACCGCGGTCTGGCTCGACCGGATCGCCGCCATCAACGGCACGCCGGACAGCAGCTCCAACGGCGCGATGGGCGTCCGTGACCACCTGGACGCCGCGCTCGCCCAGGGCGCCGGCTACATCCAGTTCGTCATCTACAACCTGCCCGGCCGGGACTGCTCCGCGCTCGCCTCCAACGGTGAGCTGGGCCCGGACGAGCTGCCCCGCTACAAGGCCGAGTACATCGACCCGATCGCCGCGATCCAGGGCGACTCGAAGTACCGGAACCTGCGCATCGTCAACATCATCGAGATCGACTCGCTGCCCAACCTGGTGACGAACACCTCGGGCAACGCGGGCGGCACTGTCATGTGTGACACGGTGAAGGCCAACGGCGCGTACGTGAACGGTGTCGGCTACGCCCTGGCGAAGCTGGGCGCGATCGGCAACGTCTACAACTACATCGACGCCGCCCACCACGGCTGGATCGGCTGGGACAGCAACTTCGGCCCGGTCGCCGACCAGCTCAAGGCCGCCGCCGTGGCGTCCGGCAGCACCGTCGCCAACGTGCAGGGCTTCATCGTCAACACGGCGAACTACTCCGCCCTGAAGGAGCCGTACGTCAAGGTCACCGACTCGGTGAACGGCCAGACCGTCCGGCAGTCCAAGTGGATCGACTGGAACCAGTACGTCGACGAGCTGTCGTTCGCCCAGGCGTTCCGGCAGAAGCTGGTCTCGGTCGGCTTCGACAGCAACATCGGCATGCTGATCGACACCTCCCGCAACGGTTGGGGCGGCTCCGCCCGGCCGACCGGCCCCGGCCCGTCGACCAGCGTGGACGCGTACGTCGACGGTGGCCGGGTCGACCGGCGCTTCCACACCGGCAACTGGTGCAACCAGGCCGGCGCGGGTCTCGGCGAGCGGCCGCGGGCCAACCCGGAGACCGGGATCGACGCCTACGTCTGGGTGAAGCCCCCGGGTGAGTCGGACGGCTCCAGCAAGGAGATCCCGAACAACGAGGGCAAGGGATTCGACCGGATGTGCGACCCGACGTACACCGGTAACGCCCGCAACGGCAACAACATGTCCGGTGCCCTGCCGGACGCGCCGATCTCCGGTGCGTGGTTCCCGGCCCAGTTCCAGCAGCTCATGCAGAACGCGTACCCGCCGCTCTCCTGAGCCGCCGTGAGGACCACCCGCGGCGGCGGGAGTGAGGCACCGCCGCGCGGGTTCCCCGGGCCCCTGGTCGACGCCCACGTCGGCCAGGGGCCCTCGGCCGTTCCGCTGTCAGGGCACGGTGCGCTCGATCGCCGCCCGGCCCAGCTCGGCCAGGTCGCGGCGGGCCCGTTCCAGGTTCTCCGGCGTCACGTCCTGACCCCGGGCCTGCACCAGGTCCTCCGGATCCCAGGGCTGTTCGGCGCCGGTCCGGATGTCGTCCGGGGCGGCGCCGGTGCCGGTGCCGGTCGCGCCGGTCCCGGCCGCGTACGGGTCACCGATGAGGTTCGGCGACCCGGTGTCGGGCACCGCGCCGTCGGGCTCGGTGAACGTCGGGTTGTCCGGGTCGGTGCCGCCGTTGCGCAACTGGGGCACCGTGCTGTCGTCGTCCACCGCCGCGGCCACCTCGGGGGTCTCCTCCAGCGGCCGCTCGCCACCGCGGTCACGATCGGTCATGCTGCTGCCCTCCTGTCCCTTCGCGTGATCCCCGTGGCGTACCCGGTGCGGGGCGCGCCATGCGGAGCGGAGGGAATCAGGACTCGTCGCGCTGCGGCTTTGGCGCCTCGGTCGGGCTCAACCGCTGCCACAGCAGCATCAGCAGGCCGAACACCAGCATCGCCGCGCCGGCCCACAGGTTGATCCGGACGCCCTGCGCCTTGTCGATCTCGGCGGACGTGTCGAACAGTCCCATCAATCCGACGATCAGCCCGTACACCACGAACAGGCCGCCGATGACCCGGCGGATGTCGAACAGCCGGGCCGCGGCGGAGCGTTCCTCCCGAGCGTCCTCGGTCTCGTCGACCAGCGGGTCGTGCGCCTCGCCGCCCTGGTAGTGGCGGTCCGCGTTGTCTGCCATGGCGTGCGTCCCCTCCTTCTAGAAGACCGGGATGTAGAACAGGGCGGCGAGGATCACGGCGACGACGCCGAGCAGCACCGGGGAGCGGTACCAGGCGGTGTCGCCGGCCAGCGAGTCGTCGGCGAGAGTGGTGTCGCTGAGGCCGTACACCAGCCCGGTCAGCTCCTGGTCGGTCTTCGGCCGGGTCAGCGGCGTGATGATCGCGGCCACCACGGCGACGGTGGCGAAGGCCAGGCCCGCGCCCCAGAAGCTCTCCTCCAGGTCCGAGTTGAAGCTGATCACGCCGCCCTTGTAGAGCAGGTACGTGGCGGTCGCGACGACGGTGCCGGACAGCAACGACCAGAACCCGGCCAGCGGCGTCATCCGCCGCCAGAACATGCCGATGATGAACGTGCCGAACAGCGGCGCGTTGAAGACCGAGAACAGCGCCTGGATGTAGTTCATGATGTTGCTGAACCCGGCGGCGATGAACGCGGTGCCGATGCCGATCACCACAGCGGCGACGGTGGCGAGCCGGCCCACCTTGACGTAGTACTCGTCCGGCTTGTCCCGCCGGAAGTACGCCTGCCAGATGTCGTACGTGAAGACGGTGTTGAACCCGCTGACGTTCGCCGCCATGCCGGCCATGAACGAGGCCACCAGGCCGGTGACCGCGATACCGAGGACGCCGTTCGGCAGCAGGTCGCGCATGAGCAGCGGGATCGCGTTGTTGTAGACCAGGTCGCCCTCGTCGGCGCCCAGCCCCTTCACGGTGACCAGGGCGATCAGGCCGGGGATCACGGTGACCGCCGGGATGAGCAGCTTCGGGTACGCGGCGATGATCGGCGTACGCCGGGCGGCGCTCATGTTCCGCGCGGACAGGGCGCGCTGCACCTCGGCGAAGTTGGTGGTCCAGTAGCCGAAGGACAGCACGAAGCCGAGGCCGAACACGATGCCGAGCCAGTGCGCGCCGAGCGGGTTGGCGGTGCTGCCGGTGCCCTCCCAGGCGTGCAGTCCGGCCTCGCCGAGCTTGGAGTCGCGGACCGCGTCCATCAGGCCGCTCACGCCGCCGACCTTGACCAGCCCGATCACCGTGATCGGCACCAGGCCGGCGATGATCACGAAGAACTGGAGCACCTCGTTGTAGATCGCGCCGGAGAGCCCGCCGATGGTGATGTACGCCAGCACGATCACCGCGCCGACGATGATCGCGAACCAGAGCGGCCAGCCGAGCAGCGCCTGCATGATCAGGGCCAGCGCGTACAGGTTCACGCCCGCGATGAGCACCTGCGCGACAGCGAAGCTGATCGCGTTGAGCAGGTGGGTGGGGCGGTTGAAGCGCAGCCGCAGGTATTCGGGGACGCTGCGGACCTTGGAGCCGTAGTAGAACGGCATCATCACGATGCCGAGGAAGACCATCGCCGGCACGGCGCCGATCCAGTAGTAGTGCACGGTCATGATGCCGTACTGGGCGCCGTTGGCGGCCATGCCGATGATCTCCAGCGCGCCCAGGTTCGCCGAGACGAACGCCAGGCCGGTGACCCAGGCGGGCAGCGAGCGGCCGGAGAGGAAGAAGTCCACGCTGGTACGGATCGCGCGCCGGGCGGCGAAGCCGACGCCGAGCACAGTGACGAAATAGAGCGCCAGGATCAGATAGTCCAGGGCGTTCATGTCCAACCGCAGGCCGCCGCCGCCCATGCCCGTGCTCCCCTCGTGTGCACCGCTGCCCGCACGTACCCCGATTGCGAGGTTTCATACCTGCTGTTCGGTCCGGGCGCGGAGAAGCCCCGGCCGGGTCACCGGCCGGGGCTTCGTGGCGAGGTCTCAGCGGCCGAGGACGCGGTCCAGGAAGTCGCGGTAGCCGCGCACGGCCACCCGGAGCTGCTCGGTGTCGCTGGAGCCGGACTCCTGCCAGGCGCCGAGCCGGGTGCGCTGCTCGCGCAGGGCGGTGGAGAGCGCCTCGATGGCCTCCTCGACCAGCGACTCCGCCTCGCCGACGGCCGCACGCGGGTCGTCCACGAAGCGCAGCTGCACGTCGCGCCAGCGGTCCCGGAAGCCCTGGGCGGCCTCCGGCGCGAACAGCGTCGCCGCGTCGGCCGGCACCGCGCCGGGCGTGGCCCGCTCCGCGCCGGCCAGGCCCGTGCCGGCGGCTGCCGCGCCCGCCGCCGCGGCGGCGGTGCCCGGGTCCACCCCGTGCCGCCGGTCGCCGTCGTCGGTGGGGACGGGCTCGGCGTCCGGGTCGACCAGGCCCGGCTCGGCGCTGCCGTACCCGGCCGCGCCGTCGGCCGCCGCGTCGTCCCCGACGACGCCGTCGATGCGGTCGTCCCGGGCCGCGTCGTCCGTGCGGTCGTCCCGGGCCGCGTCGTCCGTGTGGTCGTCCCGGCCGTCGCCGTCGGCGTCCCGGCCGCCGGTGCCGGAGTGCTCGGCGTCCCAGCGGTCCCGGTCGTGCAGGCGGTCCCCGGCGGTGGGGTCGGCCCGCTCGTCGTCCAGCGGCTCGGTGCGTCCCGGCGCGCCGTCGCCCGGCGCCGCGGTGTCCTCGCCGCGGGCGTCGCGCTCGTCCTGCGGACGGCCGCTCGCCAGGGCCGAGGCGGCGACCGCGTCGCCCACCGTGGCCGCCCCGAACGCCGTCGGCAGCGGCGCCGGCTCGTGGAACGGGGGCCGCCCGTCGTCGTCGGTCCGGTCGGCCGCGTCGCGCAGCTCGCCGGCGTCGTAGGCGCGGGTCTCGTCGACCTCGGCGTCACGCCGCCCGTCGGCGACCGCCGGGTCGTCGAAGGTGCCGCGGTCGTCCAGCGCGTCCTCGGGCACGTCGGCCCGCTCGGCGTCGCGCCGGTCGGCGTGGGCGTGCTCGCCCGGCTGCGGCACCGGCACCGGTGCGGACCGGACGGCCTCGGGGTGGTCCTGCGTGACCTGCTGTTCCTCCTGGCGCATGGCGGCGGCCTCCTCAGCGGCTCGGGACGTCGTGGTCGTGGTCGGGGTGGCGCTGCTCCGGCTGCTGCGTGGACGTGGGCACCGGGTCCTCGCCGAGCAGGTCGGCGAAGAGGGCCCGGTAGTGCACGAGCGCCTGCCGGAGGTCCTCGGTGCCGGCCTCACCGCGCTCGTTGCGCTGCCGGATCTCGTGGGCGTCGCGGTAGTGGGTGAGCGTGCGGGCGTGCTCGACGGAGAGGTGGGCGATCTGGTCCGAGAAGTCCCCGGTGGGGTATCCGCGCTCGGCGATCAGGCGGCTGACCAGCTCGTCGGCCTCGCCGACGGTCTCCGCGGGGGAGTCGACGAAGCGCACCTGGAGTTCCTCCCAGGCGGCGGCGTAGCGGGCCCGGGACTCCGGGCTCAGCGGGGTCAGTTCCAGCTCGGCGTGCCGGCGCTCGCGTTCCCGCAGCTCACGCTCGGCGGCGCTACGGCTGTCCTGCTCGGCGACGGCCCGGTCGTACTCGGGGCCGAAACGTTCCCGCAGCGCCCGGCGGCGGCTGGCGACCACGGCGACCGCGACCAGCGCGGCGATGACGGCGACGACGATGACTATGACGACTACCTGGGTGGACGACATGGCTCCTCCTTCGCACGCTGGTATTCCCTCGTGCGGGTGATCGCCAATCCCGTTGTGCGGCACTTTCCGCCTCGGCCGGGAAAAAGGCGCCGCCGTCCGGTGCCGCAGCGGTGTCCGACTGAGCCCGTCGTGCCCGTCTCGGACCGTAGTGAGAGCCGAGACGGCCGGTAGTGCATCCGCCCCGGATTACGTATCCTGCCCAAGGCGTCCGGGCCGGGGCCCGGCGTCGTGGCCGGCGAACGTGACGGCCGCTGCCGGCGCCACCGAGCGACACCTTCCCGGGCGAGGTCTGATTGAACACCCGTGACTGGCCGATCCGCGCCAAGCTGACCGCGCTGGTCATCGGCCCGGTGACCGGGCTGCTGGCGTTGTGGATCTTCGCCACCACGCTCACCTTCGGGCCCGCGCTCGACCTGCTCTCCGCGCGTACCCTCCTCTACGACCTGGGCCGTCCCGGCGAGGCCGTGGTGGCGGAGCTGCAACGGGAGCGGCGGCTGTCGGTGGTCCAGCTCGCCGGCGACCGCGCCCTCCCGGAGCTGACCGAGCAGCGGGTACGCACCGACGACGCGATCGTCGAGCTGCGCCGCAAGGTCGACGGCGAGGACCTGCGTGACGTCGCCGACGCCCAGCTCGACAACCGGCTCGACCAACTGGTCTCGGCGCTCGACGCGCTGCCCGCCGGGCGCGCCTTCATCGACGACCGGAAGGTCGACCGGGCCGGTGCCGTCGGCCTCTACAGCGGGATGATCGGCTCGGCGTTCCAGACGTTCGGCGCCATGGCCGCGCTGCCCGACGCGCAGCTCAACCGGGAGGCCACAGCGCTCACCGCGCTGGGCCGCTCCCGGGAGCTGCTCGGCCAGGCCGACGCGCTGCTGGCCGGCGTCGTCACCGCCGGCCGGTACGCCGAGGGCGAGCACGAGCAACTGGTACGCACTGTCGAGAACCAGCGCTTCCTCGCCGAGATCGCGGTCGCCGACCTGCCGCCCGGCGAGCGGACCGCGTACCAGCGGATGACCGAGGGCGCCGGGTTCCTCCAGTTGCGCGCGCTCCAGGACAGCCTGATCCGCTCGCCCACGCTGCCCGCCCGGTTCGACATGCGGGCGTGGGACACCGGTCACGCCGAGGTCTGGCAGAGCCTGCGCGACTTCGAGCTGCGCGGCGCGGACGCCCTCGCGGAGCGGTCGGTGCCGATGGCCACCCGCATCCTCGTCCAGCTCGCCGCCGCCGGCGTGCTGGGCCTGATCGCGATCGTGGTGTGCGTGCTGGTGGCGCTGCGGGTCGGCCGGTCGCTCGCGCAGCGGCTGACCGGCGTACGCGCCGCCGCGACCGAGGTGGCCGAACGCCGGCTGCCCGACGTGGTCGCCCGGCTGCGCCGGGGCGAGGAGGTCGACGTGGCCCGGGAGGCGCCCGAGCTGGACCACGGCGGCGACGAGATCGGCCAGGTGGCACGCGCCTTCAACGAGGTGCGCCGCACCGCCGTCCGCGCCGCCGTCGACGAGGTCACGCTGCGCCGGGGCTTCAACGAGGTGATCCTCAACCTCGCCCGCCGCAGCCAGGGGCTGGTGCACCGGCAGCTGGCGCTGCTGGACCGGCTGGAACGGCGTACCGAGGATCCGGACGAGCTGGCCGGGCTGTTCCAGGTCGACCACCTGGCGACGCGGCTGCGCCGGCACGCCGAGGACCTGGTCATCCTCGCCGGGGCCGCGCCCGGACGGGGGTGGCGCCGCCCGGTCGCCGCTGTCGACGTGATGCGCGGCGCGATCTCCGAGGTCGAGGCGTACGACCGGGTCGACGTGGGCGAGGTGGCCCCGGCCGGGGTGCTGGGCCGGGCCGTCGGCGACGTGATCCACCTGCTCGCCGAGCTGATCGAGAACGCGACCGCGTTCTCCCCGCCCGGCACCCGGGTGGACGTCACGGGCCGGAGTGTCCCGGGCGGCTACACCATCGAGATCACCGACCGAGGGCTGGGCATGTCCGCGCCGGCCCTGGCCGAGGCCAACCGCAAGTTGGCCGAGCCGCCGGAGTTCGACCCGGCCGGCAGCGCCCGGCTGGGGCTGTTCGTGGTGGCACGCCTGGCCGCCCGGCACGGCGTACGGGTGGAGCTGCGGCCGTCCCGCCCGGCCGGGATCGTCGCCTCGGTGTTCGTACCGTCGGAACTGATCACCGACGAGCCGCCGGTGGGCGCGGACGCCCCGGCCGGGCCGGAACGCCGGCGCCTGGCCAAGGTGACCCGGCTGACCACAGTGCCCCGGCCGGGGCGGCCGGCCCGGCCGGGCCGGGACCGGTCGGAGAACACGGTCGTCCCGCTGCAGTCGGCGCGTGCCTCGACTGTGGAACCGCCCGCCGACGGCGACGGCCTGCCGCGCCGCATCCGGCGCCGCGGCGCGACCGCGCGCCCCCGCGCGGCGGTCGCCGACACCCCGGCCCACCGCACGCCGGAGGAGGCCCGCCGGGCCATGTCCGCGTTGCAGGCCGGCACCGCGCGCGGACGCCGGGACGGCTCGCGCGCCGCCGCAACCGACCCGGCCACCCCCGCCACCGAACCGCGCGACACCGGTACGCCGTCCACCCCCGCGGGGCCGGCCGTGGACCCCGCCCCGCCGGCGCCGGACCAACGAACCGCGACTGAGAGGGACGCCTAGTGGTGCACACGACGCGGCAGAACGCCGATCTCGACTGGCTGCTCGACGACCTGGTGGAGCGTGTTCCCGCCGCCCGTCAGGCGGTGGTGCTCTCGGCGGACGGGCTCCTGCTCGGCGCCTCCACCGACCAGGACCGCACCGACGCGGAACACCTCTGCGCGCTGGCGTCCGGATTCTCCGGGCTGGCCAAGGGCGCCACCCGGCACCTGGGCGGCGGCGCGGTCCGCCAGACGGTGGTGGAGATGGAGTCGGCCTACCTGTTCGTGACCGCCGCCGGGCAGGGCGCCTGCCTGGCCGTGGCCAGCGACGCGGACGCCGACATCGGCCTGGTGGCGTACGAGATGGCGATGCTCGTCATCCGGGTCGGGGAGAACCTGGCCGCGCCGAGCCGGGTGGCGGGGGAGCGGACCGATGCGCGCTGAGTCGCCGGGGCCGCAGCACGAGTGGCTGGACGCCGACGCCGGTCCGGTGGTGCGCCCGTACACGCTCACCGGCGGCCGGGTGCGCCCACCCGTCGACGGCTTCGACCTGCTGGCGTTCGTGCTCGCCACCCCCGGCGCGGACCCGGCCGGCACGCCCGGGCTCCAGCCGGAGCACCGCCGCCTGGTCGAGCTGGCCCGGCGGCCCAAGGCCGTGGCCGACCTCGCCGCCGACCTGGACCTCGCCGTGGGCGTGGTCCGGGTGCTGCTCGGCGACCTCCTCGCCCATGAGCTCGTCGCGGTGCACCGGCCACCGGCCACCGCGTACCTGCCCGACGACAACATCCTCAAGGCGGTGGTCAGTGGACTCCGTGCGCTATGACCGGGAGCCGGAGGCGCCCCGGGTGCCGCTGGCTCTGAAGATCCTCATCGCCGGTGGCTTCGGCGCCGGCAAGACGACGCTGGTCAGCGCGTTGAGTGAGGTCCGGCCGTTGCAGACCGAGGAGGTCCTGACCGGGGCCGGGCTCGGCACCGACGACGTCTCCGGGGTCGAGCAGAAGTCGACCACGACGGTGGCGATGGACTTCGGCCGGATCACCATCAACGACGACCTCCAGGTCTACCTGTTCGGCACCCCGGGTCAGGACCGGTTCTGGTTCCTCTGGGACGAGCTGGCGTTCGGCGCGCTCGGTGCGGTGGTGCTCGCCGACACCCGGCGGCTGGCCGACTGCTTTCCCTCGATCGACTACTTCGAACAGCGGGGCATCCCGTTCGTGGTGGGCGTCAACTGCTTCGAGGGTTCGCGCCGGTTCGGCCTGGAGGCGGTCCGCGACGCCCTGGACCTGGACCCGGACGTCCCGCTTGTGCTCTGCGACGCCCGGGACCGGCAGTCCGGCAAGCTGGTGCTGATCTCGCTCGTCGAGCACGTGGCGCGGCAGCGCGGCGAGCCGGTGCCGGTGGGCTGAGCACCCCGCGCCCGATCCGTCGGGCCCGGCGGGACTGACCGGGCGCGTCACCGGGAAGCCTCTGGTTGGATCGCAGGCAGGACCGACGAGAGGTGGGAGCGGTGACCGGGCAGGACGAGATCGTCCACATCGGCGGCTACACGGCCGAGACGGGCGGGCGGGCCGAGGGCGTCGTGGCGGCCCGGCGGGACCGGGCGACCGGGGAGCTGACCCCGCTGGGTGTCGTGGCGGTGACCCCGTCGCCGTCGTTCCTGGTGCGGCATCCGGCGCTGCCGGTGCTGTACGGGTGCAACGAGCTGCCCGACGGGCTGGTGAGCGCGTTCCGGGTGGCGCCGGACGGCGGCCTCACGCCGCTGGGCGTCCGGGAGACCGGTGGCGCGGAGCCGTGCCACCTGTCGGTCGCCCCGGACGGGCGGCACCTGTTCGTGGCGAACTACGGCGGCGGCAGCGTGGCGGTGTTCGGCCTGGACGCCGACGGCGTGCCGGGGGAGCGCACCGACCTGGTCCGGCACTCCGGCCACGGCGCCGACCCGCAGCGGCAGGAGCACGCGCACTGCCACATGGTTTCGCCCGACCCGGCCGGCGGCGGGCTGCTCGCTGTCGACCTGGGCACCGACTCCGTCTACCGGTACGACGTCGACGCCGCCTCCGGCCGGCTGGCCGAGCGGGAGCCGCGGCTGCGGACGGCGCCCGGAACCGGACCCCGGCACCTGGCCCGCCATCCGGACGGTCGGCGCTGCTGGCTGGTCGGTGAGCTGGACGCCACAGTCACCGGGTACGAGCTGACGCCGGACGGGCCGCGGCAGACGACGCGTGTCGACGCCAGTGGCCGGACCGGGCACGTCCAGCCCTCCGAGGTGGCCGTCGGGCCGGGCGGGCGTTTCCTCTACGTGGGCAACCGCGGCGTGGGCACGATCGCTGTCTTCGCGCTCGACGGCGCCGTGCCGGAGCTGGTGGCCGAGGTCGACACCGGCGGCGAGTGGCCCCGGCACTTCGCGTTCGCCGGTGAGCATCTGTACGTGGCCGACGAGCGGGCCGACATGATCAGGATCTTTCGGGTCGATCCGGACGGCGGGGTGCCCGAACCGGTGGGGGAGCCGGTGCCGGTGCCGAGCCCGACGTGCGTACTGCCGTGACCGAACAGTGACCGGATGGTAGTCCGAAGTGGATTGACATCACCATAAATGACTGACTGGTAACTTAGTGTATGGGTTAGGTGATCAACTGTTTCTGCTGCGTAACTTTCGTCCGAACGGTTGTGGTGGTAACCCCACGAGGTACGCAAGATGGTCACCGTGTCTGGCCGCCATCGCATGCGTTCTCACCTCCGCGGAGCAGGTGCCGCCGCCGTGGCGGCCGCCCTGGTCGCCGTCGTAGCCGGCTCCTGGTTCGGCTACCAGCAGCTGGCCGGCCCGAACTGTTCGGGCCGGATCGAGCTGTCGGTGGCGACCGCCCCGGAGATCGCCCCCGCGGTGCGCGCCGCGGCCGATCAGTGGGTCTCCGACGGCGCGGCGGTGGGCGGAACCTGCATCGCGGTCAACGTCTCCTCGTCCGAGCCGGTCGAGGTGGCCGCCGCGGTGGCGAGCAAGCACGGCGCCACGCTCGCCGGCGTCGGGCAGGCCAGCGGCACCGCCGTCACCCCCGACGTCTGGGTGCCGGACTCATCGACCTGGCTGGTCCGGCTCAAGAGCGGCGGGGCCAGCGCGTTCGCGCCGACCAACGGCGCCTCGATCGCGCGCAGCCCGGTCGTGGTGGCGCTGCCCGAGCCGGTGGCCTCGCGCATAGGGTGGCCGGACAAGAAGCTCCGCTGGTCGGACCTGCTGACCCAGGTCACCGCCAGCAAGCCGCTGCGCGCCGGGATCGTCGAGCCGACCCAGGACGCGGCCGGCCTGTCCGGCCTGCTGTCGCTGACCGCCGCGGCCAGCTCCACCGGCGAGTCCGGCTCGCCGAAGGCGCAGGAGGCGATGGTCGGCGCGCTGCGGGCGCTCGCCACCAACCGTTCCTCGCTGCGGCAGGACCTCCTCGCGCGGTTCCCCCGCTCGTCGGACCCGACGGCGATCGCCAACGGGCTGGGCGCGGCGGCGCTGTCCGAGGAGGACGTGATCGCCTACAACAGCACCAAGCCGCCGATCCGGCTCGCCGCGCTCTACCTGGAGCCGGCGCCGATCCCGCTGGACTACCCGTTCGCGGTGCTGCCCGGCATCGAGCCGACCAAGGCGTCCGCCGCCAAGGTGCTGTTCGAGGTGCTGCGTACGCCGGGCTTCAAGGACCGGCTCGCCGCGCAGGCGCTGCGCGCGCCGGACGGCAACTGGGGCCGGGGTTTCCAGGCGCCGACCGGTGCGCCGAGCCCGGCCAACGGCGGCGCGAGCCAGGTGCCGCCGTCGGGCCAGGGTGGCGCGGCCGACCTCGACCCCGGCGCCATCTCGACCGCCACCACGACCTGGTCGGTGGCCACCCAGTCGGGCCGGATGCTCTGCGTCATCGACGTCTCCGGCTCGATGAAGAAGCCGGTCGCGACCGCCAACGGCGCCAGCCGGGAGCAGGTCACTGTCGCCGCCGCGAGCCAGGGCCTCGGGCTGTTCGACGACTCCTGGTCGATCGGCCTCTGGACCTTCTCCACCAACCTTCAGGGCTCGCAGGACTGGAGCGAGCTGGTCGGAATAAAGCCTCTGTCCAGCAACCGGGGCGCGCTCCAGCGCGGCCTGGCCTCGATCAAGCCCTCCAGCGGCAACACCGGCCTGTACGACACGATGCTCGCGGCGTACAAGAAGGTGCAGCAGGACTGGGAGCCTGGCAAGGTCAACTCGATCGTGCTGTTCACCGACGGCAAGAACGAGGACGACGACGGCATCTCGCAGAAGGCGCTGCTGGAGCAGCTGAACAAGCTGAAGGACGACGAGCAGCCGGTCCAGGTCATCATCATCGGCATCGGCACCGAGGTGAACCGGGCCGAGCTGGAGTCGATCACCAAGGTCACCGGCGGCGGCGCCTTCGTCACCACGGACCCCAGCAAGATCGGCGAGATCTTCCTCCGGGCGATCGCGCTGCGGCCGCCCGCCCCCCGCTGACCTGAAGCTCAGCGCTAGTCTTCCGCCGTACCGGAAATCCGGTACGGCGGAAGGCTTCCCGGACCAAGGTGCGGGATGGGAACTGACGGTAATGCGTCCGAATCAATCGGTAAGCATAATTGTCCAGGCATGATGACCGGGTGCCTCGACCGCGGGCTCCACACCGGAGCCGGGCGGGGACGGGGCGGTCCTGAGCGAAGTGGGGAGGGCCGGTGACCTCGGCGACGCTGTTGACCCCTGCCACGTCGTCGCGACCCGGTGGTGAACGCCCGGGCAAGACGACGCGAGCCGCGGAGCGGGCCTACATCCGGGTCCTGGTGGTGCTGGACACCGCCGTGCTCGCCGTGGCCATCCTGGTCGGTTATCTGGCCCGGTTCGGCGACGAGGAACCGACCGGGTCCGAGATCCCGTACGTGGTGGTCGCCCCGGCGCTCCTGCTGGTCTGGCTCGTCTCGCTCAAGGCGATGCGGTGCTACGACGACCAGGTGCTCGGCTACGGCGCCGACGAGTACCGCCGGGTCAGCGCGGCCAGCATGCGACTCGCCGGCGGCATCGCCATCGCCGGGTACATCGCCGACGTCGGCGTCTCCCGGGGCTTCCTGGCCATCTCCTTCGCGGTCGGCACGGTCGGCCTGGAGATGGCGCGGTTCGCCGCCCGCAAGCGGCTGCACCGGGCCCGCGACCGGGGCGCCGGCTGGTCGCGCAAGGTGCTCGTGGTGGGCGACACCGCGCACGTGCTGGAGCTGGTGCACACGCTGCGCCGGGAACCGTACGCCGGCTACCAGGTGGTCGGCGCGTGCATCCCGGACGCGCTGCTCGCCCCGGTGCCGCAGCGGCTGGGCGACGTGCCGGTGGTGGGCAGCTTCCGGGGCATCCCGGAGGCGGCCACCGCGATCGGCGCCGACACGGTGGCGGTCACCGCCTCCGGCGAGCTGACCGCGACGCGGCTGCGCCGCCTCGGCTGGCAGCTGGAGGGTACCGGCGTCGACCTGGTGGTCGCACCGGCGCTGACCGACGTGGCCGGTCCCCGCATCCACACCCGTCCGGTCGCCGGCCTGCCGCTGATCCACGTCGAGGCACCCGAGTTCCGCGGTGCCCGCAAGCTGGTCAAGGGCTTCGTCGACCGGTCCATCTCGCTGATCGCCCTGCTCGTGCTGGCGCCGCTGCTGATCGTGATCGCCCTCGCCATCAAGATCGACAGTCGTGGCCCGGTGCTGTTCCGGCAGACCCGGGTCGGCCAGGGCGGCGAGGAGTTCGGCGTCTTCAAGTTCCGCACCATGGTGGTCAACGCCGACGCCCTGCTCGCCGAGCTGGCCGCGCGCAACGAGACCGACGGCCTGATGTTCAAGATGCGCGACGACCCGCGCGTCACCCGGGTCGGCCGGCTGCTGCGCAAGTGGTCGCTGGACGAGCTGCCCCAGCTCGCCAACGTGCTGCTCGGCCAGATGAGCCTGGTCGGCCCGCGCCCGCCGCTGCCGTCCGAGGTGGCCCGCTACGACGGCGACGTGGCACGCCGGCTGCTGGTCAAGCCCGGCATGACCGGCCTCTGGCAGGTCAGCGGCCGGTCGGACCTGAGCTGGGAGGACGGCATCCGGCTGGACCTCTACTACGTGGAGAACTGGTCGCTGGCCGCCGACCTGACCATCCTCTGGAAGACGTTCGGCGCGGTGGTGAACAGCCGCGGCGCGTACTGAGCGGGGCAGGTCAGGGCTGCGGCCCCAGCCAGTCCAGGCAGACCACCACCGCGTCGTCCACCAGGTCACCGGCCACGAAGGCCCGCAGGTCGCCGATCAGCGAACGGACCGCGTCCAGCGGCTCCATCGGACCGGTCCGTCGCAGGAACCGGTCCAGCGCCACCTCGCCGTAGCGCACCTGCTCGGTGGTCGCGTCGATCACGCCGTCGCTGACCACGAAGAGCCGGTCCTCGCGCTCCAGCTGGAACCGCTGCGGGCGGTAGTCGGTGCCCTCGAACATCCCCAGCGGGAACTGCTTGTCCAGCTCCTGCTCGGTCACCACGCCGGCCCGCAGCCGCAGCAGGCGGGGCGAACCGGCGTCGACCACCGTCAGCTCGCCGATGGCCAGGTCCAGCTCGATCAGGAGCACGGAGACGTGCTGCTCGCCCCGGTGCTGGGCGTAGATCGCCTGGTCGGCGAGCGCGGCCTGGTCGGCCAGGTCGAGTCCGGCCCGGCGCGCGTTGCGCAGCGCGTGCGTGGCGAGCGAGGCGAGCAGCGCCGCGGCCACCCCCTCGCCGAAGCCGTTCAGCACCGCCAGCCAGAGCCGGTGACCGTCGTCGGACCAGTCGAAGGTGTCCCCGCGCACCGCGTACGCCGGCTCCAGCTGCCCGGCCAGGCTGAACGACGGCCGGATCCGGCTGCGCCCGGGCAGCAGCTCCCACTGCATCTCGGCGGCCAGCGTGAGACGCCGGCTGCGCCGGGCGGTCCGGTAGATGTCGGTGGTCGACATGACCGCGCTCAGCTCGTGCCCGAGCACCGTGGCGATGGTGCCCAGTTCCCGGCGGGCGTCCGGGTCGGCGGGCACCGGCGACACCTGGAGCACACCCCGGCGCTCGCCGCGCATCCCGACCGGGAACCAGCCGACGCCGTCGGCCACCACCGGCTCCTGGTGGTCGAAGGCACGCCAGGCCGGGTGGCCGGGGCCGGTGACCGGCGGGCCGTCACCCAGCGGCAGCAGCTCGGCGAGGCGGTAGTCGACCTGGTAGAGCTCGGTGCGGGTGACGCCGTACGTGCGCGCCAGCTCGGCGGCGAGCCGGTCCACGATGAGATCCGTCGGGGCCTCGGTCAGGACCCGGCGGGCGCGGCCCTCCGCTCCGCTCATCTTTGCTCCTTTGCACAGGTCGCCGGGCAGGTCCGGGGAGTAGTCTCGGGCCACCATGACCGAAGAGCGCAGTCCCCGGGAACCTGAAACGAGTATGTCGGCCGCCCTGGACGCGGCGGCAGGCACCTTGCTCGCCGTCTGGGAGGCGGCCCGGGAGCGCACCACCAGCCGACTGTCCAGCGCCCAACTACGCGCGATCATGGTCGTCGAGCAGTATGAGGGCATCAACCTCCGCCGGCTCGCCACGCTCACCGACATGTTGCTCTCCTCCGCCAGCCGGCTGTGCGACCGGCTCGTCGCGGCCGGGATGCTGGAACGCGAGCCGGGCCGCTTCGACCGGCGGGAGATCTCGCTGCATCTCACGCCCGCCGCCGTCCGGCTCCTCGCCGAGCTGCGCGCCGACCGGCGGCGCCGGCTGGAGCGCATCCTGGCCGGCATGAGCGCGGAGGGCCGGGCCGCGCTGGTACGCGGCATGCGCGAGTTCGACGAGGTGGGTCGACGCGGCGAGGCCACCGTGGCGGACGGCTGGCCGATGCTGCAACCCTCCGGGGAACGGATCGGTGACCCCGCCCGGTCGTCCGGCGAGCCCCCGGTGGCCCGTACCGCCTGACTCAGCCGGCGCGGCCGGGGTCCTGCGGCGCGCCGTCGCGGGCGGCCCGCAACCGGGCCGCCACCCGGGGATGCTCGGTGAGCGCCCGTTCCAGCGTGCCGAGCACCTCGTCCAGCAGTGCCCGGCCGCCCCGGGAGGTCAGCGCCTCCTCCTGCCACCCCACGAAGTCGCGCAGCAGCCGGTCGTCGTCCACCCGCACGGCCGCGATCAGCGCGTCCACCAGGTGCGCGATGCCGGCGGCGACGTCCTCGGCGTGCTCCTGCGGCGGGTCCACCGCGGCGAGCGCGAGCCGGACCAGATCACGCCGCCGGTGCAGCACCGCCACGTACGAGTCGTCGGGCGGGGGCGGCGGCGCTCCGGTGTGCGCGGCCGACAGCGGCCGTTCCAGCAGCGCGACCGCGTCCCGGGCGCTGGCGCCCCAGCCCGCCGCGCCGATCGCCGTGGCCCACCGGCCGTCCGGGCCGAAGCCGGGACCACCGGCCAGGACCGGCACCCCGGCCGCGCGGCTGGCCTCCACCATCCGCGCCGCCCGGACCAGCCGGTTCGGCTGCACGCAGCTCAGCAGCACCGCGTCCGGGCCGGTCTGGTGCAGGTAGGAGACCAGATGCCGGGCCGGCACGCTGGCGCCGAGGAACGTCACCCGCCAGCCCGCCGCCCGGACCACCTCGGTGACGATGCGGGCGGCCAGCGCGTGCCACTCGCCCTCCACGCAGGCCATCACCACGTGCCCGCGTCGCGGCGGGCCGACCGTCGCGCCCAGCGCGTCCACCACCTGCTCGCTGACATGGGTGGCCGCGTGCTCCTGGGCGACGCTCCACGAGCCGGTCAGCCAGCGCCGGCCGACCTCCCGCTGCGCCGCCGCGACCAGGTCGACCAGGACGTCTGCGACCGAGAAGCCGTCGGCCAGCAGGCCGCGCGCCAGCGCGACCGCACCGGCCCCGTCGGCGGCGTCCAGATGGCCGAGGTACGCGGCGAGCGTCTCCGGCCCGATCCGGCGCGCGGCCGCGTGTGTGGGACGGTCGGGCGGCGGTGTCACCCGGCCGCCACGGCGAGCATGGCGATGTCGTCGTGGGGTTGCCCGTCCAGCCACTCGTCGACGAGCTGGAGCACCCGGTCGACGAGCGCGGGGGGCGGAAGCCCGGCACCGGTGGCGAGCGCCTGACGCAACCGTGCGTCGCCGAACATGGCCGGCTCGGTCGGGCCGCCCCGGGCCTCGGTCACCCCGTCGGTGTACGCCAGGAGCAGGTCACCCGGCGCCAGCCGCACCTCGGTGTCGGCGAACCGGGCGTCGGTGAGCGCGCCCACCGGCATGCCGCCCACCCGGACCGTCTCGACCCCGCCGCCGGCGCGTACGACGAGCGGCGACGGATGCCCGCCACCTGCCACCCGGATCAGCAGTCCGCCGTCCGGCTCGCGGCGCAGCGCACCGAGCAGGAGCGTGGTGAACTGGGCCCGCCGGGCCGCGCCGGGAGCGTCCAGCAGCGCCCGGTTGAGCAGCTCCAGCAGCTCCCGGGGGCGCTGCTCGACCAGGCGCAGGGTCTGCAGCGACTGGCGGACCCGGCCGGTCAGCACTGCCGCGCCGACGCCCTTGCCGCAGACGTCGCCGAGCGCGAACAGGCCGCCGTCGCCGGTGGGGAACAGGTCGTAGAAGTCGCCGCCGATGCGCAGGCTGTCCCCGGCGGCGCGATAACCGCCGGCGAGCGTCACCCCGGGCAGGCGGGGCAGCGCCGGTGGGAGCAGGCTGTTCTGGAGTACCCGGGCCAGGTGTGCCTGCTCGCCGTACAGCTCGGCCGCGGCCAGCGCGGCCCCGGCCCGGCCGGCGAACTCCCGGGCCAGGCCGATCTCGCGATTGTCGAAACCGGGCCGCTCCCGGCGGCGGGCCAGCACCAGCGCACCGGCCGGACCGCCCGCGCTGGGCATCGGGCTGATCAACACGGTGCCCGGACGGCCGAACCCGGCGGGCAGCACCTCGGCCAGCTCGGCCAGCTCGGCGTCCAGCCAGGGACTCGGTTCGGTGAGGTCGCCGTCGAGCGCCTCGACCAGGCCGGGGACGGACTCCACAGTCGGCCAGCCCGCCAGGCCGGTGACCGGGCCGGGGTCACCGGTGGCGTACCGGATCCAGTGCGGCTGGTCCTCGGCGGGCGACGGCGGGCGGTGCACCACGACTGCCGCGTCGGCGAGGTAGGGCACCGGCAGCGTCACGGCGGTACGCAGCGTCTGCTCGCGATGCAGGGACAGCCCGAGCCGGCTGCCCGCCTCGGCGAGGAACGCGGTGCGCGACCGTTCGGCGAGCAGCGCGTCGGTGCGCGCGTGCTCCTCGGTGACGTCCCGGACGTACCAGGCGCCGCGGTCGTCGGCCAGGGGGCGCCGCACGCCGCGCAGCCGCCGGCCGTGGTGGTCGGTCTCGAACGCGTCCGACCCGGCGGCGGCCGCGTCGGCCAGTGCCGGAACCCGGCATGCGCTCAGGTCGACGCCGGGCGCCACCTCGGGGAGCAGGTCGGCGGCCATCGCGTTGACGAGCGTCACCACCCCCGCGTGGTCGACTGTGACGACCGCCTCGGCGAGCCCGTCCAGCAGCTCCCGGGCCAGGTGGTCGTCAGCCGGCAGCGCGGCCCCGGCAACTCGCCGGGGCCGTCTCCGCGAGGCGTGTCCACCGCCGCTGACCGGCCCCGCGACACCGCCCCGGCGCGCGGCGGTCACCTCCGGTGGCCGGGCGCTTCGGTCGGTCGACCCGTGCGCATGCTGTCGGTGCACCCCTCGCTCGGCGGACACGTTGCCTGACGGCAAGCGTACCGAGCGCAGGCACGGAATGCCCGTCCAGGATCATCCGAGGTCAGGTGGTCCGGGCCAGCCAGCCCACCGGCCGGTCGACGATCCGGCGGACCACCGAGCCGGCGCCGCCGACCGCCGCGGACTGCGCTCCCAGCACGGCCGGACGCACCGTGACCGGCGCCCACCCGGCGGTGAGCACCCGCCGGGAGACCTCCGCCTCCACCGTCGGCCGCAGCCAGGGCGCGAGCCGGGCGTATCCGCCCCCGAGCACCACGGTGTCCAGATCCAGCAGGTTCACCACGCCCGCCACGGCGATCCCGAGGGCGGTGCCGGCGTCGGTCAGGGCGGTCAGCGTCGCCGGGTCACCGGCCTCGGCCAGGTCGGCGAGCCGGGTGGCGGCGGTGTCCGCGGGCAGTTCCGCGCCGGGCAGCCCGGCGGCGGCGAGGATCGCCTCCTGGCCCGCGTACCGCTCCAGGCAGCCCTGGCCGCCGCAGCGGCACGGCCGCCCCTGCGGCTGCACCGGGAAATGACCGATCTCTCCGCTCCAGCCGCGCGCGCCCCGGTAGAGCGCGCCGTCGAGCACGATCCCGGCGCCGATGCCGATCTCGCCGGTGACGTGCAGGAAGCTGCTCGCGCCGGCCGGGCCGGCGTACAGCTCGCCGAGCGCGGCCAGGTTCGCCTCGTTGTCGACCACCAGCGGCGGGATCCCGTCGACCGGCTCGGCCAGCGGGTGCCCGGCGAGCAGCGCCGGCACGTCCACGTCCCGCCAGCCGAGGTTCGGCGCGAGCCGGACCAGGCCGCCGTCGCCGACCAGGCCGGGCACTGCGAGCGCCGCGCCGGCCAGGGTCAGCCCGTCGCGTACGGCGGCGGCGCTCGCCTCGGCGGCCAGCGCGGCGAGCCGGGCGAGCGCGTCGGCGGGGGAGACCGGGCGCAGGTCGGCGCGGCGGACCAGGTGGTGCCGGACCGTCCCGGTGAGGTCGACGACGCAGGCCGCCAGGTAGTCGACGTTCACCTCCAGGCCGAGCCCGGCCGGGCCGTCGGAGGCGAGCACGAGGCCCCGGGCCGGGCGGCCCGCACCGGTACGCGGTTCCGGCTCCGCCTCGGCGACCAGGCGGCCGGCGATCAGGTCGTCCACGACGGCGGAGACGGTGGCCCGGGTGAGGCCGGTGTCGGCGGCGATCCCGGCGCGCGAGGGCGGCCGGTCGGCGGCGGCGATCCGCCGGAGCACCACCGCGAGGTTCAACTCGCGCAGGCTGCCCTGCCGGACCGCCCCTGCGGTGCTGGTGCTTGCCACCTCTTGACACTGCCACATCGCCGCCATTTAATTCAACCGCTGAACAAATCGCGGACGACACCACCACCTGGAGGTCTGCCATGGCACCCCGCCCCACCCCCGCGGACAAGTTCTCCTTCGGCCTCTGGACGGTGGGCTGGCCGGCCCGTGACCCGTTCGGGGACGCCACCCGCCCCGAGCTGGACGCCGTCGAGGCGGTGCACCGGCTCGCCGAGCTGGGCGCGTACGGCATCACCTTCCACGACGACGACCTGGTCCCGTTCGGTGCGGACGCGGCCACCCGCGACGCCCGGCTGAGCCGCTTCCGCAAGGCCCTCGACGAGACCGGCCTGGTCGTGCCGATGGTCACCACCAACCTGTTCAACCACCCGGTGTTCAAGGACGGCGGCTTCACCAGCAACGACCGCGACGTGCGCCGGTACGCGCTGCGCAAGGTGCTGCGCAACGTCGACCTGGCCGCCGAGATGGGCGCGAAGACGTTCGTCATGTGGGGCGGCCGGGAGGGCGCCGAGTACGACGTCGCAAAGGACGTCCAGGCCGCGCTGGACCGTTACCGCGAAGCGGTCGACCTGCTCTGCGAGTACGTCGTCGACAACGGCTACGACCTGCGCTTCGCGCTGGAGCCCAAGCCGAACGAGCCCCGCGGCGACATCCTGCTGCCCACGATCGGGCACGCGCTCGGCTTCATCTCCACGCTGGCCCGCCCGGAGATGGTCGGGCTCAACCCGGAGGTCGGGCACGAGCAGATGGCCGGGCTCAACTTCGCCCACGGCATCGCCCAGGCGCTCTGGCAGGGCAAGCTGTTCCACATCGACCTCAACGGCCAGCGCGGCATCAAGTACGACCAGGACCTGGTCTTCGGCCACGGCGACCTGCTCAACGCGTTCGCCCTGGTCGACCTGCTGGAGCACGGCGGCCCGAACGGCGGCCCGGCCTACGACGGCCCGCGCCACTTCGACTACAAGCCGTCCCGCACCGAGGACATGACCGGCGTGTGGGCCTCCGCCGAGGCGAACATGCGGACGTACCTGCTGCTCAAGGAGCGGGCCGCGGCGTTCCGCGCCGACCCGGAGGTGGTCGAGGCGCTCGCCGCCGCCCGGGTGGCCGAGCTGGCCACCCCGACGCTCAACCCCGGTGAGGGCTACCGCGAGCTGCTGGCCGACCGGACCGCGTTCGAGGAGTTCGACCCGGAGGCCGCCGGGGCGAAGGGCTTCGGCTTCGTGCGGCTCAACCAGCTCGCCGTCGAGCACGTGCTCGGCGCGCGCTGAGGCCGGCCGCCATGCCGCTCGTCGCGGGGGTCGACTCGTCGACCCAGTCCTGCAAGGTGGTCGTCCGGGACGCGGAGACCGGCGCGCTGGTCCGGCAGGGCCGCGCGCCGCACCCGCCCGGCACCGAGGTCGACCCGCACGCCTGGTGGGAGGCCCTGCGGGCGGCGGTCGCCGAGGCCGGTGGCCTGGGCGACGTGGCAGCCGTCTCGGTCGGCGGCCAGCAGCACGGCATGGTCTGCCTGGACACCTCCGGTGAGGTGGTCCGCCCGGCGCTGCTGTGGAACGACACCCGTTCCGCCGACGCGGCCCGGGAACTGGTCGAGGAGGCCGGCGGCGGGGAGACCGGCCGCCGGTTCTGGGCCGAGGCGACCGGCGCGGTGCCGGTGGCCAGCTTCACCGCCACGAAGCTGCGGTGGCTGGCCCGGCACGAGCCGGACAACGCCGACCGGGTGGCAGCCGTCTGCCTGCCGCACGACTGGCTCACCTGGCGGCTGGCGGGCGCTCCCGGCCTGGACGCGCTGCGCACCGACCGGGGCGACGCCAGCGGCACCGGCTACTGGTCGCCGCGCACCGGCGAGTACCGGCTGGACCTGCTGGAGCGGGCCTTCGGCCGGTGCCCGAAGGTGCCGGTCGTGCTCGGGCCGGCCGAGGTGGCCGGGCACCTCGACCCGGCGGTCCTCGGCGGCGCGGCGCCCGGCGCTGTCGGCCCGGTGCTCCTCGGCCCGGGCACCGGGGACAACGCCGCCGCGGCGCTCGGGGCCGGGGCCGGTCCGGGCGACGTGGTCGTCTCGATCGGCACCTCCGGCACCGTGTTCGCGGTGGCGGACACGCCGGCCGCCGACGCCGGCGGCGCGGTGGCCGGATTCGCCGACGCCACCGGCCGGTTCCTGCCGCTCGTGTGCACGCTCAACGCGGCCCGGGTGCTGGACGCCGCCGCGACGCTGCTCGGCGTCGACCTCGACACGCTCGGCGAGCTGGCCCTGTCCGCCCCACCCGGCGCGGACGGGCTGGTGCTGGTGCCGTACCTGGAGGGGGAGCGGACGCCGGACCGGCCGCACGCCACCGGCGAGCTGAAGGGCCTGACGCTGCGCACGTCGACCCCGGCGCACCTGGCCCGAGCCGCGGTGGAGGGCATGCTCTGCGGGCTGGCCGACGGCCTCGACGCGCTCATCGCGCAGGGCGCCCGGGCCGACCGGATCATCCTGGTCGGCGGCGGCGCCCGGTCCGCTGCGGTACGCCGGATCGCGCCGCAGGTCTTCGGTCGCCCGGTGGTGGTGCCGCCGCCGGGCGAGTACGTGGCCGACGGCGCGGCCCGGCAGGCCGCCTGGGTGGCGCTCGGCGGCGACACCCCGCCCGCCTGGTCGATCGGCGACACCGAGGAGTACACGGGCGAGGCGGTGCCCGCCATCCGCGAGCGCTACGCCCACGCCCGGGGGTAAGGAAGGGCCCCCTCTTAACGCCTCCGGTAGAGGAGGGGGCCCTTCTTAACACGCCCGTCAGGCGGGGTCGGTGTCCCGGATCCGGCCCGCACCTGATTGGCTGCCCTGCATGAAGGGCACCAGGATCTCCCGGCGCGGGAACGCGGCGCACCGGTTCTACAGCGTCGTGGTCTTCGTGGTGCTCGCCTCGCTGGACAACGTGGCGATCGGCCTGGTGCCCCCGCTGTACGGGCCGATCTCCACCGCGCTCGACGTACCCCAGCGGATGCTCGGCCTGGTCACCGCCGTCAGCTTCCTGGTCAGCGCGGTGGCGGCGGTCGGCTGGGCATACGTCGGGGACCGCACCAACCGCAAGCCGCTGCTCATGGTCGGCACGCTGCTCTGGGCCGCCGGCACCGCCGGCAGCGCGCTCGCCGGAGGGTACGCGACGTTCCTGGCCGCCCAGTTCGTCGGCGCGGTCGGGCTCGGCGCGGTGGGCTCGGTCGGCTTCTCAGTGGTCACCGACCTGATCTCACCGCGTCGGCGCGGCCTGGTGATGAGCTTCTGGGGGCTGTCCCAGGGCGTCGGCACACTGGCCGGGACGCTGCTCGGCGGCGTGCTCGGCGCGACCGACTGGCGGCGGCCGTTCCTGCTGCTGACCGGCGTGGGCCTGGCCGCCACAGTGGCGTACCTGTTCACCTACGACATCCGGCGCGGGCAGAGCGAACCGGAGCTGGCCGGGGCGATCGACGCCGGAAACGAGTACGACTACCGGATCAGCCGCGCCGATCTGCCCCGGATCCTGGCCCGCCGGACCAACCGCTGGCTGATCCTGCAGGGGCTGACCGCCCAGGCCGCGTTCGGCTCGCTGGTCTGGCTGCCGGTGCTGTTCAGCCAGCGGGCCGAGGCGCAGGGCTACTCACCGGCCACCGCCGTGGTGGTGGGCAGCGTCTTCGCCACCCTGTTCCAGCTCGGCGGCGTGCTGTCCATCGTGGGCGGTCTGGTGGGCGACGCGCTGCAACGGCGTACGCCGAGCGGCCGGGCCATGGTCGCGGCCGTCGGCATCCTCGCGGCGCTGCCGTTCTACCTGGTCCTGTTCTTCGTGCCGATCCGCATCGACGTGCCCGACGGCGCCGGTTCCGGCGCGGTGGTGACTGCCGTGCTGTCCAGCGTGTTCACCGAGCCGACGGTGGGGCTGAGCCTGCTCACCGCCGTGGTGGCGCTGGCGCTGACGTCGGCGAACTCGCCGAACTGGTTCGCCCTGATCGCCGACGTCAACCCGCCCGAGCACCGGGGCACCGTCTACAGCCTGGGCAACCTGGTCAACGGCGTGGGCCGGGCGGCGGGCAACGGGCTGGTCGGGGTGGCGTTCGCCGGACTGCGGGCGGCCTTCCCGCCGCCGCTGAACTACGCGGTCGGGCTGGCCGCGTTCCAGCTCTTCTTCATCCCGACCGGGATCATGTACTGGCTGGCCGCGCGTACCTCGCCCCGCGACATCGCCCAGGTGCACGACCTGCTGCACGCCCGCGCCGACCGCCTGGAAGAAGGAAGGGCCCCTTCTTAACGGTGAGTGTTAAGAAGGGGCCCCTGCTCTACCGGAGGCGTTAAGAAGGGGCCCTTCCTTACGCCCGGAACCAGACCGTCACGTCGGTCGGCACCGCGTCGCCGTCCAGTGGCGCGCTCGACACCAGCACCTCGGCGCCGGCCGGCAGCGGCGCCGGGGCGGCGCCGAAGTTGGTCAGCACGGTGAGGTCGCCGTTGGTGAACGTGAGCACCTCGTCGCCGGAGGTCAGGAACCGCAGCGGGCCCCGGGCCAGCGCGTGCTCGCGGCGCAGCCGCAACGCGGTCCGGTACAGCTCGTACGTCGAGCCGGGCACGCCGCGCTGCCGGTCCAGCGCGTACTCGGCCCACGTCGACGGCTGGGGCAGCCAGCTCGCGTCGGTCGGCCCGAAGCCGTACGACGGGGCGTCGGCCTCCCACGGGATCGGCACCCGGCAGCCGTCCCGGCCGCGCTCGGTGTGCCCGCTGCGTGCCCAGGTGGGGTCCTGCCGGGCCTCGTCGGGCAGCGTGGTGTGCTCCGGCAGCCCGAGTTCCTCACCCTGGTAGAGGTAGGCGGAGCCGGGCAGCGCGAGCATCAGCAGGCTGGCCGCCCGGGCCCGCCGCAGGCCCAGCGCGGCGTCCGGCTGAGGGTCGTCCACGCCGACGCCGTTGGCGCGGCCGCCGGCGGTGCCGAGGCCGAGCCGGGAGGCGTGCCGGACCACGTCGTGGTTGGACAGCACCCAGGTGGTCGGCGCGCCCACCGCGTCCGTGGCCTCCAGCGAGCGGGTGATCACCGCGTACTGGGCCGGTGCGGTCCACGCGGCCATCAGGTACTCGAAGTTGAACGCCTGGTGCATCTCGTCCGGGCGCACGTACCGGGCCAGCCGCTCGGCCGGCTCCACCCACGCCTCGGCGACCAGGATCCGCTCACCGGGGTACGAGTCGAGCACCCGCCGCCACTCCCGGTAGATCTCGTGCACGCCGTCCTGGTCCCACATGGGCGGGCGCGGCTTGTCCACCTCGCTGCCGGAGAGGATCTCCTGCGGCTCCTGCCAGTCGGCGAGGTCGGCCTGCTTGATCAGGCCGTGCGCCACGTCCACCCGGAAGCCGTCCACGCCCCGGTCCAGCCAGAAGCGCAGCACGTCGAGGAACTCCTCGCGTACCTCCGGGTTGTCCCAGTTGAGGTCGGGCTGGCCGGAGTCGAACAGGTGCAGATACCACTGCCCGTCGGGCAGCCGGGTCCAGGCGGGTCCGCCGAACACGCTCACCCAGTCGTTCGGCGGCTCGGCGCCGTCCGGGCCCTTGCCGTCGCGGATGACGTACCGCTGCCGCTCGGGGCTGCCCGGCGCGGCCGCCACGGCCGCGGTGAACCAGCGGTGCGCGGACGACGTGTGGTTGGGCACCAGGTCGACGATCACCCGCAGCCCGCGGGCCTTCGCCTGGGCGATCAGCTTGTCGGCGTCGGCGAGCGTGCCGAACAGCGGGTCGACGTCGCGGTAGTCGGACACGTCGTACCCGGCGTCGGCCTGCGGGGACGGGTAGAACGGGGACAGCCAGACCGCGTCGACTCCCAGCTCGGCGAGGTGGTCGAGCCGGGACGTGATGCCCGGCAGGTCGCCGATCCCGTCGCCGTCGGAGTCGGCGAACGAGCGCGGGTAGACCTGGTAGATGACCGCCTCGGTCCACCAGCCGGTGCCCGGGGCCTGCTGCGTCGCGTCGGTGTTCAGCGCCTTACTCCTGTCTGGGTGGTGCGGTGACGAGCGAGTTCGTTCAGTTTGCCCGGGGCGGCGCGGTCGATTCGCGCACCACCAGGCGAGTGGGCAGGATCACCGGGGGTGGCGTCCCGTCGCCGGTGTCGGCGCCGCGCGGCGCGGGCACCAGGCCGGGGTACGGCGCGGCGGCCCGTACGCCGAGCGGGTCGAGCAGGATGCGGGCGGCGAGCGACCCCTGGTCGGCGGCGGGCTGGGCGATCGTCGAGAGCCCGAGCACGCCGGCGAGGTCGTGGTCGTCGATGCCCATCACGCTCACGTCCTCCGGCACCCGCAGCCCGGCGTCGCGCAGCGCGGTGATCGCGCCCATCGCCATCTCGTCGCAGGCGGCGAAGATGGCGGTCGGCGGCTCGCCCCGGGCCAGCAGCTCGGCCGTGGCCCGGGTGCCCCCGTCGATGGTGAACCGGGACTCGACGTCGAGGCTCGGGTCGGGCCGTAGCCCGGCGGCCCGCAACGCCTCCTGGTAGCCGCGCCGCCGGTCGAGGTGGGTGGTGAAGGCCAGTTCGTCGTCCGGGTCGCCGGAGATGTGCGCGATCCGGGTGTGGCCGAGGTCGAGCAGGTGGCGGGTGGCGATCCGGGCGGCGGCCACGTCGTCGATCCGGACGCAGGGCCACCCGGGCACCTGGCTGCCGGAGCTGATCGTCACGCCCGGCAGGTCCAGCTTCGTCAGCGCGTGCACGTCGGCCGCGCGTAGCGGGGTCGCGACCAGGATGATCGCGTCCACGCGCTTGTGCAGGCTCGCCGTGCGCAGCACCCGCTGCCGGGTCCGCTCCCGGCCGCCGAGGTTGTAGAGCAGCAGGTCGTAGCCGCTGTCCTGGAGGAACTCCTCGACCGCCTCCACCACGGTGCCGAAGAACCATCTGGTGATCCGGGGCACCACCACCGCCACCGTGCCGGTCCGGCCGCCGGCCAGCCGGCTCGCGCTGGGCGACACCGCGTACTGGAGCTGTTCGGCGGCGGCGAGCACCCGGCGGCGGGTCGCGGCCGAGACCGTCGGCAGGCCCCGCAACGCCCGGGAGACCGTGGCCGTGGAGACCCCGGCCAGCCGGGCGACGTCGTCAATCCTGGTCATCGTGAGCTCCCCGCTGTGACCCGGGCCCCGCCGCCGGCACGGCCGGCGGCGGGGCGCCGGATCAGCCCTTGACGCTGCCGGCGAGCAGACCTCGCACGAAGAAGCGCTGGAGGGACAGGAACACGATCAGCGGTACGACGATCGACACGAACGCGCCTGCCGTCAGCCGCTGCCACTCGTTGCCCCGGGTGCCGGCCAGCTCCGCGAGCCGGACGGTCATCGGGGCGGTCTCGTCGCCGCCACCCGCGAAGATCAGCGCGACCAGCAGGTCGTTCCAGACCCAGAGGAACTGGAAGATGCCGAACGCCGCCAGCGCGGGCATGATCAGCGGCAGCACGATGGTGCGGAAGATCTTCGGGTGGGTGGCCCCGTCGACCCGGGCCGCCTCCATCAGGTCGCCGGGGAGCTGCGAGATGAAGTTGTGCAGCAGGAACACGGCGAACGGAAGCGCGAAGCAGGTGTGCGCGAACCACACCTGGGCGAACTTCTGCTCGTCGACCAGGTCCCACGCCGGGAGGATCTGCACCCCGGCGACCGTGACGCCGGTGGAGAAGAACCGCAGCAGCGGCACCAGGGCCATCTGCAACGGCACGATCTGCAGCGCGAAGATCCCGATGTAGACCCAGTCCCGCCCCTTGAAGTTCATCCACGCCAGCGCGTACGCGGCGAGCGACGCGAACGCGAGCGGGAAGAGCACCGAGGGGATGGTGATCGCCAGCGAGTTGATGAAGTAGCTGGCCAGCTGCCCGGACGAGCCGGTGCTGAACAGCACCTCCTGGTAGTTCTCCAGCGTGATCTGGGGGTTGCTGAAGAACGTCCACCAGCCGGTGGTCTTGATCTCGTTCTCCGGTCGGAGCGAGGAGATGAACAGCCCGAAGGTCGGGATCGTCCAGAGCACCGCGATGACGATCGACACGAGCGTGGCGGTACGGCTGTTCAGGCGCTTGCGCACCCGGGCGGCCCGGGTGACCGGCTCGGTCGCCTGGGCGCCGACTCCGACGGTGGGCGTGGCGGTGGTCATCTCAGCCCTCCCGCTGCTTGCGCAGGTTGCGGATCTGGTAGATCACGATCGGGATCACCAGGACGAACAGGAAGACCGCCAGGGCCGAGCCCTGCCCGTTCTCCTGGTAGCGGAACGCCTGGTTGTACATCTCGGTCGCGATCACGTTCGTGTCGTAGTTGCCGTTGGTGGCGGTCCGGACGATGTCGAAGACCTTGAGCGTGGCGATGGAGATCGTCACCACCACGACGATCAGCGCCGGACGGATGCTCGGCACGGTGATCCGCCAGAACATCTGCCAGGGTGTGGTGCCGTCCAGCCGGGCGGCCTCGACGATGTCGGCCGGGATGCCCTTGATCGCGGCGGAGAGCACCACCATCGCGAAACCGGCCTGGATCCACACCATGATGACGATGAGCAGGAACGTGTTCAGCGGCGAGTCCAGCAGCCACTGCTTCGGCTCGCCGCCCAGGCTCACCACGATCTGGTTGAGCAGGCCGATCTGGTCGCCCTCGCCCCGGTAGGCGTAGACGAACTTCCAGATGATGGAGGCGCCGACGAACGAGATCGCCATCGGCAGGAAGATCAGGGACTTGGCCACGGCCTCGAACCGGGCCTTGTCCACCAGCACCGCGTAGATCAGGCCGAACCCGGTGGCCACCAGCGGCACCAGGAGCACCCAGATCAGCGTGTTGATCAGGACCCGGACGATCGAGTCCTCGGCGAACATCCAGCGGTAGTTGTCCAGGCCCACCCAGTTGTTGCTGCCGGAGTCCATGAAGGAGAGCAGCGTGGTGCGGACGGCGGGGACCACCAGTCCGACGGCGAGCAGCAGCAGCGTCGGCAACAGGAAGAAGAACGCGAGCGCGCCCTCGCGCTGCTTGCGCCGGCGGGGCAGCGGCGCGCCGCTGGCCGAGGCCGCGACCAGCTGCGCCTCCCGGCGCCGGGCGAAGAACGACGGCACCACGTCGAGGAGCAGGAGCAGCCCGCCCACCACCGCGACGAAGGCGATCAGCCCGTACATCAGCATGAGGAACTTCGGCTGCTCCGCCGCGAAGTCGAACTCCATCGACCCTCCCTCAAGGGTTCGGCTAGCAGAGGTGGCCCGGTCCGGTTCCCCGGACCGGGCCACCTGCTAGATCACTTCCAGCTGCCCTCGATGTCGTTCAGGACGGCCGGGGTGTCCTTGCCGTTGATCCAGGCCACCATGCCCTTCCAGAAGGTGCCGGCGCCGACCGCGGCCGGCATCAGGTCCGAGCCGTCGAAGCGGAAGACCGTCTTCTCGTCCTGGAGGATGCCCACGGAGAGCTTGTCCACCGGGTTCGGGACGTTGTTCAGGTCCAGCTTCTTGTTCGCGGAGACCCAGTCACCGATCTTGGCGCGGCTGTTGGCGTACTCGCCGGAGGCCAGGTAGGTCTGCACCGCCTGGACCTCGGGACGGTCGGCGAAGGCCGCGACGAACTCGCCGCCGCCCAGAACCGGCTTGCCCTTCGACGGGTCGATGGCCGGGAAGTAGAACGCGAAGACGTCGCCGTCCTCGGCCACCTTGGTGCCCTCGGGCCACTGGTTGGCGTAGAAGGACGCCTGCCGGTGCAGCGCGCACTTGCCGCTGGTGATCGGCGTGCCCGCCTCCTGGAACGAGGTGGTGGCGATGCTCTTCACGCCGCCGAAGCCGCCGTTGACGTACTTCTCGTTCTTCAGGATGGTGCCGGCCCGGTTGAGCGCGTCGGCCACCTGCGGGTCGTTGAACGGGATCTCGTGGGTGGTCCACTTGTCGTAGACGTCCGGGCCGCCGGTGCGCAGCAGCACGTCCTCGATCCAGTCGGTGGCCGGCCAGCCGGTGGCGTCACCGGACTCGATGCCGGCGCACCACGGCTTGGTGCCGCTGGCCGCGATCTGGTCGGAGAGCTTGATCAGGTCGTCCCACGTGGTGGGGACCGTCCAGCCCTTCTCCTTGAAGGTCTTCGGCGAGTACCACACGAAGGACTTCACGTTGGAGCCGAGCGGGGCGCCGTAGAACTGGCCGTTGACGGTGCTGTACTTCAGCCAGTCGGCGGAGTAGTTCTGCTCGGCCATGGCCTTGGTGTCGGCGCCGGCCGGCTTGAGCTTGCCCGAGTCGACGAACCGCTTCAGCAGACCCGGCTGCGGGATGAAGGCGAGGTCGGGGGCGTTGCCGCCGTCGACCCGGACCGGCAGCTGGGCCTCGAACTCGCCGGAGCCCTCGTGGTCGATCTCGATGCCGGTGCAGTCCTCGAACTCCTTCCAAGACTGCTGGAGGCGCTCGTCCTCGATGTCACGAATCGAGGAGTAGATGGTCACCTTCTTGCCGTCGTGACCCTCGTACTTCTCATATGCGCCGCACTCGGCCGAGCCCGCGTTGCTGCTCTTCTTGTCGTTGCCGGTGCCGCAGGCGGCGACGCCGAGCGTCAGCCCCAGGACGCCGGCGACCGCGAGCGCCTGGCGCGATCTGGCAAACGCCATGCCGATCTCCTTCCTTGCCGGCGCGTGGGGGGATCGAACCCGCGCCGGTCCGATGGTCGTCCTCACATGTAAGCGCTTGCATCGTGTCGGGTCCACCCCTGGCCGGACACGGCCCGGTAACAATCCCGAAACCTTGGCCACCGCTGGTGGGTGCGCTCCCACGAATCTTCCGGGGAACGGAACTTTCTGTCAGGATGTCCGCATCACATTGAAGACTTTCAACATTGGAGGCAGTGGATGCGTAAGCGATGGCTCGCCCTCGGGGCGAGCGCGGCGGTCCTGGCGGCGACCCTCGTGCCGGCCGCGCCGGCGATGGCCGCCCCCACGTTCAAGGTCCCGTTCCCGTGCAACCAGTCCTGGTCCGGCCAGACCCGGACCAACCACAGCCCGGCGAACGCGATCGACTTCAACCGCACCGACGACCTGGGCGACCCCGTGGTCGCCAGCGCGCCCGGCACCGTCGACGTGGTCACCAACCTCGGCGACACCAGCTACGGCAAGTACGTCCGGATCAACCACGGTGGCGGTCACACCACCTACTACGCCCACCTGAACGCCTTCAACGTCTCCGTCGGGCAGACCGTCGGGTACGGCCGGGTGATCGGCTACGTCGGCACGACCGGCGGCTCCACCGGCCCGCACCTGCACTACGAGCAGCGCATCGACGGCAGCTCCGTGAAGATCAAGTTCAACGGGGTCCAGGCGCTCTACTGGGGCACCAAGACCTACACCAGCGACAACGGCTGCGGCGGGACGAACACCGGCGAGGGCACCGTCAACACGGCCGGCTCCCCGCTGACGGTCCGCTCCGGCCCCGGCACCGGCTACAGCTCGGTCGGCACGGTGGCCGACGGGGCGAAGGTGACCATCCAGTGCCAGACCAGCGGCACCAGCGTCAGCGGCACGTACGGCACCAGCTCGATCTGGGACCGGATCGGCTCCGGCCGGTTCATCTCCGACGCCTACGTCTACACCGGGTACGACGGCTACATCCCGGGCGTACCCCGCTGCTGAGCCCGGCGGGCGCGGGAGCGAGCGCCCCCGCGCCCGTACCGGTCAGGAGTTCAGCCGCCACACGGCGAAGTTCAGCGCGGACGCGAACGTGACCCAGGCCCAGTACGGCAGCATCAGCAGCGTGGCGGGCCGGGAGACGCGCCGGAACAGAGCCACTGTCACGCCGATCGCCAGCCACATCAGCAGGATCTCGGCGAACGCCAGCCCGTACGCCCCGGCGCCGAAGAACAGCGGGGTCCAGATCGCGTTGAGCACGAGCTGCACGACCCAGGCCCAGAGCGCGGGGCCGAACCCGGCGCGGCGCCAGACCAGCCAGCCGGCGATCGCGATGAGCGCGTAGAGCACGGTCCAGACCGGGCCGAACAGCCACGACGGCGGCGCCCAGGCGGGCTGCTCCAGGCTCTGGTACTCGGCGGAGGTGCCCTGGACACCCAGCCCGCCGATCGCGGCGGCGGCGAAGGTGGCGGCGGCGAAGCCGAGCAGCGCCCACCACTTCCGGGCACCGGCCGTCCGCCGGGCGACACTCTGCGACATCTCCATGGTCGAGATGTTTCCGCTCGACCGGCACGGCAAACGCCCGGGCGTCGCCGGACCCGGGACACGGAAAAGCCGGGGTCACCGACCCGGGCGTTCCGGTCCGGCAGGACGGAACGCCCGGGCCCGGCGACCCCGGCGGTTAAGAGAACAGCGGTTACGTGTTGAAGATGCTGACGCCGCCCGGGCCGACCAGCAGGCCGACGACGATGAGGACGATGCCCCAGAGGATCTGCCGACGGAACAGCGCGAGAATTCCGGCGACCACCAGTACGACTGCGAGAATCCAGAGAATCAGCTCCATGTCGGCTGAATACCCGGACGCCCGTTACCGAAAACCTCCCGGTCAGTCGAGCTGATCACCGCCCAGGTGGAAGACGCTGTACGCCTGTTTGATCACCGGGTGGGCCACGTTGCGGACCCGTACCCCGCCCGGTGTGGTGCCGCGCTCGGTGCCGTGGTGGGCGTGCCCGTGCAGCGCCAGCGCGGTGGGGGCGGAGTCGATCGCCTGGCCGAGCTGGTACGAACCGAGGAACGGGTAGATCTCCAGCGGCTCGCCGGCCAGCGTGTCCGGTACGGGGGAGTAGTGGGTGAGCGCGACGAGCGCGTCGCACTCCAGCGCGAGCAGCGCGTCGGTGAGCGCGTCGGCGCTCTCCCGGGTGGTACGCACGAACGCCTTCATCTCCGGCTCGCCGAAGTCGCTGGCGCACCGCCCGGCGAAACCGCCGCCGAACCCCTTCACGCCTGCCACCCCGAGCCGTCCGCCGGGGGTGTCGACCACGGTGCCGGTGCCCTCCAGCACCGTGATCCCGGCGTCCTCCAGCACCTTCACCACCTGCGGCACCTCGTCGCACTGGTGGTCGTGGTTGCCGAGCACGGTGATCACCGGTACGCCGAGGTCGCCGAACTCGCGGGCCACGCACCGCGCCTCGGCCTCGGTGCCGTGCCGGGTCAGGTCGCCGGCGAGCAGCAGCACGTCGGCGCAGCCGGGCAGCTCCTCCAGCGCCGGGCGGAACCGGCCCACCACGTCCTCGTCCAGATGCACGTCGCCCACGGCGGCGATCCGGATCACCATCGAACCTCCCTCACGGCAACTCCTCGACCTGGGTGGGCGCCTGCGTACGGATCACCCCGATGTCGCTGGTCACTGGCGTGTCCGGGAAGCGCTCGGCCACCCGCCGCAGGATCTCCTCCCGCCGGTGCGGGCTCTCCACCTCGCCGTAGAGCACCAGCCCGTTCTCCCGCCGGACCACAGTGATGCCCTGCTCGGCCACCGTCGGGTCCTCGGCCAGCATGCTCTGGATCTCCGCCTCGACGTACTCGTCGGGGGGAACGTCGCCGGACAGTCCGGTCACAGGGTCTCCCTTCCGCCGGGCGCGCCGCCGGGCAGCACGTCCAGCCGGTCGAGCAGCACCAGGAACGCCTCCGCGTACGGCGAGTGCTGCGTCTCCTTCCGTACCCGTTCCCAGTCGATCTGTTCCCGCAGCGAACGGGCCAGCGGCAGGGCGCGGGCGAAGTCGCAGTAGTGCTGGGAGAAGCTGAGCAGCTTGTGCACCATGAGCTGGCTGGCCGAGAGCACCGGCATGTGGATCGCGTCGACCGGGCGCACGATGGTGTCGGCGAACGTCTCCTCGGTGACCGGCGTCTCCACCGGCCGGTGGATCAGGTCCACCATCCGGTCCTCGTCGTAGACCTTGACCAGCCAGTCCTCCGGCGGGCGCTCGGCGGTGAAGCCGGCCTCGACCAGCGCCTCCAGTGCCCGGTCGACGTCCGCCTCCCGGAGCAGGAAGTCCACGTCGTGGTCGCTGGAGTGGCCGCCGTGCGCGTACACCGCGAAGCTGCCACCGAGCGCGAACGGGATCTCGGACTGTTTGAGCACGGCGGCGACCTTCTTCAGCGTGTGCACCAGGGTCTCGTCCCCGCGCTCGGCCATCTGCGGCTCCCTCGTCGTCATATCTGCGGTGGGACCACGATGCGTACCCGGCGGACGCTCCGGTCACACCTGTTGCGGCGCGATCGGCCCGTCAGGGCAGGAAAGCGACATACGGGCCGGTGTGAGCATCGGTCGGATAACCTCGGGAGGGTGGCCAGCTCACTGCGGACGCGGCGGGGCGGGGCCCGACTGCGCGCCGTCGCCCTGATCGGCATCGACGGCTCAGGTAAGACCACCCAGGCCCACCGGCTCGCCCAGGCGCTCACCGCCGCCGGCCGTCCCGCCACCTACCACCGCAACGCCGGTGGCCGCCGCTGGCTCGGCCGCATCGCCCAGCGGGTCGGCCGTCCGGACGCGCAACGGCTCGTCGGGCGCGACGGCCTGCTCGTGGTCGAGTCGGTGCTGCGGTGGCTGGCCATCGCGCTCGCGCTGCTCAGCTGCCTGGTGACCGGCCGGACGGCGGTGATGGACAGGTGGTCGGCCTGCCAGTACGCCAGCATCCGGGCGCACGGCGGGCAGCGGTGGGAGCGGCTGGCCCGGGCCGGGTACCGGATCTTCCCGGCGCCCCGGGTGACGTTCCTGCTCACCGTCGACCCCGCCGAGGCGTACCGCCGGATCGAGCGGCGCGGCACCGACCACGAGACGATGGAGTGGCTGACCGCCGCGGCCGCCGCCTACCGGGGTCTGCCGGAGTACGGCGGTTTCGTGGTGGTGGACGGCAACGGTCCGCCGGAGGAGGTGGCCCGGCGGATCCGGGCGCACCTGAGCGAGTGGCTGCCCGACGACCCGTCCGCCGGTCCCGGCCCGGCTCCGGCGGGTCCGCGACGCCCGGCCGGTGGCGCGGGGCGGGACGGCCCGGTGCCGGTTCAGGCCCGCCCGTAGACCGGGATGCTCGCGCCGCTGGTGGGCGCGGACTCGGGGGAGGCCAGGAAGCGGATCACCTCGGCGATCTCGGCCGGCGGCACCCAGCGCCGGTGATCGGCGTCGGGCTGGGCGGCGCGGTTGGCCGGGGTGTCGATGACGCTCGGCAGCACCGTGTTGCACCGCACGCCGCGCTGCCGGTACTCGACCGCCACCGTCTCGGCGAACGCCCGCACCGCGGCCTTGGCGGTGACGTAGCCGGAGGCGCCGGGGAACGGCGAGACCGCCGCCCGGGCCGAGACGCAGACCACCGCGCCGTCGCCGGACGCCATGAGGTGCGGCAGCGCCGCGTGGGTGACCAGGTACGTCGGGCGCAGGTTGAGCCGCAGCATCCGCTCGAAGTCGTCGACCGGGGTCTCGTGCACCAGGCCGCCGGCCCCGTACCCGCCGACGAGGTTGACCACCGCGCGCAGCGGCGCGGCAGGCTCGGCGGTCGCCGCCTCGACCGCCCGCGCGGCCCCCTCGGGCGTCAGCAGGTCGGCCACGACCCGGACCGCGCCGTCGTCCGTTCCGGGCTCCCGCCGGGGTACGACCACCCGCCAGCCGGCGTCGAGGAAGGCGGCGGTGACCGCGCCGCCGAGTCCACCCGTGCCTCCGGTCACCAGCACCGTGCGTTCCGTCATGGACACACGCTAGCCAACCGCCCCGCCGACGGACCGGTGGGCCGTCCGGCCCGTCCGGTCGAGGCCGACCAGGCAGGTCCCTGCCGCGCGACGGCGGACCGGCACGTCGGGCGGCAGGAGTGAGTCGACCGGAGCGGATGAGGCGGTCGGGCTGCGACAATGGGATCCTTGGCCCGGGGCGGTACGGAAGACAGTAAATTTCCCGATACGCGGTGTCATGGTTGACGCTCACGCCTGGTGAAAGTAAGTTTCATCCGTGGCGAAGAGTCCGAAGATTTCTGCGAGTCACGAGCCCGGTGGACTGATCGTCCACATCAGCGGCCTGCTGCCCTCGCTGTCCCCGGCCGAACAGCGGGTGGCCCGGCTGGTCGTCTCCGATCCGGCGGACGCGGCCCGGCGGACGATCACCGACCTCGCCACCGCCGCCGAGACGTCCGAGGCGACAGTGATCCGCTTCTGCCGCTCCGTCGGCATGGACGGCTACCCCCAGCTGCGGATCCGGCTCGCCGCCGAGGCCGCCCGCCGGGTCGAGCCGCCGGACGCGCGGGTGGTCGGCGGCGACATCCCGCCGGGCGCGGACCTCGCCCAGATCATCGCCACGATCGCGTTCAACGACGCCCGGGCCGTCGAGGAGACCGCCGAGCAGCTCGACCCGGCGGTCTGCGAACAGGTCGTCGAGGCGATCGGCGCGGCCGGCCGGATCGACGTCTACGGCGCGGGCGCCAGCGGCTTCGTCGCCTCCGACTTCCAGCAGAAGCTGCACCGCATCGGCCGTATCGCGTTCTACTTCCCGGACGTGCACACCGCGCTCACCTCCGCAGCCCTGCTGGGCCGCGGTGACGTCGCGGTCGGCATCTCGCACACCGGCACCACGTCCGACGTCATCGAGGTGCTGGAGCAGGCGCGGGCCCGCGGCGCCACCACCGTGGCACTGACCAACTTCCCGCGCTCGCCGATCACCGAGGTCGCGGACCACGTGCTCACCACTGCCGCCCGGGAGACGACGTACCGCTCCGGCGCGACCGCCAGCCGGCTGGCCCAGCTCACAGTGGTCGACTGCCTCTTCGTCGGGGTGGCCGCCCGCAGCCGGGCCCGGACCAAGAAGGCCCTGGAGGCCACCGCCGAGGCGGTCCAGTCGCACCGGGTCGGCCCCGGGCGGAGGCGGGGATGACGGCGGGTCGGGTGGAGCGGGACGGGGTGGCGGCGGTGCGACCGGTGGTGCGCGTCGGCGCGCCGACCGAGCGGCGCAACCCGCACAGCGTCGACCTCGACCTGATGTCCACCCGGGACGTGCTCACCGTCATCAACGAGGCGGACCGGCGGGTGCCGGCCGCGGTCGCCGCCGTGCTGGACGAGATCGCCGAGACGGTCGACCTGGCCGTGGCCGCGCTGCGCGACGGGCACCGCGTGCACTACTTCGGCGCCGGCACCTCCGGACGCCTCGGCGTGCTGGACGCGGCCGAGCTGGCGCCCACGTTCAACTCGCCCCGGCACTGGTTCTGCTCGCACCTCGCGGGCGGCCCGGACGCCATGTGGCGGGCCGTCGAGGACGCCGAGGACGACGAGCGCGGCGGCGCCGCCGAGGCGGCCGAGTGCGTACGCCCCGGCGACCTCGTGGTGGGCCTGGCGGCCAGCGGACGCACCCCGTACGTCCTCGGGGCGCTCGCCGCGTCCCGGGCGCAGGGGGCCGGTACGGTGCTGCTCTGCGCGAATCCGGAGGCCGAGGCCGCCGCGTCGGTGGACGTCTTCATCGGGGTGGACACCGGACCGGAGGTGGTCACCGGGTCGACCCGGATGAAGGCCGGCACGGCGCAGAAGCTGGTGCTCAACACGTTCTCCACGGCCGTGATGGTGCGTCTGGGCCGGGTCTACTCGAACCTGATGATCGACATGGTGGCCACCAACGCCAAACTGCGCGGCCGCATGATCTCGATTCTCATGGAGGCCACCGGCTGCGCCGAGGAGGTGTGCCGGGTCGCCCTGCGGGAGGCCGACGGCGACCTGAAGACCGCCCTCGTCGCGCTCGTGTCCGGCGCCGAGGTGCCCGCCGCCCGCGCCGCGCTGGCCCGCTCCGCCCATCAGGTACGCGGCGCGCTCGAACTGCTCGCCTCCTGAGGTTCCGGCCCCGGCCGGCCCGTTGCGCCCGATCCACCCGCCCGGCGCATCCGCCCGGCGGGTGCGACGCGTATCACGTGCGGGGAGGGGACGACTCCTCCCGCACGGATTGTTCAACGAGGCGGAGGGTAATCCTTGAGCACGGCTGAACCGACCGGTCCGCAGGCGCGTATCTCGCAGTGACCAGGATCGCAACGACTCGGTGACGCGGCTCGCTGTGTTCATGGAACAGGCAATGGTGCCATTCCATGGGCGAACGGCGATTTCGCAGCTCCGGTGTGCGCCGAAAACGGCGCCCGCGAGCCGCCCGAACCGGGCCGGTAACAGGAAACATGGACCGGGCTCTCAGCTACTACTCAGGCATTCGTGACAGTTTCGACTCACGACATGGAATCCCCGACGCGTCACATCTGTTGTGTAGGTGTCAGCACCTACGGGCACAGCGGAGGTTACGGGGAGGGCTGATGAACGTGGGGATGGCAAGGAACCGGGCAACCGGCGCGAGCGAGGGGACCGTGGCAATCGTGGACAAGAACATCGGCATGCGTACCGACGAGGTCGCCGAGGAGCGGGACCTGGTCGGCGTCTACCTGCACGAGATCTCCCGGACGCCGCTGCTCGACGCCGCCCGGGAAGTCGACCTCTCCAAGGCGATCGAGGCCGGCCTCTACGCCGAGCACCTGCTCGACGAGGACCGGATCCCCGAGGGCGTCGACCGGGAGGACCTGGAGCGGCTGGTCGTCGAGGGTGAGCGCGCGAAGGACCTGTTCATCCGCGCGAACCTGCGACTCGTCGTGTCGATCGCCCGGCGCTACGTGCGCTCCGGGATGCCCATGCTGGACCTGATCCAGGAGGGCAACACCGGCCTGGTCCGGGCGGTCGAGAAGTTCGACTACGAGCGGGGCTTCAAGTTCTCCACCTACGCGACCTGGTGGATCCGCCAGGCCATCAGCCGGGCGATCGCCCAGCAGGAGCGGACCGTACGGCTGCCCGTGCACCTGGTCGAGGACGTCAACCGGATGCGCAACGTGGCCCGGCAGCTCACCCGTGAGCTGGGCAGCGACCCGGAGCCGGAGCAGATCGCGACCGCGCTCGGCGTCACCGTCGAGCGGGTCAACGAGCTGGTCCGCTGGTCGCAGGACACCGTCTCGCTGGACACCCCGGTGGGCGACGACGGCGACACCAACCTCGGTGACCTGGTCGCCGACAGCGACGCGCCGTCGCCGGAGGAGATCGTGCTCACCGGCTTGGAGCGGCAGCGGATCGAGGGTCTGCTCAACCACCTCGACGACCGTTCCGCCGGCATCATGCGGGCCCGGTACGGCCTGGAGGACGGGCGCGAGCACTCGCTGACCGAGGTCGCGTCGCGGTTCTCGCTGTCCCGCGAGCGCATCCGCCAGCTGGAGATCCAGGCTCTGGGCCGGCTGCGTGAGCTGGCTCGCGCGGAAGGGCTCCAGGCCGCCTGACCTGGTAACAATGAACGGCGAACGGCCGGCGTCCGACAGGGGGACGCCGGCCGTTCGCCGTCTTCGCAGTGCTCAGACCCGGCCGTAGCCGGCGATCGACATGATGTTCATGCCGCGCTTGCTGACGTTGCGCCCGGCGCTGGGCGCGTCGATGATCTGGCCGTTGCCGACGTAGAGGGCCACGTGCCCGAGCCCGGAGTAGAACACCAGGTCGCCCGGTTGCAGCTGGCTGCGGCTGATCCGGGTGGTGGCGCCCCACTGTTGCGCCGCGCTGTGCGGCAGCGACTTCCCGGCCGCCCGCCAGGCGGCGAGCGTCAGGCCGGAGCAGTCGTAGCTGCCGGGGCCGTCGTTGCCGTAGCCGTAGGGCTTGCCGACCGCGCCGTAGGCGTACCGCACCGCCGTGCCGGCGTCGCCGGACACGGCCGGTGGCTTGCCCGCCGAGCTGGGGTTGCCGGGTGCCTCGGTGGCCCGCCCGTACGCCTTGCGCCGCATCTCGTAGAGGTCGGACAGGTCCGCCTCGATCCGCGTCTTCGCGGACTTGAGCTGCTTGGCCTGCGCCGCCTCCCGGGCGAGCGTGACGTCCAGCGCGGTCTTCTGGTCGATCAGCCGCTGCTGGTCGGTGGTGAAGCTGTTGATGGTGCGCTGCCGCTGGCGGGTCAGCTGGTCGAGCGTGCCCAGCCGCTCCGGCAGCGTGGCCTGGCCGCCCGGGTCCAGCAGGGCCGCCGCGGTGCGCATGCCACCGGTCTTGTACGCCGTCGCGGCCAGCACGCCCACGTCGGCGCGGCTGCGTTCGGCCTGTTCCTGCAACGGCCCGATCCGGGCCTCCAACTTGGCCGCGGTGGCCTTGTTGGCCTTGATGTCCTCGTTGAGCTTGTTGTAGGACTCGACGATTCGCTCCAGCTCAGTCGAGGACTTCTCGATCTGCTTCGTCAGCTCGGCGGGTGTGGGCTCGGCCCGGGCCACCTGCGCCGGGGCGAGCAGCGCGGCCGAGAGGCCGGCCACCGCCAGCGAGCGGAGCAGCATCCGTAAGGACGACAAGAGCGGAAAGCTCCTCTCCCACCGGTCGCCGGGCGCGTTCGCGACCCGGCGACACCGGCCCGGGGCCGTCCGGGTGGACGGCTGTCGACCGGGCCGACCTGGACAACCTAACCCGTGATCGCAGTGGCCGGGAGTTCAAGCAGGGGCGAAAGTTGGCAAAGTGGCGGAAAGTAATGAGGGGGAGCCGGTGGGTGGATGAGGCGACTCGTCCGATTCGTCGTTCTGGGCGCATGTCGCCAGGTACCGCCAGGCAAAGTCACGACAAAGACGGAAATGGTTCTCTGTTTCGGGCGAGCGCGGCCGGGCCGGTGACCCCCGCGACCGCCCGAACCCCGAGGTCAGGTGGCGCGAGGCCAACACAATGGAGCCCGGACGGGAAATCCCACCACGGGATCCCTGCTCCCGGGAGGCCGCCGTGCAGACCGACCGCTCCGCCACCCAGCCGCCCCGCTCGCCGCGACCGGCCGCACCCAGGCTGCTCTACGCCCGGCCCGGCATCGTCGTCACCGCCGAGCGCTTCACCGTCGGCCGGAACAGCTGGCCGGTGGCCGAGATCACCCAGCTCCGGACCGACCGCGGTCCGCACGACCGGCTCGCGGTCCGGGCGGTCGCCGTGTCCGCCGCGATGATCGCCGCGGTCGGCCTGCTGCTCGGCTTCACCGGCGGCCTGCACCGGCTCACCGCCGGGGCGTACCTCATGCTCGGCGCGGTCGGGCTGGTGCCGCTGCTGCTCGTGCTGATCGGCGACCGCGTGCGGCCACCGGCGCACGAGCTGTGGGGACGGGTGCGCGGCACCGAGGTGCTGCTGTTCAGCAGCGACGACGAGCGGCAGTTCGGCCAGGTCGCCCGCGCGCTGGCGCGGGCCCGGGAGGCGGCCCGGCTGGGCGGCTGGGCCGACCCGCCGGCGGCCGAGCCGTGGCGGCCGGCCCGGTGAGCTGCGGTCAGCCCGCGACCGGCTCCGGCGTACGCGGGCGGCTCTCGGCGGCCACCCAGTGGCTCACCCGCCGCTCGGCGTAGAACGAGACGAACGGCACGGTGCCGGCCAGCATCACCAGCAGCATCCGCTTCAGCGGCCAGTTCGCCCGGCGCGACAGGTCGAACGTGAGCGCCAGATAGAGCATGTACAGCCAGCCGTGCGCCACGCCGACCACGCCCACCACGCTCGGGTTGTCGAAGCCGTACTTCAGCGGCATGCCGATCAGGACCAGCACCACGAGCGCCACGCCCACGATCCAGGCGATCACGCGGTACCGGGTAAAGGCTCCGCCCACCGTCGTCCGTCCTTCCGCACCGGCCTCAGCCGGGATAGTCGCCGGGCCGGGCGCCCGGATTGGCGTTCAACCAGGATAGGTAGCGGTTGTACGCGGCCAGCTCGGCGTCGTCCGCCCCGTCGGCCGGTGCGGCCGGCACCCGCACGACGCGTACCGGCCGGCGTACCGCAGGGGTGGCGGCGACCGGCGCGGCGCCGGCGGTCACCGACGGCGCGGTGTCCTCGGACGGCGCGGGGTCGGCGGCGCGCAGCGTCTGGCGGACCTCACGCCACCAGACGAAGATCACGAAACCGGCGAAGACCGGCCACTCGATCGCGTAACCGAAGCTGATCGCGTTCCCCCCGGCGGCGCGGGTGACCTGCCACCAGCCCATGCCGAGGCAACCTGCCACCAGTACGACCATGGCCACGTGGCGGATGATCCACGCCGGTGTCCAGAGCCGTTCCATGCAACGAGAGTACCGGGGACGCCGGGCGTCTCCGACACGGCGTCGTAGTCCGGGCGGTGGTTTGGTGGCACGCCCGCTGGGCATCCGAACAGGTGCAACCCGAACGAGACGAGGGGGCGACGATGACCGAATCGGTACGCCGGGACGCGAGCCCGGAACAGCGGGTCGCGGAGTGGGACGGCGACCACGCCCGCACCGTCGACGCAGACGGCGAGCAGCTCGGGGTGGACCCCGCGGAGCTGGGCGACGAGGACCTGGTCCGGGAGATGCAGAGCCTGCACCGCACCCGGCTGGACACGCTGCGGCACGCCACCGACTCGGCGCTCGCCAACCACCTGCGGCGCACCGCCGAACTGGAGACGGAGTACCTGGCCCGGCACCCGGGCCGGGAGGTCGACTCGAGCCGGCTGCGGGACGCCTGATGGCCAGCCACGCCGAGCGCGGCATGTCCGCGCCGCCGGAGGTGGTGTTCAACACCGCCACCGATCCGGACCGCTCCTCGGCCTGGCTGCCCGAGCGGCTGCGCAGCTCCGGCGCCTGCCGGGTGGAGGTCGTCGACGCCGACGACATGCGGGCCCGGTGGAGCGCCGCGGACTGGTCCGCCGAGATCGACGTGGAGCCGGCCGACGCGGGCGGCGCCCGGGTGCGGCTGGACCTCGCCGGGCCGGACCACGACCTGGCCGACGAGATCCTGGCCAACCTCGACCGCGAGGTGGCCGACAACCTGACCGCCGGATGAGCCCGGCCCGCACGACGAGCACGAGGAGGCCGGGTTGACCGGGAGTGGCCTGAAGCAGAAGGTGGCGCGCCTGCGCCAGGCGTACGCGCCGCACGAGCATCGGCCGCTGGAGGGCTACCTGAAGGCGATGGGCACGTACGCCGGTGTGACAGCCGGGCTCGTCGGCCTGGTGCGGGCGACCGGCCGGCCGGTGCCCGAGCGGCCCACGCCGGCGGACGTGGTGCTGCTCTCGATCGCCACGCACAAGCTCAGCCGGCTGCTGTCCAAGGACGCGATCACCAGCCCGCTGCGGGCGCCGTTCACCCGCTACGACCACCCGATCGGCAGCGGCGAGGTGATGGAGCAGGTCCGCGACGAGGGCAGCCCGACCCGGCACGCGCTCGGCGAGCTGGTGAGCTGCCCGTTCTGCCTGGCGGTCTGGGTGGCCACCGGGCTCACCGGCGGCCTGGTGCTGGCGCCCCGGCTGACCCGGCTGGTAGCCACCGCGCTGACCGCTGTGGCCGCCTCCGACTTCCTCCAGATGGGGTACGCGGTCGCCCAGCAGGCGGCCGAGGGCGGTCGCCACGAGGGGTGACCCACCGACACGAAAGGGGGCCGGCGCGAGCCGGCCCCCTTTCCCGTGTCTCCCAACCCGTCAGGTGGGTGTGGTGCCGTGGTCCTCGCCGGCCCAGCCGCGCGACGCCTCCGGCTCCCGCTCGTCCTCGTCCTCCCCGGTGATCACTTCCCGGTCCACAGCGGTGCGGTCGTGCTCGTTGGCGAAGTCGGGCTCCGGCAGCGTGTCGACGCCCTCCGGGGGCTGGCCGAGCGCCGCCAGGTGCTCGTGATCGGGGTTGCTGTCGGTCATGTCGCGTCCTCTCGGTCTTCCGGGGGCTCAGGCGACCGTGCCGCCCAGCAGATCGGCCGCCTCGTCCGCCGCGTACTCGCCCTGGGGGAGCGCGGCGATCCGGGTGAGCAGTTCAGCGGGGAGTTCGGCGGCCACCGCCCGGCGGTAGATGTCCGCCTGGGTGATCCGCTCCTGGCCGTGGTAGATGTCGTCCAGCAGGTCGTCGATCGGCCTGGTGTCGGGCTGCTCGGTCACGGGCGCGTCATCGGTCACGCCGACCACCTACCCGGCACCGAACCGGTCAAACTCGCCCCAACCCCGCTCAGGCCGGTGCCGGGAGCGTGGCCCGGCGGGCCCGGACGGCCTGCGCCAGGTGCTCCAGCACCTCGGCCGTGGCGTCCCAGCCGATGCAGGCGTCGGTGACCGACTGGCCGTACGCCAACTCCCGGGTCGGGTCCAGGTCCTGCCGGCCGGGCACCAGGAAGCTCTCCAGCATGATGCCGACGATCCCGCGCTGGCCGGCGGCGAGCTGCGCGGCCACGTCGGCGGCGACCAAGGGCTGGTTGCGGTGGTCCTTGCCGCTGTTGGCGTGGCTGGCGTCGACCACCACCCGCTCCGGCAGGCCCGCCGCCCGCAGCAGCTCCAGCGCCCCGGCCACCGACTCCGCGTCGTAGTTCGGCCGGCCGCCCCCGCCGCGCAGCACCAGGTGCCCGTCCGCGTTGCCCCGGGTGTGCATGATCGCCGGGGTGCCGGAGACGTCGATGCCGGGGAAGACGTGCGGCACCCCGGCCGCCCGGATCGCGTCCACCGCGGTGGCGATGCTGCCGTCCGGGCGGTTCTTCATGCCGATCGGCATGGACAGCCCGGAGGCGAGCTGCCGGTGCACCTGGCTCTCCACCGTCCGCGCGCCGATCGCGCCCCAGGCCACCGTGTCCGCGATGTACTGCGGGGTGATCGGGTCGAGGAACTCGCAGCCCACCGGCAGGCCCAGGCGCAGCACGTCGAGCAGGAGCGCCCGCGCGGTACGCAGGCCGGTGTTCACGTCGCCGGAGCCGTCCAGCGCCGGGTCGTTGATCAGGCCCTTCCAGCCCACAGTCGAGCGCGGCTTCTCGAAGTAGACGCGCATCACCACGAGCAGGTCGTCGGCGACCCGGGCGGCGGCCTCGCGCAGCCGGCCCGCGTACTCCAGGGCGGCGGCCGGGTCGTGCACGGAGCAGGGGCCGACGACGACGAGCAACCGGTCGTCGGCGCGGTCCAGCACCCGGCCGACGGCACGCCGGCCCGCCACGACGGCCTCGGCCAGCGGGGTGTCGAGCGGCAGGTGGTGGTGCAGCAGGGCCGGGGTGGTCAGCGGCACCACACGGTCGATGCGCTGGTCGATGACCCGATGGGCGTCCTGGGACGTGGTCACGGTGGGGATTCCTTCCGCCGACCGTGCCCCCGTGCCGGGTCCGGGGGATCGAGCCGGCTGCTCGCATACGAAAGGGCAGGGAAAGGAATCCCTGCCCGCCGGCTCGAAGAGGTGGTGACGTCAGCTCATGGTCGAGTCACCGGCTCCTCCAGCCGGCTGCCTAAACCATCGATACGACCGCGTCACGTCGGCCAGCGTACCCGACGCGCGCCGGAAGTCCCGCTGTCGTTCCGAAGTGCGGAACGCGGGGTATGTGATCGGCATGACCACGAGCCACGACCCGAGTGACCAGGAACGGATCGAATCCCGAGCGCACCTGCTGCCGGAGGAGGCGGCGGCGGGCAGCGACGACGCGGAGGCCCAGGCCGACGCGATCCTCACCGAGTCCGACATCCGCGAGGCGGACCAGAACGCCGCCCCCGACACGGTGCTGGAGCACCGCACCTCCGAGCAGACAGTCACCCCTGTCGAGCCGCCCGACTGAGCGCGGCGCCCCGGGCCCGGCGGGAACCCCGGTAACTGTCGTCCCGCAGCCGGGCCAGCGGGCCGGTCAGGCGCAACCCCGGCGGCGCGTTGCCGATCGGGTCGAACGCGAGCGCGGCGTCCTCGGCGGCGCCGCGCTCGTCGTCGAGGCGTACCTCGCCGAACGGCCGCCACCGGCCCACCGCCGAGGCCACCGCCAGCACCAGCCGGGGCTCGTCGGCCGCGACCGCCGCGCCCGCCTCGGCCAGGCCGCGACCCAGGTCGGGTGACTCCGGGTCGGCCAGCACGGCCAGGAACAGCCGCCGCCCGCCGGCCCGGAACGGCATGATCGACGTGTACGTCCCGGTGAAGCGCCGCCGGGGCAGCGGCAGGTTCCGCAGCACCGGCGCGGCGCCGCTGGAACTCCACAGCAGGTCCACCGGCGGTTCCGGGTCGCGGTGCAGCCGTACCGCCACGCCCAGCACGTCCGGCCAGCCGCCCGGCGTCGGCACGCCCTTGGACAGGCGGATCGTGGCCGGCCACCGGCCCGGCACGTCGAGCAGCGCAACCCCGGTCGGCGGTCCCGGCGTACCCCAGATCCGGGCCTCCCCGGCGAACGTGCGCCCGGCCGGGTGCAGCAGCCGGGCGTGCCGGAGCCGGGTCAGCGCGGCGGCGGCGCGCTCGACGGCGGAGGGTGTGGTGGCGGCCATGCCCGCACGGGTACCCCGGCGCGCACCGACGATGCTCCGGCGCGCGTGTCACCTTTCCGCCTCCGAGATCGGATAGCGTCGTCTCATGCCCGACAGCGGTTTCCCCTGGCCGATCGAGACGACCCGACTGGACAACGGCCTGCGCGTGGTGGTGAGCGAGGACCGCACCGCCCCGGCCGTGGCGGTCAACCTCTGGTACGACGTGGGCTCACGTCACGAGCCGGCGGGACAGACCGGCTTCGCCCACCTCTTCGAGCACCTCATGTTCGAGGGCTCGTTGAACGTGGCGAAGACCGAGCACATGAAGCTGATCCAGGGCGCGGGCGGCTCGCTCAACGCGACCACCAACCCGGACCGGACCAACTACTTCGAGACGGTCCCGGCCGAGCACCTGGAACTGGCGCTCTGGCTGGAGGCCGACCGGATGGGCGGTCTGGTGCCGGCGCTGACCCAGGAGACGCTTGACAACCAGCGCGACGTGGTGAAGAACGAGCGCCGGCAGCGCTACGAGAACGTGCCGTACGGCGACGCGTGGCTGCGGCTGCTGCCGCTGCTCTACCCGCCCGGCCACCCGTACCACCACGCGACGATCGGGTCGATGGCCGACCTGAACGCCGCCGACCTGGCCACCTTCCAGGAGTTCCACAGCACGTACTACGCGCCGAACAACGCGGTCCTCACGGTGGTCGGCGACACGGAGGCGGCGGAGGTGTTCGCGCTCGCCGACAAGTACTTCGGCGGCCTCGCCGCGCGCGCCGACATCCCGGCCGCGCCGGACGGCCGCACGGTGCCCGCCACCGGCCACCCGGCGGTGGAGACGGTCACCGCCGACGTGCCCGCCCCCCGCGTCTACGTCGCGCACCGCACCCACCCGTTCGGCACCCAGGGGTACGACGTGACAACGGTGCTGGCCACAGTGCTCGGCAGCGGCCGGGGCAGCCGCCTCTACCAGCGCCTCGCCGACGGTGAGCGGATCGCCCAGCCGGACCTGGTCGGCGCGTACGGGGTGGACCTGGCGCACGCCCCCGCCCCGCTGATCGCCACCGCCACGGCCCGCCCGGGGGTGAGCGCCGAGCGGCTGCGCGACGGGCTGGCCGAGGTGGTCGACGAGCTGGCCAGCGTGCCGGTGACCGCCGCCGAGCTGGACCGCGCCAAGGCGCTGCTGAGCACCATGTGGTGGCGGCAGATGTCCACTGTCGACGGGCGGGCGGACACGCTCGGCCGCTACGCCACCCAGTTCGGCGACCCGGCCCGCGCGGCCGACCGGTTGCCGGCCTGGCTCGCGGTGACCGCGGAGCAGATCGCCGAGCAGGCCGCCGAGCTGCTCGGCGCCGCCGACCGGGTGATCCTGACCTACCTGCCCGAGGAGAAGTGATGTCGCTGATCGCCACCCGTCCCGGCCCCGGCGCCGCCCGCGCCTACCGGTTCCCGCAGGTGGTCCGGCGTACGGCGGCCGGCGGCCAGGTGGTCGCCGCGCACCTGCCGGGGCAGAACCTCGCCGTCGCGTTGCTGCTGCTCGACGGCGGCGCGGGCCGGGAGCCGGTCGGCAAGGAGGGGCTCGGCGCGGTGCTGGCCAAGGCGCTGGAGGAGGGCACCGCACAGCGGGACGCCACCGCGTACGCGCTGGCCATCGAGGCGCTCGGCACCGAGCTGGCGACCGGGCTCGACTGGGACTCGTTCCAGGTGAGCGTGCAGGTGCCGGTGGACCGGCTGACCGCCGCAGTGGAGCTGCTGGCCGAGGCGGTCCGTACGCCCCGGCTCGCCCCGGCCGACGTGCTGCGCGTACGCGACGACGAGGCCACGGCGCTGCGGATGGACTGGGCCAACCCCGGCCCGCGTGCCGACGCGGTGCTGCGGGCCGAGCTGTTCGGCGCGCAGCACCGGTGGGGCCGCCCGCTCTACGGCGACCCGGACAGCGTGGCCGCGCTGGAGGTGGACGACGTCACCGTCTTCCACTCGGAGTGGTTCATCCGGCCCGGCACGCTCGTCGTCGCCGGTGACCTGGAGCGGATCGACCTGGACGCGCTGGCCGCGACGGCGTTCGCCGGCGCCGGCGGGGGCCCTGTGGAACGCGGCGGCCCGATCGACGTGCCGCTGGCCGGGCAGCGGCGGATCATCCTGGTCGACCGGCCCGGCTCGGTGCAGTCCACGCTGCGGCTCGGCCACCCGTCCCCGCACCGCGCCCACCCCGACCACGTGCCGATGACGCTCGCCGGCACCGTGCTCGGCGGCGCGTTCACGTCCCGGCTCAACCACCTGATCCGTGAGGTACGCGGCTACACGTACGGCATCCGGGGGGACTTCGCCTCGTCCCGGCGGTTCGGCCGGTTCGCGGTCAGCTCCGGCGTGCAGACCGCTGTGACCGCGCCGGCGCTCGTCGAGTCGGTGGGTGAGATCTCGCGTACCCAGCTGACCGGCGTCAGCGAGGAGGAGCTGGAGGTGGCGCGTTCCTGGCGGGCCGGGCAGCTCTCGGTCGAGCTGCAGAGCCCCCGGGCCATCGCCGCGGCCCTGAGCACGCTGGTCGTGCACGACCTGCCGGACGACTACCACGCGCGGCTGCGGGAGCAACTGCTCGCGGCGACGGTCGAGGACGTCTCCGCGGCCGCCGCGACCTACCTGCACCCCGAGTCGCTGACGATGGTGATCGAGGGGGACGCGGCGGTCATCCGGGACGAGCTGGTCGCCAGCGGTCTCGGCGAGGTGGTCGACCACACGTGACCGGGCGGGGCGGCGGGCCTGTGATTCCCGTCGCCCCGCATCCGCGCGGTGGGAAACGTTTCCCACCCGTGCCGCCCGGCTGGGTAGCCTCGCGGGCATGAGGATCGGCATTGTGGGAGCCACCGGTCAGGTCGGTGGCGTCATGCGGCAGGTGCTGGCGGAGCGCGAGTTCCCGGCGGAGCAGGTGCGCCTGTTCGCCTCGGCCCGGTCGGCCGGGCGCACGCTGCCCTGGCGCGACGGCGAGGTCACCGTGGAGGACGCGGCCACCGCGGACTACCGCGGCCTGGACATCGTGCTCTTCTCGGCGGGCAAGGGCACCGCGAAGGAGCTGGCTTCCCGGGTCGCCGAGGCCGGCGCCGTGGTGATCGACAACTCGTCGGCGTTCCGGATGGACCCGCAGGTGCCGCTGGTGGTCGCCGAGGTCAACCCGCACGCGATCGCGGACCGCCCGAAGGGCATCGTGGCCAACCCGAACTGCACCACGATGGCCGCCATGCCGGTGCTGCGCCCGCTGCACGACGAGGCCGGGCTGGTCAGCCTCGTCGTCTCCACCTACCAGGCGGTCTCCGGCGCCGGCCTGGCCGGGGTGGCGGAACTGGACGAGCAGGTCCGCAAGGTGGCCGAGGACGCCGCCGGGCTCGCCTTCGACGGCGGGGCGGTGGAGTTCCCGGCGCCGCGCTCGTTCGCCCGCCCGATCGCCTTCAACGTGCTCCCGCTCGCCGGTTCGATCGTCGACGACGGCTCCGACGAGACCGACGAGGAGCAGAAGCTGCGCAACGAGAGCCGCAAGATCCTGGAGATCCCCGGGCTGAAGGTCTCCGGCACGTGCGTGCGCGTGCCGGTCTTCACCGGTCACTCGTTGCAGATCAACGCCCGGTTCGCCCGGCCGATCGACCCGGCCCGCGCCCGTGAGCTGCTCGACGGCGCGCCCGGCGTGGCGCTGCGGGACGTGCCGACGCCGCTGGAGGCGGCCGGCCAGGACCCGACGTACGTCGGGCGGATCCGGGCCGACGAGACCGTCGAGCACGGGCTCGCGCTGTTCTGCTCGAACGACAACCTGCGCAAGGGCGCGGCGCTGAACGCCGTGCAGCTCGCCGAGCTGGTCGCCGCCGAGCGCTGACCCCGCGGGCGTCCGTGCCGGGCCACCCGGCACGGACGCCCGCACCTTGGCATGCCCTCCGGGTCGCCGGCCGCCCCGCGCCGGCAGGGCGGGGGTGCCGATGACGGCCGGAGGGGACACCGGGGACGCCGGGACGCGCGCGGACACGGCCCGGGCGATCGGGTTCAGCGACGCCGTGTTCGCGATCGTCATCACTCTGCTGGTGCTCGACCTGCGGGTGCCCGAGACGGCACCGGGCGGCATGCTGCGCGCGCTGCTCGACCAGTGGCCGGTCTACCTCGCCTACGTCACGTCCTACCTGTACGTGGCCGTCAACTGGCTGAACCACAAGGGGACGTTCCACCGGGTCCGCAGCGCCGAGCGGGGGCTGCAGTGGGCAAACCTCGGGGTGCTGTTCAGCGTGGCGCTGCTGCCGTTCGTCACCGGGCTGGTCTCCCGCGCCGTGGAGGAGGGCGACGCCGCCGACGAGCGGGTCGCGGTGTCCGCGTACGCGCTGGTCGGCGTGATCCTGTCGCTCACCTGGCTGTGGCTCTACCACTACCTGAGCCGGCACCGGGAACTGCTTGAGCCGCACGTCACGGCCCGGTTCTTCGAGGCCGAACGCGTCCGGGCGCTGCTCGGCGTCCTCGCGTACGCGATCGCCGGTCTGGTGGGCGTGCTGCTGAGCGTGCCGGCGGCGCTGGTGGTGCTCCTGCTGCTGCCGGTCTTCTACGGGCTGTCCAGCAACGGCTCGTACGACCTGCGCCGGCGCCTGCGCCACCGGGGGTGACGCAGGCGTTACCCCGCCTGCGGCGGCGGGTAGACGGCCGTGCCGACACCGAGAGGGGAGCACCATGACAACGGTCGGAGAGTTCATGACGACCCGGTTGGTGACGATGGACGGCAACGACACGCTCATCGCCGCGGCGCAGGAGATGCGCGACAGCGCCATCGGCGACGTGGTGGTGACCGACGGCGACAACGTGGTCGGCATCGTGACGGACCGGGACATCGCGGTACGGGGCGTCGCCGAGAACATGGACCCCACCGCCACCCGGCTCAACCAGATCACCAGCAAGGACGTGGTGACCGTCAGCCAGAACGACGACGCCGTGGCCGCCGCCGACCTGATGCGCACGTACGCGGTCCGCCGCCTCCCGGTGGTCGACGACGGCCGTCTGGTCGGCCTGATCTCCATGGGTGACCTGGCGGTGGAGCGGGAACCCCAGTCGGTGCTCGCGGACATCAGCGCCGACGACCCCAACAACTGAGGACCTGTCTGCCGCGGTGACGCCGGCCCCCGGTTCGGGGGCCGGCGTCGCGCGTCGTGACGGTGCCGCCGCGCTCACCCGGTTCGGGCGAGGTTGGCCCCGGATGGGGTGGGGACACCGAGCCTGGACAGGTAAGACCGCGGATCGCGGGAGGAGTCGCCCGGATGGTGGACATGACCACGAGATTCTTCGAGGACCTGGACCGGCGGGGGTTCGAGCCGTTGCTGGTCAAGACATCCGGAACGCTCCGCTTCGACCTGCACGAGGGCCCGCACACCACGCACTGGCTGCTGGAGATCGACCGGGGCAACCTGCGGGTCCGGCAGGAGGACGGCGAGGCGGACACGGTGGTCGGCACCGAGCCGCGCCTGTTCGCCGAGCTGGTCGGCGGCGAGGAGAACGCGATCGCGGCGCTGCTGCGCGGTGACATGACTGTCGTCGGCGACCTGCGGCTCGTGCTTCAGGTCGAGCGGGTCTTCCCCGGCCCGCCGGACTCCCGTGGGCCGCACCACACGTTCGGCGGGAGGGGTGCCTGATGCCCGGCAGCAACACCGTCCGGATCCTGGACGGCAACACGTTCGTGGTGTGCGAGGACACCGGCGACATCGAGGCCACACCGAGCGAGCCGACCGGCCTGTTCTCGCTCGACACGCGGTACCTGTCGAAGTGGGTGCTCACCGTCAACGGCGAGCGGCTCAACGCGCTCTCCTACGACGACCTCCAGTACTACGAGGCCCGGTTCTTCCTGGTGCCCGGCATGGCCACGCACTACATCGACGCGAAGCTGTCGGTCATCCGGGAGCGGGCCGTCGGCGGCAGCTTCCGCGAGACGCTGACCATCCTCAACCACGACGAGAAGGCGGTCGACCTGGAGATCCGGATGGACGCCGGGTCCGACTTCGCCGACCTGTTCCAGGTCAAGGACGAGATCCTGAACAAGAAGGGCGAACACTACGCCGAGGCCGAGTCGGACCGGCTGCGCCTGGGCTACCGGCGTGGCAACTTCCGGCGCGAGACGCTCGTCTCCGCCGACCAGCCGGCCCGCTACGACCAGCGCGGCTTCGCCTGGAGCATCCGGCTGGAACCCAACGAGCAGTGGGACGCCGTCATCGACGTGCAGACGTTCGCGATCGGCCCCGGCGGCCGGGACCTGCGGATGGGACTGCGCGCGCACGGCACCGAGCGGCTCGTGCTCCAGCGCGACCTGGAGGAGTGGATCAGCCGGGCCCCGAAGCTGAACAGCGAGCACGAGGAACTCGCCGCGACGTACCGGCGGAGCCTGGTCGACCTCGCTGCGCTGCGCTTCTCACCGCTGTCGCTCGGCGGGCAGACGCTGCCCGCGGCCGGCCTGCCCTGGTTCATGACCATGTTCGGCCGGGACAGCATCCTCACCTGCCTCCAGGTGCTGCCGTTCGCGCCGGAGATGTCGAAGACCACGCTGCGCATCCTCGGCGCGCTCCAGGGCACCCGGTTCGACGACTTCCGGGACGAGGACCCGGGCCGGATCCTGCACGAGATGCGGTACGGCGAGACCGCCGCGTTCGAGGAGCAGCCGCACTCGCCGTACTACGGCTCGGTGGACGCGACCCCGCTGTTCGTGGTGCTGCTGGACGAGTACGAGCGGTGGAGCGGCGACGGCGCGCTGGTCAAGGAGCTGGAACGGGAGTGCCGGGCCGCGCTGAAGTGGATCGACGACTACGCCGACCTGCTTGGCAACGGCTACATCTGGTACGAGCGGCGCAACACCGACACCGGCCTGGAGAACCAGTGCTGGAAGGACTCGTGGGACTCCATCTCGTACGCCGACGGCACGCTGCCGCCGTTCCCCCGGGCCACCTGCGAGGTGCAGGGGTACGCCTACGACGCGAAGATGCGGGCCGCCCGGATGGCGCGGGAGTTCTGGGACGACCCCACGTACGCCGATCAGCTGGAACGCGAGGCGGCGGAGCTGAAGCGGCGCTTCAACAACGACTGGTGGGTCGCCGACCGCGGCTTCTACGCGCTCGCGCTGGACCCGGACGGGCGCCAGTGCGACGTGCTCACCTCCAACATCGGCCACCTGCTGTGGAGCGGGATCGTGGACGACGAGCGGGCGCCGAAGATCGCCGAGCATCTGGTCGGCCCCCGGCTCTGGTCCGGCTGGGGGGTGCGGACGCTGGCCGAGGGCGAGGTCCGCTACAACCCGATCGGCTACCACAACGGGACGATCTGGCCGTTCGACAACTCGTTCGTCGCCTGGGGCCTGCGGCGGTACGGCTTCGCCGAGGAGGCCGCCACTGTGGCGAACGGCATCCTCGACGCGGCCACCTACTTCGACGGCCGGCTGCCGGAGGCGTTCGGCGGCTACCAGCGTGAGCTGACCAAGTTCCCGGTGGAGTACCCGACCGCGTGCAGCCCGCAGGCCTGGTCGACCGGGGCGCCGCTGCTGCTGCTGCGCACCATGCTCGGGTTGGAGCCGCACGACAAGCACCTGGCGGTCGACCCGCGGCTGCCGGTGGGCATGGGACGGATCGAGGTGCTGGACATCCCGGGCCGCTGGGGCCGGGTGGACGCGTTCGCCCGGGGCCGGCTCGACCTCGACCAGCTGGCCGACTGAGCGGGTCGGCCGGGGCCGACTGAGCGGGTCGGCCGGGCGGCGGGTCGGTGCCCGTCGTCGGTGCCTGGACGGCGGGTCAGTGCCCGGGTGGCGGCGCGGTGTGTGCCTCGTTCGGCGGGAGCAGGCAGAACTCGTTGCCCTCCGGGTCGGCGAGCACGGTCCAGCGCGGCAGCTCGCGGACGACTGTCGCGCCCGCCTCCAGCACCGCGGCCCGCTCCTCGGCGTCGCCGACCAGGTCGAGGTGGATCCGGCCGGGTTCCGGCAGCACGTCGGCGGGGCTGATCCACAGGTCCGGACGCCGCCCGTGCGGATCGCGCAGCAGCACCGCCTCGGTCACCCCGAGCGTGCCCTCGGCGAGCTTCACCCGGTCCGCCTCGACCACCGGCAGCCCGGTGACCGCGCTCCAGAACGGGGCGAGCAGGTAGGGGTCGCGGCAGTGGATGACGATCGCGGCGAGGTCCGGCATGCCTCGAACCTAGTCGCCGGCGACGCCGGGCAGGACGCTGTCCAGGAACGCGGCGGCAGCCGCGCGCAGGTCGGGCCGGGCCAGGTCGAGTTCGTGACCGCCGTGCGTGAGCCACAGATGCGCCGGGTGCCCGGCGGCGAGCAGCCGGCCGGTCAGCTCGACCGGCTGGGTGGCCGGCACCGCTTCGTCGTCGCGCCCCTGCACCAGCAGCACCGGTACGCCGGAGCCGAGGTGGGTGGCGACTGTCGCGTCGACGGTGGCCGGATCGCCGGCGGCCGGCGGATGGCCCAGCAGGTCGGTCCACGGGTCGTCGCCGGGAGCGCGCCGACGCCGCTGCTCCGGGTCGAGCGGGTCGACGGGTGCCCAGTACGCGAGCACTCCCGCCACGTCGCCGGGCCGGTCCACCCCGCGCAGGCCGAGTTGAAGGGCCAGCATCCCGCCGGCCGAGTCGCCGCCCAGCAGCAGCGGCAGGCCGCCCGCCCGGGCTCGCGCGGCCCGGGCTGCGGCGCGGACGTCGTCGAGCTGGGCCGGCCAGCGCGCCTGGTGGGAGAACCGGTACGTGGCCGGGACCACGCGCAGCCCGAGGGAGGCGAGCGCCGCCCCGTCCTCCTCGGCGCGGGCCCGCCAGCCTCCGCCGTGGATCCAGAGCAGCACCGCGCGTTCGGTCATGGCGTCATCGTCGCCGGACCCGGGCCGGGGCGCTACCCGGGTCTGCCGAGGGCAGATCGGCCCTACGGTCGCGTAACCTACTCGGGGTAAAGTTTCGACATGTCGGAACTCGTGTACCCCCCTGTGATCACCGCCGCGAAGACGATGTTCCGGCTCCTCGACCTGCGCCTCGACGTGTCCGGCAGCGAGCACGTGCCGCACACCGGCGGCGCCGTGCTCGCGTCCAACCACGTGAGCTACCTCGACTTCATCTTCTGCGGCTACGGCGCGCACCCGGCGAAGCGGCTGGTCCGGTTCATGGCCAAGGACAGCGTCTTCCGGCACCGCGTCTCCGGTCCGCTGATGCGCGGCATGAAGCACATCCCGGTCAACCGGGCCGCCGGCGCAGGCTCGTACGCCGCCGCGGTGGGCGCGCTGCGCCGCGGCGAGGTGGTGGGCGTCTTCCCGGAGGCGACGATCAGCCGCTCCTTCACGGTGAAGGACCTGAAGAACGGCGCGGCCCGGATGTCGCAGGAGGCGGGCGTGCCGCTGCTGCCGGTCGCGCTGTGGGGCACCCAGCGGCTGTGGACGAAGGGCCGCCCGCGCACGCTGACCCGACGGCACACCCCGATCACCATCGTCGTCGGCGAGCCGATGGACCCGTCCGCCTACCCGGACGCCACCGTCATGACAGCCGACCTGCGTACCCGCCTGTCGGCGCTGGTCGACCGGGCCCAGCGGGAGTACCCGGACAAGCCGTCCGGCCCGGACGACACCTGGTGGCAGCCGGCCCACCTGGGCGGCAGCGCGCCGACCCCGGAGGAGGCAGTCGAGCTGGACCGGTCCGAGCGCCGCTCCCGCAGCGCCTCCTGACGCCGGGTTTTCGGACGTGGGGCGTCAGCAGGCGGAGCCGGGCTGGTCGTGGGCGGGAAAGCCGGACCACGCCCACGGTGACGCCTCGGCCTCCGGTGGACGGTAGTAGTCGTCGCGGGACAGGAACTCCACCGGCAGCGAGCCCGGCAGCGTCACGGTGCCGAGCGTCGGGCCGGGGGAGGCGGCCACCCGGACGGCGAGGGCGTCCCGCTCCGGCGGGGACAGGTCCACCAGGTCGGCGTTGGCGAGCCGGAAACCGGCCACCGAGCGGCGTACCTGCCGGGCCAGCCCGGCGACCAGACCGACCGGGCCGGTCAGCGCCAGCGCCGGCTGCCGGATGGTGCGCAGCGCGTCGCAGACGATGCGCAGCTCAGCGATGCCGTCGCCCACCTCGGCCAGCTCCAGGCGGGACGGCCACTGCCAGCGGATCTGGCCGCTGACCAGGCGGGACAGCCGGACCGGACGCCGGTGCCGGGCGCCCGTCCGGCCGTCCCGCCCGGACACCACCGACAGTTCGGAGCCGGTGCAGACGTACGCCAGGCGGCGCTCGGTCACGGTGATCGTCGCCGGGGCGGGCAGGGACCAGCAGCGGACGTCCTCGCTCGGGCCGAGCAGGTGACCGGCGACGCGCAGGACGTGCTGACCGAGCAGGCGTTCGCCCGGCTCGGGCACCAGCCCGTAGCGCCGGTCGAGCACGGGACGGGCGGGGTCGTCGTCGGCGTCGAACCGGTGCGGTCCGACGAAGAAGGGTGTGGCGTCCTCCGGCACGGTACGACCTCCCGATGACGGTTGGCGGTACCGGTGAGCCTGCCCGATTCCTGGGGTGACTGTCATGACACCTGTTAGGGGGTCGGCCGGTCGGCCGACGCCTGGGACCGGTAGATGCCGATATCTTCCGGTCGGACGAGCCCGTCCTCGATCGCCCGGGCGAGTAGAGCCGCCTTCGTGGCGGCCGGACGCCCCGCTCGGGTGTACTTGATCCGCGCACGGTCGACGTACTGCTTCACCGTGTGCTCACTGATCTGCATCCGGCGCGCCACCGACGCCTTCGACATCGACTGGAACCACAGCAGCAGCGCCTCACGCTCCTTGTCCGACAGGGACGGACGATCGGGGCGCGCGTCACCGACCATCGCGCCGGCCAGCGCCGGCGGCACGTACGGCCGGTCGCTCGCCGCCGCCAGCACGGTGGCCACGCAGTGCTCGCGCCCCTCGTGCTTGGCCAGGAACGCGACCGCCCCGGCATCGAGCGCGGCGAGCATGGTCTGCGGGTCGCTGTGCTCGGAGTAGACCACCACCCGGCGCCCGGCCGTGCTCAGCTCGGCCAGCTTGTCCAGCACCATCCGGCCGTGCAGACGCAGGTCGAGCAACACCACCTCGGCGTCCGGAGCGGCCCGCAACACCTCGTCCGGGTCGTCGCCGGTGGCCAGCACCCGCAACCGGGGCTCGCCGGCCAGCCAGGCGCGCACCCCGTCGATCACCACCGGATGGTCGTCCACTATCGCCACCCCGATCGGGGTTCCGGCGTTCACGTCCGCCGCCAGCGGGTCTGCGTCCATCTGATCTCCCCGTCCCGCTCGTGCAGGTGTTCCACCGGCCCGTCCCCGCCGGTCGCCGGCTCGTCCGGGCCGTCGTGATCCGGTGTCACCAGGCTGACCACCACCTCGTCCGGGCCCGCCACCACCGTGAGCCGGGCCCAGCCCTCGGCGGCGGCGAGCGCCGCGGTGAGCGGGTCGGCCAGCCCGCGCCGGATCTCCACCGGAAGCTCCGGTGGCGTGCCGACCGACACCAGGTCGATCGGCAGTCCGTTGCGCTCGGCCAGGTCGGCCGCCGCGCGCAGTTCGTGCAGCAGCGCGTCCGGCACGTCGTCCGACTCGGCGATCAGCCGGCGCAGCCGGGCCGCCGCCAGGACCGCGCGCCGCCGTACCGCCGGGTCGGCCGGGTCGGCGTCGCCCGCCGCCAGTTCGGCCAGCACCTCCTCGGCGGTGCCGCTGACCAGGGCCAGCCGCGCCTGCCGCTCGGTGCGGGCCCGCTCGGCCGCCTCCTGCTCGGCCGCCACGGCGAGCGTCGCCGCGGCGGTGGCCGCCCGGTCCCGGGCCTGCGCGGTGAGCGCCGCCGCGCCGACGAAGACCGCCACCGGCAGGGTGGAGGTGCCGTAGACGTACATCGCGGCCCGGCTCAGGTCGGCCGGTGCGGTCGCGCCGTACAGCACCACCGCCGCCAGCGCGATCGTGCCGTGCGCGGCGAGCATGACCAGCAGCCAGCGCACCGGCCGCTGCCAGAGCACCAGCAGGAGGAACCAGGCCAGACCGCCCCACACCCAGTTGGCGGTGCTGAACAGGAACGGCTCGCCCGCCCCCGCGACCACCGTGGCGTCGACCACCAGCAGCACCGCGGCCAGCGGCCCGGCCGCCGGCAGTCCGCCGCGCAGCAGCCGTACGCCGGCCCCGACCCCGACCAGCGCGGTCACCAGCCAGCCCGTCGCCACCACGGCCGGGAAGGCCATCCCTGATCCGGCGCGCAACACGGCCGGTAGCGCCACCGCCAGGTGCCAGGCCGCCGCGATGACGATCACGGCGATCCGCGCGCCGCCGTCGGACGCGTCGGCCACCGCGTGCGCCTCCGGCGGGGTCGTGGCCGCTGCGGAGCGCGTCGCCACCCGCGGCCGGGGCAGCGGGCGCAGCGCGGAGCCGGCCGCCACGGCCGTACCCGACTCACTCGCCATCGGACCACTCCAGCCGGATCCGGGTGCCGGCGCCAGGGGCGGAAGTCACCACCGCCCGGCCGCCCGCAGTGCTCATCCTCCCGTGGATCGACTCGCGCAGCCCGTACCGGTGGGCCGGGACCGTGGACGGGTCGAAACCGGGACCGTCGTCGACCACCTCGACCACGACGGTGCCACCCTCGCGGGCCAGGCGCAGCGACGTCGCAGCGCCCGGCGCGTGCCGCGCCACGTTCGCCAGCGCGGCGGCGGCGCTGTCGGCGAGCGCGGTGGCGACCTCCGCCGGCAGCCGGCACGGCGCGAGCGTCGCGCTCACCGCCGGCCCGGGCGTCCCGGCCAGCACCTCGCGCAGCAGTTCGTCCAGGTCGGCCTCGCCGGCCGCGGTCGCGGTCCGCGCGCCCGCCAGGGCGGTGAGGGTACGCAGATCGTCCGCGCACCGCTCGCGCAACGTCGCCGAGTCGGGCACCGCGCCGAGGCCGACCATGGTGAGCGTGCCCAGGACGGTGTCGTGCAGGTCGCGGTTGTGCCGCCGTTCGGCCTCGCGGGCGGCGCGCGCCACCACCGCCTCGTGCGACAACCGCTGGTAGTCGGCGAACGCGGCGTCGGCGCGGCCGATCCGGCGGCGCATCACCGCCGTCATCACCGCCGTGCTGCCGGTCTGCACCAGCAGCGTCGCGGCGTGCGCCCGCGCCTCGGCCGGGTTGCCGGCCAGCGTGGCGCCGGTGACGTACGCGGCGGCGACCAGCAGACCGGCCGGCACGGACCAGCGGGCCGGTGCGGTGGCCTGGGCGTTGATGACGGTCGAGCTGGCCAGCACCGCGACCCAGCTCGCCTCGCCCGGCAGCACCTCCGGTGCGACGAGCCACGGGACGGCGAGCGCGGCGGCGGTGGTCAGTGCCACGTCACCGGCGACCAGCGCGCCACCGATCCCGTGCCGGAAGGCGCGGAACGCGTACCAGACCGACCAGGCGGTGAGCACGACGACCGCGGGGATCAGCAGCGCCGCCCGCACCGGCGGCGTACGCACCGACAGCGCGACCGCAGCGCCGACCAGGCCGCAGGTGAGCCGCAGCAGCGCCGGCGTGGTCGTGAAGATCAGGCCGAACGCGTCACCCGCCGGGCGGGCCGGCGAGGGCCGTGACAGGGGCATGGCGGCAGCGACCGGCATCGGGGGGATGTCCTTCCGGCAGCGACCCGGCCGGGTCCGCGCGGCATAGATTGACGCTGGAGAATAACATGGTTTGTCGCAACTGGTCACCCTTGGTGCTTGACGAGTTTCGCTCCGGCGTAAAGCGGACGGCGGTCCGGCCCGGCGTCAGCAGCGCGCGGCGGCGAGCAGGTGGGCGCTGGCACCGAGGATCGCGGCGTCCCGCTCGAACGTCTCGGCGCAGGCCACCGCGTCGGCGAACAACCGCTCCTGCGGCCCGGTGCCGAGCGCGTTCAGCAGCGGCCACAGCGGACCCTCCACCCCGTACACCTCGGGGACGGGCAGTCCGGCCGCGACGAAGTCGGCGGCCAGTTCCTCCGGGCGGTGGAAGAACGCGATGGTGAAGCCGGTCCGCGGGTCGTTCACGCCGGTCTCGTACCCGGCGCGCAGCAACTGCCGGTTGTGCTCGTCCACGCGGCCCTGCGCGCTCAGGTCGATCAACGCGGCGTGGCGGCTGATCGCCGCCGCCACGACCGTCCCGCCGGGCCGGGTCACCCGTGCCGCCTCGCGCAGCGCTGCCACCCGATCGGCCTGCCGCGGCAGGTGGTAGAGCGGGCCGAGCAGCAGCGTCGCGTCCGCCGCCGCGTCGGGCGACGGCAACGCGCGGGCGTCACCCACCGACGCGGTCACCAGCGGGTACGCGGACCGCGCCGCCGCCACGTGCGCGGGCACCAGGTCGACCAGGTGCACCCGGTAACCGGCTGCGGCGAGCGGACCCGCGTAGGCCCCGGGACCGCCGCCGACGTCCAGCACGTCCGCCGGTGCGGCGGGCAGCAGCCGGGCGAGCAGATCGCGGGTACGCCGTGCCTCCAGCCGACCCTGCGGTGACCCGTCCAGCCGGTCGGCCTCGGCGTAGACCTCCGTGTAGTAGCGGCTGATGTCCGGTTCGGCCGGGCGGTGTGCGGGCATCGATCGATGGTCGCCGAGAAGCGGAGCCGCAGCATCCGGTTTACGGTTGCCGGTGTTTCCTACCCTGCGGGGTATGGCATACCAGCCGGCCATGGTGCCGCCGAAGAAGTCCAAGCGAACCTTGTTCATCGTGCTCGGCGTGGTGCTGGCGATCTGTTGCTCCGGCGGTGTGCTCGCCGGCTTCTTCCTCTTCCGGGCCGTGCAGGAAGCCACCGGCCCGGCCCGGTCCACAGCGGAGACCTACGCCGAGGCGATTGTCGACCGCGACTATCCCGCCGCGTACCGGCAGTTCTGCTCCTCGGTGCGCGACCGGGTCAGCGAGGCGGACTTCACCCGGCAGCAGTCCTCCCAGCCGGAGTTCACCGGCTACGAGATCACCGGGCTGAACGTGTCGAACAACAACGGGCGGGTGAGCGGGTCGACGACCATCCGCTTCACGCCGTCGGTCGGCACGAACGTGACCCAGTCGTTCCCGATGGTCAAGGAAGACGGCGAGTGGCGGATCTGCGAGTGAGCCGGTAGCGGGGCGGTAGGGCGGGCGCCGGGCGGGCATACTCCGCGGGATGACTGCGGAGTCCCCGCCGGTCCTGCGGCCCGGCCCCTTCCTCGTGGTGCTGCTCGGCGCGGTCGTGATCGCGTTGTTGCTGTTCATGCCGATCCGGATCGGCTTCGGTGACCACACGGCGGGCACCAGCTGCGGCAACGCGGTCGCCATGGATCTCGGGCACTGGCGCAACCAGCCCTACTCTCAGGAGAGGGACATCTACCTGGACCTGGCATTCCGGAGGTGTATCAGCGAGCGCGTCGACCGGACCGCGCAGTCAGTCGGCGTGCTCACGTTGACGCTGCTCATCATCATGGGGATGCGGGTGTGGCACGCGGCTCGCCAGGAGCGATCCCGCCCGTCCGGAGGCGAACCTCTTCAGTCGCCGCGTGACACCTGATCCACTTGTCGCATGGCCTCATCTCCCGCCACACCACTTCCGCCGGCCGTCGAGGACCGGCTCGCCCGCGAGCGCAACGTCTGGCTCTGCACGCTGCGCCGGGACGGCTCCCCGCACGTCACGCCGGTGTGGTTCGTCCACGCCGATGACGTCTGGTGGATCGGCTGCGACGGGCGCAGCGTCAAGGCCCGCAACGTGGCGGCCGACCCCCGCGTCTCGCTCGCCCTGGAGGACGGCGTCCACCCGGTCGTCGCGGAGGGCGACGCTCGCGTGCACCGCGCCGACTTCCCGCCCGCGATCGTGGCGGCGTTCGCGGAGAAGTACGGCGGATGGGACATCCGGCAGCTGGTCACACCGGACAGTGAACGGGTGCTGCTGGAGGTGCCCGTCCGGCGATGGCTGCTCGCCGGAACGGCACGCTGACCCCCAGGGCGGGTCCCGAAAGGACCGCTGGGCCGAGGCGACGGTCCACACAGCCGGATCCCGGCCCACCGGCACGGGGCATCGCGGCCCGGATTCCTGTGCCACTCTCTCCGCCATGCGTCTGTCGTCGGGCCTGGGAGTCGCCGCGGTCGTGGCCGGCCTGCTGTCGGTCGGAGCGGCGCTGCTCGCCATGCGGGACGCGTCGCTTCTGTGGGCGGTGGTCACGCTCGCGGCGCTGTGCGGCCACGCGCTCACCGCCTCAGGGGCTCCCCGGGTGCGGTGGGGCGTCGCCGCCGGTGCCGGGCTGTTCGCCCTGGTGACGGTGGCGAACCTGCTCTGGTACCGGGAGCAGGCGGCGGACGCGGTCGAGTTGAGACGCGGCCAGGCGGCGGCGCGGGCGTACCTGCTGGAGCGCTGGCAGGACGGCATGGACCGGCAGCGGCTCATCGCCGGGGGCCTGGCTCTCGGCGTACTCCTGCTCGGCGTTGCCGTGTCGGCGTTGCCGGCACGCGGCGGGCTTCGGGGTGTGGTGACGACGGTCCTGGCGGTGGCAGCGCTCGTCTGGTGCGTGTCGAGCGTGGCGCTGACGCCCGGCGAACCGCCGCTGCCCGACCTGTTCGCGGCGGTGTGGCCGGGGTTGCTCGCCGTGCTCGTCACCGCCGGCGTGCTCGCGTGGTCCGGACGGCGGGGCGACCGGCGCGCGCTTCTCCCGGCGGGCATGGTCCTGCTGTCGCTGGTCGCCGTGCGGGCCTGCGCGGATCTCGCCTCCACGTGGGCGAGCTGGTGGACGTTTGTCGAGCCCGCCAGGGACGCCTTCCTGCAACCGGGATTCATGGTGAGCGTCGGTGCTTCGCCGGGAAGTGCCCTGGAGGTGTCCTCGGCCGTGGAGAGGGCTGCCGCCCTCGGTGGCGCGGGGCTGGCGGTCATCGGGGCACTGCGCGCCCACCGCGAGGCCGAGGGCCGCTGAGAACCCGCCGCGTCCGGCGGGCCGCGCCTACGGGTGCGTGTCGGTGATCGCGATGACCTCGTCGAGACGGTCAAGCGCGGCCCGCAGGTCGTCGACCTTGGCCTGGATGCGCTCGCGCTCGGCGCGCAGCATGGCCCGCTGCGTGGGGTCGGTGTGCCCGGAGTCCCAGCACGGCAGGAGTTCGGCGATCCGGCTGCTGGTCAGGCCCGCCGCGTACATCTGCTGGATGAAGCGCACCAGCGTGACCGTGTCCGGCCGGTAGAGGCGCTGGCCGGACGCGCTGCGCCGGGGGAAGAGAAGACCCTGTTCCTCGTAGTAGCGCACGGCGCGCACCGAGACACCGGCGTCGCGCGCCACCTCACCGATGCGGATCAGCCGCTCGGCTGCGGTCGTGGTCATGGTGACCCCTCTCACCCCGGTCTCGGCGATCAACACTTGCCTCTGACGTCAACGTCAGGTTTTAGCGTACCGGGCATGGACATCAACGACTCGATCGCCCTCGTCACCGGAGCCAACCGCGGCCTGGGCCGCGCCTTCGCCCAGCGGCTGCGCGAACGCGGCGCCCGCAAGGTCTACGCGACCGCCCGTCGGCCGGAAACCGTCGACCTGCCCGGGGTCGAGGTGCTGGCTCTCGACATCACCAGTCCCGCATCGGTGCGTGCCGTCGCCGCTGCCGCCCCGGACGTCACGCTGCTCGTCAACAACGCCGGGATCCAGACCGGAACCGACCTGGTGGCCGGTTCGCTGGACGCGGTGCGGCACGAGGTGGAGACGAACGTACTCGGACACCTGGAGATGATCCGGGCGTTCGCTCCGGCGCTCGCCCGCAACGGCGGGGGCGCGATCGTGAACGTGCTCTCCGCCATGTCGTGGTTCGGAACCCGGGGTGCCGGCGCGTACCACTTGACCAAGGCCGCCGCGTGGGCGATGACGAACGGCGTACGCCTGGAACTCGCCGACCAGGGCACGCTCGTGACGGCGGTCCACCTCGGTCTGGCCGACACCGACATGTCAGCGGGCTGGCCCGTGGACAAGCTCGCGCCGTCCGACCTGGCCGACGCGGCGCTCGACGGCGTCGAGGCCGGCGCCGCCGAAGTCCTCGCCGACCAGTGGAGCCGCGACGTCAAGTCCCGGCTGACGTTGACGCCGGAGGAGTTCAACGCCGCGATGGACCGCGCACTGGCAGCGCTGGCGGCGGCCTGAGCGAATTCGGCAGTGTTCGTGATTGCGTCATGTCCTCCGTCTACCGATGCGCGACACGCGCGCCAGGTGACCTGCGCACTCGCCGCGCTGGCCTCGGCATGTGAGGGCGTTGACCCGCGGATGAGGTCACGCCAGGTCCGTTCCCCACATGGGGTCGTGTTCTCGCACCTGAGCGACGACGAGGTCGCGAATCACTCGCGACGCCGAAGCGCTCTCGACGTCCCCCAGCCGTTCGGACACCTTTGCCCATCGGGTCAGGGAGGAACAAACCAGAGCCCACTGGTCGCGCAACAGCGTGACGGAGACGACCTGTCCGTCCGGCGGCCAGTTCCCTGAACCCGGGACGCCTGGCGTCCAATGTGCCACCTGATCCCAGCCGGCAATCCGGATCTGCTGACCGAGTTCGACAACGCCCCTCGGGTCTCCGTTCTCCGCCTCGACGCTTACCTCGCTGTCCACCGTCCCATCGATGATTTGCCACTGCCTCGTGGTCAGCTCCACGGGGTAGGAGCGAGGGGTAGCGTCGTCCGACGTCATGTTCCGCATCGTGGTGGGGAACCGCGATGCTGTCAACCGAACGCCGGACGGCGTGGCCCACACCCTGTCAGCGACCGTTATCGGACGTTAATCGACGACTGACCGCCACCCCTGGGTCGCTGCAGATGTCGCACATCAGGCGGCGGACGGATGTCGCACCCCAATTGTCGGATGACAAACGCGGCCGCGCCCGGTTGTCTAGCTTCCGGAGGTCGTCGGCTGCGCGCACGATCGGCCTCCGAGCTTCTTCTCCGGTCACGGCTTCATTCCAGAGGCGTCGATGGCCCCGGCGTATGCGGCGGCTTCGTCGTCGCGGTGGGTGGTCTCGCCGACGAAGGTCTCCACGATGGCGACGTCGTCCACGTGCTACGGGGTCATCGCCTTGAAACGCTCGTCTGTGCTCTGACGGTCGGGCTTCGTCGCGGGGAGCTGCTCGGGCTGGCCTGGTCGGACATCGACTTCGACGCCGGCACCTGACCGTTCGGCAAACCGTTCAGCGCGTACGTGGCGGGCTGGAGCTCCTGGCACCCAAGACGGAGCGGTCCCGAGGGACGGTGCCGGCGCAGACGCTCGCGCTGTTCCGACCTGCCGGAGACCGAGCGGGCCGGCAACGACAAGCCGTTGAAACCGGGTCGGGATGGGTGCGCCCGGCAGGATTCGAACCTGCGGCCTTGGGATTAGAAGTCCCCTGCTCTATCCGCTGAGCTACGGGCGCGCGCCGACGATCGTCGCGCCAAGAGGGTACCGCCGCTCCCCGCGTGCCCGGGGGTACGGGTCGGCGCGTCCGTTCCGCCCCTCAGCGTCCCACGCCGGGACCCGGACCGGCACCACAGTTGCGGCGGGTCCGGCGCGGGCCGGGCGGGACGCGATCCGTACCCTCGTCGGATGCTGCTCGACCAGGAAACCGAGAACGAGATCGTCTTCGAGCTGTGTCAGCTCCTCGGGCGGGCCATCCTGCCCCTCACCGGCTCGGACGGACCGGGCACACCGCCCGGCGTCCTCGGCACCGCCTTCTTCTACAGCGAGCTGGTCGGCGCCACCGACGACGGCGAGATCGCGCACGAGTGGCTGCTCACCGCCGACGCGCTGACCGACCGGGCGTACGGCGAGATCGGGCTGCGGCCGAGCGTCACCGACCCGGCGGAGGGGGCGGACGAGCCGATCGACCTGCCCGGGTTCGCGGACCACTGGCTGCACCTGCCGGAACTGGGGGTCGCCGCGATGCCGACCGGCGGCCTGCACGGCTGGGCCGACGACCGGGGCTGGCGCTGGCGTACCCAGCATGTCACCGAGGCGGTGGCCGCGCCGGCCGACTCGGTCGCCCGGATCGGCGCGGCGCCCGCCTCGGCGTTCGTGCTGGCCCTCGGTGTCGGCGACGGCGGGTCGCGGCCGTTGGAGGCGGTGGTCGAGCGGGTCGCCCGGGACGGCGACGAGGTGCGGGTCACCACCGAGCTGCCCGCGGGCTACGTGGGCGCGCCGGTGTTCGCGGTCGAGGCCGGGCCGGACGGCGGACCGGCGCTGCGCTGCCTGGGCGTGGTGCTGCCGTCGCGCGCGGGCGGTCACCCGATCGCCACGTTCGACCGGATCCGTGCCGCGCTCGCGGCGGTCGTCGCCGACTGAGCAGGCCACCCGGCGCCGGTCTTCGGAGATCAGGCCGTCGGCCGGAGTCCGCCAACCCTGAGCGGCCAGGCCGCCGACCGGGAGGCGACCGGGGAGCCCGATCGAATCAGCCCTCGGCGGTCGCGTCGGCCGACCGGCGCGGTGACGGCGGCGTCGTCGGCTCCGGCTCGGTCGGCCCGGCGCGGAGGAACCCCTCCGCCCACCGGCCGACCTCCGCGAAGACCTTCTCGCGTACGCCGGGACTGGACAGCGTGAGGTCGTGCAGCCCGCCGTCGAAGCGGGCGAGCGTGACGTGCCGGCCGAGGCGGGGCGCCCAGCGCACCATGTGCTCGACGTCGAGCACGGCGTCGGCGCCGGTGGCGCTGTCGTGCCACTTGGTGCCCCGGAAGCTGCGCGTGGAGCAGGCGAGCAGCACCGGCACCGGGATGTCCAGCCCGGCCCGCAGTCGCCGCTGACCGGCGCGGATCGCGTTGATCCAGCCGGCCCGCACGGGGAACCCGGCGAGCGGCTTCCAGGCCAGGTCGTACCGCCACTCGCCCCGGTGGTCGGCGTGCAGGCTCTCGCCGTACACCGTGCCCAGGCCGAACGGCAGTACACGGCGCGGCGCCCTGCGGCCCAGGCGGGAGACGGCGGCCGCGAGGGGCCGGCGGACCATCCAGGGCGCGTTGATGTCGAAGAAGGGGCTGTTGAGCACGATGCCGTCGACCAGGCCGGCGTCGCGGCGGTCGTTCGCCCAGAGGGAGATGATCAGGCCGCCGGTCGAGTGGCCCATGGCGAGGAGGGTGTCGTGGCCCTCCTCGGTGCGGATGATCTCCGCGGCGGCGTCCAGTTCGGGGAAGTAGTCGCTCAGGTCGCGGCAGAAGTTCGGGGTCTGGTGCGGGAGCAGGCTGCGGCCGTACTTGCGCAGGTCGAGCGCGTAGAAGTCCCAGCCGCGCTCGGCGAAGAAGTCGGCCACGTGGGTCTGGAAGAAGTAGTCGACGAAGCCGTGCACGTAGAGCACGGCGCGGCCGGTCGGGCGGTCGGCCCGCCGACGCACCAGGGTCGCCACCACCGGCCCCTCGTCGTCGGTGCCCAGCTCGATCGTGCGCCGCTCGTAGGGGGCGCCCAGCACGTCCGGTTCCACGACCGCGACGGTACGCCGCCGCGCTACCCGGCGGTAGGGGTGTGTAAGGAGGGGGCCCTTGTTAACGCCTCCGGTAGAGGAAGGGGCCCTTGTTGACAACGACGGGCAACGCCTCAGCGCAGGGACGGCCCGCCCGCCGACACCGTGCGGGCGGGCCGTGCCGGAATTCAGGCGGTCTCGGCGTCCTCGCGCTCGGCGGCCTGTGCCGGGATGCCCTCGGGCTGGTCGACGGCGCGCAGGTGCTTGTTGTTGCGCGGCTCCTGCCGGGTCTTCGCGTCGTTGAGCTTGCGGCGCAGGTCGTCCCGGACGTCGTTGAGCGCGGCGTGCAGATCCTCCTCGGTCGAGGTGGTGACGATCTTCTGGCGGCCGGCGATCCAGCACTCCAGGGTCACCTTCTGGCCCCGCGCCTCGCGGTCCTTGACGGACACCTCCAGCTCGGTGGCGTCGGCGTGGAAGCCGGCGAGCCGGGCGTCCAGGGTCGCGAACTGCTCGGCGATCCAGTTGCGGTCGCCCTGGGAGAACCCGGCACCGACCCGCAGGCACTCGGCCACGGTCGCGGGGTTCGCAACGGCGCTCATCGCGCTGCCTCGCGGACGTCTCGGAGAAGCATGGGAGCTCCCTTTCTCTCGGTTGATCAATCACTTACCCAACCGGCGTGATTCCGGAACGCCTGCCTGCCGGCTCCTTTCGATCATGCGTCGCCCCAGGTCAGGCCCGTAGGGCCGGTCGGCCTAGCAGATCGGGACCTTGATCAGGTGGTTGTCCACAGGACGGCCCGTCATCCACAGGTTCGGACCGGCGGGTGGCCCGGGCGGCGCGGTCGGCCGACGCTCACCGGGACAAGTCGATCCCTGGGAGGGGCGATGTTCGATACGTACGTGACGATCGTCGGCAACGTGCTGACCGCGCCGGAGTGGCGCCGTACCACGCAGAGCGGAACGCTGGTGGCCAACTTCAAGGTCGCCTCGACCGCCCGCAGGCTCGACCGCGACAGCGGCCGCTGGGTCGACGGCAACAGCCTTCGAGTACGCGTGAACTGCTGGCGCCGCCTCGCCGAGGGGGTGGCCGCCTCGGTGGCGGTCGGCGATCCGGTGATCGTCGCCGGCCGCCTCTACACGCGGGACTGGACCGACGAGGCGGGCACCCACCGCACGCTCTACGAGCTGGAGGCGGTCGCCGTCGGGCACGACCTGTCCCGGGGCCGGGCCCGTTTCCTGCGCAACCAGCCCCGCGCGGCCACCAGCACGGTCGAGGACGCGGAGGCCGAGCAGCGGGTGCACGGCGAGGCGACCGAGCCGGTTCCCGACGCCCAGGCGCCGGCGACGTTCGACGACCGGCCCTTCGACGACGACTTCCCGCCGCCGGAGTACGGGGGCGGCCGGGTCGGGCTGGCCGGCACCGTCGAGCGGGTGGGCGAGCCCGACCCGTTCGACGACCGGCCCGGTGAGCCCGTTCCCGGCGGGGACGCCCGGTTCGGCGGCCCGTCCGGCGGTCTGCCGGGTGGCCGAGGCGGCCCGTCGGGCATGCGGGCGGGCGGTCCGTCCGACGCCGGCCCGGGCCTGCCGGCCGAGGACGACGAGCTGTCCCCCGAGGAGGGCGACGAGCCGGTCCCGCTCGGGGACGACGAGCTGGGTGAGGTCACGGCCCCGGGCGTCGGCGGACCGGGTGGGGACGAGCCGGGCGGGGGCGAGCCGGGCGGCGCGATTCCGGGCGGCGCGGCCGGGACCACCTCCGGGCGCCGCAGCCGGCGGCGTACCCCGGTGCCCGCCTGACCGTCCGACTCCGTCCACGGGGGCGCGGGGTGGTGACATCGGCGTCACCACCCCGCGGTACGACTAGGCTGGCCGGCCGGAGGTGGTGACGGGTGCGGCAGGCGACCGCCATGGCGAACGCGACCGGGTTGGTGGCGGGCTACGCGCTCGACGCCCTGCTCGGCGACCCCCGCCGGTGGCATCCGGTGGCCGGCTTCGGCACGGCGGCCGGCGCGCTGGAACGGCGGATCTACCGTCCCGACCGGGCGGCCGGCACCGCGTTCACGGCGCTGGCGGTCGGTACGCCGGTCCTGCTCGGCGCCGCCGCCGCGCTGGCGACCCGCCGTCATCCGGTGGCCCGGGCCGCGCTGGTGGCCGCCGGCACCTGGACCGTGCTGGGCGGGCGCACGCTGCGGCACGAGTCCCGGGTGATGGCACGGGCGCTGGGCCGGGCCGACCTGCCCGCCGCCCGGGCCCGCCTGGGCAACCTCTGCGGGCGCGATCCGTCCGCGCTCGACGAGCCCGAACTCGCCCGCGCCACAGTCGAATCGGTCGCCGAGAACACCTCGGACGCCGTGGTCGCCCCGCTGGTCTGGGGCGCGGTCGCGGGCCTGCCCGGCCTGCTCGGATACCGGGCGGCGAACACGCTCGACGCGATGGTCGGCCACCGCTCACCCCGGTACGCCCGCTTCGGCACCCCGGCCGCCCGGCTGGACGACGCGCTGAACCTGGTGCCGTCCCGGCTCACCGGGCTGCTCACGGTGGCCGTCGCGCCGGTGGCACACGGGGACCGCGCCGCCGCCTGGCACGTGTGGCGGCGGGACCGGGCCGACCATCCGAGCCCGAACGCCGGTCAGTGCGAGGCGGCGATGGCGGGCGCGCTCGGCGTCCGGCTCGGCGGGCGCAACGTCTACTTCGGCCGCGCCGAGACCCGGCCGTTCCTCGGCGACGGACCCCGCCCCGAGGCGCGGCACCTGAAGCGGGCCGCCCGGATCTCCGGCGCGGTCGGTGTGGCAGCGCTCGGCCTTGCCGCGCTCTACCCGGTGACGGTCGGTCGCGTGGCCGGGGCCGCCGGGCGGGCGGCGTTGGGCCTCCTCGGCCGCAGGGCTCGCGACCTCGGCAGCACGGCCGAGGCGGGCAGCGGGCGCCGGGGGAGCGGGCGGTGAGCGGCGGGCTGCTCGTCGCCGGCACCACCTCCGACGCCGGCAAGAGCGTGCTCACCGCCGGCATCTGCCGCTGGCTGCGCCGCCGGGGCGTCCGGGTCGCCCCGTTCAAGGCGCAGAACATGTCGAACAACTCCGCCGTGGTGGTCGGCCCGGACGGTCGCGGCGGCGAACTGGGCCGCGCGCAGGCGATGCAGGCCGCCGCCTGCGGGCTGGACGCCGACCTGCGCTTCAACCCGGTGCTGCTCAAGCCGGGCAGCGACCACGCCAGCCAGGTGGTGCTGCTCGGTGAGGCGGTCGACACGGTCACCGCCGGCAACTACCACGAGGTGCGGTCCCGGCTCGCCACCACGGCGTACGCGGCGCTGGCCGAGCTGCGATCCGAGTACGACGTGGTGATCTGCGAGGGCGCGGGCAGCCCCGCCGAGATCAACCTGCGCGACGGCGACTACGTCAACATGGGGCTGGCGCGGCACGCCGGGCTGCCCACGATCGTGGTCGGCGACATCGACAGGGGCGGCGTGTTCGCCTCGATGTTCGGCACCGTCGCCCTGCTCGACGCGGCCGACCAGGCGCTGGTGGCCGGGTTCGTGGTGAACAAGTTCCGGGGCGACCGCGGCCTCCTCCAGCCGGGGCTGGACATGCTGCGCCGGGTCACCGGCCGCCCCACGTACGGGGTGGTGCCGTGGGCGCTGGACCTGTGGCTGGACGCGGAGGACTCGCTCGCGTACGGGCGGGTGCTCGGCCGCCCGGCCGCGCCCCGGGGCACCGACTGGCTCGACGTCGCAGTGGTGCGGCTGCCTCGGATCAGCAACGCCACCGACGTGGAGGCCCTCGCCACCGAGCCGGGTGTGCGGGTACGCCTCACCGTCGAGCCGGCCGAACTGGCCGCCGCCGACCTGGTGGTGCTGCCCGGCACCAAATCGACGGTCGCCGACCTGGCCTGGCTGCGGGAGACCGGGCTGGCCGACGCGGTCCGGGCGCACGCCGCCGCCGGACGGCCACTGCTCGGCATCTGCGGCGGCTTCCAGATGCTGGGCCGGTCCATCCACGATGCGGTGGAGAGCGGCCGGGGCACGGTACCCGGCCTCGGGCTGCTGCCCGTCGAGATCACCTTCGAGCCGCGCAAGACCGTCCGCCGGGCCGAGGGCACCGCCGCCGGCGACGTGCCTGTGCACGGGTACGAGATCCACCACGGCCAGGTGTCGGCCGCCGACCCGGGCCTCGCGCCGCTGCTGCGTTACGCCGACGGCACCGGCGAGGGCGCGCGTCTCGGCACCGTGTACGGCACGCACTGGCACGGTGCCTTCTCCTCCGACGCGTTCCGCCGCCGGTTCCTGACCGAGGTCGCGGAGGCGGCCGGGCGGACCGGCTTCAAGGTCGCGCCGGACACGTCCTTCGCGGCCGCCCGGGAGCGGACGCTGGACCTGCTCGGCGACCTGGTGGAGGAGCACCTGGACACGGACGCGCTCTGGCGGCTGATCGAGTCCGGCCCGCCGCCGGGACTGCCGTTCGTGCCACCCGGCGCGCCACCGGCGTAGAAGGCCGCTCCGCCGGCACTCGCCGGCCGTGCGACCTGCTCGGACCGCGAGCCTCAGCGCCGACCGCGAGGGTTCAGTAGCGCACGTCGGCCGGGCGGTCGGACATCGGCAGCCCGGCCTCCCGCCAGCCCTGCACGCCGCCGATCATGTCGGTGGCCTGCCGCAGCCCCAGCGTCTGAAGGCTGGCGGCGGCCAGGCTGGAGCTGTATCCCTCCCGGCACACCACGATGATCTCGCGGTCGTACCCGGTGGCCTCCGGTATGCGCCACGCGCTGGCCGGGTCGAGCCGCCACTCCAGCACCGTGCGGTCGATGACGATCGCGCCGGGCAGCTCACCCTCCTCGCGGCGCTGCGCCTCGGTACGCGTGTCGATAAGCAGCGCACCGCCACGGACCGCCTCGACGGTCTCGTGCGGAGTGAGCCGGCGGAGACCGGCGCGGGCCTGTTCCAGGAGGGCGTCGACGCCCGGACACATCACGTCATGGAGCACCCCCCGATGATGCCCAGCGCGCCGGGCCCCCGCTCGGCGAAACGGTCCGCCCGGGTCGCAGTTTCCAGCGGACGGGGGAACGTTAGCGTCGGTCGGGTGAACGTCGCAGTGATCGAGGCGTACGCCGGGTTGGCCCGTCGGGTGCTGGCCGGTCCGCCGCGGTTGGGGCGTACCCGCCTGGTCGCTGTCGACGGGCCCAGCGGCGCGGGCAAGAGCCGGTTCGCGACGCGCCTCGCGGACGCCCTCGCGGCACGGGCGGGCGGCGTCCGCCCGCCGCTCGTGCGCACCGACGACCTGCTCGACGGCTGGGACGACCAGCTCACCTTCTGGACCCGGCTGGAGGAGCAGGTGCTCGGCCCGCTGCGGGCCGGGCGGGCGGGCGGTTACCGCCGCTACAGCTGGGTGCGCCGCCGCTTCCTGGACCGGGTGGTGCCGGTGCCGGCCGGATCGGTGCTGATCGTCGAGGGGGTGAGCGCCGCCCGCGCCGCGGTACGCCCCGAGCTGACGCTGTCGGTGCTCGTCACCGCGCCGGCCGAGCTGCGGTTGCGCCGCGCGCTGGCCCGCGACGGCGAGCAGATCCTGCCGGAGCTGCGCCGCTGGCACGCGGGGGAGCGGGCGCACTTCACCGCCGACGGTACGGCGACTGCGGTGGACCTGGTCGTGGACGGCGCCCCGGACCTGCCACACGACGGCGACCGCTACTACGTGCGAGTGGGGCGGCGATCGGGCTCGGGCGACGTGGAGGGGTAAGGCCAGCATACGATTCCGGTCATGACCACTCCGATCCTCTCCGAGTCCGAGGTGCGGGCCGCCGTCGAGCGGGAACTCCCCGGCGTCCGTGCCGACCTCGAGCGACTCGTCCGCATCCCGGGCATCGCCTTCGAGGGTTTCGACCACTCGCACGTGGAGCGTTCCGCCGAGGCGGTGGCGGAGCTGCTGCGCGGCTGCGGCCTCGACACGCGGATCGTCCGGTCCGGCGGCCAGCCGGCCGTGATCGGCACGAAGGCGGCCCCGCCCGGCGCCCCCACAGTGCTCATGTACGCGCACCACGACGTGCAGCCGGTCGGTGACCTGTCGCTGTGGGAGTCGGACCCGTTCGAGCCGGTGGAGCGCGACGGCCGCCTGTACGGGCGCGGCGCCGCCGACGACAAGGCCGGCATCATGGCGCACGTCGCCGCGCTGCGCGCGTTCGGCGACCGGCTCCCGGTCGGCGTGGTGCTGTTCATCGAGGGCGAGGAGGAGTACGGCTCGGACTCGCTGGAGCGTCTGCTCGCCGAGCACCGCGAGGATCTGACCTCGGACGTCATCGTGATCGCCGACTCCACCAACTGGGACGTCGGCGTGCCGGCGCTGACCACCTCGCTGCGCGGCATCGTCAACTGCTTCGTGGAGGTGCGCACGCTCGACCACGCGGTGCACAGCGGCATGTTCGGCGGCGCCGTGCCGGACGCGCTCACCGCGCTGGTGAAGCTGCTCGGCACGCTGCACGACGAGGCCGGTGACGTGGCGGTGGACGGGCTGGCCGCCCGCGAGGGCGCCAGCGTCGACTACCCGGAGGACCGGTTCCGCGCCGAGGCCGGCCTGGTCGACGGCGCGAAGCTGTTCGGCACCGGCCGGATCACCGACCGGCTCTGGACCAAGCCGGCGCTGGCGATCCTCGGCGTGGACGCGCCGGCGACCGGCGAGGCCCCGAACGCGCTGGTGCCGTCCGCGAAGGCGAAGCTGAGCGTACGGCTGGCGCCGGGCGACGACCCGAAGAAGGCGTACGCGGCCCTGACCGCGCACCTGGAGCGGCACGCGCCGTGGGGCGCGCAGGTGTCGGTGACGTTCGAGCACGACGGCGCGCCCTGCGTCATCGACGCCTCCGGGCCGATGTTCGACGCGGCCCGGTCGGCGTTCCGGACGGCCTGGGACGGCACCGACCCGGTCGACATCGGGGTCGGCGGGTCGATCCCGTTCATCGCCACGTTCCAGGAGATGTTCCCGCAGGCCGCGATCCTGGTGACCGGCGTGGAGGACCCGCACGCGCGGGCGCACGGGCCGAACGAGAGCCTGCACCTGGGCGAGTTCGCGCGGGTGTGCCTGGCCGAGGCGCTGCTGCTGGCCCGGGTGGCGGAGGCCGGAAACCGCGCCTGAGGTGTCGAAACCGTAACTTCGGGGCCGATGTCGGAGTTTGTGGTGTGTCGGCGGGCGGGGTGTTATAGCCTTTCGAACATGCGTACGAACGACGAGATGGAGCGGCTTCAGGCCGCCGTCCGTGCTCTGGGGGACGTCGACGTCTCCGCGTGGTCCGAGGACACGCTCAACGAACAGATCGGCGAGCTCTCCGCCGCCCTGGTCACGCTCGACGCGCTGCTCACCCGGGTCGCCGAGAGCGTGCGCGGGCGCGGCCTGCGCATCGAGGAACCCGTCTCGGCCTGACCGGCGGCCCGGCGCCCCGGCGCACCCGTGTGGTGTGCCGGGCCGCCGGATCCACCCCGATGTCGCAGGCGGCTGGCAGGATGTGGGCGTGCGTTTCGCGGAGCTGGCGGCCACCTCGGCCGCGGTCGGAGCCACCAGCGGCCGGCGGGCCAAGGTGGAGCTGCTGGCCGCCGCGCTCCGCGGGCTGGATCCGGGCGAGATCCCGGCCGGTGCCGGCTACCTCGCCGGTGAGCTGCGCCAGCGTCAGACCGGTGTCGGCTGGGCGGGCCTGCGTGACCTGCCGCCGCCGGCCGCCGAGCCGACGCTCACCGTTGCCGCCGTCGACGCGGCGATCGAGGAGATCTCCCGCGTCGCCGGGGCCGGTTCGCAGGCCCGTCGACGGGAACTGGTCGGCCGTCTCTTCGCCGCCGCCACCGCCGACGAGCAGCGCCTGCTGACCGGCCTGTTCCGGGGTGAGCTGCGCCAGGGCGCGCAGGCCGGGCTGCTGGCGGACGCGGTCGCGCGCGCCGCCGACGTCCCGGTCACGGCCGTCCGGCGGGCCCTGCTGCTCGCCGGTGACCTGCGGGCGGTGGCGGTCGCGGCGCTCACCGGGGGTGCCGCCGCGCTGGCCGGTTTCGGGCTTCAGGTGGGCCGGCCGCTCGCGCCGATGCTGGCGCAGAGCGCGCCCTCGGTCGACGAGGCGCTGACCGCCACCGGCGTGCCGGCGGTGGTCGACGTCAAGCTCGACGGCATCCGCATCCAGGTGCACCGCTCCGGCCCGGACATCGCCGTCTTCACCCGGAGCCTCGACGAGATCACCGGCCGGCTGCCCCAGGTGGTGGCCGCCGTCCGCGCGCTGCCCGCCCGCGAGCTGGTGCTCGACGGTGAGGCGATCGGGCTGGACGCCGCCGGCCGTCCGCTGCCGTTCCAGGAGACGTCCAGCCGCGCGGCCCGGCGCACCACGCCCAGCACCACCGGGCCGACACAGGTCGCGCCCGCCGTGCTGGCCGCCGCCGAGCGCACCGGCGAGCCGGTGCTCACGCCGTACTTCTTCGACCTGCTGCACCTCGACGGCACCGACCTGATCGACGCGCCCGGGCGGGAGCGGTGGGCGGCCCTGGCCGGCGCGGTCGACGCCTCGCTGCTCGTCGACCGGGTCGAGGTGGACGACGTGGACCAGGCGGCCACGGCGTTCGCCGCGGCTGTCGACGCCGGCCAGGAAGGCGTGGTGGTCAAGGATCCGGCCGCGCCCTACGATGCCGGCCGGCGCGGCTCGGCCTGGGTCAAGGTCAAGCCGCGGCACACGCTCGACCTCGTCGTCCTCGCGGTCGAATGGGGCAGCGGCCGGCGGGAGGGCTGGCTGTCCAACCTGCACCTGGGCGCCCGCGATCCGCGCACCGGCGAGTTCGTCATGCTCGGCAAGACCTTCAAGGGGCTCACCGACGAGCTGCTGCGCTGGCAGACCGAGCGGTTCCTGTCACTCGCCGTGGAGAAGGGCGACTGGGTGGTGCGGGTACGGCCGGAGCAGGTGGTCGAAATCGCGTTCGACGGGGTGCAGACCAGCAGCCGGTACCCGGGCGGCATGGCGTTGCGCTTCGCGCGCGTGCTGCGCTACCGCGACGACAAGACCGCCGCCGAGGCGGACACCATCGACGCGGTCCGCGCCATCCACGCCGGCCGGGTCACCGGCTGACGGGTCAGCCGGCCGACAACGGCCGGGCGTAGTCGACCTGGTTGTCGAGCTGCCGCACCTGGAACTGGTCGGTCACCGGGATCCGCGGGCTCAGGCGGAGGTGGGCGTGGCCGGCTCGGCGGCGCGGTCCACCGGCTCACCCGGGGCGTCCAGCCCGGCCCGGCGGCGGGCCTCCCGGCGCGCCACCCAGCCGTAGCCGAAGAGGCTCATCACCGCGAAGATCCACCACTGCCAGACGTAGCCGAAGTTCTGCCAGTTGTTCGTGTGCCCGATCTGGACCGCCTGGAAGGCCGGGTCGGCCGCCGGCGTCTGCCCGTCGAGCAGCACGTAGCCGCCGGTCACCGGGTAGGGGAGCTGCGCGGCCAGGCGGGGGATGTCGATGCGCCGGGCCTCCAGCTTGCCGTCGCGCCGGCTGACCGCGCCGCCACCGCTCTCGCTGCCGACCACCCGGCCGGTGACAGTCACCTCGCCGGTCGGCGCCGCCGGCACCTGCGGCTGGACTGTCGCGCCGGCGCCGGGCACGGGCGGGATCCAGCCCCGGTCGACGAGCACCGCTGTGCCGTCGGCCAGCACCAGCGGGGTGAGCACCTCGAAACCGACCTTGCGGTCGAGCGTACGGCCGCGGACCAGGACGGTGTTCGCGCCGTCGTACCGGCCGGTCGCGGTGACCCGGCTCCAGGTGAGCTCCTCGGACGGCGCGGGACCGACGTCGCCGCCGCTCGGCGCCGGCAGCGCGTCGCGCAGCGGCGCGGGCGTCATGGTGGCGCCGGCGTCGATCCGCTCGTTGACGGCCGTCCGGCCCCGGTAGCGGTCCAGCTGCCAGTTGCCCAGGAACACCATCACCGTGGCGGCGGCGAGCGTGAGCGCGAGGTAGCCGAGCCAGCGCGGGGTCAGCAGGAACCGGTACACGTTGGCCAAGGCTACCCGTATGAGCGATGCCACTCGCCGCTGCCAGGGAGAAACGGCGGAGTGCGTGGCCCCTCGCGCGCCGGGCCGGACGGGTATGGTCACGCGGGCGGAAACCACCCACATCAGGAGTCGATGATGACCGACGTGCCGCGCGTCGTGCTGAGTGCGCCCTCCTCGGGGCACGGCACCGGCGCCGTCTCCCTCGGCCTGCTCGCGGCGCTCACCGACCGGGGGATCCCGGTCGCCGGGTTCAAGGTCGGGCCGGACCAGGTGGACGCGGCGTATCTGGGGCTCGCCGCCGGGCGCGCCGGGCGCACACTGGACCCGAGACTGGTCGGCCCGGAGCGGATCGCCCCCCTCTTCGCGCACGGCGCGGCCGGCGCCGGCTTCGCGCTGGTGCAGGGCACGATGGGCCTCTACGACTCGGTCGCCGGGCGACCGGAGAGCGAGTCCACGGCAGCAGTCGCGACGGCGCTGCGCAGCCCGGTGGTGCTCGTGGTGGACGTGGCCGCGATGGGCCAGTCGGTGGCCGCGCTGGTGCACGGCTTCCGGGCGTACGACGACGAGCTGTGGCTGGGCGGCGTGATCCTCAACCGGGTGGCCTCGCCCCGGCACGAGACGCTGCTGCGCGAGGCACTCGACGACGTGGGCGTGCCGGTCTACGGGGCGCTGCGCCGGCACGAGCTTCCCCCGGTGCTGCCCGCCCGCCGGTTCGGCACCGGGCCCGTGGTGCGTGCCGACGCGGACGCCGAACGTGGCGTACGCCGGCTCGGTGAGGCGGTGGCCGCCACCGTCGACCTCGACCGGCTGCTGGCGCTTGCCCGCTCCGCCCCCGCGCTCACCGTCGAGCCGTGGTCGCCGGAGCCGGCCGACGCCCCGCAGCCGTCGGGGGAGCGGCCGGTGGTGGCGCTCGCCGGCGGACCGGCCGGCGCCTACAGCCACCCCGAGACCGCCGAGCTGCTGCGCGCGGCAGGCGCCGAGGTGGTCACGCTCGATCCGCTGCGCGACGAGGCGCTGCCCGCCGGGGCCCGCGCGCTTGTCGTCGGGGGCGGGTTGCCCGAGACGTACGCGGAGCAGCTCTCCGCCAACCGCCGCCTCTGCATCGCGGTGGCCGAGCTGGCCCGCTCCGGCCGCCCGGTGGTCGCCGAGGGGGCCGGCCTGCTCTGGCTGGCCCGGGAGCTGGACGGCCTGCCCATGTGCGGGGTGCTCGACGCGGTCGGCACGGTCAGGGACGGCCTGGTGGTCGGCTACCGCACTGCCACGGCGGTCACCGACAGCTTGGTGGCAGCGGCCGGCGCCACGGTGACCGGGCACAAGCAGCACGCCGCCGTGCTCACTCCGCGTGCCGGTGACCGGCCGGCCTGGCGCTGGGAGGGTGGCAACCCGGAGGGCTTCGTCCGGCAGGCGGTACACGCCTCGCAGCTCGTGCCGCACTGGGCCGCGCACCCGGACGTCGCGGCCCGGCTGGTCGCCGCCGCGCTGGCGCCGGTGGGGGCGTCGGCGTGATCGGGCAGGTGGCGGTACGCCGGTTCCCGGCGCTCACCGTCTCCACCCCGCGCATCGAGGTCCGGCACCTCGTCGCTGCGGACGCGGAGGCGGTGGACGAGGTGTTCGCCGACCGGCAGACGCAGCGCTGGCTGCCGCTGGCCGAGCCGTCCGGGCAGATCGACGGGCGGGCGTGGTGCACCGAGCTGGCCCGGCAGCGGCGCGACAGCGGCGACGGTGACCACTGGGCGGTGGTCCGCCGGGAGGACCAGCGGGTGGTCGGCTCGCTGTGGGCCCGCCGCACCGACTGGGGTGCCCGGCTCACCGAGCTGTCGTACGCGATCGCGCCGCACGCCCGGGGCTTCGGCCTCGCGGTCGAGGCGGTGGACGCGGTGGCCATCGCGCTGATCCTGGAGCACGGGTTCCAGCGGGTGGAGCTGCGGGTGGCGGCCGGCAACGTGGCGTCGCGGCGGGTCGCCGAGAAGGCCGGGTTCAGCTACGAGGGACTGCTGCGCAACGCCGGTTTCGTCAGGGGCGCCCGGGTCGACCTGGAGCTGTGGTCCTTCGTGGCCGCCGACCTCCGCTGACCGTCCCTGCACCCACCCGCCTCCCAACGTCGATCAAGGAGTTCGCGTCGGTGGATCAGGCGATCCGGGGACGCAAACTCCTTGATCAACTACCCGGGCGCACCCCCGGGCGGATCAGAGGGTCAGCCGACTATCTGGTCCGAGGGTGGGGTGAACTGGCGGGTGGGCTGGCCCTTGAGTGAGTCCCGCAGGGTCTGCGCCACCGCGTTCACCGGGATCTGCGACTGCCCGTCGCCCACCGCGTTGAACGGATTGTCCGGGTCGGCGATGAAGCTCGCCGCCGCCAGCTCCGGCGTGTAGCCGACGAACCACGCCGACCGGGTGCTGTCGGTCGTACCCGTCTTGCCGGCGACCGGGCGGCCGACCGTACCCCGCACGCTGTCGGCGGTCGACCAGCCGCCGCAGCTCCCCCGGGCCGGGGTGTCGCCGGTCGGGCAGCGCGCCGCGTCGGTGGCGGCCCGGGCCGCGTCGGCGTTCACCACCTGCCGGCATCGGGGCTTTGCCACCTCCCGCTGCACCCCGCCCGGCGTGGTGTACGTGGCGGGCGTGCCGTCCCGGTTCATGATCGCGTTGACCGGGATGGCCTCGCAGTAGCGTCCGTCAGCGGCGATGGCGGCGTACGCGTTCGCCATTTCCAGCGGGGTGGCGTCGGAGACGCCGAGCGTGAACGCGCCCCACTTCTTCGCCTTCCCCGGCGACGCCTGCTCCCGGTCCACGTCGGTACGCCAGCGCAGCCCCAGCTGCTCGGCCAGGCGCACCCCGGCGTCCGCGCCGATCTTCTCCTCCAGCTGGACGAAGTAGGTGTTCACCGACTTGCCGAAGCCGGACCACATGGTCTGCCGGCCGGTCATCGCGCCGCTGGCGTTCGATGGTGCCCACCCGTCGTAGACGGCCGACCTGTACGTGTGCGGCGAGTCGTACGCGGTGGACAGCGGCATCCCGGCGTTGAGCGCCGCGAGCATCGGGAACATCTTGAACGTCGAACCGGCCTGGTAGCCCGGTAGCGTCCCGCCGCCGAGCAGCGGCGCCACCGTGTTCGGGTAGTTCGCCTTGACCTTGGGGCCGGCCTCCGGGTTCGAGCTGTTCGGGTTCTCGGCCAGGTCGAGCGAGTAGTTCCGGTTCACCGCCATCGCCTTGATCCGCCCGGTGCCGGGCTCGGCGACCACGATCCCGTTGGCGAACGGGCTGCCGGTGTTGTCCTTGGCCCCGACGTTCTTCTCCGCCGCCGCCTGGGTCTTCGGGTCGAGCGCGAGCACGATCCGGTAGCCGCCGCGGCGCAGCTTGTCCATCCGTTCCAGCCGGTTCTCGCCGAACGCGGGCTGGGAGCTCCACCAGTTCTTCAGGTAGTCGCAGTAGAAGCCCCAGCTGCGGTGCCCGCCGTCGATCGCGGCGCAGTCGTTCGGCGGGTCGGTCAGCTTCAGCTTGATCGGCTGTCCCTTCGCCGCGGCGGCGGCATCGGGCGACAGGTAGCCGAGGCGGGCCATGTTGTCCAGCACGTAGTTGCGGCGGCCGGTGGCGTCCTTCTGGTCCGAGGTGATCGGGTCGTACTCCGACGGCGACTTCACCAGACCGGCCAGCGTGGCCGCCTCGACCGGGGTGAGCGTGGCCGGCGTCTTGGAGAAGAAGATCTGCGAGGCGGCGTAGATCCCGTACGCACGGTGACCGAAGTAGGCCGAGTTGAGGTAGCGCTCCAGGATCTGCTCCTTGCTCACGTGCTTCTCGATGTCCAGTGCCATGCGCATCTCCTTGACCTTGCGCAGGCTGGTCTGCTGGGTCGCCTCCTGGACCTCCTTGGGCGTGGTCGCGCTGTCCCGCAGCGCCATCCGCACGTACTGCATGGTGATCGTCGAGGCGCCCTGGGAGACACCGCCGGACCGGGCGTTGGAGACGAAGGCGCGCGCCACGCCCTTCGGGTCGACGCCGTGGTGCTGGTAGAAGCGGTTGTCCTCGGCGGCGACGATCGCCTGCTGGATGTTCGGCGACATGTTCTCGATCTTGGTGTACTGCCGGTACTCCTCGTAGAACATGGTCAGCACGGTCTTGCCGTCCGGCGCGTAGACGTACGAGGTCTCGGCCGGCAGCGCGGTCTTGAGGATGTTCGTCTTCTGTTCGATCGCGTGTGCCGTGGCCTTGGCCCCGATGCCGGTGACGGCGACAAGCGGGTACAGGGCGGCGGCGACCACGATGCCGGCGATCAGCCCGGCGCGGAGAAGGGGAACGAGACGGCCAGCGGAAGCAAGGGGACGACTGCTCACGGGGTCAAGCTATGACATTTCCGATTCGGAAATGAGAAGAACTCATAAACTGGCGGACCGTGACGCGACCCACGCCGGGATGCGCTGTCCCGCGCGGCGGCTACCCGGCAGGATCGCGGACATGCCCGCAGCACCGACCGGTAGCGCCGCCGCGCTCGACGAGCCCGACCTGGGCCACCACGGGGACGCCGAGGCCACTCCCGGCCTGGTGGACCTGGCGGTGAACGTGCGCCGCGCCCCGATGCCGGACTGGCTGGCCGACCCGGTCACCGCCGCGCTGGGCGACTTGGCCGCGTACCCGGACCCGGCGCCGGCCCGCGCCGCAGTCGCTCACCGGCACGGGCGACCCCCGGAGGAGGTACTCCTCACCGCCGGGGCCGCCGAGGGTTTCGTCCTGATCGCCCGCGCGCTGTCCGGCGTCCGCCGCCCCGTTGTGGTGCACCCGCAGTTCACCGAGCCGGAGGCCGCGCTGCTCGCCGCCGGGCACCGGGTGGACCGGGTGCTGCTCGACCCGGCCGACGGTTTCCGCCTCGACCCGGCCCGCGTCCCGGACGACGCCGACCTGGTCATGATCGGCAACCCCACGAACCCGACCTCGGTGCTGCACCCGGCGGGCACGATCGCCGCGCTGGCCCGTCCCGGCCGGGTGCTCGTGGTCGACGAGGCGTTCGCCGACACCACAGCCGCCCCCGGCGTCGACGGCGAGCCCGAGTCGCTCGCCGCCCGCCGCGATCTGCCCGGCCTCGTGGTGGTGCGCAGCCTCACCAAGACCTGGGGCCTCGCCGGGCTGCGGATCGGCTACCTGCTCGGCGACGCCGCGCTGCTGGCCCGGTTCGCCGCCGCGCAGCCGCTCTGGGCGGTCTCCACCCCGGCGCTCGCCGCCGCCACCGCCTGCGCCACGCCGGACGCCGTCGCTGCCGAACGCGCCATCGCCGCCGAACTCGCCGCCGACCGCGGCCACCTGGTGGCCCGCCTGTCCGGCCTGCCGGGGGTACGCGTGGCGGGGCGCCCGGCCGCCGCCTTCGTCCTGATCCACGTGGCCGGCGCCGCCGACGTACGCGAGCGGCTGCGCGCGCACGGCTGGGCGGTACGCCGGGGCGACACGTTCCCCGGGCTCGGCCCGGACTGGCTCCGGATCGCCGTACGCGACCGGCGCACCACCGACGCGTTCATCGAGACGCTGGCACGGATCCTGGAGGCATGATGCTGGAGTCCACAGTCGCGGCGATCCGGCCGCTGGACGAGGCCGCCATGGCGGCGGCCCGCGAGTTGCAGGGACGGCTGACCAAGCCCGCCGGCTCGCTCGGCGCTCTGGAACCGCTCTCGGTACGCCTCGCCGGGCTGGCCGGCGCCTGCCCGCCGCCGCTGCCCGAGCCGGCCGCTGTGGCGATCTTCGCCGGTGACCACGGCGTGCACGCCCAGGGCGTGACCCCGTGGCCGCAGGAGGTCACCGCCCAGATGATCGCCAACTTCCTCGCCGGCGGCGCGGTCGTCAACGCGTTCGCCCGCCAGGCCGGCGCCTCGGTCACGGTCGTGGACGTCGGCGTGGCCACCCCGATCCCCGGCGCCGAGTCCGCCGATCCGGCCGGGCCGCGTCTGGTGTCCGCGAACGTACGCCCCGGCACCCGCGACATGACAGTCACCGCCGCGCTGACCCGGGACGAGGCCCGGGCGGCTGTCGAGACCGGCATCCGGGTCGCCGGCGAGCTGATCGACGCCGGGGCGGGCATCCTGCTCACCGGCGACATGGGCATCGGCAACACCACCCCGTCCGCCACGCTCATCGCCGCGTTCTCCGGCGTCGACGCGGAGGCGGCCACCGGCCGGGGCACCGGGGTCGACGACGAGACGTACGCCCGCAAGGTGGCCGTGGTGCGAGCCGCGCTGGCCCGGCACGAGCCCGACCCGGCCGACCCGCTGGGCGTGCTGGCGACCGTCGGCGGGCTGGAGCACGCCGCGCTGACCGGCCTGATCCTCGGCGCCGCCGCGCGACGGGTGCCGGTGCTGCTCGACGGCGTGATCGCGGTCAGCGCCGCGGTCGCCGCCGCCGCGTTCGCGCCGGACGCGGTGGGCGCCATGGTCGCCGGGCACCGCAGCGCCGAGCCGGGCGCCACGGCGGCGCTGCGGCACCTCGGCCTGGAGCCGCTGATCGACCTGGGACTGCGGCTCGGCGAGGGCACCGGGGCGCTGCTCGCCCTGCCCGTGGTCACCGGCGCGGTCCGGGTACTGCACGAGGTGGCCACGTTCGACTCCGCCGGGGTGGCGGAGAAGTGACCGGGCCGACGCCGCCGAGCCCGTACCCGCTGGGGTTGCGGCTGGGCGGGCGGCGCGTGGTCGTCGTCGGCGGGGGAGCGGTCGCCACCCGGCGGGTGCCCGCGCTGCTCGACGCGGGCGCGGACGTGCTGCTGGTGTCGCCCGAACTGACCCCGGCGCTGCGCGCGCACGTCGACGCCGGGCGGCTGCACTGGGAGCCACGTCGGTTCGCTCCCGGCGACCTGGACGGCGCGTGGCTCGTGCAGGTGGCTGTGGACGACCGGGCCGCCGCCGCAGCCGTGAGTGCCGCCGCGGCCGAGCGGCGGATCTTCTGCGTCCGCGCCGACGACCGGACGGCCGCCAGCGCGTGGACCCCGGCGGTGACCCGGCACGGCCCGGTGACCGTGGCGGTCCTCGGCGGCGGCGACCCGCGCCGCGCCATGACCGTCCGCGACGCCGTCCGCGACCTGCTGAGCGCAAGGAAGGGCCCCTTGTTAACGCCTCAGGTAGAGGAAGGGCCCCCTCTTAACACCGGCGGGCGCGTCGCGCTCGTCGGCGCCGGGCCGGGCGACCCGGAGCTGATCACCGTGAAGGGGTGGCGGCTGCTCACCGAGGCGGAGGTGGTCGTCGCCGACCGGCTCGTGCCCGGCCTGCTCCTGGACGAGCTGCGCCCGGACGTGGAGCTGGTGGACGCGTCCAAGATCCCGTACGGGCCGTCGCGTGCCCAGGAGGAAATCAACCGGATCCTGGTGGACCGCGCCCGGGCCGGCAAGACGGTGGTACGGCTCAAGGGCGGCGACCCGTACGTCTTCGGCCGCGGGGGTGAGGAACTGCTGGCCTGTGCCGAGGCGGGCGTGCCGGTGACTGTGGTGCCGGGCGTGACGAGCGCGATCGCGGTGCCGGAGGTGGCCGGGGTGCCGGTGACCCACCGGGGTGTGGCGCACGAGTTCACTGTGGTCTCCGGGCACCTCGCGCCCGACGCGCCCGCGTCGCTCGTACGCTGGGACGCCCTGGCCGGACTGCGCGGCACGCTGGTGATCCTGATGGGCCTGAAGAACCTCGCCGCGATCAGCACCACCCTGATGGCGCACGGCAAGCCGGCTGACACTCCCGCCGCGGTGATCCAGGAGGGCACGACGGCTGCCCAGCGCACGCTCCGCTCCACACTGGGCACGGTCGCCGCCGACGTGGAGACCGCCGCCCTACGCCCACCCGCGATCGTGGTGGTAGGCGACGTGGTCCACGCCCTGAGTCCCGACGCCCCCGCCTGACCCGCCGCCCTCGCGCCCTCGCCCGACGCCGCCCCGCCCGATCGCGCCGATCTTGCACTTGGTGCCCAACAAATGCCCGTTATAGCCCCTTCGCCCGGGCAGCAAGTGCAAGATCGCCGGGCCGGGCGGGCGGGCGGGTGGGTGGGACGTGGACGGGGGCGGGGGAGCGGGAGGTCTCCCGCCCCCGTCGGGGCGCTTCGGTCAGGTCACTGCTTGAGCATGTTGTCCAGCAGCAGGGCACACCGGATCAGGCCCAGGTGGCTGTACGCCTGCGGGTGGTTGCCCAGCCCGCGCTCGGCCAGCGGGTCGTACTGCTCCGGCAGCAGCCCGGTCGGCCCGGCCGTGTCGACCATCTGGGTGAACAGCTCCTCGGCGTCGCTGCGGCGGCCGGTGCGCAGGTACGCCTCGATCAGCCACGACGTGCAGATGTGGAAGCCGCCCTCCCGGCCGGGCAGGCCGTCGTCCCAGTGGTACCGGTAGACGACCGGACCGCTCCGCAGTTCCGCCTCGATCTTGAGCACGGTGGAGAGGAAGCGCGGGTCGTCGCCGGCGAGCAGCCCGGAGATGCCGATCCACAGCGACGAGGCGTCCATCTCCTCGTAGCCGTAGGCGACGCTGTACGCCTCGGCCTCCGGGTGCCAGCCGTGCTCCAGCACGTTGGCGGCGATCCGGTCGCGCAGCTCGACCCACTCCGGCCGGTCCTCGCCGCCGTGCCGGCGTACCACGTGCAGCGCCCGGTCCACCGTCATCCAGAGCATGACCTTGGAGAAGACGTGGTGCCGCGGGGGGAGGCGGGCCTCCCAGATGCCGTGGTCGGGCTCGTGCCAGCGGCGGCGTACCGCCTCGACCATGTTCTCCAGCACCCGCCACTCGTCGTCGCGGATCGAGCCCCTGGCGTCGGCCACCGCCGCGATCAGGTCCGCGACCGGGCCGAAGACGTCGAGCTGGAGCTGGTGGTTGGCGAGGTTGCCGACCCGTACCGGCCGGGAGCCGGCGTAGCCGGGAAGCGTGTCGATGACCGCCTCGGCGCCCAGCTCGAAGCCGTCCACCGTGTAGAGCGGGTGCAGCCGTTCCGGGTGCCCGCCGGTGCGCTCGACCACGCCGTCGATCCAGCGCAGCAGCCCTTCGGCCTCCTCGGTCGAGCCGAGGTCGACCAGCGCGCGGGCGGTCATGGCGGCGTCCCGCAGCCAGCAGTAGCGGTAGTCCCAGTTGCGGACACCGCCCAGCTCCTCCGGCAGCGACGTGGTGGCCGCGGCGAGGATCGAGCCGGTGGGCTCGTGGCAGAGGCCGCGCAGCGTCAGCGCGCTGCGGGCGACCAGGTCCCGGGCGGTGGCGGGCAGCCGCAGCGAGGCCACCCAGTCCTTCCACGGCTGTTCCGCGGCGGCCTGCCGCTCGTGCAGCGGCAGCCGGTGCGGCTCCAGGCTCTGCGTGCCGAAACGCAGCTCCAGCACCACCTGGCCGCCGGCCGCCGACAGGTCGACCACCGCCTTCGCGGTCTCGTACCCGGCGTCGTTTGTGACCTCCCAATCGACGCCGGGGGAGTGCAGCGCGACCGGCTCGTTGGAGCCGAGCACCAGCAGGCCGTCGTCGAGCGGCTGGAGCTGCACCGCGACCTGACCGAACTCGGGGCGCGGCGCGAACTCGACCCGGGCCCGCCCGGTGCCGCTGAGCACCCGGACCAGCGTCGAGTCGCCGCTGACCACGGCCGGGTCGTCCGGCGTGGTCTCCCGTACCGGCAGGTCGAGCCAGTCGGTCACGGTCAGGCCGGACCAGCGGGTCTCGACCGTCATCGTGTTGCTGCGGTAGCGCTGGCCCAGCGGGATGCCGCCCCGCTCGGGGCCGACCGTGAAGTGCCCGGCCGGGCTGCCGCCGACCAGGTCGGCGAAGATCGCCGCCGAGTCCGGCTTCGGGTGGCACAGCCAGGTGATCTTCGCTTCCGGTGTGACGAGCGCTACCGTACGGCCGTTGGCGAGCATCGAGTGCCGCTCGATCGGCACCGCCCGCTCGCCGAACAGCCAGTGCCGCCGCGTCTCCAGCAGCAGCCCGAGCGCGCGGGCCGCCTCGATCGGCTCGGCCACCCGGTAGTCGGCCCGGGTCTCCCCGGGGCCGATCTTGATGCCGACGTCCGGTCCGGTCAGGTTGCCGAAGGCGTTCTCGTCGGTGACGTCGTCGCCGATGAACAGCACCGCGCTGGCGGCGAGCTGCGTGCGGAGCTGGTCGACGGCGGTGCCCTTGTTGGTCACGACCACCGACAGCTCGATGACCTCCTTGCCCTGGGTGACTGTCACGCCCTCCCAGGTCGCGGGGCCGTTGCGGACCGCCTCGACGGCCCGGGCGGCGACGTGCGGGTCGACGCCGCGGGTGTGCACGGCCACACTGGCCGGCTTGCGTTCCAGGCGGATGCCCGGGTGCTCGGCGGCGATCTCGCGCAGCGCCTCACGGAGCCGGTGCCGGACCGCGATCAGCTCGGGGGTGAGCCGCTCGACGAAGCCGATGTCGAACTCCGAGCCGTGGCTGCCGACGAGGTGCACCTCGCTGGGCAGCCGGGAGAGCGTGGCCAGGTCGCGCAGCGCGCGGCCGGACACGACGGCGACGCTCGTCTGCGGCAGCGCGGCGAGCGCGCGTACGGCCGCCACCGACTCGGGCAGCGGCACGGCCTTGCTGGGGTCCTCGACGATCGGCGCCAGTGTGCCGTCGTAGTCGCAGGCGACCAGGAGTTGCGGAACCCGGGCGATACGGCCGATGGCGGCACGCAGTTCGGGATCCAGCACGCCGCCGTGGGCGGCGGCGGGGGCGGACGAGGTCACGCAGCCTCCGTATCTCCGACGCCGAGCTCGCTGAGGAACGACTTGGCCCAGTGGCCCACGTCGTGGCTGCGCAGATGGCGTTGCATGACGCGCATCCGGCGGCGGGCTTCGGGCTTTTCGACATGCACGGCCCGCAGCAACGCGTCCTTCACCGCGTCCGGGTCGTGCGGATTACACAGGAACGCCTGGCGCAGCTCTGTCGCGGCGCCGGCGAACTCACTGAGCACGAGCGCGCCGCCCTGGTCGGCGCGCGATGCGACGTACTCCTTGGCCACCAGATTCATTCCGTCTCGCAGCGGGGTCACCATCATCACGTCGGCCGCGACGTACATCGCGGCCAGTTCGGAGCGACTGTACGACTGATGCAGGTAATGCACTGCAGGCACGCCGACCCGGCCGAATTCACCATTGATCCGGCCAACCTCGCGTTCCACCTTCACCCGAAGTGCCTGGTAGTGCTCCACGCGCTCGCGGCTGGGCGTGGCGACCTGCACCATAACCGCGTCGGGAACTGTCAACTTTCCGTCAGCGAGGAGTTCCCGGAAGGCCTTCAGCCGGAGTTCGATGCCCTTGGTGTAGTCGAGCCGGTCGACCCCCAGGATGATCGTCTTCGGGTTGCCCAGCTCCTCCCGGATCTGCTTGGCCCGGGCCTGGATCGCCGGGTCCTCGGCCAGCCGCTCCATCTCCTTGGTGTCGATCGAGATGGGGAACGCGCCCGCCTTCACCTGCCGGCCGTCGACCTGGATCATCTGGCCCTCGTAGCGCAGGCCGAGCAGGTGCCGGGCCAGGCGGACGAAGTTCTGCGCCGCCAGCCGCTGCTGGAAGCCGACCAGGTCCGCGCCGAGCAGCCCGCGCAGGATCTCGGTGCGGAACGGCATCTGCATGAACAGCTCGATCGGCGGGAACGGGATGTGCAGGAAGAAGCCGATGCGCAGGTCCGGCCGCAGCTCGCGGAGCATCGCCGGCACCAGCTGGAGCTGGTAGTCCTGGACCCAGACCGTCGCGCCCTCGGCGGCGACGTCGGCCGCGGCCTCCGCGAACCGGGCGTTGACCAACCGGTACGCCTCGCGCCAGCGCCGCTTGTAGGCGGGCGTCTCCACCGCGTCGTGGTAGAGCGGCCAGATCGTCGCGTTCGACTGGCCCTCGTAGTAGCGCTCCAGTTCCTCGGCGCTCAGTGGCACGGGGTGCAGGCGGATGCCCTCCAGGTCGAACGGCTCGGGCGCGGCACCGGTGCCGCCGGCCCACCCCACCCAGGTGCCCTGGTGCTCGGCCAGCACCGGGTGCAGCGCGGTCACCAGCCCTCCGGGGCTGCGCCGCCACTGCCGTCCCTCGGGTGTGCTCACCTCGTCGACCGGCAGACGGTTGGCCACTACGACAAAGGAGCTACGGACGGTCACGATCGGCCACCTCCGGGTACTGACGGGTCCACCGCGATGAGCGTACTGAGCGTAGCTGCGGCGTCTGATCCCCCGTGCCGGAGTTACCTACCCGTCCCAGAACCGCCGAACCCACCGCGTGATCTTGTCGACACCGGTGGCTCAGAGGTCGATGATCGGCCACTCCTTCGGCAGTACCTCACCGAGCAGTTCCCGTCGATCGCCCATGATCGGCGTGGTGGCCCGTGCGGCCTCCAGCGCCACCTGTGCGAGGTCCATGCTCAGGAGCGTGCGCGACCAGCCGCCGAGGAGCATGCACATGTCCTGCGCCACGGGGGTGACGACCACGTGGTCGAGATCGGCGAGGATGTCGAGCAGACGCCAGCCGTCGACGGCCACCTGCCGGTACGCCTCGGCGAGACACAGCGCCGGCACGATCACCGACTGCCCCCGGTCCGCGACCGACGCGATCTGCTCCCCGACCGCCTCGGTGCCGTCCGAGTGGGCCAGCAGGCAGGCGGTGTCGAGCACCAGTCCGGCGTCAGTCACGGGTCAGCCGTCCACGTGACGACTCGCTCAGCAACGACGGTAACGAGTAGTACCGGTGTCGGCAACGAGGCTCGTCGCCGTACCCCTGGGGTGGGGTGATGTGGGCGTGGCGGTCCGTACCTGTCAGGATTGACGGCGGCGTGCGTGCGGCCGGCTCCCGGCCGGCGGCGGCAGGCGGAGATCGACGCCGGCCCCCGCACCCGACAAGCCCGCGATCGCAACCGACGGAGGTAGCCCGCACCGTGGCCCAGTTCATCTACGTCCTGGACAAGGCGCGCAAGGCGCACGGCGACAAGGTCGTGCTCGACAACGTGACGCTGAACTTCCTGCCGGGTGTCAAGATCGGGGTGGTCGGTCCGAACGGCGCCGGTAAGTCCAGCCTCCTCAAGATCATGGCAGGGCTGGACCGGCCGAGCAACGGCGAGGCCCGGCTCATGCCCGGCTACTCCGTCGGCATGCTCGCGCAGGAGCCGCCGCTCAACGAGGAGAAGACGGTCCTCGGCAACGTCGAGGAGGCGGTCGCCGAGACCAAGGCCAAGCTGGAGCGGTTCAACGCCATCGCCGAGCAGATGGCCACCGACTACTCCGACGAGCTGATGGAGGAGATGGGCAGGCTCCAGGAGGATCTGGACGCCGCCGACGCGTGGGACATCGACTCCAAGCTCGAACTGGCCATGGACGCGCTGCGCTGCCCGCCGCCGGACGCCGACGTCACCACGCTCTCCGGTGGTGAGCGCCGCCGGGTGGCGCTGTGCAAGCTGCTGCTGGAGGCGCCGGACCTGCTGCTGCTCGACGAGCCCACCAACCACCTGGACGCGGAGAGCGTGCAGTGGCTGGAGCAGCACCTGGCCAAGTACGCCGGTACCGTCCTGGCGATCACCCACGACCGGTACTTCCTGGACAACGTGGCCAACTGGATCCTGGAGCTGGACCGCGGCCGGGCCTACCCGTACGAGGGCAACTACTCCACCTACCTGGAGAAGAAGGCCGCCCGGCTCTCCGTCGAGGGACGCCGCGACGCCAAGATGAAGAAGCGCCTCTCCGAGGAACTGGAGTGGGTCCGCTCGAACGCCAAGGCGCGGCAGACCAAGTCCAAGGCCCGTCTGGACCGCTACGACGAGATGGCCGCCGAGGCGGAGAAGACCCGGAAGCTGGACTTCGAGGAGATCCAGATCCCGCCGGGCCCGCGCCTGGGCAACACGGTCATCGAGGCGCAGAACCTCACCAAGGCGTTCGGTGACCGGGTGCTGATCGACGACCTGTCGTTCTCGCTGCCCCGCAACGGCATCGTCGGCATCATCGGCCCGAACGGCGTCGGCAAGACCACGCTGTTCAAGACCATCGTCGGGCTGGAGCAGTCGACCAGCGGCTCGGTCCGGGTCGGCGAGACCGTCTCGCTGTCGTACGTCGACCAGAACCGGCAGGGCCTCGACGGCGACAAGACCGTCTGGGAGGTCGTCTCCGACGGGCTGGACCACCTCATGGTGGGCAAGGTCGAGATGCCGTCCCGGGCGTACATCGCCGCGTTCGGCTTCAAGGGGCCGGACCAGCAGAAGCCGACCAAGGTGCTCTCCGGCGGCGAGCGCAACCGGCTCAACCTGGCGCTGACGCTGAAGATCGGCGGCAACGTGATCCTGCTCGACGAGCCGACGAACGACCTGGACGTGGAGACGCTGTCCAGCCTGGAGAACGCGCTGCTGGAGTTCCCCGGCTGCGCCGTGGTGATCTCCCACGACCGGATGTTCCTGGACCGGGTCGCCACGCACATCCTGGCCTGGGAGGGCGACGACCAGAACCCGGCCAAGTGGTTCTGGTTCGAGGGCAACTTCGAGGCGTACGAGAAGAACAAGGTCGACCGCCTCGGCGCCGAGGCGGCCCGGCCGCACCGGGTGACCTACCGCAAGCTCACCCGTGACTGACCGCTTCGTCTACCACTGCGCGCTGCGCTGGTCCGACCTGGACGCGTACGGCCACGTCAACAACGCCCGCTTCCTCACGCTCTACGAGGAGGCCCGGGTGGCGATGATGTTCGCCGGCGGCCGGGCGTGGGGAGTGGGCTCGTTCGCCGACGGTGTGGTCATCCGCCGGCACGAGGTCGACTACCTGCGCCCGGTCGACTACGCGCTCGGCCGGGCCAGCGCGGAGGCCGCCCCGACGGTACGGATCGAGCTGTGGGTGGACCAGATCAAGGCCGCCTCCTTCTCGGTCGCGTACGAGCTGTACGACGGCGACACGCTGGCCGGCACCGCCCGGTCGCTGCTGGTGCCGTTCGACCTGGCGGAGCAGCGCCCGCGCCGGATCTCGCCGGAGGAGCGGGCGTTCCTGCTCCGCTACGCGCCGGGGCTGAGCGGATGACCGGGCACGGGTTGACCGGGACGGCCGACGCCGGGGCCTTCCTGGCCCGGCTGGTCCGGTTCGACCCGGCCGTCCTGGTCCGGCTGCGGCCGGTGCCGGGCGCGGGCCGTACCGCCCTCTGGGCGCGGCTGCCGTGGGGCGTGCTCGTGGTCCGTACCGTACCGGGCACCGCTCCCGGGGACGTCACGGTCGCCGCGGGGGAGTTGCTGGCCGCGCTCTCCGCCGGAGGCGAGGCGCTTCCGGTACGCCGGGACGACGGCTGGCGGTGGCAGCTCCCACCGGCGGCGAGCCGGGCGGTGGAGGCGCTGCCCGGCGCCGAGCTGCGCCGGATCGCGGAGGCGGCGGCCGGGACACTGCGCGAGGCGGCCACGCACGGCGTGGCGGGTCGCGCGGTCGGGCAGCGGGTGCTGCGGGACGCTCTGCTGGACCACGTCGCGGTGGTGGTGACCCCGGACGAGGCGCCGCGCACACCCGTGGAGGTGTCGCAGCGGCTGGTGCAGGGGCTGGTCCGGATGGGTTTCCTCGGCACCGGCGCGGACGACGTTCAGGTGCGGACGGCAGGCCGATGGGTCGGACTCGTCGGACCGTTCGGGGCGGCCTGGTCGCGTACCGTTGCCGATCTTGCACTCAGGCCGACGCTGGCTCATCCGAACGGATGACCCCGCTTCGTCCTTCCGGTTTGGGGCGGTCGTTGGGGGGATGCCTCAGGCCGTCTGTCCGGGTACCGTCCATCCTCGGATCCAACGCACCGTAGGCGTCCGGATCCGCTGGGGAGTGAGGTGCGCGAGCGATGCCGTGGTGGTCATGGCGCCCTGGTCCCGCCGCTGGCGGGGAGCCGGAGACTCGAAGCGGGACCACAGTGGATGACACCATCCGGGTCGGCCCACCGACCCCTCGCCAGCCGGGGGACGACGTGGCGCCACCCGAGCGGCCGGCCCTCGCGGACATGCCGGCCACCGTCGCGCCGGTCACGCTGAGCCGGGTCTGCGACGCGCTCGACCTGCTCGACGTCCGCTACCTGGCCGACGGCGACGGCAACCTGCTGGCCATGTGGGAGCGGCACGCCGTGCTGGTCGCGCTGGAGGGTCCGGAGGACGAGATCCTGGTGATGCGGGCCCGCCCGCACGCGACAGTCCCGCCGGACTGGGCCGACCGGGCCTACCGCGTGGTGAACGAGTGGAACCACACCCGGCGCTTCTGCAAGGCGTACATCGGCGACCCGACCGAGCGCGGTCAGCTCCCGATCTACGCCGAGTTGCAGGTCCCGCTCGGCGCCGGCGCCCACGACGCGCTGCTCGTCGAGATGCTCGACTGCGGTGCCGCCGTCGCCGTGACGTTCGTCGACTGGCTGCACGACGAGGGCGCCCTGCTCTGAGCCGGGCTCAGCCGGCGGCCGGATCCTCCATCACGTTCACCATGAAGTAGGCGGCCCGCTCCAGGTAGTCCCAGAGCGCGGCGGCGAGCTGCGGCGGCAGATCGAGCGTGTCCACCGCCCGGCGCATGTGGTGCAGCCAGGCGTCCCGCTCGGCGGCACCGATCCGGTACGGGGCGTGCCGCATCCGCAGTCGCGGGTGGCCGCGCTGCTCCGAGTAGGTGTGCGGGCCACCCCAGTACTGGATGAGGAACAGGGTCAGCCGGTCCGCCGCAGGGCCCAGGTCCTTCTCCGGGTACATCGGCCGCAGCAGCGGGTCGTCGGCGACACCGGCGTAGAACTCGTCCACCAGCTTGCGGAAGGCCGGTTCACCGCCGATCGCCTCGAAGAGGGTCATCGACTCGCCTGGGGAAGTCACGCTTCCATCCTGCCAGGTGCGGCCCGGCGCCCGCGCCCGCCCGCCGGGCGGCGCGGATCACGTCACCGCGTGCCGGCGGCGGCCGTGCTCGCGGTTCCGGTCACCTGACGCGGGCCCGCGCGAGTGCGCGTGCGCGGCTCCGGCGCCGGCCGGCGACTCGGCGCGGGCCGTCTCGATGGCTTCGTGGATCACCTGCGGCCGGGGCCAGGCGAGCGCCGCCACCGTCATGATCAGCACCCCGGCGGCGCTCCACACGCCGACCACTGACGGGACCGAGAAGCGCTCGGCGAGCGCGCCCGTGGCCAGCACCGCGGCGCCCTGGATGATCTGTGTGCCGCTGGCCATGACGCCGAACGCCCGGGCCCGGAATCCGTCCGGCAGCGCCTGCACGAACAGGCCGTTGGCGACCGGGACGAGCCCGGCGACGGCGAAGCCGCACCCGGCGGCCAGCAGCGCCACCACAGCCGGCGGCGGATTGAACAGCGCGGGCACGAGCGTCGCCGGCGCGATGATCATCAACGGCCGCATCAGCGTCAGCCGCCGGTCCGGGCCGACGAGCCGGCTGATGGTCAGCCCGCCGAGGATGTACCCGACCGGGACGGCGGCCATGATCAGTCCTTGGGCGGTGCCGGCGTCCATCCGGCCGTCGGTCCGGTCGGCGGCCCAGCCCGCGGCCAGTCCCTCGGGGACGATCGAGAAGAGCATCGCGCTGAACACCAGCACCGCGATGGCGCGCAGCACGGGCCGCTGGAAGACGATCTGGAAGCCCTGCACGGTCTCCCGCAGCAGGTGGCTGCGGTGCACCTCGGTCATCGCCGGTGGCCGTTCGCGTACGCCGAAGCGGACTATCGCGGCCGACACGGCGAAGGTCACGGCGTTGACGAGCAGCGCGGTGTTCGGGTTGAGCGCCGCCACCGTGGCGCCGATCAGGTAGCCGACGACCTGGGCGGCCTGGCCGGCGCTGGTGAACGCGGACAGGCCCACGACCAGCCGGTCGCCGGTCAGGATGTGCGGCATCAGCGCGGACCGTGCCGCCTGGCTCGGCGGGTTCGCGAGCGTGGCCAGGAAGATCAGTGCGAACACCGACCAGGTCGGCATCCAGGGCATCGCGACCAGCGCCATCAGCGCCATCCGGAGCAGGTCGCAGACCACCATGACGCGCCGGTAGTGGTGCCGCTCGGCGAGCGCGGAGAGCAGCGGCCCGCCGACCAGCCAGGGAAGGTAGCTGGCGGCGAACGCGGCGGCGGAGAGCGCGACCGAATCGGTCTCGCGCAGCACGAGCACCGTGACCGCGGCGCGGGCCAGGTAGTCACCCACCCAGGAGAGGGTGTTGGCGGCGAAGATGGCGCGGAACTCCGACTGACCGAAGACGTCCCGGAAGGTGGCCGGGCCCTCCCGGGCAGGTCGCGCGTCGGACACCGTCGCCTCCATCGTTCCTGGTCGACCACTTGTGATGGCCCGACCGGGAACCGTCGTCAGATCAATCGATCAGCGAGGACACGAGCACGCCCCCCGGTGGAGCGTGTGCACCGGATTCTGCCCGATCGTCTGACAACTGGCTAGGGCGAACGGATTGATCGTCGCATCTCCGACTGAACGAACGGACGATACCCGAGGGGCCGCGCGGTGCGGAACCCCGGAAAACAGTCCGGCTCGTCCGGCGGCTCAGGTGGGTCCGCCGGTACCCGTACCCTCGGCGGCGGCGGGCGGCGCCGGCGGCTGGACCGGCAGGCCGGGGAACAGCCGGGCGGCCGCGATCTGCGCGACGATCCCCGAGTTCTCCAACGCCTCCGCGAGGCGCCGGCGCAGCTCGCGCCCGACCGCGAACTGCCCGTCCGCGGTGGTCTTGACGACGGTACGGATCACCGCGCCGTCGACAGTCATCTGCTCGACGCCCAGCACCTCCGGCTGCTCCACGATGCTCGGCGCCAGCTCCGGGTCCAGCGCCACCGACGCCGCCGCGGTACGCAGCACGGCGGTGGCGTCCTCGGTGCCGGCGAATCCGATCGGCAGGTCGACCACGACCAGCGCCCAGCCCTGGCTCTTGTTTCCGACCCGGACGATCTCGCCGTTGCGGATGTACCACAGCACGCCGCGGCCGTCCCGGACCGTGGTGACCCGCAGCCCCACCGCCTCGACCACGCCGGTGGCCTCGCCCAGGTCGACCGTGTCGCCGACGCCGTACTGGTCCTCTATCAACATGAACAGGCCGGCGATCAGGTCCTTGACCAGACTCTGCGCGCCGAAGCCGAGCGCCACGCCGGCGATTCCCGCGCTGGCCAGCAGCGGGGCCAGGTCGAAGCTGAACTCCTTGAGCACCATCAGCAGCGCGATGCCGAAGACGAACGCGGTGACCATGCTGCGCAGCACCGACCCGATCGCCTCGGCCCGCTGCCGCCGCCGCTCCGGCACGAACTGGTCCGGGTCGAGCGTGGCGCTGGGGATCCGCTCACGCAGCGGGCGGAGCATGGTCGGCACCGCGCCCTGGGTGGTGGTCCGCACCAGCCGGTTGATGGTCCGGTGCAGTGCCCACCGGGCGGCCACCGCGATCAACAGGATCAACGCGACCCGTAGCGGCTTCAGCAGGATCCAGTAGCTGCTCTCGGCGAACCAGGCGGAGCCGGTGAGCCGGTACAGGAACTCGCAGGAACTGCTGCCCTGGCAGTCCGGGCGCCGGTCGGAGAAGGCCGACAGCAGGGCGGAGATCAGGTCGGAGACGTTCACCCTGCTTTCGTACCGCACCGGTGACCGGCGGCGGACACCGCCACCTCGGCGAAGTGTCGCTACCGGAGGGGGTAGCCCGGATTAGTACGTGCAATCCGGGGCGCGATCAGGGACTATTGGCGCAACGGACGTCGGTGATCCGGCCGGCGTCGGAGCCGTTCCGCGCTGTCCGCGGGGCGGTTCCGGCGCGGACGAGGCGGGAGCGACTGGACCGGGAGGGTGAGCGCGATGCCTGACATACGACCCACTGCGGGCTCCGGTGCACTCGTTCTCAACGCCACCTACGAGCCCCTGTGCGTCGTGTCGGTGCGTCGTGCCGCGATCCTCGTCCTCAGCGCCAAGGCGGTCTGTGTGGCCGACGGCGAGGGCATCCTGCACAGTGCGCGCAACGCGTTACCGGTGCCCTCCGTGGTACGCCTGACCCGCTACGTCCGGGTGCCGTACCGCACCCACGTCGGGTTGTCCCGGCGGGCCGTGTTCGCCCGCGACGGGTGGCGGTGCGCGTACTGCCGGGGGCCGGCCGAGACCATCGACCACGTGTTCCCGCGCAGCCGGGGCGGCCGGCACGCCTGGGAGAACGTGGTCGCCGCGTGCGCGCGGTGCAACCACACCAAAGGCGACAAGACGCCCGCCGAGCTGGGCTGGCGGCTGCACCACCTGCCGGCCGCGCCCAAAGGAGCCGCCTGGCGGGTGCTCGGGCACCGCGCCCCCGATCCGCGCTGGGCGGACTGGCTCGACCTGCGCGAGCCCGAGCCCGAGGCGGCCTGACCGGCCCGCTCAGCGCGCCTTGACCAGCGAGGCGTAGACGACCAGGTTGTCCGCGTACCCGGTCTCGCCGCCCACCCAGCGCCCGCCGCACGTGATCAGCCGCAGGTTGGGCCGGCTGAAGTCGCCGTAGACGTCCTCCACCGGCAGCTTCTCCTTGCCGTACCGCTCGATCGAGGTCACCTCGAACACCGCCACCGACCGGTCCTCGCGGGTCACCTCGATCCGGTCGCCGTCGTCCAGTTGCTTCAGCCCGTGGAAGACGGCCGGACCGGTGGTGGTGTCGACGTGTCCGACGAGCACGGCGGGTCCGTACTGACCGGGAGTGGGGCCCTGGTCGTACCAGCCGACCTCGCCGGCCCGCTCCACGTCCGGCACCGCGATGCTGCCGTCCGGCGCGATGCCCACCCGGTGCACCGGCGCGCGCAGGTTCAGCTTGCCGATGCTCAGGTCCGTCGGCGGGCTGGCCGGCAGCACCGGGAACTTCTTCGGCGGCGGTCGCAGACCGGCGACGATCCGGTCCGGCAGCAGGCTGACGCCGGTCACCCGTTCCACGCCCAGCATGGCCACGATCAGCGCCATCACGCTCGCCACCACGAGCACCGGGACACCCGGGTTGCGGCTCGGGGCGTACCGGCGGGTGGTGGTCCGGGCGGCGCGGGCCCGGACCGGCCGGGACTGCGGGTCGGCGGTGGCGACGCTGGCCGAGAACGCGTGCCCGGCGACGTGCGCGAACCGGCGCGCGGCCCGGGACGTCAGCCGCAGCGCGGCCCGGAGCCGGCCGGCGCGCTCGGGCGACCGGCGGCCGGGACGGTCGGCGGCGCGGCGTGTGCGGTCCGCCGCCGGGCCGGTACGGTCCCGGCGGCGCGAGGAGCGGGCCATTGCGGCACCTCTCGTCAGACGCGGCCGCCGGGCTTGCGGCGGGCGCTCACACCGGCCACCACTGCCACCGCGACCAGGCCGCCGACCAGCAGCAGGGAACCGGTGCCCCGGCTACCCGCGGTGCCACCGCCGCCGGTCGCCGGCCCCTTGCTCGGCTGCGCCATGTTGAGCACGGTGAGCATGGTCGAGGCGGTGTTGCCGTTGGAGCAGTCCAGGTTCACCGGGTAGTCGCCCGGCCCCTTGTTGCCCGGCACCGTGACCGAGCCGCTGAGGAAGCCGTTGTCCGGCCGCAGCGTCACCCGCCCGAAGGCGTCGGAGGTGACCTGCGCCTGGCGGTTGTTGCTGTTGTCGCAGCCGGCCCGCAGGTTCACCCGGGAACCGGCCTGGACGCTGTTCGGCGTGACCTCGATGAACACGCTCTCCCCGGCCCGGGCCGGCGGCGCGGTGGTCAGGACGAACGCCGCCACCAGGCCGAGCAGGCCCAACAGGGACGACAACGCACGATGTGACAAGAGCCCTCGCATGGTTCCCCCCTCCCGGCGCGACGGTGCGCCGGACCACTGACGGGCAGCGGCGCCTGCTTTCCCGGGGGGCGGGGGAAGCTAACGAGGCGCCTTGACCACGGGGTGCCAGGCCAGCGGGGTGGAGAGCACCATCGTGCTGGACGGCTGCCCGTACGGCGCGAGACGGTCGATGACCTCCTCGAACTCGCCCATGTTGGTGGCGGCGACCTTGAGCATGCTGCACGCGTCCCCGGTGATCCGGTGGATCTCCATGATCTCCGGCCAGCCCGCGACGTCGGGGTCGTTGAGGATGCAGCGCGCGCCGTAGCAGGACATCCGGATCAGCGCGAGCACCGTCCGCCCGGCCCGGGTCAGGTCGACGTGGGCGTGGTAGCCGGTGATCACACCGGATTCCTCCAGCCGCCGCACCCGCTCGGCCACAGCGGGCGGCGACAGGTGGACCCGGCGGGACAACTCGCTGTACGACAGCCGGGCGTCGGCCTGGAGCTCGCGCAGCAGCGCCCAGTCCATGTCGTCCACGCGCGGACCTTCCTTCCGTAAAGACGGCGACGCGAGATGGTTTCGGTTCGCGAAGTGAGACCACCATACCGCCGTTGAACAGGCATTCCATTCGGCCGCCCACCAGCGGGATCATGACGTCTACCCCGCGCACGGACGGAGAATGACTGTGGAACAGACGACGGCGGTGCGCCCGGTAACCCCCCAGGAACGGGCGGCTCGGGCGGCACGCAACGGCGGCGAGCCGACGCTGGAGTTCGCCGACCGCGTGCCGTACGACGCGTACGTGCGGGCCAGCACGCTGCACCGGCTCCAGGAGCCGCTCAGCGACGACCCGGGCGAGATGTCCTTCCTGATGGTCAGCCAGATCATGGAGCTGTACTTCGGCCTGACCTGCCACGAGCTGCGGCACGCCAAGCGTGAGCTGCGCGAGGACCGGATCTGGGAGGCGCTGCCCCCGCTGCGCCGCGCCGCCCTGCACCTGGAGGGCCTCAACGCCGCCTGGCACGGCCTGCGCTGGATGAGCCCGGCCGACTTCAACCGCTTCCGCGACCGGCTCGGCGAGGGCTCCGGCTTCCAGTCCGCCATGTACCGCCAGCTGGAGTTCCTGCTCGGCCTGCGCGACCGGGCGCTGATCCGCCCGTTCCGCCGGCAGACCGAGGTGTACGACGAGCTGACCGCCGCGCTCGCCACCCCGAGCCTCTGGGACGAGGTGGTGGCGCTGCTGGCCCGCAAGGGCTTCGACGTGCCCGAGGAACTGCTGTCCCGGGACGTGAACGCCGAGCACGAGGCGCATCCCGCGATCGAGGCGGCCTGGGTCCGGATCTACGGCGACAACGGGCCGGACAACCACCTGCGCCTGCTCGGTGACGCGCTCACCGAGATCGCCGAGGAGTTCGGCGACTGGCGCTGGAACCACGTCAAGGCCGTCCAGCGCACCATGGGCGCCAAGGTCGGCAGCGGCGGTTCCGCCGGACTGGCATGGTTGCAGCGCAGCATGGCCCGGGTGGTCTTCCCGGAGCTGTGGTCGGCCCGCACCGCGATGTGACGAGAGAGAACAGCATGCACACCCCCGAGAACGAAGCCCTCCGCCGCGACGCGGCCGACCCCGGCCACCGGCACCTGTTCCACATCCCACCCGCCGACGGCGGGCGCTACCCCGACACGGCGTACCTGGCCGGCAACTCGCTCGGTCTCCAGCCCCGGGCCACCCGCGACGAACTCCTCGCCGACCTGGACGCCTGGAGTCGCCTGGGCGTCGAGGGGCACCTGGAGTCGGAGCGGCCCTGGCTGCCGTACCACGAGCTGCTGACCGCACCGGCCGCCCGCCTGGTCGGCGCGCTGCCCGCGGAGACAGTGGTGATGAACTCCCTGACCGTCAACCTGCACCTGCTGATGGTCAGCTTCTACCGGCCGGCCGGCGAGCGCACCCGCATCGTCATCGAGGACAGCGCGTTCCCCTCGGACAGCTACGCGGTGCGCAGCCAGGCCCGCTTCCACGGCCTGGACCCGGACACCACAGTCGTACGCCTCAAGCCGCGCCCCGGCTCCGACACGCTCGGCACCGAGGACGTGCTGGACTTCCTCGCCCGCGAGGGCCACACGGTGGCGCTGCTGATGCTCGGCGGCGTGAACTACCTGACCGGCGAGCTGATGGACATCCCCACCATCACCGCCGCCGGCCGGGCCGCCGGCGCGGTGGTCGGCTGGGACCTGGCGCACGCCGCAGGCAACGTGCCGCTGGCGCTGCACGACTGGGACGTCGACTTCGCCGCCTGGTGCTCGTACAAGTACCTCAACTCCGGCCCGGGCGCGCTGGGCGGCGTCTTCGTCCACGAGCGGCACCTCGGCGACCCGTCGATCCAGCGCTTCGAGGGCTGGTGGAGCACCGAGGCGGCCACCCGGTTCGAGATGACCCCGGTGTCCCGGCCGCCGGCCACAGTGGAGGCGTGGCAGATCTCCAACCCGCCGATCTTCGCGATGGGCCCGGTGCGGACGTCGCTGGAGCTGTTCGACTCCGTCGGCATGCCGGCGCTGCGCGAGCGCAGCCTGCGGCTCACCGCCTGGCTGGAGCAGCTGCTCGACGAGGTGACGCCCGGGCGTCCGCTCACGGTGGTCACGCCGCGCGACCCGGCCCGGCGCGGCTGCCAGCTCTCGGTGCGGATCGGGGCCGGCAGCGCGAACGAGCTGACCAAGCGGCTGCGGCACGAGCACGGCGTGGTCGCCGACGCCCGCGAGCCGGACATCGTCCGGTTCGCGCCGGTGCCGCTCTACTCCACGTACCACGACTGCTGGCGGGTCGCCGAGGCGCTGGCGGCGACGTTCGACAAGGAGGGATCGTGACGGAGCGCGACGAGATCGCTGTGGTCGGCGCCGGGCTGGCCGGCTGTCTGCTGGCCTGCTACCTGGCCCGGCGCGGCTACCCGGTGGCCCTCTACGAGCGGCGGCCCGACCCGCGTACCGGCACCGTCGAGCGGGGTCGGTCGATCAACCTGGCGCTGTCCGAGCGCGGCCTGGACGCGCTGCGCCGCATCGGCCTCGAGGACGAGGTGATGGCGGACGCGCTGCCGATGCGCGGCCGCATGATCCACCCGGTCGAGGGCGAGCCGGAGTTCCAGTCGTACAGCGGTTCCGGGGACCGGGCGATCAACTCGATCAGCCGGGGCGCGCTGAACAACGCCCTGCTCGACGCCGCCGCCGCGCTGCCGAACGTGCGCGTCGCGTTCGACCACCGGCTGGTCGGCCTCGACCCGCTCGGCGGCGAGATGACGTTCGAGACCCCGCAGGGCAAGGTCACCGCCACCGCCTCGGTCGTCCTCGGCGCCGACGGCGCCGGCTCCGCGGTGCGCGGGCAACTGCTCGCGTACGGCGGCGTGACCGAGAGCCTCGACTTCCTCGACTACGGCTACAAGGAGCTGACCATCCCGCCGCTGGGCGGGGAGTTCGCGCTCGATCCGGGTGCCCTGCACATCTGGCCGCGCGGCACCTCGATGATGATCGCGCTGCCGAACCCGGACCGCTCCTTCACCTGCACGCTGTTCTGGCCCACCCACGGCACGCGCAGCTTCGCGTCGCTGAGCAGCCCGGCCGCGATCGAGCAGTTCTTCGCCACCCACTACCCGGACCTGGTCCCGCTCGCGCCGAACCTGGTCGACGACTACCAGCACAACCCGGTCGGTGTGCTCGGCACGGTGCGCTGCACGCCGTGGCAGGTGGCCGGCAAGGTCGGCCTGATCGGTGACGCCGCGCACGCCATCGTGCCGTTCTACGGCCAGGGCGCGAACTGCGCGTTCGAGGACGTGGTCGAGCTGGACCGCTGCCTCGACGAGTGCGACGACGAGTGGGCCGCCGCGCTGCCGCTGTTCCAGCACCGCCGCCAGGACAACGCCGAGGCGATCGCCCGGATGGCGCTGGCGAACTTCGTGGAGATGCGGGACAAGGTCGCCTCGCCGGTGTTCCGCACCCGCAAGCAGGTCGAGCACGCGCTGGAACGGGCGCTGCCCGGCCGCTACGTCTCCCAGTACGAGCTGGTCTCGTTCTCCACCACCCCGTACGCGCAGGTGCGCCGCCGGGTGCGCGCGCAGTACGCGGTGGTCGGCGCGGTAGCGGCCGGCGCTGTCGCGCTGCTGGCCGGCGGTGTCCGGGCGGCGCTGGGGCGGCGGCGATGACGCTCTGGGATCCCCGGCTGATGACCGGGCACGCGCCGGACGGTCCCGGACTGCTGCGCAACTTCGTCGGCGGCGAGTTCGTCGACGCCGGTTCCCGGTTCACCAAGCGCAGCCCGGTCACCGGCGAGCCGGTGTTCGAGGTGGTCGAGGCGTCGCAGTCGACAGTGGACGACGCGGTCGCCGCGGCCCGGTCGGCGCTGCGCGGCCCGTGGGGCCGGATGGGGGAGCGGGAACGCGCCGAGGTGCTGCGCCGCGTCGCCGACGAACTGGAACGGCGCTTCGACGACCTGGTGGCCGCCGAGGTCGCCGACACCGGCAAGGCCATCTCGCAGGCCCGGACGCTCGACATCCCGCGCGGCGCGGCGAACTTCCGGGCGTTCGCCGAGATCGTGGCGACCGCGCCCACCGAGTCGTTCACCACTGTCACCCCGTCCGGTGGCCGGGCGCTGAACTACGCGGTCCGCAAGCCGGTCGGCGTGGTCGCTGTCATCGTGCCGTGGAACCTGCCGCTGCTGCTGCTCACCTGGAAGGTCGCCCCGGCACTGGCCTGCGGCAACGCCGTGGTGGTCAAGCCCAGCGAGGAGACTCCCGCCTCCGCCACGCTGCTGGCCGAGGTGATGGCCGCGGCGGGTGTGCCCAAGGGCGTGTTCAACCTGGTGCACGGCTTCGGCCCGGGCTCGGCCGGTGAGCATCTGACCCGGCACCCGGGCGTGGACGCGATCACGTTCACCGGCGAGTCGGCGACCGGCAGCGCGATCATGCGCGCCGCCGCCGACGGGGTGAAGGCGGTCAGCTTCGAGCTGGGCGGCAAGAACGCCGGCCTGGTGTTCGCCGACGCCGACCTCGACGCGGCGGTCGCCGGTTCGGTGCGGTCCAGCTTCACCAACGGCGGTCAGGTGTGCCTGTGCACCGAGCGCATCTACGTGCAGCGGCCGGTGTTCGAGGAGTTCACCGCGCGGCTGGCCGAGCGCGCCGACGAGCTTGCGTACGGCTGGCCGGACGACGAGGCGACGGCGAACATGCCGCTGATCTCGCACGGCCACCGGGACAAGGTGCTCGGCCACTACGCGCTGGCCCGTACCGAGGGCGCCGAGGTCCGCGCCGGCGGCGGCGCGCCGCGCTTCGGCGACGCCCGCGACGGCGGGGCGTACGTGCAGCCGACGGTGCTCACCGGCCTCGGCCCGGACGCCCGCACCAACCAGGAGGAGATCTTCGGCCCGGTGGTGCACGTCGCGCCGTTCGACGACGAGGACGAGGCGTACGCGCTGGCGAACGGCACCGCCTACGGCCTGGCCGCGACGGTGTGGACGCGGGACGTGGGCCGGGCGCACCGGGCCGGCGCCCGGCTCGACGCCGGCATCGTCTGGGTGAACACCTGGTTCCTGCGCGACCTGCGGACCCCGTTCGGCGGGGTGAAGGCGTCGGGCGTGGGCCGGGAGGGCGGCGTGCACTCGCTCGACTTCTACTCCGAACTGACGAACGTCTGCGTGGATTTGACGTGAGCGCGAGGAGTGAGCCGGTGTTGCGAGCCCCGCAGTCGCGAACGAAGGGTGGCTCAGCATGAGCGCCCGGACTGGCACGGGCGCGCGTGGTGGGCAGAATGGCCGGAATCCCCAGCGACGTAAGCGAGGAGCCGCCATGACCGTGGACATCGAGGCCGCCAACCGGGAACTGGCAGTGGCCCGGCAGGACGGGAAGCCCTGCCCGCCGCTGCGCGGCCGGCTGCTGCCCGAGGGTGACATCGAGGCCGCGTACCAGGTGCAGCAGGTCTACACCCGGCAACGGCTGGGCAAGGGGCACCGCCGCGTCGGCGCGAAGATCGGCCTGACGTCGCGGACCGTGCAGGAGAGCTTCGGCGTCTTCCAGCCCGACTTCGGGGTGCTCTTCGACGACATGGCCGTCGGTGACGGTGTCGAGGTGCCGATCGACCGGCTGCTCCAGCCGCGGGTGGAGGCGGAGATCGCCTTCGTGCTCGGCGCGGACCTGCCGGACGAGCGGGTCACCACTGTCGACCTGATCCGCGCGGTGGACCACGTGCTGCCGGCCATCGAGATCGTCGACTCGCGGATCGCCGACTGGGACATCTCCATCGTGGACACGGTGGCGGACAACGCCTCCAGCGGGCTGTTCGTGCTCGGCACCGCGCCCCGGCGGCTCGCCGACGTGGACCTGCGGCTGTGCGGCATGGTGCTGGAGCACGCCGGTGAGCCGGTCTCGGTCGGCGCGGGCGCGGCCTGCCTCGGCAATCCGCTGCACGCGCTGCAGTGGCTGGCCGGCACCATGGCCCGCGCCGGTGACCCGCTGCGCGCCGGCGACGTGGTGCTCTCCGGCGCCCTCGGCCCGATGGTGCCGGTCACGCCCGGCGCCGCGTACGAGGCGCGCATCTCCGGGCTCGGCTCGGTGCGTACCTGTTTCTCCTCGGAGGGAACGTCATGACTGTCGGAGTGGCGGTGCTCGGGTCGGGCAACATCGGCACCGACCTGATGATCAAGGTGCTGCGGCTCAGTGAGAGCCTGCGCATGGTGGCCATGGCCGGCATCGACCCGGCCTCGGACGGGCTGGCCCGGGCCCGCCGGCTCGGCGTGACCACCACCGCCGAGGGCGTCGACGGCCTGGTCGCGCTGCCCGAGTTCGCGGACGTCCAGCTGGTCTTCGACGCCACCTCGGCCGGCGCGCACAAGCGGCACGACGAGGTGCTGCGGGCACACGGCCGCACGGTGGTCGACCTGACGCCCGCCGCGATCGGCCCGTACGTGGTGCCGCCGGTGAACCTCGACGAGCACCTGGGCGAACCGAACGTCAACATGGTGACCTGCGGCGGCCAGGCGACAGTGCCGATCGTGCACGCGGTCGGCCGGGTCACCCCTGTCGCGTACGGCGAGATCGTCGCCTCGATCGCGTCGAAGTCGGCCGGTCCGGGCACCCGCGCCAACATCGACGAGTTCACCGAGACCACCGCCCGTGCCATCGAGGTGGTCGGCGGCGCCGAGCGCGGCAAGGCCATCATCGTGCTGAACCCGGCCGACCCGCCGCTGCTCATGCGCGACACGGTCTACTGCCTGTGCCCGGACGCCGACGCCGACCGGGGCGCGATCGCCGCCTCGGTGGCCGACATGGTGAAGGCCGTGCAGGAGTACGTCCCCGGCTACCGGCTCAAGCAGGACGTGCAGTTCGACGCCGTGGACACGTACGCGCCGGTGCTCGGCCGGCACTTCACCGGCCTCCAGGTGTCGGTGTTCCTGGAGGTCTCCGGCGCCGGGCACTACCTGCCCGCGTACGCCGGGAACCTGGACATCATGACGTCGGCCGCGCTGCGCACCGCGGAGCGGCTGGTGGCGCTGCGTTCGCCGGAGGGGGCACCCCGATGACCGACCTCTACATCCAGGACGTGACGCTGCGCGACGGCATGCACGCCATCGGGCACCGCTACACCGTCGACCAGGTGCGTACCATCGCCGCCGCGCTCGACGCGGCCGGCGTGGCAGCGGTCGAGGTGGCGCACGGCGACGGCCTTGCCGGTTCCAGCGTCAACTACGGGCACGGCGCCGCCGCCGACGCGGACTGGATCGCCGCCGCCGCCGAGGTGCTCACCACCGCGCGGCTCACCACGCTGCTGCTGCCCGGCATCGGCACCATCGCCGACCTGAAGGCCGCGAAGGCGCTCGGCGTGAGCAGCGTCCGGATCGCCACGCACTGCACCGAGGCGGACATCTCCGCCCAGCACATCGCGTGGGCCCGGGAGAACGACATGGACGTCTCCGGGTTCCTGATGATGTCGCACCTCAACGACCCGGCCGGGCTGGCCGCGCAGGCCAAGCTGATGGAGTCGTACGGCGCGCACTGCGTCTACGTCACCGACTCGGGCGGCCGGCTGCTGATGTCGGACGTGGCGCAGCGCGTCGACGCGTACCGGCAGGTGCTGGAACCGGAGACGCAGATCGGCATCCACGCGCACCACAACCTGTCGCTGGGTGTGGCGAACAGCGTGCTCGCGGTCGAGCACGGCCGGATCCTCGGCGACGGCCCGCTCGGCTCGCCGTCCGGCCGGACCGTCCGGGTGGACGCGTCGCTGGCCGGCATGGGCGCCGGTGCGGGCAACGCGCCGCTGGAGGTCTTCGTCGCGGTCGCCGAGCTGCACGGCTGGAAGCACGGCTGCGACGTGTTCGCGCTGATGGACGCCGCCGACGACCTGGTCCGCCCGTTGCAGGACCGGCCGGTCCAGGTCGACCGGGAGACGCTCTCCCTCGGGTACGCGGGCGTCTACTCCAGCTTCCTGCGGCACGCCGAGCGGGCCTCGGCCAAGTACGGCGTGGACGTCCGCTCGATCCTGGTCGAGCTGGGCCGGCGCCGGATGGTCGGCGGCCAGGAGGACATGATCGTGGACGTGGCACTGGACCTGGCGGCTAAGGAGAACAACTCATGATCGGGCCGGACATCGCCGGCATCGCGGAGAAGCTGGGTGCGGCGGCCGACACCGCCACCGCCATCCCGCAGCTGGCCGCCGAGACCGGCCTCGACGTCGACGCCGCGTACGCGGTGCAGACCGCTCTGGTGAAGCGCCGCCTCGACCGGGGTGAGCGGCTGGTCGGCCTCAAGATGGGGCTCACCAGCAAGGCCAAGATGGCGCAGGTCGGCGTGGACGAGGTGATCTGGGGCCGGCTGACCGACGTGATGCGGGTGCCCGACGGCGGCGGTGTCGACGTCGGCGACTTCATCCACCCCCGGGTCGAGCCGGAGGTGGCGTTCCTGCTGGACCGGCTGCCCGACCCGGGCGAACCGGTCGGCTCGTTCACCCGGGCCGTACGCGCGGTCGCCCCGGCGATCGAACTGATCGACTCCCGGTACGCGAACTTCACCTTCTCGCTGCCGGACGTGATCGCCGACAACACCTCGGCCGCCGCGTTCGTGGTCGGGCCGTGGTCGCCGGTGCCGGACGGGCTGGACAACCTCGGCGTGCTGCTGGAGATCGACGGGCGGGTGGCACAGGTCGGCTCGACCGCTGCCATCCTCGGCGACCCGCGCCGCGCGCTGGACGAAGGGCTGCGGCTGGCGGGCCGGCACGGTGTCCGGCTGCGCAAGGGCTGGGTGTTCCTGGCCGGCGCGGCCACCGCCGCGGTGCCGCTGCGCCCCGGCGCACACGTGCGGGCCACTGTGGAGAAGCTGGGTTCCGCCGCGCTCAAGGCTCTGCCGTGACCGCCCGGGTGGTTGCCGGGAAGGCCGTGCCGCGGGGCGCGTTCCCGCACGTCAAGGTGGCCGGCGGATTCGTCTACGTCTCCGGTACGTCGTCGCGCCGGCCGGACAACACGTTCGCCGGGGTGTCGGTGGACGAATTCGGCACCACGGACCTGGACATCCGCGAGCAGACCCGGGCCGTGGTGGAGAACATCCGCGACCTGCTCCGCTCGGTCGGCGCCGACCTGAACGACCTGGTGCAGGTCACCAGCTACCTGGTCAACATGAACGACTTCGGCGGCTACAACGAGGTGTGGGCGGAGTTCTTCGACGCCACCGGGCCGACCCGGACCACTGTGGCCGTGCACCAGCTTCCGCACCCGCATCTGCTGATCGAGATGCAGGCAGTCGCCCTACTTCCGTCGGGAGGTTCCCATGAGTGAGATCGCCGAGCCGTTCAGCTTCTCCGGCTGGATCGGCGAGAACCAGCACCTGCTCAAGCCCCCGGTGGGCAACAAGGAGATGCTGCCCGGCAGCGACGACTTCATCGTCATGGTGGTGGGCGGCCCGAACCAGCGCACGGACTTCCACGTCGACCCGTACGAGGAGTTCTTCTACCAGGTCAAGGGCAACATGCACATCAACCTGATGCTGCCCGAGGGTCCGCGTACGGTGCACGTGCGCGAGGGCCAGATGTGGATGCTGCCGCGCAACACCCCGCACTCGCCGCAGCGTCCCGAGGCCGGCTCGATCGGCATGGTGATCGAGCGGGTCCGCGAGGAGGGCACGCTGGAGAAGTTCCAGTGGTACTGCGCCGAGTGCCACCACAAGGTGCACGAGGTGGAGTTGCAGGTCCGCGACATCGCCGCCGACCTCCCCCCGGTCTTCGCCGCGTTCTACGCCGACGAGAAGGCCCGCACCTGCGACAACTGCGGCGCGCTGCACCCGGGCAAGGGCTGACGCGTGCCGGTCGTGGACGTGCACACGCACGTCGTACCGAAGGGGTGGCCGGACCTCGCCGCGGCGTGCGGCGGGTCCGGCTGGCCCTGGCTGCGGGTGGACTCCGAGCGCGCCGCCATGATCATGGTGGGGGAGACGGAGTTCCGCCCGATCGGCGCCCAGTGCTGGGACGCGCCGACCCGGCTCGCCGACATGGACGCCGACGGCGTGGACGTGCAGGTCGTCTCTCCCACCCCGGTCTTCTTCAGCTACGACCGCCCGGCCGATCAGGCGGTCAAGGTGGCCCGGATCTTCAACGACCTCACACTGGAGGTCACCGCGGCCGGCGGCGACCGGCTGGTGCCGTTCTGCCAGGTGCCGTTGCAGGACCCGGACGCGGCCTGCGCCGAACTGGACCGCTGCCTGGCGGCCGGGCACGCCGGTGTGGAGATCGGCAACCACGTCGGTGACCGGGACCTGGACGACGAGGGCGTCGTGCAGTTCCTGACCCACTGCGCGGAGGTCGGTGCGCCGGTGTTCGTGCACCCGTGGGACATGCCCGGCGGCCCCCGGCTGGACCGGTGGATGGCCCGCTGGCTGACCGGGATGCCGGCCGAGACGCACCTGTCGGTGCTCGCGCTGATCCTCGGCGGCGTGTTCGACCGGGTGCCGGAGACGCTGCGGATCTGCTTCGCGCACGGCGGCGGCAGCTTCCCGTTCTGGCTGGGCCGCGCCGACAACGCCTGGCACCGTCGCGGCGACCTGGTACGCGGCGCTTCCAGCGCACCGCCCAGCTCCTACGTCGACCGGTTCCACGTCGACTCGGTCGTCTTCGAACCGGCCGCGCTGCGGCTGCTGGTGGACACCATCGGCGCCGAGCGGGTGCTGCTCGGCAGCGACTACCCGTACCCGCTGGGGGAGCGGCCGGTCGGCCAGGTGGTGCACCGGGCGGACTTCCTCACCGACGCGCAGCGGGACGCGCTGCTCGGCGGCAACGCGCTGCGGTTCCTCGGCCGCTGAAGGCGGCTGCCGCCGGACGTGTCGCCCGGCCTGCGGGCCACCGGACCGGCAGGATGGACGGCATGGCCGAGCCGCACGACCTGACCGCGCTGGAACAGGCCGCCGCGATCCGCCGGGGCGAGCTGTCCAGCCTGGAACTGGTCGAGCACCACCTGCGCCGGGTCGAGGCGCTCCGCGACACCGTCGGCGCGTTCGTCACCGTCACCGCCGACCGGGCTCTCACCGCCGCCCGCGCCGCTGACGCGCTCGCGGTGGAGGAACGCGGCCCGCTGCACGGGGTGCCGACCGCGATCAAGGACCTCACGCTCACCGCCGGCGTACGCACCACCTTCGGCTCGGCCGCCTTCGCCGACTTCGTCCCGCCGGTCGACGCCGACGTGGTCCGCCTCCTGGCCGACGCCGGCCTGGTCAGCCTCGGCAAGACCACCACCTCCGAACTCGGCTGCTCGCTCTACTCCGAAGGGCTGGTGGCGCCGCCCGCCCGAAACCCGTGGAACCTCGCGTACACCGCGGGCGGGTCCAGCGGCGGAGCGGCAGCCGCGGTCGCCGCCGGGCTCGTGCCGGTGGCGCAGGGCTCCGACGGCGGCGGCTCACTGCGCATCCCGGCCGCGCTCTGCGGCCTGGTCGGCTACAAGCCCAGCCGGGGCATGGTCTCCGGCGGGCCGCTCGGCTTCGGCGGCTTCGGGCTGCCGGTGAACGGACCCATCGGCCGAACGGTCGGCGACGTGGCCGCGCTGCTCGACGTGCTCGCCCGCCCGGTGCCCGGCGAGCCGTACCTGCCGCCGGCCGCGCCCGCCGGCGGGTATCTCGGCGTCACCCGCGCCGCCCGCGCCGCCGGCCCCGGCCGGCTGCGCGTCGGCCGCTTCACCACGCCGATGCTCGCCGACGAACCGGTCCACCCCGACTGCGTCGCCGCCGTCGACCGGGCCGCCGCGCTGCTCACCGACGCCGGCCACGAGGTGGTCGACGTTCCCGCGCCACTCGGCCCCGAGGCGTGGCCGCTGTTCGAGACCGTCTGGTACGCGCTGGCGGTCACCCCGGTCCCGGCCGGGCGGGACGGCGACCTGCTGCCGCTGACCCGGTTCCTGCGCGAGCGCGGCGAGGCGCTCGGCGCGGCCCGGCTGATGGCCGCGCTCGGCGAACTCCAGGCGCAGGTACGCCGTGGCGTACGCCGTACCGCCGGCTGTGACCTGCTGCTCTGCCCGACGCTCGCGGCCCCGCAGGCGCCTGTGGGCGCGTTCGCCGCCCTCGAACCGGCCGAGGACTTCGACGCGCAGAGGCGCTTCTCGCCGTACTGCGCGGTCTTCAACGTCACGGGCGATCCGTCCGTTTCGCTGCCGGTCGGACGGACCGCCGACGGGCTTCCGGTCGGGGTGCTGCTCACCGGCCGGTACGGCGACGACGCGACACTGCTCGCCACTGCCGCGCAGCTGGAGCACCGGAGTGACGGATGGGATCAGCACCCCGCAATCTGGCGGGCCGCCGACTCCGCTAACGTGAACATCACAAGTGACGTGGGACGCGACCGGTCCTGACCGGCCGACCCGCACCATTCCTGGTCTCTCTTTCCGCCTGGGGGCGTTGGGATTGTCTGTTACCGAGACGTTGGTGGTCTTCGTCGGCATCCCGGCCGCCGCGGTGCTGCTGATCGCCGCCCTGGCGGCCGTCGGCAGCCGCGGCAACGGTGGCGGCGCCAAGCGCTACCGGCCGGGCCGGCCCTTCGACTTCACTCCGGTCTGGTTCCTGGGCCGTCCGGAGCAGCTGGCCGACTCGGCCGGCACGGCGCTGGCCGCCGGGGCGCAGGCGCCGGCGTTGACCAGCCGCAAGCAGGAGCAGGCCGGCCGGGAGGCGCCGGCCGGTGGAACCGGAGGCGCAAGTGACCGTTGGTGAAGCGCGGCCCACGACGGGGACCGGCACCCCGCCCGACGTGCTGGACGGCCCGTTCTCGACCCGTCAGCTGCTCCGCATCGACGAGGCGCTGCGCCTCGCCGACCAGGGCACCGGCCTGGTCTTCTCGGTCTACGTCGGCGGCCTCGACGAGCCGATCCGGGAGCACGCCGAGCGGCTGCACCGCCAGCTCGCCGACCCGGACCGCTCGGTGCTGATCGCGGTGTCGCCCAACCAGCGGCAGCTGGAGATCGTCACCGGCAAGTACGCGCGCAAGCGCATCCCGGACACGTACGCCAAGCTGGCCGCGCTCTCCATGGTGGCCTCCTTCGGCGGCGGCGACCTGGCCGGCGGCATCATCCAGGGTCTCGACCAGCTCGCCAGCCACGCCGGCAAGGGCTGATCCCGAACCGCACACACGACGAAGCCCGGCCCGCGCACACGCGGGCCGGGCTTTCTCGTTCGCCGGCGGCGCAGACCGCACGACAGCGGCCGGGGCCGGCGCGGGCTGTCACCCGCCCCGGCCCCGGCCGGCGTGCCTCACTCAGGCGCTGCGCGCGTCCCGCTCCCGGGCCTTCAGCGCGCGGACCACGCCGTCGCGGCCCTCGGCCACCAGCCGCCGCAGCGACGCCGGCCGGCCGTCCTGGGCCAGCCACGCGTCGGTGGCCGCGACGGTGTCCTCCTCGACCAGGTACGCCGGGTACGCGAGCTGCACGAACTCCTGCGCCGGCTCGCTGTCGCGCTGCGCCCACACCTGGTCCACCGTGGCGAAGTACCGCTCCCGGTAGGGCGCGGTCAGCTCGACCTGCGCCGGGTGGGTGAAGCCCTGCAACAGCGCCCGGTTGCGCCAGTTGGGCAGCGCGTCCGGGCCGGTGAGCAGCGCCCACACCGCGGCCTTGTTCTCGACGGTCGGCACCAGCGCGTGCGCGTACGCGGCCTCCCGCTCGCCGCTGGCGGTACGGTCGGCGGCCAGCTCCGCGTCCACGTCGGCGGCGCCCGCCGCGCCGTTGGCCACGAGCGACTGGAGCACGGCCCAACGCAGCTCCGTGTCGACGGTCAGCCCCTCCGGCACCCCGTTGCCGTCCAGCCAGCCGCGCAGCGTGGCCAGGTCCTCGCCGGAGCGGGCCGACGAGGCGTACGCGCGGGCCCAGGCCAGCTGGAAGCCGCTGCCCGGCTCGGCCGCGGCGAGCGCGGTCCGGGCGGTACGGGACAGGTCCGCCCAGCCGGTCGGCGCCCACTCCGGGTCGGCGTAGAAGGTGAGCGCGGTGGTCGCCTGCCGCAGCGTGGCCGTGACCAGGTTGATGTCGGTCTCGGCGGTCAGCCCGGCCAGCACCAGCGCGACGTAGTCGCGGGCCGACAGCTCGGCGTCACGGGTCATGTCCCAGGCGGCGGTCCAGCACAGCGCCCGGGCCAGCGACGAGTCGAAGCCGGCGATGTGCTGCACCACAGTGGCCATCGACCGCTCGTCCAGCCGCAGCTTGGCGTAGGTGAGGTCCTCGTCGTTGAGCAGCAGCACGTCGGCGGCGGGCCTGCCGTGCAGCTCGGACAGCTCGGTCAGCTCGCCGGTCACGTCCGTCTCGATCAGCTCGCGGCGCACCAGCCGGCCGTCGGTCAGGTCGTACAGGCCGACGCCGATGCGGTGGGTACGCAGCGTCGGGTAGCCGGACGGGGCCTCCTGCCGGACCACCACCCGCTCGTACGTGCCGTCGGCCCCGATGGTCACCTCCGGGCGCAGCGTGTTGACCTGCGCGGTCTCCAGCCACTGGGCGGCGAACTTGCGCAGCTCCCGGCCGGAGGCCGACTCCAGCTCGGACAGCAGGTCGTCGAAGGTGGCGTTGCCCCAGGCGTACTTGCCGAAGTAGGCGCGCAGGCCGGCCAGGAACGGCTCCTCGCCCACGTACGCGACGAGCTGCTTGAGCACGCTCGCACCCTTGGCGTACGTGATGCCGTCGAAGTTGACCTCGACGGCCTCCAGGTCCGGCATCTCGCAGTAGACCGGGTGGGTGGAGGAGAGCTGGTCCTGCCGGTAACCCCAGTTCTTGCGGATCGACAGGAACGTGGTCCAGGCGTCGGTGAAGCGGGTCGCGTGCGTGTTGCACCAGTGGCTGGCCCACTCGGCGAACGACTCGTTGAGCCACAGGTCGTTCCACCAGCGCATGGTGACCAGGTCACCGAACCACATGTGCGCCAGCTCGTGCAGGATCGTGTTGGCGCGCTGCTCGTACTCGAAGTCGGTGACCTGCGAGCGGAAGATGTAGTGCGACTCGGCGTGCGTCACGCAGCCGAAGTTCTCCATCGCGCCGGCGTTGAAGTCCGGCACCCAGAGCTGGTCGTACTTCGGCAGCGGGTAGCGCACGCCGAACTTCTCCTGGAAGAAGTCGAAGCCCTGCGTGGTGATCAGGTGCAGGTCGTCGGCGTCCATGTGCGGGGCCATGCTGGCCCGGCAGAAGTAGCCCATGTCGATGCCGTCGTGGGTGCGGCGCACCTCGTGGTACGGCCCGGCGCAGAGCGCGGTGATGTAGGTGCTCATCCGCTCCGAGACGGTGAAGTGCACCGTCTTCAGGCCCTCACCGGCGGCCTCCTCGCGCTCCACCGGCATGTTCGACACGACCCGCCAGTGGTCCGGGACCGTGGCGTGCCAGGTGTAGACGCTCTTCAGGTCGGGCTGGTCGAAGCAGGCGTAGACCTTCTGCGCGTCGGCGGTCTCGAACTGGCTGTAGAGGTAGGTCTCGCCGTCCACCGGGTCGACGGTGCGGTGCAGGCCCTGCCCGCTGTTGGAGTAGCCGAAGTCGGCGTCGACCACCAGCACGTTCTCGGCGGCCAGGCCGCTGAGCGTGAGTCCCTTCTCGGCGGACCAGCCGGACAGGTCCACCGGCTCGCCGTTGAGCGTGGCCGACCGCACCGATTCGGCGGCTGTCTCGATGAACGTGGTCGCCCCCGGCTCGGCACAGCGGAACCGGACCTCGGTCACCGAGCGGAACGTGCGACCGGTGGGCTGCACCGCGGTCGACAGGTCAAGGCTGATGTCGTACCCGGTCACCTCGAGCAGGCGGGCCCGCTCGGTCGCCTCGACCTGGGTCAGGTTGCGCACTCCCGGCACTGTTCGTCTCCATCCCACTCGTCTCGCCGCGCCCCGCGGCGCCGGTCTCCCCCGGCCGCTCGTGACGGCCCGTCGATAACCGAGTCTTCCATGCACGGACCGCTCTCGGTGGTCGAGGTCACGCTCTCATTCCGGTACCGGGCACCCGGGTGCGGGGTGAGGATCGGAGGTGACCGCGCCGGGTCCCCGGCGCGACGATGTCGTGAAGGGAAAACACCGTGACCGAACGTGTCACCGCGGACATGTGGTTCGACCCGCTGTGCCCGTGGGCGTGGATCACCTCCCGTTGGCTGCTGGAGGTCGAGCAGGTCCGGGACGTGGACATCCGGTTCCACGTGATGAGCCTGTCCGTGCTCAACGACGGCCGGGAACTGCCGGAGGAGTACCGCGACCTGATGCGCGACGGCTGGGGCCCGGTGCGGGTGTGCATCGCCGCCGAGCAGGCGCACGGCGCCGAGGCGCTGGCGAAGCTCTACACCGCGATGGGCACCCGGATCCACCTCGGCAAGGAGGGCCTGGGCCGGGACATGCTGGTGGGCGCGCTCACCGACGTGGGCCTGGACCCGGCGCTCGCCGACGCGGCCGGGTCCACCCAGTACGACGAGGCGCTGCGGGCCAGCCACGAGGCGGGCATGCGGCCGGTCGGCACCGACGTGGGCACCCCGGTGATCCACGCCCCGGGTCCGGACGGCGCTCAGGTCGCCTTCTTCGGCCCGGTGATCACGCCGGCGCCGAAGGGCGAGGCGGCCGGCCGCCTCTGGGACGGCGTGCTGCTCGTCGCCGGCACCCCCGGCTTCTACGAGCTGAAGCGCACCCGGGAGCAGGGCCCGATCTTCGACTGAGCGGTAAGGAAGGGCCCCTTCTTAACGCCTGCGGTAGAGAAAGGGCCCCTTCTTAACACCGGCATCGCACCCCGAGCCCCGCACCGCCCGTCACCGGGCCGGTGCGGGGCTCGTTTCACCGGGTGTCCCAGCCGACGGCCCGCGGGGCCGCAGCACGGCAGCTCCTGGAGGCGTTCCCATGGCCAAGCACCGCCGCATGTCCGACGACGCGCCGCAGCAGGCGACCGAGGACTCCGGCGCGACGTACTGGTCGGTGACCGAGAGCGACTGGCCGGCCGGCCCGGCCGAGGTGGCGGACCTGCTGGCCCCGCCGATCGTGGTGGGCGTGGCCCGGGTGGTGGCCACCTCGCGGATGACACCGCCGGGCGAGGCGGGCCGACCGGCCCGCACGCCGTCGCGGCCGGGCACCGCCGCCCACCCGCCCCCCGCGGGCGCGACGACGGTACGCCTCAACGGCGGCCCCCGCCTCGCCCCGCCGACCCGCCGTCCGGTTCCGGGCCGGCACCGTAACCCCACCGCCTGAGCCACCTGCCCGGTGTTAAGAAGGGGCCCTTCCTCTACCGGAGGCGTTAAGAAGGGGCCCTTCCTTTCACCTGGTGGTAAGCGGGTGAGTCCGGCGGCGGGGCCGATCGGGGCCCGGGTAGCGTCAGCGAACATGACGGTCGTGCATCCGATCACCCGGGCCTGGATCACCACTGGCGGCACCGGCGCGCAGAACTACGACGAGTTCGCCGACGACGCGGAGATCACCTCCATCGTCGAGGCGAATCCGCACAGCGCTCTGGGCATCGAGATGCCCCACCGGGCGCCCGGCAGCCTCGGGAAGTCCTTCCTCGACGCGCTGCCGGACGCGGTGGCGCGCCTGGCCGAGGCGAAGGCGGACGGCAGCTACACGCCGGCCGAGCAGGTGGTGGTGCTCTACCGGATCAGCGCGCCGGGCGAGGAGAGCGCGTACGGGCTGTGGGCCATGGTCGACACCGACCAGATCTCCACCCGCGCCGACGAGCCGGGTCTGGTGATCCGCAACGAGGACGTGTTCATCGCCAAGGTGCGTGAGCGCGTCGCGCTGGCCGAGGCGCTCGGTCACCTGCTCTCGCCCGTACTCCTGCTCCAGACCGGCAAGGGCGACGAGCTGCACGCCGCGCTCGCGGCGGCGACCGACGCGGCCGGCGCGCCCGCCGCGACGGACGTCGACCAGTCCGGCCGTACGCACGCGATCTGGCTGCTCGGGCCGGGCGCGGCGCAGGACGAGCTGACCGCGCTCGCAGGCGGCGGGGAGCTGGTGGTGGCGGACGGCAACCACCGCAGCCTGGCCGCGCAGACCGGCGGGTTCCCGCGCTTCCTCGCGGTGGTCACCACGCCCGCGTCGGTGGCCATCCAGCCCTACAACCGGCTGGTCAGCGAGCTGACCACCACGCCGGGCGAACTGCTCGACCGGCTGCGCGCGGCGGGCGCGGAGATCACCCCGGTGGACGGGCCGGTCGACGTCCCGGCCACCGGCGGCGTCGTGCACCTCCACCTCGGCGGGCGGGGTTACGCGGTGACGCTGCCGCACGTCGGCGCCGGCCGGCTGGAGAACCTCGACCACGCGCTCGTCGAGCGTCTGCTGCTGCGCGACGCGCTCGGCCTCGACCCGGGCGACAAGCGGATCACGTACGTGGGCGGCGACTATCCGGCGAGCTGGCTCGTCGGTGAGGTCGACGCGGGCCGGGCCGAGCTGGCGGTGCTGGTCGCGCCGGTGACCGTGGACGACTTCGTCGCGGTGAACCTGGCCCGGGAGAAGATGCCGCGCAAGAGCACCTGGTTCACGCCGAAGGCGCGGGCCGGCCTCGTAGTGGCCGAGCTGCCGCACTGACCGTGTGACGAATCCGCCTCCGGGTCGCCGCCCGCGCGCCGGCCCGGAGGCGGGCCTGTCAGACTGCGCGGTATGCGCGTCTACCTGGGATCCGACCACGCCGGTTTCGAGTTGAAGGTGCACCTCGCCAACCACCTGGCCAAGCAGGGCTACGAGGTGGTCGACGTGGGACCGCACGTCTTCGACCCGGACGACGACTACCCGGCGTTCTGCCTGCACACCGGTGACCGGGTGGTCGGTGACCCGGGCAGCCTCGGCGTGGTGATCGGCGGCTCCGGCAACGGCGAGCAGATCGCCTCGAACAAGGTCGCGGGCGTCCGGGCGGCGCTCGCCTGGAACGTCGAGACCGCCCAGCTGGCGCGCGAGCACAACGACGCCAACATCGTCGCGATCGGCGCCCGGCAGCACACGCTGGACGAGGCCACGGCGCTCGTCGAGGCGTTCCTCACCACGCCGTTCTCCGGCAACCCCCGGCACAGCCGGCGCATCGAGCAGGTCGCCGCCTACGAGCAGAGCCGCCGCCTGCCCGAGCTGCCCGCCTGAGCGGACACCTCAGGGCTCACCGCCCGTTGCGGGGCAGTTCCTCGCGCGGCACCCAGTTGCGGCGGATGAGCACCACCCGCTGTTCGGCCTCGGCGAGGTCGTCCTCGGTGGGGCGGGCCGCGTCCCGGGCCCGCAGCGCGGCCGTCACGCTCACCTGCGACGAGCCGGAGCCGACCAGCCCGCGCAGCCCGCGCTCGCCCTCCTCGGCGGACGCGGCGGCGCGGCGTCCCCGGGGCTCCGGCTCGCCCGGCCGGCCACCGCGCGCGGGCCGGGGCGTCACGTCGTCGTGTACGGGTGCGGTGCTGGCGGTGGTCCCGCCGGCGTCGCTGCTGTCGGCGTCGGCCGGGGTGCCGGCCTCGCCGTGATGCCGCAGCCGTCGTCGCCGTCGCTCCGCCTCACCCATCCTGTGACCGTACCGCCCCCGACCCATCCGCGCCCGGGACCGCGCGATCATGAAGTCGGCCGGGACGAACCGGACGGAACACGCCGCCAACTTCATGATCGACGGAGGGCGCGGTGGTCAGAACACCTCCATGGGGGAGGGGGCGCGGTGCCAGGTGAAGGCGGGCGTCAGCGCGGCCAGAGTGTGCGGGATCAGCTCCTGGACCCGGCCGGCGGCGGCCAGCGCGTACGGGTTCGCGCCACCGAGGTACAGCTCGCCGAGCGCACGTACGTCGCACGCCAGCCCGGCCGGGGCGGTGGTGGGCGTGCACTGCGCGCCGTCGCGTCCGCCGACCAGCCGCCAGCGGCCGGTGTTCTCCTTCAGCAGCTCGTCGGTGACCTCGATCACCACGTCGACGTCGGTGGCGTAGCGCCGGGCGGCGAGCGCGGCCGGCACGTCCACCACCCGTACCCAGAGCGCGTCGGCGAGCTGTGGGGAGAGCTGGCGGGGCTCGTCCGCCAGCCGCAGCAGCGGCTCGTCCAGTGCTGCGATCGGGAACGACAGCCGGCGGGTCAGGTCGACCGAGAGCAGCAACCGCCACAGCGCCGTGTAGGCCTCGGGCGTCGCCGCCACCACCTCGCCGACCTGCACCTCGGCCTGCGGGCCGGTGACCGACGAGCTGTCCTTCGTCCGGTAGAGCGCGTACCCGTCGAGGCCGTCGGCGCCCTCGTGCAGCAGCACCCGGCGCTCGGTGGCACCGCCCCGGTGCGCCTTGAGGTCCGCCAGCACGTACGACCACCAGCGCTCGTCGCGCCGGGACCAGCCGGGACGCTCCGCGCGGACCCGCTCGTACAGCCGGGCCAGCTCGTCCCGGTGCGCGTCCGGACGGTCCAGTCGCAGCCTGCGCTCGGCGGGCGCCGGGGCGGGCAGTCGCAGGCCGGTGGTGTCCACGGACAGCACGTAGCGCGGGGCCGCCGACCCGTAGCCGAAGCGGGGGTAGATGCGTCCCTCGCTGGCCCAGAGCACCGTGATCGGCTCCCGGCCGGCGTCGTGCACGTCCCGCAGCTGGCGCCGCATCAGCGTGGTGAGCAGGCCGCGTCGCCGGTGCGTCGGCGCGACCGCGACCATCGTCACGTGCGCGGCGGGCACGTCCGCGCCCGGCACCGCCAGCTCGCGGCTGAACGCGGCGGCATGGGCCACCGGTGTCGCGCCGTCGCGGACCAGCAGCGACCGGTCCGGCTCGAAGATCGGGCGTTCCAGCGCCTGTACCTCGGGGTCGAGGTCGCCGTGGAAGGCGAGCGCCAGCAGCGCCGCGATGTCGTCGAAGTCCTCGGCCCGGGATACCAGCACGTCAGTCACGGCACGTGTGTATCGCACCGCGACGGGGGTCGGCACCCTATTTGCGGGCTGGCTACCCTCGGAACGGAGGCCGGTACCGGTCGAGGGGGAGGACGGAAGATGGCGGACCAGACACAGCCGTGGGCCGAGCGCACCGTGGAGGTGCCGCCCCAGCCGGGGGTGGTGCCCCCGCAGCGGGACGCGTTCCAGCGCGGGGTGGCGGCGGTCGGTCAGCCGCGCCCGTCGCGTACGCCGCGCACCGAGCAGTTCCCCACCGTGGAGCACGGCGACTGGGCGGCGGAGCCGGCGCCGCGCCGGCCGATGAGCTGGCACCTGGCCCAGGCGCGCAAGGGCGGGGAGCTGAGCGCCGCCGGCGCGCTGTTCACGTTCGTGTGCTGGGGTATCTGGGCGATCTCCGGCCGGGGCAACCTGGTCGCACCGCTGCTGACGTTCGTGCTCAGCCTGCTCACCGCGGTCGGCCTGTTCGCGCTGGCCCGGCTGCTCGGCCGGCTGATCCTGGAGCGGCAGTTCGGCCGGGTGCGCCGCAGTGCCAAGGGCGCTCACCTGGTGACCGCGTTGTTCCTGGTCGGCGTCGGTGTGGCGTATCTCCAGCAGACCGAGTGGGTGGTCTCGGCCTGGAACTGGGTGACCGGCAACTGAGCCGACCGGTCGTCCGTCCGGTACGCGCCGGACGGACGACCGGGGGCGCCGGCGTCAGAAGGTGGTCGGCGCGCCGGCCGTCCGGCAGGCGGCGTTGATGTCCTTGCCGGCCTTCTCCATGGCGGGGTTGTCGGCGGCGGTGCCCGGGTCGGCGGCCGAGCCAGCCTTGCCGGCCTCCGCGCCGAACTCCTTCAGCGCGGTGGCCGCCTTGCCGTCACCGGCGGTTCCGGCGAGCTCGGTCACCCGGTCGCCGAGTTCGGTGAGGATCGCGCCGGTCTGCTTCGTCAGGTCGCCGCCTCCCTGAACGACGGCCATGAGCTTCGCCCGCATGTCCTTGTTGATCTTCTCTGCTGCGGTGCAGAGTTCCTTGTCGCTCAGGGCGGCCGCCGACGGCGACGGGGCCGCCGTGGAGGGGGCCGCGGAGGCCGACGTGGCCGCCGGCCCGGCCGTGGTCGAGGGCTTCTCGTCGCCGCATGCGGCGAGGCCCAGCACGGCACAGGTCAGGAGGATCGGGATGATCCGGTTCGTCTTCACGTCTGGGCACGCTAGTCGATGCCGGTCATTGATCAAACTCGGTTTGCCGGGGTGGTCCGCGGGACGCACGGGCGGGCGGCATGCGTGCCGCCCGCCCGTGCCCGGCCGCGGTACGCCGCGACACCGGTCGTCGCTCCACCAGGACCGTGCTGCCTTACCCCGCCGCACGGGCTTCATCCGTCGCCCGTTGGGCTGAGCGCTCAGCCCTGCTCGTCGGCCTTCGGCGACGCGACCCGGGCCGCCGGGTCCTCGACGCCCGGCTCGCCGCCACCCGGCGCCACCATGCCGTCGTAGTTGTAGACCACGCCGTCCTCGTGCGTCTTGGTGGTCCGGATGTAGCGGTGGATCATCCCGTCGATCTCGATCTCCAACAGGGCCTTGCCGTCCGTGTCCTGGCTGCTGCCGTCGCGGGGACCGCCCGCCAGGTACGCCTTCGTGTTCGTCTCCATGTGCCCGCCCTACCCCCATCCGGGCCGGCGGAAACGGCTGGGGCCGGCGACCGCCCACCGCCGTGAGCGGCCGTTCAGCGAGCCGGGGCGTGCTTCCGGCGCACCGGCCCCGCCCGGCCGTCGTGCCGGCACGGCATAGCGGAGCAGCATGACGGCATGGGCGCGTATCGATCAGCGTACGAGCGGAGCATCGCCGACCCGGCCGGCTTCTGGCGGGACGCGGCGGCCGACATCGACTGGGTCGTCCCGCCGGAACGCATCCTCGACGAGGAGGCGGCGCCGCTGTACCGCTGGTTCCCCGACGGGGTGCTGAACACCTGTCACAACGCGCTGGACCGGCACGTCGCCGCCGGGCGCGGTGACCAACCCGCGCTGATCCACGACAGCCCGGTGACCGGCACGGTCCGTACCCTCACCTACGCCGAACTGCTCGCCGAAACGGCCCGGTTCGCCGGTGCGCTGCGCCGTCTCGGCGTCGGCCGGGGCGACCGGGTGCTGCTCTACCTGGCGATGGTCCCGGAGGCGGTGGTCGCCATGCTGGCCTGCGCCCGGATCGGCGCGGTGCACTCCGTGGTCTTCGGCGGGTTCGCCGCGCACGAGCTGGCCGTCCGGATCGACGACGCGCGGCCGAAGGTGGTGGTGGCCACCTCCTGCGGCATCGAGGCCGACCGGGTGGTGCCGTACCACCCGATCCTGGCCGCCGCGCTCGACGAGGCCGCGCACGCGCCGGAGCGCTGCGTGGTGGTGCAGCGCCCGCAGGAGCCGGCCCCGCTGGTGCCGGGCCGCGACCTGACCTGGGCCGAGGTGATGGCGGACGCCCAACCGGTGCCGTGCGAGCCGGTGGCGGCCACCGATCCCCTCTACATCCTCTACACCTCCGGCACCACCGGCCGGCCCAAGGGCGTGGTGCGGGACAACGGCGGGCACGCGGTGGCGTTGCGCTGGTCGATGCGCCACGTCTACGGCATCGAGCCGGGCGAGGTCTTCTGGGCCGCCTCCGACGTGGGCTGGGTGGTCGGCCACTCCTACATCGTGTACGCGCCGCTGCTCACCGGCGCGACCACTGTGCTCTACGAGGGCAAGCCGGTCGGCACCCCCGACGCCGGGGCGTTCTGGCGGGTCGCCGCCGAGCACCGGGTGGCCGCGTTGTTCACCGCGCCCACCGCGATCCGGGCGATCCGCCGCCAGGACCCGGAGGGCGAGCACATCACCCGGTACGACCTGAGTGCGCTGCGTACCCTCTTCCTCGCCGGTGAACGGCTGGACCCGGACACCTGGGCCTGGGCGGGCCAGCGCCTCGGCGTACCCGTGGTGGACAACTGGTGGCAGACGGAGACCGGCTGGCCGGTGGCGGCCAACCCGCGCGGCCTGGAGCCGCTGCCGATCAAGCCGGGGTCGCCGTCGGTGCCGGTGCCCGGCTACGACGTGCGCGTGGTCGACGGCGCGGGCCGGGACGTGCCGCCCGGCACGGACGGCTCGATCGTGATCCGGCTACCGCTGCCGCCCGGCTGCCTGCCCACGCTCTGGGGTGACGACGAGCGGTTCGTCCGCTCCTACCTGTCCACGTTCCCCGGCCACTACCTGACCGGCGACGGCGGCCGGTTCGACGAGGACGGCTACCTGTACGTGATGGGCCGCACCGACGACGTCATCAACGTGGCCGGGCACCGCCTGTCCACCGGCGCGATGGAGGAGGTCCTGGCGACGCACCCGGCGGTGGCCGAGTGCGCGGTGATCGGCGTGGCCGACGCGCTCAAGGGGCAGGTGCCCAGCGGGTACGTGGTGCTCAAGGCCGGCGCGGAGTTGGATCGGGACGCGCTCGCCGCCGAGCTGGTCGCGCTGGTCCGGCAGCGGATCGGCCCGGTGGCCGCGTTCCGCCGGGTGACAGTGGTGCCGGCGCTGCCGAAGACGCGCTCCGGGAAGATCCTGCGGCGCACCATGCGGGGCCTGGTGGAGGGGCGCGACGAGCCGGTCCCGGCGACCATCGACGACCCGGGCGCGCTCGCCGTCTTCCGCGACCTCGGCACCGCTGACTGAGCCGGCCGGGCCGACCCGCCCCGGACGAGCTGACGCGGTCCCCGGCCGGACTCCACCGGCCGGGGACCGCGTTTGGTCAGCGCCGCACCGGGTTGGCGGCGGCGTAGTCGCGGGCGACCCGGACCAGTTCCACCAGGCCGCCGGCGTACTCCTGCGCCTCGGCGTGCGCCTCGTCGAACGGCGGCTGGAAGCCGACGCCCTCCCACTGACCGGTGGCCTCGTTCCACCTGTCGTTTCCGACCTCGAAGTCCCACGCGAAGATGCCCAGCTCGTAGTAGAGCTGGTCGGCCGAGTTGCCGGCCGCCGAGTAGAGCACGTCGGCGACCGGGCCGGTCTGCGACGGCCAGGTGACTGTGCCGCGCTCGGCCGCGATGGCGCCGACGATGCGCCGCGCGCTGCCAAGGAACAGCGTCGACTCGTCGATCGACGGGCGCGGCAGCGTCACCCGCCCGTCGGCCTTGTACGCACCGGGCGGCCACATGAAGTAGCCGCCGTACGAGTGCACGTTCATCGCGAACTTGATGTTCGGGTGGGCCTTGGCCAGGTCGATCACGTTGCGGCTCTCCGGCTCGGACAGCTCCGCAGTGCCCGCGTAGTTGCCGGACAGGCAGTTCGCGCTCGCGCCCACGTACCCGTCGAACAGGGATCCGACCGTGTAGTTGCGGTTGACGTCGACGCCCCACATGGTGCGGTACTTCGGGTCACGGGAGGCGCCGGTGCAGTGGTTGACCAGGTTCTTGCGCTGGAAGTTGTAGTCGTGGAACGAGTAGTTCGCGCCGTCCGGGTTGACCGTCGGGATGACGAACACGTCCACCTGCTCCAGCAGCTTGCGGGTCGCCGCGTCGGTACGCGCGTTCGCCAGCAGCCGCTCGGCGAACTCCAGCGTCACGAGCGGGGTCGCCCATTCGCGGGCGTGCTCCTGCGAGTACGCCAGCACGCCGATCCGGGAGCCGTCCCGGTGCTTGCCGATCCGCAGCGCCTGCACCGTCCACGGCCGGGCCGGCACCTCGGTGCCCTGCAACCCGTCGTCGAGGCGTACCGGCCCGGTGACCGGCATCGGCAGCCCGGCCGAGCCGTCCTCCACAGTGGCCCGGAAACGCGCGCCGCGCGGGGCGTTGATCAGGGCGGCGACGTCGTCGGTAGTGCTCGTCACCTTGCCCGCGCGGTCGGTGGCCAGCGAGACGGTGAGCACCCGGTCCCGGTAGCGCATGCTCAGCGGCCGGTTCGGCCGGCCCGGGTCGACGGTGCGTACCTGCACGCCGTTCATGCCCTGGTCGCCGAAGCGGACCGACTCGACCACCACGGCGGCGGCCGCCGGGTCGCCCAGGTAGGCGGCGGCGTTGCGGCGGTAGCCCTGGGTCTTGTTCGGCAGGTCGATCACGTCGACCAGGTCGCGGTACTGGCGGCCGAGCCGGGCGATGCGCGCCTTGATGTCCACGGGCGTCAGGTACGCGTCGATGAAGTCCTTCTGGTAGCCGGCCGGCTGCGGCGGCGGGGTCGCGTTCGGCCAGAGCGACGGCGTCACCGGCCGGCTCGTGCCGCCGAGCGTGGAGGTGGCGGTGAGCTGCACCGGCCGGCTCGGCACCGGCTGCGGCAGCGCGTAGTGGTACTGGTACTCGCCCGAGTCCTCGAAGCGGTACAGCGGGAACGAGCCGGTGGCGCCGTCGGCCGTACGCCAGGTGACAGTGATCTCGACGTCCGGGTCGTCGGTGGCGGTGGTGGCGACCTGGGCCTGGAGGAACGTCCTGCCGCCGGTGGTCCACCAGTACGCCTGGAGGAACTGGAGCGTGTCCACGGCGGCGGCGGTGCCGCTCGTACGCAGCCCGGCGCGGGTGCGGTCCTGCGCGGCGCGGCGGCTCTCGGCGAGGTGCCGGGTCCCGTCGTCGGCGCGCTGCACCACCTGCACGGCGGTGGCCCCCTGCCGGGTGAGGTCGGCGAGCTGCCGTCCGGTGAGGACCAGGTCGGCGATCAGCACGCCGTCGCGGGAGCGGGGACGGTTGGCCAGGTCGGCGCCGCCCGCGACCAGGCGGTCGAGCTGCGCCCGGTCGGCGAGCTGCACGCGGACCAGGGCGGTCTCGGTGGCGGCGAGCGTGATCGCGGGGGAGGGCGGTGCGGCGGCGCCCGGCCCGGGATGGGCCAGCGCCGCGGCGATCAGGATGCTGGTGGTGGCGAGTGCGGTCCACCGTCGTCGGACGAACACGGGGCCTCCTGACGAACGTCGATCTCTCTGCCGTTCACACCAGCCGAGGCATCGATCGCTGTCAAGCTCACTTCCGGTCAGCCGGCGAACCGGTACAACCGGAACTCCTTGTCCGCGCCGCAGACCAGCATCTCGGTGTTCCACGAGCAGGACTCGCTGCGGATCTGCTTGAGCTGCCCCATCTCGACCGGCTTGCCGCCCACAGCCGTCCCGGCGAGGACGCGGTCGTCCTCGTACGCGCTCGGCGCCTCGGAGAAGATCAGCAGGTTGCCGGCGTCCAGCCGGACCGCCACCCCGTCCCGGTCGCGCAGCACCGCCGTGCCGTCCGGCGCGAACAGCGTCACCGCGTCCTGCGGCGAGTCCCGCCCGGCCAGCACGTGCTCACCGACCGGCACCAGCGACTCGGCGCGCGGCGCCGCCCACTGCCGGGTGCCCTCGCCCTCGGTCGCCGCCACCACCCGGGTGTCGTCGGCGCCACTGCCCGGCGTCTCCAGCAGGCACACGCGACGTTCCCCGCAGGTGACCATGTCCTTCGCCCGGCCGCCCTGTTCCGGCGCCTCGTACAGCACACTGGGCGTGCCGAGGCCGCCCAGGTCGTAGGCGAGCAGCCGCAGGCCGCGCTGGTTCTCCGCCACGTACAGCCGGTCGTCGCGGGCGGCCATCGCATCGTCGAGCCCGGCCACGTTCCCCCGGTCCTTGAGGATCTTCCCGCTGCGCAGGTCCAGGACCCGGACCGACCGGTCCGCGCCGACCTGCACCAGCCGGTCCGCCTTCCCCGCCCACGGGGCGAGCGGCGAACCCTCGGCGTCGCCAGGCCCGTCCAGCGCCGCGCCGGTGCCGACCGGCACCACCTTCGTGCGCGCGTCGCCGTACTCGGTGCGCGGGTTCGCCCGCTCCCACCGCTGCTCGCCGTCGTCCAGCCGCATCCCGACCAGGCGCTCGCCGGTGCGGTCCAGCCGGACCACCGTGTCGGGTCCGAAGAACAGCGCGTCGTCGCGGCCCACGTCGGTCCGCCAGCGCTGCTTGCCGGAATCACCGTCGAGCACCGCGAGCACGCGCGGGGTGCCGCTGCCGGTGGCCTCGCCGAGGACGAGCAGCCCGTCGGGCAGCGCCCGGACCCCCGCCCACCGCTGCGCGGCCGCGTCGGTCCGCCTCTCCCAGACCGTCTTGCCGGTCGCCGCCTCGACGGCTGTCACGTGGAGATGGTCGTCGGGCAGCGAACGGACCAGGTAGGCGCGGTCTCCGAGCGTCGCGGTGAACATCTGGTCCGGCCGCCCGTCACCGGCGGACACCGTCTTCACCAGCTCGGCGGTGTGGAAGTCGAGCGCCGGGTGCCGGTCCCGGAACACCCAGAGCAGCACCGCCGCCGCCACGGCGACGACCACCAGACCCGCGCCGAGCGCGATCCACCGGCCGCGCCGTGGCCGGCCGCCGCCGGGCCGGACACCGCCCGGCGCGGAGAAGAAGGGCGTCCCGGGTACGCCGGGACCGGGCCCCGCCGGCGGCCATCCTCCGCCGTGCGGGGGCGGCGGCATCCCGGGTACGCCGTGGTGCGCGGCGGGCGCTGCTCCCGGCGGCACGAAACCGCTGGCGCCCGGAGTGCCGTCGTACCTCGGGTGCGGGACCGGGCCCCCGGCGAGCGGCGCGCCGTCGTACCTCGTGGGGGACGTCGGTGGGACGGGGCCGTCGGCGACCAGCGTGCCGTGCGGGCCGGCGGGCGCCGGGTCCGGCGCGCCGAGCGGCGCGGTCGGGTTCGGTCTCGTCGCACCGGCGGGGATCGTGGCCGCACCGGCGTCCGCAGCTGATCCGGGCGGGGCGGGCGCGGGTTCGGTCGACCCGGGCCGGGCCGGCGCGGGTTGTGCCGACGCCAGGTGAGCGGGGACGGTGGGGCGGCCGGACCGCCGGGGCAGCGGCAGGTCGGTGAGCGCGCCCTCGGCGACCGGCATCTCCGGCTGCTCCAGCACCGTCGGCGCGATGCCCAGCTCGGCGTGCAGCAGCCGGGCCACGAGCGGCACCCGGGTCGACCCGCCGACCAGGAACAGGCCGGCGAGCTGCTCCGGGCGCAGCCCGGCGGCGGCGGTCACCTCCCGGGTCTCCGCCACCGCCCGGGACAGCAGCGGCGCGGCCAGGCGTTCGAAGTCCTCCCGGGGCAGCGGCACCGCCGCCTCCACCCCCGGTACGGCGACCGGCGCGACCATGGCCCGGGACAGCATCTCCTTGGCGCCGCGCACGTTGTCCCAGAGCTGCTGGCGGTCCCGCCGATCGGCGGTGGTCGTCGGTTCGGTCAGCCGGGCCCACTCGCGCGGATGAGCCGGGCCCACCAGCTCACCGAGCCGTCCGAGCAGTGCCGCGTCCAGGTCGAGACCGCCGAGGTCGGGGATTCCGCCGGTGGCCACCAGCTGGAAACCGGAGTCGCCCCACGGGTCGGCGCCCTCGTTGCGCAGCACCGCCACGTCGAGCGTGCCGCCGCCGAAGTCGAACACCGCCACCGCACCGCCCACCGGCACCGGCCGGCGCAGCACCTGCGTGAAGTAGCGCGCCGCCGCCACCGGCTCGCGCAGCAGCCGGGTGCCGGGCGCGATCGGCCCGGCGAGCGTGTGCTCGGCCGCGGCCGGCCAGCCGGCGAGTTCCAGCGCGTCGTGCAGCACCTGACGCCGGGCCGGCGTCCAGGCCGCCGGGTGGGTGACCACCGCCGGAGGCAGCATCCCGACCGCCGCGACCGCCGCGTCCGCCACCGCGCGCAGCGTCGCCGCCAGCAGCTCCGCCGGGCGGTACGCCCGCCCGCCCAGCTCCACGGTCGCCTCGTCGACCCGGCGCTTCGGGTTCGGCTCGTAGCCGGCCGGGTCGGCCTGGGCCAGGCGCTGCGCGTCCCGCCCGACGTGCAGGTGACCGTCGGCGTCGGCGTACACGCCGGACGGCAGGATCGGGTGGCCGTCGACGAGCACCGGCCGGGTCCGCCCGTCCGGCCAGCGCAGCACCGCCACCGTGTTCGAGGTGCCGAGGTCCACGCCGAGGGCGAAACCGTCCTGCTGGCCTGCCATTCGCGGCTACCTCCACCACCCGACGAGGATGTCCGGCCCGCATCGTACGCAGGCCGCGCCGCCTCGCCGTTCACCCGGCCCGGGGAATGGACTGGCCCGTCCGGCCCTGCGCCGCATACCGTCGCCGTCATGAGGGTGATCTCCGTCAACGTAGGCCGACCGCAACCGAACCCGTGGAAGGGCATCGGCGCCACCGGCATCGACAAGCGGCCCGTGGACGGCCGGGTCGCCGTCACCGCGCCCGGCCCCAAGGGCACCGGCGACGTCGGGCTCGCCGGTGACCGGGTCTACGACGTGGCCCACCACGGCGGCACCGACCAGGCGGTCTACGCGTACGCGCGGGAGGACCTCGACCACTGGGAGGCCGAGCTGGGCCGCCCGCTCGCCGACGGCAGCTTCGGCGAGAACCTGACCACCAGCGGGCTGGACGTCAACGGCGCCCTGATCGGCGAGCGGTGGCGGATCGGGCCGGACCTGGTGCTGGAGGTCTCCTGCCCGCGCATCCCCTGCGGCACGTTCCAGGGGTGGCTGGGCGAACGCGGCTGGATCAAGCGGTTCACCCAGGCGGTACGACCCGGGGCGTATCTGCGGGTGATCACGCCCGGCAGCGTCGGTGCCGGAGACCCGGTCGAGATCGTGCACCGGCCCGACCACGACGTGACGGTGGCGCTGGTGTTCCGGGCCACGACGCTGGAGTCGGAGCTGCTGCCCCGGCTGCTGGTGGCCGACGCGCTGCCCGCGGAGGACATGGCGCAGATCCGCCGCCGCCTGTCCTGACCGGCGGGCCGTCAGGGGTGTCCGCCTCCGGCCCGCCGCCTGGCTGCCACCACCAGCCCGGCGGCGAGTACCGCCACCGTCGCGCCGCCGACGATCCACCAGGGGCCGGGGATGTGCCGTGCGGCGACCTGCGTCCGCTCCGCCGAGACGGCCGACGGGGTGGCGGCGAGCGCCGGGGCCGAGATCTCGCGGATCCCGGCGCACAGCCCCGTGGCACCGGCGGACGAGTTCACCCGGTACCGGGCGCCGACGCGGAAGCCGTAGCCGCAGCTCTCCTCGCTGCGCGACACCTTCAGGCCGAGCATGTCCCCGACCCCGGCGCCGCCCTTCTCGACCGACTCGACGGTGATCCGGACCCCGCGGTCGGTCACCTCCGAGACGGTGCCGACGACGATGCTGTCCGCCCGCTCCTCCCGCTCGGACGTGGACAGGGCGCACGAGCAGGCCGACGCGGGTTCGGCGGGCGACACGACCACGACCAGGCCGAGAGCTGCCAGGGCGACGACGAGCAGGGCACGAAGTCTCATGGCCGCTTCGACGCCGCCGGATGCCGGTCGGTTCCGCGCCCGCTTGACGTCAACCGGACTTCAGGTCGGAGGCTTCCGGTGTGCTGAACTCCGTACTCGACGAGGCGTACGAGCGCGTACGCCACACCGGTCCCGAGCGCGACGGGTGGCTGTCCAACCACGTGCCGATGGCGGCGGAGGCCCTGGTGCGCCACGGCCACGGGCGGGCCGTGCACCGCTGGATCGACGCGTACTCCGACCGGCTGGAGGAACGCCCGCGCGGCATCCGGCGCATCGCCGCCGACGAGTGGCGTGACCCGCTCGGCGACCCGGTGCGCACCGGTGACTGGCTCGACCTGTTCGACAGCGAGCTGGCCGCCGATCCGTGGCGCGACGTGCTGGCCCGCTGGTGGCCCCGCCTGCTGCCGGGCATCGCCGCCGGCGCCACCCACGGCGTCATCCGCGTCGGGCACGCCGTGCGCGCCCTGCTCGACGCCGAGACCGCACCGCGTGTGACCGAACTCGGCCAGGGGCTCGCCTACTGGGCCGCACGCTGGCAGCCGCTCGCCCCGCCCGGCGCCGGGTCGTACCCCGGAACCGACGCCCGGTCCGCGCTCGACGCCGTGCCGTGCGTACCCGATCAGCGGTTCGGCATCCGGTCCCGCCTGGTGCAGCTGGCCGACCTGGACCGGTGGCCGGCCGCCGCGGCCGCAGTGCCCGGCGACGCCGCCGCCGACGTGCCTTCCCGGCTCGCCGCTGTCGTCGACGCCGCCGTGCTCAGGCACGGCACCCACGGGTACGCCAGTCCCGTGATGCTCGTGCACGCCGCCACCGCGCCGAACGCCGTGCTGCGTACCCTGCCGGCCCTGCCGCCGGCGCTGTGGCACCCGAGCCTGGCCGCCGCCTGGGCGGCGACCGCCGCCGTCACCGCGGCCTACGCCCCGGCCGAGGCCCGTCCCCTCCCGCCGGCCGCCGGGCCGGAACTCGACGAGGTCATGGCGCGGGCGCTGGACACCGGGGACGCACACGCGATCAAATTCATCGACACCCTGAGTGATGCGTACGCCCGCAGCGCCGACCCGGCCCTGCTCGCCGTCGCGGCCCGATCCGTCGAGCAGATCGCCGCAGACTGAACACGTGGAGGGCTGATGACACCCGACGACGAAGCGTTCCTGCGCCGCGCCGTGGAACTCGCCGACCGGGCCGGCGCGTCCGGCGAGCGGCCGTTCGCGTCGCTGCTCGTCGGCGCGGACGGCACCGTCCTGATCGAGGACCACAACACTGTGGTCTCCGACAGGGACGTCACCGCCCACCCGGAGCTGAAGCTGGCCCGCTGGGCCGCCCGGCAGCTCGCCCCCGAGGCGGCGGTCGCCACCACCATGTACACCAGTTGCCAGCCCTGCCCGATGTGCACAGTCGCGATCAACGCATCAGGCCTCGGCCGGGTCGTGTACGCGCTGTCCACCGAGCAGTTCGAGCAGGTCAAGCCGGCCACGCCCGCGCCGCGCCCGGTGCGGTACGACGGGCCGGCGCTGTTCGACGAGGCGCGCCGGCCGATCGAGGACCACTACTAAGCGCATCGGCCGACGGTAAGGGCCCCGAACATCGACTTCTCCTGATAGCTTCTTCCCACGATCAACTTGGTCGGCCGTGCTCTGGCGGGCCTACCAGATCGGCATTTGCTGCCAGGAAGAGGAGTAGAGACTCGTGAATCGCCTAAAACTCGGCGTCATTCTCACCGTCGGCGCCCTTATGGCGTCGGTTGGGCTCGCGGCCGCGCCGGCGCATGCCGCATCCCCGACTCCCTTCAGCATCTCGGCCGGTTCAGACTTTGGTCACACAAAGGGTGGCATCACCTGGTACAACCGATCAGTCGGTGTTCAAGGCGAGGTTTGCAATGGCGGAGGCACCACGACCGCAGCGTGGTTCTACTTCTACACCAACCGCACCGGTTCCGGCACCCCGCACAGTTACCAGAGTCGCACGGCCCCTGATGGCGCCTGTCGCAGTTTCAACTGGACCGAGGAAGGGCCCGTCGGCGGTATCCTGAGCGTTCACGTCTATCTCTGCGCGCCTGAGTGCGGCGTACCGCAGCTCCTCAAGCGGCCCTGAACAACCCGACCTCGTTATGGCGGTTAGGGCGGTGGTTGGGCAGCAGGGTCATGCGGCCTGATCAGCTCGGTGCGAATGCTGGCCGGCGGTGCCGGCCAGCAGTTCGCCGAGATGAGGCCGGGTACCTCACTTAACTCCGCAGCGGGACGACGGATTTGCGCTGTCTGACGAGGCGTGCCGACCGACCGAGGACAACTATCAGCGAGTGTCCCTCGGCGGGAAGTTGCGCCTTTGCCTGCGGAGCTTGGTCTTACCGCCGGGCAGTGGGGACGGCGTGCGACGCCTACGCTGTGCCGCACGGCGACAGGGGGTGTGGCCGGTGGGGTGTCGGCTGGGTATGTCGCCCTGCTGTTCGGCACGGCCGGTCTGGCGCTCGGGTGCCGACGACGTCGGCGGGAGCCGGATCGAGTTCCAGTACGGCGACGACGCCGACTGCGCGCTGTCCCAGCAGATGCGGCGCGCCGCCGAGACGCGCGGATGGCGGGAACTCCGCCGGGCGCCGGGCGCCTCGTGCGACGGCTGGCGGGCCGAGCGAGACGGGATGACGGTCACGCTCACCCATCCGGCGCGCGGGTCGAGGCTGAGCATCACGCAGTCCGTCCCCGGAGGGTTCCGCGCCGCCACGATCACCGGCGCCCTGCTCGGCGCCGTCGCCGGTGCCGCGCTGTTCTGGGCGGTGGCGCGGAGTCGTCGGCCGGCACCCCTGCTGGTCGGCACCCTCGTGACCGTCGCACTGTTCCCGGGGGCTGCCCTCACCTGGACGGATCTGGCCGCGAACCGGCTCGCCGAGCCGGTGTGGCCGGTCTGGCGCGGGCTCGCTCCCGCGCTGGTGCCGCTCTGGCTCGTGCTCCTTCTGGTCGGCGTGATCGTCCTCGCGAAGCGACGGGATCCGGCCGTGCCCGCCACCGACCCGGTCGCGACTGGGCATGCCGGCTGATCAGTGGACGCCCGACTCGTCGTACGGCACGCAGTCCCAGAGGGTGTTCGCACGCTCCCGGACGACCGCGAACACCGGCCGGGACAGCACGACATCGCCCGCCCGCTGCACGCGCACGACGATCCCCAGGTCATCGGACCCCGGATCACCTCCCGGGGCGTACTGCGGCGCTGTGCCACGCGCCAGCATGTAGCGCAGCGCGGCTGCGTTCCCGGCGAAGACCGGAAGCGGCGCGGGAACTAGAACACGATCCCAGGGGTGCGGGCTAGCCTGACCGCCGTGACATCGATCGAGCAACTTGAACGGGACGTCTGGCCGGACCCAGGCCAGGAGGCCACGTCTCTCGTGAGGCGCTGCGTGGAGCTACGACGCAAGCCGCTGGCTGAGTTCACGGTCGGAGACCTGCGCATCATGCTCGGGCAAGAAATCGGCGTGCCTGCTCTGCTGCCTCTCGCGTTGCAGGTCCTGCTTCGCGATCCGTTCGCGGAGGGCGACTACTACCCGGGTGACCTGCTCGCCAACGTGCTGCGGCTCCCCGAGTCGGCGTGGTCGGGCCTGCGAGCCGAACGGGAGCGGCTGCGATCTGTTCTGACCGAACTCGTCGCCGGTCGCCCGTTCTCCGACCCCGACCTTGAACCTCTCGAGCTGGATCGGGATCTGCACGACGCCGTCGTGCGGTTCCTCGGTCGGTGAGAGCGGCGGAGGTCATCTGCCGGCAAAGCGCTCTGATGGCATCATCGCTGCGTGCCTGTGATCGAAGTCGTCCTCGGTGACATCACCCAAGAGGACGTCGATGCCGTCGTTACCGTGGCGAATGAATCGCTGTTGGGTGGCGGGGCGCAAGGGCGGCCAGAGCAGCTATTGGCCAACGGATGGCCCACAAGCTCAGAGCAGGGGAGTGGCCGACCGGCCCAGGACCGGTGGATACAGGCTCTGACCTGGGGCGAGGCCGTGGAGCGGGCGACGGGAATCGAACCCGCACCGTCAGTTTGGAAGGTGCCTTGCATCGCTCTTATGGACGGTCTGGTCAAGGTGCTGACCAGCCATGGCGGCGGTCGGGAAACGCCAAGTGGTCCATGTGGTTGCCGTCCAATATCCCGCTGTTGGCCGGTGTTGACCGCTGCGTCGGGCACGGATCGGGCACGTCCAGGGCTGCCTGCTGTCGTATAGGGTCAGCCCGTGGAGTACGGCACCTTTGGTCCCATCGGCCTACTCGCCTGCGCAGGATGTAGTTGCCTGTTCCTGCTGGCTGTCGTGGGGCTCCTCGCTGCTTGGTGGAAGCCGAAGATCCAGCGAAAGTGGCCCCACCGGCCCTCTGGCCTGGCTTGCGTTCCTCGGTGCCTCTCGCTTTCGCTGTCGGCTGTGCCGGATCTGTGCCGCTGATCTTCGGATGCCCACGTAGCGACGACGGCTAACCGTTGGGGTGCGGGCAAGCAAGCCCTGGGCCCAGGGCTGGCCAGACTGTCGCGGCCGACTCCCTGTGACGGCGCTCTACCTGTAGCGCCAGGGGGCGGCAAGTCTGCACCAAAAGCCCTGGCAGAGCTTTCTGCCAGGGCTCTTGATGCTTTACGCCATCTCACTCACGATAAGTTGTGAAGGTGTTCATCCCGTTATGGGTTTCGTCGATGACGTCTATCGCAACCTTGCTTATCCCGCCAACCCGAGAGCTACCATCGAGCGTCTCGCTGCCAAAGCTGTACCACCCGCCGGTAGAGGAGGTTGTGCAGATGCGCTCCGAGTAAATGTCGGCAACCTCCCGGCCCTTTCCCCAGTAACCCCAGAAGTTGAAGCGGGCACAGTGGCTGGGCATGACGTAAAATTGGACATTGCCGAGCTGAACAGAGCGGTTCAGCCAACTCAGGTCCGCTGTAACCTTGGTGGCAAGGGCGCCCCCAGCATGGCTGTAGGAAGAAGAAACAACCTGGGCGGCGCTAGCCGGCAGCGCGCCGACGCCAAGTGAAGCCATCGTTGTCAAAACCGATAGCACCGCTGCCGATTTTACTCGCGGCATTTGATACCTCCCGTGTTAGCCGACACGGTGGACCCTAAGGCATTCAAACTCGCAAGATCAATAGGCTTTGCTATATGCGCTGGATGCACCTTCCGCGCCGAAGATCCTTATTGATATAATTGAAGCTTGTTGTGCATGGATTTCTGCCAAGGTCCCCACCGACAGCGCCAGTTGCCATCCCGTCTGCCGTCGACCCGCCCTCCTGGGGAGCGGGCCGCCGCCCGGGCCGCCACGTCAAGAGGGCCTTGACGCACGTTCGGACGCTGGCGGGTCGGGCGGTGGCCTGCTCGGCTTGCCCGGGTCGGTGGTAGGCGGGATGGCCTACCGCAGCCACCCACGGACCGTGACCCGCCGACGGGGCCCCGGCCATCCTGGAGCCGGAGAGCCCCCGCCGGAGGCGTAGTAGCCGCAACCCTGCGACCGCCGCCAGCTCGCCGACGCGGCTGGCGTGCGCTCCCCTCCGCCGCGCGGGCTCGTGGCCGCGCGGCCCGGTCGGCTGCCGGCCTACCCCTCCGCCGCCAATAGTCTGTCGTTCTGCGGCGGCCCTCCGGGCTTCCCGCTGTTCGCGCCAGCCGCCGGGCGTTAGGCGCGGCCGGAGCGGAGCGGCAGCGCAGTGCAGGCCGCGCGCCTTGGCGGCGGTGCGTGCGGCCCGTTGCGGGCCGCCTTGAAGACGTACAGAAAGTTCTCACCGATCGCCGGGCAGTCGGCCGGTTCGGGTGCGAAAGCGCTGCTCAGGCTGCGTAGACAGCGGTGGCGTCGTCGCTGCGCTTGTTGCGTGCCCACTTCATGCAAGAGGGGTCGGCGCCCTCAATGGCGCGTACTCGGCGGATCAGCTCCGTGGGACCGTTCTGCTCCAGGACGTCAAGCACGTCGGGCCAGTCAAGCAGCCCGAACAGGGCGACCAGGCGGGCGGCTCCGTCGGTGAGCACCGCGACCCGCCGCACGTTGTCGAGTGGGATCTCTCCGGTGATGGCGTGCTGAGCGGCGAACGGATCTGCGGCTGCTACCCAGTAGCCGCCGGGTTGGTTGCGAGCAGCCAGCTCGGCGTGCTTCATCCGCAGTAGCGCTGCCTGCTTCTCGGCTGACCCGAACGGGTGCCGGTCGGCCTCCTCGCGTTCGGCTCTGGCGGTCTTGTCCACCCGGTCGTCGGTGATGACCTGGATGCCGTCTGCCGTGTCGATGAGGACGGTGACGTCGCCGAGCACGAGGTATTCCAGCGCGGTGTCTCTGAGTCTCAGCATCGCTGTGGCTGCCGACGGGGTACCAGGGTGGCTGAGGTCGCAGGTTTCGCGGTGCTGGTCGGCGGTGAACCGGATGCCGTACATGAGCGCGTTCGCCAGCTCCGAGTCACGGTCGGCGGCCAGTCCGGCGAGGGCCGAGCCGAGCTTGGCGGCGTACCAGGCGATGCCATGGATGCAGCCGGTGCCGGTGCGAGCGGTAGCGCCGTCGAGGACCACGATCAGGCTTTCGCTTGCCATGGCCCAATCCTCGTTGGGGGAGGTCGGGTTGCCAGCCTCAGTAGCGGTTGCGACGCGCATCAGGCCACGCCCTCGCTGCGGTAGATCGGCGTCAGCGCCTCAACCTTCTTGATCGTGCGCTTAGCGGCGTCGTAGGCGCATGACACCAGCAGCGAGAACCGCCGGTTCTTGACCTCGCGGTACAGCTCGTCGAGGTGGTCTTCGAGGTACTGCGCGACACCCAGGGTGCCCATGGCGTGGATACCGGCGAGGTACAGGAACGTTCCTCGTCCATCCGGGCGGGGTAGCCGGCCGATGTACCCGTAGTCGATCGGCTTGCCGCTGTCCGACGGGGAGCGGAACTCCTCGCCCGTCTGGTGGTTTACCAGGTACAGACCCGCGTCATCCTTGCCGAAGCCCAGCTTGGCATCAGAGGCGAGCACCTGCCCGACGAAAGGCAGGATGCGAGGGCTGCCGACGACGACGAGGTTGGTTCGGTTGAGGTCGACCATGCCCGGCGGCGGGACCACCTCGTACTCGGTCTTCAAGCCGAGCCCTCGGGCGAGGTTGGACAGCTTCTCGTACGCGGCGAGCATTTCCGCCGAGACAACCGCGTACGGGTCCTTCTTGCCTGCCTCGAACTTGCCGCCGACGGCAACGGTCAGCGCACCCGTGCCCAACATCGCTCGTTCTGGCCTAGGCCCGGACGACAGGAGCTGGCCTACTCGGGCGCGGGTCATCCCGATCACCTGAGCGATCTGCGCCTGGGTCATGCCCTGAGACACCATGTCGTCAAGTGCCTCGCGACGTAGCCGGGACAGCTCGTTGACGGCCGCTTGGTGCTCATCGATGAGGTCACTGGCCTTACGTGCCCGTTCTCCCGGGTCTTCGATCTCGGCCAAGCCCTGTGGCGCGATCTCCACGGCCTCCCCCTGAAGGTGCGCTAGACGTCCAACGCACCTTATCGCAGAACAGGGCTTGACCCCAGCAAGGGGGCTTGCGTAACCTCAGCACACATCGATGCGCAACCCCCCTTTACAGAGGATACGGGGAGCGCAACGAAAAAGGCCCCGACGGGATTGCGGCCCGTCGAGGCCCGGTGCATCGGCCCTCTGCGAAAGGAATCACGATGCCTGTCCAGCCTACCGTTCACCCTGCTGTCTGCGCCTCGGGTCATTCTTCGGCGTTGTCTGATGCTCGCCTGCTGTCTGCGTTGGCGACGCTTCGGGACGCGCTGGCCCCTGGGGAGGCGCTGAACCTGCCTGCGGTGCTTGATCGCACCGCGTTGCTGGATGCCTTGTCCGTGCTCACCACGAACGCCACCACCGCTCCTGCTACCCGTCAGTTCACCTGGCCGTGGAAGAAGCTGCGTCAGTCTCGGGGCTGGTCGCAGCAGGAGGTGTTCCGCCGTCTGTGCAGGGTCGCCGCCAAGGATGGCGTGCGGCTGCCGGAGTGGCCCACCTTCAAGCGCAACCTGTGCCGCTGGGAGAGCGGCACCGTCACGGCATCTGCGTTCTACGAGGAGCTGCTGGGCCGGCTGTTTGGCCTGCCCGGCTGGGCCGTGGTCGAGGCTGACTACACCGCAGAGTTGTGGTGAGGCCGCGATGACCATCACGCCGGTCCGTCCGCTCATGTCCCCGCAGCCTCGCCGAGCGTCGGCTGCTGTCGTCCGCCTGGACGGCTTGACCAACGGTGAACTCGCCGTGGCTATCCACGCCGCCGGTATCCCGGCCAAGGCACACGCTCTGACCGCCGACCAACTCAAGGCCCTCGCGGTTGCCGGTATCGCCCGGCTCGGCCTGGCCGGTGTGTACCGGCTCGACGCCGAATCGCGGGCGGCCAACGTCGCCTACTGCGACAAGACCCGCTACGACCGTTCGGCCGACGTCCGCGCCGAACTCGCCACCACCCGCCGGATCTGGGGCTCCGACCGAAACGAACAAACGGCGGTCAACCTCGCCTGCCGACTCCTGGCGGCCATCCGCCGAGGCGAGGTGACGGCATGACCACCACCCCCGCCGCCCCGGCCTCGTATCGCTGGCGTCAACCCCGGCTTGCCCGGGGTTGGGAACCCGTCCAGCTCATCGGCCGCATGAAGATCCTCGCCGCCCGTGACGGGATCGAGCTGCCGAAGACCTACCAACTCGTCCGCGACATCTACCTGTGGGAACACCACCGGGCCGACCTGCCCGCTGCTGTGGCGTCCCTGCTCGGCCGGATCTTCGACGGACCCAACCCGTTCGCCACCGGCCACATCACCCACCTACCGATGAAGGCGGCCCGCACCCGTGGCCGCTGACCTGATCGCCGTTGTCCCGGACCAGGCTCGTCTTGGTCCGGGGCTTCGGCCCACCCCCACCACCGGCTCGGCGGGCTCGTTCACCGGCCGCGACGAGTCCGCGTTCCACCGGGCCACCACCCCCGGCTACTTCGGCTGGCTCGACCACGTGACGGCCGCCGCGGGCTGCTCCCACCCGATCCGCCTGGCCGGTGAGGTCGCCACCATCGACCGGGCCACCGGCCAACTCCTGGGCTCGATGTCGACCGCTGACTTGCCGGATGGGGAGATCTACAAGCCGTGCGGCAACCGCCGCCACGCGGTCTGCCCGTCCTGCGCCCGCACCTACCAACGCGACGCCTACCAACTCCTCCGCGCCGGGCTCACGGGCGGCAAAGGCATCCCCGCCTCGGTGGCCTCGCATCCGGCGGTGTTCGTCACCCTGACGGCCCCGTCGTTCGGCACCGTGCACACCCGGATCGTGAAGCGCCACACCTGCGCCGGCCGCCGCCGCTGCGACTGCCGCGCCGAACCCTGCCACCCCCGCCGCGCCACCGACCCCACCGCCCGGCCCTGTGAACACGGGCAGCAGACGGTGTGCTGGGCCAGACACGAGGCAGACGATGCCCGGCTGGGACAGCCGTTGTGCCTGGACTGCTACGACTACGACGCCCAAGTGGTGTGGAACCATGCCGCGCCGGAGTTGTGGCGCCGCACCACCATCGCCGTCACCCGCCACCTGCACGGCCGCGCCCGTCAGCTCGGCCTGCCCCCGGTCGTCCAGACCACCTCCAGCGGGAAGGTCCGCCGGGTGACGCCGGTGAAGCCGTCGTTCGGGAAGGTCGCGGAGATGCAACGCCGCGCCGTGGTCCACTACCACGCCATCGTCCGCCTCGACGGCGTCACCGGCGACCCGGACACCATCGTCGCCCCGGTCGGCCTCGGCGTTGACGACCTGGTCGCCGCCATCGAACACGCTGCCGCCACCGTCGCCTTCACCACCCGCCCCCACCCCAACCGGCCCGAAGGCTGGCACATCACCTGGGGCGACCCGGACAAGGGCATCGACGTACGCGCGATCACCGCCGACGGTGAGATCACCGACGGCAAAGCAGCCGGTTACCTCGCCAAGTACGCCACCAAGTCCACCGAGGCCACCGGGCACGTCTCCCGCCGTCTCGACGGCGAGGTCGTCGACCTCTACGCCGACGAGCACGGCACCCACCCGGAACGGCTCATCGACGCCTGCTGGACCCTTGGCCGCCACGGCGACTGGCAACAACTCCGACGGTGGGCGCACATGCTCGGCTTCGGCGGCCACTTCCTCACCAAAAGCCGCCGCTACTCGGTCACCTTCCGCATCCTGCGCGACGCCCGCACCATCTGGCGACGCACCGATGGCGGCCACGAACACGCCGACCAACCCGACGACGAGGACACCACACTGATCGTCGGGTTGCTCACCTACGCCGGTTCCGGCTGGCGCACCACCGGAGACGCCCTCCTGGCCAACACCGCCGCCGCCATGGCCAGAGAGCGACACGAGATCGCACGAGAGGAGATCACCGCTGCCGCCTGAAACTGCACGACCCTGACCACCCTCACGAAAGGAGTACCGCGCTGAACGAACCCCGCAACGTCGACATGCTCACCGTCGAACAAGCCGCCAAGCGCCTCGGCACCGGAGTCCGCTTCGTGCGCCGCATCGTCGCTGAACGCCGCATCCGCTTCTACAAGGTCGGCAAGTACGTCCGGTTCCACCCCGACGACATCGCCGACTACATCCGTCAAGGACGCATTGACGCCATCCGGCCCGTCCTGCACTACCGGAAGGGAGAACACGTCTATGGCTAGCAAGCGCCGCTTCGGCCGTATCCGCAAACTCCCGTCCGGCCGGTACCAGGCCCGCTACCCCGGCCCGGACGGCATCGACCGGCCAGCACCACACACCTTCGCCCGCAAGACCGACGCCGACCGGTGGCTCACCGCTGTGGAAGCCGACATTCTCAAGGGCACCTGGCATGACCCGAACCGGGGGCGGGTCGAGCTGGGGAAGTATGTGACCACCTGGATCGACCATCGGCCGAACCTGCGGCCACGGACTGTCGACCTCTATCGGTGGCTCTCGCGTAAGTACATCGAACCGACCCTGAGCGCGGTTCTGCTCAGTGACCTCACGCCTGGCCGGGTCCGGGCCTGGTACGCCGAACTTGTCGCGGCTGGCGCAACCGCCACTATGACTGCCAAGGCGTACCGACTGCTGCACGCGGTGCTTTCCACCGCCGTTGACGATGAGCTGATTCGCCGCAACCCTTGCCGCATCAAGGGAGCGGGCGAGCACCACACGCCCGAGCGACCCGTGGCGACCATCGCCCAGGTCCTCGACATCGCCAGCCGGGTACCCGCACGCTTCCGTGCCTTGGTGCTGCTGGCCGCCTTCACGAGCCTCCGCTACGGCGAACTCGCGGCGCTACGCCGCACTGACCTCGACCCGCGCTGCCAGACCGTTACGGTCCGCGCGACCCTGGTCGAGATGTCTGACGGACGCATGATCTTCGGCCCGCCCAAGTCGGCTGCTGGTCGCCGTGCCGTCACCATCCCGGCGGCTATCCGCCCGGACCTTCGGTGTCACCTGCGTGACTTCACCGCCGACGACGCTGACGCCTTGGTATTCACCGGCGCGAAGGGCGCTGCCTTGCGCCGCTCCAACTTCCAGAAGGCGGCCGGCTGGTCCGCCTCGGTGGCTGCCGCCGGTCTTCCCGGCTTCCACTTTCACGATCTGCGCCACACCGGCAACACTCTCGCCGCTGGCACTGGTGCCAGCCTGGCTGACCTGATGGCGCGCATGGGACACGGCTCGACCCGGGCCGCGATGATCTACCAGCACGCGACGGCCGAGCGTGACAAGTCCATCGCGGGAGCGCTCAGCGCCAGCATCGCCAAGGAACGTGATCGGACACGTAGCGGGCACGTCCGCAAGGGCAAGGGATAAGTATGGATGCGGCCCAGGTCGGAATTCGCCTCTGACCTGGGCCACCATCGCTGAGCGGGCGACGGGAATCGAACCCGCACCGTCAGTTTGGAAGACTGAAGCTCTGCCATTGAGCTACGCCCGCGAGCGCCCCACCACAGCAGGGCGCGCCGACAGCGTACCGAATCACCCCCGCCGCCGTGCAGCGTGTACCCCGCGCACGCCGCCGGCCGTCAAGATCCACACCACTTCGGCGAGGTGGCGCCTTCCTGCGCCCCCGGATCCAGCCACTTCCCCGAAGTGGCGCCCGCCGCGCCCGCCCGACGGCGTCCGGCGCCGCCCGCCACACCGCACGCCGCGCCCCGGTCACCCCCACGGAGGGCCGGACGGCATACACTCTTCGTCGCCACCGGGGTGTGGCGCAGCTTGGTAGCGCACTCGCTTTGGGAGCGAGGGGCCGTGGGTTCAAATCCCGCCACCCCGACTGTCGTTCGCGACCGGATCGTCCCGGGAACCGCCGGTTTTTTCCGCGCGGTGCCCGGGCCCTGCCGATGCCGTCGGCCGGCTCGCCTACACTCGATGCGCGCAATCACGCCCCAGACTCAACACCCAGATCCGTCAAGGAGTACGCCTGTGAAGAGCACCGTCGAGACTCTGAGCCCGACGCGCGTGCGGCTCGCCATCGAGGTGCCGTTCGTCGAGCTCGAGCCGAGCCTCAAGAAGGCGTACCGGGAGATCGGCCAGCAGGTCCAGGTTCCCGGCTTCCGCCGGGGCAAGGTTCCCAGCGCGGTGATCGACCAGCGGGTGGGCCGGGGGACCGTCCTCAACGAGGCGATCCAGGAGGCCATCCCGCAGAACATCCTGGCTGCGGTCCGGGAGCACGACCTGAAGACGCTCGGCCGTCCCGAGGTCGACATCACGGAGTTCAACGACGGTGACTCGCTCAACTTCACCGCCGAGGTGGACGTCCGGCCGGAGATCACCCTGCCGGACCCGGCCACCATCGAGGTGACCGTCGACGAGATCGAGATCGCCGACAGCGAGATCGACGAGCAGATCAACAGCCTGCGTGAGCGCTTCGCCACGCTGAAGACCGTCGAGCGGGCCGCCCAGGAGGGCGACTTCGTGCAGATCGACCTGAACGCCACGGTCGACGGCGAGGAGGTCCCGGGCGGTTCGGCGAGCAACATCTCGCACGAGGTGGGCAGCAAGCAGCTCCTGCCGGGTCTGGACGAGGCGCTGGTCGGCCTGGCCGCCGGCGACAGCACCACCTTCACCACGCAGCTCGTCGGTGGCGACTTCGCCGGCCGCGACGCCGACGTGGCGGTGACCGTCCGCACGGTCAAGGAGAAGGAGCTCCCCGAGCTCAACGACGACTTCGCGCAGATGGCCAGCGAGTTCGACACCATCGACGAGCTGCGCGGCGACCTGCGGGAGCGGGTCACCCGGGGCAAGCAGGTCGAGCAGATCTACGCCGCCCGCGACAAGGCCCTGGAGCAGATGGTGGCCGCCGCCGAGGTGCCGGCGCCCGAGGGCGTCGTCAAGGAGGAGGTCGAGAGCCGCAAGGCCGCGATGGTCGACCAGCTCGAGCGCATCGGCGCCTCCCTGGAGGAATACCTCGCGGCGGAGGAGAAGACCGAGGAGCAGATCGACGCCGAGCTGACCGAGGCGGCGACCGACGGCGTCAAGATCCAGCTCCTGCTGGACACCCTGGCCGACGCCGAGGACGTGCAGGTCTCCGACGACGAGTTCGGTCACGAGATCGTGCACCGCGCGCAGCGCGCCGGCATGGCCCCGCAGCAGTACTACGACCAGCTGGTCCGCTCCGGCGCCGCCGCGGCCGTCTTCGGTGACGTCCGCCGGGGCAAGGCGCTCGCCGCGGTGATGGAGAAGATCAAGATCAAGGACTCGGCGGGCAACGAGGTCTCCCTCGACGCGCTGCGGGCCCAGAACGAGGCCGAGCACGACCACCAGCACTGATCATCGGGGGTGTCGGCCGCCGTCCCGCGCTGCGCGCCGGGAGGCGGCCGAAACCCTTTCCGGGGTACGCCGTGCGGGTGACTGCGCTGAGAGCGAACAGTGCCCCGACCGGGAGTACGCCTCCCGGCTGAGCGGTTAGTGTCGGGTAGGACGGTACGGAGAGCGAAGGGCTGCCATGACCGACATGCACATCCCCAAGAAGTCGCTCCGGGTGAACGAGGCCCGCGGTGGCGACTCCATTGGCAACCTCGACGACTCGGTCTACAACCGGTTGCTCAAGGAACGGATCATCTTCCTGGGCAGTGAGGTGAACGACCAGGTGGCCAACCGCATCTGCGCGCAGCTCCTGCTGCTCGCTGCGGAGGACCCGGACCGCGACATCTTCCTCTGGATCAACTCGCCGGGTGGCTCGGTCTACTCCGGCATGGCGATCTACGACACGATGCAGTACATCGACAACGACGTCTCGACCGTGGCGATGGGCATGGCGGCCTCCATGGGCCAGCTGCTGCTCTGCGCGGGCACCAAGGGCAAGCGCTACGCCCTGCCGCACGCGCGGATCATGATGCACCAGCCCTCGGGTGGCCTCGGCGGCACCGCGTCGGACATCGCGATCCAGGCCGAGCAGATGCTCTACACCAAGCGGATGTTCCAGGAGCGGGTCGCGTTCCACACCGGCCAGTCCCAGGCGCAGATCGAGGCGGATTCGGACCGTGACCGCTGGTTCACCGCCCAGGAGGCCATGGACTACGGCTTCATCGACAAGGTGATCATCGGGGCCGCGCAGGTTCCGGATGGCGCCGGGACCCTGAGCTGACCGAGGAGCTGACGATGACCGACCTGAGCCTGCCGCCCCAGTTCGCGGCCGTGCACAACCGTTACGTCCTGCCGTCGTTCGTCGAGCGCACGTCGTACGGGATGAAGGAGTCCAACCCGTACAACAAGCTCTTCGAGGACCGGATCATCTTCCTCGGCGTCCAGGTGGACGACGCGTCGGCCAACGACGTGATGGCCCAGCTGCTGACGCTGGAGGGCACCGACCCGGACCGCGACATCATCATGTACATCAACTCGCCCGGTGGCTCCTTCACCGCCATGACGGCGATCTACGACACCATGCAGTACGTCCGCCCGGACATCCAGACCGTCTGCCTCGGGCAGGCGGCCAGCGCGGCGGCGGTGCTGCTCTCCGCGGGCACCCCTGGTAAGCGGATGGCGCTGCCGAACTCCCGGATCATCATCCACCAGCCGGCCACCGAGGGTGGCTACGGTCAGGGCTCGGACATCGAGATCCAGGCGCGGGAGATCCTGCGGATGCGGACCCAGCTGGAGGACATGCTCTCCAGGCACTGCAACCGCCCGATCGAGCAGGTTCGCAAGGACATCGACCGTGACAAGATCATGACGGCCGAGGAGTCCAAGGAGTACGGGCTGGTCGACACGATCCTGACCAGCCGCAAGAAGGGTCTGCTGGCGTCGCACGCCGCGGGCTGAGCAACGTGTGGTCGGAGGTCGGTCGGGGTATCGTTCCCGGTCGACCTCTGACACACCCGTTTTGGGGGTCGGAGAAAACCCGGCCACCGGGTAACGTCGGGTCTGTACCGCTCCGCCGGTCGGATCAGGTGGAGCCGACAGCATGGTGGGACGACAGGACGGACGGGCGCCCCGGCGCCCGCAGGTCAGGGCCGGCGTTCCGGCCGACGAGTGCAGGGAGAACGTAGGTGGCACGGATCGGTGACGGCGGCGACCTACTGAAGTGCTCCTTCTGCGGCAAGTCGCAGAAGCAGGTCAAGAAGCTCATCGCGGGCCCTGGTGTCTACATCTGCGACGAGTGCATCGATCTCTGCAACGAGATCATCGAAGAGGAGCTGGCCGAGTCCGGCGAGGTGAAGTGGGAAGAGCTTCCCAAGCCGATGGAGATCTGCCAGTTCCTCGACAACTACGTCGTCGGTCAGGAGCAGGCCAAGAAGGCGCTCGCCGTCGCGGTCTACAACCACTACAAGCGGATCCAGGCCGAGGCCGCTGGCGCGCCGGGCTCCGGCACCGACGGCGTCGAGCTGGCCAAGTCCAACATCCTGCTGCTCGGCCCGACCGGCTGCGGCAAGACGCACCTGGCGCAGACGCTCGCCCGGATGCTCAACGTCCCGTTCGCCATCGCCGACGCAACCGCGCTCACCGAGGCGGGCTACGTCGGTGAGGACGTCGAGAACATCCTGCTGAAGCTCATCCAGGCGGCCGACTACGACATCAAGCGCGCCGAGACCGGCATCATCTACATCGACGAGGTCGACAAGATCGCCCGCAAGTCGGAGAACCCGTCGATCACCCGCGACGTCTCCGGCGAGGGCGTGCAGCAGGCGCTGCTGAAGATGCTGGAAGGCACAGTCGCCAACGTGCCGCCGCAGGGTGGGCGCAAACACCCGCACCAGGAGTTCATCCAGATCGACACCACGAACGTGCTGTTCATCTGCGGTGGCGCGTTCGCCGGGCTCGACCAGATCATCGAGGCCCGCACGGGATCCGGCGGCACCGGCTTCGGCGCCCGCCTCCGGTCGGTGTCGGAGCGGTCGACCGACGACATCTTCAGCCAGGTCATGCCGGAAGACATGTTGAAGTTCGGGCTCATCCCCGAGTTCATCGGCCGGCTGCCGGTGATCACCAACGTGCGCAGCCTCGACCGCTCCGCGCTGGTGCGGATCCTCACCGAGCCGCGCAACGCGCTGGTCCGGCAGTACCAGCGCCTGTTCGAGCTGGACGGCGTCGAGCTGGAGTTTGAGCAGCCCGCACTGGAGGCCATCGCCGACCAGGCGATGCTCCGCGGCACCGGCGCCCGTGGCCTGCGGGCGATCATGGAGGAGGTGCTCCTCTCCGTGATGTACGAGGTGCCGAGCAACCCCGACGCCGCCCGGGTGCTGATCACCCGCGAGGTGGTCCTGGAGAACGTCAACCCGACGATCGTGCCCCGCGAGTTCACCGGCCGGCGCCGGCGGGACCGCGAGGAGAAGTCGGCCTGAACCGCCGTTCGCGACCGCGCCCGGGTCAGCTCGGGCGCGGTCCGCGTGAGCGGGTCCGCCGGTCCCATTCGCCCGACGGGGTGACCACCACCATCATCAGACGCAGCGGCCCGTCGCCGGCCGCGCGGTAGCCGTGTTCCCGGTCGGCGTGGAACTCGACAGTTTCGCCGGCGCGTACCTCGTGGTCGACGCCGTCGACTGTGACGGTCGCGGCGCCGTCGAGCACGTGCAGGATCTCCCGGGTGCCGTGGGCGTGGTCGGGGGACTGCAACGCCTCCCCGGGTTCCATCCGCCAGTCCCACAGCTCGACCAGGTCGGGTTCGCCGAGGCCGCTGAGCAGACGCGCCTTGCCGCCGTTCGGGCCGCGCCACAGCACCGGCGCCTCGTCCGCCGCGCTGACCCGTACGGTGCTCTCCTCGGCGGGCTCCAGCAGCCGGGCGATGCTGACGCCGAACGCGTCGGCGACCCGGCAGAGCGTGCCGATGCTGGGGTTCGTCCTGGCCCCCTCGATCTGCACCAGCATGCCCTTGCTGACCCCGGACCGGCCGGCCAGTTCCTCGAACGACCAGCCACGGGCGGCGCGTAGCTCACGTACCTGGCGGGCGACAGCGGAGGTCACCGCGCCGACCCGTCCGCTTGCGTCGGTCATCACACTGTCCTTCACGGTCACTATTGTGGTACGACTGCGGGGTGCTCCCCATTGTCCTCGCCGCCGTGTCCGCGCTCGCCTTCGGCACCGCTGACTTCGCCGGCGGCAAGGCGTCCCGTCGTGCCGACCCGATCGCCGTGACCGTGGTGTCGCAGATCCTCAGCGTTCCGCTGCTGCTCGTCCTCGTCCTCGTGGTGCCCGGCTCGCCGAGCGCGCTCGACCTGGGGTGGGGGCTGCTCGCCGGTGTGGCGGGCGCGGGTGGCGTCATGCTGCTCTACCGCGCGCTCGCCACCGGCGTGATGGCCGTCGTCGCCCCGGTCACCGCGATCACCGCGGCGATCGTGCCGATCGTCGCCGGCCTGGTCGTCGCGCACTCCCCGGGCGCCGTCGCGCTCGGCGGCGCCGGGCTCGCCGTGGTCGCCATCGGGCTGGTCAGCCTGGGGGAGCGCGGTGCGGCGCGCCGCGTCTCCGGCCGCGTGCTCGGCACCGCACTGGCCGCCGGGCTGCTCTTCGGCATCTTCTTCGCGCTGCTCGGCCAGGCCGACGAGACCGCCGGCATGTGGCCGGTCCTGGCGGTACGCGTCAGCTCCATCGCATTCGGCCTCGCGCTCGCCGTCCGCACCGGCGCACGTCTGCGCCTGGGCCGGCGGGTGCTCGGCTGGGCCGCGGCGGCGGGCCTGCTCGACTCCGCCGCGAACGCGCTCTTCCTCACCGCGGCGGGCCGGGGGCACCTGAGCGTGGTGGCCGCCATCGCCTCGCTCTACCCGGCGAGCACCGTCCTGCTCGCGCTCGCCGTCGACCGGGAACGCCTCCGGCCGGCACAGGTCGCGGGGCTCGGCTTCGCCGCGGCAGCGCTCGTCCTCTCCAGCGTCTGAGCCCTGTTGCGCGCCTGCTTCCGCCCGTACCCTCTCCTCATGCGCGTCGCCGTCTGCCAGCTCAACGCCCGTGACGACCGGGCGGCGAACCTCGCCGCCGCCGAGGCCCTGCTGATCAGGGCGGCGGCGGCCGGCGCGGATCTCGCCCTCCTTCCCGAGTACGTCGACTACCTCGGTCACGCCGACCGGATGCCGCCGGCCGAGTCGGTCGACGGCACGGTGGGGCGGTTCTTCGCGGAGACCGCCCGCAGGCTGGGCATGTGGGTGATCGCCGGCTCGTTCCACGAGGCGGGTCCGGACCCGGCGCACACCTGGAACACCTCCCTGGTCTTCGACCGTGAGGGCGCGCTCGCCGCCGCGTACCGGAAGATCCATCTGTACGACGTGGAGATCCCCGGCCGGGTCTCCTACCTGGAGTCGGCGACCGTCGCACCCGGCGAGAAGCCCGTGGTGGTCGACGTCGAGGGCCTCCGGGTGGGCCTGTCCATCTGTTACGACCTGCGGTTCCCGGAGTTGTACCGGCAGCTCGCGACCGACGGCGGCGCCGAACTGCTCGTGGTGCCGGCGGCGTTCATGATGCACACCGGGCGGGACCACTGGGAGGTGCTGCTGCGGGCCCGGGCGATCGAGAACCAGTGCTTCGTGGCGGCGGCGGGCCAGACAGGCGACCACGACCCGGGCCGGACCTGCTTCGGGCGCAGCATGGTGGTCGACCCGTGGGGGACGGTGCTGAGCCAGGTCGCCGACGGTCCGGGGCTGGCCGTCACCGAGCTCGACCTGGAGCGTCTGCGGACGATCCGCGCGGAGCTGCCCAGCCTGGCCAACCGCCGGCTCTGACCGCGGTCAGCCCCCGAAGAGCAGGCCCAGGGCGGCGATCCCGGCGATCGCCGCCGCAGTGACCAGGAGAGCGGTCGTCATCCGGGAGGGGCCGCGCCGGGCCAGGCGCCTGACCGACAGCAGCAGTACGGCGAGCACGACGGCCCCGATCACCAACTGCCAGAACGGCAGCAGGAGGCCGAGCAGAGCGTCCTCGGCTACGGCCGGGACCGGGGACGGATCATCCATGCCGACCACTCTGACACGACGCCGCTCCCGGCGTCCCCCTTCGACGGTGGCCCTCTGGCGGACCGTCCCGCCCGCCCAATGACGATCATTGATTTGCCCTCAGGGGCGGGGCCGCGTAACTTTCTCTCTGCACGCGGGAGGCCGGGCAAACCGGCCGAGAGCGGGCGCCAGGCTGGTGGCGGTGACGCCGAGCCAGACTGAGACTCGGGCGGTGCTCGACACTCCGGAACACGGAGTTGCGAACGCGAAGCCGACCGGGTAGAGTTCGAAAGCCGGCAGGGAGCCGGGCGGGTGGTCGCGAGAGCGACGCCGGCCGGTCCGCCGAAACCCACGACAGCAACGACCACCGGAAACGGTGAGCGTCAGCGTGGGTCTGGTCGAACCAAGTTGATCACCTCGGACACGAGGTTGACGACGGAAGCGAGACCGAGTAGGTTGGAGAGGTTGCCCCAAACGGGGGTTCCGCTGATGC